>NZ_JAOWKZ010000002.1:0-845000 GCF_025751495.1 Albidovulum litorale | reverse complement strand
TCGAGCCGCAGCCCCTCGCGGTAAGGCCAATCAAGAATCGGATAACGCTGCCCGATCATTTCCTCTGGTCGCACCAGCGTTTCGAAGGCAACAAATTTGGCAGAGGGCTGAACACCAATCCGGTTCAGCAGATCGGCGAGCGGAAAGCCGATCCACGGCACCACCATCGACCACGCTTCAACACAGCGTAAGCGATAGATGCGTTCCTCCAAGGTGACACCGCTCAGGATGTCAGCAAGATCGTAATCGCCCGGCTTGTCCACCATCCCGTCGATCTTGACCGACCAAGGGTCCACCGTCAGCTTCTGGGCATTAACGGAGGGCTCTTCCTTGCCGGTGCCGAATTCATAGAAGTTGTTGTAGCCGCGGATATCGCTGATGTCGTTGGGTTCCTCGTCGGTCGAGTAATCGGATTTCACGTAATCCAGCTTGGCGACTGCCGGCCCGGCGACGCTTAACGCCGCGGCTCCCGCGATCAGTTGCCGCCGGTTGAGAAAAACCGCTTTCGGCGTCACGTCGGACCAGTTCAGATCGGGGATGAATTTGGTTGGCATTGGGGGCTCCGGCTGTCACTTGGGTGGGAGCCTATACCGGATCGGGGCCCACGCCCTAATAAAGCCCACTCACGACTGCGTTGGCAGATTGTAACGAAAACGGTTTCGGCCCGGCTTACGCCGGGCCGATCCGCCGGGGGCAAGGCCCCCGGACCCCCAAGGTATTTGCAAACAGAAGAAGGGCGGTTCGCTCCGCCCCTTTTCTTAGTGCAATACGGCATCCTCCGGACGCGGCCGGGTGGATTTCGAGATCTTCTCACCCACGATGAGGCCTTCGGTTCCGGCGCTGACGGTGACCGCGTCACCGTCCTTGACGTCGCCCGACAGAAGCATCTCGGCAAGCGGGTCCTGAAGATGGCGCTGGATCACCCGCTTCAGAGGCCGTGCGCCAAAGACCGGATCGTAGCCTTCCTCGGCCAGCCACTTCTTCGCAGCCTCGTCCATATCGAGCGCGATCTTCCGGGCCGCGAGCCGCTTGACCAGACGGCGAAGCTGGATCTCCACGATACCGTCCATGTCGTCCCGCGTCAGCCGGTGGAAGATGATCTGGTCATCGAGCCGGTTGAGGAATTCGGGCCGGAATTGGGCACGCACCGCATCCATCACGTCGCGTCGCGCCTGACCGCTATCGGCACCTTCGGGCAACTGGCTGAGCGCCTGCGATCCGAGGTTCGAGGTCAGCACGATCAACGTCTGCTTGAAGTCGACATGGTGGCCCTGACCGTCGGTCAGAACACCGTCGTCGAGTACCTGCAGGAGCACATTGAAGACATCAGGATGCGCCTTTTCGACCTCGTCGAACAGAACAACCTGATAAGGCCGCCGCCGAACGGCTTCGGTCAGCACACCGCCTTCGTCATAGCCGACATAGCCCGGAGGCGCGCCGATCAGGCGGGCGACGGAATGCTTCTCCATGAATTCCGACATGTCGATGCGGACCATCGCGTGTTCGTCGTCGAAGAGGTATTCGGCGAGCGCCTTGGTCAGTTCGGTCTTGCCGACACCGGTGGGGCCAAGGAAGAGGAAAGACCCAAGCGGACGGTTTTCGTCCTGCAGACCCGCGCGCGCCCGGCGGACCGCTTTCGACACGGCCTCGACCGCCTCGCGCTGACCCACGACGCGCTTGCCCAGTTCGTCTTCCATCTTGAGAAGCTTTTCGCGTTCGCCCTCCAGCATCTTCGAGGTCGGAATGCCGGTCCAGCGCTCTACGACTTCGGCGATCTGTTCCGGACGCACGGCCTCTTCGACCATCAGCGCGTCTTCACGGTCCTCGGCCTCGGCCAGCTGTTTCTCCAGCCCCGGTATGACGCCATAAGATAGCTCGCCCGCACGCGCGAGGTTGCCTTCGCGCTTGGCGTGGTCGAGTTCAATCCGCGCCCGGTCGAGCTGTTCCTTCAGGCCGCGTGCCGATTCGAGCTTGTCACGCTCCGACTGCCACTTGGCGGTCATCTCGGACGACCGCTGCTGGAGATTGGAAAGCTCTTTCTCCAGCTTCTCCAGCCGGTCCTTGGACGCGGCATCGTCTTCCTTCTTCAGGGCCTCGGCCTCGATCTGCTTCTGCAGAATCTCGCGGTCGAGCGCATCGAGTTCCTCGGGCTTCGAATCTACTTCCATGCGAAGCCGAGAGGCGGCCTCGTCCACAAGGTCGATGGCCTTGTCGGGCAGGAAGCGGTCGGTGATGTAGCGCTGCGACAGAGTTGCCGCCGCCACAAGCGCTGCGTCGGCAATTCGGACGCCGTGGTGAAGCTCATACTTCTCCTTGATGCCGCGCAGGATGGAGATCGTATCTTCAACCGTCGGCTCATCGACCAATACCGGCTGGAAGCGCCGGGCAAGGGCCGCGTCCTTCTCGACATATTTGCGGTATTCGTCGAGCGTAGTGGCACCGATGCAGTGCAATTCGCCGCGCGCCAAGGCGGGCTTGATCAGGTTCGCCGCATCCATCGCGCCATCAGTCTTGCCCGCGCCGACGAGCGTATGCATCTCGTCGATGAACAGAACGACCTCACCGGCAGCGGCTTCGATTTCCTTCAGGACGGCCTTCAGCCGCTCCTCGAACTCGCCGCGGTACTTCGCGCCCGCGATCAGCGCACCCATGTCGAGCGCCATGAGGCGCTTGTTCTTGAGCGATTCCGGCACGTCGCCGTCGACGATGCGCAGGGCAAGCCCTTCGGCAATCGCCGTCTTGCCGACGCCGGGGTCACCGATCAGCACCGGGTTGTTCTTGGTCCGGCGCGACAGCACCTGCATCGCCCGGCGAATTTCCTCATCGCGGCCGATGATCGGATCGATCTTGCCCTCTTCGGCCGCTTCGGTCAGGTCGCGGGCATATTTCTTAAGCGCATCATAGCCTTCTTCGGCCGAGGCGCTGTCGGCCGTGCGGCCCTTGCGGATATCATTGATCGCGGCGTTCAGCGCCTGTGCCGTCACCGCGCCTGCGGACAGCGCGTCCTTGGCTTTGGTGTTGACCATGGCGAGCGCCATAAGCATGCGTTCGACGGGGACGAAACTGTCGCCCGCTTTCTTCGCGATCTTCTCGGCTTCGTCCAGAACGCGGACCAGCGTGGTATCGACATAGACCTGACCGTCGCCGCCCGAAACCTTGGGCATCTTGGCGATCATCTGGTCAACCGACTCCTGAACGCGCTTCGGCTCACCGCCGGCGCGCTTTATCAGATTGGCGGAAAGGCCCTGATCGTCATCCATGAGTGCCTTCAGAAGATGCTCCGGAACCACTCTCTGGTGTCCCTCGCGCATCGCGATGGTCTGTGCGGACTGAAGGAAACCGCGCGACCGTTCCGTGAACTTTTCCATGTTCATCGGTTCTCTCCTTCTCTGAAGCCCCCGGCTGATCGGCCGCCCATACGTGGCACGGCGCTTTCCGGGTCTTGTCAGTGACTTGGATATTGGCGGCCGGGATTTCAAGCCGCCGGGGATTTCGAATCGCGGAAACGAATTGGAAAGGAGATTCGGCGTTAATGGCTCTTAAGGTTAACGGAGGACCAGCATGACCCGTATCGCAAACGCCATCCGCATCGCCACCGGCCATTTCATCGAAAACCTGTCGCCGGTGCCGCCGCAGCTTATCGCCCTTGCCTCAGCGACACGGGATTGCGCACCCGGTCTGCCAAACCCCTTTGCAGTGCGCCGTCTGGGGTAATCGGATGCGCATTCTGTCTGCCAGAATAACAAGGGCCCGGCGGGATCGCGCAAACTGCCGGGTCGAGGCCATCGTGGCCCTGACGGTATTATGGGGGGGTGAGCCGGTTCAGGCCTTCATCCGCACATCCGCCCCGGCGCGGGCGCCGGACGCGGCAACACTCCGCGCCCGGCTGCTCGGGGCTGCCAAGCTCAGCTTTGCGGCTGACCCTGTGCGATGCACCCCCCGCCGCGCAGCGTGATTTCGCCGGGTTCCAGCCCGGGCAGGATGGCGATCGTTCGCGCCGGGCCGGCGTTCCTGCAACACAACCGCTCGGTACTTGTTCCAGACTGGCGGCACCTGTCACGGCCCGGGGTGCGGCTTTTTTCCGGATGCGGAACGTGATGTGGGTGCGATGGTGAGGCACAAAAGCACTTTCTAACGGAATAGTGCCGCAGCGGCATGTCAGCCCGCCAATGCTTGCCCTGTCCGCGACCTCAAACCTTGACAGACACTTCCCCCGCAATCATGAGGGCGCGACCCCCACCGGAAGGAGTGCCCTGATGACTGCCGATGACCGTCTCATCGTCGCCCTCGATGTCCCGAATGCCGTCGCCGGGCTGGAGTTGGCCGAAGAGCTCGGACACCGGGTGAGTTTCTACAAGATCGGGCTTGGCATGCTGACGGGCGGCGGGCTGGCTTTGGCCAATGAGCTGAAGCAGGAACACGGCAAACGCATCTTCCTCGACATGAAGCTTTTCGATATTGGCGCGACGGTGGAAGCGGCGGTTCGGGGGCTGGCGCAGTTCGATCTCGATTTCCTGACGGTGCATGGCGATCCCAACGTGGTGCGAGCCGCGAAAGAGGGTGCGGCGGGCAAGGATCTGAAGATCCTTGCTGTCACGGTTCTGACCTCGCTCGACCGTGCCGATCTCGACGCCGCGCTGATCCGTCCGGGCGATATCCGTGAGATCGTCTCCGAACGCGCCACCCGGGCTTTTGAGGCGGGCGCAGATGGGGTGATTTCCTCAGCGCAGGAAGCCACGATGATCCGTGCGCTGCCGGGGGCAAAGGGCAAGCTGATCGTGACACCGGGTATCCGGCCCGCAGGCAGTGACCTTGGCGACCAAAAGCGCATCGCGACCCCTGCCCGCGCAATCGCTGACGGGGCCGATCATATCGTCATCGGCCGCCCGATCTGGGCCGCGCCCGATCCGGCCGCTGCGGCTGAGGCCGTACTGGCGGAACTCGCCTCGCCGCAAGCGCAGCGGCCGAACGCCTGAGCGTCCGGCCGCCGCTTTTCCAGCAGAAACTCAGGGACGTACTCCCTGTTCGTGAGTGGTGGATCACTCGGTCGCGGCTGGTACCGCAGCCGGGTCTGCCGGTGCTGCTTCCTCAGCGGGCACTGACGCAGACGGATCGGTAAGACCCGCGACCGGTGCCGTCTGACCGCCGGTATTGGAACCGGCCATCCAGATGACAAGCGCCAGAGCCGCTACGACGATGCCCAGAAGTACAATGACGCCGCCGATTCCGCCTTCGCCATGGGTCCGCATATAGGCCCGCGACGGATCGTAGGAGGAGCGCCCTGGCATGTGCTGCTCATAGTCCATGTAATGCTCCTTTCCATGGGTTACCCGCACAGGATCGGAGCTTTTCCGGGTCAAGGCCATAAGCGGATATTCACTCAGCCATAGGCCGCCGGAACCGCCAAAACACCTCGCGAATTTTCGCCGAAGCCGGCCAGCGCTCGGTCAGAATGTGGGCGGCGTGCAGGCCGAAACGATCACGCAATCTTCCGGACCGGGATTGTGAAACCGGTGCGGCGTGCGGCTGTTGAACAGGTAACCGTCGCCCGCCGTCAGAAGTTGCGTATCCTCGCCGACGGTCACCTGAACCTGGCCCGAAATCACGATTCCGGCCTCTTCGGCATCGTGGCTGTAAAGTTCAGGCCCCGTATCGGCGCCCGGCGCATAGGTTTCGTGCAGCATCTGCACCGCGCTCGATCCCGGTCGCCCGACCTGGCGAAAGATCACCCGCGCACCCGCATCGCCCAGCTTTGCCGCGGGGGTAATTTCACGCAGCTCCTCATGACGGAAATGCCATTTCGTCCCCGCGTCAGCGCTGCCCGCAAAGAAATCGCCAAGCGAAATGCCGAGGCCGGCCAGTATCTTTTTCAGCGTCGCGACCGAAGGGCTGGTGCGGTTCTGTTCGATCATCGAGATCATGCCGCCAGTCACACCGGTCAGCGCCGCCAGCTGGCGTTGTGACAGACGCAGTCTTTCGCGCTCTTCCTTCAGGCGTGATCCGGTGTCGAAATCCATCGCGCTCGATCCAATCTCTCGGGACCTCTTCTTTAGTGATAAATTTATTGTGCATCAATCTGCAATATTGATCATTTCCTGCCGAAGGATTATTGGGGGCGGGATCACGTTCCGAGGAGAGCATCATGCTGAACGCCGAGATTGAAACCCGCCGCCAGTCCGCCATGTCGCGCGGCGTCGGCGTCATGACCCAGATTTACGTCGACAAGGCCGAGAATGCCGAGCTTTGGGACAAGGAAGGCAACCGCTATATCGACTTCGCCGCCGGTATCGCGGTGGTCAATACCGGCCACCGCCACCCCAAGGTCATCGCGGCCGTGAAAGACCAGCTCGACCATTTCACCCATACCTGCCATCAGGTCGTGCCTTACGAAAACTATGTGCGCCTTGCCGAGCGCATCACCGCGATTGCGCCGATCAAGGGCGACAAGAAGGCGGTCTTCGTGACGACCGGCGCCGAGGCGGTGGAAAACGCCGTCAAGATCGCCCGCGCCGCCACGGGGCGTCAGGCTGTCGTCGCCTTTTCCGGCGCGTTCCATGGCCGGACCTTCATGGGCATGGCGCTGACCGGCAAGGTCGTGCCCTACAAGGTCGGTTTCGGTGCGATGCCGAACGACGTCTTCCACGTGCCCTTCCCGGTGCCGCTGCATGGGGTTTCGGTCGAACAGTCGCTCGATACGCTGAATTACCTCTTCAAGTCCGATGTCGACCCCAAGCGCGTCGCCGCGATCATCCTCGAGCCTGTTCAGGGCGAAGGCGGCTTCTACGAAGCGCCGCGCGAATTCTTCAAGGCGCTCCGCGCGATCTGCGACGAACATGGCATCCTTCTGATCGCCGACGAGGTTCAAACCGGCTTTGCACGTACTGGCAAGATGTTCGCGATGGAACATCACGACGTTCAGCCGGACCTGATGACCATGGCCAAGGCACTTGCCGGCGGCTTCCCGCTCGCGGCCGTCGTCGGCCGGGCCGAGGTGATGGACGCACCAGCCCCCGGTGGGCTTGGCGGCACCTATGGCGGCTCGCCCATGGGAATCGCTGCCGCCAATGCGGTGCTTGACGTGATCGAGGAAGAGGGGCTTTGCGATCGCGCCAACCAGCTTGGCTCGCGGCTGAAACAGCACCTCGAATCGCTGCGATCCGACGTGCCGGAGATCGTCGATATCCGCGGTCCCGGCTTCATGAACGCAGTGGAGTTCAACGACCCCAAGACCGGCAAGCCCTCGGCCGATTTCGCCAACAAGGTGCGCGCCGAGGCACTGAAGCGCGGGCTGATCCTTCTGACTTGCGGCGTCCATGGCAACGTGATCCGCTTCCTGTCGCCGATCACGATTCAGGATGAGGTCTTCACCGAAGCGCTTGGCAAGCTCGAAGACGCGATCCGCGCCGCCCGCTAATCCCGTCTGCTGACGGTTCGTGAAACGGCCGCCCCGCGCGGCCGTTTTGCATTCTGATCCCCTGCTATGATCCTACGGAGACGCCTGCGGCGTCACGCGATATGCGCTTCGCGCGGTCAGGGGGCGTTCCGCCCCCTCGCCCCGGATATATCCGGGGCTCACCCCCTGAGAGTATTTCCGGACAGAAAGTGAATGGATGGCGGCACTTTCTGTCTGAAAATACTCCTCCGGAAGCAGGTCTTCTTCCCTGACTCGCCACGAGAACAAAACATGAATATACTGGCTCGGCTGTCTGGGTTGCCACATGTTCATAGAGCTTTCCGCCACATCGAATTTCACCTTCCTCACCGGGGCTTCGCATCCCGAGGAGTTGATGGAAGGGGTGGCGGAGCTTGGTCAGACGGCGCTCGCCATTGCCGATATGAATTCGGTGGCGGGGATCGTCCGGGCGCATGTCCAAGCGCGCGAGATCAGGCGGAAGACTGGCGCGGCCCCGCGCCTTGTCCCCGCAGCGCTGATCCGGCTCATGGACGGTTTCACGGTCACCGCGCTGCCGCAGGACCGCGCCGGATGGGGGCGGCTCTGTCGGCTGATCTCGGCGGGGCGCCTTCGAGCGCCGAAAGGCGACTGCCATCTTGGGTTTGATGATCTACTCGAATGGGGCACGGGGATGGACCTGCTTCTTCATCCGCCACCTGAAGCGGTGAGACAGGCGACCACGCCGGGGGGCGGCGCGGCTGGGTGGGTGAGGCAGGCGGAACGGCTGGCGCGCCGCCTTGGCCGGGATCACCTCGCACTTCACATGGCGCCCTGTTACGACGGCGGCGACCCTGCCCGTTTCGACCGTCTGGCGGCGCTGGCCGACCAGCTCGGCCTACCGACTGTCGCCTCGGCCCGGCCGATCATGCACAGGGCCGCGCGCCGCCCGCTGGCCGATGTATTGACGGCGATCCGCAACGGGGTCCGGGTCGATGACCTTGGCCGCACCGCACTCGTCCATGCCGAACAACGGCTGCGGTCGGAAACCGATATGCTGAAGATCTTCAGGGGCCATGAGACAGCCGTCCACCGGAGCGGAGAAATCGTCCGCCGCCTGACCTTTTCGCTCGACGAGTTGCGCTACGAATACCCTTCGGAAATCGCTGCGGGCGAGGAGCCTTCGGCCCGCCTTTCCCGCCTGACCCGCGATGGCCTCAGGTGGCGCTACCCGCAGGGCGTACCCGGGAAGGTCCGCAAGATGGCCGATCACGAGCTCGACCTGATCGCGCGGCTGAAATACGAGCCCTATTTCCTGACCGTCCGCGATGTCGTAGCCTTTGCCCGCGACAAGGGCATCCTTTGCCAGGGGCGGGGATCTGCCGCCAATTCCGTCGTCTGCTACGCGCTCGGCGTCACCTCGGTCAGCCCCGAGGTCGGCACCATGGTTTTCGAGCGCTTCGTTTCCGAGGCGCGCGACGAGCCCCCCGACATCGACGTCGATTTCGAACATGAACGGCGCGAGGAGGTGATCCAGCATATCTACGAAAAATACGGCCGCCACCGCGCCGGGCTGTGCGCCACGGTGATCCATTATCGCGGCAAGCGCGCCGCGCGTGAGGTGGGCCGCGCCATGGGGCTTTCCGACGATACGCTTTCGGCCATGTCGAGCCAGATCTGGGGCTGGGGCGGCGGCGAGGTCTCGGTCGAACGGTTGCGCGAGATCGGCCTCGATCCGACCGACCGGCGGGTGATGAAGACGCTGTCGCTCATCGCGGAAATTCAGGGCTTCCCCCGCCACCTTTCGCAGCATGTCGGCGGCTTCATCATGACCGAGGGGCGGCTCGACGAACTCGTACCCGTCGAAAACGCGACGATGGAAAACCGCACTGTCATCCCCTGGGACAAGGACGATATCGACGCGCTCGGCATTCTCAAGGTCGATGTGCTGGGGCTTGGCATGCTGTCCTGCATCCGCAAGGCCTTCGACCTGCTTCAGACCCATCACAAGACCCGCTTCACGCTGGCCACCCTGCCGCCCGAGGATCCGGCAGTCTACGACATGCTCTGCGAAGCCGATTCCATCGGCGTTTTCCAAGTCGAAAGCCGAGCGCAGATGAACTTTCTGCCGCGGATGAAGCCGCGGAAATTCTATGACCTCGTCATTCAGGTCGCGATCATCCGGCCGGGGCCGATACAGGGCGATATGGTCCACCCCTTCATCCGGCGTCGGAACGGGCAGGAAAACGTGACCTTCCCGTCCGATGCGCTGGGCGAGGTTCTGGGCAAGACGCTGGGCGTGCCCCTGTTTCAGGAACAGGCGATGCAGATCGCCATCATCGGCGCGGGGTTTTCGCCCGAGGAGGCCGACCGCCTGCGCCGCTCGCTCGCCACTTTCAAGAAGCATGGAAATGTCAGCGAGTTTCACGATCGCTTCATGCAAGGCATGCGCGCGAACGGCTATGATGACGACTTCTCCGCCCGCTGCTTTTCTCAGATCGAGGGCTTCGGCAGCTACGGGTTCCCCGAAAGCCATGCGGCGAGCTTCGCGCTTCTGGTCTATGCCTCGGCCTGGCTGAAACACCACCATCCCGGCATCTTCGCCTGTGCACTCCTCAATTCCCAGCCGATGGGGTTCTATGCCCCCGCCCAGATCGTGCGCGACGCCCGCGATCACGGCGTCACCGTGCTGCCGGTCTGCATCAATGCCAGCGTATGGGACAACCGGATGGAAAAACGCGCCGACGGCAGGCTCGCGCTCCGGCTCGGTTTCCGCCAGATCCGGGGGGTTTCCGAGGAAGAGGGCGAATGGATCGAACAGGCGCGCGGCAACGGCTATCGCGCGGTCGAGGATGTCTGGCGCCGCGCCGGGGTCGATACCGGCGTGCTGACCCTTCTGGCCGAGGCCGACGCCTTCGCCGCGCTCGGTCTTGCCCGTCGCGACGCGCTCTGGGCCGCCCGCGCGGTGTCACCCGCGAAACCGCTGCCGCTTTTTGCCGACGATATGGACGGGGAGGGGATCGTCGAACCGGCCGTCATCTTCGCCGAAATGAGCGAGGATGAGCATGTGGTGGAGGATTACGCCGCCATTCGCCTCACCCTGCGGAGCCATCCGATGGCGCTTTTGCGCGCGAAACTCACACCGCCGACGGGCAACCCCCGCCATGTCTGAGACCTGGCGCTACGCCGCCTAGCATAAGCCGAACCAGGTCGAAATGCTGTATCCCAGGAATCAATTCTCCCGGCCTTTAGGGGCACGTGTTCGCACCGCATTTTCGGCTCGTCAGTTCCTTTGCCCCAACCACCAAATCTTGTGTCATCGGCGTGACAAGACCGCCCGAACCCCCTATAAGATGGACAGCAAGAAACGGGGCGAGCGGGCATGACCGAAGACGCACAGAAACCGGCCGAATACGGTGCGGATTCCATCAAGGTTCTCAAGGGCTTGGAGGCCGTGCGCAAGCGGCCCGGCATGTATATCGGCGATACCGATGACGGCTCAGGCCTGCACCATATGGTCTACGAGGTTGTCGACAACGGCATTGACGAGGCTTTGGCCGGTCACGCCGACTTTGTCCGGGTCCGTATCCACGCCGACAATTCGGTCTCGGTCCGCGATAACGGCCGTGGGATTCCGACCGACATGCATCCGACCGAGGGCGTCTCGGCGGCCGAGGTGATCATGACCCAGCTTCATGCCGGGGGTAAGTTCGACCAGAACAGCTACAAGGTCTCGGGCGGTCTGCACGGGGTGGGCGTGTCGGTGGTGAACGCGCTGTCGGACTGGCTGGAGTTGCGCATCTGGCGGAACGGCAAGGAGCATTACGCCAAGTTCGAAAAGGGCGAGACGAGCGAGCCCCTGCGTGTGGTCGGCGATGCCGCCCCGGGCAAGAAGGGCACCGAGGTTCGGTTTCTCGCGTCATCGAAGGCCAGCGACCCGAACGGCACCTTCTCCAACCTCGACTATGTCTTCAAGACGCTGGAAACGCGGCTTCGCGAACTCGCCTTCCTGAATTCCGGCGTGAAGATCATTCTTGAGGATAATCGCGGCGCCGAATTGCAGCGGACGGAATTGTTCTACGAAGGCGGCGTGCGCGAATTCGTGAAATATCTCGACCGGCACAAGACCTCGGCAATGGAAGAGCCGATCTTCATCACCGGCGAACGCGGCGGCATCGGGGTTGAAGTCGCGATGTGGTGGAACGACAGCTATCACGAGACGGTGCTGCCGTTTACCAACAACATCCCCCAGCGCGACGGCGGCACCCATCTTGCGGGCTTCCGGGGCGCGCTGACGCGGACGATCAACACCTATGCGCAGACTTCGGGCATCGCCAAGAAAGAGAAGGTCGACTTCACCGGCGACGACGCGCGCGAAGGGCTGACCTGCGTGCTGTCGGTCAAGGTCCCCGACCCGAAATTCTCCTCCCAGACCAAGGATAAGCTGGTCAGTTCCGAGGTGCGGCCCGCAGTCGAGAATCTTGTGGGCGAGAAGCTGGGTGAGTGGTTCGAGGAACATCCGAACGAAGCCAAGGTGATCGTCGGCAAGATCATCGAGGCAGCGCTTGCACGCGAAGCGGCCCGCAAGGCGCGCGAACTGACGCGGCGCAAGACGGCGATGGATGTCGCCTCGCTGCCAGGCAAGCTGGCGGATTGTCAGGAAAAGGACCCGGCATTGTCCGAGCTTTTCCTCGTCGAGGGTGACAGCGCGGGCGGGTCTGCCAAACAGGGGCGCGAACGGAAGAATCAGGCGGTGTTGCCCTTGCGCGGCAAGATCCTGAACGTCGAGCGCGCGCGCTTCGACCGGATGCTGTCGTCGGACCAGATCGGCACGCTGATCACCGCGCTCGGCACCGGAATCGGACGTGACGAATTCAACCTCGACAAGCTGCGTTATCACAAGATCATCATCATGACGGATGCGGATGTCGACGGCGCCCATATCCGCACGCTGCTTCTGACCTTCTTTTTCCGCCAGATGCCGGAACTGATCGAGCACGGGCACCTCTTCATCGCCGAGCCGCCCCTCTACAAGGTCGCGCGCGGCAAGTCGGAAGTGTACCTGAAGGATCAGGCCGCACTTGAGGATTACCTGATCCAGCAGGGCGTCGAAGGTGCGATCCTGCGCCTTGGTTCGGGCGAAGAGATCGTGGGTGCCGACCTCAACCGCGTCGTCGAAGAGGCGCGGGTGGTCAGGAAAAGTCTGATGGCTTTCCCGACGCATTACCCGGTGCATATCCTCGAACAGGCCACGATTGCGGGCGCGTTGGTGCCGGGCCGGGTCGATGCCGACGCACAGGGCGTAGCCAATGAAGTTTCCCGCCGTCTTGACGATGTCGCGGTGGAATATGAGCGCGGATGGCAGGGGCGGCCGACGCAGGATCACGGGCTGCGTTTCTCGCGCTCGCTGCGGGGTGTTGAAGAGGTCCGTACGCTTGACGGCCAGATCCTGCGCTCCGGCGAGGCGCGGCGGCTGGCCACCCATACGCAGGCACTGCAAGAGGTCTATGGCGGCATCGCTAAACTCGTCCGCAAGGACCGCGAACAACTGATTCACGGGCCGACAGAGCTTCTTTCGGCAATCCTGAGCGAGGGCGAAAAAGGCCTGACCCTGCAACGCTACAAGGGCTTGGGCGAGATGAATCCAGATCAGCTCTGGGAAACCACGCTCGATCCTGCGGCGCGGGTTCTGAATCAGGTGAAAATCGACGATCTGGCCGAGGCCGACGACATTTTCACCAAGCTGATGGGCGACGTCGTGGAGCCGCGTCGCGAGTTCATTCAGCAGAATGCGCTTAGTGTTGAGAACCTGGATTTCTGATTCGTTGTAACGGTCCGAGCTCCAGCTTTGCAGGAAACAGATTCGGCAACAGAACGCCCGTGTGGCACTACAGATGAGTCGATACGAAAAAAGCGCCCGAAGGCGCTTTGTCGTTCGTCCCAACCAAGCCGATCAGATTGCAGAGTCGATCCAGTTCTGAAGCGCGGCCTTGGGTGCAGCACCGACCTTGTTCGAGACGATCTGCCCGTCCTTGAACATGAAGAGTGCCGGGATGCCACGCACGCCCATCTGCGCCGGCGAATCGGGGTTTTCGTCCACATTCACCTTCACGATCTTCACCTTGCCGGCATAGGCTTCCGACAGTTCCTCCAAGGCCGGACCGATCTGCTTACAGGGGCCGCACCATTCGGCCCAGAAATCCACCACGACGGGGATATCGGACTGGCGGACTTCGGTGTCAAAGGTGGCGTCGGTGACGGCGACGGTGGCCATGATGGTTCTCCAATTCGGGAATGCGTTGGGCAGAAGGTAGGCTCGGCTATGTGGCGCGTCAAGGGATGGTGGTCCGGACAAGAGCCTGCCTCACGATATCGGGATTAAGAGGCATAAGCCGACCGGTTCGTGTCCAGAGGATCGCGGTTTCGATCCGGCGATCGGGATAGATCTCGCCCAGCATTGCGGCATAGGCCCCCATCTGGCGCAGGATGCCTACGGGCACATTCTCCGGGCAGTCGGGCACGATCGCGTTGGACTTGTAGTCGATCGCAACGACATGGTCCGGCGCGATCAGCAGCCGGTCGATCGTACCGAGTAGCCTGCGCCCCCCGAGGGCCGGAACCCGAGCCGTCAACTCAACTTCGGCCAAAGTTCCTTCGGCGAGGATGGTGACCATGTCCGGCGATGCGATGACTGCCCTGGCCTCGCTCAGAACAGAGTCTATTTCACCTGAAAGTGCGGGCACTTCACTCGTCGACGTGAGAGCCTCGGCGATACGCGGCCAATCCTCTTCGGGCCAAAGCGGCAGATGTTCCAGCAACAGATGCAGCCAGGTACCGCGCCGTTTCGCTGCTTCTTCGTCAAGCCCCGCTTCACCGGGCAACGCCTTCGGCCCGCCGAGGGCAGAGGGTGACAACGTGGCTTCCACGTCAACGACCGAAGACGCGCGATCCGCCACCCATGAGGGCAGTGTTGGAAGGGCGGGTGTCGTCGCGGTTTCGACGGTTCCTGCCATCGGCCATGTCCCGAAGGAATAGCGGCGCAAAGGGCCGGGCACGTCGCCATCGACAATCTCGGCCCCGACCTTGTCCATCGCGTCGGCAACCAGCCCATACCAGCTTTCTGCCCCTTGACCGACGTCACCGGCCCCGCAAACGATCAACCAGACCTCGGCCCGCGTCATCGCGACATAAAGAAGCCGCATGCGCTCTTCCCGCTGCCGCTCCCGCAAGACCGCAATCTCGTCTGTGATCTGAGGCGGGCTTTCGTCGGACTTCGTCTTCCAGACCGGCCTGCCGTCGACATGCAGAATCTCGTCGCGCATCCGTTCGGCTGGCTTGGCAGTATCGGGCAGGATGACGATAGGGGCTTCAAGACCCTTGGCCCCATGAACCGTCATCACCCTGATCGCCCGCGAAGCAGTGTCGAGGCGGCGCTTGATCTCGACCTCATCGGTCTCCATCCACACCAGAAAACCGGTCAGGCTCGGGACTTCGGCGCGCTCGAAGGCCAGCGCCTGCGACAGAAGCGCGTCGATCCCATCCTCAGCCTCCGGTCCCAACCGCGCCAAGATCTTCCGACGACCGTCATGACGCGTCAGCATGCGCTCGATAAGGTCGAAGGGGCGTAGAAAATCGGCCTGATCGCGCAGATCGCTCAGAATCGCGGTCGTTTCAGGAAAGTCGCCCGCCCGTTCGCGAAGCGCAGCCCAGAGGAACACGCCATCGCCGCGTCCCTGCGCAAGATCATAAAGCTGCCCTTCGGTCCATCCGAACAGCGGCGAGCGCAAAACGGCGGCGAGCGACAGATCATCCTCCGGCGTCGCAAGGAAGCTGAGCAGTGCGGCCAGATCCTTGACCGCCAGTTCGCCTCCGATCTTCAGCCGATCGGCCCCGGCGATTTCAAGCCCGGCGGCCTTGCAGGCCCGGATAATCTCGTGAAACAGGGCCGAGCGGCGCTGGACAAGGATCAGGAAGTCGCCCTCATGAACGGCCCTGTCGCCATTGGGGAGCGGGATCCTCGCACCCTCGTCAATCAGCCGCCGAATCTCGCCCGCAATCTGGCGCGCCAGCACGACGGTATGATGATCCTCGGGAAGAATGTCGGTCGGTTCGTACCATTCCTTCTCGTCCGGATCCTTGGTTTTCGGCATCGCCGGCCAAAGATCGACGCGACCCGGCAACGCATTGTGAAAGGCGATGTGCTTGAATGCGCCGTCAAGGCCCCGGCTGACACGTTCGTCAAACGTCAGATCTACGACATTCAGGATCGCGGCCGACGACCGGAAGGAATGCAGCAGTTCCAACTCGTGAAAGGCAATGGAAACCGCCGCATGTTTCTCCGCGAAGTGGCGCCTCATCTCGTCGAAAGCCTTCAGGTCGGCGCCCTGAAAGGAATAGATCGACTGCTTCTTGTCACCGACCACAAAGATGGTGCGGACATGATCGCGCGCGCCATCGCCTGCGGTGAATTCCTCGGCCAGTCGTTCGATCACCAGCCATTGGCCGGGACTGGTGTCCTGCGCCTCGTCGACCAGGATATGGTCAATGCCGCCATCGAGCCGGTAGAGCACCCAAGTCGCGACCGACCGGTCTGAAAGCAGCGCGGCAGCACGGTCGATAAGGTCATCGAAATCGAGCCAGCCGCCCATCGCCTTGCGCGCGGCATAAAGTGGCAGGAAACATGCAGCAAAGCGATGCAGGGCATGAGTCTTTTCGGCCGCTGCGAGGGCAATCCGTTTCGCGCGAGCAGCCTCCACCCGGAGCATCAGCGCCTCAAGCTCGGTCATGAACGGCGCGGCGGGGCCGTTCTGCAAAGTCTTCGTCGGAAAAGCGCCGATCTTTGCAGTGAATGGACCCGCCTTCGCGGACTTTCCATAGAGGAAGATGCTTTCCAAAACCGTCAACGTGTCCGGGCCGGGGCGGTCGAATGTTAGAGTCGCAAGCCTTGCGCCCGCCTTCGAGTCGTTGGGGCCGGACGTGAGAAGAAGCGGGATGAGCGACGACACAAGCTCGGCTTCGCCGCCCACAAAGACTTCTGCAATCAGGTCAGAAGTCTCGTATGACTCATCGAGACCGAACGCGGTAAGCGTGGCTTCACGCGTCATGCTATCTTGGAAATCGACACTGTTCCTGCATAAATCGCTCAAAAATCCGGACAGGTCCTCGCCGGAGACGAACGCTGCGGCGGCATCGAATGCATCCCGGTCTTCTCCCGACGCCTGCTCCTCGACAATCTCCTCGCGCATCAGATTTGCGGCCCGGTCGTCGAGTTCCCGGAAATTCGGCGACACGCGCGCCTCAAGCGGGAAGCGGCGCAGGAGAGCCGCGCAGAAGGAATGGATCGTCTGGATCTTCAGCCCGCCTGGCGTTTCGATTGCACGGGCAAAAAGTCGACGGGCGCGGGCCAGCGTTTCGGCATCGATCCGGCCATCGACACCCAAATCGTCAAGCGTCTGACGCAATTTGTCTTCCGGCAGCATTGCCCACTGCCCCAGCCGGTCGAACAGCCGGTTCTGCATCTCGCTCGCCGCTGCCTTGGTATAGGTCAGACAGAGGATCTTTTGCGGTTCAGTACCACCCATCAGCAGTCGGGCGACCCGGTCGATCAACACCCGGGTTTTGCCCGACCCTGCATTGGCGGACAGCCAGATCGACTGACCGGGATCTGCGGCGCGGACCTGCGCCTCGGTGGCGTCGTTTCGCCTCATCCCACGTCCTCCGGCGTGGCGGGATCGCTCATCTGCCATTCGCCAAAACGGGCGAGGTGATCGTAATCGCCAGCCCGTCGCGTCTCAAACACCGCACGCCGGGCGATGTAGCCGGTTTCACGCTTCAGATATGCGGTGATGAGCTGGCCAAGCCGATCCCATTCGGCATCAAATAGGCCTTCCTCCATCGCACCCGGCTTTTCATCACCGTCGCCACCTAGATGGATATAGGTCGTACCGGCAACCTCGCGTGGCCCAAGTTCGGTAAATCCGCCACGTTCCGCCATCGCCGCCTCAAGGATGAGCTGCTTGTCGAAGGCCCGCTGCTTCTTGTCACTAGGCGGCGTACCTGTTTTGTAGTCATAGATATGAACGCGCCCGTCATCCAGAAGATCGATCCGATCCGGCCGGGCAGTCAGGGTAAAATCGACGTTTTGTAGTGAAACAGAGCCTGTTCGTTCCATAACGAACGGTGTTCCAGCGGCCTGTCTGCTCTTTTCTTTCGCCACGAAACTGTCTGCGATGCGTGCCAGCCGCGCCAACCATAAACGTCGCGCGCTCGGCCAGGCGATTTCGTCATCCAGCACGGTTTCCGCCAACTTCAGAAGCCGCTCCCGAGCTGAATCCTGGCTTTCGCCGTCAGGTCGCATCTTGATGAAGGTCTCCACCAATCTGTGCAGAACCTTCCCCCGCAATCGGGCATCCGGCATTGGCCGCAGAGGGTCGAGCGGTTTCAGACGCAGGATGGTCCGGGCATAGACCGCATAGGGATCACGGATCAGCCGTTCGATGCCCGTCACGGGCAATTCGCGCGGCCGGGCCTCGACCGGCGGGCGGGGGGCAGGGCGCGTCGCTGGCGCAACCCGTTCGGTCGCCTCCATCGCAACGCCGAGCTGCAGCCACGCGTGACCACGGTCGCGCATTGACTGCAGGGCTGCAGGCCCATCCTGATCAGGCAGGCCCTGCAAGAGGTTCGTCAGTCGCGCAAGCCAACGGGACGGAACCGTTTCCGACTCAGAATCCCGGATCGCGCGGCTTAGGATGACCTCAGGCGCGGCGGCGGCCTGCTGGAAATCGTGTGCGGATAAGCCGACTTGACGTTCAGGCAGCAAAAGCCCGGCCTTGAGCCGCATCTGACGAGACAGCCATGGGTCAGGCGCCGGGGTCGCGGGCCAGACGCCGTCGTTCAATCCGGCAAGGATCACCAGCTCGGCACCCTGAACCCGCGCCTCAAGCGTTCCCCAAATCGCGATCAGCGGATGGGTGACCTCGGCCCGCCGCACACTTCCCGTACCAAGCAGCGTCGCGATGAGGCTGGCATAGTCGGCAGGCCTCATATCGCCGCCATGACCAGCCTCCCGGTGCAATTCCTCCATCATGCGCAGGCTTAGTTGGCCCGCCTCCTCGCGCCACAGCTCGCTTGCATCGGCGGTGCCGTCAGGGCCGGCCGCCAGCGCGCTTATCAGCGCCAGGTGCGTCTCTACATAAGTGGAAATGGATATTTCGTGATCAGCTTCGATACCGAAAAAGACCGCAGCAACCCACTCTGCCCAGGTGTACCGCGTCGCTTCTCCACTGGCGGCGGCCCAGGCTTTTATATCCTCACCTGTCGGAAAGGGCGGGCCTTTTCGGCGCAGCTTTAGTTCCAACTCCCGCGTGTAACGCAGGTGGTTGCCCCGGTCGGCTCCACCCGTCGCGGTCAGGGGGTGTTTCAAAAGGATCAGCAGGGTTTCGGATGTGAGCTTTCGACCGAACAGGGCGGCCGTATGTCGGAGAAGCCGCCCCGGAGCGGTCTGGGCGAGTGGTTGGCCACCACTGTCATCGGGCAGGATGCCCCACCGGTCGAGCGCAGCCGTGACGCGGCGGGTCAGGTTGCGGTCGGGTGTGATCAGCGCGGCGCGCTTTCCGTCTTCTGCTGCCTTTCGCAGACAAAGAGCGATGGCGATGGCCTCGGCCCGTTCGCCGGGCGCCTCTATCAGCGTCAGATGTTCTGTCGCCGCTCCGAGTGGGCCAAGACCTGCACCTTCAGCCATCCACTGATCCGTCACGGGCGCCGGGCGCAGTGCCAGCGACACAAGCCGATTGCGCGCCGGATCGGGTGGTTCGCTGGCGTGCCAGGCACCGATATCAGCGGGTTTCAGGTTGAGCGTCTGCATGAGCGGCAGGAAGCGGTATTGTGGATGATCTTCTGCCGGATAAGGACCTGATAAGAGACTATTCCACGCAAATTCAGGCATGTCGAAATCAAAGCCCGGCAATACGACGGCCCCATGCGGCAACCGCGCCACCGCCTGAAGGAAAAGTTGTGTTGCGCCGCGGGACCCGGTCGATCCGGCGACGATCACCGGATCGGCGGACGGTGTATCCAGCCAGCGTTTTATCAAAGCCTCGATAATGCGGCGCTGGCGCGCCTCGCTGTCCGGCGCGGCATCATCGGCGAAGTAACGTGCGACAATGCGGATGAACTTCAGGCTGCGCTCCCAATGGACGGCGTGGTTTTCTGCGAAATCGGGCGCTTCGAGTACCTCTGGTGGCACGCCTTCGCCCTGCATCTCGTCCATGAGACGCGCCAAGCTATCGGCGAGATCAAAAACGGCGGCGCCCGGCGCGAAATCGCGTTGTTGTTCGACAAGGCGTGAGACGAGTTGCGCGAGTTCAAGCCTGCGGCGTAAAGGTGGAACCGCGGGCGGCAAATCTGCCAGCGGGTCCCGGCCGAGATCTGTGATCAGTCGCAGACGCGGCAGCAGGCCAGCGCCCTGCGCGTCGAAGGACTGACGGACAGATCGCAGCATCCGCGACGTGTTTAGGTAAAGTGTGACACGCGCCATGGCTTCGGGGGGGCGTCCCGCAAGACGTTCGACAAGTCCCTCCACCAACAGTTTCGGAAAATCAGCCCCGGGGGGAAGGGCAAATACACTTGGCGTTGTTTTCGCGTCAAACATCGACAGCCCCGGCGAGAAGCGCCTCGGCCAGCGGAATAGCGTCGGGCCGTCCGACATCGCACCAGCCGCCTCGGTGCACGCAACCGAACAATCGACCTTCGGCGAGCATTCGGTCCCAGAGGACGTTCAGTGAGAAAACCGGGTCGGGCACCGCCCCGATCCCGCCGGGATTGATGATCTGTGCGCCGGTATAGACGTAGTCCCGGCCCCGCTTGATCCGACCGGACCGGTCAATGTCAAAATCCCCGGCGCCGATGTGGCCGGTTGCATCCGCCCGGGGAACCAAGAGAAGCAGTGCACTCGCGGCGTCCGGGTCCCAGTGCGACCGAAGAGTGGAAAGACCGTTCGACCCGGTCCAGACGGCGTCCGTGTTCAGCGTGAAAACGGGACCGGTTCCAAGCAGCGGCAATGCCTTGCGCAATCCGCCGCCGGTCTCAAGAATCGCGTCTGTTTCGTCTGAGAATGTGATATTTGGTCGGTCTGAGAGGTGTGCGCGGATCTGTTCGGGCAGATAGTGGAGATTGGCAACGATGCGGCCAATACCGGCCTCATCCGCAAGGTCCAGCGCGTGGTTGACAAGCGTCCTTCCCGCCACCTCGATCAGGGGTTTAGGCCGCGTAGCCGTGAGCGCCCCCATCCGGGTGCCGAGCCCGGCGGCAAAGAGCATCAGGGCGTCGGGTACTGGCCGCATTGATCCTGTATCCTTCCGATCCGGTCTGGCGTTGGCTCCGGCAATCCGTCCCGCACGGCATCGCGCAGGGGCGTCAAAGCGGGGTGGGTGAGGTTGCGTTCCAGATAACGCCAGACCCGTGGTAGATAGCCCAAATAATGCGCCTTGCCAAAATGCAGGCAGAGCCGCGCAAAGACACCGACGATACGTAGAGCCCGCTGGGCACCGAGAAGTGCGTAGACCGGTACGAACGTATCCGCTTGGACGCCCGTCTTGCTGATATACGCGCGAACCATCTCGGCTTCGGTCGCAACGGACACATCGCGGCGGGCGTCCTGCAAGAGCGAAACAAGATCATAGGCCGGATGAGCTGCGACCGCGTCCTGAAAATCCAGGAGTCCGACACGCGCAACACCGGTGCGGTCGGGCAGCCAGATCAGATTTTCGGCGTGGAAGTCGCGCAGGCTGGTCACCAATCGTCCATCTGCAAGACTACGGTACAGATCCGCCACGATGTCCGGCACTCTCAATGCGGCCTCGTTTGCCTTAACGCCGATGCCCGCCAGATACCATTTCGGTGTCAGTTCAACGAGTTCGGCAAGCAATGCTGCGTCAAGCGGTGCCACAAATGGTGGCGTCGGTCTGCCGTGAAGGTCGGCGAGAAAGTCGATTGCGGACCCGTACAGCGATGCCTCGCACCCGTGCTGCCGCGCCATCAGCCGGGCGAACAGGCCGTCACCAAGATCCTCGACAAGGACAAGGCCCGCGTCATGGTCTTCGGTGAGAATCGCGGGTGCCGAATAGCCTTTCGCATGCAGCCAACGTGCCATTCGCGTAAAGCGCCTTGTATCCTCGCCGCGTGCAGGGGGCGCATCCATCAGGACGGCTCGCTTCACGCCAAGGATCAGCCGTTCATAGCGGCGGGGGGATGCGTCACCGGCCAGCGCAAGTCGACGGGCGGTCTTCCATCCGGCGGTTTCAATGAACCGCGTAATCTCGTCAGCCCGGTCAATCATGCTAACGCCGCCTGAAACGCGGCAATTTCGGCAATCACAGGCGCCCATCGCCGGTTTGATGCGGAAATGGTCAAAACGCGGCTGGTGTTGTGTTCGCCCGCCTCCATGTCCAGTTGAAGCGCGTCCGCGGGTTGTTCCGGGCCAAGCCGATCTGGCCATTCGACCAGGCAGATCGCTGTGTCGAACGCCTCGCCTAGTCCCAGTTCCAGAATGTCTGCCGGGTCGGTTAAACGGTAGAGGTCGGCATGCCAGATATCGATACCGTCAAGTTCGTACACCTGCACCAGCGTGTAGGTCGGAGAGGGAACGTCCTCCATCCTGCCTTCCGCGGCCAGCCTGCTTTGGATCAGGCTGCGGCAGAAATGGGTTTTCCCTGCGCCAATGGGACCACTGATCAACAGCGTGTCCCCGGCCTTGAGCATCGACGAAATCCGCGAGGCTAGGCGCGTCGTGGCTTCCTCGGATGACAGGCTCAGCCGGATTTGGGTTGGGTGCGGGGCAGCATCGGTCATGCGGCGACTTTTAT
This sequence comes from Albidovulum litorale, assembly GCF_025751495.1. Lineage (GTDB taxonomy): Bacteria > Pseudomonadota > Alphaproteobacteria > Rhodobacterales > Rhodobacteraceae > Albidovulum > Albidovulum litorale. The sequence goes on along the minus strand of NZ_JAOWKZ010000002.1, from coordinate 822,749 downwards.
CTGCCGCACGGCTGTCCGCAAGGCTATAGCGCGATCAGGCGCTGACCTGAGACCGCGTGCCGGTTGCGTGACCCTCGTGCCGCTGCCCGGTTCCGCCCGCCCTTGTCTGGCGTTCAAAACCGACGAGAGTTGCACCGCCCGACAAGGGCACAACGCGGCAAGCCAGCGTTTCACCGGTATGCAGGGTCGCGTCGCCCCCCCATTCTGCGCGTTCGCTGAAGCTGCCTACGAAATCACGGATCTCACCCCAGATGGGTGATGCTTCGGTTGCGGCCTGCCAGACACGGATCGAATCCAGAATCGTAACGGTGCCCAGCGTCACGCCGGGTTCCACCCCCCACAGTGTATCGTAACAGGTGTTTGACAGTATCAACTCACCCGCGGGCGAGAATACAGCAATGGCTTCGTCAAGCGTATCTACAACGGACTGACCAAGTTCAATCTCCGACCGGAAGTGCCGGGTCATTGAAATCTCGGCACTGATGTCTTCGAGAAGGAAGGCCACCGCACCATCGGGATGCGGGCGTCCGGTCACCCGGTAGGTCTGACCCGATGGAAGCGTCCAGGTTTCCTCGTAGAGGCCCGACGCCGCTGCCTTCTCAAGCTCGGCCATCGTCGCGCGCCATGACCGATAATCCTTCGGCTCGGGAATAACCTGGGCTTCCCTCAGGCGATCGAGAAAAGAAAACAGCGTTGGTCTGGCAGAGAAGAAGTCGGCACCGACCGATGTCAGGTCGACCAGGGCCGGATTGAATAGGGCCAGTTGCCGCTGCCGGTCAAAGATGGCCAGGCCGATCGGCAGATGGGCGAATGTTTTTGTCAGTGTCTGAACGAATTCGCGCAGGGAAACTTCGGCCTTTACGACAGCATCGGCCGGGATCGCGAAATTGAGGCCCCCTGAACCGGAAGGGAAGCGGTGGCACTCGTACCAGCGGGTCGGTCCAACGGATGCGTTGCGCAGCATCTGCCGCTGAGCGTCAGTGCCCTTGAGGGAAGCACCGTTCGGGAAAATGGCCGGTATTGGCCAGGTAATCTCGTCCCGATCAACGCCCTCCTTTTCGGCCAAGCAGTCGAGATAGGCACTGTTGGCCCAGATGATCATGCCATCCTTATCCTCGCGCCAGACGATGATCGGCGCGGCTTCGAGCGTTTCCCTCAGCGCGGTGATTTCTTCCTCCTGCGCACGCTGGCTCAGCGTATCCACGAGTACAGCCTGCCCTTCAGCCTGAAGGTCTGTGACGGTCAGTCTCGTCATATTACCGAGGCTTTCCGCATGAATCTGGATATTGCGGCCTGCCTTTCCCGTCAGAGTGATTTCTCCCCTTTCCCGCAAGCGGGCAAACTCGGTTTCGAAATCACTTACACGCTCGGACAGGTAGACCGAAAGGTGGCTCCACGGCGATCCGGCGCCGGGAATTGCGTTCAGAAGCGCGCGTGCCGGACCGGTCGCGTCCACTAGCTCATGCCCGTCGAATAGAAAGATCGCCTGTTCGAGGGGGCCGGGTAACAGCGGCGCTGCCTTGCTGCGTGTCCTCGCTTGCGGCAGCGCCGAAAACACCAGAAGTGCCGTTATTGCCGCCGCAACGGAGGTCGCGACAACGCCCAGTACGAGCGTAATTGAAACCAGCATGTCGAACCCGTTTCCCGAAAGGAGCCTGCGCTCCCTGAGAAACAGCATTCGACTACAGGATTAACAAGACGTTAATGATTCAACTTTTAGGAGATATGAATCAGACTTGCATCTGCCTGTTCTCGCCAAGTTCACTCCGTGCCCGTGTCTCGATTGCGGATCTCGGCCAGACAACTTCCACCAGGGCGCCGGAACGTTCGGGTCGTTCGTCTTCGGTAAGGAACGGATCGGACCCGTTCTTGAAGCTGAGCCGGGCGCCTGTCCGTTCCAACAGCGTTTTTGCAATGAACAGGCCCAGCCCCATTCCTTCATAGCCCGGCCGCCCGGCTCCTTCGTCCCGGCGGCGACGCATGAGCGGGTCACCGATGCGTCCCATCAAATGCGGAGGAAAGCCCGGACCGTCATCCGCAATCCGGACAAAATGAGTGTCAGACGACCAGTCAGCATCTACCCAGATGTTTTTCTCTGCGAAATCCACGGCATTCTGAACGAGATTGCGCAAACCATGAATGATCTCGGGCCGCCGCAGGATCTCGGGTACGACTTCGGACCCCGCTTCATCGCGCAGATTGAAATGGATCGTCTTGCCACGGTTCAAGTGCGGTTCAGCGGCCTCGCGAATGACTGCCGATAGCGGCGCCGACCGCATGTGAAGGTCATCTTTTCCGGCACGCCCCATCGACCGGAGGATATCGCGGCAACGGTCGGCCTGCTGACGAATGAGCTCCGCGTCCTCACGCAAAGTCGGCCGGTCATCAAGTTCGTCTACCAGTTCGGCGCTGGCCAGTTTGATGGTGGCGAGGGGCGTGCCGAGTTCATGCGCTGCAGCCGCCACGACCCCACCAAGGTCAGTCAACTTCTGTTCACGCGCCAGCGCCATTTGGGTTGCGAGCAATGCATCACCCATTGAGTGAATCTCTGACGCAACCCGACGTGCATAAAGGCCAAGGAACACGACGCCTATCACGATTGCGAGCCAGAACCCGAACCCAAAAACGCCCGGAACTTCGACCGTTCCGCCATCCTCCATGCGAAGGGGGATATGATAGAAGGCAACGAAGGATACAAACGCGATCGTTACGGTTCCGACAAAAGCGGTTGCGCGGGTCTGAAGCGCCGTGGCGGCGATTGTGGCGGGCGCCAGAATCAAGAGCGCGAACGGATTGTTCAGTCCCCCGGTCAGGAACAAGAGCAGCGACAGCTGTGCCGTGTCGAACAGCAGGATCAGCATCGCCTCCGTTTCGGTCAGGCGCTTGTTCTCGGGGTAAACAAAGATCGCGATCAGATTGGCCGCGACGGCTGCGCCGACAACCGCAAGACACAGCGTCACGTTTAGATCGACGCCATAGTATTTCCACGCGACCACGATAGCAGTTGCCTGACCGATCACTGCCATCCATCTGAGAAGGATAAGGGTCCGCAGCCTGACCCAGTCGCTGTGTGCGATCCGTACCGCAGAGGCGTCGTCCGATCCGTGTCCTGGGTTAGCTGCAGCCGGTTGGCTCATGACGGGTCCTGTTGTCGCATCCGACGCTTGTGAATTGATAGTCGGCCCGCAATGCGCGATCAATGCCGCCGCAACCCCCGGAGGATTCGAATGCCGGTATCGACACGAGCCTATGCCCTCGCCGCCGTTTCCGTCGTGGCGATCGGCCTGGTCGCAACCTATGCCGTCACGCGTAACGGCACGTCCGACCGATACGCGGCCTGCCGCGCCAGCAATATTGCCGGTGCGGCCGCGATCGGCGGCCCCTTCACGCTTGTCGATGAAGATGGGCGGACTGTGACAGACAAGGATGTCCTGACCAAACCGAGCCTCGTCTATTTCGGCTATACCTTCTGTCCCGATGTCTGCCCCACCGACACCGCCCGCAACGCCGAGGCTATCGATGCGCTTGAGGAACAGGGATTTGAGGTGACGCCCGTCTTCATCTCGGTCGATCCCGACCGCGACACGCCTGCGGTGCTGAAAGAGTGGACCGACTACCTGCATCCCCGGATGATCGGGCTGACCGGCTCGGCCGAGCAGATCGCTGCGGCGGCGAAGCAGTACCGTACCTACTACAAGGTGCCGGAAGACAAGAGCGACGAGTATTACCTCGTCGATCACATGACGCAGACATATCTGATGCTGCCCGAAACGGGATTCGTCGAATTCTTCAATCGCGAGATGACCGCCGAGGATATGGCAAACAGCGTTGCCTGCTTCCTCGGGTCCTGACCGATCGCCCTCGGACCCCGTACTTGTCAAAGCGCCCAACCGTCTCTATCGAATGCAGGGACGCAACACGTCCGGCCTCGTAGCTCAGGGGATAGAGCGACCGCCTCCTAAGCGGTAGGTCATAGGTTCGAATCCTATCGGGGCCGCCACTTCCAATCGTAAGTTATTGAAATTAAATAACATCATTGATGGCGTTCACGCCAATCCGCCCTTGAACCCGCCTTATTGTTTTCGGCAGATGTTCGCTCCATCTCCATCAATTCGACTTCATTAATGATCTGGCTGGCTAGTTCCTCTGCGGCCTCAAGCACCCACGTCACGCCCTTACCGTCAGCGAACAGTCTCGATGTTTCGTTTTCCTCGGCAATGATCGACGCGCGAATCATGCCTTGAAGGCGGTATGCCTTACCGCTTGTGCTGATCTGTCTCATTGGCGCGCCCTCATGCTGCGAGTTTGAATATCGTCCGGGCAACCGCCTGCATCGGAGAAGGCTGTCGCAGCCATCCGAGCCGCCCTAGAGGCCGCTGGCGTAGAATTCATTTCCGAGAACGGCGGGGGTCAAAGGTGAGACTGAGGAGGTCAGAATGACCCGAAATGAGAAGGATAATGTAGAAGCGCTCACTGAATGCGTTCGCGATCTCGCATGTAGGTGTTGGACCTACGCGAAACAGAGCGAATTTCAGCCGGGCATTCCAGAACCATCCAACGTGTAACAGATTGCGGGCAAACTGGTTGCCCCTTCCTCGACATTTCCGATGAAGTGCGCAAAAGTTTCATTGAGGGACAACTTGGGTCGAAATCCGCCAGGCTGCACGTGATCGCCGGAGGTCGGGAGTGAGGTTGAAGAAATGAGTTATAACTACAGGCAGGAAATATCAAGTTTCGGACTTATCGCGTTGGCCGTGATTGCGACCGCAAATCTCTATCCAACAGCGATAATGTCGGCAGAATTGGATGGTGACCCTCTCGACAACTATATTTTCTACTTTTGCTTCGTAGACGCACCGTCTGAAACCAAACAAAGAGACGCCGGGTCTCTAATTTTTAAGTATATTGGAGATGAGATTTCAATGTTCCCTAGCGGAGAGAAAGTAACTGAAATCGGAAGCATGTTATCGTGGTTCGAAAGAGGTCGTATATTCGTCCTTCGAGATAATGAACTAACAGTAATTGATTCCGATGAAGTAGCATCCGGCACCTGCGTAGATTCGACTTACACAATCTCGAATTTTCTTGAATCGTTAGCTAAGGAAGATCCGGAGGCGTTGATCGGACTAGTATCATCGTCGCAATCTGATTCTGACTAAAATTTCTTCTCGACAAGTTGTAACACTATTCCGCGTGCCCCAAAGCTCCTTGCGTTTGGCCAGATTCTCGCCCTTAGGACCGCGTCGCCGCGTCCAGTTCTTTCATTGCGTTTATGGCCGCCTGCTCAGCCTCGGAAATTTTGTGAACGGCATCCGCTTTCTGTGCCTCCTGCGCAGCCCGCTCTGCCGCCCGCGTCATAGCGACGGCTGACTGGTGCGTATCGAGAAGTGCGCCCATTTCCCGAACCAAATGCGGCGCAACCTGCTCCTCGTATGTTGCTCGCATGGTGGCTTGGTGTTCTCGGTCAATGCCTGCCAGGAAGGCTGGCGCATCCAGCATGGCCGCGAGAGTTTCCGAGTCCTTGGACTTCATCGCGCTAAGCAGGAGGCTGTTGCGGTCAGCCTGCGACATCGCCCGTAATGCCGACCGAATTTCGGGACCGCGCGGCCCGTCAGTCAACTTGGTTTCCTCACGTAACTTCTGCCCTATCGCATACCCCGCCTCGGATAGAATCCGGTCGGCTTCGGCGCGGCTCTTTGCGGCTGCACCCGCCAGCTTCTTCGAAGCATCATGAATGCTTTTCAGATGCGACGCCTCGGTCTTCGTCGGGTCGCGCGTCGTCAAGATCACGTCAAACGCCTCCGACGCCAACGCCATTCTGGTCATTTCGCCAAGCATCTGGGCAATGCCCCCGGTCTGTGCACGCTCGTTCTGCGCCTTCGCGCGTTCAAGAATTTTGCGGATTGGTACTGAGTATTTCATCTTGGTGGTCCTGTTCTAATGAAGCCTGCGGGCGTCCATTGCAGCCCCGTCAGGACAATTGGTCGATTGGCAGTTCCGTTTGCGTAGGCGACAACCCCGGCAACCGCGTTTGCTCGGTCGTCGTGGCCGCCGGGAGGATGGTCGATGGAGTCACGCCCCGAACGACTTGTGCGCCTCTCAAGCGCTATCAATTGCCGCTCCATCTTCTGATCTGGCGGCAATTCCACGCGGCCCGAATTCAGGGCCGCCAACATTTCAAGGTAGACCTCGGATCGGTTCTGCTCCGAAACTTCGTAACCGATCCCGTGCTTCTTGAATTCGTCGCGCGGCCAACGCCCGGCGTAGCGGTCACCCATTACCCGCTTCACGCCATAGGGAGTCATTAGCTTAACGAACTCGGCCACCGTTTCAGCGGGAGAACCAGAACGGCCCTCCACCAGATCGACAATTACGTGCCGACCCTCCAGGTGACCTATGGAAATTGTGAATTCATCCGCCCCGCCGCCAGACGGATCGACAAAGGCCAGATAACGCGTACCCTGCACCGGAGGCAGCATTCGCGGCTTTGGCCGGGTGCAGTCGCGGATCAGGTCGGCATCCAACAGCATCGCAATGTCGGTGCGGAATTCTGCAAGCCATTCAGCCCTCGCGCGCGAAGCATCTTCCGCCATAGCCGCCTCAACAACAGACTCGGCGATGGTGGGATTCATGGTGCGGCTTGGCGCTTGAGCCACAAGCGCGCGGTTTTCGTCGTCATTGCCAAACGCTCGGCGGTAAACGTCCCACAACACACCCCGCCGGGCATAGGGCGAGGATATGCCGATCAGACGCCCGTCAAGCGTGGCCAGGGCGGGGCGAAGGGCCGCAACGATCTCAACGTCAGGCGAGGCACCGTCGGCCATCCAGAAGGCGATTTCGTCCAGAATGACCGCTGCAAGCGTGTAGCCCCGAACAGTGCGGTATGTCGCCGTTGCAACCTCGATCACAACCCGGTTCGTCAGTTCCAGGCCCTGCGCCGTCTCGCGCTTCACCAGCGGTCGCAGCATGGGGTGGTCAAACAGGCCCTGTACATAGCGGAGGAGCGTTCTGGCTTGCGCCCGGTCAGCCGCAAGCAGCATGACCGTTGCAACCTCCCCCGGCGACAGTTTCGGGCGATAGTCTCGGAAGGCAGCCTCGTACACGCCCACAAGCGCCGCCACGTGGCTCTTACCGCCCCGCCGCCCCACAGGCACCCACAACTCGCGAAAGCCGCCCTCTGCGAAGCTCTGACGCCCCGTCAGGCTCTTGACGGTCTCCAGGTCTTCGTCGCTCATGTCGAGGCCATAGAACGCGCTCAGGAGCGCGCGCCATGCGCTGAAGCTATCGCCCCCGAAGGTTTCGCCGAACAAGTTCGGGTCGGTCATGGCGTCAACGATGCTAACCACTGGCCGCCCCCTTCTTGGAAATGTAGCTGTCGAGGGAGGGCGTCACGTCTCGCGCCACGCGCTTTAGGCCAAGGTCGGAAAGCAGACGACGCATGGCATTGGCAACCGTGGAATAGGTCGCAGGGTCGAATTCCTTGGAGTTAGCAAATTCAGTTTCGGCTTCCTCGCACCACACCGCCAGCGTAGCGGCGCGCGCCATGATAGCCCGCTGCGCTTCTGTCAGGTCATTGCCTAGGTCGTCTTCAATGCGCGAGGTGATTTCGCGGAACCGTCGAGCCGCAAGTGTACGCCCGTCAACACCGGCAAGGGCTACGGAACCGTTACCGCGTCTTGTGCTGAATTCTGGCTTGGGTGGGGCTTTCGGCATTCTATCTAAGGGCAGGTTGTTGGGTGGAATGGTGAATTATGACATCCTAAGCATTTGATATCAATATTTCATTCCGTTACATTGGCGTCCATTGTGGCTGCCAGCATAGATTTCTGAAGCCGCAGCAGAAAAAAAGGTGAAAATAGTGCTTGACATAGAAAGGTCAGAAGGGCTGTCGCAATGTGCTTTCAACGCACGCCCTACCCCAACCCTTGCGAGAACGCCGCCCCAAGGGCGTTCACTCGCATAGGGGTATAAGGGGAGTGTGTGGCTAGCCGAGTTAAGGCCGATACAAGGCCGAGTGAAGGAGACTGAATCGACCGAGTTAAGGGGCGAGTGAAGACCGAGTGAAGCACTATTCCGCGTCATAAACAGTATGCCCCGTTCGGATAACGTACCGCGTTATTGTTCAAAGGGGATTGAAAGCCATCGGCACAAAATGGAGGTGCAGCTTAATGTAGGGACCCCAGGCCGGGTGCGAAGGCGACTACCAACGGATTTACCACAAGGCAAATGCCCGCTTTGAGCCCTAAGCAGAAATTCAAAGGGAGTTTCAAGTTTATATCAAGGCAATTTCCATTTCGGCCGCTGGGACGATGACGCCTAAAATCGGGTCATATTCCTTGCCTGTCCTCGGCGGGCCGAGAAAATCAGTTGATAAGCCCATGGCTCTCGCGCAAAGTCTCACAAATGACAGCTCCGATCCGCCACCTCGCCCATTTCAGCTGGGGCACGCTGCGCGCCCCCGTGGATGACCCGCAGATTACCACCTTTGCTGAGGCCGTTCCGCGCGTCAATTCACGTGCTGAGGCTAGTCCGGGCTTTGTCTGGCGCTTCGGCGACGAGCGACCACCGGCGGAGGAGGCCGGTTGGCCGCTCTTCGATGACCAGCGCATCATCGCATCCTACTCGATTTGGGAAACGCCCGAGGCGCTGAAGGCTTTCGTTTACCAAGGCTCGCACGGCGCCTTCTACAACCGACGCGCCGAGTGGTTCGACCAGGACGCCCCTCGCGGTTACGTTCTTTGGTGGGTCGCGCCAGGTCACAGACCCGACATCACCGAAGCTTGGAGCAAGGTCGACAAACTGGCCACCGAGGGCCCGTCAGACGCGGCATTTACCTTCGCGCAACTCGCGCCAGCAGCTAGCTCAGGTAAACTGTAATCGAGACTCATCGGCGCCCTCAAGCCGAACCAAGCTTTCGCCGGACAGACTTATTCAGCCCGCTTCGATGACGTGACGAACGACTGGTTTGTCCCGATTGCGGACGTTCGCTGTGTGACGAGGCTAGCGGCGAGTGAAGCACTATTCCGACTCCACTATTCGGTTAACCCTACGGGATGGCGGGCCGCTTTCTTCGGTACGGATGGTCCCTTTCGCAAAGAGCGCCTCCATTGCGATTTGTAGGGAGTTCTTTGTGCAACCCTCGGCGCGGCCAGACCTTGCGAAGACATTCGGGGCATAGCCGTGTCCGGTCTTGGGCGACAGGTGGCGGCCCTCCCCTGCGAATTCCCGCAGGAGTTTCAGGAACACCCGCTCGGCCTTGGAGTTAGCTGCTAGCCGGTCAAGTCCAGTTTCCTGAGGCTCGGCGACGAAAACGCCATTCTGCCAGCGCAGCGCGATTTCCCCGCCTGTGCGGGCATAGTTTGACTTCATGCCGCGAAGCACTCGGGCGTCCGGGTTGGCCTCATATCCTTCTGACTTCACCCGCTCTAGGTAGAGACGGGACCGAACCGAGTTGTTCCATGCCGTCGATCCCGACGTTCCGGAACCGCTGGTCATCCCCGACAAGCTCGGGTGTGCGAGAAGGACAACGGCGCAGTCATGGCGGATCGCCAGCCTCCGCAGAAGCCCGATGAACTGCCGCGCCTGCGCCCGGTCGTTCTCGTTTCCGGGGAACAGATCGGCGAGGGTATCCAGCACCACCAGCGCCGGAGCAGCTTCGGCCATATAGGCTTCAAGCTCGCGATATAGGCCGGAAGCTATCAGCGCCCCTGTGCGCCCGTCAGAGTGCGCCATAAGGGCATCCTCGCCCGCTAGGCTGCGAATGGTCAGCCGGTCCATATCGGCCAGCGTTACGCCCTCGGCGGCGGCAATATCAGCAAGGCGGCGGTGAATCTCGGCCATGTCGTCTTCTGCCGAGATACACAGCGCCTCGCCCCCGGCGACGAACCGGCCGAGCCATGTCTTTCCCATTGCCGTTGCGGCTGCCAGTTGTAGGGCCAGGAGCGACTTGCCGGTGCCGCCATCACCGTTGATGAGCGTCACGTTGTGCCCCGGCACGAAGCCATCGACGTGCCATTCACGCTTGGGAATGTCCTGTCCGTGCAGCGTTGCCGCTGATACGAACGTTGACTTGCGTTCAACCTCCGATACCTCGTTTAGGTACGCTTCCGGCGGCGGTGGCGGCTGCATGTCGGGGGTTTCGCGAAGGGTCTTCAAACCGCGCCCTCCCCGTAAGCCAACCCGGCCACAAGGCAAGCTTGGGCATAGGTCAGTCCGTAAAGACGCCGCAGGCGGGCAATTCGGATTACGATCATGCCGCACCCCCGATCATACCAACACTGCGGGCAAAACTGAGCCTGTCCGCGTCTGTGAAGCTGTCCCAAAGGGCGGCGAAGATGCGTTTGCGGGCGTTGATCCCGAGCGCCATTTCACCAAGGCGGCGCAGCCCGGCGAGCGTGACCGCCTCCAACTCGGGAACATGAGCGCAATCGGCCCACCAAGCCGCTTCCTCGCGGAACTCATTGAGGAACGGATGAGCCGGGCCGCTGGTGCGTAGGCTATCGAGGAACGCCGTGCAGACTTGGGAGGCGTCTTCGGCGTCGCATTCGCCAATGGCAATGCAAAGACTCTTTGCCCGCTCCGCGCGATGGCGGTAATATGCGGTCTTGAAGTTTGCCGCTTCGAATTTGGCCCCGGTTGCGCCCGCCAGCGCGCCGGGGTTTTCCGCTTTCTGCTCGATCATGGCTTAGGCCGCCTTCTCGGCTTGAGCCGCTTCCCAAGCTTCCAATTCGGACAGCCGCCAGTAATTCATCCTGTTGATTTGGATCGGTTGCGGAAAGCCGAGCTTTGCGTCATTCTGCCAGCGCCAGATCGTGACATGGCTCTTGCGGTAGCGGGCCTGCACGTCCGGCCCGGTTAGAAATTCGGTAGGTGTCGGTTTGACGTTCGCCGCGTGTACCTTGTTCATTTCGGTCCCCATCGTGTGAATGACGACCCATGAAATAACGTGTACGTAATTGGACAGTGGCGCGCGGTGTCCTAACTTTCTTGGTGTCGGTTCCACTGTTTGAGAATGGCGCTGCTGTTCCCCAGCCCCTCGCGTTCACAGATTTTCGCCGCCCGGCTCTTTCCGAGTTTTGGAATTAGCTCCGACATGCGTGCAAATCGCTCCATACGTAGTGGGTTATTTATCCTGCTCGTTTCCTGCCCGGCACTTTTGCTGCCGGCATGGACTTTACCACCACGTAAAGCATCGGCCTCCCATTGCCATTTCATCTGCGCCTTAGCCCATTCCACACCAGCGTCGAAGGCGTGTCGCGCTGCCAAATCGGCATTGCCATCAGCAATTTCGTGCCTCGCACAATCAATGTTTGTGAGAATGACGTCAGCAAAGGCTTCGGGTGTATCCTCAAGGAAAGGTTTTGCGTTCTCAGACTGCCGCAAGACCTCATTACAGACATAAACCGCGTTAGAGGTGACAGCGCCAAATATCCCGCCCCCGTCCCGCATTGCAGCGTTCCAAGCCTCCGTGTTTTGGCGCATTACTTCTTTCTGCTCAACTGCCGTCTCAGGAAGATTAAGAGAATACTCAGTAATCCCTGACCCATGCGCCTCCCGCTTCATCCTACTGCCCCCAATTCGACAATCTGTCCGTGAGTTTTCCCGGACAGGAAATCATGCCACGCAGCCATCATCCTGCGCCGCTTCTCGATTTGGTCGCTGCGGTCGTAAGCCTGCTGAACCTTGGTTCCCACTTTATGCGCCAACGCGATCTCGGCCATGTCGCCATCAAACCGCGTGCGCTCTGCAACCCAAGTGCGGAATGTCGATCTAAGACCATGCGGAACCATTGGTTCCTTCGTGACCGCATCAAGGTAGCCTTTGCCGCCCTTCTTGATATCGGACTCGTGAATGACCTTCGCGACCTTGCCAAGCGTCGCGTCAGACAACGCCCCGCCTTTGGGCGCCCAAAACACATATGGACAACCTTTGAGGCGCGGCAGGCTTTCTAACAATGCGACCATACCGTCAGTAAGCGGAACACGGTGTGCCTTGCCGTTGGAAGGTATCTTCGAAGCCTTCCGGCCCGGCTGGATCGTCCAGACGCGATTGTTAAAGTCGATCTCATCCCATGCTGCGAACCTGATCGCGCCAGACCGCGAAGCCGTCAACGCTTGGAATTCCAGCGCCCGCGCACCCATGCCTTCGCGCTGGCGCAAGTCATCCCACCAACGCACCGCGTCATCGAGTTGCAAGGCTGGCCAGTTCTTTGAACCTGAAACCTTACTTGGTGCAGGCAACACCATGTCGAGGTTACCCGTCCAGCGCGCCGGATTGTCGCCCGTGCGGTGACCCTGCACGGTCGCATACGCTAGCACCTTCTCTATGCGCTGACGAAGCTTCGCGGCGGTAACGGTCTTCTCTGTCCAGATCGGCTGCAGAACTCGGAGCACGTCTTGGAGCGCGATATCCTGCACCAACATATCGCCGATCTCTGGTATGGCGTGCAGATCAATTGTCGCCCGCCACTGCACTCTATACTTCTCGCTTGAGAACTCCTTCACCTTTTCGGTAGCGTAGCGGTCTAAGGCCTCCCTAAACGTCAGTCCGCGCCTCGCCGCAGCCGCCAACGCCGCCCGCGCTTCCTTACGCTTGGCTATCGGGTCGATTCCTTCCTCAAGCATCGCTTTGAATTCGCGCGCCTTATCGCGGGCCGCGCCGGGCAACACGTCAGGGTACGGACCCAAGCCAATCTCTCGCTTCTTGCGCCCTCGCTCGATTACGTTGCCGTCAGCGTCCTTGCGTTCGACCCATTCACCATATCGGGTCCGCAATACCCACGACTTCGCCCCGCTCGGCTGTATCTGAATATAGAGGCCAGACACACCACCAACAGCGACTTTGACAGCCCTATCACCGCCAGGGTGTTCAAGCCCCTTGATTTGTACCGGTTGCATTTCCTTGGCTCTCGGAGGCATCTTCAACCATCCTTCAATCCGCCCTTAATCATGTTCTGCAATGTACGGCGGCGAAAGGTAAAGTTCAACGGAAATTGTTAAATTTCTGTGCGTTACGGTCAGCGTGTACCGCTAAGAAAGGAAAAGAAAGGCGGCGGCGATGGCTATCGGGGCCGCCACCATCCTTAGAAACGGCGTGTCGTCACGGCATTGCTGGACCGCAACAAGGACCGGTCAACTCAAGGCAGCAATCGCCTCTGCCGTCGCAGGAATCACACCTTTTTCGGTGACGAGGGCGGTGACAAGCCGTGCCGGCGTTACGTCGAAACTCGGATTGGCTGCGGCAGAGCCGGGAGGCAGCAGGTCGACCCGTGTCACCGCCTCGCCCGACCGTCCCGAGATGAAGCGGACCTCATCCTGCGACCGGTCCTCGATCGGGATTTCGGCAATGCCGTCGTGAACACGGTGATCGATCGTCGGCGTCGGCAACGCAACGTAGAAGGGGATGCCGTTATCCTTCGCGGCGAGCGCCTTCAGATAGGTGCCGATCTTGTTGCAGACATCGCCCCGCGCGGTGGTGCGGTCGGTCCCCACGATCACCATATCGACATCGCCATGCTGCATCAGATGCCCGCCTGCATTGTCGACGATGACCGTATGCGGCACGCCATGGCGGCCGAGTTCCCATGCCGTCAGGAAGGCGCCCTGATTGCGAGGGCGGGTTTCATCGACCCAGACATGGACCGGAATTCCGGCATCATGTGCTTTATAGATCGGCGCGGTGGCGGTGCCCCAATCGACGGTCGCCAGCCATCCCGCATTGCAATGGGTGAGGATGTTGACCGGCGCGCTGCCTTTCTTCGCGGCGATATCACGGATGATCGCAAGGCCGTTGTCGCCGATGGCAGAGTTGATCGCGACATCCTCATCGCAGACCCGCGCGGCCTCTTCCCATGCGGCCTCGGCGCGGTCACCTTGCGGCAGGGGGCGCAATACCGCGTGCATACGGTCAAGCGCCCAGCGCAGGTTGATCGCGGTCGGGCGGGTGGCGTGCAGTTGCTCATAGGCTTTTGCCAGCGCCGTGTCCGAGGCATCGGCCCGCATCGCCAGCGCCATACCATAGGCGGCCGTTGCACCAATCAGCGGCGCGCCGCGCACCAGCATATCGGAAATCGCGCGGGCCGCATCCTCGACGACCGTCAGCCGCGCTGTCTCGAACCGGTGCGGAAAGAGTGTCTGGTCGAGGATGATGACCGATTCTCCATCCGGGTCGGGCCAGATCGTGCGATAGGCTCTGCCGTCAACTTTCATGGTCTTTCTCCTGATCCGGCCAGTACTTAGGATAGGCGCAGGCGCGCCGCCTGCAAGTGAAAGCATGTGTCGCGGGTTGCGCGGCAACGAATGCCGCCATATCTCGGGTCGCGACGAGTTGGAGGTTTCCATGGCAGACGACAAATTCTCCGGCTGGCACGGCACGACGATCATCGGTGTGCGGCGTGGCGGTGAGGTCGTGGTGGCGGGCGACGGGCAGGTGAGCCTTGGCCAGACCGTGATCAAGGGCACCGCGCGCAAGGTGCGGCGGCTTTCCCCCGGCGGGCGCGACGTGGTTTGCGGGTTCGCCGGATCAACGGCGGATGCCTTTACCCTGCTGGAACGGCTGGAGAAAAAGCTGGAGGCTGCACCGGGGCAGTTGACCCGCGCCTGCGTGGAGCTTGCCAAGGACTGGCGGACCGACAAATACCTGCAAAAGCTGGAAGCGATGCTGATCGTTACGGATGGCACGACGCTATTGGTCGTGACCGGCGCGGGGGACGTGCTGGAGCCCGAACATGACGTAGCAGCCATTGGCTCGGGCGGGAACTTCGCGCTTGCCGCCGCGCGGGGTCTGATGGAGACAGAGCTTTCGGCCGAAGAGGTCGCCCGCAAGGCCATGGCCATCGCCGCCGATATCTGCGTCTACACCAACGGCAACCTGACGGTGGAGACGGTCCGTGGCTGATGAGGCCAAGACCTTCGGCCCTGCCGATCTGCGCGCGGCCGTCGCCGCCGGGCTCGTGACCGAGGCACAGGCTGCGGGGCTGACCGCGCTGGCCCATGACCGGGCGGGCAGACGTGCAGCACTTCCGGCCGAGGATGAGCCGTTCGAGTTCTTCCGGGGCTTTGCCGAGATTTTCATCGCCACCGGTCTTGCGATCCTGCTGGCGGGTCTTGCGATCCTTCTGGGCGTCCTTGGCGGGGTGTTCATCCTGATCCTGATCCCCGCAATCATCGCCATCACCGCCTGGGCGCTGGCGGGCTATTTCACGTTGCAGCGGCGGATGAACCTGCCGTCCATGGTGCTGGTCAGCGCCTATGCAAGCGGGCTTTACGTTTCGTTCTTCACGGTG
Source organism: Albidovulum litorale (assembly GCF_025751495.1). GTDB lineage: Bacteria > Pseudomonadota > Alphaproteobacteria > Rhodobacterales > Rhodobacteraceae > Albidovulum > Albidovulum litorale. The sequence goes on along the minus strand of NZ_JAOWKZ010000002.1, from coordinate 807,466 downwards.
TTCAGCCAGATGGATATGGGGCTGAAGGGCATCGCCTTCCTCTCGGCGACGCTGACGGCGGGGGCGGTTCTGGTCTGGTTCAGGCAGTTCCGGCTGCCGTTTTCGATGTTCGTCTTCGGCGTCTTTGCTCTTCTGGCGACCTATGCGCTCTTCACCCGCTACAATCCCGGCGGCACGATCGACGATATCGACAGCTGGGCCCGCAGCTTCGCCCCGCGCGCCAATCTGACGCTGGCATCCCTCGTTTTCGGCATCGGCGCCTTCGCGGGTGCGATGTGGTTCGACATGCAGGACCCGCGCCGGATCGGGCGGCATTCGGCGACAGCCTTCTGGCTGCATCTACTGGCCGGGGCCGCGCTTGTGAATTCCATCGCGGGCAACCTTTATGGCGGGGGCGGGTCTGCGGCGATCCTGCCGACGACCGTGGCCCTTCTGATCTTCGCCCTGATCGCTTTGGTCATCGACCGCCGGTCAATGCTGACCGCCGGCATCGCCTATATCGGCGCGGTGATCTACTGGGCCGTCGCGGGCGACGGCTATGCCGGCGCGATGGACTGGGCCAAGATCCTGATCATCCTCGGCACCTTCTTCACTGTCCTTGGCACCTGGTGGGTGCAGATGCGCGCGGGCCTGATGCGCGCATTGCCCGACTTTCCCGGCAAGGACCGGCTTCCGCCCTATTCGGAGAGCAAATGACCAACCTGACCCCCCGCGAAATCGTCTCGGAACTCGACCGTTTCATCATCGGCCAGAAGGACGCCAAGCGCGCCGTGGCTGTCGCCTTGCGCAACCGCTGGCGGCGCAAGCAACTGCCCGATGATTTGCGCGAGGAGGTTTACCCCAAGAACATCCTGATGATCGGCCCCACGGGCGTCGGTAAGACCGAAATATCGCGGCGGCTCGCGAAGCTCGCGAAGGCGCCATTTCTGAAGGTAGAGGCAACGAAGTTCACCGAGGTCGGCTATGTCGGCCGCGATGTCGAACAGATCATCCGCGACCTGGTGGACACCGCGATGATCGAGACCCGCGAACGGATGCGGGAAGAGGTCAAGGCCCGCGCCCATCAGGCGGCTGAGGAACGGGTGATCGAGGCTATCGCCGGGCCTGACGCCCGCGAGCAGACGCGCGAGATGTTCCGCACGCGGCTGAAGAAGGGCGAACTCGATACTACCGTGATCGAGCTGGAAGTGGCCGAAGCCGCGCCGCAGATGCCGATGATGGACCTGCCCGGCCAGCAGGGCATGGGGATGATGAATCTCGGCGATATCTTCGGCAAGGCCTTTGGCGGGCGGCGGGTGCGCAAGAAGATGACGGTCGCCGAAAGCTATGAAGTGCTGATTTCGGAAGAGGCCGACAAGCTGCTGGATGACGAGGCGGTCAAACAGGCCGCGCTGGAGGCGGTGCAGGAAAACGGCATCGTCTTTCTCGATGAGATCGACAAGGTTTGCGCCCGGGCCGAGACGCGCGGCGCCGATGTCAGCCGCGAGGGCGTGCAGCGCGATTTGCTGCCGCTGATCGAGGGGACGACGGTCAGCACGAAATACGGGCCGGTGAAGACCGACCATATCCTGTTCATCGCGTCGGGCGCCTTCCACATTGCCAAACCGTCGGACTTGCTGCCCGAATTGCAGGGCCGCCTGCCGATCCGCGTCGAACTGCGCGCGCTGACAGAGGAGGATTTCGTCCGCATCCTGACCGAGACGGACAATGCGCTGACCCGGCAATACACCGCGCTGATGGGCACGGAAGAGGTGAATGTCAGTTTCACCGAGGACGGCATCGCGGCGCTTGCCCATATCGCAGCCGAGGTCAATCGCAGCGTCGAGAATATCGGTGCGCGTCGGCTTTATACCGTGATGGAGAGGGTGTTCGAGGAGCTTAGCTTCACCGCCCCTGACCGGGCAGGCGAGGCGGTGGTTGTCGATGGCGCCTTTGTCGAAAAGAACCTCGGCGATCTGTCCAGATCGACCGACCTCAGCCGGTACGTCCTCTGATCCTCTGGTACGGCAGACCCCCGTGCTGTATTGCGACTGCTGTAGGCAGGGGTTTGGCATGTCGCGGATACTCACCGGATTTCTGATCGTCCTGACGCTGGCCGCCTGCGAAACGCGCGGGCGTGTCATTCTGGTGCCAGATGCTGCAAAAACCGGTGAAACAGAGACTGTTTTTGTCGGCACAACGCGCGGGCCGGACCCCGATACGGGCGACGAATTTGGACGCGGGCGCAGTGGCACCACGCGGTTTGTCCGGCTCGACGTTGCGATTCCACCGGACCGGGCGGCCGGCCAGATCCACTGGACACCCGAGCGGGCCGCACCCGACCCGAAGACCGATTTCCTTGCGACCGATTTCCAGACCTATGCAGGCACTATGGATTTTCGCACCGATCTTGCCCGCGCCCTGAAGCAGGAGCGGCGCGGCCAGCGGGAGGTCACGCTCTTCGTGCATGGTTTCAACAACAATTTCGCCGAAGGCGCCTATCGGCTGGCCCAGCTTGGACACGATCTCGACCTTGGCGGGGTACTCGTCAACTATTCCTGGCCTTCCCGCGCCCATCCGCTCGGCTATGCCTACGACCGCGACAGCGCGCTTTTCGCGCGGGACGGGCTGGAGGATCTGTTGAACGAGGTTGTGGCAGCGGGGGCCGAACGCGTGCTGATCGTCGCCCATTCAATGGGCTCCGCCCTGACGATGGAGACGCTGCGTCAGGTTGCCATTGGCGGCAATGACAAGGTGCGTCAACGGATCGAAGGCGTGGTTCTTGTCTCGCCCGATATCGACGTCGAGGTGTTTCGCGCACAGGCCACCCGGATGGGAGGGCTGCCCCAACCCTTCCTGATCTTCACTTCGAAGAAAGACCGGGCCCTGGCGCTTTCTGCGCGACTTACAGGGCAGCGCGACCGGCTGGGCAATGTCACCGATGTCAGTGAAGTGGCCGATCTTGATGTCACGCTTCTGGACACGACCGCGTTTTCCAAAGGCGGCGGTCATTTCAATCCGGGCAATTCTCCGGCGCTTCTGGCAATTCTCAGCCAGATCGCAGATGTCGATACGGCATTGGCAGCGGATCGGACCGGCCGGACGGGACTTCTGCCGGGTGCGGTGCTGACGGTGCAAAACGCGACTCAGATCGTTTTGCTGCCGGTCACCGCTATCACGGGCGCACAGCCCTAGCCGCGCCTCAGATAGACATAAAACGCTCCACCGCCGCCGTGTTTCAGATGGGCCGGTGCCACCTGCAGGACCGCAGCGCCAAGGGGCGGTTGGCTGAGCCAGTTGGGCAATTGGTGTCGCAACACCCCCATCCGCTGTGGAATCGGCCCGTGATCGTCCTTCACCTTGCCCTTGCCAGTGATGACCAGAACCATGCGCTTTCCCGCGCCTTGAGCGTTCAGGATGAACCGGATCAGCTCAGGATGCGCCTCGGCCACTGTCATGCCATGCAGATCAATCCGCGCCTCCGGCTTCACCTTCCCGCGCAGCATCAGCTGATGGGTACGCCGGTCCATGCGCACGGGCTGGGCGGCAAGCCGTTCCTCCAGTGCGGGAACAAGGTCATGTGCTGCTGTCAGTGGTCTTGCGGTCTGACCGATATGAAAGTCCGCGGGGGTCGGGCGCGGCTTTTTCGGTGGGGTTTTAGGTGCAGCCTCGGCCGTCTTGGCCGGGATCGCACGAATCGGCCTAGCTGAAGCGGCAACACGACTCCAAAGCTCCCGTTCCTCCGGGCTGAGCGGGCGGCGGCGATGCGTCATGGCGCGATCCGTTCGGCAAGTTCACGCGGAAATAACGTCACTAATCTGCCTGAAATCCGCATACCGCCCGCCCGGCGCCCGGCATCCGCCCCTGTCCCGCAAAAGACATCTCCACGCTGCGCGCCTTTGATCGCACTGCCCGTATCCTGCGCGATCATCAGGGTTGCGAGCGGCCCGCCCTCGACCCAGACCGGCGCGCCAAGTGGGGTCACATCGGGATCGACCGCAATGCTGCGCATGGGCGTGACCGGGCAGCCCGCTGTGCCGATCGGGCCGGTTTCTGCAGCAAGGTCGAGGTGTTGGAAGAAGACGAAGGAGGGATTGTGGCGCAGAAGATCCTGCACCGCCGCGGGATTGGCCCGGCACCAATCGCGGATTCCGTCAGCTGTGATCCCGGCCGCTTCACCAATGCCCCGCCGGGTCAGTTCCTTGCCAACGGAACGGTATTCGTGACCGTTTTTGGCGGCATATCCGTATCGCCGGATGCTGCCATCGCCCAAGCGCACACGGACCGAACCCTGAACTTGCGCAAAGAAGACCTCAACCGGGTCGGAAAGCCAGACAAGCTCGTTCCCCGAAAGAAGATTGCCATCCTCGATTTCTGAACGACTCAACCATGGGCCATCATCAGGCAAATCTTCAGGGGGCGCATAGAGGGGATGGGCAAAACCCGGCGTACAAGTCGCGCTGCCTTCGACCTCAGGTTCGTAGTAACCGGTAATCAGACCCGGTGGCGCACCAGTTTCGACCGGCACGAAATGCGTTTCTAAGAAACTGCGTGCCTCTGCGCCATCGGGGCGCGGCCAGTCCGGACCAAGCAGATGGACAGTCGCGTGGTATGCAGAAAGGGCCGCGACGTGATCGTCCGCGGCCCAACCGGCAAGATCGCCGAAATCAAGAACACGCGCCGCCGGCATTACTCGCCGGTGGCGACAAGCTGCCAGTTGGGATCGTCAGACCCCATCTTGCGGGCAAACGTCCAGACGTCGCGCTGTCGGCGCACTTCGTTCGGATTGCCCTCGACGACCTCGCCAGCAGCATCGCGCGCGGCAGAGATCAGTTCGCTCGCGAAACGCACGGTGACCTCGCCTTCGGACGAAGACCGGTCGAACTCGGCATCCTGAAGGCTTACTTCGCGGATGCCCATGAACTCTGCCGTCACGGTCAAGCCGCGCGCCTTGCGGGCTTCGACCACTTCGTCGAGAGTCTCGTAAACATCGGGCGACATGAATGGTTTCACGCTGCCCAGATCGCCTTTTTCGAAGGCCATCAGGATCATCTCGTAAGCGCCGCGCGCGCCGGACAGGAATTCCGAAACCGAAAAACTGGGCTCTGCCTGCTTCATCGCGGCAAGTGCGCGGGCTGCATCGCTGTCTTCCGGCACATGGTCCGCAATATCGCGGTCGACGCCGCCCTCGATGACTTCGAACTTGCCCTTGCGGGTGCCCGCTTGCGGTGACGGCAGCGGTGGCTTTTCGAAACCCTCGCGGGTGCCAAGAACGCTTTTCAGCCGAAGAATGAGGAAGATCGCGATCCCGGCCAGAACGAGGAGAGAAATCACATTGTTATTCATCAGCCGGACCTTTCTTGCCGAGGCGTTTTCACGGCAGGGTTGGTAACTTTGTTGTTCTCCACTTATGTAAGTCACGGGTTGGGTCAAGTCCACTCTGCGCCAGAAAAGGAAAAGGACACGCCATGTGGCTTCTGATCGCGTTCATCGCGGTACCAATGATCGAAATTGCGCTCTTCATTCAGGTCGGCGGCTTTATCGGTCTGTGGTGGACGCTTGCCATCGTCCTGGCCACGGCGGTAGCAGGCAGTCTGCTGGTCCGGATGCAGGGTGCGCTTGCGCTGGCGCAGTTGCGCGGGTCACTGCAGGAGTTGCGGGACCCGACCGAACCGATCGCCCATGGTGCGCTGATCCTCTTCGCCGGGGCGCTGTTGCTGACGCCGGGCTTTTTCACCGATACGGTCGGCCTTCTGCTGCTGGTTCCGGCGGTGCGGTCATCCGTCCTGCGGTATCTGGCCAGTCGTATCCGGGTGGAGCGCTTTACTGTCGGCGAGCGGCCAAGGCCGCACGAGCCACATCGACCCGATGTCATTGATGGTGATTTCGTGGAAATCGACCCCGACAACGATCCGCGCCCGCCATCGGGCTGGACCCGGCATTGAGCCTGTCCCTGCAAGGTGCTACACCCGCGCCGACTTGATTTCCTTGGGAGAGACCAGATGGCCGAGAACGGCAACGGGGCTGCACCGGAGCAGCCGCAGGCAGGACAGGCACCGCAGGTGAAGATGAACGTGCTGGGGCAGTTCATCCGCGATATGTCCTTTGAAAATATCGTGGCGCAGAAAGGCGTCTCCAGCGCCGATATTCAGCCCGACATTCAGGTTCAGGTCAGCCTCGATGCCCGCAAGCGCGGCGTCGAGCACCAGTACGAAGTCGTGTCCAAATTCAAAGTGACGTCGGCGAACAAGGCCGACAAGTCGCCGCTTTTCCTTCTGGAGCTGGACTATGGCGCGATCTTCCATGTCGAAGGCGTGCCGGAAGAGCAACTGCATCCGTTCCTGCTCATCGAATGCCCGCGCATGGTGTTCCCCTTCGTGCGGCGCATCATCTCGGATGTGACCCGTGACGGCGGTTTCGCACCGCTCAACATCGACACGGTCGATTTCCTGGCGCTTTACCGGCAGGAGCTTGCCCGTCGGGCAGCCGAGCAGAAGCCGGCCGAACAGGTTTCGTGACAGCGTCGGCCGACCTGATACCCGCCTGGGTCGAGGGGCGTCTTGCGCCCTTCGACAAGATCGGTGCGCATCTTGAAGGCCTGCGCCACAAGGCGGTGTCGGTTTTCCTGATGGATGGGGAACGGGTGCTGATCCAGCGCCGGGCCATGGTCAAATACCATACGCCGGGCCTTTGGGCGAATACCTGCTGTACGCATCCGCATTGGGACGAGACGGCCGAGGATTGCGCCCGGCGGCGGCTGGCGGAGGAGCTGGGTATCAAAGGCGTGGACCCTGTTTTTGCCGATCAGGTCGAATACCGCGCCGATGTCGGTGGCGGCATGGTCGAACACGAGGTGGTGGACATCTTCACCGCCATTGCTCCCGCAGGGTTGAATGTGGCGCCGAACCCCGATGAGGTGATGGACGTGCGTTGGGTGACGCTGTCGGATCTGATTTCCGAGATTGCAGCAGAGCCTGCGCGGTTTACCCCCTGGCTGCGCATCTATCTGGCCGAGCATCGCGCCCGGATTTTTGGCGCCTGATTTCAGGGCAGATGCCGGGGGACTTCGCGTCCCCCGGACCCCCTGCGGAGTATTTTCAGACAGAAAGTGGGGTCAGGCGATCTCCATTTCCTCCAGCAGGACGGCCCAGGCCGCACCGTGCATGTCACGGTCGGCGCGCGTTCCTTGTATGGCTGGACGGGGCAGTGAGAATTTCACGACGTTTAGATCGGCGATATCGAAGCGCTTTATCTGATCCGGGTCGGTTCGGAAAAGAGCCGCGACTCTGTCTGTGTCCACACCTGATGCAATGCGTTGAAAATCGGCTCTGTTCCGGCAGAAAACGTCGATTGTCAGCCAGAAGGGGCCAGCGTTTTTCGACCGGACTTTTTGGGCGATCTGACCGAGTTCAGCCATGGCCGACCTCATTCGTGACAAGGCGGAAGGCCGACATCGGGTCGTCGAGGGACAGAACGTGATGCAGGCAGAATTCGTAAAGTGCACCTCGCGGCATTTCGGCGGGAGAGAACGGGAAGGCGAAGGTCGGCATCGGTTCGTCTTCAGTTAGCGCATGGTGAAGGAGGTAGGGGTTCAGGATCTTGCCGATCTCGGCTGCCTGCGCTTCGGTCGGCGCGGTGGCTATGGCGAGGACGCCGACCTCCGCAGGCGGCGGCGCGCCTTTTTCAAGCGGACCGAGCGTGGCGTCGACCCCGATAAGGCGTAACTCGATGTCGAACTGGCCATCGCTCAGGTCCATCCGGGCGGAGACATCGCTGCGCGCCTTCGCGGCGACTTCGCCGGCCCAGCCACGGGCATTCGCGACATAGTGACGGTCGCGAAGCAGGGTGAGGCTCACAGTCTGGTAGCCGGCGATCCGCGCGCCTTCGAGTTTCACCGTGTAGGGTCCGGGGCGCCAGACCGACCCCTCGACCCGGACCCGGCGGTCATCGAGCGCGGTATAGGTCGCGCCGGTCACGTCCAGGATACCGCCCGGTTCGTACAGCAGGAACGGGTCGGTATTTTCATAGAGCATATGGGCAGAGACGGTGTAGGGAGTGGCGCGGGCGGACGGCGCCAGAGGCTCCATCGTGAACCCCGCCGCATCGAAATCGATCTGGATCACGCCGGATGCCGGGTTCGTCGTCGCCAGCGCGCCGCATTCGCCGATCTTTGCCCCGTGCCAGGCAGCGCCGGGATGACAACCGTGTTGGATCGGCAGCGCAGCGATGATCGCGGTGTCGGTGGTGCGACCGGCGATCACGATGTCGGCGCCGGTGTTCAGGGCCGCCGCGACCTGCTCAGCCCCGGCAAGGGCGACGATGTTGGTGCAGGATTGGATGAGGTCCACATCGACTTCTGGCGCGGCGGGCAGGGCGGTGATGCCGCCCGCTGCGAGCGCGGCGGCAATATCGGAGGGTTTTTGGCCAGAATAGACTCTGGTTACGGTGAGTATCTGCCCCAGTTCCGCCGCAAGTTCACAGGTAATCTCGTAAAGCCAGTCGACCGTCGCATCCGTGCCGCAGGTGCCCGCCGTGCCGATCACCAGCGGGACGCCTGCCTTATCCCGGGCCAGCATCAGATCGCGCCACTCGGCCTTGGTCGTAGAGCGTGAGTATTTGGAAACGCCCCGCCCGAGATAGGCGGGGCCGCTGTCTGTCGATCCGCCATCGACGGCGATGACGTCGGGCCGGGCGGCTACCCCGCGCGCGAGTGCGTCACGGTCGTAGGCGACGCCCAGCGCCCCGGTCGGGATCAGGACCCGTGTCCGTCCCATCAGTCGATGACCTTATCAGCCTCGGCCACCTGCGGACGGCGCAACATGCCCCGCAGGAAGATCGGCGCGACGAATCCGGCGACCGCGAAGAGCCAGAGGCCGATGGCGATGGGCGAGGAGAAAAGATAGGTCCATTCACCGCCCGAAAGCGTCATCGCATGGCGCAGGTTGTTTTCCATCTGGTAGCCCAGAAGGATGCCGAGGATCACCGGCACCGTGGGAATATCCATCTTGCGGAACGCATAGCCCATGACACCGAAGAGGATCATCAGGACAAGGTCGAAATAGCTGCCCGAAAGCGAGTAGATGCCGACGAAGGAGATCATCGTGACGCCTGGCAGAAGCAGGGCGGGCGGCACCATCAGCACCTTCACAAAGACCCTGACCAGCGGCACGTTCATCAGCAGGAGAACGAAGTTGGCGATCAGAAGCGAAGCGATCAGGCCCCACACAACTTCTGGCCGGTCGGCGAAAAGTGTCGGACCAGGTGTGATGTTGAGCGTCATGAGGACCGCGAGCAGTACAGCCGTGGTGCCCGAACCTGGAACGCCCAGCGTCAGCATCGGCACCAGCGCGCCACCGGCTGCAGCGTTGTTCCCGGCCTCGGGAGCGGCAACGCCCTTGGCGACGCCGGTTCCAAACCCGCCTTTTTCACCCGCGATGCCCTTTTCCATCATATAGGTCAGGAATGAACCAAGCGAGGCGCCCGCGCCCGGCAGCACGCCCGCAATGAACCCCACGGCGGAAGAGCGCAGCATGGTCCAGCGGGTCGACCACATCTCGGCCCAGGGCACGACGACACGCTCCAGCTTCACGCCGACCGCACTGTCACGGCCGTGGGTTTCGATGAAGAAAAACACTTCTGCCACGGCAAACAGGCCGACGATGGCGACGAGGAAGTCAACTCCGTCGCTCAGGTGCAGGTTGCCACCGGTGAAGCGGTCGAAGCCTGCATTGTTGTCAAGTCCGATGGTCGCGATGGCAAGGCCGATCAGCGCAGCCAACCCGGCTTTGGCCTGATTTCGGGAGGCCATGCCGCCGAGCGTGGCGAAGGCCAGAACATAAAGCGCGAAGTACTCCGCCGGGCCGAACTTGTAGGCGATGCGCGCAAGATAGGGCGCGACCAGAGCCAGCGCGATGGTGGCAAGAAGAGCGCCAACGAAGGAGGCGACCCCCGAGATCACCAGCGCTTCGCCCGCCCGGCCTTGTTTGGCCATGGGATAACCGTCGAGCGTGGTCATCATCGCCGGTTCGTCGCCGGGGATGTTCAGAAGGATCGAGGATATCCGCCCACCATACATCGCGCCGTAATAGACCGAGGTCAGCAGGACCAAGGCTGCCGTTGCGTCCAACCCCAGAGTAAACGTGATCGGAATGAGGATCGCGACCCCGTTCGAGGGCCCGAGCCCCGGCAGCGCACCGATGATCGTGCCCAGAAAGCAGCCGATCACGGCAAGCGTCAGCGTCCAGGGCGACAGCGCGACGGAAAACCCGAGCGCGAGATTGGCGAAGATATCCATGAAAGGCTCCTGTCAGCCCGTAAGAGACCGGGGAAAGGCGAAGAGCGAAAGGCCGAGCGCGTATTTGAAGATCACGAAAAGGCCGATCGAGAGGCCGATACCCACGAGAACAGCGGCCCTACGGTGTGGCGTGATCTGATAGCTGAGCACACCGGCTGCGATGGCCGTGGGCACCAGAAAGCCCATCGGTTTCAATGCATAGGCATAGGCGACAAGCACGAGCGTCGCGAAACCCAGCGCCAGAAGTGTCGGGCGGGGCGGCCATTCAGGCTCCTCATCCGGTCGCAGCACGAGAAAGCCAGCGCAGACGATCATGCCAATACCGATGATGGTCGGGAATGCCTTGGGCCCCAGCTTGTCGAAGAGGTTGCCGGGCGGCAGGTTGTAGGCGCTCACGATATACGTGAGCGCCACAAGGATCACGACCAGCCCGAAGACGCGGTCGGTACGGATCACTGGATCACACCGATTTCGCGGCTGAGTTCCTCGGTCTGGGCGACAACGCCGTCGATCCAGGACTGGAAGTCACCACCGACCTTGGTGAAGGGGGCGAGACCGTTATCGGCCATGGCCTGCTTCCATTCGGCGCTGTCGGCCACGGCCTGCAGCCGGTCGGCCCATTTCTGGAAATCTTCGTCGGAAATGCCGCCCGGCACATAAAGCCCCCGCCAGTTCACGGCGACAACGTCAAAACCCTGTTCCTTGGCGGTCGGGATATCCTCGAACCCCGGCACACGCTCTTCGGTCAGAACGGCCAGCGCGCGCACTTCGCCCGACTTGATGAAGCCCACGATTTCCGACATGTCGCCGGTCATCGCCTGGGTAAAGCCACCCACGGTCTGGGTGATCGCATCCGCACCACCATCAACACCGATGTATTTGACCGAGGTGATGTCATCGAAGCCAGCGGCTTTCAGCACCTGCAGCGGCTTCATATGATCAAAGCCGCCTGCCGCGGAACCGCCGGCAAAAGCGACTGAGGACGGATCAGCCTTGATCGCCTCGACCATGTCCGAGAGCGACTGAAACGGGCTGTCAGCAGCCACGACGATGACACCGGGATCAGCGCCGATTGCGCCGACGAAACGAACCTGATCGGCGGTCGCGTCTCCGTAAGCCTTCTGCGCGAGGCGCGTCGTGGTGGCAGACGAGGCTGCGACGATCAGTTCGGGGTCGGTGTTCCGCTCAGCCACAACTGTGGAATAGGCAAGGCCACCACCGGCACCAGCCATGTTTGTAACCTGTACGGGCGCATCGACCTGACCGATATCGTAAAGGATCTTGCCGATCTGGCGGCAGGTGAAGTCCCAGCCGCCGCCGGGGTTGGCCGGTGCGATGCATTCCGCTGCCCAGACCGAAGAAGCCGCCATAAGGCTGATCGCGGCGCTGGTGCCCAGCGCCTTCAGGGTCGTGAATTTCATTCTGTCCTCCCAGACGTTCTTTTCTTGCCGGGCAGGCACGCGAAAGCCGCTGCACCCATCCCCTTGCAAAACCCACGATTCGCCGGGAAGCTGACAAGAACCTGTCATGTATCGAGGAAAGAAAGTGCGATTTCTATTGGTGGAGGACAACCCAGACCTTGCGCAATCCGTGGCCGAACGACTGCGGTTGGATGGTCATGCCGTCGACCCGGCCGCGTCACTAGCCGAGGCAGAGGACTGCCTTGCGGCCGCACAATATGACTTGATCCTCCTGGATATCTCACTTCCCGATGGCGATGGGCGCGACTTCCTCCGACAGGAACGCCGCAGTGGTCGCGATACCCCGATCATCGTGATGACCGCACGCGCCGCGGTTTCGGACCGCGTCGACGTGTTGGACCTTGGTGCCGATGACTACGTGACAAAGCCCTTTGACTTCGCTGAGTTGGAGGCCCGCTGCCGTGCGGTCTTGCGGCGGCGCGGGAGTGCCCTGCAGACGGTTCAGCATTTCGCGGGCATGACCTTCAACCCGCTGAATGCCAGTGTCTCTGTCGGCGGCGAGATGCGCGAGTTGCGGAATCGCGAGTTGCGCCTTTTGGAGATTCTGCTCGCGGCGCCTGAACGCATATTTTCTAAGACGCAGATATGTGACCGGCTATTTTCATATGCCGAAAGCGTCACCGACAATGCGATCGAGGTCTATGTGGCGCGATTGCGCAAGAAACTGGAGGGCTCGGGCGCGAAGATCGAAACTGTACGCGGCCTTGGTTACAGGCTGACGGCGGAATGATCCGCAGGCCGATATCGCTCCGGCTCCGGCTGGTTCTGATGCTTCTCGGCATCGCGGCGGTTCTGGCCATCGTGCTTTATTTCACCGTACGCACCGTTGCCGATCAGGCAGCCGAGGCCACGCAGGATGGGGTGCTTGGGGCCGCGACGCTCGCTATTGCAGAAAGCCTGCAGGGTGGAGATGAGGGGGTCAGCGTCGATCTGCCTTATGAGGCGTTTTCGATCCTCGGCTCGATCAGCGCCGATCGGGTGTTCTACCGTATCGACGCAGGTGGCGAGACGCTCACAGGTTATTCCGACCTGCCACCGCCACCCGAAGCCGGGGCTGCTGTCACGCCCGTCTTTTACACCTCTGCCTATCGCGATACCGAGGTGCGGATCGCCGCGGTCGCGCGCATGGTGCTGGTCGCGCGAAAACCGGTGCCGGTTCTGGTCATGGTCGCCCAGACGCGACAGGGGCAGGAGGCCATCGCCCAACGCGTCGCCCAACGCGCCGCCGCCATCGGGCTTGGGTCTTTCGTTCTGGCGGCGGCTTTGTCGCTGTTGACTGCGGGCAATGTGCTCGGCCCGATCAACCGGCTGGCCGATGCCGTCGGGCGGCGCGGGCCGCATGATTTGCGCGCGGTCGATCATCCGACTCCGGTCGAACTGAGGCCGCTGATCACCGCGCTGAACGGCTTTATCGCAAGGCTGCGCGGGGCGATTTCGCGGACCGAGACCTTTATCGCCGAGGCCGCGCATCACATTCGTACACCTCTGGCGACGGTGCGGGCGCGAGCGGAAATTGCCATGCGGCAAAGCAAATCCGAAGAGATGCGCGAGACATTGCGCGCTGTCATCCGGGCGGTTGAGGAAAGCAGCCGCTCCGCCGGGCAGCTTTTGGACCACGCGACCGTCGTTGCCAGATCAGACCGGCTGGCGGACGAACCGGTCGATCTGACAAAGCTGGTCGCTGCGCAAGCAGAAGCATTTGGTCCGACGGCGGAACTGAAGGACCTGACCATCTCGGTTAAAACGGAACCCGTTACCGTGCAGGGCGACCGCGCGTTGATCGAGGCAGCCTTGCGAAACCTTTTAGACAACGCGATCAAGTATTCGCTGCCGGAAACCACGATTGATCTGGTGCTGACAAACGACAACGCTGCCCGGATTGAGGTTGCGGATCGTGGTCGGGGCCTGTCGGGGCAACAACAGGGTCGACTGACGAAGCGATTCGCACGCGGCGAGAATGCCGGCGACGTGATCGGTTCCGGTCTCGGCTTGACTATCGTCGCCGAAGTTGCCGCCGCTCATGGCGGGCGGTTCGAACTAACCGAACGGGAAGGAGGCGGCACATGCGCGCGGCTCTACTTGCCCTTGGCCTGATCCTTGGCTTTGCCCGGCTTGCGGTGGGGTTCACGGTTGAGGAGGAGGTCGCTTTTCCAGCTACCGGAAGCAATTCACGGGAACTAGTCATACTTTCTACTACGGACACCGCCGTCATGCGGCCGCTGATCGAGGCATTCCAGAACCGCAATCCGGATGTCGCGATTCATTACACCGTCGCAAATTCGCAGGAAGTCTTTGCCGCCATCAATGATGAGGGCCTGGCTTTCGATCTGGTGATCTCATCGGCGATGGACCTGCAGATGAAACTGGCCAACGACGGTTTCGCCAGTGCATATCGTTCCGGCCCCACTGCCGCTCTACCCGGTTGGGCCCACTGGCAGGACCGGCTTTTCGCCTTCGCGCAGGAAAACGTCGTCCTGATCGCCTCACGGCGCGGGCTGGAAGGCCTGCCGCCGCCCCAGACCCGCCGCGACCTGATCGAGATACTGCGCGACCACCCCGAATGGTTCGAGGGGCGGATTGGCACCTATAACCCGGAACTGTCCGGTGCAGGATATCTGTTCGCAACACAGGACGCCCGGCAATCGGACAGTTTCTGGCGGCTCGCCGAGGTGATGGGCGGTCTTAACCCCCGGCTTTACACCTCGTCGAACGAGATGATCACCGATCTGAAACAGGGACGGCTCGTCCTAGCCTACAATGTTCTGGGCTCTTATGCCGGGCCGCGTTTAGCAGGGGACAAGGATGCAACGGTGATCGAGCTTGAAGATCACACTTTGACATTGCTCAGGACCGGACTCGTCCCGTCGAATGCGCGCGATCCGGTTCTGGGCGGTGCTTTTCTGGACTTTCTGCTTGGGGCCGAGGGGCGCGGGCTGCTGCGCGACGAAGCCGGATTGCCGCCCATCGACGAAACCGCGCTTGCCAGTGGGCCGCATCTGAGGCCCATGCGGCTCGATCCCGGACTTCTGGTTTTCCTCGACGCCATCAAGCGGCGGGGGTTTCTGGAAGAGTGGTCCTCCGCCCTGAACCGCGACTGAGTTCACGTTTTCGCAGATCATGCGCCAAAACACGCCCGACGACCTGCGGAGCGCTGGAATTCGCCGAAGAATGCTGCGAGGAATGGGACCGAGTAGACGGGTCGGCCGGGGGGCACGTGTGAAGAGTGAATCGACAGGATTGATGAAGGCGGCCGGATTGGCCCTTTGCTGTACGGCGTTTCTTGCAACGCCGGCGTCGGTCGACGCCCTCGATTCCCTGACCATTATTGTCCCAAGCGGTTCTGAAGAGCTCGCGTCATCGCTTGAGAACGCCTCACTGCTGAAGCTTGCTGAACGTGACAAGCTTACCGATGCGCAATCTCTCTTTGCCGCCGCGCGGGCAGATTACGGCCGACTTCTGGGCGCGCTATATGCCGAAGGGTACTATTCCGGCGTAATCCGGATCGAGATCGATGGGCGAGAAGCTGCAACCATCGCTCCGCTTGACGCGCCAAGATCAATCAACACGATCCGTGTGACGGTTCAGCCGGGGACCCGCTTCACCTTCGCCAAAGCGCGGATGAAACCCTATGCGAAAGGCACGAAGCTGCCACCCGCCTATGGCGACACCAAACCTGCCTATTCCACCGCCATCGTCGACGCAGCGAGGGCTGGCGTCGAAGGCTGGCGGAATATCGGTCACGCAAAGGCGCAGGTTTCAGGGCAGAAAATCATCGCCGATCACCGCACGGCCACACTGGATACCGAGATTCTTCTCGCTCCCGGCCCGCGCGTGCGCTTTGGGCAGATGCAGGTCTCCGGGCAAAAGCGCATGCGGCTTGACCGGATCGAAAAGATTGCAGGCTTCCCGACAGGCGAGGTCTTTGATCCGAAAGAGCTTGAAACCGTTGCCAAGCGACTGCGCCGAACGGGCGTTTTCCGCTCGGTGGCACTGACAGAGGCCGAGGTGCTTGGCCCCGGCGACACGCTCGATGTGGATCTCACCCTTGCCGAAGAAGCGCTGCGCCGCTTCGGATTCGGGATCGAGGCCTCGACCTCAGACGGCGTGAATCTTTCGGGCTACTGGCTTCATCGCAATCTACTGGGCGGGGCGGAACGGTTGCGCGTTGATGGCGCGGTGGAGCGGATCGGCGCAACCGATACTGATCTGGGCTACAGCCTCGGCGTTCGGATCGACCGCCCGGCGACGCCGGTAACCGACGCCGATGCCTTCGTTGCGGCGCGGGCGGAGCGGACCGAGATTGTCGATCTGTCCGTCGACAGCTTTTCGCTGAGTTTCGGCCTGACCCGCTACCTGAACGACCGCCTCTTTGCCGAAGCCGGGTTGTCTTACATTCATGCGACGGCAAAAGACGCGGCGGGATCAAAAAACTTCGATGTCCTCGCTTTCCCGACCGCGCTGACATGGGACAGTCGCGACAACCCGACCGATGCCCGCAAAGGTTATTATCTTCGTGCCGACATCACGCCGTTTCTTGGGTTCAACGGAACCGGGTCGGGCGGCCAGTTCAAAACTGACGCCCGAGCTTATCGTGGCTTTGGAGCCGAGGATCGTTTCGTTCTGGCCGGGCGGTTTCAGCTTGGCACGCTGGCCGGGCCCGATCTGGCCGACACCCCGCCTGAGTTTCTATTCTTCTCGGGCGGTGGTGGTTCGGTTCGCGGTCAGCCCTATCAGTCGCTGGGTGTGCCGGTCACGAAATCGGCCACCATCACCGTACAGTCCGGTGGTCTGAGCTTCATCGGGCTTTCCGGCGAATTGCGGGCCGACATCACGGAAAAAATCGGTGCAGTGGCGTTCTACGATGCCGGCTTTGTCAGCGATGAGGGCCTTTGGGGCGGTAATGGTAGCTGGCATTCCGGTGCGGGCCTTGGCCTGCGCTACGATACCGGGATCGGGCCCATTCGCTTTGATGTCGGTTTGCCGGTTTCCGGCGATACCGGCGATGGCGTACAGCTCTATGTCGGCATCGGGCAGGCTTTCTGATGCGGCGGCTTCTCCTCCTTGTCATTCTTTGCCTGATGCCGATTTTTGCCGTTGCTCAGGACAGCTCGGACGAGGATCGTGACTTCCTGACCGGGCTTTTGGAGGACAATCTCTCAGGCGTCGGTCGGTCGGTGCGGATCACCGGATTTACCGGGGCGCTGTCGTCGCGGGCCACCTTCGACGAGATGACAATTGCCGACAAGGACGGCGTCTGGCTGACTATCCGCGATGGTGCGCTTAGCTGGAACCGGCGCGCGCTCCTGGGCGGCCGGATCGAGATTGCCGAACTGACGGCGGAAGAGATTGACCTGCCGCGCCGCCCGGTGGCGGAGGGCCCGGCGGCCGAGGCCAAGGGCTTCAGCCTGCCCGATCTGCCGGTCTCGGTGTCAATCGGCACGTTGCGCGTGAACCGGGTGGTTATGGGTGAACCGCTCTTCGGCGCGGCGGCCGAGGTTTCCCTGAAAGGAACGGCCGCGCTGGAAAGCGGTGAAGGTTCGACCGAACTGACCGTGGCGCGGATCGACGGGCGCAGGGGCACTGTGTCACTGACCGGCAGCTATTCCAATACGACGCGCAAGGCGACGCTCGACCTTCTGGTGGCCGAGGGCGCTGACGGGATCGCGGCCAATCTGATCAACCTGCCCGGTGTGCCGTCGATTGAATTGGCGATCCACGGCTCCGGCGTCCTCGACGATTTCAGAACCGATATCGCCCTGACCACTGACGGCACTCCACGTCTGAATGGCCGGATTACCTTTCTGTCCGAAGAAACCGAAAACGATCGCATGGAGCACCGGTTTGCCGCCAACATTTCGGGCGACATCGCACCGCTTTTCCTGCCGGAATATCAGGAGTTCTTCGGTACCGACATTTCGCTTGATGCGGAGGGTCAGCGGCTTCCCTCCGGTCAGCTTGACCTCACCCGGCTGGTGCTGGATTCGCGTGGTGTCGACCTGACCGGCAGCCTCAGCCTCGCGCCCGACAATCTGCCGATCCGGGCCGCGATGACGGCGCGGATCGGTCTGGTGGACGGGTCGCATGTTCTGTTGCCGCTACCGGGGGAAAAGACCCTGGTCAGAACGGCCGATCTAACCTTCCGCTATGCCTCGGCGCGGGGCGATGGATGGAAACTCGCCGGGGTCGTTTCGGGCCTGAAACGTGACGACCTGGCAATCGACACCTTGAAGCTCGATGGATCGGGTCGCATCGCGCGCGGCGGGCAGGCCGGGGTCGTGGCGGCGCGCGCAGGCGGGACGGTCAGTTTCGATGCGGAAGGGGTCCGTCCGGCTGATCAGGCCATCGCAAAAGCGCTTGGGTCCCGCCTTTCCGGCCGGGCGGTCTTTCACTGGCTGAAGGGCACGCCGCTGCGTATCCCCGTGCTCGACGTCACGGGGGATGGTTACGGTGCCGGGGGCGGATTGTCGGTCACCGGCCCGGATGACGGCATGACCGTCAGCGGTGATCTCGCCGCCGATGTCGCGGATATGGGGCGGTTTTCCGACCTCGCAAATCGCCCGCTTGGCGGATCGGCCGCTTTGAATGTCAGCGGCTCTGCCGGGATACTTTCTGGTCTGCTTGATCTCGAAGGCAGTATCGAGGGCCGCGATCTCAGCGCCGGGCAGGCGGAACTTGACCGGCTTCTGGCTGGGCTGGCGCGGGTCACAGCCTCTGTCCGGCGCGATACAGAGGGCACCGAAATCCGGCGTCTCGATATCAGGGCCACGACGCTCACGGCCGAAGCTTCAGGCTGGCTCCGCACGGGCGGAAGCGATCTGAAGGCAACGCTGGATTTCACCGATCTGAGCGTCCTTGGTCCCAACTACCGCGGTGCGTTGGCGGCCACGGCTACGCTAAACCAGACCGGCGATCTTAGGCATATCACGCTGGAGGGTACTGGCGCAGAACTTGGTATCGGGCAGGAGATAGTCGACAAGCTGCTTCGCGGTAAATCTGAACTGAGCCTCGTCGCCGACGAAGAACGCGGGAAGGTTCGGCTTGATATCTTCCGCCTTTCCAATCCTCAGCTTTCACTGGATGCCGAGGGGCTGATCGAGGACGAAGAACGTCATGTCGATGTGTCGGCGCGGCTCAATGATATGGCTCTGATCGCAGCGGGCTTTCCCGGCCCGTTGACCACAGGTGGGCGGGTTACTGAAACCACCTCGGGTTATGATATTGACATCGACGCGACCGGACCGGGTGCGACCTCGGCCCAGATCAACGGAACGATAGCTGGCGATTTTGCATCAGGTGACCTGGCGATCAGCGGCGGCGCACAATCGGCGATACTCAACCCCTTCCTCGCACCGCGCAATATCACCGGGCCGATTGCTTTCGACCTGCGTCTTGATGGTCCACCCCGGCTGTCGTCGCTGTCCGGCCGGGTGGGTATCTCGGGCGGACGCCTTGTCGCACCGACCTTTGGTATCGAGTTCGAAAACCTCGACCTGAACGCCGATCTTGCCAATTCAAGTGCAAGCCTCGCCGGTGCCGCAACGGTACGCGGCGGCGGTCGGGTGGAGTTGTCAGGACCCGTCGCATTGACCACGCCCTTCAACGGCGATCTGGCGATCCGCCTTTCCGGTGTCAGCCTGCGGGACCCCGACCTCTATGAGACCACGGTTGATGGCAATGTCGCCATCCGAGGGCCGTTCCGGAGTGGCGCGGATATTGTCGGCGCGGTAACTCTCGGTCGGACGGAAATCAGGGTGCCTTCTACCGGCCTTGGAACAACCACGGCGATCCAAGGCATCGCCCATGTCAATGAACCCTCTGCCGTGCGGGTCACTCGCCAGCGCGCCGGGATCGACGGAGACGGTAAAACGAAACGCGATCGGGGTCCGGTATATGGGATCAACCTGACGATCTCTGCCCCGGGTCGGATTTTCGTACGCGGGCGGGGCCTTGATGCCGAAATGGACGGCAATCTCAGCCTTGGCGGAACCACGGCGGACATCATTCCGGCGGGTCAGTTCAACCTCGTGCGCGGACGGCTCGATATCCTCGGAAAGCGTTTCACCATAGATGAGGGTCTCGTCCAGCTTCAGGGTGAACTGACCCCCTATATCCGCTTCGCCGCCTCAACCAAGAGTGAGGGCATAACGGCGACGATCGTGATCGAAGGTGAGGCCTCGCAACCGGAAATTCATTTCGTCTCCGCACCGGAGCTGCCCGAAGAAGAAGTCGTCGCGCATCTCCTTTTCGGTCGCAGCTTGACCAACCTGTCGCCGTTTCAGGCCGCTCAACTTGCGTCGGCAATCGCGACGCTTGCCGGCAAGGGTGGGGAAGGCGTCGTGTCAAAGCTCAGAGGCTCGTTTGGTCTCGACGATCTGGATGTGACGACAGATGCCGATGGGACGGCGGCCTTGCGGGCGGGCAAGTATGTTTCGGAAAAGGTCTATACGGACGTCACTGTCGGCGGCGAGGGCAAGACTGAACTAAACCTCAATCTCGATGTGCGACCAGGCGTGACCCTGCGCGGCACGCTTGAATCCGATGGAGGAACCGGGATCGGGCTTTTCTACGAAAAGGACTACTGATCGCGTAGCAATCTTGCGCGTTCGGCATTCACCGCAGCACCTAACAAAACTATATAGGCCGACAAATAGAGCCACATCATAAGCGCCACAACGGCGCCGATGGAGCCATAAAGGCGGTTATATGTTCCGAAATTCTCGAGATAAGCAGAGAACGCCATTGATGCAGCGGCCCACAGCAACGCCGCCAGAACTGCGCCTGGTGTAATCCATTGATGGCGCGCCGGCATGTTTGGGCCCCAGCGATAAAACAGACCAAGCACCACCATAACGACAAGAAACATGACTGCCCATGGCATGATCCGAAGGGCAGAGTGGGTGAAGAAATCAAAGGGTACAAAATTCAGCGCGATGGGCACGATCACGACTACGACAAGCGCAAAGAGAAAGAGCGCAATCAGTACAAGTGTCAGCGCAATAGAGCCAAGATGTCTAGCTAGGCCGACACGGCGGCGGCTGGCATGTATCGCGTTTAGACCCATGATCATAGCTGTGACACCAGAATGAACCGAATAAAGCGCAATCATCAAAGACACCGCCGAAGCCCAGCCCAGAGTTCCGGTATTTGCGTCGAGCAAAGCATTCAGTTGCGTTTCGATGATTTCGTAAGCCGCATCCGGAATGACTTCATGTATTGAAAACAGATATTCCCGCATGACGGTTGGATCGGAGAATAGCCCCCAGATCGCGATTGTGGCCGCCATAGCCGGAAAGATCGCGAGCATGGCATAGAAGGCAACACCGGCGGAGATCAGGCTCAGGTGCCTGTCATCGGTTGCGTGCCAGACAGATCGCGCAAGGCTGACCAGGAATTTCGGGTCGAACATCCGCCGCATGACGTCTCCACTTTCTGAATCACATGTTCGCGCGTTGCCTGGCGGGCCGCAATGGTTGATCCTTTCGATGCTGGCTGGGCAGGTGCGGGTTGCCACGATAAAGCTTTGTCATCCGGAGGAGTAAAATGCGCGTTGCCCTGATCCTAGCCGTCATTGTCAGCCCGGTTCTGGCAGACGTGCCCGCACCAGTCACCGATGCCGACTACCTGCCGGTAAACGAGGCCGAAGCGCGACTGGGTCATCTACTTTTCTATGATCCGGTCCTGTCGGGGAATCGCAATATTTCCTGCGCGACCTGTCACCATCCGCGCTTTGCGACCTCGGACGGGCTGTCGCTGGGCCTTGGCGAGGGTGGGGTCGGGTTGGGACCCGACCGGCGGGCCGATCCGGAAAATATGCCTGAACAGCGTATTCCCCGCAATGCGCCCGCCCTGTTCAATCTGGGTGCGCGGGAGTTCACGGTGCTGTTCCATGACGGTCGAATCGAAACCGACCCGACGCACCCGTCGGGCCTTAGGACGCCGCTCGAGGATGAGATGGTGATGGGTTTTGTCTCTGTCCTCTCGGCCCAGACTATGTTCCCGGTTCTGTCTCCCGATGAAATGGCTGGGCATTATCAGGAAAATGACGTCGCCAAGGCGGTGCGCAGCGGGCGTATCACGGGATCGGGTGGAGCCTGGGACATCATTACAAAGCGGGTCGAGGCTATCCCGGTCTACAGGGAGATGTTCAGTGACACCTACCCGGAGATTGCGGCAGGTAGGCGCATCGCCTTCACGGATATCTCGAACGCCATTGCGGCGTTTATCGAATTTGAATGGCGGGCAGACAATTCAGCCTTCGATCAGATGCTTAGGGGCGGGGAGGCGCTTTCGCCTGAGTCCGTCGAAGGCATGATGCTGTTTTATGGCGATGCCGGCTGTGCGCTCTGTCATTCGGGCCCGTTCCAAACGGATCAAGGTTTTCATGCGATGGGAGAGCCGCAGATTGGCCCCGGCAAGGCCGAACGGTTCGAAAACCATTCCAGGGATATTGGCCGGATGAGGGTGACGAACCGCAAAGAAGATGCCTATGCGTTCCGTACCCCGTCGCTGAGGAATGTGATGCGCACCGGGCCATGGGGTCATGCCGGGGCCTGGTCCGATATCCGCGCGTTCCTTGCCCACCATTCCGATCCAGCCGCCGGGTTGAGCAACTATACCCGTGATCAGGCGGTCTTGCCGGTTCTTGACAGAACTAAGCCGGATTGGGTCATACTTGATAACGCCAATGAGGCTGCGGCGATTGAGGCTGCTGCCCGGCAAGGTCAAAGGCTATCGGACGCGGATATAGACGCCCTTGTCGCCTTCCTTGACGCACTTACTGATAATGGCGCGATTGCGGGGCGGCTTGGCGTGCCGGACACGGTGCCGAGCGGTTTGCCGGTCGATCGCTAGAGGCCCAGCTTCAATGCGGTCCCGTCCGGTGACACGCGGGTTACCCGGTCAATCGGCACGGGCGTCCAACCCGAAACGGTACCGTCGGGCCAGATCACGCGTACTTCTACCTTTGATTCGGCACCCAATCCGAAATGAACCGGCCCCGCCTGCCCGCCAGCATGTCCGCCGCCAACCGTGATTTCACGCGTTTGCGTCCTGTCGCCGGAATGCAGCTCAACCCACGCGCCCACGGCTCGTGTGTTTACGTCTGCCGTAGGCTCTATTCCGGCCCAATGGCCGATATTTGGCGTTTCATTCTGCCAAATCTCCATGGGTGCCCTGCGGTTAATGACGACGACATCAAGGCGCCCGTCGCCATCGAGGTCACTAAGCGCCGCGCCGCGTGATCGTTCGGTCGTGGCAATTCCGGCCGTTTCTGCTTTCTCGATGAACTTTCCGTCTGGCCCCTGTATCAGCAGGTTGTTGGGATCGTGGATTGCGTTTGACGGCATCTGGTCGACATTACCCTTGGCAATGAAAAGGTCCATCCGTGCATCGTTGTTGATATCGCCAAACTCCGCGTGCCAGCCGGTAGAGGGACGGCCATCGTCACCGAGGAAGGGAACATGGGCGTAGGTACCGATCTCATAGGGTGCGTTTTCAAACCCGGTGCCCGTGTTGATTTGCAGGAGTTGATCTCCCATCGAGGTCATCATGACCTCGGGCAAACCGTCTCCGGTGATGTCCTGACTGGCGATTCCCATGCCCCACAAGGAAATATGCGGCCAATCTGCGGTCCGTTCGTCCAGAGGATTCAGCCGGAACATCTGCTCATAGCCGCCGCGAACGTAATAATGGCGGTCGTTAGAGATACGGAGTTCCGGCTCGCCGTTGCGTTGCCAGTCAGAGATCAGCATTGAAAGCGCACAATAACCGGGAGCGATCACTTCGGGCACGCCGTAGCCGTCATCATCCGGGCGATACAGATCTGATGTATCGCAAGCCTCGAACGGCCCATCCGGATTGGCGCGGTCGACATAGTGGCCAAAGGCAAGCGTGGGCAGGTTTTGATCTTTCTCCCACGTCGCTGTAAAGGCCGTCGTCCATGCATCGCGTGGATAAAAACCCCAGTCGGCAGAATGATCTTTGAAGCTGCAGTCTGGACCGCCGCGGAGCAGCATGTCGGAGCCGACCCTCAGCACGGCCAGATCAAGCATACCGTCGCCGTCGATATCGAGTGGGTAAGCACCGGTTGCACCAAGAATTTTGGGTATGTTCCCTTCTACAAAGCTGATTGGCGCGTGGGGGGCTGTGGTTGTGTTGACGAATAGCCGCGCCTGATTTTCGCCTCCAGCAGCAAACAGATCAGGCCGCGCATCCCCGTTGCAATCCAGAACGGCAACGCCGCCACCGACGAAATGTTCCCAGCCGCCATCGTAGATGTGCTGCACCGGTAAGCCCGCCGCGCGATCAATGAAAACAGGCTCTGCACAGGCAGGAATTGCAGAAAACAGCGCTGGAATGAATATTCTCATTGAGCGGCAATCTCACGTGCCGGGGCCAGCAATCCTTCGGTCACAGCGGACAAAGCGAGTGCCGCCGCGCCATGTGCCCAGAGCAAGTCACCCCAGGCGTGGATCTCGATCTTCGGCGCCGGACGACCGGTATTCAGGGCCAGCGCCTTGATTTCGGCGAGCGTCTCGTTTGCGTAAAGATAATCGTATCGCATCCGCTCACCCGACAGGATGATGAGCTCCGGATCGAACAGGTTCACGACATTTGCAAGGCCCAGCGCCAAGAATCGCCCGGCGCGGTGAAAGATTGATCGCGCCGCCTGATTGCCCGCCTTCGCATGGTCGTAAAGGCTTTCAAGCAGGATATTGAGCGACCGGTTTTCGCGGTTCGTCCAGTTGAGCGCGGTCGTCGCTTCGCGGGCCAATGCGTAATCGGCGACATAGGCCTCAAGACATCCACGCTGGCCGCAACGGCAGAGCGCGCCATCGAGTTGCACCTTGGTGTGGCCCAGTTCCATCCCCAATCCCTGCGCGCCGCGGTAGATACGGTGGTTCAGGACAAATCCCATGCCGACGCCGTGTTCGATGGTGACGACGGCGAAATCTGAAAGGCGTCGTCCGGCGCCGAACCACAGTTCGGCCAGAGTCACCAGATTGGCATCGTTGTCGATATGGACCGGCAGGCCGAGGCGGGCGGAAAGGGCCTGCGCGAGCGGGACATGCCGTCCGGCGAGGATCGGCGACCAATGCACGATGCCTGCCGCCGCATCGACGAAGCCGGGAACGCCAAGACCGATGGCGCTGAGCGTAATCTTGTTGATGCCGGCCTTGTCGCAGACCTGATCAACAAGATCTGCGGTCAGGGATACGAGATCCGTCAACTCCATCGCGCCCGGCTGATGCGGCATCGCGAGATCGGCAACGAGATTTCCTGCAAAATCGACGATTACGGCGGTGTTTTCGCGGTCCGACAGCTTGATACCGGCAACCAGATGCGCGTCAGGCCGCACGCCCAGCGCCACGGCCGGACGGCCCCGGCCGGATTCCCCGTCGCGGGGTGTGGCTATTTCCTCGACCAGTCCCATCTCGATCAGTTCCGAGGTCAGCGTGGTCACTGTCGCCGGGCTGATTGCCAGTTCCTTGGCGACCTGAACGCGCGGAATGAAGCCAGCCGCCCGGACCCGCTCAAAGATCTGCTGGCGAAGCGGACGGGCAGTTTCAGACAGGGCCGGAATCAGCGGACCGCAGCCATGCGTGTCCGGGCCCATGCGCTGACCATTTCGCGTGTCTTGTTCCGCCATTAATTAGCTCGCTTAACTAAAATCTACTCAATACTCGCCATATTTGGCCGTCTGACGCCGCTACGGGCACGTGTTGAGCAAATTTTCCTCCGTACCGCAGTTTGATCTAGCGTTTTTAATTTGACAAGTGAATTTATTATCGGCAGCCTAGAGAAAGTTCGGCGAATCCGCCGATCCGGGCGTCTTGGCCCGTCAACGGGAGGAACATATGCATAAAGCCATTCTCGCGGCCGTCGCCCTGACGGCCGGTTTCGCCACATCCGCCTGGGCCCAGACCGTGGGCGTGAGCTGGTCCAACTTTCAGGAAGAGCGCTGGAAGACCGACGAAGCGGCGATGAAGGCCGCTTTGGAAGCTGCCGGTGCCACCTATATCTCATCCGACGCACAGAACTCCGCCGCCAAGCAGCTGACCGATATCGAGGCGCTGATCGCCCAGGGTGCCGAGACGCTGGTAATCCTGGCGGTCGACAAGGACGCGATCGGCCCCGCCATCGACAAGGCCGCTGCCGAAGGCATCCCAGTATTGGGTTATGACCGCCTCATCGAAGATGACCGCGCCTTCTACCTGACCTTCGACAACAAGGGCGTTGGCCGGATCATCGCCGAGACCGTGAAAGCCGCGCAGCCCGAAGGCAACTACGCCATCATCAAGGGTGACAAGGGCGACCCGAATGCGCTCTTCCTGCTGGAAGGCATGATGGAAGTGATCGGCGCCGATGTTGAGGCCGGGACGATCAAGATCGTCGGCGAAAGCTTCACCGATGGCTGGAAGCCGGACAATGCCCAGAAGAACATGGAGCAGATCCTGACGGCGGCCAATAACGAGGTTGATGCGGTTCTGTCCGAAAACGACGGCATGGCCGGTGGCGTGATTGCCGCGCTTTCGGCGCAGGGCCTGAACATTCCGGTCGGCGGGCAGGACGGTGACCTTGCCGCGCTGAACCGCGTGGCGCGCGGCACCCAGACCGTCTCGGTCTGGAAAGACTCACGCCAGTTGGGCAAAGCGGCGGCCGATATCGCCGTGGCCCTGGCGGGCGGGACCGCGATGGACGCGATCGACGGTGCTGTGAAGTGGTCCGGCGGCGAGAAGGGCGTGGAAATGAACGCAATCTTCCTCGCCCCGACACCGATCACGAAGGACAACCTGAACGTCGCTATCGACGCTGGCCACATCTCGAAAGAGCAAGCCTGCGAAGGCGCGATGGACGGCGTCGCCGGCTGTTGATCCTGACACTGAAACCCGGCACCAGAGTGCCGGGTTTCACCCGCGCGCACCACGCCGCGAAGAATTCGTGCATTCCGCCCAGCGTATGAACGCCAGTTTCATGGCGGGTGTTTTCCCGCATCCTTTCGCATAGCCGGATGAGGACATGACCCAAACAACCTCCACTTCCCCGAACACCGGAACGCAGGCCGTCCAGGAAGGGCCGATTGCCCGTTTCCTTCGTGCGACCGAACTTGATACCCGCCTGCTCGGCATGGTCGGTGCATTGCTGCTGATCTGGATCGGCTTTCATTTTTACGGCTACATGAAAAGCGGCTTCGGCGCGTTTCTGACGCCGAGGAACCTGTGGAACCTGTCGGTTCAGACCGCCTCGATCGGGATCATGGCGACGGGGATGGTTCTGGTGATCGTGACCCGGCATATTGACCTGTCGGTCGGCTCGGTTCTTGGCTTCTGCGCTATCGTCATGGGTGTGATGCAGGTTCAGATCCTGCCGCAATTCCTCGGCCTCGGCCATCCGCTGATCTGGATCATCGCAATCCTCTGCGGCCTGGCGCTGGGCACGGCGGTCGGTGCGTTTCATGGCTGGCTGATCGCCTATCGCGGCATCCCGGCCTTTATCGTGACGCTTGGCGGTCTTCTGGTCTGGCGCGGCGCGGCCTTCCTTGTCGCCCGGGGTGAGACGATTTCGCCGGTCGATTCCACCTTTGCTCTGCTGGGCGGGGGACCCTATGGCGCTGTGGGCGCGGTCGGAAGCTGGATTGTCGGCCTGCTGGCCTGTGCCGGTATCGTCTATCTGATCCTGCATGGCCGCTCCCAGCGCCGTAAGTTCGAATTTCCGTTGCGGCCGGTCTGGGCGGAAACCTTCCTTGGTCTGATCGGCTGCGGCATCGTTCTGGGTGCAGTGCTTCTGGTCAATGCCTATCCCTGGCCGAAAGGCATCGTGAAGCAATATGCCGAACGCAACGCGATAGAGATGCCCGAGGGCGGGCTGTTCATCAGCCATGGTTTCGCCATCCCGGTTCTGATCCTGATCGCGGTCGGCATCGTGATGACCTTCCTGATGACCCGCACCCGCTTTGGCCGTTACGTCTTTGCCATCGGCGGCAACCCCGAAGCGGCAGAACTGGCCGGGATCAACACCCGCTGGATGACCGTGAAGATCTTCGCGCTGATGGGATTTCTGGCCGGTTTGTCCTCAGTCGTCGCGTCAGCGCGCCTCAATTCGGCAACAAACGCGCTGGGCACTTTGGATGAGCTTTACGTCATCGCCTCGGCGGTTATCGGCGGCACATCTCTGGGCGGCGGGATCGGCACGATCTACGGCGCGATCATCGGCGCGCTGGTGATGCAGAGCCTTCAGACCGGCATGGTGCTGATCGGGTTTGACGCTGCAATTCAGCAGGTCGTCGTCGGCTCGGTCCTCGTCTTCGCCGTCTATCTCGACAAACTTTACCGCAGCAAATCGAAGTGAGGGGAACAGACATGACCGATCGTGGAACACCCCTTGTCGAACTTCGCGACATCTCCATCGCCTTTGGCGGCATCAAAGCTGTCGATCACGTCACCGTCGATCTTTATCCCGGTGAGGTTGTCGGCCTTCTCGGCCACAATGGCGCGGGCAAGTCGACGCTGATTAAATGCCTGTCGGGCGCCTATCAGGCCGATAGCGGCGAGATCTTCATCAACGGCGAAAAGGCGGTGATCGAGAATCCGCGCGATGCGCGCCGGTATAATATCGAGACGATCTATCAGACGCTAGCTTTGGCCGATAATCTCGACGCGGCCTCCAACCTTTTCCTCGGGCGCGAACTGGTTTCCTCCCGGGGGCTGGTGGATGACGTGCGGATGGAGGCGGAGACGCGCAAGATCATGGGCCGTCTCAACCCAAACTTCCGCAAATTCAACGTGCCGGTTTCCGCACTTTCCGGCGGTCAGCGCCAGTCGGTTGCCATCGCCCGCGCGGTCTATTTCAACGCTCGTATCCTGATCATGGACGAACCGACCGCCGCCCTGGGTCCGCACGAAACCCAGATGGTCGCCGAACTGATCGAGGAGCTGAAGGCGCAGGGCCTTGGCATCTTCCTGATCGAACATGACATTCACAATGTGATGAAGCTTTGCGACCGGGCCAGCGTGATGAAAAACGGTCAATTGGTCGGCACGGTCAATGTGAACGAAGTCACGGACGAGGATATCCTTGGCATGATCATCCTCGGCAAACAGCCGGAAAAGACCGCCTGATGTATCTCGGCCTTGACCTCGGCACATCGGGTTTGAAGGGCGTCGTCATCGACGACGCCCAGAAGATCGTGGCCGAGGCAACCGCGCCGCTGACAGTCTCGCGGCCGCATGAGGGTTGGTCGGAACAGTCGCCCGCCGACTGGATCGTCGCAGCAGAAACGGTATTGAACGCAATTCCCGCGAGGATCCGAGCTGCGATCAGGGGCATCGGGCTCTCCGGCCAGATGCATGGCGCGGTGTTGTTGGACCGTGCCGATGATGTGCTGCGTCCCTGTATCCTGTGGAACGACACCCGCGCGCATGAAGAGGCGGCAGCGCTGGATGCGAACCCGGTTTTCAGGCGGCTTACCGGCAATATCGTGTTTCCCGGCTTCACCGCGCCGAAGCTTCTATGGGTGAAAAGCCATGAGCCCGCACAGTTCAACAGGGTGGCGCGGGTGCTCTTGCCGAAGGACTATCTGCGTCTTTGGCTGACCGGAGAACATGTGGCGGAGATGTCGGATGCGGCTGGCACAAGCTGGCTCGATACCGGCAAGCGTGACTGGTCAGACGAACTGCTTGCTGCGACCGGGCTGGACCGTGGTGCTATGCCCCGGCTGGTCGAAGGCTCTGATCGATCCGGAATATTACGCCCCGAACTCGCGGATCGTTTCGGTCTACCGAAAGGTGTCGTAGTCGCT
Organism: Albidovulum litorale; assembly: GCF_025751495.1. Classification (GTDB taxonomy): domain Bacteria; phylum Pseudomonadota; class Alphaproteobacteria; order Rhodobacterales; family Rhodobacteraceae; genus Albidovulum; species Albidovulum litorale. The sequence goes on along the minus strand of NZ_JAOWKZ010000002.1, from coordinate 777,915 downwards.
GGCGGGGCAGGCGACAACGCCGCTGCGGGTATTGGAGTTGGCGTTGTAAAAGCCGGACAGGCCTTCGTCTCGCTCGGGACGTCCGGCGTGTTGTTTGCCGCAAATGAAGGCTATCGGCCCGCCCCGGCGACGGCAGTACACACCTTTTGCCACGCCCTGCCGGGCAAGTGGCATCAGATGGGCGTGATACTTGCCGCGACAGATGCACTGAATTGGTTTGCCCGGATCGCGGGGTCGGCTTCCGCAGACTTAACTGAAGGCTTGGGGGGCCTTAAGCCACCGGGAAAGGCCCGGTTCCTGCCCTATCTTGGTGGTGAACGGACGCCGCTAAACGATGCTTCGATTCGTGGCGCATTCATTGGCTTGGAACATGATACTGACCGGAATGCTGCAACCCGGGCTGTACTGGAGGGTGTGACCTTCGCGATCCGCGATTGCCGTGATGCGCTGGCCGCGACCGGAACGAAGATCGACCGCTTGCTGGCCGTCGGCGGAGGGTCGAAATCTGATTACTGGCTGTCGGCCATCGCCACCGCGCTTGGCACGCCGATTTCGGTTCCGGTCGCGGGCGACTATGGCGGTGCCTTCGGGGCGGCCCGGCTTGCCATCATGGCCACGACCGGAGCGGGCGCCGAGATTGCCACACCGCCGAGCATTGCAAAAACCATCGACCCGGTGGCCGCGCTGACAGGGGCTTTCGACGAAGGCCATGCCCGCTTCCGCGCCGCCGCAACCGCCATCAAGGGGCTGACATGACCGACTTTTTCAAGGGCATTCCGGAAATCCGCTATGAAGGCCCCGACAGCCGCAACGAATTCGCCTTCCGCCACTACAACCCTGACGAGATGGTCGTGGGAAAAAGGATGGAGGATCATCTGCGTTTTGCCGTCGCCTATTGGCACAGCTTTGCGTGGCAGGGCGGCGATCCGTTCGGCGGCCAGACATTCGAGCGGCCTTGGTTCGGCGACGGTATGGACCTTGCGCGCCTGAAGGCGGATGTGGCGTTCGAGATGTTCGATATCCTGAGCGTGCCGTTTTTTTGCTTCCACGATGCCGATGTGCGCCCCGAAGGCGCGACATTCGCGGAAAGCCTGCGCAATCTGGAAGAGATCGTCGATTATTTCGCCTTGAAGATGGAAACCCATCGCACCCGTCTGCTCTGGGGGACCGCGAACCTCTTTTCCCATCGCCGCTTCATGGCCGGGGCCGCCACCAATCCCGATCCGGAGGTCTTTGCCTATGCCGCCGCGACGGTGAAATCCTGCATGGATGCGACGCATAAACTTGGCGGCCAGAACTACGTTCTTTGGGGCGGGCGCGAAGGCTATGAAACGCTTCTGAACACTGATCTAAAACGCGAGGCCGAACAGGCCGGCCGGTTCTTACAGATGGTTGTCGATTACAAGCACAAGATCGGTTTCGAGGGCACGATCCTGATCGAACCGAAACCACAGGAGCCGTCGAAACACCAATACGATTACGACGTCGCGACGGTGTATGGGTTCCTCAAGCGGTTCGGGCTGGAAAATGAGGTGAAGGTGAATATCGAGCAGGGCCATGCAATCCTTGCGGGGCATTCGTTCGAACATGAAATCGCGCTCGCCGCATCGCTCGGTCTTTTCGGGTCGATCGACATGAACCGGAACGACTATCAATCGGGCTGGGACACCGACCAGTTCCCCGACAGCGTGCCCGAGATCGCGCGGGCTTATTACGAGATCCTGCGGGCGGGCGGTTTTACCACCGGCGGAACCAATTTCGACGCCAAGCTACGGCGCCAGAGCCTCAATCCCGAGGATCTGATCCTTGCCCATGTTGGCGCTATGGATGTCTGCGCGCGGGCATTGAAGGCATCGGCCGCGCTTCTGGAAGACGGCGCGCTGGAGCGCGCCCGCGATGCGCGATATTCCGGCTGGAACAAGACTGACAGCAAGGCGATGCTGGGCAGTGGATTGGCGGAAATAGCCGAGCAGGTCCTGTCGAAAGGAATCAATCCACAGCCCCGATCAGGGCACCAGGAACGGCTTGAGAATCTATGGAACCGGTTTGTCTAACATCGGGGGCTGTGCTGAATTAACCTTTATGGAATTATAAGCCATTGAAATAATTATACATTATTCTACGCTTTTGCGGCTGCGGACGTCAAAATTAAGCTTAATAGATCCGTAACCATTCGCTCTCTACCTTGGCGGCAAGATCGGGCTTGGGGTGGCCCGGCGCAACCTGGGAAGGGAGTTTGCCTGATGGCCGCCCCACTGTTCGAATTTCGTGACGATGTCGTCATCAGCACACAACCGGGCTTCTATGGAACGCACGGGAAACGTCTGCTGGATATCTTGCTTGTCCTGTTGATGGCGCCGGTCGTGCTGCCGGTCCTTGGTGTAATGCTCGCGATGACTGCGCTTTGTGGCGGTCAGCCGTTTTATTCCCAACTTCGGATCGGCCGCGAAGGAAAGACCTTTCGTTGCTGGAAGGTCCGCACGATGGTTCCCGATGCGGACAAGGCGTTGTTGGATCTGCTGCGCAATAATCCGACTCTGGCGCAGGAATGGCGGCAAAACCAGAAGCTGGTCAACGATCCGCGTATCACGAGGGTCGGTGCTGTTCTGCGGAAAACCAGCCTCGATGAGCTGCCGCAATTCTGGAACGTGCTGATGGGTGAGATGAGCCTTGTTGGCCCCCGACCGTTTCTGCCCGAACAGCGGGCGCAGTATGATAGCAGGCGTTGCGGGGCGAGCTATTACCTCATGCGTCCCGGTATCACCGGATTGTGGCAGGTGGGTCGCCGCAATCGCGGCTCGTTCAGTGAGCGTGCGCTGTTTGATGACGATTATTCAGGACAGATCAGCCTTCTGACCGATCTATCCATCTTGTTCAGAACCGTGGGCGTCGTGTTGCGGGCAACGGGGATCTAACCGAACCTCTTCCAGATCGCCGCATCGCCAAGGCCATCGACGAAGGCCCTATGTGCCGCCAGCTCAGCCGCACTGATCCGGGGCGGAAGCGGCGTGGGGCGTGGGGTCGGGCGCCAGGCAGCTGTGTCGGTGCTTTGCTGGGTCGATATGTTGGAAGACAGGCCGAAATCCGGCTGCCGCCCGCCGATCAGTTCCAGATAGACCTCGGCCAGAAGCTCACTGTCCAGCAGCGCGCCGTGCTTTTCGCGCGCGGAATTGTCGATGCTGAACCGGCGGCAAAGCGCATCCAGCGATGCGGGCGAACCGGGGAACTTGCGCCGCGCCACGGCGACGGTATCCAAAGCACGCTCCATCGGCAGGATCGGCAGATTGGCCCAGCCAAGTTCGGCGTTCAGGAATTTCATGTCGAAGCTGGCATTGTGGATCACCAGCCGGGAATCTTCACCGATGAAATCCAGAAAGGCCTGACCCACCTGCGCGAAAAGCGGCTTATCGCGCAGAAAGTCATCGCCAAGGCCATGCACCTCGAACGCCTCTTTCGGCATGGCGCGTTCGGGGTTGATGTATTGGTGGTAGGTGCGGCCGGTCGGCATGTGGTTCAACAACTCGATTGCACCGATTTCGACGACGCGGTGCCCCTCGGCAGGTTCAAAACCCGTGGTTTCGGTGTCGAGGACGATTTCACGCATGTTCCGCTCCGATCTTCGCGATCAGGTTTCGCACAGCGGCGCGGGTGGCATCAAGGGTCAGCGTTTCGATGACATAGGTCGCACGGGCGCGCTTTTCCGCGTCCGGCATCTGTCGGGAAAGGATCGTTTCAAGCTGGTCTTCCGTCATGCCTGGGCGGTCGAGGACGCGTGCACGTTGAACATCGGCCGGGGCGGTGACGACGAGTGTTGCGTCCATCATTGCTTCTGCCCCAGTTTCGAATAGAAGCGGCATATCGAGCACGACAAGAGGCGCATCGCTCCTGGCGATGAATTCAGCTCGTTCAGCCGCCACCAATGGATGAACGACAGCTTCGATCTGGGACAAAACCGAGGGGTCTCGCGCGATCCAGTCTTTCAGCCGGGTTCGGTCAACCGCACCGTCGACAATGGCATCCGGACAGAGTGCCGCCACTCCCGGCACGGCTGCGCCACCTTTTGCATAGAGTCTGTGCACGGCTGCATCGGCATCCCAAACAGGCACGCCCTCCTCGGCGAACATCGCGGCCGTCGTGGATTTGCCCATGCCGATGGAGCCTGTTAGGCCGAGGAGGTACGGACGGCTCATGCGCCAAGGACCGCGTCCCTTGTGGCCTGATCGACCTCGGGCCGGGTTCCAAACCAGCGTTCAAATGCGGGTGCTGCTTGATGCAACAGCATGCCGAGCCCGTCCACGGTCACGCATCCGATCGCGGCCGCTTGTTCCAAAAGCGTGGTGCGCAAGGGGGTGTAAACAAGATCGGTCACGACCGCTTTGGGCGACAGCGCATCAAGCGGGATGCGGAATTCAGGCTTACCCTCCATCCCGAGGGACGAGGTGTTCACGACCGTGGTCGCATCTTCCAACATGTTCCCGGCCTGCACCCAATCATGCACGATGACCTTGGCACCGAATTCCGAACGCAGCGCCTCAGCCCGGTTGCGGGTGCGGTTGGCAAGGCGGATTTCTGGCACGCCGACCTCGATCAGAGAAGCGATCACGGCCCGCGCGCCGCCGCCAGCGCCAATAACGGCGGCGGGCCCCGCTGATGCCGTCCAACCGGGGGCGTTTTGCTTCAGATTTGCAATGAATCCGTAACCGTCTGTATTGTCAGCGTGAATCCGGCCATCCTTGCGGAAAATCAGGGTATTCGCCGCTCCGATCAGGGCGGCCCGGTCGGTTACGACGTCCGCCAAAGCCAGCACGGTTTCCTTATGCGGGATCGTGACATTGACGCCGACGAAACCTGCCTTGGGCAGGGCGGCGATCACCTCTTTAAGATCGGACTGGGCGACATCCATCGGGATGTAATAGCCCCTAATATCGTAGGTCTTCAGCCAATGGGTATGCAGACGTGGCGACTTGGAATGCGCGACGGGAGAGCCGATGACTCCGGCCAACGGAATGCGAGGGTGGTCGATCATGTGGCGATGTCGCCCCGAATGCCGAGCCAGGTCAAGAGTTCGATCAAGGGCAGGCCGAGAACGTTGAAGTAATCCCCGTCGATGCGGGAAAAAAGCCGCACCCCTTCCTCCTCCAGCTTGTAGCACCCGACAGTGTGACGGATGCTCTCCCAGTTTCGCGCGACATAATCGTCGATATAGGCATCCGATACATCACGCATTGTCAGGCGAACCTCTCCGACATGACGCCAGAGGGGTTTGCCCGCCTCATATATGACGGCGGCGGACAAAAGCCTGTGGGTTTGTCCGCGGAGCGTGCGGATTTGGTTGCGAGCATCGGTCAAATCGGTGGGTTTCGAAAAAACCTGACGGCGGCAGTCAAGGATCTGGTCGCAGCCGAGAACCAGCCCGTCCGGGTGTTTGTCGGAAATCTTGCGCGCCTTCATTTCTGCCAACGCATCGGCAAGGTCGCTGGGGCTCGCATCCTCCGCTTCCAATGCCGCCCGGATCGCTTCCTCATCGACCCGCGCGGGCATGATCTCTGGTGCAAGGCCTGCATTGCGCAGAAGCTGCGCCCTGATTTCGGACCCGGATGCAAGGATTAAACGCCGGTCTGGAGAAGGGATCATGGGGATGCGTCTGTGGACAAGCCGGGGAGCAAGGATGTGGCTGGTTTTGTGCAAAGTGCGCGACACAGTGTTGCTGGGGGAAAACCGGGACTTCTGTCAAGGCCCCGGTCGAATTCTCCTATTGTGCATGTGCGTCGTCTGGACATGTGGAACACCGCCGTTCGGACATTCAGTTGGATAGAGTTATTCACATTGGATTCAGATGGTTTCAAAGTAAATATTTGATAAATAATGATAATTTTTTGGATTTTGCTTACTGCTCAAGTTCTTCACATAGTTTTGCACAGAAAAGCCCCGTTGTGGGAAAGTCACCGGGAACCATTGTAATCCCCAGTATCCACAGGGCTTACAACAACCACATCTCTTTTCTTTATCTTTTCTTTCTTTAGAAGGGCAACGAACGGAAGCAGGTGAAAAACGATGACAGACTTTCTGGCTGAAATCTATCTCTGGACCAAGGCGTTACACATCATCTCGGTCATCGCCTGGATGGCAGGTATTTTCTATCTGCCCCGTCTTTTTGTGTATCATGTCGAAAAGGTCGAGAAGGGCAGTGAAACGGATCGCCTGTTTCAGGAAATGGAGAGAAAACTTCTGAGGCTGATCATGAATCCGGCGATGATCGGGGTCTGGGTTTTCGGTCTGGTGCTGGTGTTCACCCCTGGGATCGTGGTCTGGAGCGAAGTCTGGCCCTGGACGAAGGCGGTAGCGGTGTTGGGCATGACATGGTTCCACCACTGGCTGGGGTACCGGCGAAAGGAGTTCCTCGCCGGAACCAACAATCGGACAGGGCGCACCTATCGGCTGATGAATGAAGTTCCCACAGTACTGATGGTGATCATCGTTTTTTCGGTCATCCTGAAATTCTGAGCAAAGATTGACTCTATAGACCTTCGAGGCTATCTGCAATCGAACCCCCGCCGTCCGGATTGGGGATTTTCCCTTGATGATCCAACGCGCCGCCCAAAGGGCCGTGCCTTAATGATCGGTTTCCGAATGACCCAAGAACGTCTGAATCTTGCTGACCTGAAAGCAAAAAGCCCTGCTGACCTGCTGTCCATGGCGGAAGAGCTGGAAATCGAAAACGCCTCGACCATGCGCAAAGGCGAGATGATGTTCTCGATCCTGAAAGAGCATGCCGAGGAAGGCTGGGAGATCGGCGGCGATGGTGTGCTGGAGGTTCTTCAGGACGGGTTTGGTTTCCTGCGATCGCCCGAAGCGAACTATCTGCCAGGTCCGGACGACATCTATGTCAGCCCCGACATGATCCGACAGTATTCACTGCGTACCGGTGATACGGTTGAGGGCGTGATCCGGGCACCGGGTGAGAATGAGCGTTATTTCGCTCTGACTAAGGTGCGTCAGATCAATTTCGAGGAACCGGAAAAGGCGCGCCATAAGGTGGCTTTTGACAACCTCACTCCGCTTTATCCGGATGAGCGGCTGAAGATGGAAATCGAGGACCCCACGATCAAGGACCGATCCGCGCGGATTATCGATCTTGTCGCACCGATCGGGAAAGGTCAGCGGTCGCTCATTGTTGCGCCGCCCAGGACCGGTAAGACGGTGCTGTTGCAGAATATCGCACATTCGATCGAGAAGAATCATCCGGAATGCTACCTAATCGTTCTGCTGATCGACGAACGGCCAGAGGAAGTGACCGACATGCAGCGGAGCGTGAAGGGCGAGGTCATCTCGTCCACCTTCGACGAACCGGCAACACGGCACGTGGCGGTCAGCGATATGGTGATCGAAAAGGCAAAGCGTCTGGTCGAACACAAGCGGGATGTTGTGATCCTGCTCGATTCCATCACTCGTCTGGGCCGCGCCTTTAACACTGTGGTGCCGTCATCGGGTAAGGTTCTGACCGGTGGTGTCGATGCCAATGCGTTGCAGCGGCCGAAGCGCTTCTTCGGTGCAGCGCGAAACATCGAAGAGGGCGGTTCACTGACCATCATCGCTACCGCTCTGATAGATACCGGCAGCCGTATGGACGAGGTGATCTTTGAAGAATTCAAAGGCACCGGTAACTCGGAGATCGTGCTCGACCGCAAGGTTGCGGACAAGCGCGTCTATCCGGCAATGGATATCCTCAAATCCGGCACGCGGAAGGAGGATCTTTTGGTCGATAAGAACGACCTGCAGAAGACCTACGTCCTGCGCCGTATCCTGAATCCGATGGGGACAACGGATGCGATCGAGTTCCTGCTGTCGAAACTCAAGCAGACCAAGACGAATTCCGAGTTCTTCGATTCGATGAACGCCTGACTTGTTGTTATAAAACAATAGGTTGTTTCTATGGACACGATCTATGCCCTAGCGTCGGCGCGGGGTAAGGCCGGCGTTGCTGTGATCCGGATTTCCGGCACTTCTGCCTGGACTACTGTTGAGGCTCTCGCGGGTAGCGTCCCTGAACCACGGCATGCCGGGCTACGTCGACTGATGGTCGATGGCGATGTATTGGATGAAGCGCTGGTATTGACATTCGCAGAAGGCGCCAGTTTTACCGGTGAACAGTCGGCAGAACTGCACCTTCACGGCGCAACCGCGACCGTGGCGGCAGTTCTCGGGGCGCTTGGTCAGCGACCTGGACTTCGCATGGCAGAGGCTGGAGAGTTTACGCGTCGGGCGCTTGAGAATGGCCGTCTGGACCTCGCCCAGGTTGAAGGTCTCGCGGATCTGATTGAGGCGGAAACCGAGGCCCAGCGGAAGCAGGCCTTGCGGGTTCTGTCGGGTGCGGTGGGGGATCGGACCGAGATCTGGCGGCGCGATTTGATCCGGGCTGCGGCGCTGATCGAAGCCACTATTGATTTCGCCGATGAGGATGTGCCTGTTGACGTAACGCCCGAAGTATTGGGGCTGATCGATAAGGTTTCACAAGATCTGGTAAGGGAGCTTGCCGGTTTCGGCGCTTCGGAACGCATTCGTGATGGGTTTGAAGTGGCGATTGTCGGTCGGCCGAATGCCGGTAAGTCCACGCTCCTGAACGCGTTGGCGGGTCGGGATGCCGCGATTACGTCGGCAGTAGCGGGAACCACACGCGATGTAATTGAGGTTCGGATGGACATCGCCGGTCTGGCGGTGACGCTGCTCGACACGGCGGGATTGCGAGATACCGCGGACGAGGTGGAGGGGATCGGTGTTGAGCGCGCCTTGCAGCGCGCGCGCAAGGCGGACCTGCGGGTGTTTCTGACGGATGGTGGTGCAATCGACCTGTTGGACCCCTTGCCGGAAGATATCGTCGCGGTCGGTAAGGCCGACCTCGTTTCAGAAAAAGCGCAAGATGGTTTGGCGATATCCGGTAAAACCGGCCAGGGATTGCCCGAACTCATCTCACTGATCGCCGAACGTCTTGGCGCGAGGGTTGCTGGCGCATGCGTGATTACCCGAGGCCGCCACAAGACTGCGATTCAGAATGCGATCAGGGCTATGGAATCGGCGCGAAATGAGGTAGTGCAGGGCCCCGAACGGATCGAGCTGGCAGCCGAAAATCTGCGGCAGGCGATACGGGCGCTCGACTCTCTTGTCGGACGGGTCGATGTGGAGCATCTGCTGGATGAAATCTTCGCCAGCTTTTGCATCGGCAAATAGGGAGTGTTTCACGTGAAACATTTTGACGTCGTGGTCGTTGGCGGAGGGCATGCTGGAACCGAAGCAGCACATGCTTCTGCGCGCCTTGGCGCCGCAACAGCGCTCGTCACGCTGCGGCGGGACGCGATCGGCGTCATGTCCTGCAACCCGGCAATTGGGGGTCTCGGCAAGGGCCATCTGGTGCGGGAAATAGATGCGATGGACGGCGTTATGGGCCGTGTCGCGGATATGGCAGGGATCCAATTCCGCCTGCTGAATCGGAGAAAGGGGCCTGCCGTCCAGGGGCCGCGCGCGCAAGCGGACCGGCGGTTGTACCGAGAGGCGATGCTTTCCATCACCGAGGCACAGCCTAACCTGGCAATCGTTGAAGGTGAGGTGGTCGACTTCCGGACGGAAGGAGATCGTGTTGCCGGTGTTGTTTTGGCCGATGGTGCTGAAATAGCTGCAAAATCCGTAGTTCTGACGTCGGGCACATTTCTGCGCGGAGTAATTCATATCGGAGATATAAGCCGCCCGGGTGGTCGCATGGGTGATCGCCCGTCGGTGCCATTGGCTGAACGGATCGAGGCGCTGGGCCTGCCGCTCGGTCGCCTTAAAACCGGCACGCCGCCCCGACTCGACGGCCGGACAATTGCGTGGGATCGGCTTGAACGCCAGCCCGGGGATGATGAGCCGACGCTGTTTTCCTTTCTGCACCGAACGCCGTTCGCCCGGCAGGTCGATTGCGGGATCACCTATACGAATGAGCGTACGCACGATATCATTCGCGAGAATCTCGGCCGGTCGGCCATGTATGGCGGCCATATTGAAGGAGTCGGTCCTCGGTATTGCCCGTCCATCGAGGACAAGGTCGTTCGTTTCGCCGACAAAACATCGCATCAGGTATTTCTGGAGCCGGAAGGTCTTGATGACCCGACGGTCTATCCGAATGGGATTTCTACCTCGCTTCCGGAAGATGTTCAGGAGGCCTATGTCCGTTCAATTGGCGGTCTTGAGAACGTGGCAATCCTTCAGCCGGGATACGCGATCGAATACGACTATGTCGATCCACGCGCGCTTACGTCCACGCTCGCCGTTAAGGCGGCGCCCGGGCTATATCTTGCGGGCCAGATCAATGGGACCACCGGATATGAGGAGGCTGCGGCACAGGGTCTGGTTGCCGGCTTGAATGCTGCCCGCGCAGCGAAGGGCAAAGAGGCACTGATTTTCGCGCGATCGCAGAGCTATATCGGCGTGATGGTCGACGATCTTGTGACGCGTGGCGTGACAGAACCTTATCGAATGTTTACCTCCCGCGCGGAGTTTCGTCTGTCTCTCCGGGCAGATAACGCTGATCAGCGACTGACCCCGCTCGGGATCGAAATTGGCTGTGTGGGCGAAAACCGCAGACGGCAGTTTGGCGAGAAGCTCAATGCTTTGACTTCTGGCAGGGCATCGCTGGAGGTGTTGACTTTAACCCCCCGCGAAGCGGCGACATACGGAATTGACGTTGGTCAGGACGGCCGCCGCCGTTCGGGCTTCACCCTTTTGAGTTTTCCCGGCGTGTCTTTTTCATCTTTGGAACAAGCCGATCCGGGCCTGTCGGAACTGTCGGATGATATCAAGGAGCAGCTTAAGCGCGACGCGACTTATGCAACTTACATCGAGCGCCAGCAAGCGGATGTAGAAGCGGTCCGGCGCGATGAAGGTCACGAAATTCCACAGGATTTCGACTATTTTGCGCTTCCGGGCCTGTCGAATGAACTCAGGGAGAAGCTTGCGCGGATTCGTCCAGCGACGCTGGCCCAGGCGGGCAGGGTCGACGGTATGACGCCCGCTGCCCTGACGCTGATCCTTGCGATGCTGCGGCGTGCCGAACGGGTGCGTAGTGCAGGATGACGACCGAGGATCATGTCATATCGGGGCGTGATGTTTCACGTGAAACAATGGCGCGACTTGTCCGGTATGAAGAACTTTTGCGCAAGTGGAACCCGGCAATCAATTTGGTTGCCCGCTCTACCATCAAGTCAATATGGGAGCGCCACTTCCGCGATTCGATTCAAGTGTTCGATCTCGCACCGGAATCTGCGACGAGTTGGGCGGATCTTGGGTCCGGTGGAGGTTTTCCGGGAATGGTCGCTGCAATTCTCGCGGCTGAGGAAAGACCCCACCAGCACGTAACCCTGGTTGAAAGCGATCAGCGCAAAGCGGCATTTCTGGCAACTGTCGCACGTGAAACGGGCGTCAGTGCGACGGTAATTTCCAAAAGAATTGAGGATGTTGAGCCTCTCGGGGTCGATATCCTGTCAGCAAGAGCGCTGGCGCCTCTTACGCAACTTCTCGAATATGCCCACCGCCATCTGGCTTCTGGAGGTGTGGCGCTGTTCCCGAAGGGCGCTGCATGGCGTGAAGAAGTGCAAGTTGCCCTTGAATCCTGGCGCTTCAGCTATGAGAACAAGGCAAGCGTCACCGATCCAGCCGCCACCGTTCTGACAATCGGAGGAATTTCGCGTGTCTGATCCGACCCGTCCGCCGGGGCCGAAAATCATCGCCATCGCCAATCAGAAGGGCGGGGTCGGCAAGACCACGACCGCGATCAACCTTGCTGCGGCGCTGACCGAAGAAAACATGAATGTCCTGCTGGTTGACCTCGATCCACAGGGCAATGCGTCCACCGGTCTTGGGGTTGAACCGGCCAGTCGCGAACTCACCACCTATGATCTTCTGCTTGAGGAAGCGGAACTTATGGACGTGATTCGCGCCACAAAGGTGGAGGGGCTTTGGATCTGCCCGGCCACGACGGATCTTTCATCGGCGGATATCGAGCTTGTCGCCAATGAAAAGCGCAGCTTCCTTCTTCACGATGCGCTGCGGCAGCCGGCCGTTGATTTCTTCGACTTCGATTACATCCTGATTGATTGCCCGCCTTCGCTCAGCCTGCTGACCGTCAACGCCATGGTTGCGGCACATTCCGTGCTGGTGCCGCTTCAGGCAGAGTTCTACGCGCTTGAGGGTTTGTCGCAGCTTATGCTCACCATCCGGCAGGTGCGGCAATCGGCCAATCGTGATCTTCGGATCGAGGGCGTCGTTCTGACCATGTATGATGGCCGCAACAACCTTTCGACCCAGGTGGAGGCCGATGCCCGCGCTAACCTGGGTGAACTCGTCTATCAGACCGTCGTTCCCCGAAATGTCCGCCTTTCTGAGGCGCCATCATACGCGGTGCCGGTTCTGACCTACGATACGATGTCAAAAGGCAGCATGGCCTATCGCGCGCTGGCACAGGAGATGCTGGCCCAACACAAACTGCGGGCGTAAGGGGGCAAAGATGACCGACAGAAAATCGGAACGGCGTGGTCTCGGGCGTGGCCTGTCGGCGCTTATGGCCGACGTCAATCTGGATGAACCTACCAGCCGCGACCCCGACCGCCCGCGCCGGGCTGATACCCGCCTGCCGGTCGAGAAGTTGGAGCCAAATCCCGACCAGCCTCGCCGTGATTTTTCCACCGAGGCGCTGGAGGAGCTTGCAGCCTCAATCCGCGCCAAAGGGGTGATTCAACCGCTCATTGTCAGAATTAATCCAAGAAAATCAAATAGTTACGAGATTGTCGCCGGTGAACGCCGCTGGCGAGCTGCGCAGATCGCCCAGCTTCATGACGTTCCGGTCCTGATCCGCGATTTTTCTGATACCGAGGTTCTGGAAGTCGCGATCATCGAGAACATCCAGCGCGCCGATCTGAACGCGGTGGAGGAGGCGATGGCCTATCGCCAGCTCATGGACCGGTTCGGGCACACGCAGGAGAAGCTGGCTGAGGGCCTGTCAAAAAGCAGAAGCCATATCGCAAACCTTCTGCGTCTTCTCACCTTGCCTGGCGAGGTTCAGACCTGGCTTCGCGAAGGCAAACTGACCGCCGGACATGCCCGCGCGCTTGTTACGACCGAAGACCCGACCGCCCTTGCGCGTCAGGTGATCGCCAAGGGGCTCTCAGTGCGTGAAACCGAGCGGTTGGCAAAGGCGCCCGTAAAGAAGCCCGCCGCCCGTGCGGCCCGGCCAGAAAAGGATGCCGATACCCGAGTGCTGGAACAGGATCTTTCGGCGCATCTGAAGATGAGGGTCGTGATCGATCACAAGGGGCTTGACGGTGGCCAACTCGTGATAACCTATAAAACGCTCGATCAGCTGGACGAACTGTGCCAGGTGCTCAGCACGACCCGTTAGTCGGATCACCCCTCGGGTCGCGTCCAGATAAAGACAGCGACGCTCGTCAATACGATCACCTGAATGATCAGGGCCCTCATCGGCGCACCAAACAGGATTGCCAATAGGAACGCGGCCAGGATGGATAGTGTTGCGGCCCATTTCGCTCGTCGACCTATAGCCCCACGGTCACGCCAGTTTTCAATCGGTGGACCGAAGACCGGGTGTGACAATAACCAGTCGTGAAGCCGCTCCGACCCACGGGCGAAACAGAAGGCCGCGAGCAGCAGGAACGGCACCGTCGGCACAAGCGGAAGAAAAATGCCAATCGTCCCGAATGCCAGCGCCAAGCCGCCAGCAGCCAGCCAGAACGACCGGATCATGGCATCAACTCGCGGATCAAAGCGTTCAGAACCGCCCGCCCGGATGATGTGGCCCTGATACGGCTACCAGTTTGCTCAAGCATCCCAAGTCCGGACAGTTTCTCAACGGCAGCGGCATCAAGTTCTCGCCCCGACAGCGCATGAAAGCGTCCGGTATCAGTTCCCTCGATCAAACGAAGCGACATCATCAGGTATTCACCGGCCTGATCAGCGAGCGCAACGGCCTGCCTTGGCATTTCGCCGCGCCCGGTCTTCTCGACCTGTTCCAGCCACAGGGTCGGGGAAAGCGGTGTTTCTGTTGCCCATTTATAACCGCCCAGCGTCAACCGCCCGTGCGCGCCCGGACCAATTCCGGCATAGTCGCCATAACGCCAGTAGATCAGGTTATGGCGGCTTTCACAGCCTTCCCGCGCATGGTTCGACACCTCATAGGCCGCCATGCCGAGTTCATTCAGAATATTCTGTGTTTCTAAATACATATCGGCTGCTAGGTCGTCATCCGGCAAACCTCGCAACCCGCCCGCAGCATGCCGCGCACCAAATGCTGTGCCATCCTCGATGGTCAGCTGATAAAGCGAAACGTGGTCGACCGCCATCGCTGCCGCTTCCCGCAATTCTGCTTTCCAATCCGCCAGATTCTGATCCTGCCGCGCATAAATCAGATCAAAACTCACCCTGGCAAAGGCATTCCGCGCCACATCGAAGGCTGCGCGGGCTTCGACGACCGAATGTAGCCGACCCAATCTCTTCAGATCGGCATCGTTCAACGCCTGAATACCCATCGACACGCGGTTGACCCCTGCATCCGCATAGGCCCTGAACCGGCCAGCCTCAACCGATCCGGGGTTGGCCTCCAGCGTGATTTCAATATCATTAGCAAAGGACCAGCTGGCCCGAACTTTGTCGAGAATGGCCGCGACAAGCTCAGGCTTCATCAGCGATGGCGTCCCCCCACCGAAGAAAACCGTGTTCAGCACTCTGTCAGGGGTTTCCGCGCTGATGCGGTCAATCTCGCTCAAGTAAGCCCGCGCCCAACGATCTTGATCGATCTCGGCCGCGACATGAGAGTTGAAATCGCAATAGGGACATTTTGAGGCGCAGAAAGGCCAGTGCATATAAAGCCCAAACCCGCCATTCCGCCAGTCTTCCATGGGCTCAGCCCTTGAAGGCCGTTACTTCGATCTCGACCAGCATTTCCGGCTTGATCAGTCCCGCGATGACCATCGTGGCAGCGGGGCGGATCTCGCCAAAGGCTTCGCCTAGCGCGGGAACCAGATCATCGACCAGACCGGCATCTGTGACCGTGTACTGGACCCGTACGATATCCTCCATCGTGAAACCAGCCTCGACCAGAACACCACGGATCGTGGCAAAGCAGTTGCGGGCCTGATCTGCGATACCATCGGGCATGGTCATCGTTGCATAATCATAGCCCGTGACACCCGAGACGAAGCACCAGCCGCCTTTCACCACCGCACGGCTGTATCCCATTGTTTTTTCAAACGGTGACCCCGTGGATATCCGCTTCATGCGCCGATCCTTTCAAAGCAGGCGACCAACTTACCGAACGCATCTGCGCGGTGGCTGATCCGGTTTTTCTCTGCCGGGTCCATCTCGGCAAAGGTAATGTCATACCCGTCCGGCTGAAACATCGGGTCATAGCCATGACCCTGTGCGCCACGCATCGGCCAGATCACCTGACCCTCAACCTTGCCTTCAAATACCTCATCATGCCCGTCGGGCCAGGCCAGAACCATCGTCGCACGAAACCGTGCGCTGCGCGGGTAAGGGGCGTTAGCGGCTTCCAGCTCATCCCATGTCCGCGTCATGGCCTTCACAAAATCACGGCCCTGCGGGGTTTCAGCCCAGTCAGCGGTGTAAACCCCCGGTGCGCCGCCCAATCCGTCAACCTCGATGCCGCTGTCATCGGCCAAAGCAGGCAGGCCGGTTGCCGTCGCGGCGGTATGCGCTTTGATCCGGGCATTGCCAACGAATGTTGTCTCGGTTTCGGCGGGTTCGGGAAGACCCATGTCACCCGCACTGACACATGCGATGCCATAAGGGGCGAGCAGGGCGGCAATCTCTTCCAGTTTGCCCTTGTTATGGGTCGCAACCAGCAGCCTGTCGCCCGAAAACCTGCGCATCAGATCGCGGCCTTTTGTGCCTCGACCAATGCCGCAATGCCTGCCTCGGCATGATCCAGAAGCTTCGACATCTCGTCACGCGAAAAAGTCGCGCCTTCGGCCGACATTTGCACCTCAATCAGGCGGCCGCGTCCGGTCAGGATGAAATTGCCATCCGTGCCGGCCTCGCTGTCCTCTGCATAGTCAAGGTCCAGCACCGGCTGACCGGCATAGATCCCACAGGAAACCGCTGCAACGTGATCGACAATCGGGTCGCTGGTGACCGCGCCCGCCTTGATCATCTTGTTAACGGCCAGTCGCAATGCGACCCAGCCCCCGGTGATCGAGGCGCAGCGCGTGCCGCCATCTGCCTGGATCACATCGCAATCGACAACGATCTGACGTTCGCCAAGGGCAACGCGGTCCACGCCTGCCCGCAATGCGCGCCCAATAAGGCGTTGAATTTCCTGTGTTCTTCCGGATTGCTTGCCTGCGGCCGCCTCACGCCGATTGCGGGTGTTCGTGGCGCGCGGCAACATTCCGTATTCCGCCGTGACCCAGCCCAGCCCGGTCCCTTTCAGGAACGACGGCGCCTTGTCTTCGACCGTTGCGGTGCACAAAACATGCGTGTCCCCACATTTAATCAGGCAAGACCCCTCGGCGTGTTTCGTCACCCCCGTCTCGATAGAGACGACGCGCATTTGATCGAGCTTCCGGCCTGAGGGTCGCATGAAAAGTCCTTTCTCACTGTTGTCGCCAGTTACTAGCGGCGGCCCCGGCGATGCAACCCCGATTGACGGCGGCGGCGCTGGGCCATTTACTGCGGACTGCCCTATATATGTGACGATGACCGACAAAGCGAAAATCCTGTCTGAAATGAATGACCGCTCGCGTGAAGTGTTTCGCCGGGTGGTTGAGGGCTATCTCGATTCAGGCGATCCGGTCGGGTCACGCACCCTGACCCGCACGATGAGCGAAAAGGTCTCGGCCGCGACGATCCGCAATGTAATGCAGGATCTGGAATTCCTCGGCCTGCTCGATAGCCCGCACACCTCGGCCGGCCGTATTCCGACTCAGTTGGGTCTACGCATGTTTGTCGACGGGCTGATGGAGGTTTCAACCCTGTCGCTTCAGGACCGTGAGGCGATCGATGCAACAACCGGCGGCAACGAACCCGGCGTTGTCTCTCTTCTGGACCGGGTAGGGCAGGCGCTGTCAGGGATCACACATGGCGCAAGCCTCGTCCTGACCCCGAAACACGAAGCCGCTATCCGTCATATAGAGTTCGTCAGTCTCGGCCATGACCGCGCACTTGTTGTTCTGGTCTTCGCCGATGGCCATGTCGAAAACCGTGTATTCTCACCACCGCCGGGCCAGACACCTTCGTCTATGCGCGAGGCGGCCAATTTCCTGAACGCGTTGGCCGAAGGCCGAACAATGTCTGAGTTACGCGCCCATATGACGCGCGAAATCAATCGGCGCAGACAGGAGCTCGACACCGCAGCCCGCGCGCTTGTCGAAAGTGGGCTCGCCGTCTGGGAAAACCCCGGCGAATCCCATGAACGGCTGATCGTTCGGGGCCGCGCGAATCTTATCGATCAGGCCGACGAGGCCGATTTTGAGCGCATCCGCACCCTCTTTGACGACCTCGAGCGCAAGCGCGACATCGCGGAATTCCTCGAACTGGCCGAGGCGGGCGAGGGTGTACGCATTTTTATCGGCTCCGAGAACAAGTTATTCTCACTTTCGGGTTCCTCTCTGGTGGTCTCTCCCTATATGAACGCTGACCGTAAGATCATCGGCGCCGTGGGCGTGATTGGTCCGACGCGGCTCAATTACGGGCGCATCGTGCCGATCGTCGACTACACGGCGCAGCTTGTCGGGCGGCTCCTGTCCGGCGAGCGAAAGGGATAGACCATGAGTGAGATGAAGAAAGACGAGATTGCCGAGGATCAGGCGCTGATGGGCGACGAAGGGCTTGAGGCTGAAGTGATCGTCGATGAGCTTGAGGCGCTGCGCGCCGAGCGGGATGAGATGCGCGACCGATTCATGCGGGCGCTAGCCGACGCAGAGAACATCCGCAAGCGTGGCGAACGCGACCGGCGCGAGGCGGAACAATATGGCGGCTCAAAACTCGCGCGCGACATGCTGCCGGTCTACGACAATCTCAAACGTGCGCTGGACGCAGCGGGCGAGGAGACCCGCGAACAGGCCAAGGGGCTTGTCGAGGGGATCGAGTTGACTATGAAGGAACTGATCACGATCCTTGGCAAGCATGGCGTTCAGCCGGTCGTGCCCGAGGTTGGCGACGCCTTCGACCCGCAGATCCATCAGGCCATGTTCGAAGCCCCGGTACCCGGCACCAAGGCGGGCGACATCATTCAGGTCATGACCGAGGGCTTCATGCTGCACGAACGGCTGCTGCGCCCGGCGCAGGTGGGCGTTTCCTCGACGCCGAAATCGTAGGATTTCACCGCCAGGGCGGGGGTTTTAAACCCCCGCACCCCCATCGGATACTTCCACAATGAAGAAGCCGCAACGCCTGAGTCGCGTCAGTCTCCGATCATGGATTTGAGATCGTAAAGAGCGGCAAGCGCTTCCAGCGGCGTCATCTCGTCAGGATGTAGCGATGTCAGGCGTTCTTCGACTTCCGATGGACCCTTGGCGGGGCGGGGTGGGGTGACAGGTGCGGCGCTGAACAAAGGCAAGTCGTCGATCAGCGTGTGTTTGCGCGTGCCACCTTCGCGTTCGCCCTTTTCCAACGCGTCCAGTACGACTTTTGCCCGTTCGACGACCGCCGTTGGCAAACCGGCGAGGCGAGCAACCTGCACGCCGTAGCTGCGGTCGGCGGCGCCCTTGCGGACCTCGTGCAGGAAGATCACCTCGCCTTCCCATTCCTTGACCGCGACCGTGGCGTTGTCCACCCCGTCGAGCTTTTGCGAAAGCGCAGTCATCTCATGATAATGGGTGGCGAAGAGCGCACGGGCGCGGTTGACATCATGCAGATGTTCCAGCGTGGCCCAGGCGATGGACAACCCATCATAGGTCGCCGTGCCGCGCCCGATTTCATCGAGGATCACCAGCGCCCGGTCGTCGGCTTGGTTGAGGATTGCGGCGGTTTCCACCATCTCGACCATGAAGGTAGACCGCCCGCGCGCAAGATCGTCGGCCGCACCGACCCGGCTGAAGAGCTGGCTCACCAGCCCGATATGCGCGCGCCGCGCCGGCACGAAGCTGCCTGCCTGTGCGAGAAGTGCGATCAGCGCGTTCTGGCGCAGGAAGGTTGATTTACCGGCCATGTTCGGGCCGGTCAGCAGCCAGATCGCCGGGGTGTCGCCTTCGGTCAGCGCGCAATCATTGGCGATGAACGGTTCGCCTGAGCGTTTCAGGGCGCGCTCCACGACCGGATGGCGACCGCCCTCAATCTCGAAGGCGCGGCTTTCATCCACCTGAGGTTCGCACCAATCCTCGCCACGGGCCAGATCGGCGAGGGCGGCCGTCAGGTCAATCTCGGCCAAGGCGCGCGCCGCCAGTGAGATCAGGGCGGACGCATCCAGAATCATGGCTTTTAGGCCGTCATAGAGCCTTTTTTCGATCTCCAGCGCCAGATTGCCGGCATTGAGGATCTTTGTCTCCATCTCCGAGAGCGGCACCGTGGTGAAGCGCACCTGATTGGCTGTGGTTTGACGGTGGATGAAGGTTTCATTCAAGGGCGCCGACAGCATCTTTTCGGCGTGAGTCACCGTTGTCTCGATGAAATAACCTAGCACGTTGTTGTGCTTAATCTTCAGGCTCTGGATGCCGGTCTGCGCCGCATAGTCCGCCTGCATCTTTGCGATGACGCCGCGGCCTTCGTCGCGCAATTGGCGGGCTTCGTCCAGTTCGGCATTGTGACCGGCGGCGATGAAGCCGCCGTCGCGCACCAGCAAGGGCGGCTCCGCCACCAGGGCGTCATTCAGAAACGCGACAAGGTCGTCAAAGCCCAGAAGGTCCGCCGCTGCCCGGGCGATCCGGTCGGGACATTCGTCGGACAACCGTCCGGCCATGCGCCCGGCCTCTGCAAGTCCGGCGCGGATTGCGGTCAGGTCGCGCGGCCCGCCACGGTCGAGCGCAAGACGCGACAGCGCCCGGTCCATATCGGGTGTCTTGCGCAGATCGGCGCGCAGGCATTCAGCCAACCGGGCCTCGCTGACGAAATACCGCACCGCTTCGAGGCGCGCGTGAATTTCCTCAAGGTTGCGCGAGGGCGCCGACAGCCGCCGTTCCAGCAGACGCGCGCCGCCCGCCGTTACCGTTCGGTCGATGGCAGCGATGAGTGACCCGTCGCGCCCGCCCGACAGCGCCTGCGTGATCTCCAGATTGCGCCGGGTCGCGGCGTCGATCTGCACCGATCCGCCCGGCGCCTCCTTTACCGGTGGTCGCAGGAGTGGCAGCTTGCCGCGCTGGGTCAGGTCGAGATATTCGACGATGGCCCCCATGGCCGAGGTCTCGGCCCGGTCGAAGGCGCCGAACGCATCCAGAGTGGCGACGTCATAGAGGTCGCAAAGCCGCTTTTCCGCACCTGTGCTGTCGAAGGACCCGCGTGACAGAGGCGTCATCGCCGCCCCCGAATCATACACTATTCCAGCCAGATCGGCCTCTTTTGCCTCGCTCACAACCACTTCACGGGGGGCGAGGCGGGCCAGTTCCGGCGCAAGCCGTGAAAGCGGGCATGGGACCACCCGGAATTCACCGGTCGAGATGTCGACCCAGGTCAATGCCGCCTCATCCCGCACCTCGGACCAGGCTGCGAGGAAATTGTGCCGCCTCGCCTCCAAAAGTGATTCCTCGGTCAGCGTCCCCGGCGTCACCAGTCGCACGACATCGCGGGCCACAACCGATTTCGACCCGCGCTTTTTCGCTTCGGCCGGGTCCTCCATCTGCTCGGCGATGGCGACGCGGAACCCCTTGCGGATTAACGTCAGCAGATAGCCCTCGGCTGAATGGACCGGCACGCCGCACATCGGGATATCCTGCCCGAGATGCTGGCCGCGTTTTGTCAGCGCGATATCGAGTGCCGCCGCCGCCGCTTCGGCATCGTCAAAGAACATCTCATAGAAATCGCCCATCCGGTAGAAGAGCAGCGCGTCCGCATAGCGCCCCTTGATCTCCAGATACTGCGCCATCATCGGCGTGACATTGCTGTCCTGAGCGTTCACGTGATCCCCCTCGCGCTTCGGCGCGACCCTACAAAACCGCGCCCTGGTGTAAAAGCGGCAAATCCTTTGCATTGTGGCCGAACGAAGGGGACGTTAAGAGGGCGGAAACGAACAAGGAACCGTCGCAAATGGCCCCCAAGAACCGCGTCACCCCGGAAGAGGCACTCGCCTATCACCTAAACCCCACGCCCGGGAAGTACGAGATCAACGCGTCCAAGCCGATGGCAACGCAGCGCGACCTGTCGCTGGCCTATTCCCCCGGCGTTGCGGTCCCGGTTGAGGCCATCGCTGCCGATCCCGGTACGGCCTATGACTACACGGTCAAGGGCAACATGGTTGCGGTCGTCTCGAACGGCACCGCGATTCTTGGCCTCGGTAACCTTGGTGCGCTGGCATCGAAGCCGGTGATGGAGGGCAAGGCGGTGCTCTTCAAGCGCTTTGCCGATGTGAACGCGATCGATATCGAACTGGATACCGAGGACCCGGACGAGATCATTCAGGCCGTCAAACTGATGGGCCCGACCTTCGGTGGTATCAACCTTGAGGATATCAAGGCGCCGGAATGCTTCATCATCGAAAGCCGGTTGAAGGAGATCATGGATATCCCCGTATTCCATGACGACCAGCATGGAACGGCGGTGATCTGCGCGGCGGGCCTGATCAACGCGCTGGAGATTTCGGGCAAGGACCTTGCTGATTGCAAGATCGTGCTGAACGGCGCCGGGGCGGCGGGGATCGCCTGCTTGGAACTGATCAAGGCAATGGGCGCGAAGCATGACAACTGCATCATGTGCGACACCAAGGGCGTGATCTGGCAGGGCCGGACCGAAGGCATGAACCAGTGGAAGTCAGCCCATGCCGCGCGGACCGAAGCGCGAACGCTGGAAGACGCGATGAAAGGGGCGGACGTGTTCCTTGGCGTTTCGGCCAAGGGCGCGGTCACGCCAGAGATGGTCGCAAGCATGGCGCCCAATCCGGTCATCTTCGCCATGGCCAATCCGGACCCCGAGATCACTCCGGAAGAGGCGCATGCGGTGCGCGAGGATGCGATCGTCGCTACCGGTCGGTCGGACTACCCGAACCAGGTCAACAACGTCCTCGGCTTTCCCTATCTCTTCCGCGGCGCACTCGATATCCACGCTCGCGCCATCAATGACGAGATGAAGATCGCCTGCGCCGAGGCGCTTGCAAAGCTTGCCCGCCAGCCTGTGCCGGAAGAAGTGGCAATGGCCTATGGTCGCAAGCTGACCTTCGGGCGCGATTATATCATCCCGACACCCTTCGACCCACGTCTGATCCATGTGATCCCGCCCGCTGTCGCCAAAGCCGGGATGGATACCGGCGTGGCACGCCGTCCGATCATCGACATGGAGGCCTATGAGCTGAACCTCAAGACGCGGATGGACCCGACTGCGTCGATCCTGCAGGGCATTCATGCCCGCGCCCGTCAGGCGCAGGCGCGGATGATCTTTGCCGAAGGGGACGATCCGCGTGTTCTGCATGCCGCCGTTGCCTATCAGCGCGCCGGGCTGGGCAAAGCCCTGGTCGTGGGGCGTGAGGCCGATGTTAAGGAAAAGCTGACCGCCGAGGGGTTGGCCGATGCGGTGTCAGAGTTGGAGGTGGTGAACGCCGCGAATACGACGCATCTCAGCACGTACAAGGATTTCCTTTACGAACGGCTGCAACGGAAGGGGTTCGACCGGCATGATGTTCACCGGCTTGCCGCGCGCGACCGGCATGTCTTTTCCGCGCTGATGCTGGCCCATGGCCATGGCGATGGTTTGGTAACGGGGGCCACGCGCAAGTCGGCCCACGTTCTCGGACTGATCAATCATGCCTTCGATGTGCGGGCCGAGGATGGGGCGGTTGGTATCACCGCCGTCCTGCATCGGGGCCGGATCGTCTTTATCGGCGATACGCTGGTGCATGAATGGCCCGATGAGAACGACCTTGCCGACATCGCCGAACGCGGCGCGGCGGTGGCAAGGGGCTTGGGGATCGAGCCGCGTGTTGCGTTCCTGTCGTTCTCGACCTTCGGCTATCCGGTTAGCGAACGCGCGACCAAGATGCATCAGGCACCGAAGGTGCTGGACGCGCGCGGCGTGGATTTCGAATATGAAGGCGAAATGACTGTCGACGTGGCGCTGAACATGGAGCAGATGGCGCATTATCCGTTCTGCCGCCTGTCAGGTCCCGCCAATGTACTGGTCGTGCCTGCGCGGCATTCGGCCTCGATCTCGGTGAAGCTCTTGCAGGAAATGGCGGGCGCCACCGTGATCGGCCCGATTCTGACCGGCGTCGACAAGCCGATTCAGATGTGTTCGATGGGCTCGACCGTGAATGACATCTTGAACATGGCCGTCATTGCCGCCTGCGGGCTCGGTCACTGAAAGAAAATGCCCCGGCGAAAGCCGGGGCTGAAATGCTGCGTCAGTGGGTAAAGGCCGCGGCGCTACCCCATAGCTGTTTGATTCGCTGATCGCGGCCACAGGCGTTGCGATAGAACTTGTAGGCTTCTGACTGCTTCTTGGGACCACGCCGGGTCAGGACGAGGTTAGAGCCCTTGTAATAGTCCTGATGATAATCCTCGGCCTTGTAGAACGGTCCGGCAGTCTCGATGGGTGTCACGATTTTGCGGCCAAGCGCTACCATCGCCTCGGCCTTCGCGGCTTCCGCCGCCGCGCGCTGTGCGGCGTTCTTCACGAAGATCGCGGTGCGGTAGCTGTCGCCCCGGTCGCAGAATTGCCCACCCGCATCGGTCGGATCGACCGAACGGAAGAAGAGGTCGATAATCTTCGCATAGCTGATCTTTGCGGGATCAAAACGAATTTCCACCGCCTCGTAGTGCCCTGTGCCGCCTTTCGTCACCTGTTTGTAGGTCGGGTTCTTCACCGTGCCGCCAGTATAGCCGGACACCACCGACTTCACGCCCGGCACGCTTTCGAAATCGGATTCAACGCACCAGAAACAGCCGCCCGCAACGACAGCGGTCTCGGTCGCGGCCAGTGCAGGGCCGGTCAGCATCAGGAAGGCAAGGATCAGTCGCAGCATTCTTTTACTCCGTTTTGGCGGAGGAAACGGGGAACTGTGCCCTTGGGCAACTCATCTTCCCGTGAGGTCACGGGATCGTGGTGAATGTGTCAGCCGAGAAGTTTGGCGAGACCCATCGCGACAGATAGATCGCCCGAAACCTTGAGCTTACCCATCATCACACCGGTCATCGGATTGAGTTTGCCGGTCAAGAGTTTCACGAGGTTCTCTTCACTGATCTTCAGCGTGCAGTCCGTATCGCGGTCGGCGGTGGACGCGGTTCCATCGGCCAGAACGATCACCCCAGCGTCACCGCAATCGAATTTGAGCGAACCGATGAAGCTCCGCGTCTCCAAAGTCTTGCTGATATCGGCGGCGATGGCGTCCAGCGGCATAAAATCCTCCCGTGAGTTACGGGAGGATGTAGTGGTCTCTGACAGCGTTCGGCAACCAAAGCGTTACGTCACGAAAGACGTTAGCCTTTTACCCGCGCGTTCCGCGTGGCGATCAGCTTCAGGCGGAGCGCGTTGAGGCGGATGAAGCCTGCGGCGTCCTTCTGGTTGTAGGCGCCTGCGTCTTCCTCAAACGTCACATGCTTTTCGGAATACAGCGACTGGTCCGACCAGCGGGCGACAGTGCGGGCGGAACCTTTGTAAAGCTTCACGCGTACAGTGCCCGAGACATGTTCTTGGCTCTTGTCGATCAGCGCCTGAAGCATCTCGCGCTCGGGGCTGAACCAGAAACCGTTATAGATCAGCTCGGCATAGCGCGGCATGATCGAATCCTTCAAGTGGCCCGCGCCTGCATCGAGCGTGATCTGCTCGATCCCGCGATGGGCTTCCAAGAGGACCGTGCCACCCGGCGTTTCATAGACGCCGCGGGATTTCATGCCGACGAAGCGGTTTTCCACGAGGTCGAGAATGCCGACGCCATGCTTGCCGCCAAGTTCGTTCAGCCGGGTCAGGATCGTGGCCGGGCTGAGCGCCTCGCCATTGATCGCGACCGCATCGCCCTTTTCAAAGGTGATTTCCACGAATTCCGGCTGACCGGGCGCATCCTCGGGCCGGGTGATGCGTTGCAGGACATAGTCCGGCGCCTCTTCGCCCGGGTTTTCCAGAACCTTGCCCTCGGAAGAGGTGTGCAGAAGGTTCGCATCGACCGAGAAGGGCGCCTCGCCGCGCTTGTCCTTGGCGATCGGGATCTGGTTCTGTTCGGCGAATTCCAGAAGGCGCGTGCGGCTCGTGAGGTCCCATTCCCTCCAGGGTGCGATCACCTTGATGTGGGGGTTGAGCGCATAGGCGGAAAGTTCGAACCGAACCTGATCGTTGCCCTTGCCGGTCGCACCATGGGCGACGGCATCAGCGCCGGTTTCCGCCGCGATCTCGACCAGACGTTTTGAAATCAGCGGCCGGGCGATGGAGGTGCCGAGCAGGTAAAGCCCTTCGTAAAGCGCGTTCGCGCGGAACATCGGGAATACGAAGTCGCGCACGAATTCCTCGCGCACATCCTCGATATAGATGTTCTCCGGCTTGATCCCCAGCAATTCCGCCTTCTTGCGCGCCGGGTCCAGCTCCTCCCCCTGGCCAAGATCGGCGGTGAAGGTCACGACCTCGCAGCCATATTCGGTTTGCAGCCACTTCAGGATGATCGAGGTATCAAGACCGCCGGAATAGGCGAGGACGACTTTCTTGGGCGCGGACATGGGGCATTCCTTCACGTCAGGACAGGCCCGCGCGCGATACCGGGTTTTTCGGCGCAGGGCAAGGTGAGCGGCGTTCCCCTTTGACCGGTCCATGCGGTTGGGATAACGACGGGGCAACCAAGCGGTCAGAGGACAACATGGCTTTCCGAATTATCGTGCATGCATTCCGGATGGTGTTCGGAAACTTCGGCGCAGCTTTGCGGATCAGCATGCCGATGATCGTGGTCGGTATTCTTGCGGCCATCTTTGTAACACCGCGTCAGATGTCTGATCTGGGCACACCGGCCGAACAACTCCAAAACTATGTAACCGGTCCGTTTTTGATCTCGCTGCTGGCCTATATGATTGCAACACTTTGGGTGGCTGTGGCCTGGCATCGATATTGTCTGCGCGAAGAATATCCCGGCGCGATGATGCCCGCCTTTCATGGCGATCGTATGCTTGGCTATCTTGGCTGGTCGATCCTGATCATGCTGGTTGCGATCCTGGTTTCCGTCGTGGCTGGCATCGTCATTTCGGCGGTTGGCGCCATTACCCAATCTCATGCTCTGGCTGCGCTCTTGTGGCTTGGGTGGTTCGGAACGCTTCTATGGTTCATCCAGCGGATTTCGCTGGTACTGCCTGCAAGCGCGGTGAACGAACAAAAAAGCTTCCGGCAATCGTGGGAGGCGACGCGGCCCCTGTCCGGGACGATTCTGGCGGTTGCCCTCATTTTCGCGCTTTTCAGTGTGCTTTTGGGTCAGGTTGCACTGCCATTCTACAATGCCTCATTCGTGCTTGGCGGCTTGATCAGCGCAGTTACTCAGTGGATCAGCACGATGTTGGGCCTGTCCATCCTGACGACGATCTACGGCATTTGCATCGAAGGCCGCACAATCGATTGAGTCACGCATGAAGGACCGGGTATGAGCAGGTTTTCCAGACAGGTCCTCGAGACCACGCAGGCCTTGCGGGATCTCTTTCCGCCGACGCCGTTGCAGCGCAATGATCATCTGTCTGCGCGCTACGGCGCGGATATCTGGCTGAAGCGCGAAGACCTGACACCGGTGCGCAGCTACAAGCTGCGCGGTGCTTTCACCGCGATGCGCAAGGTTCTGGCAACCGATCCGGCGCATAGCCATTTCGTCTGTGCGAGTGCTGGCAACCACGCGCAGGGCGTTGCCTATGCCTGTCGGCATTTCGGGGTGCGCGGCACGGTGTTCATGCCGGTGACGACGCCGCAGCAAAAGATCGACAAGACACGGGTCTTCGGTGGTGACAATGTGGAAATCCGCCTGACCGGTGACTATTTCGACCAGACCCTGGCCGCCGCGCAGGCGTTTTGCACCGAGGCTTGTGCTCATTTTCTTTCGCCTTTCGATGATTCCGACGTGATCGAGGGTCAGGCAAGTGTTGGCGTCGAAATCCTTGAACAGTTGGAGCGAGCCCCTGACCTGGTTGTGCTGCCGGTCGGTGGCGGTGGGCTTGCCTCTGGTGTGACCACCTATCTGGCCGAGGCCGCACCCGATACCCGGTTCCGCTATGTGGAGCCGGCGGGCGGGGCCAGCCTTGCGGCGGCAATCGCAGCTGGTGAGCCGGTGACACTGAAAAAACTCAACAGCTTCGTCGATGGCGCCGCCGTTGCCCGCATCGGAGTGCAACCCTTCGCCCGACTGAAAGCTGTGACGGCAGGTCATATCCTCGCCGCGCCTGAGGACCGCATCTGCATTACTATGCTGGAGATGCTGAATGTCGAAGGTATCGTTCTGGAACCGGCAGGCGCTCTTTCGGTCGATGCCTTGCCTGGGCTTGCCGATGAGATTCGCGGGAAGATCGTCGTTTGCGTGACCTCAGGCGGTAATTTCGATTTCGAACGCCTTCCCGAGGTCAAGGAACGTGCGCAGCGCTACGCAGGTCTGAAGAAGTATTTCATCCTGCGCATGCCGCAACGCCCGGGTGCCTTGCGCGAGTTTCTGGCGATGCTCGGCCCGGACGACGACATCGCCCGGTTTGAATATCTCAAGAAATCCGCCCGAAACTTTGGTTCGGTACTGATCGGCATCGAGACGAAGAATGCGGAGAATTTTGCCGACCTTACGCAGAAATTGGACGATGCCGCCTTTTCCTATCGCGATATCACGGAAGATGAGGCGCTTGCCGAGTTTCTGATCTGACCCGCTCAGGCCGCTGAACTGGCCCGGTCGGCGAGACCTTCCATGAACGCCTTCTTCGATACGAAATAGCTGTCGATGACACGACCGATATCAATATCTGCCGCCTTACCAATCGCCGCTCGTCGCTCGCCATCCTGACATAGACCGCCGAACTCCTTGAATCCGAGGTTCCATGCGCCGCCCTTCAGGAAATGCAGGTCAGATTCGAAGGTTGCAGGGTCAGGGGCTGTTTTGAGGCGCATCACGACGCCTTCGACCTCGTCCAGAAACAACTCGACGACCTCAGCGAAACCATCCGGCCCGATTTCATGTTTCAATTCGTCGATGCGCCCCCAATCGATCATCGTCCTTATCGCCCCATGCATCCGTTCACATCGACCCTAGGACCGAAACATTACGGCGCCGTTAAGCACAGCCATATCCCCAGACACTGTTCAGCGCATTTTAACCCGCAGACGGTTAGCTGATGCGCGAACCCGGAGTAGATCGGGCGAGGGTGTTTTTTGCAGGTAGCCGTTTCCATTTCGCAGTACGACACGGCGGCGGGGCTGGCCGTCCCGCAGATGCGGCGCGTCATGGTGGTCGATGACAGCCGCATGCAACGGAAAATTCTCAGCTCTCAGCTCGCACGTGCCGGATATTCGGTGACCGAAGCGGGCAGCGCCGAAGATGCGCTGGCGCTTGCTGAAATCGATCCGCCCGATCTGGTCATCTCGGATTGGATGATGCCCGGCATGTCGGGGATCGAGTTCTGCCAGGCCCTGCGGGCGCAGGTGAAGGAAAACTACGTCTATTTCATCCTGCTGACTTCCAAGACGGAATCGGCGGAGATCGCGCGGGGACTGGACGGCGGCGCGGATGACTTCCTGACAAAACCGGTCAGCGGTGATGAGTTGCGCGCCAGGATTGCCGCCGGTGAACGCATTCTGGGAATGGAGCGGGAGCTGACCGATAAGAACCGACTGTTGTCGTCGACTTTGGGAGAATTGCAGGCGCTCTACGATTCGGTCGATCGCGACCTGATGGAGGCAAAAAAACTTCAGCAGAGCCTTGTACGCGAACGTCACCGAGACTTCGGCAAGGCAGAGGTCAGCCTGCTCTTGCGTCCCTCGGGTCATGTCGGTGGTGACTTGGTCGGATTCTTCCCGATCAATGCGCGCAGGGTCGGGATCTTTTCCATCGACGTGTCGGGCCATGGCATCACCTCCGCACTTATGACCGCACGGCTTGCAGGCTATCTGTCCGGCAACTCGCCGGAACAGAACATTGCGTTGGTGTTGACCGAATTCGGGATATACGACGCCCGCCCGCCCGAAGAACTCGCCGAGCAACTCAACCGAGTTGTCATGCAAGAGATGCAGACGGAAAACTATTTCACGATGGTTTATGCTGATGTCGACCTGATCTCGGGAAGGGTCGTGATGGTGCAGGCCGGACATCCACACCCGGCCATTCAACGTGCTGACGGTCGGGTTGAGTTTCTCGGCAAGGGTGGCCTGCCGATCGGACTGGTTGAGCCCGCTGATTGGGAGGCATTCGAAGCCCTGCTTTTACCCGGAGACCGTCTATTCCTGATGTCCGACGGGATCACCGAAGCGGAGGATGCGCAGGGTGTACAGCTTGGCGAGGCGGGGCTTTCACGGCTTATGGCAACCTGCCGTGACTTCAGCGGCGCTGACTTTCTTGAATCGTTGGTCTTGCATCTCACCGACTACGCTGGAGACGAATTCGGCGATGACGTTTCAGGCGTATTGTTCGAGTTTCATGGTGCCAAGGAGTTATGAGGTCAAAGACCACTCAGCGCCTGCTCCAGAAAATATCGGTCGCCGTCGTTGCCGAGCAACCAAATTGCCTCTGATCCCGTCATCCAGACCGCCTGATGTCCCGGTTCGGACGGAGATCCCAGACTTCTCGCTGGCCGGGCAAGATAGACGGTGCAGAGCTTTTCCGCCCATTTGTCATATTCGGGCATATAGACGAACCGCCGGAACGCACCAAGCCGCCGGGGCGATGTAATCGTCCAACCGGTCTCTTCGCGCACCTCGCGGTAAAGGGCGCGCAGAGGCGATTCGCCGGGGTCGATGCCACCGCCCGGCAACTGAAACTCCGGCTCGGGCTCTTCCTGACGGGTAACCAGTACGTCGGAACCCCGCAACAGCACCGCATAGACGCCATGCCGGATTCCGTATCGCTGGCCGTGTTGCGGCGCCTCGCCGAATCGCCGGATCATGCCTGTCCCCTTTGTCATCTGGTTGTCGTCCCCATATTCAGGCGGTATGGCAGGACGCAAGCCTTGAAGGAATGATGAATGACCAGCCTTTCGCAGATTGCCTGGGACGATACGGTTCTTCCGTTCCAGCTTGATCGCTCCGACATCCGTGGCCGGGTGGCGCGGCTGGACGGGGTGCTGGACCGTATCCTGACGCAGCACAATTACCCGGCTGTGGTGGAGGCGCTGGTGGCCGAGGCGGCCCTGTTGACCGCTCTGATCGGTCAGACTATCAAGCTGCGCTGGAAGCTGTCGCTGCAAATCCGTGGTGACGGCCCCGTCCGCATCATCGCGACGGACTACTATGCCCCGATCAAGGAAGGGGCAGTCGCGCAGATCCGCGCCTGGGCGTCCTACGATTCTGAACGTCTCGATTACGATGGGCCGGGCTTTGATCAGATCGGTCAGGGTTACTTCGCGATCTTACTGGATCAAGGGGCGGGCAACGTCCCCTATCAGGGAATCACGCCCCTGTCGGGTGGATCACTCTCCGCCTGTGCAGAGACGTATTTCGCCCAGTCCGAGCAACTCCCGACCAGCTTCGCGCTGTCTTTCGGTCGTTCGAAGCTGCCTGTTTCAGCCGAACGTTGGCGCGCGGGCGGTGTCATGCTTCAGGCGATGCCCAAGGCCTCTATCCCCGCCGCTTCCGAAGGTGGCAGCGGCGAAGGTGGACTTTTGGCCGCCGAGGATATCCTTGACGGCGAGGAGGGTGAAAACTGGTCTCGCGCCAATCACCTCTTGTCCACTGTCGAGGAGATGGAGTTGATTGGTCCCACTGTCGCACCGACGGACCTTTTGATCAGGTTGTTCCATGAGGAAACTCCACGGGTCTTTGATGCGCAGGCGGTACAGTTCGGCTGCTCCTGTTCGCCCGATAAGGTGCGCGACAGTCTGTCGATCTATTCGGCGAAGGATATCGGCCATATGACCACAGATGAGGGCATTGTCACCGCCGATTGCCAGTTCTGCGGCGCACACTATGAATTCGACCCCGCAACACTGGGCTTTGAGGCCACGAAAGCGCCGGAAGATGATGGATGATCCGCTTACCGCGATCCGGCAGGCGATCTCACGGCCGGGGCGAGAAACCTCGGACTATGACCTCAATCCCGGAACTGTCCTGCCCGAAGGGCGTGTATTAAAACCCGCCGCCGTTCTGGTGCCTCTGATCACCGGCGCGGGCGGCGCGCGGGTGATTCTGACCAAGCGGTCCTCTCGCTTGAAACACCATCCGGGCCAGATCGCTTTTCCCGGCGGCAAGATCGACGACACTGATGCCGGACCGATAGATGCTGCCCTGCGAGAGGCTGAGGAAGAGATCGGCCTGCCGCGTCGGGATGTCGAAATCCTTGGTACCTGGGGTGCGCATGAAACCGTCACCGGCTTCATGGTGACACCGGTTTTCGGCCAGATCAGAGACGGTTTTGCACCAGTTCCTGAAGAAGGTGAGGTGGAAGAGGTCTTCTCGGTTCCGCTTTCCCATGTCACCGATCCCGCCCATTTTTGCATCGAAGGGCGGATCTGGCGCGAGGTTCGACGGCGCTATTATGTCGTGCCGTATGGTCCCTATTACATATGGGGCGCAACCGCGCGTATCCTGCGCGCATTGGCGGACCGGATGGCGGAATGAAGATCACCGATGACTGGATAAGGGTGGAAGGGGTGCAAACAGTGCTGCATCTTCTAACCGATGCCGGGCATCAGGGTCTTCTGGTCGGGGGCTGTGTAAGAAATGCGCTGATCGGCGCGCCCGTCGCCGATATCGACATCGCCACCGATGCGGTGCCTGAACGGGTGATCGAGTTGGCGAAAGCCTTCGGTTTGAAGGTCGTGCCAACGGGGATCGACCACGGCACGGTCACCATTGTCATCAATAGCGAACCGCACGAGGTTACGACCTTTCGCCGCGATGTCGCTACCGATGGCCGCCGTGCGACGGTGGCCTACGCGACCGATATCAGAGAAGACGCGGGACGCCGCGACTTCACGATGAACGCGCTTTATGCCGATGCGGATGGCCGGATCGTCGACCCGCTCAATGGATTGCCCGATCTTCAGGCGCGTCGCGTGCGCTTCGTCGGCGATGCAGATGCCCGTATCCGCGAGGATTACCTGCGCATCCTGCGCTTTTTTCGCTTCCACGCCTGGTATGGCGATCCGGCAGAGGGAATGGATGCCGCTGCGATTGCTGCCTGCGCTGCGAATTCCGCTGGAATAGACGCGCTTTCGCGCGAAAGGATCGGTCATGAGATGCGTCGCCTCCTGGCCGCGCCGGACCCGGCACCTGCCGTTGCCGCGATGCAGGCGACTGGGGTTTTGGCGCGCATCCTGCCGGGGGCCGACGCTAAACCGCTCGCGCTACTGGTCCATCTGGAGGCGCCCTATGCGCCCGATTGGCTACGCCGTCTTGCAGCGCTGGGCGGCGAGGGTCATGCCGATGCTCTGCGCCTGTCGCGGGATGAGGCGCGGCGGTTCGATATTCTACGCCACGAGATTGGCAACTGTGCCGGCGCTGCCGAGCTGGCTTATCGTTACGGCGCCGACCTGGCCCGAGACATCACCTTTCTGCGCGGGGCGATCTTTGAAACGCCTCTGCCGTCCGGATGGGAGAATGCGACCGCGCTGGGCGCTGGGGCAGAATTTCCGTTGCGCGCCGCCGATCTGATGCCCGGCCTGACGGGCCCCCAGCTTGGTGCGCGCTTGAAGCAGTTAGAGGCGCGGTGGATCGCTTCGGGATTCAAATTGTCCCGGGAACAATTGCTCGCTTGAAGTCCGGCCCGGCGGCAAGGCAGGATTACGGTGTCTTTCACACTGGACCGCAAAATGCCTCTGGAAACGCTTCCGGCGCTCACAGCACTTGCCATTGCAACGCTTTTCACGCCGGGCCCGAACAACGCGATGTTGGCCGCATCGGGCGCGAACTTCGGGTTTCGTCGCACTATCCCGCATCTGTTGGGTGTGGCGGCCGGGTTTCCACTGATGCTTTTGATCGTAGGCCTGGTGTTGGGCGGCCTTTTTCAGACCAGTGCTGTCTTGCGTGAAACCCTGCGCTGGGGTGGGGCGGTTCTGCTTCTGTGGATCGCCTGGAAGATCATGAATTCAGGTGGAATAGGGTCGAAAAGAGCGGACGCTAGGCCGATGTATTTTGTCGAAGCTGTGGGTTTTCAATGGATCAACCCCAAGGCCTGGTCGATGGCGGTTGCGGCGACGTCGCAGTTCATTCTGCCTTCGGCACCGGTGATCACGGCAGCCATCGTTGCCGCGATATTCCTTATGCTCGGTCTGGGCTCGGCGGCGACCTGGACCTATGCCGGGCAGGCCATTGCCCGCTGGTTGACCACCGCGAAGCGGTTGAAGGTTTTCAACTTCGTGATGGCTGGTCTTATCGTTCTTTCGATTATCGAAATCCTGCGCCACTAGATTGTACCGATCTGTGACGACCGGCGACCGGTACAATCGGGCGCGTGACAATTCATGCCGTTTGCGCTATCCGAAAGGCGATCCAGATGGAGGGTGCACTATGAGATACGGGATGTTTCGACCGCTCGCCTGAGCCGGACCGAGTCCCGTAGTGGCGGTCCCGCGATGCACCGCCCTTTCCCATATTGCCCGCTGCTGGATTTCCTCCATGTTTCGTTTCTTTGAAAATCTCGTCGATCCTTATGTCTCTTATGAAGAGACGGATGAGCCGCCACGGCGTCTGCTGCCCTTCCTGATGGATTACGCGAAGCCGTTCCGGCGCGTGTTTGTCGCGACTGCAGGTTTCACGACGCTGGTCGCAATGATCGAAATCGCGCTGATCTGGTATGTCGGCCGACTTGTCGATCTGCTGAACAACGGCACGCCTGCCGAAGTATGGGCCGCACACGGGACCGAATTCATTCTGGCAGCGCTTGCGGTTCTTTTGATCCGTCCGCTCTTGGGGGGGATCGACGTGGCGCTTCTGCATAATACCATCCTGCCGAATTTCGGCACTTTGATCCGCTGGCGGTCGCACCGGCATGTGTTGCGCCAGCCAGTCGGTTGGTTTGAAAATGACTTTGCCGGCCGCATCGCCAACCGGATCATGCAGACACCGCCCGCTGCGGGCGACGCCGTGTTCCAGACTTTCGATGCGGTGGCTTTTGCCTTTACGACGCTGATCGGGTCGCTTGCGATCCTTTCGAATGCCGATATCCGGCTGGCCCTGCCTATGCTGGTCTGGATCGGCCTCTATTTTGCTTTGCTGCGCTGGACGGTGAAGCGGGTAGGTCCCGCATCGACGGCTGCTTCGGATGCACGGTCGGCGATCACCGGTCGGGTCGTCGACAGCTACACGAATATCCATTCGGTCAAGATGTTCGCCCATCACGACCGGGAGGTGGCCTATGCCGGAGAAGCGATCGAGACCGCGCGGAAAACCTTCCAGACCGAGATGCGGCTGATTACGAAGATGGATGTCGCACTGACAAATCTGAACGGGTTCCTGATCGTGTCGGTGACGGGGTTGGCGCTGTGGCTCTGGTATCACGGGCAGGCGACGATCGGGCTCGTCGCGGCGGCGACGGCTTTGGTCCTCAGGCTCAACAACATGACCTACTGGATCATGTGGGCGACCTCGAATCTGGTGCAGGCCTTGGGTGTGGTTCGCGAGGGGATGGAGACCATCGCCCAGCCGATTGCTCTCACGGACAGCGCGGATGCAAAGCCGCTGGATTATCAGGCGGGTCGGATCGAGATTCAGGCTCTATCCCACCATTACGGGCGCGGTTCGGGCGGTTTGGCGCGTGTCGATCTGACGGTCGAACCGGGCGAGAAAATCGGGCTTGTGGGACGTTCCGGCTCGGGCAAGACGACGCTGGTCAAGCTGATGCTGCGGTTCTACGACGCCGAAGGTGGGCGCATTCTGATCGACGGTCAGGACATCGCCGGTGTCACGCAGGACAGCCTGCGCCAGATGATCGGGATGGTGCAGCAGGATTCGTCGCTCTTGCACCGCTCCGTCCGCGAAAACATCCTATACGGCCGCCCCGATGCGACCGAGGCAGAGATGGTGGAAGCCGCGAAACGTGCCGAGGCGCATGACTTTATTATGGATTTGACCGACCCCGAGGGCCGCAAGGGTTATGATGCGCAGGTCGGAGAACGCGGCGTGAAACTGTCTGGCGGTCAGCGGCAGCGGGTGGCTTTGGCCCGCGTGATCCTGAAGGACGCGCCGATCCTTGTACTGGATGAGGCGACATCGGCGTTGGACAGCGAGGTCGAGGCGGCGATTCAGGAAACTCTTTACGGCGTGATGGAGGGTAAGACGGTGATCGCTATCGCCCATCGCCTGTCCACCATCGCCCGGATGGACAGGATCGTGGTGCTCGACGATGGCATGATTGCAGAAGAGGGCGATCATGCCGGGCTTCTTGCGATGGGCGGCCTTTACGCCCGCTTCTGGGACAGGCAATCTGGCGGCTTCATTGGTACTGACGACGGGCAGGAGGCGGCGGAATGAAAATGGGCGACATGATCGACGCCTTCCGCCCGGCGGAGGGGCCACCGCCCAGAACGCTGGGACGTTTCCTTCTGTGGTGCCTTTCGGGTGCCTGGGGGCCGCTTATTCTGGCCGCCGCCATCTCCGCCGTTGCGGGAACGATGGAGGTTGTGACTGCTTGGTATCTTGGCGCAGTAGTGGACCTTGCCACCTCCGCCGATGCCATGACGGTCTTTGCCGACCATTGGCAGTTGCTGGTCGGTTTCGTGGTGTTCCTCGTAGTCGCGCGGCCGATCGCATTTGGGCTATCGGCGGCATCCAACTCCATCGTGGTGCAGCCGAACGTATTGCCGTTGGTGCTGTCACGGCTGCATCGCTGGACGATGGGCCAGGCGGTAACTTTCTTTGACAACGACTTTGCCGGGCGGATCGCGCAAAAGCAGATGCAGGCGGCGCGCGCGGTTACCGATGTGGCCAGTGAAACCATCAACACGATAGCCTTCGCGCTCGCTTCACTTGTCGGTTCGGTCCTGTTTCTTCTGACGATCAACTCATGGATGGCGCTGGTACTCGGGGTATGGATTGTGCTTTATCTAGCCTTGATCCGTGCATTTTTGCCACGCGTTCGGGGAAAGTCCGCCGCGCGGGCCGGCGCGCGGGCCATGGTCACGGGTCAGGTCGTAGATACGATCACGAACATCAAAACGGTGAAGCTCTTTGCCCATGCCGACCATGAGGACAAAGCAGCGTTGCGCGCGATGTCCGGGTTTCGAGAGACCGCGCTCGATTTCGGTGTTCTGTCTGCCTGGTTTCGTCTCGCTCTTATGACGGTTGCCGGGGTGCTGCCGGTATTCCTCATCGGCGGCACCCTCTGGCTCTGGTCGATTGGCGTTACCACGGCAGGGGATATCGCCGCCGCGGGCGCAGTTTCGATCCGTATTGCGCAGATGACCGGGTGGGTCAGTTTCACCCTCATGTCGATCTACGCCTCGATCGGTGAGGTTGAAGACGGAATCCGTACCCTGACCCCGCCCCATACATTGACCGACGCGCCGGATGCCGGTCAGCTGCAGCGTATCGCGGGTGAGGTGCGGTTCGAGAATGTAAGCTTTGCATATGGCCGTAAGAAAGGCGGTCTGGACGGGGTGAATCTGACAATCCATCTGGGTGAAAAGATCGGTATCGTCGGGGCTTCCGGTGCGGGCAAGTCGACCTTGGTTGCGCTGCTTCTGCGTCTCTATGATGCAGAAGAGGGGCGGATCCTGGTCGACGAAAACGATGTGCGCGAGGTGACGCAAGAAAGCCTGCGCCGCCAGATCGCGATGGTCACGCAGGAAACCGCGATGTTCAACCGCACGGCACGGGACAACATCCTTTACGGTCGCCCGGATGCGACCGAGGAGGAGATGGTCGCCGCCGCGAAGGCTGCCGAGGCCGATGAATTCATTCACGGGCTTCAGGACCACAAGGGCCGCAAGGGCTATGACGCCTATCTCGGCGAACGGGGCGTGAAGCTTTCGGGCGGCCAGCGCCAGCGCATCGCGCTCGCCCGCGCCTTCCTGAAGGACGCGCCGATTCTGGTTCTGGATGAGGCGACGTCGGCCTTGGACAGCGAGGTTGAGGCGCAGGTGCAGGGCGCGCTTCACCGGGTGATGGAGGGCAAGACCGTGCTGGCCATCGCCCACCGCCTGTCGACGATCGCCGAGATGGACCGGATCGTCGTGCTGGATCAGGGCCGGATCGTCGAGCAAGGCAGCCATGCCGAACTGCTGGCCAAAGGCGGGCTTTATGCCCGCTACTGGGACCGGCAGTCGGGCGGCTTCATCTGCGTCGAAGAGGCTGCCGAGTGAAGCTGACCGTCGAACGGCTCGGCCATCTCGGCGACGGCGTCGCGCCGGGACCCGTCTTCGTGCCGATGGCCCTGCCGGGCGAGGTGGTGGAGGGCGACGTTACGGAGGGCCGCATAGCCGCGCCCAAGATCGTTGAACCGTCGCCCCACCGCGTAAAACCCGTCTGTCCACATTACCGCGCCTGCGGCGGTTGCGCATTGATGCACGCGTCTGATGGTTTTGTCGCGGACTGGAAGGTGGATGTTGTCCGCACCGCCCTAGCTGCTCAGGGGGTCGATGCCCCGTTCCGGCCGGTCATCACCTCGGCCCCGCAGTCGCGCCGCCGCGCCACGTTTTCCGGGAGACGGACGAAGAAAAGCGCGCTTGTCGGCTTTCACGGCCGCGCCTCTGGCACGATTATCGAGGTGCCGGGCTGCCGGCTTTTACATCCTGATCTGATAGCGACCTTGCCGCATCTGGCTGAGGTCACGATGATCGGTGCCTCTCGCAAGGGCGAACTGGCGCTGACGGTGACGCGAACAGAAGGGGGTGCCGATCTTGCGGTTTCAGGTGGAAAACCGCTGGAACAGAGCCTGTTTTCCGACCTCGCGAAGCTTGCCGAACGCGCAGGCCTCGCGCGTCTAACATGGGACGGCGAACCCGTCGCCAACCGTTACCCAGCCGCGCAACGCTTCGGACAAGCCATCGTCGTTCCACCCGCCGGCGCTTTCCTTCAAGCGACGGCGGAAGGCGAGTCCGCACTGGTCGCCGCCGTGCGTGAGGCTGTCGTCGGTTCGAGCCGTATCGCCGATCTATTCGCGGGTTCGGGCACCTTTACCCTGCCACTGGCAGAATGGGCGGAGGTTCATGCGGTTGAGGGCGAGGCGGCCATGCTGGCCGCGCTTGATGCGGGATGGCGGCAGGCTCAGGCGCTGCACAAAGTGACTACCGAAACACGCGACTTGTTCCGTCGCCCGCTGATGCCGGATGAACTGAACCGGTTTGATGCTGCCGTGATAGATCCGCCACGTGCGGGGGGCGAGGCGCAGACGCAAGAACTCGCTGCTTCAAATGTACTGGTTATCGCTGCGGTCTCCTGCAACCCCGTCACGTTCGCCCGTGATGCCCGCATCCTGAATGACGCTGGGTATCGCATCGACTGGGTGCAGGTTGTCGATCAGTTCCGCTGGTCGCCGCATGTCGAGCTTGTCGCCCGGTTTGCACGCTGAGTCACCTTTCTGTAAGCGGAAATCTGCCTACTTCCGGTAGGCCTCCCTTCGGTGTAAAACAAAGAAAACCGGTGAAACGGGCAGGGGCGGCAGGCATGTTCAACCGAAGAACCTTTATGGCACTGACAGCTCTAGCGGGACTGGTGGGCTGCGGCGGGTCGAAGTTTCGAACCTACAACGGCCCTGAAGTCACCCGGCTTGTCCTACTTAAATCCGAACGCAAGCTGCACCTCGTTAACGGGACCAAGGCACTGAAATCCTACAAGGTCGGGCTCGGCGGGAACCCGATTGGCCCGAAGCGGTTCGAGGGCGATCAGAAGACGCCGGAAGGAGCCTATCTCATCGACAGGCAGAACCCCAACAGCAACTATCATCTGTCCATCGGCATCTCGTATCCCAATCAGCGCGACGTGGAATTTGCAGAATCGCAGGGAAAGAAGCCCGGGGGCGACATCTTCATCCATGGTCGTGCGCGGAAGCACAAAGGCCGTGGCAAGGACTGGACTGCAGGTTGCATTGCCGTGAAAGACGGCGAGATGGAAGAGATCTATTCGATGGTCCGCGTCGGCACGCCGATCTACATCTATCCATGAAAAGGGCGGCCACTGGCCGCCAGTTATTCATTTAAAGTCAGTGGATTAGCCGCCGGTCACCAGCGTCCACCAGATTTTGCCACCCGGTTCCTGGTACCATGAGAAACCGACATCGCGCGCCGCGGGGTCGAGAACGACAGCCCGCGTATCCGGCATTTCCATCCAGGCGGACAGCGTCTCGACCTCGGTCTCGTAAGTCTCGGAAATGTTCTCACCCAGCATACGACCGGCGTAACCGGTGCGCTGAACCCGGAGCAGCGGCGAGGACCCGTCGGAACCGAAATGCCAGGGTCGGTTCTGCACGGCCATGTCGCGCGAATGTGTTGCGGCGGCCGCGGTCAGCTGTGCGTTCAGCGTTACCGGCGGTGCACCAGCGGCCGACCGAAGGGCATTGATCCCGTCGACCATAGCGTAAGTGACGCGGCCTTCATCGCTTTTCCGGATCATGTAGGCTTGCGGCAGAGGCTTGCCGTCCGGCCCGAGACGCACGGGTGCGCCGGCGCATCCGGCGAGCGCCACGGCAACAAGAAGAAGGCTGAAAAGACGTATCATTGCAGGTTATCCCCGTTTGTCCGGTCACGTCCTTTACAGGGTCCTGCACGGCTGTTCAAACGCGATCTTGAATTGTCGGCAGGATGTTACACATGGCTCACACCGGCATCCGATCATACGTCACCGTGAATTGAGAATGCGGTGAAAGAAGCATATTGTTTCTTCGATTCCAGAATGTATCGGTGCGGGACGTGCCGGTCGAACATAACAAAAGGTGACCCGAGGATGAGCTCAGACTCCAATCAATTCAGCCGCCGCTCGATACTTGGAGCCGCTGCGGCGCTTGGCGCGACCATGGCTGCGCCTGCCCTGGCGCAGACCGGTGCCAACACCGTCGAACTTGAAGCCGATCTCGGCAACAACATTCGGCGCAATATTTCCAGCTTCCGTTCGCTGCAATGGCAACCCTACTTCGGCAGCTTGAAAAACGGTGCGATTCTGGTCGACACAACATCACGCGCCCTGCATTACTGGTCCGAGGACGAGAGCATCTACAAGCTGTACCCGACCAGCGTGCCGCTAACCGAAGATCTGACCCGGCGTGGCCGTACAGAGGTTGTGCGAAAGGTTGTCGGCCCTGAATGGCGTCCGACACCGGCTATGAAACTGCGTAACCCTGAATGGCCCGATTATGTCGGCCCGGGCCCGGATAACCCGCTTGGAACGCACGCATTATACCTGTCTTGGCAGTACTACCGGATCCACGGTACCCACGACACGCGGAAGATCGGTCGCCGTTCGTCGAACGGTTGTGTCGGGTTGTATAATGAGCACATTTCCGAATTGTTTTCCTTCGCTCAAGTCGGCACGCAAGTGTTGCTTATTTGACGAATTGACGGAAAGCTTGAATTCTCCAGCAGGTCTCAGGTTGCAAATTCCGAACCTAGTGCGTTAGTGGATGATACGAGGTGATCACTGTATGCTGCGGCGAACCTCACGAATAATTCGCCGCGGTTAAAATGGAGAATGTACATGAAAAAGCTCGCGCTTGCTGCTGTTCTTTCGCTTTCCACCACCACCGCTTTCGCCGGTGGCATGGCTGAGCCGGTCATGGAGCCGGAGCCGGTTGTTGAAGAGGCGTCGTCCTCGTCCTCCGCTGGCGTTGTCGTCGCGGTTCTCGCGCTTCTGCTGATCGCTGCTGCTGCCAGCAACTGATCCGTCGCAAAGTCGACATGCAAAAAGGCGGTGGCTCTCCACCGCCTTTTTCATTTTCGGCCCGTTTGTTTAGCCAGTCCAGCCTGCAAGGTTATCGTTCAGTACGGCCATAAGCGCCACGATATGGGCGTCGTCGTCGTTCAGGCAGGGGATATAGGTGAAGCTTTCGCCACCGGCATGTTCAAACGCCTCTCGAATTTCGCCCTGAATTTCTTCCAGCGTTTCGATGCAATCGGCCGAAAATGCCGGTGAGATAACGGCGATACGCTTCTTGCCCGCTTTGGCGAGTTCGGCGACATGTTCGACCGTATAGGGTCGCAGCCATTCCTCGGGGCCAAAGACCGACTGGAACGTTGTGTCGATCGTATCCGCCCCCCAGCTCAATCGCTCGCGCAAGAGCCGCGAGGTTTTCTGGCACTGGCAATGGTAGGGATCACCCTCCATCAGGTAGCGTTTCGGCATCCCGTGGTAGGAAGCGACCAGAACGTCCGGTTTCTGATCGAGTGTGGCATAAACCCGCTCAACCGACTGCGCGAGCGCCTCGATATAGAGCGGGTGGTCGAAGTATTCGGGCACGATACGGACGGCAGGCTGACGCTTCTCCTTCATCAGTGCACGAAAGAACTGATCGTTGGCCGTGGCCGAGGTGGCGCCGGCATATTGCGGGTAAAGCGGCAGGAAGACGATCTTTTCGCAACCCGCATCGACCATGCGCCGCACTACGCTTTCGGTCGATGGATTTCCATAACGCATGCAGAACTCGACCATCACATTGGGGCCGTATCGCCCGACCACGGCAGCGCGCAGCTTTTCGACCTGCGCCTTGGTGATTGTCATCAACGGGCTTTCACCTTTGTCGTGGTTCCAGATCGACTTGTAATTCGCGCCGGAACTGAATGGCCGTTTCGACAGAATGATCAGCTGCAACAGCGGCTGCCATTTCCAAGACGGATAGTCGATGACGCGTTTGTCCGACAGGAACTCGCTCAGATAGCGTCGCATTGGCCAATAGCTGTAATCGTCCGGCGTGCCGAGATTGGCCACCAGTACACCGATGCGCGCCTGTGCGATCGGAGGATGATCCGCCGGGGCATGGGCAAGGCGGCCGTCTCCGGGGCGGTCTAGCTGGTCTTTCATGGATTCCCCTTCCTGTCCAAGGACCGAGATAGACAGAAATCA
Source organism: Albidovulum litorale (assembly GCF_025751495.1). GTDB lineage: Bacteria > Pseudomonadota > Alphaproteobacteria > Rhodobacterales > Rhodobacteraceae > Albidovulum > Albidovulum litorale. The sequence continues at coordinate 735,657 of NZ_JAOWKZ010000002.1, read as the reverse complement.
GCGCGCGTCAATCTTTCCCGGGGTCGAGAGGCGTTTCGGTCGCACCCAGCGCGTCAGCCAGTCGTTGCGCGGCTGATCCAGGGCGGAGCGGTTTTTGCTGGCTTTCATCGGGTGCCCAGCCGGTCAGAAAGATCAGCTCGAACGTCGCAGCTATGCGGCCTTCTGGCACGGAATAGCTTTCTGCGTAGATACGGGCGGCTTCCGGGAACAGGGCGCGCGGCGTGATCCGGCGGCTTCGGGAATGAAGAGCATTGCCCTCACCCATCGCCCTCAGATCGGTGATCAGGTGAAAGGCAGTCGCATAGGTCACGGTCTTTTTTGCGGCATCGGCCACGGGCAGGGCAAAGCCCGCGCGTTGCAACAGCGCGCCAAGATCGCGTATTTCCCCCATGGGCAGCACCCGCGGCGACAGGCCACCGGTCAGGCGGCTTTCGGCCTCGGCCAAGCAGGCGCGCAGTTCGGCAAGGGTCTGGCCCCCGAACAAGGCGCACAGAAACAACCCGTCGGGTTTCAGCGCGCGGCGGCATTGCACCAGTTGCCCTACCGGGTCATTCGCCCAGTGCAGGGCCAGGCCATGCACGATCAGGTCATGTGCACCCGGTTCCAGCGCCAGAGTTTCAGCGTCTTCAACGAACCGCGCGGCAGGCAGAATCTCCATCCACGGTCCGGGAAATCCGGTGACGACGGCGGGCGCCGTAAACCGTTTGTTAACCTCGCCTAGTCTTTCCTCAATCTCAGCCGCGCATTCCGCGTGCAGAAACAATTCCGCCCCCTGCCTCACGGCGCGCATACGGTTGCGGGTCAGGGCCGTGCGGTCAGTGAGTTTGGGCGGATGCGTCATGATCGGCGAAACTAGGCTGCTTCGAAGAGGAATGCAAAGCGTGCTTGGCACGCTCTTCCCCCCGCAATGCATCAATTGCGGCGAGCCAGCCACCGAGGATTTTGGCCTCTGCGGACCCTGCTGGCGGGACACGCCTTTTATCGGTGGTCTGGTTTGCGATCAATGCGGTATGCCGCTGCCGGGTGAAGATGAGGGCAGGCCGGAATATTGTGACGATTGTCTGATGCTTGCCCGACCATGGGAGAGGGGTCGGGCGGCACTTCTCTACAAGGATAACGGACGCAAGCTGGTGCTGGCGTTGAAACACGGCGACCGGCTAGACCTTGTCCGGCCCGCGAGTGCATGGCTTTTGCGTGCGGCGGCACCGATCCTGAAGCAGGACATGCTGGTGGTCCCCGTGCCGCTACATTGGACTCGTCTTTTCCGACGCCGCTACAACCAATCGGCCCTTCTGTCGCACGCGATCGCAAAAGCCGCGAGGTTCGATCATTGTCCCGACCTCCTTATCCGTCGTCGGAAAACCGCATCTCAGGATGGGCGCAACCGTGACGAAAGGTTCGCCAATGTCTCTGGCGCGATGCGCATGCATCCGCGTCGCGCAGGTCGGGTCATGGGGCGTGATGTGCTGCTGGTCGACGACGTGATGACCTCGGGCGCGACACTTTCAGCGGCGGCTGATGCCTGTCTGGCAGGGGGTGCGAACACGGTTTCGACGCTGGTGCTGGCGCGCGTTGCGAAGGATGCCTAAATCCCTATAGTCACCACGACTTGAGGAACAGGTATCAATGCCACGTATTGAGATTTACAGCACCCCGTGGTGCCCATTCTGTATCGCCGCCAAGCGACTTCTGGACCGAAAGGGCGTGGCCTATGAAGATACCGACGTTTCGGGCAATGCCCAGCTTCGGCAGGAAATGATGCAGCGCGCAAATGGCCGGTACACCGTGCCGCAGATTTTCATCGACGGCGTGCATGTTGGCGGCTGCGATGATCTTCACGCGCTCGACCGTGCGGGCAAGCTTGACCCGATGCTGGCGGCCTGACACATGCGGGCCGCTCTCCTCCAGCTTTCAGTAACGGACGATCCGCAGGCGAACCTGCCGGTGACTCTGTCACTCCTGCGGGAGGCGGCGACGAAGGGCGCGGACCTCGTGCTGACACCCGAGGTCACGAACTGCCTGTCCTCTGACCGGGCGCATCAGCGTGCGGTACTGCGACATGAGCAGGATGATCCTACCCTGTCAGCCCTCCGGGAAGAGGCCGAGCGGCTTGGAATCTGGTTGCTTGCCGGGTCACTGGCGCTGTTAACGCATGATGCGGATGGACGCTTTGCCAACAGATCCTTCCTGATCCGTCCCGATGGCGGTATCGCGGCACGATATGACAAGATCCACATGTTCGACGTGACAGTGTCCGAGACCGAGCAATATCGTGAATCGACGGGGTATAGGCCGGGCAACCGGGCGGTCCTGGCTGATACACCATTCGGGGCTATCGGTCTGACCGTCTGCTATGACCTTCGCTTTCCGAATCTCTACCGACGCTTGGCCAAAGCCGGGGCGAAGATTCTGACTGTGCCCGCCGCTTTCAACGACACGACGGGCGCGGCGCACTGGGAACCGCTCCTGCGCGCGCGGGCAATTGAATGCGGGGCATTCGTTCTGGCACCCGCCCAGACGGGCACCCATGCCGCCCATGCAGGTCGGCCGCGACGGACCTACGGGCATTCGCTGGTCGTCTCGCCCTGGGGCGAGGTTCTTGCCGATGGTGGCACCGAAACGGGAATTTTGCTTGTCGATTTGGACCTTGACGCCGTAGACAAGGCGCGGAGCCAGGTTCCCTCGCTCCTCCATGACTGCGACTTCGAAGGGCCCTGATATGGCCGCTGACAATGATCCCCTGGCCGTCGCCCTCTTTTCCGAGGTCTTCATGGCCGACCAGCTCGCCCGCAACCAGATCAGCCGGGCGCTGCCTAAGGGAATGGAAATCAGCCACTTTTCGGTCCTGAACCATCTGGCGCATGTCAACGACGAACGCTCACCGGCGCAGCTGGCAGACGCGTTTCACGTCACGCGTGGGGCGATGACCAACACGCTCAGCAAGCTGGAATGGGCAGGCCATGTCCATATTCGTCCCGACTGGGACGATGCGCGGCGGAAGTTCGTCTCGATCAGCCCGGCAGGGCGCTCAGCGCGCGATGCCGCGCTTGCCGCCATCACGCCGGTTGTCGGTGAAGTGGTGCGCGCCGTTGGCGCGGACAAGATCAGGGCGGCCCTGCCGATCCTGAGGGAGCTGCGCCTCCGGCTCGGCGCGGAATAGGATCAGCGACGGATGCTCGCGGTCACGTAGTTTACGGAAAGATCGCGGTCCGAGATCGACCATTGCCAACTGACCGGATTGAATGCGAAACCCTTCTTGTCGAGCGGCGCCAGTCCTGCGCCTTCAAGATGAGCATACAACTCGTCCGGCGTGATGAATTTGGCCCAGTCATGCGTACCCTTCGGCAGCCAGCGCATCACCCATTCAGCGCCAACGATGGCGGCAATGAAACTTTTGGCGTTACGGTTGATGGTCGAGGCGATCATTAACCCGCCGGGCTTCAGAAGGTCCTGGCAGGTCGCGATAAAACTTGCGGGGTCAGCCACATGTTCAACGATCTCCATGGCAAGCACGATGTCAAAAGCTTCTCCGCCCACGACTAAGGCCTCGGCGGTGGTGTGACGGTAGTCGATATTCAGCCCCTGCTCCTCTGCGTGGATCTGCGCCACCGGGATGTTGCGCGCCGCCGCGTCCGCGCCGACGACATCAGCACCAAGCCGCGCCATTGGTTCCGACAGAAGCCCGCCACCACAACCGATATCGAGAAGCCTGAGGCCTGCGAAAGGTTTTGGCCCTGTCAGGTCGCGACCAAACTCGGCGGCGATCTGCCGGGTGATGTAGTCGAGCCGGACCGGATTCATCATATGCAGTGGCTTGAACTTTCCCTGCGGGTCCCACCATTCCGCCGCCATTGCCTCGAATTTCGCGACTTCGGCAGGATCGACCGTGCTGGTTTCGGGCGCCATTTTTCCTCTCCGGCAGTTCATATTCCACCCATGGCGGGCGGGGCGTTTCCCGGTATATAGTCAATCCATGGACCGGATCGCAGGGCAAAAGCGCACAGGCACCTTTCTTTATCCGCAGGTCGAACCCTTCGATCAGCGGTTTCTGGACGTGGGCGACGGCCACCGCATCTATGTCGAGCAATGCGGCCATCCTTCGGGCCAACCCGTCATCGTTCTGCACGGTGGCCCCGGGGGCGGCTGCTCACCGGCGATGCGGCGCTATTTCGATCCATCGACCTACCGCGTGATCCTCTTTGATCAGCGCGGCTGCGGACGTTCGCGGCCCCATGCAAGCGTTGAGGCCAACACGACCTGGCATCTGGTGGCCGATATCGAGCGTATCCGGAACGAACTGGGCATCGAGAACTGGATTGTCTTCGGCGGAAGCTGGGGCGCGACGCTCGCGCTGATCTATGCACAGACCCATCCCGAACGCGCCCGTCATCTGGTTCTGCGCGGCGTCTTTCTGATGACGGAAGGGGAACTGGCTTGGTTCTACGGCGGTGGTGCCGGGGCGTTCTACCCGGACCGTTGGCAGGATTTCGCCCGCCATATCCCCGCTTCCGAACAGGGCGACATGATCGCCGCCTATCACAGCCGACTTTTTTGCGAGGACATGGCTACCGAAATCCGATTTGCTCGTGCCTGGACCGGTTGGGAAAACGCCCTTGCGAGCGTTGACCATGACGGCGTTGCAGGCGAAGCCCCCGGCGACTATGCCCGTGCCTTTGCGCGGCTGGAAAACCACTATTTCCTTAATCGCGGATTTCTGGAGGTCGACGGCCAGATCCTGCGTGACCTTCACCGGCTTAAAGACGTGCCAGCGACGATCGTTCAGGGCCGCTACGACATGATCTGTCCACCGGTGTCGGCATGGATGCTGGCCCAGCACTGGAAGCGGTCTGAACTGCGGATGATCCCCGCCGCCGGTCACGCTCTGTCGGAACCCGGCATATCGACCGAACTCATCCGCGTCATGGACGGTCTGCGGGCCTGAGCGGCCCGCGAGGAGGCTGTCAGGCAAGCCGTCCGTGGCAATGCTTGAACTTGTTTCCCGAGCCGCAGGGACAGGGATCGTTGCGCCCCGGATTGCCCCAGGTTGATGGGTCGGCCTCATCAAATCCCGGAGCTGGTTGCGACGCCGCGCTCTCGCGCTCTTCGCTTGCTTCCGGCGCTTTCCCGGTGGTCCGTTGCTGCTCCATCTGTGCAAGCAGAGCGCGCTGTTCCTCTTCGGACATTGGCCGGACATGGGCTAGTTTCTGAGTCACGTCCTCGCGCAGCCCGTCCAACAGGTTTTCAAAAAGCGCAAAGGCTTCGGACTTATACTCGTTCAGCGGGTCGCGCTGGGCGTATCCCCGGAATCCGACGACCGAGCGCAGATGTTCCAGCGTGATCAGGTGTTCGCGCCATTTTGTATCGATAGTCTGCAGCAGGAACTGCTTTTCGATCTGGCGCATCGTATCGGGCCCGAAGGCGGCCGTCTTTTCGGCCATGAGGTCGTCCGAGGCTTTGTAAAGGCGCTCCCGCATCTCGTCCTGATCGACACCGTCTTCCTTGGCCCAGTCGATGACTGGCAGATCCAGCGTCAGCTTCTCCATAATCGTGGCGTAGAGGCCTTCGGAGTTCCACTGTTCGGCGTAGGATTTCGGTGGAAGGTATTCGTCCACCAGATCGTCGATGACCTGATGGCGCATATCCTGCGCAATCTCCTCGATGTCGTCTGCCTGCATGATCTCCAGCCGCTGGCCGAAGATCACCTTGCGCTGATCGTTCATAACATCGTCGAACTTCAGGATCTGCTTACGCATATCGAAGTTGCGGCCTTCGACCTTGGCCTGCGCGCGTTCCAGCGATTTGTTCACCCAAGGATGGATGATCGCCTCGCCCTCGCCCATGCCCAGTTTCGACAGAACGGCATCCAGCTTTTCGGACCCGAAAATCCGCATCAGGTCGTCTTCCAGCGACAGGTAGAACGAGGACCGCCCCGGGTCGCCCTGACGGCCAGACCGGCCGCGCAGCTGGTTGTCGATGCGGCGGCTTTCGTGGCGTTCGGTGGCCAGAACGAACAACCCGCCCGCTTCCTTGACCGCATCTTCATCGGCCTTGTGCGCCTCCTCGATCCGCGCACGCACTTCGTCGGGATGGGCTTCGGGGTCAGCGGCGATGGCCTCCATCACCTTGAATTCGACATTGCCGCCCAGCTTGATGTCGGTCCCGCGTCCGGCCATGTTTGTGGCAATCGTCACAGCGCCAAGCTTGCCGGCCTCGGCGACGATCATCGCCTCTTGCTCGTGCTGGCGTGCGTTTAGGACGTTGTGCTTGATGCCTTCTTTTTTCAGCATCTCGCTCAGGAGTTCCGATTTCTCAATCGACGTCGTGCCGACGAGAACCGGTTGGCCCTTTTCATTGGCCTTCCGGATGCGTTTGATGATCGCCTCGTATTTCTCGCGCTGGGTGCGATAGACCTGATCGTGGTCGTCTTTCCGGGCGATGGGCTTGTTTGTGGGCACTTCGACCACGCCCAGCCCGTAGATGTCGGCGAATTCCTCGGCTTCGGTTGCCGCCGTGCCGGTCATCCCGGCAAGTTTGTCGTATAGGCGGAAGTAGTTCTGGAACGTGACGGAGGCGAGCGTCACGTTTTCCGGCTGGATCGACACGCCCTCCTTGGCTTCGATGGCCTGATGCAACCCGTCAGACAGTCGTCGTCCCGGCATCATCCGGCCGGTAAACTCGTCGATCAGGACGACCTCGCCATTGCGGACGATATAGTGCTGGTCCTTCTTGAACATCTTGTGGGCTCGAAGCGCCTGGTTCACATGGTGGACGATCGTCGTCGACTCCGGATCGTAAAGCGTCTGGCCTTCGGGCAGCAGGCCTGCGGCAGACAGCCGCTGTTCAAGAAAATCGTTGCCAGCTTCCGAGAAGGTCGCGTTGCGCTGTTTTTCGTCGAGCTTGTAGTGCTCTTCGGTCAGTTCCGGGATGAACTTGTCGAGCGTTATGTAAAGCTCCGACCGGTCCTGACTTGGTCCCGAGATGATCAGAGGCGTCCGCGCTTCGTCGATGAGGATAGAGTCCACCTCGTCGACGATGGCGAAGTTGTGCCCGCGCTGCATCATCTCCTCGACGGTCGCGCGCATGTTGTCACGCAGATAGTCAAAGCCAAGTTCGTTGTTCGTGGCATAGGTGATATCCGCCTTGTAGGCGGTGCGCTTTTCCTCGGCATCCTGGAACGGATAGACGACACCCGTGGTCATGCCGAGCTGGGAATACACTTTGCCCATCCATTCCGCGTCACGTTTGGCCAGATAGTCGTTGACCGTGACGATATGCACGCCCTTGCCCGACAGCGCGTTCAGGTAAGCCGGAAAGGTCGCGACGAGGGTCTTGCCCTCGCCCGTCTTCATCTCCGAGATATTGCCCTGATGCAGGAAGATGCCGCCCATAAGCTGCACGTCGAAGGCCCGGAGACCCAGCGCCCGCTTCGCCCCTTCGCGGCAGTTCGCGAAGGCCTCAACCAGGACGCTGTCAAGACTCTCGCCCTGCTGTACCCGGTTCGCGAGTTCTTCCGTCTTCTTCTTGATCTCCTCATCCGAAAACTTTTCGTATTCCGGTTCGAGGGCGTTGATCTTTTCCACCAGCGGGCGGACCGATTTGACCTTGCGGTCGTTCGGCGTGCCGAAGACCTTCTTGGCGATAGTTCCGAGGCCCAGCATGTTTTCTCCGCTCGGGTTCGACTGAATTCGCTCCGGTGAAACGCGGTCTTGCCGCCATCTCTCGCTACGCCTAGAACGGCGGCGAACAAAGGCGCGGCAGGCCTTCACTGGACCATCGCGATGTAAGGGTCTGCCGTGCGATAGTCAACGCTGCCTCCATGGGCGGCCCTTAAGGAGACGTCACGATGTTGAAACCGGCCCACATTCTCGGCGCTTTCGCGGTGTCGCTGGCACTTACCGGCACGGCCCGCGCCGAAGACCCGACGGCCGAGACTGTCGTGGCAACTGTGAACGGTACGGAAATCACGCTTGGCCACATGATCGCGCTTCGCGACAACCTGCCAGCGCAGTATCTGCAGCTTGATGACAAGACCCTGTTCGACGGCATTCTCGACCAGATCATCCAGCAGGTCGCCCTGTCGGAAGAGGCCGAGGCCAATCTGCGCAAGCGCGATACCTTGGTGCTGGACAACAATCGTCGTAGCTATCTTGCGGGCGTGACTCTGGATGAGACGGCAAAAGCCGCTGTGACGGAAGAGAAGATCGCGGCGCTCTTCGAGGAACGCTATGCCGGCCAGGAGCCGGGCAAAGAATACAGTGCTGCCCATATCCTCGTTGAGACCGAGGAAGAGGCAAACGCGCTCAAGGTCGAGATTGACGGTGGCGCTGACTTCGCGGTGAAGGCCACTGAAAAATCGACGGATCGTGGATCGGCAGCTGCCGGTGGCGATCTGGGCTGGTTCGGTGTTGGCATGATGGTCAAACCCTTTGAGGATGCCGTCATCGCGATGGAACCGGGTCAGGTCTCTGAACCCGTTGAGTCTCAGTTCGGCTGGCACATCATCAAGCTGAACGAGGTGCGCAGTGCGGCCGCCCCGACCATCGACGACGTGCGTGATGAACTGGCGGGCGAGTTGCAGGGCAATGCGGTTGAAGAAAAGGTCAAGGCGCTGACGGATGCGGCCGCAGTCGAGAAGATGGTCGAGGGTATCGACCCGGCGATCCTGAAGAAGACGGAACTTCTTGATAACTGAACACTCCAGCGAGGAGATTGGCGATGGCCAAGAAAGGCAATGACTGGAAGGCCGAGGCGAAGAAGCTGAAAGGCAAGCTCAAGAAGCTGCGCAAGCAGTTTGACGAGGATGTCCGCCCGCAACTGGAAGAGGCTGCAGGGGATGCCTACAAGGCGGTCAGCGGCGCTGTTTCGGAGGTGGCTACCGCGGTCGCTGCCAAGACGAAGAAGGCCAATCCGGTTTCTCCGCTGGCACCCAAGAACGGGTTTCCGGCCCTGCCGAAGATCGCCGGGGTCGAGTTCGCCGCGATCGAGGCCAATGTCCGCTACAAGAACCGCACTGACGTGATGCTGGCCCGGCTTGCGCCCGGCACTGCCATTGCAGGGGCTTTCACCCGCTCGTCGACCCGCGCGGCTTGCGTTCTGGATTGTCAGGCCAAGCTGAAGAAGGCGGCGGGGCCGAAAGACGGCGCTGCGATCATCGTCAATTCCGGTAATGCCAACGCCTTTACCGGCGCGCTGGGGCAAGAGGCTGTCGATGCCGTCACCGGAGGCGTTGCCAAGGCGCTCGGCATCCCGGCATCGCGGGTCTTCTCCTCCTCCACAGGCGTCATCGGCGAACCGCTGCCGCATGAGCGTATCACGGCGAAACTCGACGATCTGAAGGCGACGCTCTCGGGCGATGCGATCGAACTCGCTGCCCGCGCGATCATGACGACGGACACTTTCCCCAAAGGGGCAATGGCCGAGGTGGAAGGCGAAGGTGGCAAAATCCGTATCGCCGGTATCGCCAAGGGGTCGGGCATGATCGCGCCGGACATGGCGACGATGCTGGTCTATATCTTCGCCGACGCGAAAATCTCTGCTGCCAACCTACAAAAGATGGTCTCGCGTCAGACCGACCAGACCTTCAACGCGATCACGGTAGACAGTGACACTTCGACCTCCGACGCATTGATCGTTGCTGCGACCGGCAAGTCGAAGGCGGCAGAGATCGGCGATATGCGGTCGAAGACCGCCAAGGCGTTTGAGGCTGCGTTGCGCGACGTGATGATGGACCTGGCGCATCAGGTCGTTCGCGACGGCGAAGGCGCCACAAAATTTGTCGAGGTCCGCGTGACCGGTGCCTCGGATGCCGCAAATGCCCACCGCATCGCCATGGCCATCGCAAACTCGCCTTTGGTTAAGACCGCGATTGCCGGTGAAGACGCAAACTGGGGCCGTATCGTCATGGCGGTAGGCAAGTCCGGCGGCAAGGCGGATCGCGACAAGCTGTCGATCCGGTTCGGCGATATCCTCGTCGCCGAAAACGGCTGGCGCAGCCCGGATTACTCTGAGGAACAGACCTCGGCCTATATGAAGGGCGACGAACTGCTGATCCAGGTCGATCTTGGCCTCGGTAAAGCCGCCAAGAGCGTCTGGACCTGTGATCTGACCCACGGCTACATCGATATAAACGCCGATTACCGGTCGTGAAGCAGGGGGCGTCGGTGAAGGTCATACTGGTCTCTGCCGTCGCCCTGATCGACGTGGACGGTCGCGTGCTGCTGGCCAAGCGACCCGAGGGGAAGTCCATGGCTGGCCTCTGGGAGTTTCCAGGCGGCAAGGTGGAGCCGGGTGAAACGCCTGAGGCCGCGCTCATTCGTGAATTGCACGAGGAGCTGGGCATCGACACCTGGAAAAGCTGCCTTGCGCCGTTGACCTTTGCCAGTCACGCCTATGATGACTTTCACCTGTTGATGCTGGTCTTTGCCTGTCGCAAATGGCAAGGCACGCCGCAATCGCGTGAGAATCAGGAACTGGCCTGGGTCCGGGCCAAGGATCTTCGCAACTATCCGATGCCGCCTGCCGATCTGCCGCTGATTCCCGTATTGCGTGATTGGCTTTGACATTTCCTCATTTTATGCAACTATAGGTTGAGGAAGTTTCCCGCCGATCGGCAGCGATAGCCAATAATCGTTTCCAAATAGGGGAAAATACCGCTACAAATCCGGGTCAGTCATTAGTGCCCTGTTAACGAGTGATCGCTATCGTCATAGCAGCCCGCCGTTGGGGAGTTTACGCGATGCTGCGCACCATCACTCTTGGGAGTTGCGTCTCCGTTCAGGGAGTTTTCGAGCGTCAGCTCGAAAACGGGAAGATTCTCGTCCGGGTCGGGCAACTTATCTTTGAAGGATATCCAGTCACGAAAAAGGCCGCGTGAACTCAGGCGACCTTTTGGTTGTGTTCGAATGGGGCCGCGAGGCCCCTATTTTTATGTTAGCTTGCGCTCTACTTCTTCGCGCTCGAAGATTTCGATCACGTCGCCCGGACGGATGTCTTCGTAATTCTCGAAGGCCATACCGCATTCCTGACCGGATTGGACTTCTTTAACTTCGTCCTTGAATCTCTTGAGGGTTTTCAGCGTGCCCTCGTGGATCACCACATCGTCGCGCAGGAGTCGAACACCGGCCGACCGGCGGGCGATACCTTCGGTAACGAGACAGCCCGCGACCTTGCCGACGCCAGAGACCTTGAAGACTTCCTTGATCGACGCATAGCCGATGAAGTTTTCACGAATCTCGGCCGAAAGCAGGCCGGAAGCCACAGCTTTCACATCATCTACAAGGTCGTAGATGACCGAGTAATAGCGGATCTCTACACCTTTCTGGTTTGCGGCAGCCCGTGCTGGAGCGTTGGCCCGGACGTTAAAGCCGATCACCGGAGACTGGCTGGCTTCGGCCAGGCCGATATCCGATTCGGTGATCGCGCCGACGCCGTAATGCAGCACGCGGACGCGGACTTCGTCGTTGCCGATTTTTTCCATAGCCTGAACAATCGCCTCGGCAGAGCCCTGGACGTCGGCTTTCACGACGATCGGCAGTTCTGAGACGTTCTTGTCTTCCTTGGCTTTCGCCATCAGCTGTTCAAGTGTCGTGGCGGCGCCAGCGGCAGCGCGTTTGTCCTTGGCGGCCTGCTCACGATAGCTCGCGATTTCGCGTGCCTGCGCTTCGGTTTCGACGACGTTCAGGACGTCACCGGCCTCGGGCGTGCCGTTCAATCCCAGAACCTCAACCGGCACCGAAGGCCCGGCCTCGCTCACCCGCTCGCCCTGATCGTTGATCAGCGCACGGACCTTGCCCCACTGTTCACCGACGACGAAGATGTCACCCTGCTTCAGTGTGCCGTGCTGCACCAGAACGGTGGCAACCGGACCCCGGCCGACATCGAGCTTGGCCTCGATCACAGCACCCATCGCGGCACGATCCGGGTTGGCCTTCAGTTCCAGAATCTCGGCCTGAAGCGCGATGGCTTCCAGCAACTCATCCAGACCCTTGCCGGTCGTGGCGGACACCTCGACATCCTGCACATCACCCGACATCGCCTCGACGACGACTTCGTGTTGCAGCAGATCGGTGCGGACCTTCTGCGGATTGGCCGAAGGCTTGTCGCATTTGTTGATGGCCACGATCATCGGTACCTTCGCGGCCTTGGCGTGGTTGATGGCTTCGACCGTCTGCGGCATGACCGCGTCGTCGGCGGCGACGACCAGAACGACGATATCCGTCACTTGGGCGCCCCGCGCCCGCATCGACGTAAAGGCCGCGTGGCCCGGCGTGTCGAGGAAGGTCAGAACCGCACCAGACTCGGTCGTCACCTGATAGGCACCAATATGCTGGGTGATGCCACCGGCTTCGCCGGAGACGACGTTAGTCTTGCGAATCGCATCGAGAAGCGAGGTCTTGCCGTGGTCGACATGGCCCATGATCGTGATGATCGGCGGGCGGGACACCAGATCCTCGTCCTTGTCATCTACGGTGTCGATGACCTGTTCGACATCGGCGTCCGAAACCCGGACGGCCTTGTGGCCAAATTCCTCGATCACCAGTTCGGCGGTGTCGGCGTCAATGGGCTGGTTCATATTGACCATCATGCCCATCTTCATCAGCGCCTTGACCACGTCAGCGGCACGTTCGGCCATCCGGTTGGCCAACTCGGACACGATGATCGTCTCGGGAAGCTGGACGTCACGCACCTGCTTTTCGGCGCGGACATTCATGCCCATCGCTTTCTGGCGCGCACGTTCCTGTTTGCGCTTCATCGCGGCGAGCGAGCGCTGGCGACCGCCATCGCCCGAAAGCGCTTCGTTGAGTGTCAGCTTACCGGACCGGCGACCCTCGTCGCGGCCGCCCTTGCCACGGGTATCCCGTTCGGCTGCTCCCCGGTCGCGTTCGCGATCGGTCTTGCGTGGGCCGGAGGAGCTGACACCTTTGGTTTCGGCTCGGGCCGCAGCAGCTTCCGCGGCTGCCTGATCGACAGGTGCCGACTTCGCGGCGGGCTTCTTGATTTCTTCCTTGCGGGCCGCGCGCGCCTCGGCTTCCTGGGCCTTGCGGGCATCTTCCTCGGCCTTGGCCTTCAGCGCTTCCTCGCGCTCGCGATCCTCGCGTTCCTTGGCCTCTGCCTCGGCCCGGCGACGCTCGCGCTCTTCCTCGCGCTGGCGCTCCTCCTCCGCGCGCTGCGCGGCTTCTTCGGCCTCGCGCGCCTTGGCGGCCTGCAAAGCCTTCAGGCGTCGCTCCATCTCGGCGTCTGAAATCCCGGCAGGGCGACGCGACGGATCGCCTGCGCTGGCAGCACCACCGCCCGACGCGGCGGGTGCACCCGGCTTCGGCACGACAACGCGCTTGCGCTTCGTCTCGACGACGACGCTCTTCGTGCGGCCATGGGAAAAGCTCTGCTTCACCTGACCGGAACGCCCGCCCCCGAGGCCGAGGGGTTTTTTACCGTCTGTTTCGCTCATGCCGACTTTGCATCCTTCCCGGCGGACCTTCCGCCGTCATTCTTTCTCAGACCAGAAAGCTTTGCCGCTTCCTCTACAACACGATTACTCAATCCGCCAGCGCCGAGCGCGCCGTGTATCACACTATCGCGGCCAAAGGCCAGACCGAGCTCTGACGCGGTCAGGCAGCCGAACCAGCGACCGCCTTCGGGTGTCCACAATTTGCCCTTGCCGCGTTCCGACCCGTCAGAGGCCTGCAGCAGGACTTTGGCCTTGCCGTCGGCCAGCCAGCCCTTGACCTTCTCGAACCCGGCCACCGCGCGGCCCGCCTTGCGGGCAAGGGAGATATGGTCGACGACGCGCTTGGCAAGACCCGCCTCGACCAGATCGGGCAGATTTTCGGCGGCCGTGACCTGCGCCTTTGCTGCGCGGGAAAAGAGGCCCTTCTTCACCGCCTTGGCGATCATCTCGCGATCGGCCGTGACCCACATGCCCCGGCCCGGCAGCTTTTCGCCAAGATCGGGAAAGACCTGACCTTCAGGAGAGACGACAAAGCGGACAAGCCCCGTCTTGGGCTGCACGTCACCGGTGACGATGCAGCGCCGTTCGGGCTGGTCTCTATCCTTGTCGCGTCCCCCTCGGGTCATATGCGATCCTCCCGATGCCCATATCAGGCCTCGGCCCCCTCTTCAGTTTCCTCGCCCTCTTCCGCATCGGCCTCAAGCTCGGCCGGGTCAACCCAGCCAAGCTGGATACGGGCGGTCATGACAAGAGTCTGCGCCTCTTCAAGGCTCACGTCGAACTTCTCAAGAATGCCGTCATCCTTGACCCGCTCGCCATTGACGGTGGTCCAGCCACCGGCCAGTTCCCAGTCCGCGCAGGTCGCGAAGTCCTCGATCGTCTTCACGCCGTCATTGGCCAAAGCCTCGATCATCTGGGGCGTCAGGCCCTCGAAGTTGATCAGGCTATCCTCGACGCCCAGTGCACGGGCGTTTTCCAGCGCCTTGCGGTTCTGTTCCTCGATCACGTCGCGGGCGCGGGCCTGAAGCTCTTCGGCGGTGCCTTCGTCCACGCCTTCGATCGACAGAAGCTCGTCCAACTCAATATAGGCGACCTCTTCGAGGCTGGTGAAGCCTTCCGAGACCAGAAGCTGGGCGAAAAATTCGTCGAGATCCAGCGCTTCGACGAAGAGCTTGGTGCGTTCGGCAAACTCGGCCTGACGGCGCTGGCTTTCTTCCTCTTCGGTGAGGATGTCGATATCCAGCCCGGTCAGTTGCGAGGCAAGCCGCACGTTCTGACCGCGACGACCGATGGCGAGCGACAGCTGCTCATCGGGCACCACGACCTCGATCTTGCCGGCCTCTTCGTCGATGACGACCTTGGCCACTTCGGCGGGTTGAAGAGCGTTCACGAGGAACGTCGCCTGATCTTCATTCCAAGGAATGATGTCGATCTTCTCGCCCTGAAGTTCGTTGACCACCGCCTGGACGCGGGAGCCGCGCATGCCGACGCAGGCGCCGACCGGGTCGATGGAATTGTCGTAAGAGATAACGCCGATCTTGGCGCGAGACCCCGGGTCACGGGCCACGGCCTTGATCTCGATGATGCCGTCGTAGATCTCCGGCACTTCCATCTTGAAGAGCTCCGCCATGAACTGCGGATCGGTGCGCGACAGGAAGACCTGCGGGCCACGCGCCTCGCGGCGGACATCCTTGATGTAGCAGCGGATACGGTCGTTCGGGCGATAGCTTTCGCGGCCGATTTTCTCGTTCCGGCGCAGAACGGCTTCGCCGCGGCCGATATCGACGATGATATTGCCATATTCCTCGCGCTTGACGATGCCATTGATGATCGTGCCCGCGCGGTCCTTGAATTCCTCGTACTGACGGTCGCGCTCTGCCTCACGGACCTTCTGCAGGATGACCTGCTTGGCCGATTGCGCCGCGATCCGGCCCAGATCGACCGGCGGAACCTCGTCCACGATCTCATCGCCGACCTTGGGGTCGTCGAGATACTGCTTGGCCTGCGCCACGGTCAGTTCGGCCTGATAATTCTCGACCGCATCATCCTCAACCACGGTGCGGACGCGGGTGAAGGTCGCGCGGCCCGTCTTGCGGTCGATCGCCACGCGGATATCCATCTCGGCGCCGTAACGCGACTTCGCCGCGCGGGCTAGGCTTTCTTCCATCGCTTCGATGACCAGACCGGGGTCGATCATCTTCTCGCGCGCGACCGCCTCGGCGGTTTGCAGCAGCTCAAGCTGGTTGGCAGAGGTAATCGCCATTCATTCCTCCTCGGAAGTCTCTTCTTCGATTGTGTCAAACGCGGCTTCGTCGACCGTCTCGGTCGCCTTCTTCTGCCGCAGCATTTCGGTGATCAGCTCATCGGTCAGGACCAGTTTCGCATCGGCCAGCCAGTCGAACTGCAACCCGATCGTGCCTTCCTCGATCTCGACCAGAACCTCGTCGCCCTCGGTCCCCGCGATCACGCCCTTGAAGCGCTTGCGCCCGTCAATGAGTTCGCCGGTCTCGATCTTGGCCTCATAGCCCTTCCAGGCGTCGAAATCCTTCAGCCGGGTCAGCGGCCGGTCGATGCCGGGCGAGGAAACTTCAAGGTTATACTGATCCTCGATCGGGTCCTCGACATCGAGAACGGCCGAGACGGCCACGGAAATCCTGCCACAATCATCGACGTCGATCCCGCCCTCGGGCTTGTCCGCCATGATCTGCAAGGTCTTGGTGTTGCCGCCCATCAGCCGGATGCGCACCAATTCGAAGCCCAGACCTTCGATGGTCGGGGTCACGATCTCGGCCAGGCGCCGGTCAATGGCGGTTTTCGCGATAAGGTCGGACATCGGCTCTTCAGACAACAAAAAACGGGCCCAGCGGCCCGTCGATCTTTCCCGGTGGGCTGTGAGTTTGGACCCCGCAGCCGCGCTGTTGAAAAGCGATATAGGGGAAGGTGGGCGAGTCTGCAAGCGCTGATGCGCGCCGTCACAGAGGATGCCCCTACGCTGCCACCGGATTGTTCCGCCAGATCCAGAAATTCAGCGCCGTCGCCAAGGACAACCACACAAGGTAGGGAACAATTATCAGCCCAGCGATCCAGTCCAGACGCCAGTAGGCCGGGATCATGGCGGCGACCGTAAGCCAAAGAAATCCGATAATGATCAGGCCGGATCGGATATGGTGGCCTCCGAAAAAGACGGGGGTCCAGAGTGTATTGAGCGCGATTTGCAACGCCCAGAGGGCCAGCGCGATTTCCGCACCCGGCAGACCTGCTACGCGCGTCGCCGCAATCGCGATGAGGACATAGAGCGTGGTCCAGACCACCGGAAACGCCCAGCGCGGCGGGGTCCAGTCGGGTTTCGTCAAGCCGTCATACCATGTACCAGGCTGAAATATCATGCCGGTGGCCGCCGCCGCCGCGCATGCGGTGATAAAAATCAGGAACACCATAAGATTCATTCGCCCTCCGCTCCCGATGGACTAACGAATCCTGAAGGCACGGGTTCCGAAGTCCATGGTTGCCTTTTGATACCGCATTTGAGTGCCCAAGTACGTTTTGCATGTCCAGTCAGATGTCCAGAAATCCAATCACCACACCCACCGCGATCAGCATTACGCCTGCCCCCACATTCAACCGCCAGAGGGCCGTTGGTGACTTCAGCAAGCTCCGGGCCTCGCCTACCAGAAGCGCCAGCATCAGGTTCCCGGCCAGCGGAACCAGCATTGAGGCTATCACGATTGCGGCGATATCAGCACTGGTGACGTGGCGCAGGTCAAAGAACCCCGGCAGCACACCCATGTAAAACAGCACCGCCTTCGGGTTGCCGAGGATCGCGGCGACACCCGCCATGAACCCGGCCCATCGTCCCGGCCGGGTCAGACTGCGGTCGGTGGAGACCGGTGCCCCGGCCTGATGGACCAGAAGCCATCCCATGGTGATGAAAACTAAAACCGCGATGTAGCGCATGACGGTCATGAAGTGGTCGAACTGGTCGACGATCCATGCCAGTCCGAAAATTGCAACCAAAGGCCAGATCAGATCGCCCAGTGTCACTCCGATAGCCAACGGCCACGCGCTTGCAAAGCCACCCGAAAGGGCGCGGGCGGTGATCGCGACCCAGACAGGGCCCGGCGTCAGCCACAGAAGGCCCACGGCGCCGGCATAAAGCAAGATAGAGGCGAGGCTGACGGTCACGGGCTCTGTTGCGCTCAGATGGATTCGGTTGCCGTACGCTTACTTCACCGTGGTCATGCACGAAATAGCCTGCGTGCCGTCATCTGGGCGATGTGCATAATACCGAGACTGAACTCAGCCGCCCGGACAACCAGAAATGCGTCAGGGCAGACTTCTGCCCGAAAAGTGCGTCAGGCACTGGCACGAACGCCCCAATCGGTCAGGTCGTTGACGAGCATCATACAGATGCGCCGCAGTATCGCGCGCAGACGGTCGATTTCGGGCCCTTTCAGACCGTTATCCGCCAACGCCTGATCCATGCATTTCAGCCAGTCTTCCGCTGTATCGATTGAGATCGGCACATGGGCGTGCATCAGCCGTACATCCATATGGCCGTGCTTTTCCTCATAGTAACGCCGTCCGCCGAGAAACCCGCTGAGGAAATTGAACTGCTCCACCCGCGCATGATCCAGCCCGTGCCCCCGGATATGCAGGGTTCGAAGCCGGACGCCATCGTCGGAATACTCAACGATATCGTAGAAATCCTCGACAAGTTTGCGCAGGGCATCCTCGCCTCCGATATAGTCGATCATGGCCTGCGCCATTCAGCTTCTCCTGCGGGAATCATATTCCTTATGGGACAATACTTTTCCTTTTAAGAATACCAGAAAGTTCTGTAGGATGCCACTAGTTCTACCCCATGGGAGATGTCTTTGGTCAGTCTTGCGCTTGGACTCATTGCCGCACTTGCTTGGGGTGTGCATGATTTTCTCGTCCGCTTTCTCGGCGGCGGGCTGATCATTCCTTCCGCTTTGCTTATCGTGCTCTCTGTCGGCACAGCGGTTACCTTGCCGATTGCTGTCGTATCGGGTGGATGGTCAGGCTTGGCCATGTCCGAGTTCTCCGCCGCGATGGGGTCCGGCCTGGCCTATGCGCTTGGCTCCTACTGCCTCTATCGGGCCTTTGCCGAGGGGCCGGTGCGGCTCGTCGCCCCGATTATCGGAGCCTATCCCGTGATAACGGTCGCGCTGGCGTGGCTGACGGGCAAGGCTGTTCCGGTTTCCGACTGGTTGGCCGTTGCGGTCATCGTGACGGGGGTCGGGCTGGTCGCCCGGCTTTCCGGTGCGGGTGACCGGACCGGGCAACGTCGGCGGGCTGCAGTCAGCGCGGCGATATCCGGGATTGCATTCGCGGCCGCCTTTGCGCTGGCTCAGTCGGCGGCAAGCGGCAGCGCGGACTGGCCCGCGATCATGGTGATCCGGGCGGCTGCGATTGCTGGGGTCGTTGCATTCCTGTTGACCGTGCATCGCGGACCCGTTGCGCCGGAAACCGGACAGTTGCCGGTTCTGGGTGCGATGGGTCTTTTAGACGCGACGGCGCTGTCTCTCGTGACCATCGCGGGTTCCCTTCCCAACCCTGAATATGCCGCCGTGGTGACATCCATCTTCGGCGTTGTCACGGTGATCCTCGCGCATGCCATTTTACATGAGCGGATGACAACCGGGCAGTGGTTCAGCGTTTTCGTCGTCTTTTCCGGCGTCGCTATGTTAGGGTTTTGACGGAGGCGACCCCTTCACAGATGCGGACTCACGCGCGGACAAGAAGATTCTGCGGATCATAGAGTGCGGCGTCGATGACGACTGCGGGTACCGGTTCCCCGATGACCTCTACGGTCAGGCTTGTTCCCTCTGCCGCAAATCCGGGATCAACGAACGCATAGGCGATGTTGCGCCCTACCCTATGCCCCCATCCTGCCGAAGTGACAGTGCCAACGACGCTGCCTTCCATCACCACGCTGTCTCCGCCATGCGCTGGCGCGTGGGTGCAGTCGAGCACCAGCGACACGAGCTGGCGGCGCGTGCCCTCTGCCTTTCGCCGCCCAAGCGCCGCTTTGCCGATGAAATCGGGTTTGGATAGATCGACGAAGCGATGAAGGCCGGTCTCGAACGGGTCAAATTCGGTAATGAGGTCGGCCTTCCAGTGCAGATAACCTTTTTCGAGGCGCATGGACTCAACGGCTTGGGAGCCAAAGAGCGTGAGCCCATGCGCCTCGCCCACCTTCCTGAGCGCGAGATAGGCGGAATAGAGCAAGGCATTGGGTACATGAATTTCATAGGCGAGTTCGCCCGAGAAACTGACGGCCATTACCACGGCCGGCGCGATGCCGACGAATGCTCGGCGAACCGCGAGCCAGGGGAACCCCGCCGCCGACCAGTCACCGCGCGATGCCGCCGCAAGCACATCGCGCGATTTCGGTCCGGCAAGGACCAAGATGGTATAGTCGTTGGTCAGCGAACGGAGTTGAATGTCTTTGCCTTTCGGCAAATGCGCCCGGAGCCAGTCCATGTCATGCCATTCCGACGCCGCCGCCGAGCCGTACCAGATGGTTTCCGCGTCGAGATTGGCAAGCGTCGCCTCGCCCTTCACGCAGCCATGGTGATTGAGGAGGTAGCCGAGACCGACGCGGCCCGGCTTTTTCGTCACCTGCCCGCAGAACATCGTGTCGAGCCAGTCACGCGCATCCGTACCGGTGATCTCGATCCGGTTGAAGCCGTTCACCTCGGTAAGTCCGACGCTCGCTTGCAGTGATTTGATCTCCTTGGCCACCACATCGAAGGCTTCGGTGAAGCGGAAGGAGTGGGTTTCGTGGAAATCGGCGGAGGGTTTGATATAGGCCATCCGCTCCCAACCGTTGACCGTGCCGAACTCCGCCCCCTCGGCGGCGAGAATCGGGGTCAGCGGGGTTGTCTTCATCGGACGACCGGCCGGGCGGTGTTCATGCGGGAAGTGGAAGCGGAATTCGTTCTGGTAATCCTCGATGGCCTTCAGCGCGGTCAGTTCGACATTGGCATGGCCGGTGAAGCGGCGGGGATCGAGGCACCAGGTATCGTAGCAGGCCTCGCCATGAACGATCTGCTGCGCCAGAAGCCAGCCATGGCCGCCCCCTTCGCCGAGACCTGCGCGCAGACCGATGATGCAGAAGGCGTTGCGTTTGCCGGGGATGGGGCCGACCAGCGGCGCGCCGTCGATCGTGTATGTAATCGGTCCGTTGACGACGGTATGGATGCCCACCTCCATCAGCGCTGGCATCCGGGCAAAGGCGCCTTCCAGAACATCGGTCACGCGGTCGAGGTCGTCGGGGCAGAGCGCGTTGACGAAATTCGGGTCGATCCCGTCCATGCCCCAGGTCTTGCAACCCTGTTCGTAGAACCCGACCAGAAGGCCGTTCTTTTCCTGCCGACAGTAATAATCGCTGATCGGGCAGCGCAGCAGCGGCATGCGGTGGCCTGCCTCGCGGATCGCGGGAATCTCCTCGGTCAGGAAATACTGGTGTTCCATCGAGGCGACGGGATGGTGGACGCCCATCATCGCACCGACCTCATTCACTCGGTAGCCACAGGCATTGACGACGATCTCGCAATGGATGTCGCCATTTTCAGTATGGACCGTCCAGCTATCGTCCTTGTGCTGCGTGAGCCCGGTGACGGGAGTATTACGATAGACCTCGGCCCCGGCCTTGCGGGCGCGGCGGGCGAGCGCCTGGCAAAGCTGGGCGGGGTCGATATCGCCGTCGAGCGGGTCCCAAAGCCCGCCGATGAGGTTGTCGGTTGAGATCAGCGGATGGCGCCGTGCACATTCGGCCGCGTCGATCACCTCGAAATTGACGCCCATTCCCTTCGCCATCGAGGCGAAATGGCGATAGCCCTCCATCACCCGCTCGGTATTGGCCAGCCGGATGCCGCCATCGCCGTGGTGGTAGTTGATCGGGTATTCGGGGTCTTCGGCTAGTTCCTTGTAAAGCCGGATCGAATGGCTTTTCAGACCGACCATGGTCTGGTTCATGCCGAAATTCGTGACCTGCGCGGCGGAATGCCAAGTGGTGCCTGAGGTCAGTTCATTGCGCTCCACCAGCACGACATCGGTCCAGCCTTCCTTAGTCAGGTGGTAAAGCGTCGAGCATCCGGCGATACCGCCGCCGATCACGACAACGCGGGTCTGGGTCTTCATCTGCGGAACTCCGGGCAGTTGTACTTTCAAATGAGTTGCGGCAGGGCCCGCCATCCGGTCAACGGCGTGACGACAAGTTTCGAATTTCCTTCGCAATTCGTAGAAATCTTGAAACTGGAACTCCGGGCTTGTCAGGCCGCGTTCCTCCGCGCGTAACTGAACGCATTGCACATGGAGCGAGCGATGACGGGGATGTCGGGCAGACGGGCTGGGGGCCGTGCAGAACGGGTTGCGAAGCGCGCGGCGCCGCCCGAGGTCAATCCCTGCCCACCGGGCCAGCTCGGCGGGGTCTACAAACCCTTGAGCGAGCCCGAGATCATCGCGATCTATGAGACTGCGATACGTCTTTTGGCCGAACTCGGCATGGGCGAGGTTCCGCCAATCCTTGCCCGGAGGTTCCTGGATCATGGCGCAGAGCGATCGGGCAACCGCATTCTTTTCCCGCGCGGGATGGTGGAATGTGCGATCCGTGTCGCGGCTAAGGAGTTTACCTTTCATGGCCGCGATCCCGCCCGATCGATTCATGTCGGCGGAGAGCGGGTGCATTTCGGCACTGGCGGAGCGGCGGTCCAGACGCTTGATCTAGATACCGGGCACTATCGCCCCTCCACATTGCGCGACCTTTACGACTTTACCCGCTTGCAGGACACGTTGACGAATGTGAGTTGGTTCACCCGCTGCTGCGTCGCGACGGACATGGCCGACCCGTTCGATCTGGACGTGAATACGGTATTCGCGCTTTTGAAAGGCACAACGAAGCCAGTCGCGACCTCGTTCACGCTGGCCGAACATGTGGCGCCGATCCTGCGGATGGTCGATATGGCACTCGGAAAGGAGGGAGATTTCCGAAGGACTCCTTTTCTCAAGGCCCATATCAGCCCGGTCATCTCACCCATGCGGTTCGGCGAGGACGCGGTGGAAGTGACTCTGGCCTGCATGGAGCATGGGTTGCCGATTTCCTGCATCACGGCAGCGCAATCGGGGGCTACGGCACCGGCGACGCTTGCGGGCTTCCTCGCCCAATCGCTGGCCGAAACGCTGGCGAGCCTGATCATGGTGAACGTGATCCAGCCCGGTTATCCGATGGTCTTTTCCAATTGGCCCTTGGTCATCGACCTGCGAACCGGAGCGTTCTGCGGCGGCGGTGGCGAGATTTCGGTGATGAACGCGGCCTCGGCGCAGATATCGAACTGGCTCGGTCTGCCGTCGGGTGTCGCGTCTTCCATGACAGATGCCAAGGCTATCGACGCGCAATATGGGGTAGAAAAGGCAATGTCGTCGCTCGCCGCCGGGCTGGCGGGCGGCAACCTCATCTATGAGAGCTCGGGCATGATGGCCTCGCTTCTGGGCGCGTCGTTCGAGGCGTTCATTCTGGATGACGAGATGCATTCGATGATCTACCGCACCCTAAGGGGTGTCGAGGTCAACGAGGAAACACTCGGCTTCGACGCGATCTGTGAAGCGGTCACCGGGGCGGGGCATTTCCTTGGCGGCGCGCACACGATCGCCGCCATGCAGCGCGATTACTTTTATCCGCGTTATGCCGACCGCGACGCGCCCGTCACCTGGGCCGAAAAGGGCCAGAGCGATGCCTGGGTGCGGGCACGCAAGGCGGCGCGCAATATCCTCGACACCCACAGGCCGGACTACCTGTCACATGACGCCGAGGCGCGAATTCGGGGCGAGTTCAACATTCTGCTCGACACCTGATTGTGAGTCTCACCAAATGCGCACGGTAACGCATCAGGCAGGGCCGGTCCGGTTTTCGGCGATCAAGGAGATTATCTCGAACATCACAGCCCCGGCCGAAAGCGCGGTGGTATTGTTGGGGCTGTCCTTCGTGGGCATCATGCAGACCACATCGCCGCCAACGATGTTCATGCCCCGCGCCGCGCGCAATAGGCCCACCGCCTCGTCGATATCAAAGCCTTTCGCGCCAGGTTCCAGATTGGACACACCGGGCGCGATGGTCGGGTCGAGGCAGTCGAGGTCGAAGGTGATATAGACCGGACGGCCCGCCAGCACCTCCTTGATCTGGGCGATGACATCGGCCAGCCCGCGTTGGCGGAACTCTTTCATCGTCACGACATTGTAGCCGTAATCGTAGGATGGCTGCAGCCAGTCGAGCGTGCGGGGATGGCCCCGAAGCCCGATCTGCATGGACCTCGTCGGATCGACCTGCCCCTGATCGGCGAGGTACGCGCCCCAATGGGCGGCCGATTTCTCCGCGCCAAGGAAATGGTCGACCTTGGTAAAGACGTCGGTATGGGCGTCGAGATGGAGGAAGCTGACGGGTTCGCCGCCCGCGATCTTGCCACGCCCAAGCGCCTGAACAATGCCGCCGGTGATCGAATGATCGCCGCCGACCGAGACGGGCCGCGCGCCCGCCGCGTCGATGCGTGTGTAGAAATCGGTGATCTGCTGGATGCAGTCTTCGTTGTCATTGGCGCGGGGGAAGGGCACGTCGCCCACATCGACGATCTTCGCCGCCTCCCACGGGTTGATCCGGAACTCACCATGAACCCGGCGTTGCACGGCCGAGACATGGCGCAAGGCGCGCGGTCCCAGATGCTGGTCGCGTTCGGTCGTACCGTTGCCGGTGGAATGGGGCACACCGACAAGGGCGATATCGGCGCCTTCGGGCGGTTCGTTCGGGCAGCGGAACAGGGTGGGGATGCCCCACCAGTAGAGGTTTTCCATCATCGAACGGTCGTGTTCCTCGGCCATCTGCCCCTCCCTAATCCTTGTCGTGGCGCTCCACCTCCTCCATCAGGATCGGCACGCCGAGCGCCATGGAATGGATGCCCATGATCGAAGTCAACTGCATGACCTCAAGAATTTCCTCCTTGGTCGCCCCGGCCTTCAGCGCGTTCTGGATGTGTCGCCGCACGCCCGAGGGCCAGAGATGGGTCGTGGCGACGTTGATCGCGATGAAGATCAGTTCCTTGTATTTCTGCGGGAGTGGCCCCTTGGTCTGCGGCACGGCGCGGAAGGCGAGGAAGGTTTCCAGATAGTCCGGGTCCATCTCGGCCAATGTGTCCCACATCGGGTTCCAGTCGCCGGTGGCGCGCTGCGCCTCGGTCGCGGGATACTTCTTGTCGGCCATCTCAGCCCCCCCTGTGCTTGAAACTGTCGCGGCGGAAGCTGTAAAGCGCCGCCGGGTCCACGGCCACGTCGATGACGGCGGGCTTGCTGCAGGTCAAAGCCGCCTCGATCGCCTCGGCCATGCCTTTCAGCGTATCGGCGCGGTAGCCCTTGGCGCCGTAAAGCTCCGCCAGCTTGTCGAAGGGCGGGCTGGAGATGTCCGCCCCGATATAGCGCCCGCCGAAGAAGTCGCGCTGATAGGCCTTCTCGGCGCCCCAGCAGCCGTTGTTCATCACCACCGTGACCGTGTTAATGCCGTGATCCACGGCGGTCGACAGTTCCGACACGGTCATGCCGAAACCGCCATCGCCCATCAGGCTGATCACGGGCCGGTCGGGCGCGGCCAGCTTGATCCCGAGGCCACAGGCGAAGGAAAAACCGACAAGACCGAAGTCGAGGGGCGTGAACAGGCTTTTCGGTGTCCAGTAGTTCAGCGCGTCGGTGGCCTGAAGGCAGAGTGTCCCTGCATCCATCGTGACTGCCGCGTCCTTGGGCAGCACGTCGCGTAGCGTCTTGAAGAGGCCTGATGGATGGATCGGCATCGCATCGACCTGCGCGTCGGCATCGCGCTTGGCGAGAAAGGCCTGACGCTCGGCCTTGTAGGCTTGCGTCCATTTGTCGGCGCTGGCGCGGTCCCTGATCCGCCCGATGGCCTCGGTCAGTTGCGTGGCGGCCGTCGGCGCATCGGCCCAGATGCCAAGCGCCACCGGGAAGTAGCGGCCGATGGCGGTCGGTTCGAGTTCCACATGGATGATCGCAGCGTCGCGGTTGATGTTGTCATAGCTGTAGAAGGTGGCGTTGAAGCCGATCCGCGTGCCGAGTGCCAGGATCACATCGGCCTCGCGCACCAGACGCGAGGCGACGATATTGCCGCGCGGGCCCATCTGGCCCGCATTCAGGGGATGGCCGAAGGGGATCGCATCGCCATGACCGGGGGAGGTGACGACGGGGGCGTTCAGCGCCTCGGCCAAAGCCAGCGCCTGAACCTGGCCGCCGGTATTCTTGATGCCGCCGCCCGCGATGATCACAGGACGGGACGCGCCCGCCAGCATCTTTGCCGCCTGCGCGATGGCCTCGGCGGGCGCGGCGGGCACGGATTGGCTGCGATAGGTTTCGGGCGTCTGGAAGCTGTCGAACTCCGCCTGTGCCGACAAAACGTCGCGCGGCAGGTTCAGTTGCACCGGGCCGCGACGCGGGGTCATTGCCACGCGGAACGCCTCGCGCACCATTTCCGGCACGCGGTCGGCGCTCGTGGCCGTCCAGGTTTTCTTGGTGATCGGCGTGAAGAGCGCCTGCTGGTCAACCTCCTGAAAGGCATCGCGGTAGACATGCGATGAGGCGAGCGACCCGGCGATGGAGACGACCGGCGAATAGGCGGCCTTGGCCTGCCCGAGCCCGGTGACAAGGTTGGTGGCGCCGGGACCGTTCTGGCCCGCCAGCACCACGCCCGCCCGGCCGCTCATCCTTGCATAGCCGTCAGCCATATGGGTGCCGGTGCGTTCGTCATGCACACCGATCAGGCTGATCTCGGAGGCATCGTAAAGTGCGTCGAACATCTCCATCGTCGCCGAACCGATCAGCCCGAAGACATGCCCCACCTTCTCTGCCTTCAGCGCCTCGACCGCTGCCTGTCCGCCTGTCAGCTTTGTCATGGTTCAGTCCTTTCCGTGGATACGGCCAAGAAACCTAAGGATCGGGTTCAGGAAAAGCTGCGGCTCTTCCAGCAGGCCGAGATGTTGCAGGCGCGGGACGATGATCGTTTCTGCGCCGGGGATTTCAGCGGCGATGCCATGGGACATCGCCGGGGTGCTGCCCGTATCATTCTCGCAGGTCATCACCAGCGAAGGGTGCGGGATCGGCGGGGCAGGGCGAACCAGTTCCACGACGCCCGAGGCCAGTACCTGCCGGTGCCTGGTGTAGTTGTCCGGGTGATTGGCAAGAACCGTCTCACGGACCCAGTCCACCGTTTTGGTATTGCTTTCGCGAAAGCCCGGCGTAAACCAGCGTTTCAGCGTTTCGGTGATGGTCGCCGCAGGGCCGCCCGCCCCGGTCGCTGCCGCACGCTCCTCGACCAGCCGTTGTGCTTCGGGCGAGCGTTCATGCGGTGAATTCAGGATGATCAGCGCGTCGCAGCGGTCCGGGTGATCCATCGCGAAGCGGCGGTTGATCATGCCGCCGAGTGAAAAGCCGATCAGCGTGGCGCGGCGAATGGAAAGCGCATCCATCAGGTCGCGCAGCTGGTCGGAGAGTACCGTGAGGCTCGGGATCTGTTCCGGCAGGGCACTTTCGCCATGGCCGCACAGATCATAGGTCAGCACCCGGTAGTCGCGCGCCAGAACAGGCGCGACATCCGCCCATGTCGCACGGCTGAGGCCAAGCCCGTGGATCAGGACAAGGACCGGCGCATCGGCCGGTCCTGTCAGGTCATAGGCGGTGCCTCCGGCCATCATGCCTCAGACACCCGCCGGGTTGTCGACATCGCGGCCCATCTCTTTCAGGTCCTGATAGCGGTCGCCGATCCGGTGCAGGGGGTGGCCGCCGATGGAGGCACCAAGCGCCACGATGATCTCATCCTCTGCCGGGGCATCCTGCACGGAAAGATGGATCGTCTGGTAATGTGACCGCCGCCCGCCATCGTCCTTGTCCATCAGGGGGATCATCAGCGATGTACCCGCAGCACCCCGCGTATTTGTAAAGGCGAGGTAGGTCTTGGCCTTCACCGCATCGCGGAACTGGTTGCCGAACCACAGCGAATGGGTCAGCGCCTGTGCATGCTCGATCTCGCCACCCATGCCCACGACCGACGCCTTGCCGTAGCCTTCCAGCCGGTCGCCGGTGACATCAAGGATCATGCCGGTCAGCAGTTTGCCGATCTCGGGGCCAAGGTCGCGCACCTCCGGGCTCAGGTCCTCGACCCAGCCGCGCCCATGCCACGGGTTCTTGATGATGACCATGGCCGCGATCAGCTTGGTCGGCACGGGCACGCCCTTGCCGCCTTCGATATGGGTGGTCTGGATATTGAGGATCGTCCGTCGGATTTCGGCGGGCATTCGGCGTGTCCTTTCAGGCGTCTTCTTTGACTTTGGCAAAGGCGGGGATGACCTCGTTGCAGAACAATTCCATCGAGCGTTTCTGCTCGACATGGCCGAGGCCGAGGCTGGCGTAATAGATGAAGCTGTCCACGCCGCGTTCCTCATAGCCCTTCAGCCGCTTGATGATCTGGTCGGGCGTGCCGAACATCAGGTTGTCGGACAGCATCTGGGGATCGTATTCGGCGCGGTTTTCGAGATCTTCCAGCGGGATCTGCCTGGCAAAGCCGTTCTTCACGTCGCCGAGATTCTTGAAGAGGTTTTCGAACTGCGACAATTGCCGCTTGGCCGCCGCGATCGGCACCCCGATCTGGTCGGCGCGGTCCACCAGCGCGGTATGGCGCATCATCGCGATCTCGGGGCGCTTCTTGCCGGGATGCTTTGCCAGTGCGTCGTTCAGGCGTTCAAGATAGAGGTCGACCTCGGACATGGGGCGGGTCAGCGGCCAGGACATGATGTTGTAGCCATGCTCGACCGCGTAGTCGAAGGTGATTGGGGCGCGGGCGGCCACCCAGATCGGCACCTGTTTCTGCACCGGCTTCGGCACCGAGGTTGATTTCGGGAACTGCCAGAACTCGCCGTTGTGCTCGTAGTCCCCGGCCCAGAGCGCCTTCACCGTCGGCAGCATCTCATGCATGTAACGCCAGGCGTCGGATTGCTTGAGACCCGGATGCATGCGGTCGAATTCCCGCTGATAGGCGCCCGAACCGATGCCAAACTCCAGACGCCCGCCGGTCAGAAGGTCGGTCATCGCGGCCTCTCCCGCCAGCCGGATCGGGGTCCAGTAGGGGGCGACGGCAACGGCGGTGCCAAGCCGGATGCGGGTCGTATGGTCGCCCCACCATGTCAGCAGCTGGAACGGGTTCGGCGCGATGGTCATCTCCATCGCATGGTGCTCGGCCGCCCAGGCGATCTCGAACCCCGCGCGGTCGGCCATCTGGACCATTTCCAGCGTGTGGCGGGCGACATCCTTCATGTCGAGGCTGTCGTCGATCCGCTCCATGTTGATGGCGAGTTGGAATTTCATCTTTCTCTCCGTTGAATTAGCTCAGCGCGCCACGAACTGGCTGCCAAGGGGGGTGTCCGAGGTGTTCATCCAGACGGTCTTTGGCCGTGTATAGTCATAGACCGCCTGAAACCCGCTTTCGCGGCCGTAGCCGGAATTCTTCATGCCGCCGAATTCGGCGATGGGCGACACCGCGCGGTAGGTGTTGACCCAGACGATGCCCGCCTTGACCGCGTCGACCATCCGGTGGGCACGGGCGCCGTTGCGGGTGAAGATACCGGCAGCCAGCCCGTGTTCGGTGTGGTTAGCCAGCCGTATGGCATCCGCCTCATCCTTGAAGCGCAGGACCGACAAGACGGGGCCAAAAAGCTCGGTATCGACGATGCGCAGGTCGGGGTTCGGGCAGTCGATGATGGTGGGCGCGTAGAAGCGGCCCGGCAGATCGGCGACACGGTGGCCACCGCAGACAAGCCGCCCGCCCTCGGTCTGGGCATGGGCAACCTCGCGTTCGATGTTTTCCAGCTGCCCCTCGGTGCAGATCGGTCCCATCTCGGTTTCCTCGGCCAGAGGGTCGCCGATGCGGATCGTGCCTGCGATCTCGGCCATGCGGGCGAGGAATTCGTCGGCGATGGCGTCATGCAACAGAAGCCGCGAGCCCGCGACGCAGCTTTGCCCGGCCGCGCCGAAGATGCCCGAGACGGCCCCGTTCACGGCACTGTCGATATCGGCGTCGTCAAAGACGATGAAGGGCGACTTGCCGCCCAGTTCCAGCGACACCTCGGCGAAGTTGTTGGTGGAGTTGTTCAGGATCAGCCGCGCCGCATTCGGGCCGCCGGTGAAGGAGATGCGCGCCACTTTGGGATGCGAGGTCAGCACCCGGCCGCAGGGATCGCCGTGCCCGGTGATGATGTTGACGACGCCGGGCGGGATGCCCGCCTGCTCGATGAGTTTCCCGAATTCCAGCATTGCGGCCGAGGCGAATTCGGACGCTTTCAGAACCACGGTATTGCCTGCGGCCAAAGCCGGGCCGATCTTTACCGCTGACAGGAACAGCTGCGAATTCCACGGGACCACGGCGGCGATGACACCCAGGGGCTCGCGCTTGGTGAAGACGAACATGTCGGGCTTGTCGATCGGCAGCGTCTCGCCATGGATCTTGTCGGCGGCACCTGCATAGAAGTGAAAGAATTCCGAGATGTATTTCGCCTGCCAGCGGGTTTCCTTGAACATCTTGCCGGTGTCGATGCTTTCGATCCGGCCCAGCTCCTCGGACCTCTCGGCCAGGAGGTCGCCCAGACGGCGCAGGCAATGGCCGCGCTGGGTTGGCGTCATCGCCTTCCACGGACCGGTGGAAAAAACGCGATCCGCCGCAGCGACAGCCCGGTTGACGTCGTCAGCCGTCGCCTCGGGGATGCGCGCCCAGACAGCGCCCGTGGCGGGATTGACGCTGTCGAAAGTCTTTCCGTCCGATGCCGCGACCCATTCTCCGTCGATCAGCATCTGGTAGGTCTTGATATCGCTCATGAAGGCTCTTTCTCAGGAAATGCGCACCGGTGCGGCGTCGCGGACGACGCGGTGATATGCCCCGTCGAGATAGGTCAGCGGCTGATCCATCCCCTCGCGCACGGTGGCGATGCGGATGATAAAGATGCGGTGGCTGCCGGACAGGAGCGATTGTTCGACGCTTCCGGCGAAGATCGTGGCCCCGTCGATCTGCGGTGCGGCGCCGGGGCGGCCGAAGCAGTCGATGCCGGAAAACCGGTCATCCAGCCAAGCGTCATCCTTGCCCGCAAAGCGGTCGGCGATGGCGCGGCTTTCGGATGGCAGGACGTTCACGCAAAGCTGGCCGTTTCCTTCAACTGCCTGCGCGATCCGGCTGTCGGCGCGCAGGCAGACAAGGATCGTCGGCGGATCGGCCGAGACAGAGGTGAAGGCGCTGACCGTCGCACCGTGCCGCCCGCTGGGGCCGTCAGTGGTGACCACAGTCACGCTGCTTGCAACCATCCGCATGGCCCGAACGAAGGCATCGCGTGGCACGTCAGTTCCGGCACTCAACTGGCAGGCAGGCATGGCTCGTTTCCCGTTCGTCTCTGTCGCAGGAAAAAACTGCCAGAGTCGAATGCATTTGAAAAACGAATTGTTTGACAGCATAAATGCAAATTATTCGAACTATCGGGGTCGAGAATGAACATCGTGACGCTTCAGACCTTTCTGACCATCGTCGAGACCGGCTCGCTTGTCCGGGCCTCCGAAAAGCTCAACGTGACCCAATCCACCGTGACGGCGCGGCTGCGCGGGCTTGAAGAAACCCTTGGCCAGACCCTGCTCAACCGTCAGAAATCCGGCGCCACATTGACACCCGCCGGAACCAAGCTCCTGCGCTATGCCGAGGTGATGACCGGGCTCTGGCGGCAGGCACGGCAGGAAACCTCGTTGCCGGAAGGGGTCACGTCGGTCTGCAATTTCGGCTGCCATGTCGATCTCTGGCCCGGTCCGGGGCGGGCGTTCTTCGAAGCGGTGAACCGGCTCAGCCCGACCATGGCTCTGGCGGCAAGCCAGGGCGAGCATGAGGCGCTGGAACGACAGCTTGGCTCGGGCCTTGTCGATGTCGCGATGACCTACCGGCCCTCGGTCCACGGCAATCGCACCATCCATGCGCTGAAGCCCGAACGGCTGGTCCTTTACGCCACGCGACCTGACAATCCGATCCGATTCACGCCCGACTACATCTATGTCGACCTGGGCGAGGAGTTCCGCGATCAGCATGCCGCTGCCTACGCCAATGCGGGGATCTCCCGCGTCAGTTTCGACAGCGCGATCTGGGCGCTCGATTTCCTCTTGGCCAATGGCGGCTCGGCCTATCTGCCCGACCGTCTGGCCGCGCCGCATCTTGCGTCGGGCGCCATATTCGAAATCAGCGAGGCACCTGTATTCACGCGCAATACCTACCTTGTCGTGAATGACCACGCAGCAACGGGATGGGACTGGTTGCCGGGGCTTGTCCGCGACCTGGGGGAATAGGCTCAACCCGTACCTTCCGAATATCCATATCGGGAATTTCGATTTTTCTATTCGAAAATAATCGTTTTGCAGATGTTTCGAGGCCCGCAATACTCACCCTCGTGACAGGAAGGAAGCTGCGCGACGGCGTCTGCACGATACCGCGCCGATATGACCTGATTGGGGGCAGGGACTTTTCAAGCGGCTGGAAGGCATCGCCATTCCGGCCATTGGCAGTGCGTCCGCACGGTCTGGGTGTCGGGGAAAAACCCCAGAAAAACTGGCTTCGAAGGCTCATCCTTTCTACCATCCGGTCAGCGACCGGCACGGAAACAACAGCGAGAGGGAACAATAAAATGAACCATATCAAACTTTTGGGCGGCACCGTTCTGGGGTCCGCGTTCATGCTCGGCTCCACCGCCATGGCCGCCGATATCGTGATCGGCGTTCCGAACTGGCCCTCGGTCAGCGCCGAGGCGAACATTCTCAAGGTTATTATCGAGGACAATCTCGGACTTGAGGTCGAACTGCAGAACGGCACAAACCCGATCGTCTTCGAGGCGATGGACAGTGGCTCCATGCAAGCCCATCCCGAGGTCTGGTTGCCGAACCAGCAGAACCTTCACGATACCTATGTGACCGAAAAGGGCACCGTCGCGATGAACCCGAACGGGGTCGAGGCGTTTCAGGGGATGTGCGTCGACAAGGCAACGGCCGATGCTCATGAAATTCGCTCCATCGACGATCTGACCAAGCCCGAGATTGCGGTGTTGTTTGACAGTGACGGCAATGGACAGGGCGAAGTCTGGATCGGCGCGCCGGGCTGGGCATCGACGAATGTCGAGCAGGTTCGTGCCAAGTCTTACGGCTACGACCAGACCATGGAACTGACGCAAAGCGACGAGACACTGGCCTATGCCGCGCTGGATACCGCAATCGACGCAGGCAAGCCCTGGGTCGGCTTCTGCTACACGCCGCATTACGTCTTCGCGCTGCATGAGCTTCAGGTTCTGGAAGAGCCGCCGCACGACCCGTCGAACTGGGACGTGAAACAGCCGACCGACGATCCGAACTGGCTGGAGAATTCCACGGCCGCCAGCGCCTGGGACAGCGCCTATCTGCACATCCACTATCAGAAGGCGCTGGAAGAGACCCACCCGGACGTCGCGACCCTCTTCGCCAATGCGGCCTGGACGACGGAAGAGGTCAGCGACATGACCTTTGCTCTTGTCATCGACAAGAAAGAACCGGCCGACTACGCCAAGGACTGGGTCGCGGCGAATGAGGATCGTGTGATCGGCTGGCTCGCCAACTGATCCCTTGCATCAACCACACCAAGACCGGCCGCCGGTTCTGACCGGCGGCCGTTGAACTCCCGGGGGGATGATATGGCCGAACCAGTCGTCAGGCTTTCAAATGTCTGGAAAGTCTTCGGGACACGCGCCGCCGAGGCGATGCAGGCGATCAAGGCAGAAGGGCTGGGCAAGCCCGAAGTGCTGAAGCGGTTCCAATGCGTTGTCGGCGTTCAGGATGCCAGCTTCGAAGTGCCGCGCGGAGAGATCTTCTGCATCATGGGCCTCTCCGGATCGGGCAAGTCGACGCTGGTGCGCCATGTCAACCGGCTGATCGCGCCGACCTCCGGTCAGATCGAAATCCTGGGCCGTGACATCTCCAGCCTGAACGAACGCGAGTTGCGCGAGGTGCGGGCCAAGCAGATCGGCATGGTCTTTCAGCACATGGCGTTGCTGCCGCATCGCTCGGTCCGGGACAATGTCGCCTATCCCCTCGAAATCCGCAAAGTCGCGAAATCGCGCCGCTGGGCGATCTCGGACCATGCGCTGGGGCTGGTGAACCTCACCGGCTATGAGGACCGTCTGCCCAAGGAACTGTCGGGCGGCATGCAGCAGCGGGTGGGCATTGCCCGCGCGCTGGCCTCCGACCCGGAAATCCTTCTGATGGACGAACCCTTCTCGGCGCTCGATCCGCTGATCCGGCTGCAGTTGCAGGACCAGTTCAAGGCACTGGTGGCCCAGCTTCAGAAAACAACGCTGTTCATCACCCACGATCTGGATGAGGCGATCCGCATTGGCCACCGCATCGCGATCATGAAGGACGGCGTCATCGTTCAGATCGGCACGCCGGAAGAGATCGTGATGAAACCCGCAGACGATTACGTGCGCGAATTTGTGCAGGGCATCTCCAAGCTGAAACTCGTAAAGGCGCACTCGATCATGGAGCCGATCGAGAAGTTCCGGGCGACAGATGAGCGGTCGCTGGAGGATTCTCCGCGCGCCGATGAAAACGCCGATCTCGACCAGTTGATCGACCTTTCGGTCGACACCTATTCGCCTGTGATCATCACGGAGAATGGCAAGGATGTCGGCGTCGTCGACAAGGCGCGGCTCTTGCGCGGCATTCAGGGGGGCAAGAATGACTGATTCAACGACGGAACTGAAAGTCACGGCTGCCTCCGACATCGATGTCGACCACGATGCGCTCGACGCCTCGATCCGGCAATTCGTCGGACCGAACGGCGCCAGCTACGTCACGGCCTTCCACAAGATCCACAACGCCACCGGCTGGATGCCGCCCACGTTCAACATCTGGGCCGCGCTTCTTGGCCCCCTCTGGGCCGCCGCGCGTGGCATCTGGGGCATGTTCTGGGGCTTCCTGATCCTTGAGATGATCGCCTGGGTCCAGCTTGGCCGGGGGCTCTGGGGCAATCCCGGCGCGGCATTTCTCGACCGCGCCGAAACCCAGTTCGTCCGCGCGGCCGAGTTCCTGCAAAGGGCCGAGGCGGCGAAGGCGGCGGGCGAGGACCCGGCGCGGTTTGAGAAACTGGCGGCCAACCTCACCAAGGCCGCCGAGGATAGCCTCGCGCAAGGACAGGCAGCCTCGTCCGAGGCTTTCGGCATCCTTCTGACCGGTCTGGCCGTGCTTCTGGCCGTCAAGCTGGCGCAGGGTTTCTTCGGCAATTCGGTCTATGAGCGGCAATATTCCCGCTGGCGCATCACGCCCGGCTCCGTCGAAAGCGGGCGCAAGACCGCGAATATCATGCTCGGCCTCTTCCTTGTCGCCGCCATCGCGCCCCTGACGATCTACAAGTTCACCGTGGCCAGCCCGTCGGAACTGCTGAACGTCTTCCCCGAAAAGGAAGTCTCGCAAGTGTTTCTCGGTGAGGGCAATGCCACGCTTTTCTCAACCATCGCCAGCTGGCTTGAGGCGCGGATCGACGAAACAGCCCGCGCCGGGGCGGATGTGTTTGACGGGGTGACGGCGGGGGTTCGATCGGTCCTGACGACGCTCACCGTGGCCTTGTCGGGCACGCCCTGGCCAGTCGTCATGCTGGTTATCTGCGTTACCGCCTGGCGCGCGGCGGGACCGCGCGTGGCGATCTTCACCGCCGCATCGCTCGCCTATATCGCGATGCTGGGCTACTGGGAGGTGGCGATGGAAACCGTGGCGCTCGTCGGCGCCGCCGTGGTGATCTGCGTCGTCTTCGGCATCCCCCTCGGCATCTGGTTTGGCAAGTCGCAGCGCGCCTACAAGGCGGCAGAGCCGGTTCTGGACCTGATGCAGACGCTGCCCGCCTTCGTCTACCTGATCCCGATCATCGCCTTCTTCGGCACCGGCAACCCGCCGGGCATTCTCGCCACGATCATCTTCGGCATGCCGCCGGTGATCCGCCTGACCGCCCTTGGCATGCGCGGCGTGCCCGAAAGCATCAAGGAGGCCGCAACCGCGTTCGGTGCCTCGCGCTTCCAGCTGCTGAAGGATGTCGAGGTGCCGCTGGCGCTGCCGTCGATCATGGCGGGCGTCAACCAGACGATCCTGATGTGCCTGTCGATGGTCGTCATCATCTCGCTGATCGGCGGCGGCGGCCTTGGCAAGGTCATCCTTGAGGCGCTGCAATATGCCGCCAAGGGGCCTGGCCTTCTGGGCGGCTTCGCGATCCTATTCTGCGCTATGGTTATCGACCGCATTGTGCAGGGCGCGTTCCGTCGCGAGGATCTGAAGCAATAGCTTCAGATTCGCATCCGGCGAATATTCGAACACGCAACGATAGCGGAATGTAATCCTAAGAACGACATGCCGTGCCCCGCCGGATATTGAGCGACATCAAGGCGGATCACAACGAAGTGCCTTCAAGTGCGGGCGAAAGGCGCGCAGATGGAGCAACCTGTATTCAAGCTGTCCGGTGTGACGAAGGTCTACGATACCGGCAAGGTTAAGGTCCGGGCGCTGGACGGCGTCGACCTTGAACTGTTTCCGCATGAGATCGCGGTGCTCCTTGGGCCGTCCGGTTCTGGGAAATCCACGCTTCTGAACATTCTCGGCGGGCTCGATCAGGTTACGGGTGGCCAGGTCTGGTTCCGCGATACCGAGCTTACCGGAATGGGTGACCGCCAGTTGACCGCGTATCGGCGCGATCATGTCGGGTTCGTCTTTCAGTTCTACAATCTTGTCGCCTCGCTGACCGCGCGCGAAAACGTGCAGCTTGTGACGGATGTCTCACGCGATCCGATGACGCCCGCCGAGGCGTTGTCTCTGGTGGGACTCGAGCCCCGGCTTGACCATTTCCCGGCCGAACTGTCAGGGGGTGAGCAGCAGCGTGTGGCCATCGCCCGCGCCATTGCCAAGCGGCCCGAGGTTCTGCTTTGTGATGAGCCGACCGGCGCCTTGGACAGCAAGACCGGGGTTCAGGTTCTGGAAGCGTTGAAAACGGTCAATGAACAGCTTGGCACTGCCACGATCGTCATTACGCATAATGCGATGATCCGGAAGATGGCGCATCGCGTGCTGCGGTTTCAGGACGGTCGCATTGGTTCGGTCGAGGTGAACGAAACCCGGATCGCCCCGTCGGAGATCGAATGGTGATGCACGCGCTCGACCGGAAACTCCTGCGCGACTTCGTCCGCCTCTGGGCACAGGCGCTGGCGATTGCGCTTGTACTTGCCTGCGGCGTTGCGGCCCTTCTGATGTCGTTTGGCATGTATCAGGCGATGGGCGACAGCCGCGATGCGTATTATGAACGTAACCGCTTTGCCGATATCTGGGCGCCCGCCCGGCGCGCGCCGATATCGCTTCTCCCCGAGATTGCCGCCATTCCCGGTATCCGCAGCGCCGAGGCGCGGACCGAGGGACTGGTCACCCTCGATCTGCCGGGACGGGAAGAAACGGCCGTTGGCCAGATCATTTCGCTGCCCATATCAGGCGAGACGTTTCTGAACGTACCGATCCTGCGCTCGGGCCGCCTGCCTGATCCGGATTCCGATGCTGAAGTCGCTGTCAACGAACCCTTTGCCATCGCCAATGGCTACCAAGCGGGGGACAGTTTCTTCGCCAACATCAACGGCACACGGCGGGAACTGACGATCACCGGCACCCTGCTGTCACCCGAGTTCATCTATGCGCTCGGCCCCGGTGCGCTTATGCCCGACAAGGAGGGGTTCGCAGTCATCTGGATGCCAGAACGTGCGGTTCAGGCAGCCTTTGACATGACGGGGGCGTTCAACAGCCTGACCATCGGTCTTTATGCCGGTGCGCGCGAGGACGAGGTCATCGACCAGCTGGATGCTATTCTTGAACGCTATGGGACGACCGGCGCTTATGGCCGCGACCGCCAGATATCGGACAGTTTCGTCTCATCGGAACTGGATCAGCTCTGGACCATGACAATTGTCCTGCCGCCGATCTTCTTCGGCGTCGCGGCGTTCCTCGTAAACATGGTGCTGGGCAGGATCGTGGCGCTTGAGCGGTCGGAAATCGGGCTTCTCAAGGCGCTTGGATACTCCAACACCGCAATCGCGATGCATTACCAGATGCTCGCGGTGTTGACGGCAGTGGTCGGCATTCTTGTCGGCTGGGCCTTTGGCGCTTGGCTGGCCCATGGATTGGCGACGCTCTACGCCAAGTTCTTCAACTTCCCCTATCTGATCTTTCGCGGTTCATGGTCGGTCTACGCAGTCTCGGGCCTGATCGGGTTGGCTTCGGCGGCATTCGGAGCGTTGCGAGTAGCGCTCAGGGCGGCGCGCTTGCCGCCCGCCGTGGCGATGCAGCCCCCCGCCCCGCCTCGTTTCCGGCGCGGGATCATTGACCGGACGCTGGCGCGGCTGAAGCTTTCGCAGCCGATGATGATGATCATCCGTTCCATTACCCGATGGCCGATACGTGCGGCGTCGAACGCGCTGGGTCTGTCGATGGCGGTTGCTGTTCTCGGGGCGGCCAGTTTCTTTGACGATGCGCTCAACAAGATGCTGGACACCACCTTCAACCTCGCCAACCGGCAGGATGCGGTGCTGATCTTTGCAGAGAACTTACCGGAAGCTGCGCTCGACAATCTCAAAGCACTGCCCGGTGCGATGCAGATTGAAGGGCAGCTCAGCGAATCCGTGCTGCTGCGTAATGGCCATCTGGAGAAGCACACTGCACTGGAAGCGCGTCGTCCCGA
The DNA here is from genome assembly GCF_025751495.1 of Albidovulum litorale. Taxonomy (GTDB): domain Bacteria; phylum Pseudomonadota; class Alphaproteobacteria; order Rhodobacterales; family Rhodobacteraceae; genus Albidovulum; species Albidovulum litorale. The sequence continues at coordinate 697,351 of NZ_JAOWKZ010000002.1, read as the reverse complement.
TGCTGACCTATCGCGCGTCATCGGCGGATCGGGCCGGGTCATGGCTGCGCCGCCAGGTGGGCTGGTCCTATCCGAACGGCTTGCGGAACAGCTGGCCCTGAAGGTCGGTGATGATGTGGAGGTTGAATTCCTCTCTGGTCGGCGCGAGACGGTGACGCTGCCGATCACAGGTACGATCTCACAATATATCGGTCTCTCTGCCTATGCTGATTTTGAGATGTTGAACGCGCTTCGCCGACAAGCGCCGCAGATATCCGTCGCCAATCTGACGTTGAACGAGGATGAAAAGCTGGCCTTCCACAAAGCGCTCAGCCAGATGCCGGTACTCGCTGGAACCGCGATGCTGACGGATATGCGTCGGTCGTTCGAAGATACGATCCAGCAGAACATCAACATCACTGCGACGGTCTATGTCGTCATTGCCGTGCTGATCACCGTGGGCGTCACCTACAACAGCGCCCGCATCCAGCTGTCGGAGCGCGCCCGGGAACTGGCGAGCCTTCGGATCCTCGGATTTTCGCGTGGTGAGGTGTCGTTTATTCTGGTGGGCGAGACGATGCTGCTTGCGGTTCTGGCCCAGCCCTTCGGCTGGCTCGTCGGATTCGGCATTGCCTGGGCGTTTACGCAAGGGGTCAACAGTGACCTTTATGAAATCCCCCTTGTGATCAGTCCTGCCACCTTCGCCCGCGCAAGCCTTATCGTACTTTTGACCGCTTTGGCCTCGGCGCTGATCGTGCGTCGGCGCATCGACCGGCTCGACCTCGTCGCGGTCATGAAAACAAGGGAGTGAACCCATGGGTCTGCAACCGCGCCACTACATCATCGGCATCGTGGGTGCTGGTGTCCTTGTCGGCCTCGGCTGGCTCACCTTCCGCACCGAGCCGGTGCCGGTCGATCTGGCGGAGGTTCGGCGCGCGCCGATGACGGTCACGGTCAATGCCGAGGGTGAAACTCGCATTCGGGATATCTTCGAGGTCTCGGCGCCAATCTCAGGCACGGTGCAACGTGCGCCGGTCGAGGTCGGTGATCCCGTGATCAAGGGGGAAACGGTGGTCGCCGTGGTAGAACCCGCAGCGCCGGCGTTCCTCGATACCCGGGCGCGCGAACAGGCCGAGGCAGCCGTGCGTGAAGCCGAAGCCGCGCTGAGACTGGCCGAGGCGCAGTTGCGGCAGGCCGATGAAGAGCTTGCCCATGCCACGAGCACACATGCCCGGGCCAAGGCGCTCGCCGAACGCGGTGTTTCGTCCCTGACCCAGCTGGAGGATGCGACGCAGATCCTGTCGATCCGCATTGCAGCGCAGGAAGCCGCCCAATCGGGGGTGGAGATGTCGACGAGCGCGCTTCAGCGCGCCCGCGCCGCGCTGATCGAACCGGGATCGGCCTCCGGCAGGGGTGAAACCTGCTGCGTCACCCTTTACGCGCCGATCACGGGCACGGTACTGTCGGTCGATATCGTCAGCGCGGGGCCGGTCACTGCCGGCACGCGCCTCGTCTCGATCGGGAGGATGGATGATCTGGAGATCGTTGCCGATCTGCTGTCAGCGGATGCAATTGGTCTTGAACCGGGTGCCCGCGCGATCGTTGATCGCTGGGGTGGACCGGTCCCGCTGGAGGCAAGTCTGCGGTCGCTTGCACCGACCGCAAAGACAAAGGTCTCGGCCCTCGGCATCGAAGAACAGCGCGTCGATGCGACGTTCGACTTCGTGTCTCCGCCCGAGGCGCGGGCAAGTCTCGGGGACCGCTATGCCGTCTATCTACGGATCGTGACCTGGGAGGAAGAGGACGTGCTGCAAGTGCCGCTGTCGGCGCTTTTCCGTCGTGACGGGAGCTGGGCTGTATTTCGCGTCGAGGATGACAGGGCAGAGCTGGCGAAGGTCAACATCGGCCACCGCAACAGCGAAACCGCCGAGGTCGTGGGCGGTCTTGAAGAAGGGGATCGGGTTATTCTGCATCCTTCGGATGAGATTCAGGACTCAGGATATGTTACCGAGCGCAACGGGTCCCGGTGACAGGGTACCACCGGTTCGTTCCAGAGTTTCTGACATTTGCCCGTGGTTAGAAACGCCGAAACCGCCACACGCTGAACGCGTCAATGGCGGCTTCGCTGTTTGACTGCGGGACTTCAGATCTTCCCGGTCTCCGCTCTCTGCCTCAGAGGCCGAGGCGCATCACCGTGGCGATCTTCATGTCGCCAAAGCCGTTGAAGCGGGTATTGGTCGCGGTCGAATAGGCACCCATGCCGGAGAAGACGAGGAAATCGCCCTCCTCCAGATCGCTCGGCAGATCGACCTCGCCCGGCAGACGGTCGACGCTGTCGCAGGTCGGGCCGAAGATCACGCGCGGCTGGGCTTCGCCATCGCGCTGCACGCCTTCCGGCGACACGACGGCGATGCGGTCGATAATGCCGGTGATCGGCAGCTCATCGAGGTTGCCATAGGTGCCGTCGTTCAGGAACACATGCTCGCCGTCGCGCAGACCCTTGATGCGGGCGGCCAGCGTGAAGCTTTCGGCAACCAGCGCGCGGCCCGGTTCGCAGACGAGCGCAGGCGGTTCGCCGTCAAATGCGTCATGAGCAACCCGGCCGATCAGTTCGAAGATCGCGTCAAGTTGCGGGATCTCGGTCGAGAGGCGATGCGACGGGAAGCCGCCACCGACGTTCAGACGGCGCGCCTTCACCCCGGCATTGGTGCAGATCTCGGCCGCGGCGCGCAGATAGGCGTCCCAAGCCATCGGGTCGGTGCACTGGGTGCCCGGATGGAAGGTCAGCGACGGGATAAAGCCCGCTTCCGCCACGGTCGCCAGCAGTTCCGTCGCCAGTTCCACTGTCGCACCGAACTTGGCACCGAAATTGTAAGCGGCCCCGGCGACCGGCAGTTTGAAGCGCACGGAGATTTCGGCGCCCTCTGCCGGCACGATCTCGATCAGCTTCTGCAACTCGGACCGGCTGTCCACCGAATAGGACTTCACGCCCATTTCGACCGCATAGGCGATCTCATGCCGGCCGCGCACCGGGTTGTGGTAGTGCAAAGCGGCCGTGGGCGCGAGGCGGCGCACCATCTCGATCTCGGCGGGCGAGGCCACATCAAAACCCTGAATGCCTGCGGCAACGAGGTTCTGGATCACCATCTCCTCGGGGTTCGACTTGACCGCGTAAGTCACGAGGCCCGGAAAGCCGTCGATGAACCGACGCGCACTGGCCTGCAGCACAGACGGGGCGAAAAACATCACCGGGTTGAGCGGTTGTTCGATACGAAGGAATTCGGACGGATTCGCCCAGATCATCTTAGAGAGCCCCATCGGCGGTTACCCTTGCCAACAAGGCGCAGCCACCTTTTGCCCGGGCATACCGGTTGGAAAGCGCTTACGCATTTGACCAAACCAGGTAAGGTGCGTATGAGCCGCCCTTTGCCTGAACGAAGTCCGGAGGATATGGCGGACATTTCTACCGATCAAAAGAGTAGAAATGCTTGACGTTGTCGTTAAAATGACGAAAACAACAGTCAAACTGCCGGTGTTGCAAAATGGACGACCTCGACCGCTCGATCTTAGGATTTCTGGGTTCTGATGCCCGCGTATCCGTTGCGACGCTGGCGCGGCGGCTGAAAGTCGCGCGCTCAACCATTCAGGCGCGGCTGGAGCGGCTGGAAACGACGGGCGTCATCGCGGGCTATACTGTAAAGCTGGGCGAGGCCGCGCGGCAGGCCCGAATCCGCGCAACCGTCCTGCTGACGATCGAACCCCGCGCGCAGGCCAATGTGCTGAGCCGCCTCAAGGCGATACCGGAGGTGGAGCGGGTGCACACGACCTCGGGCCGAGTCGATTTCCTGCTACAGGTGGCCGCCCCCTCGACCACTGTTCTTGATGGTGTTCTCGATCAGATCGGCGAGATGACCGGGGTTAAGGGCTCTGAAAGCCTGATCCACCTGTCGACCAAGTTCGACCGCGCCGTCTGATTCCGCCGCCCTTGCATTGCGGGCACCGGAGGCGCAGGCTGATCCCGTGCCCCGTCAGGGGGCGATGCAATACGGGAGGACGATATGGCCAAACCGAAACGCGGCAAACCCTGCTGGTATGAGCTGTCCACCGCCGACCCCAACGCGGCAGGGCATTTCTATGCCCATGTCATGGGCTGGAGCATTGCCGATTCCGGTATGGAAGGTATGGACTACCGTCTTGCACGGGCGGGCGACGACATGGTCGCAGGGATCATGGCCGCGCAGCCGGGCACGCCGCCAGCATGGACGTTCTATGTTACTGTGACCAATTGCGACAAAGCGGCAAAGGATATCGCCAAATCGGGCGGTTCAATCGTCTACGGCCCGGCCGATATCCCCGGCACCGGCCGCTTCGCAGCCGCTACGGACCCGCAGGGGGCCGCGTTCGGTATCCTCCAGATGCTTGAGGACGACGGCCGCGCCTTCGATCAGAAGGCGACGGGCCATGGCTGCTGGCACGAATTGATGACCTCCGACCCCGAGGCTGCGCTGGCCTTCTATGGTAAGCTCTTTGGCTGGAAGCCGGGCGATACGCATCAAATGGGACCGGGCATGACCTATCAGCTTTTCCGTCATGGCAAGGCCGATATCGGCGGAATGATGAAGCTGATGCCCAACATGCCGGGGCCGGGCAGGCCATTCTGGCTGCCCTATTTCGGTACCGACGGGGTTCAGGCGGCCATCGCCCGCACGGCGGAAGCAGGTGGGCAAGTTCTTCACGGGCCGATGGAGGTGCCGGGTGGCGCCTTCATCATGGGTGCCCGCGATCCGCAGGGCGCGATGTTCGCACTGGTCGGGCCGAAATAAATTTGTGTCGAAACGAGGCTTGTTCGTTTTGACACCGTATTGCCGGATTACTCCTGCGCTGCGTCTGCCACTTTCGAAATGTCCAGAGACCCGTCGGACTCAAGGGGCCAGAACGGGTTCATCGCCACTTCCCAGACATGGACATCGGGGTCGGCGTAATATCCAGAGTAGCCGCCCCAGAAGACTTTCTCTGGCTTCTTCAGTGGCGCGGCGCCCGCCGCGACCGCCCGCTCCCAGGCAGCATCCACCTCGGCCTCGGTCGTGAAGTTCTGAGCCAATGTCATCGCGCCGGTTTCAAGCCGCACCCCGGGTCTGCCCTGATCCTTTGCAAGCGCCTCGCGGCCAAAGATGCCCAGAACAGCACCGTGAATCTGGAAAAACACCACCTCGTCGAGCGCCGTGGTCGGAACCCATCCGAGCGATTCATAAAATGCCCGCGACCGGGCCAGGTCATCGACGCCAAGGGTGATCAGGGTGACACGCTGTGGGGTCATGCGATGTTCCTTTCCTCGGTGATTGAAAGACCGCCGCTGTCAGACACCTCAAAGCCTTGCGCCCGCGCACCGAGGCCCTCGAAAAGCTCAATCCCGGTTCCGGTCATAAAAGCCTGCGCCCCCATCGCGCAGATTTCGTCGTAAAGCGCTGCGCGTCGGCTGGCGTCGAGATGGGCCGCCACCTCGTCCAGAAGAAGGATCGGCGGCGCGCCAAAATCTTCGGCCAGCGCACGACCATTGGCAAGGATAAGCGAGATCAGAAGCGCCTTCTGTTCACCTGTCGAGGCCTGCGCGGCGGGCATGCCCTTGGCGGCGTAGACCGCCCCCAAATCGGCGCGATGGGGACCGGTTAGCGTGCGCCCTGCCGCCATGTCGCGGGACCGACCGGCGGCGAAAGTGTCAGCTAGTGCATCGGCGCCGAACGGAAAATCCTCTCCATCGGGCCCAAGAATCGTAAGGTCCGCGACCGGAAAGGCGGTTTCTGCGCCGTCCTGTGCCGCCGCGACCCGAGCGATGGCGGCTGCGCGGTTGGATTGGATCACCGCCCCGGCCTCAGCCATCTGAGATTCCAGCGCGCCGTACCAGCCAGCATCGCGCACCTCGTCACGCAAGAGCCGATTCCTTTCACGCATTGCCTTTTCATAGGTGAGCACGACCTCGGCATGTCCCGGCTCGAACGAGAGGGTCATCCGGTCCAGAAAGCGCCGACGCCCCTCGGCCCCTTCGATCCAAAGCCGGTCCATCGCGGGTACCAGCCAGAGCATCCGGGCGATGCGCCCCAAAGCGGCTTGCGCGGCTGGCTTGCCGTCAATCGTGACACTCCTGCTCGCCCCCGGCTCGGCGAAGGTCTCCACCTCATGAATCTGATGCAGGCTCTGAAGCACCGCCTTCAGCTTCCAACCCAGCGCTTCGGGCTGCCGTGCGACCTCATCGGGGGTGGCCCGGCGCAAACCACGGCCCGGCGACAGGAACGAAACCGCCTCAAGTATATTGGTCTTGCCCGCCCCGTTCGGTCCAAAGATCGCCACCGGGCGGCCATCGAAGGTTAGTTCCGTTCGCCGGTGCGAACGGAAGTGTGAGAGCAGCAGCGATGTGACGGCAAGGGTTGGCACGGGGCCGTGCCTTTCATCTTGGCTTAGATACCTCCGCCGGAGGCTCCGGCGAAGCCGGATCAGACGCGCATCGGCATCACGACATAGACGGCCGATGTGTCATTGCCTTCGCGCATCAGTGTCGGATCGCCCGAGGAGTTGAAGAGGAACACCGCGTTTTCGCGGTCCACCTGGCTGGCGATTTCCAGAAGGTATTTGGCGTTGAAGCCGATCTCCAGCCGCTCATCGCCATAGGCAACCGCCAGTTCTTCCTCGGCCGCCCCGGCATCGGGCGCGTTCACGGACAGGACCAGCCGATCCTCGTCAAGTTGCAGTTTGACCGCGCGCGAGCGTTCCGACGAAACGGTCGCGACCCGGTCAACGGCCTTGGCGAACTCTGCCGCATCGACCTCCAGCCGTTTGGTGTTGCCAGCGGGAATAACGCGGGAATAGTCCGGGAAGGTGCCGTCGATAACTTTTGAGGTCAGCGTGATGAGGGGCGTGGCGAAACGTACCTTGGTTTCGGATACCGACACCGCGATCTGCGCCTCATCATCGTCGAGCAACTTGCGCAACTCGCCTACCGTTTTGCGCGGCACGATCACGCCGGGCATGTTCGCGGCCCCCTCGGGCAGGGCGGCGTCGATGCGGGCCAGACGGTGGCCGTCGGTCGCAACACAGCGCAAGGCCTTGCCGCTTTCGCCATCGGCGACATGCATATAGACGCCGTTGAGGTAATAGCGGGTCTCTTCGGTCGAGATCGCGAATTTCGACTTGTCGAACAGGCGCCGCAGAACCGGCGCGGGGGCCGAGAAATTCGCCGTATATTCCGACGAGGCCATGACCGGGAAATCTTCCTTCGGCAGCGTCGCGAGCGAGAAGGTCGAGCGGCCCGCCTCCACCGTCAGTCGCCCGGCAGCACTGTCATCGGTCAGCGAAACAAGCGCCCCGTCGGGCAGTTTGCGCACGATCTCGTGCAGCATCACCGCAGAAACGGTCGTCGCGCCCGCGCGGTCGACCTTGGCATCGGCCTTGTCCACCACCTCGATATCGAGGTCGGTGGCGCGGAAGCTGACCGTGTCGCCTTCGGCCTCGATCAGCACATTGGCCAGGATCGGGATCGTATTGCGCCGCTCCACGACCGATTGCGCCTGACCCACCGCTTTCAGAAGCGTTGCGCGCTCGATGCTGATCTTCATATCTGCCCCCTGAAGTCGCCGGGAGGGGAAAGTTAGCAACTTTCCCCGCAGGCTCAAGAATTTTCGGGAATGTCCAATGGAATGACCGGAGGGTCAAGGCCGGTTTCGGCCTTGACCTAGCGGTCGAGGAGGCGGCGCAACAGGTCGATATCTTCTGCCAGCTGGCTGTCTGTTGCTTTCAGCTCTTCCACCTTGCGGACGCCATGCATGATCGTGGTGTGGTCGCGCCCGCCGAACCGGCGGCCGATATCCGGCAGCGACCGGGTGGTCAGCGTCTTGGCCAGATACATAGCCACCTGACGCGGCCGCGCGATGGTGCGCACCCGCTTTGGCCCGATCATGTCGGACAGGCGGATGTTGTAATGCTCTGCCACCTTGCGCTGGATATCCTCGATCGTGACTTTGCGGTCCGAGGCGCGCAGAATGTCCGAGAGGCAGTCCTGCGCAAGTTCCAGCGTGATTTCACGGCCTACGAGCGAAGCGAAGGCAAAGAGCCGGGTCAACGCGCCTTCCAGCACGCGGACATTGGTGCTGATCCGGTGGGCGAGGAATTCCAGCACGCCATTGGCGAGCTTCAGGCCCGGATACTGGCCGCGATAGAATTCGACCTTTTGCTGAAGAATACCGAGGCGCAATTCGTAATCGGTCGGATGCAGATCGACGACAAGGCCACATTGCAGGCGGCTCTTGATCCGTTCTTCCAGATCCTTGATCTCACCCGGCGCACGGTCGGCCGAGATGACGATCTGCTTGTTCTGATCCACAAGCGCATTGAACGTGTGGAAGAACTCTTCCTGCGTCGATTCCTTGCCCGCGATGAACTGGACGTCATCCACCATCAGCACATCGACAGAGCGGAACATCTCCTTGAAGTCCATGATCTGCTTTTCGCGCAGGGCCTGCACGAAGCGGTACATGAATTGCTCAGCGGATAAGTAGAGGACGCGCAGGTCGGGATGGCGGGCCTGAAGTTCATGCGCAATGGCGTGCATCAGGTGCGTCTTGCCGAGACCGACGCCACCATAGAGAAACAGGGGATTGAACGTGACCGGTCCGCCTTCGGCCACGCGGCGCGCAGCGGCATGGGCCAATTCGTTCGGCTTGCCGACGACAAAGCTGTCGAATGTGAAACGTGCGTCCAGAGGGGCGCCGGGAAGGTCGATATCGTCATTGTTCCGGGATTGCCCGCGCGATGTACGCCTGGCGCGGGGCTCGGACGGTTTTGCAGTGGCTGTCCGTTGGCTGGCGACGTGGAATTCGACGCGCTCGACCGCCTCGCCCGCTTTCTCCAGATGCTGACGAATCTGTTCGGCGAAGTTGCGTGACACCCAGTCGCGCATGAATTTGGTCGGGGCCTCTACGCGGGCGATGCCGCCCTTCAGCTCCGCCAGTTTGAGCGGTTCGATCCAGGTAGAAAAATTGTTCTTTCCGACTGATTTAAGAAGTTCATCGCGTACCTGCCCCCAGGATTCTTCGGTCATCGCTGTTTATCCAGTCTTTCGTCGCTGTCCCGCACTGCAGCCGTGCCGGCTTTTTTGATCGACGATTCTCATTCGCCGCATCCGCAAAAAACGACCAGAACACGGAACTTGAATTCCGGTTCTGACCGCTTCCGCCGGAAGCGCGGGTATTCTGGACATGGCAGCAAGTGAACCGTCTGAAACCTCCAGACAATTCAATAACTTGCCTGACAGTCGGCAGAATTTGCCGACCTTCAGACGAACCATCGCGCTGACATTGCCAACACGATTGGAGAACCGTTCAGGAAGCAGCTCCTGCCCGACCCCCGTGGTAACCGCATGTCCCCCCAAGACGACGTGAATCGCACAAGGACGCTAGCAAGGCTGCCGCAGAGGTCGCAACAGAACTTCTCGCTTGACTCAAACTTTGGCAGACCGAATCCGGATGCCTGTGCAAATCGGGCACAGGTGACGTTACGCAAACGAACAAAGGAAAAGGGCGCAACGCAAGGTTACGCCCTTAACTCAATGACTTAGCGTGAAATCAGGCCGAGAGGGCCTTAACGCGGGCTGCAAGGCGCGACATCTTGCGCGCGGCAGTGTTCTTGTGAACGACACCTTTGGTGACGCCACGGGCCAGTTCCGGCTGAGCTTCGCGCAGAGCGGCTGCTGCCGATTCCTGATTGCCGGAGGCGAGCGCCTCTTCGACCTTGCGCAGGAAGGTCCGAATCCGCGAACGGCGGGCTTTGTTTACATCTTGACGACGCTCGGCCTGGCGGGCGCGCTTCTTGGACTGGGGCGTATTTGCCATATGTGGTTTCCCAACTTCCGGGTTTGTTTCGATACCTAAGCGCGACAAAACCCGGGTTCCCAGTGAACCGGTCGATTCCAGCCTGAGCGGGCTCCACGCGCATGTGACCGCGCCCCCTTAAGGGAAAACGTCACCAAAGAAAAGAGGTTTTCAGCGGTCGCGGAACTGCGGTTGGCGCTTTTCAAGAAAAGCGCTCATGCCTTCCTTTTGATCCTCGGTGGCGAAAAGCGCATGGAAGAGGCGGCGTTCGAATAGAACACCTTCGCGCAGCGTCGTCTCATAGCTGCGGTTGACGGCCTCTTTTACCGCCATGGCTGTCAGGGCCGATTTCTCGGTGATCTTGCGGGCCGTGGCCATCGCTTCCGAGATCAGCTTGTTGGCGGGCACGACCCGGCTGACGAGGCCCGAACGCTCCGCCTCGGCCGCGTCCATGAAGCGACCGGTCAGATGCATGTCCATTGACTTTGACTTGCCGACAAAGCGCGTCAGGCGCTGGGTGCCGCCGATGCCTGCAACCACGCCAAGATTGATCTCTGGCTGGCCGAATTTCGCGGTATCGGCCGCGATAATGAAGTCGCACATCATTGCCAGTTCGCAGCCACCACCTAGCGCATATCCGGCCACGGCGGCGATGATCGGCTTGCGGCAACGAAGGAAGTCTTCGGTATTGGTGCCGAACAGGTCGTCGGTGAAGGCGTCGACGAAGCTCTTTTCAGACATCTCCTTGATGTCGGCGCCCGCGGCAAAAGCCTTGTCTGATCCGGTAATGACGATGCAACGCACCTTGTCGTTCGCATCAGCGGCCGCAACGGCCTCGCCCAGTTCAGCCAGAAGTGCCGAATTCAATGCGTTCAGCGCATCGGGCCGGTTCAGACGAATAAGGGCGACGTAGTCTTCGATCTCGACGATCAAGGTCTCGTAAGCCATAGAGTGGGGCCTTTCAGATGGTGCGGGCACGAGTCCTATCAGTCCGAACGGCGGGATCAAGTCATCTTTGGCAACGCGCACAGAAGAAGGTGGCACGTCCGGATTGTACAACACGACTGATCCTGCCGCCGCAGCCCTCGGTCGGACAAAGCGCGTTTTCGCGGTCATAGACCCGGAAATTGTGCTGGAAGTAGCCGAGCTCCCCGTCCGCCTGACGGTAGTCGCGAAGGCTTGACCCGCCTGCCTCGATTGCTTCCTGCAAGACCTCGCGGATGATCGGGACGAGCCCGGCCACGCGGCGTTGTGCGATTGCACCGGCCGTGCGGCGCGGGTCGATTCCCGCGCGGTGCAGCACTTCGCAGACATAGATGTTGCCAAGCCCGGCGACGATCTTCTGATCCAGCAGGGCGGATTTGACCGGAGTTTTCCGGCGGCGGAATCGCTGGGTGAGGTAATCCTCGTTGAACGCGTTGCCGAGTGGTTCCGGCCCGATATCCCGGAGGAGCCAGTGAGTATCGGCCTCTGCCGTTTCCATCATGTCCATCGCCCCGAAGCGACGGGCATCGTTGAAGGTGATCCGCGCGCCGCCTTCCATGTCCAGAACGACATGGTCGTGTTTGGCCGGGGCGGGGTGGTCGTAATGGAATTCGCCCAGTGTCACGCCCGAAATCAACATCCGCCCCGACATGCCGAGATGGATGAGCAAGGTTTCTCCGGTCGATAGGTCGGCAAGGATGTACTTTGACCGCCGCCTAAGCCCCAGAACCCGCGCGCCGGTGAGGCGGTCGGCCATGCGTTCGGGAAAAGGAAAGCGCAGATCTTGACGGTTGACGGTCGCCCGGTTGATCACGCGCCCTTCCATCGCAGGCAGCAGGCCGCGTCGGACGGTTTCAACCTCGGGAAGCTCTGGCATTCCGGCAACAGTCCTTTCCGCCGCATTGTCTCTGCGGCCAAGGCTTCTATAAGAAGGGCGAACGGACAGAAACGGCAAGGCCCATGACGACGAGCGATACCCGCACGACCCATTTCGGGTTCAAGGATGTGCCGGAAGGCGACAAGGCCGGTATGGTCCATGGTGTCTTCACCCGTGTGGCCAACAAATACGACATCATGAACGACGTGATGTCGGTCGGCATTCACCGGCTCTGGAAGGACGCGATGATGGACTGGCTGGCGCCGCGTCCGGGCCAGCGGCTACTGGATGTTGCGGGGGGAACCGGGGACATCGCGTTCCGGTTTCTGAAGCGCGCACCGGAGGCCACGGCCACCGTTCTGGATATGACGGAATCCATGCTCGTCGAAGGCCAGAAGCGGGCCGAGGCCGAGAATATGGCAGACCGGCTGAACTGGGTCGTCGGCGATGCGATGGCTTTGCCTTTTGAGGCGAATACATTCGACACCTATACAATCAGCTTCGGCATCCGGAACGTGACGCGCATCGGCGATGCCCTGTCGGAAGCCTACAGGGTGCTGAAACCCGGCGGCCGGCTCATGGTGCTGGAGTTTAGCCAGTTGCCCAATCCCGCGATGCAGTGGGCCTATGACAAGTATTCCTTCAACGTGATCCCGGTGATGGGTCAGATCGTGGCGGGGGACCGCGACAGCTATCAGTATCTGGTCGAATCGATCCGCAAGTTCCCCGATCAGCAGGCCTTCGCGACGATGATCCGTCAGGCGGGCTTCTCTCAGGTGAAATACCGCAACCTGACGATGGGCGTTGCCGCCCTTCATTCCGGTTGGAAGATCTGAGTTGCGCGGTCCCCACAATATCTGGCGGCTGATCCGCACCGGAGCGACCTTTGAACGCACGGGCGCGATGAAGATCGCGCTGGAAGGGCTGGACACGCCGCCGCGCCTCAGGGCGCTGGCGCGGATCGTCGGCTGGCCGTTCAAATGGCTCGGCTATCGCGGCGACCTGTCGCAGCCGCCGGTCACGCGTGCTCTGACCGCGCTTGGCCCGGCCTATATCAAGTTCGGCCAGGTGCTTTCGACCCGGCCCGATGTTGTGGGCGACGAACTCGCCCAGCAGCTGCGTGTGCTTCAGGACAAGCTGCCACCCTTTCCGACTGAAATCGCCAAGGCCACCGTCAGCCATGAACTGGGCGTGCCGGTCGATGACCTGTTTTCCGAGTTCTCAGAACCCGTCGCTGCTGCCTCCATTGCGCAGGTCCATCGCGCGCGCGTTGCTGGCACGGGTGAGGATGTGGCGGTCAAGGTGCTGCGCCCGGAAATCGAGCGTGCGTTCCGCCGCGATATCGACGCGTTCCACTTTGCTGCCGGTCTGATCGAGGCGCTTCTGCCCGGAACGCGCCGCCTGCGCCCGACCGATGTCATCAAGCATTTCGAAGGCGTGGTGATGGGGGAGTTGGACCTCCGGCTGGAAAGTGCGGCCGCATCCGAGTTCCGGGCGAACACCGAACAGGACGAAGGGTTTCAGGTGCCGGAACCCTATTGGAACCTGTCATCGCGCGAAGTGCTGACGCTGGGCTGGGCAGAGGGCATTCCTTTGGGAGAGGTGAAGGCGATACAGGCGGCCGGGCACGATTCCGTCGCTCTTTCCGAACGCGTGCTGCAGCTTTTCCTCAGCCATGCGCTTCGGGACGGCTATTTCCATGCCGATATGCATCAGGGCAACCTGAAGGTCGCGCCGAATGGGGACATCGTCGCCTATGACTTCGGCATCATGGGCCATATCGACGAGTACACCCGCCGCGTCTATGCCGAGATTCTGATCGGCTTCATCCGCCGCGATTACCGGCGTGTGGCCGAGGTGCATTTCGAGGCAGGCTATGTGCCCCGCGATCGTGACGTGGATGAGTTTGCCCGCGCCTTGCGTGCCGTGGGCGAGCCGATATTCGGCATGGATGCAACCCGCATCTCGATGGCGCGGCTGCTGTCCTATCTGTTCGAGGTGACCGAGCGGTTTGGCATGCAGACGCGGACTGAGCTGATCCTGTTGCAACGCACGATGGTGGTGGTAGAGGGCGTGGCCCGCTCGCTCAACCCCAACATCAATATCTGGCAGGTCGCGAAGCCGGTGGTGGAGCGCTACATCCGCGAAAACATCGGCCCCAAGGCCCTTGTCCGCGATCTGATCCGCACGGCGCAGGTTGTCAGCCGGTTTGGACCCCGCCTGCCGCAACTGGCCGAGGCGCTTCTGATCCGGCAGACGGAAGAGGCAAAGCCCGCAGAAAAACCCTCAAAGCTCCGGGCGCTCGCACTCGTCGGCCTTGGTGCAGGTCTTGCCGGACTGGCCATGACGGCAGTCTACTGGTTCTGATCCTCACCCCGATGCCGCACGAAGAGCTGCGATGTCTGACGTGGTGATGACCGAACCGCCTTCCAGCACGACCTCGGGGCCGGAAACTCCATTCCGCACCTCGGTTATCTTTCCATATGTTTGAATCGCGGTCGTTCCGATCAATTCGCCGCCACTATAACTCTCAAGGGTAAAGGAATATGCGCCGGATGGCAGCGGCGAACCCGATGCATCCGTTCCCGCCCAATCAACGGGTGCCGAAGACACCGCCGCAGGCGACCGCATCACTTCCCTGCCATTCGCGTCGTTGACGACCAGCACGGCCTGATCCGCAGAGGCATCGGGGACTGGGTAAAGCGTTAGCGGCGCACCGTCGAACATGACCGGCGCATCCACCCGCGCCTCCATCCCGACCCAGGGGGCAAGCTGGGCAATGCCGGAAAGGCCGAGTTTGTCGGAGAGGGTTTCCAACAAAGTATTCGTCTTCACTTGCTGCTCAACGCCCGAAAAGGTCGCGAGTTGCTGCGCGAATTCCGTGCTTTCCATAGGGTTAAGCGGGTCCTGATTCTGGATTTGCGTGGTCAGCATCAGAAGGAAGGTCTGGAAATCGCTGCTGATCATGCTGCCTCGCGCGTCTGCGGATCTGGCGGGGCTTTGACTGTTCTGGGCTGTGCCCGCAGCGGTCACGGTAACCATGGTTTTCTCCCTTCTAGAGTCTCAGATCCAGTCCGCCCTCTGGTAGCGTCGCGGTCAGATGCGGATGCCGGGCGGGTTGATGGAGTGTAATGGTCTCGGATTCGGTTTCGGTGGCGGTATCCTCCGGCAAGTGTTCTGGCGACTGCCCGGCGGACCTGTCGCCGAAGCTGAAGCTGAGGTCGCGGAAGCCGAGGTCGCGGAAGTCCTGAGCCAACTGATCAATATTGCGACGCAAAAGGTCGAGCGTTTCGGGCCGGTCGGCGACCACGTTCATGGTCAGTGCGCCGTCATGGGTGGCAAGCGACATCCGTACCCGACCAAGTTCCTCCGGCGACAGCGTCACCTCCACCGGCCTATCTGGAAACGTGGCGACAGTTTCGGCCAGACGGTGGCCCAACCCCTGCGGCAGTGTCTGCGTCACGGACGCCGTCCGGTGCTCTGCGCGCGGCGTTTGTCCGGTGTCGGGCGATGCGGTGATTGCAGACACATCAGCCAGCGGCGCTGAACCTGTTTCGATTTCCAGAGACGGCACCGGACGGCTGATGGTTTCCGCAACCAAGGCACAGGACGGTCGCGCGCCCTCAAGCGCGGCGGGGCTATCCCGCCGACCCGTTTTGTTCGGCCCTGACGCGAGTTCGGATTCGTCACGGATAGTCTCAGGCGCCTGGACGTTGAAGGGCGCGGCGGCGACCATTCGGTCCGGTTTCGAGAAATGCGGTGCGCTGTCCGCGCTATGCTCAATTGCCTGTTCATCTTTCGAAACGCGGCCCTGTCCAGCTGGCGCCAAAGACGGATCTGGGCGCGCCAGAGGCCTGATATTGCTCGGTGCATCCACCCGCGCGTCGACCGGAGGAGCCTGGCCGATCTGGATCGGGCGCGACTGCAATACTGCATCCGCGGCTATGGATGTTGCTGAACTGGCGGGGAGGGGCATCGTCACGGCCGGTGCGGGTTCCGTCGCCCTTGGCGCGGCCGAAGGCGCGCCCGAAGGGCTGTGCTTGACCGCCGCCGGGCCCATGTCTGCATCCTGAGTTGCGCGCCTGATCATCACCGTCGCATCCGCTCGGGCCAACGCCCGGGAATCTGGTGCGACACCCGTATCAGGTGGACGCTCCTCCGATGCGGCCGTCGCGTTCGGCACCGGGCCATTGCGACCCGGCTTGCGGTCGCCGTCAGCATGCGCAACCGCGCCGGGGCTCAAAGCGAAACTGTCCGTCCGCCTGACGGTTCGTTCATCGCCTCGCCGCGGCAGGGCGGGCACCGGTGGCATAGACAAGCTCCACTGACCGGGCCGAACCGGCTGCCCCAGAGCAGTGCCCTCGGGTACAGTGTGGTCTTGTGGTGTCATCGACGGGGCGGACTTATCACGCGCTTCGGGTAAACTGGATTCGACGACCTGCGCAGGGGCGATTGCGGGCGCGACCGTGACGGTCGGCATTGCCGCGGCCGGTTCAGTCGATGCGCCATCTTCGGTCGCATCGCTCTCCGCCGCGTCCGACCCCTCGCTGGCGGTAAGAAATGTCCTTCCGGCAATGTCGCCCATGGGTGCGTCTGTCATCGAGGTGTGGCCATCGCTGCCCCCTTTTTCAGGAATGCGGACCACAAAAACCGCCAGAAAGGCTGCAAGATTGCCAACCAGCCCTTGGGCGGTGGCATTGCTATCCGCCGTCAGTTGGGCACCAACCGACGGCGCGCCGGGCCGCGACGGTGCGAGAAAGGGAAATAGGTCCATGGGTCTACGACTTCTGCCTGTGTCCCGCCCAGCATCCCCGTTCAGGGTTACCGCTTCTTTACCTCGATCGGGGATCGTTCTGGAAAGTGCCCGCAATTGGAACGATCCGATGACCGAAATCATGACCAAACTCACAACTACCCCCTCGTCGCCCGACGCAAAGGACAAGGCCCTGCGTGCTGCGGCGCAGGAGATGGAGGCGCAGTTTCTGGCTGAAATGCTGAAGTCGGCGGGCCTTGGTGAAGCGCACGATGGTTTCGGCGGCGGCATTGGCGAGGAGCAGTTCGCCTCGTTCCTGCGTCGGGAACAGGCCGGGGAAATGGCCCGGAACGGCGGAATCGGCCTAGCAGAAAGCGTTTTCAATGCGGTGAAACGGAGGGTGGACGATGGGGGCTGACACGGGTTCTCCGATCAAGGCGCTGAATGATCTTCTGATCCGGCAGAAAGCGGCGATTTGCTGTGGCGATATCTCTGCCCTGTCATCGTTGTCTGGGCCGATGGGCGACTATCTGGATCAACTTGCCCGACATCCGGCCGAAGAGAGCGGGGCGGCGATTGAAAAGCTGAAGCGCCGGGCGGAAGAAAACCGGCACCTGCTTGGCGCGGTCATGCTTGGCGTTCAGGCTGGTGCCGGACGGATGAAAGAAATCGCGGGCATTGCCAGTGAACTCAGAACCTATGACAGCCGCGGGCGGCAGTCTTCGGTGTCCTATGTCAAGGGACAGATCGAGCGCCGCGCGTAATTATCTAAAAATTTTTGGAAATATTACGACAATAAGCGGATCACCTTAGCAAACTATTAGAACATGGTCGCCAAGGTCGGCCTTGCATCCGCGAAAGGATGGCGCGGCGGGGAATCCTCCGGACGCCGCATCGGTCAGAACGCCACCGGTGCCGCCAGATGCGGCTTCAGATATCCGGCGCAAAGCGCCGTTTCAGCAAAGGACGCAAACATGTCAAGCATTCTGACCAACTCCAGCTCCATGGTGGCGCTGCAAACGCTCCGCAGCATCAACATGAATCTCTCGAAGACCCAGGACGAGATTTCGACCGGCAAATCCGTGGCCTCGGCCAAGGACAATGCGGCGGTCTGGGCCATTTCAAAGGTGATGGAAGCAGATGTGAAAGGTTTCAAGGGAATCTCGGACAGCCTCGCGCTGGGCGAATCTACTGTCGCTGTTGCCCGTCAGGCGGCCGAAACCGTCACCGACCTGATGACCGAAATCAAAGGCAAGATCGTTGCTGCGCAGGAAGACAATGTTGACCGGGCGAAGATCCAGACCGATATCGTGGCGCTTCGCGATCAGATCAACTCAGTGGTCGGTGCGGCGCAGTTCAACGGCCTGAACCTCGTCAACGGTACGCAAAGCACGGTGGATGTGCTTGCCTCGTTGGACCGGCAGGCGAATGGTACGGTCAATACTTCGTCGATCACGGTCACGGCGCAAGACCTCTCGACTGGCGGCTACGTTGCATCGGATGTCTACTCGGCCTCGACAGCGGGCACTATCTCGGCGGCGGGCGATACCTTCGTGACGACGCTCGATGCCACGACCGGCACCGACGACATTACCATCGCCAATGCCGGCACCTGGACAGCTGGCGATCAGGTTTCGATCTCCATCGGCAACAAGACGGCGAGCTACACTGTCACGGCTAATGACCTCGTCGCGGCCTCTTCGACCGATGACCTCGTCGCGGTTGGGCTGAAAAACGCCATCGACTCACTCGGCATTGCCGGTCTGACGGTTGACTATGACAGCGCCAATGCAGGCGAACTGGTCTTTACCAATACCGGCGTAGTTGACCTTACCGTGTCCGGCCAGTTCAAGAATGCCGGTTCGGGCGGACTTGGCCTTTTGTCGACGGTCGACGTGTCGACCTCCGCCGGTGCGGCGACCGCGCTTGGCAATATCGAAACGCTGATCCAGACAGGTATCGACGCAGCCGCGGAGTTTGGTTCGGCGGGCAAGCGCATTTCGATCCAGAGCGACTTTGTCGGCAAACTGTCCGACGCGCTGAAGGTCGGTATCGGCGCCATGGTGGACGCTGATATGGAAGAGGCCTCGGCCCGACTTCAGGCGCTTCAGGTGCAGCAGCAGTTGGGCATCCAGTC
Organism: Albidovulum litorale; assembly: GCF_025751495.1. Classification (GTDB taxonomy): domain Bacteria; phylum Pseudomonadota; class Alphaproteobacteria; order Rhodobacterales; family Rhodobacteraceae; genus Albidovulum; species Albidovulum litorale. The sequence continues at coordinate 678,764 of NZ_JAOWKZ010000002.1, read as the reverse complement.
GCTCTCGATCGCCAACCAGGCACCGCAGAACGTCCTGTCTCTGTTCCGCTAACGCCATCGACCGGGGCGGTCTTAAACCGCCCCGGTCTTCCACGGCAAAGCCGCAACTGACGAAAACCGTCATTGGAAGGTATTCAAGTGAACGCTCAACTCATGGCCAAAACGGCCTATTCCGGCACCACCATCTCCACCAGAACCGGACGCGGAACTGAATATGAGGTTTTCGCGCAGGTGACCCATCGGCTCATATCCGCGGCACAGGGTGACGGCGATTTCAATGCGCTCGTGCAGGCGCTGCACGACAACCGAGCGCTCTGGACCGCTCTTGCCGCCGATGTGGCGATCGAGACCAACGAACTGCCCGCCGGCCTTCGCGCCCAGATCTTCTATCTCGCCGAATTCACGACGCACCAGACCCGGCGTATCCTTGCGGGTGAGGCTGGGGCAGACGTCCTGATCGACATCAACACAGCAGTGATGCGCGGGCTCAGAGGTACGGGAGAAGCGACATGACCGGGCTGGTGCTGAAACTCGCACCACGCGAACGCGTATTGATCAACGGCGCGGTAATCGAGAACGGCGACAAGCGGTCGCGGCTGGCGATCATGACACCGAATGCCAACATCCTGCGCCTGCGGGATGCGATCCATCCTGAAGAGGTCAATACACCGGCTCGCCGCGTGTGCTACATCACCCAGCTTGTCCTGTCGGGCGATGCCGATCCCGAAGAGGCGCGTCACCAGATCATGCGCGGGATTGAGCAGTTGAGTCAGGCTCTGACCGATACCGACAGCCGGGCGCAGCTGAATGCGGCGACGGCAGCGGTGGTCGAAAACCAGTTCTATCAGGCGATGAAGGCGCTCAGGGCGCTATTACCGCGCGAGGCGAGGCTGCTCGCCCACCGGTCATGACCTATTCGCCGGTCGTTCCGTTTGGCGGCTATGCGGGCTGGAAGTTTCTGGCCCGCACCCGAGATGCGCAGAAAGAGGCCTTTGTCGCCAGCCGCCAGATCCAGCGCGATGACGCCTATTTCCGCGAAAGGATCGGCTCGATCCGGACGGCGGAGGATCTGGTCGCGGATCGCAGGCTTCTGTCGGTCGCGCTGGGGGCCTTCGGCCTTTCGGACGATATCAACAACAAGTATTTCATCCGCAAGGTGCTGGAGGACGGCACGCTGGACACAAAGGCTCTGGCCAACAAGTTGGCGGACAAGCGCTATCTGGATTTCTCCAAGGCCTTCGGGTTCGGCGATTTCGCAACACCGCGGACGCAGTTGTCGGATTTCGCCGACAAGATCCTGTCGTCGTACAAGACAAGTAGGTTCGAAGAGGCGGTCGGCCAGTCGAACTACCAGATGCGCCTGGCGATGAATGCAGAACGCGAACTGGCGGTGATCGCCGGGCGCAATCAGTCGGTGGACGCCAAGTGGTTCGCGGTGCTCGGCTCCGCCCCCCTGCGCGAGGTGTTCCAGACCGCCCTGGGCCTGCCCTCGGCCTTTGCTGCGATCGACCTTGACCAGCAGCTTGTCGCGCTGAAGGACAAGGCCGAGCAGCTTCTGGGCTCCAGCGACATCTCAGACTTCTCAGACCCGGAAACGGTCGAAGATCTGGTCCGGCTTTTCCTTCTGCGGGCAGAAACGCAGGTCGGGGCCGGTTACTCGTCATCCTCAGCGGCCCTGACGCTGCTGCAATCGGCGGCCAATCGCGGCGGTATGCTGTCCCGGCTTGTATGACTATCCGACCGGATCAGTTGTAAGGCGACGCCTCCTCTTCACACCCGAATCGTGTCACCCGCCCGGTTCACCCGCAATGGCAAGAATTTCCGACAGACGGGCGAAACTTGCGGCGATGCCCTCCGGCGCATCCTCGGCCAGAAACGCATCCAGCGCGGGCCAGACCCGCATCGCCGCATCAATGAGCGTGTCGGAACCTTTCACGTAAAGACCGGCCTGAATCATCATCTCGGCCCGGTCATAGGCGCCAAGCAGCCGCCGCGCCCCCGCGATCAGCGCATTCTCGGCCTCGCTCGCCGCGTGGGGCAGCGAGCGCGAGACGGAGCGCAGAAGGTTGATCGCCGGATAGCGCCCGCGTTCGGCAATCTCGCGTTCCATGACCACATGGCCATCAAGCACGCCGCGCAGGATGTCGGCCACCGGTTCGTCCATGTCGGACCCGGCGACCAGCACCGAAAAGACCGCCGTGATATCGCCCGCCCCGTCCGGGCCGGGCCCGGCGCGTTCGGCAAGCGACATGATCAGATGCGAGGTGGAGGGCGGGAAGCCACGCAGTGAGGGCGGTTCGCCCGCCGCCAGCGCGACCTCGCGATGGGCTTCGGCGAAGCGGGTAACGGAATCGGCGAGGAAGAGCACCTGAAGGCCCTTGTCGCGAAAATACTCGGCCACCGTCATTGCCGCCCAGGCGGCGCGGCGGCGGATCAGCGGCGACTGATCCGAGGTGGCGGCAATGACTACGCTGCGCGCCATGCCCTCGGGGCCCAGCACCCCCTCGACAAATTCACGCAACTCCCGCCCGCGTTCGCCGATCAGCGCGATCACCGTGATATCGGCCGCGACCCCACGCGCGAGTTTGCCCAGAAGCGACGACTTGCCGACGCCGGACCCGGCGAAGAGGCCGATCCGCTGACCGCGCACGAGGGGCAGGAGCGTGTTGAAGACCGCGACCCCGGTTTCCATCCGCGCGCCCAGCCGTCCGCGCGCGGCGGGTGGGGGCGGCGCGGCTTTCAGTGGCCGGTCCGTGCCCCCCCGCATCAGCGGCCGCCCGTCGAGCGGATGGCCGAACGGATCGACAATGCGACCGATCCAGCTGTCGTCCGGGGCCAGCCCGCCCGCGCCCAGATGCTCTACCCGGTCGCCCAGGCGGACGCCATCGGCGGGCCCGTCTGCCAGGACCGTGACCGCGCCTGCGTCAAGCGCCACGACCTCGCCCCCAATCCGCGCGCCGTCGGCCAGCCGCACCCGGTCGCCCAGCCGCCAGTCCTCAGCGACTCCCACGACCTTCAGCACCCCGCGCCCGACCTCGGTCACCCGTCCCAGCCGGTGCGCCGCCGCGCATCCGCCGATTTCAGCGCGCAGCAGGTCCAATCCGATCGCAGCCATTCTGGCCTCCTTTTGTTCTGCAACCGTTTCTAAACGAATCGCAGTTAAGGCTTGATTGAAAGCTCGGAGGAGAAGCCCCGATGTTCGAGAAACCAGAGGTGCTCACGCTCGCCTCGTCGCTCGCCGCCCATGCGGCGGAACGGCAATCGGCCATCGCCCGGAACGTGGCGAATGCTGACACGCCCGGTTACCGGGCGCAGGACCTTCCCGATTTCGCCGAGTCCTACCGGGCGCAGGAGGCAGGCGGAATGCGCCGGACCCGCGCCGGTCATCTGGGCGCGCCCGTCACGCCGCAAAACTACACGGCCGTTGAGCGTCCGCATCAGGGGGCGCTGTCGCCGAACGGCAATTCGGTGTCGCTGGAGACCGAGATGGTCAAGGCCGCCGATGTCAGGCGCGACCATGACATGGCGTTGGCGATCTATGGCAAGTCGCTGGCGATACTGCGCGCCTCGCTCGGGCGCCGTTGAGGGGGAGTGACAGATGAGTGATTTCAGCCAAAGCCTCTCGGTGGCCGCCAGCGGGATGGAAGCGCAGGCAATGCGGCTCCGGCATGTGTCCGAGAATATCGCCAATGCCGATACGCCCGGCTACCACCGCAAGACCACCGCGTTCGAGGCGGTGATGGAGGGCGGTCAGGCCACCGGCGCAGTGCGGCTGGGGGATGTGAAGCTCGACCGGCGGGAGCTGACGCGGATTCTCGATCCCGGTCATCCGATGGCCGATCAGAACGGCTACTATGACGGCTCGAATGTCGATCTGGTGGTCGAAATCGCTGACGCGCGCGAAGCGCAGCGCAGCTACGAGGCGAATCTCAGGATGTTCGATCAGACCCGGCAAATGTCGGCCAGCCTGCTCGACCTCCTGCGCCGTTAGACGAGAGGAGGTCCAGAATGGACGTGAGAACCTCTTTCGCCGCGCAGACCTATGCGCAGGCCCGGCCGGCAACCCAACCCGCGCCGAACGCGACGGGGCCAGCCGGGGCCGGGTCTGCCTTCTCGGCGCTGGCGGATGACTTCGCCAGGACGCTGAAAGCAGGCGAGGAGACCGCAAAGGCGGCAATGACCGGAGGGGCCGACCCGCATGCGCTGGTCGAGGCTTTGGCGGCAAGCGAGCTTGCGGTCGAAACCGCGGTCACGCTGCGCGACAAGGTTGTCGAGGCCTATCAGGAAATCCTCAGGATGCCGGTCTGATCATGGAAGAGGCGGTATTTTTCGACACAATGCGGCAGGGCTTGTGGATTGCGGTCGTGATCTCGGCGCCGCTTCTGACGGTCGCCCTGATCATGGGGGTCGTGATCGGCCTTTTTCAAGCGCTGACCTCGGTGCAGGAAATGACGCTGACCTTCGTCCCGAAGGTGGGTGCGATGATCGCTGTCTTCTGGGTCTCCATGACCTTCATGTCGGGCATGCTGGTCACGTTCTTCACCGACCGCATCGTGCCGCTGATCGCGGGGTATTAGGGCATGGATAACGCAACCTACACCACGCTGAACCGGCAGGCAGGCCTGATGGCCGAAATGCGGGCGGTCGCGAACAACATCGCCAACCTCTCCACCACAGGATTCCGTAAAGAAGGCGTGATCTTCGCCGAACATGTTGCCGATCTGGAAGGGGCGGAACCGTCGCTGTCGATGGCCTCGGCCGAGGGGCGCATCGTCAACCTCGCGCAGGGCGCAATGGTGCAGACCGGCGGCAGCTTCGACCTTGCCATCGAGGGTGAGGGGTTCTTTCAGATCCAGACGCCCGAGGGCAACCGGTTGACCCGTGCGGGCGCCTTCACGCCCTCGCCCGAGGGGGAGTTAATGACGCCGGATGGCCACCGGCTTCTGGACCTCGGCGGCGCGCCTGTGTTCGTGCCGACCGATGCCGGCGCGGTTTCCATCGCGACCGATGGCACGATCTCGGCAGGTGGCGATCCGATCGGGCAGGTCGGTCTTTTCATACCGGCTGACCCCAACGGCCTTGTCCACACAGGCGGCACCCGTTTTGCCGCCGAAGCGGGGATAGAGCCTTTCGAGGGCGGCACCATGTTTCAGGGGTTTCTGGAGAATTCGAACGTCAACCCGGTGGCCGAGATTGCCCGCATGATCGAGGTGCAGCGCGCCTATGAGATGGGGCAGGGCTTTCTCGATGCCGAGGATCAGCGGATCCGCTCCGTCATCCAGACCCTTGGCCGGACCTGAAGGAGAGACAGATGCGCGCCTTACAGATTGCCGCCACCGGAATGAGTTCCCAGCAGATGCGGGTTGATGTCATCTCCAACAACCTCGCGAACATGTCGACAACCGGCTACAACGCCCGCCGCGCGGAGTTTGCCGATCTTCACTATCAGCAACTCACGCGACCCGGCACGCTCAATGCGAGCGATGGCACAATCGTTCCGACCGGCGTGCAGGTCGGTTTGGGCGTCCGGCCCGCAGCCGTCACGGTCAACGTCGCGCAGGGGTCTCTGTCGGCCTCGGGTGGTGATCTGGATGTCGCTATTGAGGGGCTGGGTTATCTGGAAGTGACGCTTCCGTCCGGCCTCTCGGCCTATACCCGCGACGGGGCATTGAAACGGACGGGTGAGGGGCTGATCGTAACGTCCGACGGATATCAGGTGGCACCGGGGATCACGATCCCCTCGGATACGAGATCGCTGTCGATCAATGCGTCGGGAGAGGTCTATGCCTATTTTTCAGACCGGGTGCAGCCCGAGCTTCTGGGGCAGCTCACTCTGGCCGGTTTCGTCAATGAAAAGGGGCTGGAGGCGATCGGGTCGAACCTGTTCCTGGAGACCTCCGCCTCCGGCCCCGCTGCCATTGCCGCGCCGGGCGAAGATGGGCTCGGCACACTTCGGCAAGGCTTTCTGGAGGACAGTTCCGTCGATGCGGTGCGTGAGATCACCGACCTGATCGAGGCGCAGCGGGGATATGAGCTGAACGCCAAGGTCATCACCGCCGCCGACCAGATGCTCGGCGCGACAACGCAGGTGCGGTGATGCGGCTTGCGGTTGCCCTGTTCGTTATCTGGGCGTTTCCTGTCGCGGCAGAGACACTCCTTGCGGCCCGGACTCTGCGCGCCCAGACCATCCTCACGCCCGACGATCTGACCGTCGCCACCGGCACGGTTCCGGGCACCGCCACTGATCTGGCAGAGGTGATCGGTCTTGAAACCCGGGTCGCGATTTATCAAGGCCGCCCGATCCGGCCCGCCGATCTTGGGCCGCCCGCGATTGTGGAGCGTAACCAGATTGTGGTGCTCAGCTACGTTGCTGGGCCGCTCACCATCATCGCCGAGGCCCGCGCGCTTGGGCGCGGCGGGCCGGGTGACAGCATTCGCGTCATGAACACCGCCTCCCGTACCACCGTTTCGGGCATCGTCGCCGCAGATGGGTCGGTCCGGGTCATGGGCGACCGGTAACGGGGAGAAAGAAATGAGATTGGGGATCCTCCTGATGGCCGTGCTCGTGTTGGCAGGGTGTTCGCGGTTGGAAAACGTCGGCAAGGCGCCGGCCTTCACACCGGTCGAGAATGGCAACGAATATTACGCCATGACAACGACCGGCCTGCCGGTCGGCATGGGTTCGCGGCACGTGACCAATGGGGCATCGCTTTGGTCCGGATCGCGGGGCTCGCTTCTCGGCGACCGCCGCGCCGGGCAACGCGGTGACATCCTGACTGTCGTCATCGAGATCGACGACAAGGCGGAGATTTCGAATTCGACGGGCCGGTCACGTTCTTCCTCCGATGCGATGGGCATCCCCCATCTTCTGGGCATCCCTCAACGGATCGATTCGCAACTGCCTGGCGGAGCCAGTATGGCAAACGCTGTCGGGACGAATTCGTCGTCGAACTATCAGGGCGACGGTTCGGTTGCGCGAAAGGAAAAGCTCACCCTGCGGGTTGCGGCCACGATCGTCGAGACGCTTCCAAATGGTGTTCTGCGCATTCTTGGATCGCAGGAGGTTCGGGTGAATTTCGAGGTCCGCGAACTGATCGTTCAGGGTTTCGTCCGACCAGAGGACATCTCGCGTCAGAATGAGATTACCTACGACAAGATCGCGGGAGCGCGCATTTCCTATGGCGGGCGCGGCCAAATCACGGATGTTCAACAGCCCAGATACGGCCAGCAGGTCGCCGATATCATCCTGCCGTTCTGAGAGGTAGCGATGCGCAAGCTCACTCCGGTCATTCTTGCCCTGCTTGGCCTTGGGCTCGGCGGTGGCGCGGGATTCCTCCTGCGTCCGGCGCCCGAAGAGATGGTGGAGATTAACCCCTGCGGTGACGCCGGCACACATGATGCCGAGATGGATGAAAGCCATGCGGCGGAGACAGCCGACGATGAACCGCCGCTGTATGATTATGTCAAACTGAACAACCAGTTCGTCGTGCCTGTCGTCGAGGACGGCAATGTCGCGGCGCTGGTGATCCTGTCGATCAGCCTGGAAGTCGCTGTTGGCAATTCAGAGGCGGTCTTTCTGCGGGAGCCAAAACTCCGCGATGTCTTTCTTCAGGTCCTGTTTGATCATGCCAATGCGGGCGGGTTCGAAGGCGCGTTCACACAGTCGAACAAGATGGATGTTCTGCGCAGCGGCCTTTTGGAGGTTGCGCGAAAGACGATGGGCGCGGTCGTGTCCGATGTGCTGATTGTCGACATCGTGCGACAGGACGGCTGACGCTGGCTCTTTGCGCGAGTCAGGGAACGGTCATACCCCGTCCCGGTGCCGTCTGACCCGTGCTGCGGTGTTCCTGCGAACAAGCTCTTCGTGTAACTGACGCAATGCCTCGCAGCTGCCGAACGACTGGGCTGCGGCCTCTCGCCGGGCATGCCAGATCTCTGCGGCATGCGACATAGCTGTGTCGAGCCTTGCCCGCTCATGCGTAACGTACCTGGCGAACGCAGCCCCGGTAGCTGGCGTTACAGCGTCGCGGGCGGAAATGGCAGCGTCCCTCGCCGCCTGCGCGACAGCATCCAGATTGCTCAGCCGGGTCTCGATTGCGGCTCGCTCCTCCCCTGCACGGCTGAGCGCTATCAGATCCGCCTCCTTCTTCGCGGCGGCAAGGCGGACCAGCACTGAAAGCCGTTTCACATCCATCATCCGCCCTTCCGTTCGCGGGCGCGCTGACGCATCCGCTCGGCGAAGCGGATCGCGGCGGCGACGGGGGCATAGTGTTCGGGGCGGATCTCACGACCAATCTCGATTGTGGCATGAAGGGCACGCGCGGTTGGCGGATCGGAATGAATGGGAATACCGGCCATTGCCGCAGCTTCCCGGATGCGCGCCGCGATCTCATCGACGCCCTTTGCGACACAGACGGGCGCCTGTCCGCTTGCCCTGTCCCACTGCAACGCAACGGCGTAGTGGGACGGGTTGACGATGACGACGTCGGATTTCGGCACATCCGCCAGCATCCGGTTCATCGCAATGGCCTCGGCACGCTGCCGCCGTTGGCCACGCATATGGGGGTCGCCTTCGGATTGCTTCAGCTCATCCATCAGTTCCTGCCGCGACATGCGATTTGTACGCAGATGCTCATGCCGCTGCCAGAGATAGTCGATAGCACCCAGAGTGGCGGCGATGAGAAAGAGCAGGAACAGGAACTCGACGATCATCCGCAAGAGATCGGCGACGGTCAGCCCCGGATCGATGCCCTGCGCCATCAGGATACGCGGCAGGCGCGCGGTCAGGAACATTCCCAGAAGCACCGCGATCAGAACCAGCTTCACGGTGCTCTTGGCAAACTCGAATAAGCCACTTCGGCCGAATTTGTGACGCGCATTGGCGACGGGGTCGATGCGCGACAATTTCGGCATCAGCTTTTCGGGGGCGAAGACCCACGCGCGCTGTGCGAAAAGTATGCAGATAACGGCAATCGCCGGTCCGGCAAAGAAAGGCAGTACCGGCGTAACCGCAACAACTATGGTCCAACCGGCGACCGAGGCACCGCCACCCAGCATCGCCTGCGCCAGCGCGTCGGCGCGGTCCAGCATCGCCAAGGCGCTATCACCTAAGGCCCGCAATGCCACTGCTCCGATTCCTGTCGCAGCAATCAGCAGTCCGCCGTAACCGGCAGCGACGGCGAGTTCGGCCGAACGCACGACCTCACCCCGTGCCCTCGCATCGTCCAGTTTCTTCTGTGTGGCTTCATGTTCCTTTTCGCCGCTGTCGTCACCACTCATCGCGCGGTTCCAAACGGGTCGGCCAGAACATCGATCAGGCCTCCATTCCAGATCGCGAGCCCGGCCGGGGCGGCAACCGCGAAAAGAACCAGCGCACCTGCGGTCAGGGCGGGGGCGCCGACGAAGGCCACCATCAGTTGCGGCATGGCCCGGTTGATGGCGCCGAGTGCGAGGTTGTAGATCAGCGCCGCCATCACGAAGGGTGCGGCGAGGCTGAAGGCCCGCGCGAAGGCCCGCGCGATATGGCCGATCCCCCAGCCCCGGATCGCGGCCGCGTCCGGAAAAGCGCCGGGTGGCAGAGCGTCGTAGGAGAGGATCAGCACCTCGGCCAATCGCACATGCAGTCCTGCTATCATTGCGAGCGCAAGCCCACCTGCCACGAGCAGATGCGACATGGAGGGCATCGGCTCTCCTCCCGTGCCGAAGAGCTGCGACAGAGAGGTCGACTGCGCTGCCATTGCCCCCGCCATTTCAAGGGCGAGCACCATGAGCCGGAGCACGAGCCCCATTGCCAAGCCAATCAGGCTTTCGGTCGCGATGCAGGTCAGAACGGTGCCCGGTTCCATGACGAGCGGCGCGACAGATCCGGACACCGCGGGCGCAATGATTACGGTGAAGGCCAGCGCGAGGACGAGCTTGACCCGCACCGGCACCGATCGCTCACCATAACCGGGCAGGACCGCCATCGCCGAGCCGATGCGCAGGAAGACGATGAAACCGATCAGACCGACAGATTGCGCCGCCTCAAGAAGAATGTGAAGGAGCGCAGTCAAACCGGCACCAGCCCGACGATGGACGGTCTGGCGTCGTAGCCGATCTCGTCGAAAGACAGCACCGGGGCGCTGATCCCCTTGGCGCAGAGAACGGTCTTAAGAAAGCGCCGCCGGCGGGACGATGTGATTATGGCCGGAAACAGGCCCTTCTCGCCCGCGTTGCCGATCTTTTCGGCGATGTTCATGGCCAGCCGGTTGAATTTCTCGGGTGGCAGCGCGACATCGGTCTGGCCGCGTTCGCCGTCGATCTGATGCGCCGTAAAGGTGTCTTCCCATTCCGGCGCGAGCTGCAGAAGCGGCACCGACCCATCATCGCGGCGGATCTCGGCGACAAGCTGAAAACCAAGGCGGCGGCGGACATGTTCGCAGATCACCTCTGGGCTGCCCATCCCGCGCCCCTCGGCAATGGCCTCGAGAATCAGGGGCAGGTTGCGGATGGATACCCGTTCCTCGAGTAGCAGACGGAGTACGGTCAAAAGCAGATCAACCGGCACCTTGTCCGGCACGAGCTCATCCAGCAGCCGCCGGTTGGCCTCACCGCGTGCCGGGTCGGAGAGGTTCGTACATTCCTCCAGCAGCCGACGCACGCCCCTCAGCGTCAGAAGTCGGGCGAAGTTGCGTTTGATGACTTCCAGAAGATGTGTCGCGAGCACCTCGGTCGGATTGACCACGGTAACGCCCGCCAGCGCCGCCTCTTCCTGCGCCGATGAGGGTATCCAGCGGGCCGGGGCGCCGTAGACAGGTTCACGAACGTCCTGCCCGGTCGGGACGCCAGCGTCGCCCCCGGCCAGCAGCGCCAGTACCTGATCGGGCATCAGCCTGTCACGGGCCTGTTCGACGCCCTGAATCCGAATACGGTAGGTGCCCCGTTCCAGCAGCGCATCATCGGTCAGCCTTATCTCCGGCAGTATCAGCCCGTAGGCGGAGGCGACATGGTTGCGCATGTTCACTATCCGCGCGTCGAGCCCCGTCGCGGGATCGAGAACCATGCTGACGAGGTTCGGCGCGAATTCGACGTGGATCTCGTCGAGGTCGAGGATGTCGCCCATGGATTTTCGTCTTGGCGCCGCAGCATTCGGCGCTGCGGCTGCAGCGCGTGCGGTCTCCTGCCGGATCGCGAGGCGTCTTACATATTCGGCCGCGCCTCCCAGAACGGTCGCGCCGGCCAGAAACGGCAGAAAGGGAAGCCCCGGCACCAGTGCGAACAGGGCCATCAGGAAGGCCACGGTGGCCAGGGCCGGGGGATATTTCCCCAGCTGGCGGAATAATTCGAGGTCGGCTGTCCCTTTGGCTCCTCCACGCGACAGCAAAAGCGCTGAAGCGATGGAAATGATGACGGCCGGAATCTGGCTGACCAGCCCGTCGCCGACAGTCAGGATCGCATAGGTCTCAACCGCGCGGGCAATCGGCATGCCGTGCATGGTGACACCGATGATGAGCCCCATCACAAGGTTTAGAAGCGTAATCAGGAGGCCTGCCACCGCATCGCCCTTGACGAATTTCGACGCACCGTCGAGCGAGCCGAAGAAGGTCGTCTCGGCCTGTTCCCGCTCGCGCCGCGCCTTCGCCTCGGCATGGTCGATGGCACCCGCATTCATGTCGCTGTCGATCGCAAGCTGCTTGCCCGGCATACCGTCCAGCGCGAAGCGCGCGCCCACCTCGGCCATCCGCCCCGCGCCCTTGGTGATGACGATGAAGTTGACGATCAACAGGACGCCGAACACGACGAGCCCGATCAGGACCGAACCCGACATGATGAACATGGCAAAGCCCTCGATCACGTCGCCAGCGGCGTTCGTTCCGGTATGTCCCTGCCCGATGATCAGTTTCGTCGACGATACGTTGAGCGAGAGACGGAGCATCAGCGAGGCGAGCAGGATCGTCGGGAAGGCGGAAAAATCGAGTGGTCGTTCGATGAAGAGCGTGACCGTAAAGATCAGGATGGCCAAAGCGAAGGAGGCAGCCAGCCCGATATCCAGCACCCAGGCGGGCATCGGCAGGATCATCATGACGATTACCGCCATCAGCGCGAGCGCCAACAGGACGGTCGGCTGGAAGAGGTTGGTCAGTGTCACCTTCGGCATCAGTTGACCACGCCCGATGTATGGGCTCGCACGAACAGCCCGGCTCTAACGCCATTGCCCAGGGGCACCAGAGAACCAAGTTCACCCGCTGTACCCGACTGCAGCAGCGGATATGTGTTAACCCTGACAATCTCTGCCAGCCCCACGTCCTGATCCGCGCCGCCATTCGCGACACGGACAATATCGGGGATTTCCGGTATCTCCCGTCCGTCATCGGCCATGAGCGCGGCACGGAACTTTTCGAACCGGACCTTGTAGCGGTTCGCGAATTCAGGCGTGCGGGAATGATAGGCGCCTGCCGCGCCGCCCCAGTTGCCGTGTTCGGCATAAAGCTCGCCAAGAAAACGGGCGGCGTAGAGGGCGTTTGTCAGCGGGTCGAACATCTCGTCAATGGAGCTGAAAGCCTTGCCGTGCCATTTGTAATTGATCTGGAAGCATCCCACGTCAAAGCTGCGGGCGCCGCGCTTGAATTCCTTGTAGACATAGGCCCGCGCCTCGTCCTCGGTGTCGAACCAGACCCCCTTGCCTTCCATGTTGACCGTCCAGGGCCAGGGCCTGAACGCACCGTTCTTTTTCTGTCCCGTCTCGGTTCTGGTGATCGCTTTCAGGACCGAAATCGGTACGCCGGTGCGCCGCGCGGCTTCGGCTGCAACCTGATCGCAGGTCTGGGAATGGTCCGTCAGCGCGTGCAATTTTGTCGGCGCCGCGAGGAGCAACAGCACTGCAAGCATCGCGGCAGACCGCTTGACCGTCCAGATAAGGGCAACAAAGTTCGGTTCGGGCATTCTGACCTTCCGGTGGCAGTTCTTGCCGGTGCGAAGGCAAAGCTAGGGGTCAGGCCTTTAGATTCGGTAACCGGTTTCGATCAGCCGCCGTCTTCGGTCGTGGCCAGAAGTGCGGTCAACGTCGTGCGGATTGCCTGGCTGTCACTCAACAACATGCGACCCTGTGCCAGTTCCCCTTCAGTACTGGGTTTATCGTCTACGCTTGCAGGATCTGCGGGAAGCAAATCGAATTCCATGATCGCCTGACGCATCGGATCGGGTCCGTTTTTAACGACATTCGCCCAATCTCCACCTCTCCAAGCGGCGCGGGCCGCGGCCTCGTCTTCACCGGCGGTTGCGAAAGCCTGCGCAGCCTGGCGATGACTCCCAGTCATTGTAAGCGCGCGCGCACGCAACGCGTTTGCAGCCTCGTCCGTCAGGCCATCGAGTTTTGCGAGAGCTGTGTCCGGGTCGAATCGCCCCAGCGCTGCCTCGGCCAACAGGTGGCGCCCCTGTTCGCTCTGGCCCGCCTCACCAGCGAGAAGCTCGGCGACCTCCTCGGCAAAACCTGCCGCTGAGAGCCGCGCGGCCAACGCGAGCCGGAGCGTGCCGTCCGATACATGAGTTTCGAGCAACGCGTGCCGCGCGTAATAGAGACTCAGAAACTCTGCCTCATCCTTGTCTTCTGCGAGCATCGTGAAAAGCTGCCGTACGGTCGATGCGCGAATCTCCTCCGGCGGATGCCCTGGCCACCGATCAAAGGCGTCGAATGCTTCGGCAAGTGCGCCGCTTGACCCGAGCGACAGGATGTGAAGCTGGCTCAGAACCGGGCCGTCGGTTCCGTCCTGCCGTTCGAAGGCAAGGGCGGCAACGCTTTCTATGAGGTTGCGGTCGACCGCTTGGCCCCGGTCCAGCTTCGATCTGACCGTCAGGATCAGCGCGTCATTGGCCAGAGGATCATTGCTGCGAGCCAAACTGTCGACATGTTGTTCGGCGGTTTCGGCGTGGCCCCCGGCGACGTTGAGCCGGGCATCGATCAGATCCAGCGTGGGAGTGTTTCCAAAGCTGACGCGGGCAATGGCGTCACGGACCGACCGCGCAGCGTATTCCGCACCGACCGCCAGCAAGCGGTTTGAAAGCTCGGGCCCGAGATCCCGTCGCAGATGCGGGGGCAGGGCGGAGAAGGCCAGCAGAACGGCCCCCTGATCAACCGCTGTGCCGCCGGGGATTTCGGGCCATGCCAGAACCGCCCAGAGGGCAGCCGGCGTATCGCAATCGGTCATATGCGCGAGGTCAGGTATCGCTTTCGGGACGCCCCCATCGACGATTACCGCCATATCCTCCAAGTTGCGGGCCATTTCCGGCTTTATGTCAAAAGCGGTCAGAACCGCCATCGCCTCGGCGCCGAAACCGAGGTAGATGTAAAGCCGAGACAGGGCGAGTACGGCTTCCGGCGAAGCTCGGTCGAACTCTCCGACCAAAGTCTTTCTGCGGTCGGCGATCTGGAGCGGGGCGGGACGGTCATCTCCCCAGCTTGCGATGTCCAGTTCTTCCGCACGTATACAGGCCGCGCCTTCGGCCGTCACAGGCATGCGCTTCACCGCGAAAACCGCATCGCGATCGATACTGGTTTCGGCGTTCATCACCGAAGCATCGGTTTCGATCTGCGTGGGGGCTTTGGCGCCGTCAGCGGTACCGGCACTTGGTGCACCGATGCTTTTGCCCCGGCTGCGCAGGAGCAGCCGGGACGTGTCGAAATCAACCAGACCCTGAGACGCTGCCCGCCCAAGCTGCCTGAGCAATTCGTCCTGTGCCATCGTGACCCGGGGATCGGGAATGATCGGCAGGACCGGCGACGGGTGAGGAGTGATCGGTTCCGATGCTGGCAACGGGGGGAGAACGGGGGCTGGCGCATCCGATTGACGGTCCGGCTCTGCCGCGAATGGTTCTGCATTGAAGGCATTTTCGGGCATATCTTCTATACCCTTCCAGAAAAAGGCCAGCCTGGGATCTGCGACGGCCTGCTTGCGAAAATCGGTTTCGGGTAACAACCAGGCAGGCGCTCCGTCATTTCGTTCAACGATGTCCGGATGCGGCGATGGAATCGCCGAGGCCGGCGCCGGAAGTGCCACAGGTTGCATCAGTGTCTCGAACGGTGATCCCGGTGGTGCCGCTCCATCGGCAATGTCGATCACCAGAGCGCCTGACCCTGTGGCGAAGGCCTTTGCGTGACAGTCGCAGCCGAGCACGACGTGCAGTGCAGCTGGCTCTGCCGGGACCAGATCAGCGATCCGCTTGCGTGTGATCATGGCGAATACATGTGACGTATCGTAGGTCGTGCCCTTCTGTCCAAGACGTAGTTCATACCCGTCGGAGAGACGGCCAATCGTCCAGCCGTGCCGGGTCGCACCGTCGATCACCAGACGGGTAAACCCATTATGTTCACCCGATCTGACACGTAGCGCCTCAGCCCCGGCGGGGCGATAAGTGACCAAGCAGATCATCGAAACGGCAAGGACTCCGCTGATCCGGACAGCCTTGCTCTTGACTCCACTGGTCATGCCGCGTCCGATTTCGCCGCTTTCAGCGCTTCCTCCAGAGTTGAAAAGCTGGGGCGGAAATGATGCGGCGTATTCTGCCGGCCCACCTCGATGCAGATATTGGCCGGATGATTGTGAAGATTTGCGACCAGCACCTCGCGGATCAGCTTGTAGAAATGGCTGTCCTCCTCGACCACCGATTTCAGCTTCGCGGCGAAGGGGCCGACAAGGCCATAGGCCAGGAAGACGCCAAGGAAAGTGCCGACAAGCGCCCCGCCAATCATCTTGCCCAGAATTTCCGGCGGCTGGTCAATTGACCCCATCGTCTTGATGACGCCGAGCACGGCCGCGACGATGCCGAGCGCGGGCAGGCCGTCGGCGATGGATTGCAACGCGTGCGTAGAGTGCAATGCGTGATGCAGGTTCGCATCCAGCTGTTTTTCCAATACCTCTTCGACCTGATGCGGATCGTCGTAATTCATCGAGGCCGATCGCATCGTGTCGCAGATCAGCTCCACGGCTGCATGGTCATGCTGTATCTTGGGGTACTTGCCGAAAATCGACGATTCTTCCGGGTTCTCGATATGCTCTTCGACGGCAACGGGGTTCTGCTTTGCCAGACGGATAAGCTCGAAAAGCAGGCAAAGCAGGTCGCGGTAATCGTCCGGCTTCCAATGGGCGCCCTTGAAGACCTTCTTCACGTCTTTCAGCGTGTGCTTGATTGCGGGACCGTCGTTCGACAGGACGAACGCGCCTGTCGCGGCACCGCCGATCATGATCATCTCGAACGGCAGTGCCTTCAGAATGATGCCGAGCTTGCCGCCAGCCGCCATATAGCCGCCGAACACCATAATGAAGATGATCGCGATGCCGATAATGCCGACCATGTGCCGTTCCTTCCATTCGCGCCATCGCTTTGGCCCGACCCTCGCAAACAGTCCTTAATTTTCCGTCTTCGGCCTAATTTCTCGGTGCGGCAGCGTTACGCCCCGCAAGAAGAACGCTGATCGTGTAGGCGGTTTTCGGTTCAAGCCCGGCCATGACCTGCGCTGCGGCGTCGGGCTTCATCCGGGCGAGGAATCCGGCCGCGAATTCGGGGTCCATCTCGCTGAATAGAGACGCCGCATCCTTTGGCTTCATCTTTTCGTAAACCGCGACCAGCCGTGCCACATCGGCATCAGCTGCCTCATCCGCGAGGGTCAGCGTTGCTGCGAGCTTCTCCTCGGCCGCAACGAGGGCCGCGAGCTTTTTGTCGATTTCGGCCTTGGCGAGATTCAGCGCCTGGCTGCGGTCCGCGATCATCCCCTCGCGCCGGGACAGGCGTTCCTCGCGGGCACGCAGATCGGTCAGCATGGCAAGAGCGCCATCATCCGGGGTGCAGGCTCCGCTGTCCTCTGTGTGCACCGCAGGCTCTTCCTTGGTCAGCGCATGCACCGCGCCCGAACCGATCCGGATGAGTCCAGAAAGGCCGAGCAGCACTGCGATGACGACAAGCGTGCCGCGGCTGGCCCGACGAGCTTTCCTTGCCTGTTTGACCTTGGCCGCCTTTCCGGTCATTCCGCAGCCTCCATCCGGTCATCCCCGCGATGCCGCCGCCGCACAACACGAAGACGCTGTCCGCCCGCAGCCGGTGTTTCCGGCAGGTCGTGCAGGGTCGCCAGCATCAGCTCCAGCTTTGCCGCCGCGGCCTCGGCCCGCTCGGTCATCTCGCGCAATGACTTTGCCGAATCTCCCGCCGCGCCGCGCGCGGTCTCCAGTGCCTTGGTCATATCGTCGACCTGTGCCGACAGAACGGCGATGGCGCCTCCCATGCCGTTTTCCAGCTGGTTGAACGCCTTGAGGCGTCGCGACAGGACCAGGCAATACAGACCTGCGCCAATGGCGCCCGCCCCGAGGAGAATATCGGCAATCAGCGCCATCTTATCCGCCCTAGTTGATCACGAATTCGGTTACGAGAACATCGCGGACGCGTCCCTCGCCAGCGACCATCTGCACACGGCGCAGCATCTGCGCCCTGAGCCGGACGAGCGCGGTCGGATCTTCCAGCTCACGCACCTCCACGGCGCGCAGATACCCGTTAAGAACGTCCAGGACCCGGGGCAACAGCAGAACCATGTCCGGCTCATGGGCCTTGGCCACTTCCAGTTGCGCGGTGAAATGCAGATAGCGGCCCGACGGTTCAGTGCCGAGCGAGATGACCATCGGCGATATCGGCACGAAGGCAATGTCGGGCAGAGCCTCGACATGGATTTCTTCTTCGGGATGGTCGTCGCCGCCATGGCCGAGAACCATTCCCGAATAGACGGCGAAGAAGCCCCCGCCGCCAAGCGCAAGCATCAGGATCAGCCCGAGGATGAGCGGTAGCTTCGACTTCTTCGGAATGTCTTCGGGTTGTGCTTCTGCTTCAGACATGAGGATTCCGGGGTTTGACCACCTGCCCCGGTATAACCCGATGGAAACTAACCGATTGTTAAGCGCAATCAGCGAAGCATCGGGGTACGACGGGCAGAAGCCCCAATCGGGAGATATACCGTGCGAGAGCTGGCAGCCGTTTGGCAGAACCTCGACCCGCGCCGCCGCCTGACGGTTGCCGTCGCGACGATCGCGATGTTCGCGGCTGTGCTCGCGCTGACTGGTTTGGCGACGAAACCCTCGATGTCGCTCCTTTATGCCGGTCTGGACGGTGACCGCGCCGGTGATGTGCTTGCCGCGCTCGATCAGCGGGCTGCGGTCTACGAGGTGCGTGGCACCGCGATCTATGTCGAGGCGACGCGGCGCGACGAGTTGAGGATGACGCTCGCCGCCGAAGGTCTGCCCGCCAACAGCGGTTCCGGTTACGAACTGCTCGATACGCTTTCCGGGTTCGGCACCACATCACAGATGTTCGATGCCGCCTATCTCCGCGCGAAAGAGGGCGAGTTGGCCCGCACGATCTCGGCTCTGCCGCAGGTCCGGGCGGCGCGCGTCCATATTGCCGATACGCGGGCGCAAGGCCTGCACAACCGTGCGCGGCCCACCGCCTCGGTCACGGTGACGACAACGGCCGGCGGGATCACACCCTCCCATGCAAAAGCCCTGAAATACCTCGTTTCATCGGCAATCGCCGGCATGTCGCCCGATGATGTCTCCGTCATCGACGGCGAAGGCGGTCTGGTGATGGCCGGGGACGAAGCCACCGGACCGGCCGCCGAGGATCGCGCCGAAACCCTGCGGCGCAATGTCGAACGGTTGCTGGAGGCGCGGGTCGGATTTGGCAATGCGATTGTCGAGGTTTCGCTGGAAACCGTGACCGAACGCGAAGCCATAACTGAACGCCGCTTCGATCCCGATGGCAGGGTCGTAATTTCGACGGATACCGAGGAGCGGACGACTTCGGCCAATGACAGTGGATCGTCCGCGGTCACGGTCGCGTCTAACTTGCCCAGCGGCGATGCCGACGGGACAGCCGGATCGTCGCAGAGCCAGAACAGCGAAACCCGTGAACGCACGAATTTCGAGGTGTCCGAGACGACACGCGAGGTCGTGAAATCGCCGGGCGCTATCAAGCGGTTGACTGTTGCCGTCCTTGTCGACGGTGTCACCTCGGTGGATGCCGCGGGCGCGTCTACCACCGAGCCGCGCAGCGACGACGAACTGACGGCCCTGCGCGACCTGGTGGCTGCCGCTGTCGGTTTCGATGCCGATCGTGGTGATGTGATCACTTTGAAGTCGATGAGCTTTGAGCCGGTCGTGCCAGTTCAGACCGAGGCTGGCAGCTCGCTGCTCGCCGGGCTCGATATCATGAGCATCGCCCAGCTTGCTGTTCTGGCAGTTGTCAGTCTGGTGCTCGGGTTGTTTGTGGTGCGGCCGATTCTGTCCTCGCGCGGCCAGCGGCCGGCCGAGCTTGAAGCGCCTGCGGTGCGCGGCTTGCCGCCGGGAAAGGCTGAGGCGCTGACCGGTGAGATCGATGACGGCGACTATGTTCCGGCCAACCTGTCCGTCGTTTCCGACCGCGACGCCGCAGCCGCTGCGGCCGATCCCGTTGCGCGCCTGCGTCAGATGATTTCAGAACGGCAGGAGGAAACGGTGGAGATACTGCGGGGCTGGATGGAAGACAGCGAAGAGGAGCGCGCCTGATGCCGCGCAGGGTTCAGCTTGAGGTCTTCGAACTCACCGACATGACCGACCAGAGGGTCGAGCTTGGACAGGCAGAGCTCGAAGAAACCCGGCTTGCCTCCTATGAGCAGGGTTACTCGGCCGGCTGGGATGACGCGGTTGCGGCCCAGGACAAGGAAATCGCACGGCTTCGGGCCGATCTTGGCCGCAATCTTGAGGATATGTCCTTCACCTTTCACGAGGCCCACAGCCACGTTCTGCGAACCCTTGAACCGCTGCTGCATGACATGGTGAACAAGGTGCTGCCCGCCATTGCGCGCCAGTCGCTCGCGCCGATGATTCTGGAGCATCTGCGTCCGATAGCCCGCGAATTGTCCGACTTACCCATCACACTTCTGGCCAATCCGGTGAACCGCGAGGTGCTGGAGCGGCTGGTGATCGCCGATGCGCCCTTCCCCTTAACCTTCAAGGAGGAAGAATCTCTGGGTGAAGGGCAGGTTTACCTTAAGTTCGGCACCGGAGA
This sequence comes from Albidovulum litorale, assembly GCF_025751495.1. Lineage (GTDB taxonomy): Bacteria > Pseudomonadota > Alphaproteobacteria > Rhodobacterales > Rhodobacteraceae > Albidovulum > Albidovulum litorale. The sequence continues at coordinate 658,706 of NZ_JAOWKZ010000002.1, read as the reverse complement.
CGAAACCCGCATCGACCTTGACGGGGTGATCGGCGCGATTTCATCGGCGGTATCCGGGTTCTTCCACATCGAGAAACAACAAGAGGAGCGACGCCATGGATGACGGGGCGAAACCGGCGATTCCCGACGGCAATCCGTTTACCCAGGTCCCGATCGAGGTCACCATCTCGGTCGGACGGGCGCGACCGCTGGTCCGGGAACTGCTGCGGCTAAAGCGTGACGCGATCCTGCCGCTCGACCGGAAGGTCGACGACCTTGTGGAACTCTATGTCGGCGACCGCTTGATCGCGCGGGGCGAGCTGACCGAGCTCGACGGTGACCAGGCCGGACAGCTCGCCGTTCGGCTGACGGAGGTGGCGGATCTTCAGGACGGTCTTTGAGACATGATGCGGATCGCGGTTCTGGCCACATGCGCGCTGGTGGCATCCACCGTGCCGGTATCGGCACAGGATCTGAACCTCAATCTCGGCGACCAGACACTGACCGGCCAGTCCTTGCTGCTGATCGCTCTGGTCACGGTCCTCAGCCTTGCGCCGGGCCTCGCGATCATGGTGACCTGCTTTCCCTTCATCGTGACGGTGCTGTCGATCCTGCGTCAGGCGATCGGGCTTCAGCAATCGCCGCCGAATATGCTCATCGTGTCTCTCGCGCTCTTCCTGACATGGTTCATCATGGAGCCTGTCTTTTCCGAGGCGTGGGTGGCCGGTGTTCAGCCACTGATTGCCGGGACGATCGACCTGCCGATAGCGTTTGACCGCGGCATCGCGCCGTTCCGCACCTTCATGGCGGCCCGGATCGAGGCCGACACGTTCCTGTCGCTCGCCACTCTGCGGCCGGAAACGACCGGGATTGCCGATGCCCGGGAGGCGCCACTTTCACTCCTCGTTCCGTCCTTTATGCTGTCAGAAATCGCCCGGGCCTTCGAGATCGGATTCCTGATCTACCTGCCGTTCCTGATCATCGATCTGGTCGTCGCCGCTGTCCTGATGTCGATGGGGATGATGATGGTGCCGCCAGCAGTCGTGGCGCTGCCCTTCAAGCTCGCTTTTTTTGTCGTCGCCGATGGCTGGACGCTGATCTCGGGTGCGCTGGTCAGGAGCTATTTCTGATCCGCCGTCCTCCCGCACGTTCGGATACGTCGGGACCAGACGACACGTGCAGGTGTCACGCGCGCGAATCCCCGACCTGATCCTTGGTGTCCCTGCGTCCGTTTACAGGGTTGCGTGTTGGCCGGGAGCCCGACTGAGTTCCTCTGATCGGGACTCTGTCCCGCACAAACCTTCGGTACTGCCTTCAGGAGGCCCATCCCAATTTGGTCATCAGTGCACCACGAATTCGGCATGCAGAGCGCCCGCCGCATTGATGCTCTTAAGAATGTCGATCATGTCGCGCGGGCTCACGCCCAGCGCGTTCAGGCCCGCGACGACTTCGGAAAGCGACGAGGCTTCGTTGATCTCGGCCATGCCGATGCCCGGCTCTTCCTCGATCCCGGCGGATGAGCGTGGCACGACAACCGTGTCGCCCTCTGCGAACGGGTTGGGCTGCACCACGACCGGTTGCTCTTCGATCCTGAGTGTCAGGTTGCCCTGGCTGACCGCGACCCGGCTGATGCGGACATCCGAGCCCATGACGATCGTTCCCGAGCGCTGATCGACCACGACCCGCGCACGGCGTTCCGGTTCCACCAGAAGGTTTTCGATGCGGCCCAGCGCATGGGCGGGCGATCCCATTCGGGTCGCGCCGATATTGACCGCAACGGTGCCCGCATCGGTCATCACAGCGACCGCGCGGCCAAACTCGGTGTTGATCACCTGTTCGATCCGGCCCGCCGTGGTGAAATCGGGACTGCGGAGCGCGAGGCGCACCGCGTTCAGCCCGCCGAAATCGAAGGCGATCTCGCGTTCCACCCGCGCGCCGGAGGGGATGGAACCCGAGGTCGGCACGCCCTGCACCACGCTCGCCGCCTGCCCCTCGGCCGAGGCGCCGCCGGCGATGATCGTGCCCTGCGCTACGGCATAAATCTCACCGTCGGCGGCGTTGAGCGGCGTCATCACCAGCGTGCCGCCCAAAAGACTTTTCGCATCACCGATGGCCGACACGGTCACATCGATCTGGCTGCCCGCGCGGGCGAAGGGGGGCAGGGTGGCGGTGACGAAGACGGCGGCCACGTTCTTGGGCCGGAAACTTTCGCCCGTCACGTTCACCCCCAGCCGTTCGAGGATGTTCGACATGATCTCCTCGGTGAACGGGGCGTTGCGGATGCCGTCGCCGGTGCCATTCAGCCCGACGACAAGGCCGTAGCCGACCAGGTCATTGCCCCTGACCCCGTCGAATTCGACCAGATCCTTGATCCGGATCGGCGCGGCCACGGCCATGCCCGCAAGAGCCCAGATAAGAACCGCCAGAAGAAATCTCATCTCAGATAATCCGCCAGTGACAGGCGCGAGAGTCGCGCGGTTAGGGTGTAAAGGGTCTCGATCTGGGTCTGGACCGCCTCAAGAGCGCTGGCCGTCTCATACGGGTCGGCGGCGATGATCTTCGTGCGGGCAATCTCCAGCGCGGCGCTTTCAGCGGCGTTGCGGGTGGCCGCGTCGGCGATATGCCCTTCGGCCGCGCCAAGGCGCGCGCGCAGATCGGCCATTTCGTCATTCGCGGAGAAGAGCGCATTGGCCGAGGTCTTGACCAGCAGCGCGCGGCCGGTCTGGTCGCCGGGCAGCACCCCCTCGGCGACAAGGGCAGACAGCGACAAGGCTTCCAGCATGTCGCGGATCTCAGGGCTGGCGGCGGTGATGTCCATCGATGCCTGATCCCCCGGACCGATCTGGAACGGCGACAGCGGCACGGCCGAACCGCCATAGATCATGTCGAGATAGCCACCGCCGCCCACCGGCGCATCGAACCACGCCGCGACCGCCGTCGCGACGCCGGTTCCGGTCACCTGCCCGGTGGTCGCGACCATCAGCGCGTCAAGGATATCCTGCGAGCCGAGGATCGGCCGCTGATCCGTGGCATCGCCGGACAAGAGAAACCGGTCGGCTACCTGAGTGTTGAGCGACGCCACAACCGAATGAAACTTCTGCCGCGCATCCATTGCAGCGGTCTCCACGATCAGCGGCGTACCGGTGGTCGCGGCATTGGCAAGGCCGGGGGCGAGGTCGGTCGTCATATCCTGCACATTTTCGAAGGCGGCCTGCAATGCGCCGGTAAACAGCTCCGCTTCATCCGTTGACGTCTTGTAGGCGCGCAGTGTCTCAAGCGAATGGTCGATCCCGGCCAGTGCCTTGAAATCGCCCGACACGGCGCCGGCCAAATCGGCTTTCACACCGCTGGTCAGTTCTTTGGTCAACTGCGACAGGTGGCGCTGCAATTCGACATTGTGGCGCCGCATCTGGAAGGCTTGGGCCATGTCGCCTATGGAGACGTAATTCATCGCTCAAAGTCCGATCAGTTGCTGGATGAGGTCGTCGACGGTCTGGATAACGCGGGCATTGGCGGCGAAGGCCTGTTCGATGAGCAGAAGCTGCTGCATCTCGGCATCGGTATCGACCCCGTCGGCGAGTTGCAGTTCTGTCAGCGCGCCCTGACGCGCGACGGTGTAGCTTTGGCGGAACTCCTCCTGCTGGCGCGCGCTGGCGATGCCGGAGAGGACATCGGCGGCCAGCCCGGCGGCGGAGCGTGCGCCGATGAAGCTGCCTGAGGACGCCACGCGCGGAACGCTCAGCGCGGTAGTGAGGGCGTTCAGGAGGGTCGCATCGCCCACATTGCCCTGCGTCACTGCGCCCAGCCCGTCGCGCAGGTGCCAGAGCTGCCCGGCCTGCGCCGGGTCGACAATCGTGTTCAGCCGGATGCGCCCGGCGAGCCCCTCTTCCAGCAGCGGATCAAGGATCAGGCCGCTATCGGTAAACAACCCCGGCTGGCCGGGGGCGAGCGTCGGGTCTAAGGCGGGGGTTTCGAACCGTTCGATTAGGTCGCGGGCCAGCGCATCAAGTTTCGCCTGCACGCCCGTCGCAAGATCGTCGCGGATCGCGGTGGCCGCGCCGAGAGTGCCGCCGCCCAGCACACCGTCATCGCCCGAGGGCACCGGCATGCCGTTGATCGTGAAGCCCGAGAGCGCGCCCGATCCGATCGTCATGTCGGCGGTGATGACGCCCACGGGGTTGAAGCCGATCACCGCGGGATTACCCTCCAGGAGGATCGCGCCGCCGGTGGTGAAAAGGGCAATCTGGTCGCGGTCGCGCGGGACTTCGCGGACCGGCACGATCTCGGCCACCCGGTCGACCAGCCGCTGGCGTTCGTCCATCAGCGCGGTGGCGTCCCGGCCCGAGGCGCGCTGGGCGAGGATCTCGGCATTCAGCCGGTCGATCTGGCCCAGCGCATCGTTCAGCGTCTCCACCTGTTTCGCGATACTGTCATCTGCATCCATCCGGGCCTGCTGCACATCGTCGCTGAGTGCGTTCAGATGCCCCGTCACCCTATTCGCCGCATCGACGACGCTTTGCAGCCGCGCCTGACTGTCTGGGCGGCTCGCGGCCTGGACGAGGGCGGATTCCAGTTCCGCGATCCGGGCCGAAAGCGACCCCGCATCCTCGGGCGAACCGATGAGGCTTTCGACGCGCGCGAGGAAATCGGTCCGCATCCCCGAATTGCCCGCCTCGGCATCGGCCAGACGGCGGTCGGCCAGAAGGGCCACATTGACCGAGCGGGTGATGCCGTCGATCTGTACGCCCGCGCCATTGCCGCCCAGGGATTGCGGTGAGAGGTGAATCTCCCGCCGCGCATAGCCTTCGGTCAGCGCATTCGACACGTTCGAGGACACGACCTCGGCCCGCCGCGACGACGCGGTCAGCCCGGTCAGCGCATTGGCCAGAGAGGCAGAAAGGCTCATGGTTCAGTGTCTCCGGTTACGGCCCCACCCGTCCGGATCAGCGTTTGATATTCGTGGTTTCCTGCAACATCTCGTCCACGGTCTGGATAACCTTGGCGTTCGAGGAATAGGCCCGCTGGGTCTGGATCAGGGCGGTCAGTTCCGCGGCCACATCGGTGGCCGACCCTTCGCGCGCATAGCCCACGACCGACCCCGTCGGCCCGTCGCCCGCATCCCAGAGGAAGAACGACCCCGAATCCGGCGAGACCTGGAAGGTCTGGTTGTTCAAAGCGATGAGCCCGTTCGGGTTCGGCACGTCGACGACGGGGATCTGATAGATGCGCCGCGTAAAACCCGTGTCATAGGTCGCGGTGACATAGCCGTTCTCATCGACCTCAACCGTGGTGAGGTTGCCGACGGGTGAGCCGTCCTTGGTGATCGAGGTGGGGGCGAAACTGTCGGAAAGCTGCGTCAGCCCGTTCGGATCGCCCAAGCGCCCGATCGTCATCGTCATCGGCCCGCCCGCGACCGTCAGGGCGAGTTCCCCGGTCAGCGGGTCATAAGCGCCGCCCGACACGGTCGTGACCGACGCGAGCGTACCGCCATTGGCGCGGGTGTCGTCGAAGACCAGCGTATATTCCCCGATCAGCGCGCCGGCCTGCGCGGAATCGCGGATTTCCATCGTCCAGGTGTTCGAGGCACCCGATGCCGGAACCGTCGGCGTGAAGGTGATGTCGAGCGTATCCGAGGTTCCGAGATTGCCGAAATACTCGACTGACAGGGGCAGCGCGGCCCCCCCGGCCCCGGCCTCGGTCGCCGTCGCGGGCAGGTTGACGCCAAGGTTCATCGTCGTCGTCGGATCGCCAGCGGTCTGGTTGGCATTGATGATGACGGGCTGCAGGCCCGAAATCGTATCGCGCGGCAGGACCGGGATCGAGCCATCGGCATTGGCGGGCCAGCCAAGCAGGACGAGGCCCGATTCGGTGCGTAGGACGCCATCGGCATCGGGCCGGAACGATCCCGTCGTGGTCATCATCAGGGGCTGCGCGCCGCCCGAAAAGGAATTTAAGGATACAGCCGAGGTCACCGGCAGCATGCCGCGCCCCGATACGGCAAGGTCGAGCGCGTTATTGGTCGCCACCAGCGCGCCGTGTTCGTCGATAAGCCGGGTGGTCGCCGCCCGCACGCCCCCGGCGGAGTATGTCCCGGCACCGCGCGCTTGGTTGATCACGAAATTCTCGAAATCGGTCGAAACCCGTTTGTACCCATAGGTGCCGGAATTCGCGATATTGTCGGAAATCGTCGCCAGCCGCGTGGCATTTGCACTGAGCCCGGCCACACCGGCATTGAGCGAGGACGAAATGGACATGGGTGCCGCCTTTCTGCTGCTGCGTCCGTCAGTTCCGCCCACCATGCGCATGGCGGCTTAACATCGCCCTAACAACTCAAATGCCCCGCATTTCAGGCGTCGGACCGCAGGAGAATCACTTCCAGACGGTTGTTGCGGGGGGCCATCGGGTTGCGCAACGCGGGCTTGCGGTCGGCGTATCCGGTGACGCGTTTCAATCGCTGCGGGGCCAGACCCTCGGCCTCAAGCATCGCCCGCACCCGCATCGCGCGCGCCGTCGACAGGTCCCAGGACGGGTTGTCGCGCAGAACTGCGGGCAGTGCCCTTATATGGCCGTTCACCGCGACGCCGTTTTCCACCAGCAAAAAAACACGCGTCAGCATCCCGGCCATTTCGGTCAGGATCGGCGCGGGCCTGTCGGTGTCGTCCAGAAACAGAGGTTCATCGTTGAGATCGAAAAGCTCGACGATCAGCCCTTCGTCGGTGACGCGCGTCACGATATGGCGGGCGGCCTGTTCGCTGACCATGCTTTCGCCGCCGATCCCCATCAGCGCCTCTTCGATCTTGCGCACTTCCTCGGCGAAGGCGGCGGCATCGCCTGCGGTTTCTGTTGTGTCGGTGCCGGTCTGACCCATCGCCTGGCGTTCCTCTGCCGGTTTCAGGCTGGAGGCGCCGGTGCCGTTCTGGGCGATCTGATCCTCGGAAAACACGCTGTCGCCGCCGAACGAGCCATCCCCACCGCCCGAGACCCGGCTGAGGGGGATCGTCGGGCTGAAATAATCCGCGATCCCCTTGCGCTGCTTTTCCGTCGTCGCGTTCAACAGCCACATCAGCATGAAGAAGGCCATCATGGCGGTGACGAAATCGGCATAGGCCACCTTCCACGCCCCACCGTGGTGCCCGTCGCCGCCGACAACCTTCTTACGCTTGATGATAACCGGCGCGGCATTGCTCTGCCCGGCCATCCCACCAACCTTTCCTTTCACCCGGATTCAGGACTAGCAGCCGGGGCTTAACAGCGGCCTAACCTCAGGGCATAGAACTCTGCTAGGATGACCGGGTATCAGACCGGGAGGGGGCGATGCGGAAACTTCAGGCACAGGGCGTACATCACATCACACTGATGGGGGCGGACCGGCAGACCTCCATCGATTTCTGGGAGGGGACGTTGGGAATGCCCTTTGTCTTCGACCAGCCCAATCTCGACAATCCGGGCGAGGGGCACCTTTACTTCGATCCGGGCGACGGGCGGCTGATCACGATCTTCACCAATGAAGACCGGGTACCCGACCCGAAGCCGCGCCGCCCCGCGCCGGGCGAGGTGCATCACATTGCCTTCGCCGTTTCAAAGGCGGTCTTTTCGCAGGCTGTCGAACGGCTTGATGCGCGTGGGATCAGCCATTCTGGCGTCAAGGACCGGGGCTTCATGGATTCGATCTATTTCCGCGATCCGCTCGGGTTGCTGGTGGAGTTGGCCAGCTACCGGTTCGAACCGCCCTTCGGTTACTCCCATGCCGATGTGCTGCACGAGGCGCATCTGATCCGGCTGGCAAAGGGCGATTACAACATCGCCGAAGTCCATCTGGCCGATGCCATCGAAACGCTGATCGCCCGGCGGCAGGGATCGCTCTCAGAGGATCGCGGGCCGAAGGACACCTACCGTTAAACGCAGGCGTCAAGCGAGGTTTTCAGCGCCTTCCACAATTCCTCGACCGGCTCGCAGCCGACCGACAGGCGGACAAAGCCGGGATCCACCGCGTCGCCCCAACGGATGCGGCGTTCCGCGGAACTGTGGACGCCGCCGAAGGACGTGGCCGGCTGCAGGAGCGGGCAGGCATTGATGAACGCCTCTGCGGCCTCCGCAGACAGCAGGGTCAGGCCGATGAGGAAGCCGGGCCGGGTCATCTGGCGTTGGGCCAGCCCGTGAGAGGGATCACTGTCCAGCCCCGGATAGCGGATTGCACGGATCGCCGGATGCTCTGCCAATCGGGGCGCGAGGGTCGCGGCGCTTGAACACATCCGGTCGAACCGCAGTTCCAACGTCTCCAGCCCGCGATGGGCGAGCCAGCATTCGAACGGGCCGGGGATGGAACCCGAAAGCTTCCGCCACTCCCTCACTGCCGCGATGATCTCGCCATCGCGGCTGGCAACATGACCCATCAGCACATCCGAATGCCCGTTTGGTGCCTTGGTATCGGCGGCGACAACGATATCGGCGCCAAGGTCCAGCGGGCGTTGGCCGAAAGGGGTCATTGTCGTGTTGTCGACCACCGTCAGCCCACCGGTCGCACGGACGGCGGCGGTGATGTCAGCAAGATCGCAGAGGTCGAGGCCCGGATTGGACGGGGTTTCCAGGAAGACGAGGCGGTATCCGTCAAATCCTCCGTCCTCCATCCGCACGGTCGGCCGCGTTTCCACGGTCACACCCAGCCGCTTCAGAAAGCGGTCGGCCAAGAGCCGCGTAGTGTAATAGCCATCCGAGGGGATCAGCAGCCGGTCGCCCGACCCGAGAAGCGAAAAGAGCGGCGCAGCAATGGCGGACATGCCGGAGGGGAAGACAACGGTATCGGCGCTTTCCAGATGAGCGAGCGCCTGTTCCAGAACCTCCCAGTTCGGATTGTCCGCCCGCCCATAGGTGCGCACACACGCAGGGTCGCCCGGCAGGTGATACATGGCGGCAAGCGTGATCTGCGGCGGCACCGGATCGCCCTTGGAAAGCGTCTCACGGTGCAGGTGCAGCAAGCCCGCTGCGCGCTGTGCGTCGTCGTGTGTCATGGAAGGCTCCGCTTCGGTCCGGCGCGAGACTAAAGCGGCGCGGAGCAAAGGAAAAGGCGGCACCCGTCGGGCACCGCCTGTTCAAATCACGAGGATGAAGCTCAGCCGAAATCGACGGCCCGGTCGCCCGCAGCATCCTTCACCCGCGTCGGCAGACCGATACGGTTCAGCACGCTGATGAAAGGCTTGGGGTCGAGATCCTCGACATTGGCCATTTTCTTCACATCCCAGGTGCCATTGGCGATCAGGATCGCGGCCGCAACGGGGGGCACGCCGGCAGTATAGGAAATGCCCTGCGAACCCACCTCGTTGAACGCTTCCTTGTGGTCGGCGACGTTGTAGATGAAGACCTCGGCCGGTTTGCCGTCCTTCGTCCCCTTTACCAGATCGCCGATGCAGGTCTTGCCGGTATAGCCGGGCGCGAGGCTCGCCGGATCGGGCAGAACCGCCTTCACTACTTTCAGCGGCACGACCTCCAGCCCCTCGGCCGTCGTCACCGGCTGTTCGGAGAGCAATCCAATCGACTTCAGCACCGTGAAGACGTTGATGTAGTGATCGCCAAAGCCCATCCAGAACCGCACGTCGGCATCTTTGTAGCGCTGCGACAGCGAATGAACCTCGTCATGGCCCGACATATAGGCCTTCTGCTTGCCGACGACGGGCAGGTCCCACTCCTTTCCCACCTCGAACATCTTGTTCTCGCGCCATTCGCCGCCCTGCCACGAATAGACCGTGCCGGTGAATTCGCGGAAATTGATCTCAGGGTCGAAGTTCGTCGCGAAATACTTGCCGTGCGAGCCCGCGTTGATATCGACGATGTCGATCTCGCTGATGGTGTCGAGGAACTGATCCTCGGCCAGCCGTGCATAGGCGTTGACGACGCCCGGATCGAAACCGACGCCGAGGATCGCGGTCACGCCCGCCTTTTCGCAGGCCTCGCGCTTCTTCCATTCGTAATTCGCGTACCAGGGCGGGGTTTCGCAGATCTTGTCCGGCTCTTCATGGATCGCGGTGTCCATATAGGCCACGCCCGTCGCGATGCAGGCATCCAGCACCGACATGTTCACGTAAGGCGTGCCGACATTGATCACGATCTGGCATCCGGTCTTGCGGATCAGATCAGCGACCGCACCGGAATCCTTGGCATCCAGCGCATGCGCCTCGAACGTACCTGCAACCTTCATCGCGCCCTTCTCGCGAACCGAGGCGATGATGTCGTCGCATTTCGATTTCGTCCGGCTGGCGATATGCAGATCGCCCAGCACATCGTTATGTTGCGCGCATTTATGCGCCACGACCTGCGCGACACCACCGGCGCCGATGATCAGCACGTTCTTTTTCACTTCGGCTGTCTCCTTATTCTTTCGACAGGGGAAGGGAGGGGCGAGCCCTCACGACAGGCTGGAGGCGTAATCCTCATAGCCAAACTCACGCACCAGACGGATCGTTCCGTCCAGTTCCTTGATGGCGATGGACGGCATGCCGACGCCATTGAACCAGTTTTTCTTGACCATCGTGTAACCGGCGGCATCGGCGACCGAGATGCGGTCGCCCACGCTCAGCGGTTTTTCGAACCGCGCATCGCCGAAGATGTCTCCGGCAAGGCAGGACTTGCCGCAGATCTGGTATTCGTGCTCGCCCTCATGCGGCAGCTTGGCCTTCTCGCGGTAGATCAGAAGGTCGAGCATATGCGCCTCAATGGACGAATCCACGATGGCGAGGTCCTTGCCGTTGTTGAGAAGGTCCAGCACCGTCACCTCAAGCGAGGTCGAATTGGTGATCGCCGCCTCGCCCGGCTCCAGATAGACCTGCACGCCGAACTTTTCCGAAAACGCGTTCAGCCGCGCTGCGAGGTCATCGACCGGATAGCCCTCACCCGTAAAGTGGATGCCGCCGCCAAGGCTGACCCATTTGACCTTTTCCAGAAGGGGGGCGAATTCGGCCTCGATCCGGCCCAGCTGCTGATCGAAGAGGTCGAAATCCCGGTTCTCGCAGTTGTAATGGATCATGAAGCCGGAAATCCGGTCGATCACCGCCATGATCTTCACCGGGTCCCATTCGCCGAGTCGTGAAAACGGCCGCGCCGGGTCGGCAAGATCGAAACCGCTGGTCGAAAAGCGCGGGTTCAGGCGCAGCCCGCGCTGAATACCGGCGGAGTGATTGTCGAAGCGTTCGAGCTGGCCGATGGAGTTGAAGATGATCTTGTCGGCGTATCCCACCGCCTCTTCGATCTCGTGATCGGCCCAGGCGACGGAATAGGCGTGGGTTTCCTTGCCGAATTTCTCCTTGCCCAGACGCAGTTCAAAGAGCGACGAGGATGTCGTGCCATCCATGTGGTCGCGCATCATGTCGAAGGCCGACCAGGTGGCAAAGCATTTCAGCGCCAGCAGGGCCTTCGCCCCGGACCCGGCGCGTAGCCGGTCGATGATCTCCATGTTGCGAAGCAGCTTCGCCTTGTCGATCAGATAGAAGGGTGTCTGAATCACGGGCGCCCCCCACCGGCAAAAGGAAGGGCCCCTATAGGACCTCGGGCAGATTCCCGCAAGAGCCGCCGGGGCCGTGCGAGGGCGCTGCCCTCGCGCTCCCGGAGTATTTCAGGACAGAAAGTGAGGTCAACGCCCGCGCGTCAGAGCATGCGGATCGCGTCCTTGTCGACGGCCAGCATATAGCCGCGCCGGGCGATGTTCTTGACCAGCAATTCGCTGACCATCTGGTTGCCCAAGGCATCGCGCAGCCGCTTGATCCGCATTGCGCCGGCACTTTCATCGCAATCGGCGGAGTTCTTGCCCGAGATGACGCCTTCGATCTCGGCGCCCGACAGAACATCGTCATCCATCCGCGCCTCGGCCAGAACCGAAAGGGTCTCGATGGCGGCAGGGGTCAGCTTGAATTCCATGTTGTTCAGCACGACCGCGTTCTCGGCCCGGCTGATCAGAAGCGATGACACCTGAATCCCCTGACGCTCGATCTCGCCCATGCGCTTGTTCAGCGCAACGATCATGACGAGAAAGATCAGCGCGGCGACCAGAAGGCCGGTCGCGAAGATCAGAAGGATGAAGATGATCGTGCGGTAACTCGCCAGAACCTCGGAGAAAGCGGTGCCGGATTGCGCGAGAACCTCCAGAAGCTTGATCTGCTCACCCGTGCGCAGCGCGTCGTTTTCGACGAAGATCCGTTCGACGCGCGCATTGAAGGCATTGGCATCCGGCAGAGCCATGAACAGCAGGACCGCCGCCAGCGCGAGAATCGCGACAATCGCCACGATGCCCCAGACAACGATCCGGTTGCCGGAGCGAAGCGCGTCACTCGTCGTACTTGAGGTATCGGTCACGTCGCGGATTCCCGGGCTCGGTCAGTTGGAGCCTAGGATGGACACAATGGCCAGAAGCGTCCAGCCTTCCTTTTTCAGCTTCGGCGCCAGCGCCGCGGCCGCCGCCTCTTTCGAGGCGCAGGCCTTGTCCGGCAATTCCACCGTGCCGTAATCCAGCCGCAGGGGATCGTCCTGCTTGGCCTTGTACTCGACCTTGCAACCGGCAACCGCCGGTCCGGCGGCGAGGGCGGCGGCGAGCGCCATGGGGATGAGAAGTGTTCGCGTCATGATGCGATCACACTGCTCGGGGACGGACGGCTAATCAATAACCAATCCGGTTTTTGGTCCCGTTATCGCCTAGCACGGCGGCGTTATTGCCTGCCGCATCAGGTCGGGCCCAAGGTTTTGCCATGAACTGACGGGGGCGCTGCCCGCCTATCCATCCGAAAGGAGATGTCCGATGAAAAGCCGCCTGATCGCCACTGTAACCGCCGCGACGCTCGCCTTTACCTCGGCCTTCGCGACGCCGGTTCTCGCAGACGACCGCAGCAAGGACGCGCTCAAGGTGCTTCTCGGCGCGGCCGCGATCGGCCTCGTGATCAACGAAGTGAACAAGAACAAGCGCAAGAAGGAACAGCAGCAGGCAGCCCAGACCCGTCGCTACGATGATGAATGGAAGGATGAACGCTGGAAGCGCCCGAGCAAATACGGGCACAGGAACCGCTGGATTCCCGCCGAATGCGTCTTTTCCATCCGTGGCGATGACCGACGCCGTGGCCATGACCGGCGCAGTGACGTTGTCTCGGCGCGCTGCCTGGACGAATACGGGATCAACCGGCGCATTCCCGAGCGCTGTGCCTTCGACATCAATACGCGCTGGGGCAATCGCACTGTCTATGGTGCGCGCTGTCTCAGCGACCACGGGTTCAAGATCGCTGACGGCCGTTGGTAAGGCCGCAGCGCACGAGATAACTGTCGAGCAGTCGGTCCGGCATCCCTTGTACTCCGGATCGGTCCACTGGGCGGGTGCCACGGCACCCGCCTTTTTTCTTGCGTGCGGGGCCTTTTCGCGCAAGGTGGCGCCATGTCCGAAAATCCTGATCTGAGCTTTGAAACGACCGCGCAAACCCGTGGTCTGCAATACGTGGCCGGCGTTGATGAGGTTGGCCGCGGCCCCTTGTGCGGCCCGGTCCTAGCCGCCGCCGTACGCCTTGACCCCGCGTGCATCCCCGAGGGGCTGAACGATTCAAAGAAGCTGACCGCTCGGCGGCGCGAAGCCCTGTTCGATACGATCATGGCCTCGGCCGATGTCTCGGTGGCCGAGGCTTCGGTGGCCGAGATCGACGAACACAACATCCTCCGCGCCAGCCATATCGCGATGTGCCGCGCGGTTGCGGGGCTGGCTGTCGCGCCCGATCATCTGCTGATCGACGGCAACCTGATCCCGCGGGGTCTGACGATCAGCGCGGAGGCGGTTGTGAAGGGTGACAGCCGGTCGATGTCGATCGCTGCGGCCTCCATCGTCGCCAAGGTGTTGCGCGATCGCATCATGGTGGATTTGGCGCAACAGCATCCGGGCTACGGCTGGGAAAGGAACGCCGGTTACCCGACGAAAGATCACCTTGAAGCGCTCCGAAATCTTGGTGTGACCCCACATCATAGACGTTCGTTCAAGCCCGTGCACAATATCTTGTGCCAAGCAAAAACTATAAGTGCTTGATTCAAAAAAGAATTTGACGGCGAATCGCTCCTGACTCATCTTGGTGGCAACAAGAACGGCACCAGATGCCGGGGATGAGGCAGCGATGACGAAGACCATGACAAAGGGGGCTGTGAAGCTCCCGCTCAACGAAATTATCGACGGCGACTGCGTCGAGGTGATGCGGTCCTTGCCCGCCGAGAGCGTTGATCTGATCTTCGCCGACCCGCCCTATAACCTTCAGTTGCGCGGCGATCTGCACCGGCCCGACAACTCCAAGGTCGATGCCGTGGACGACCACTGGGACCAGTTCGACAGCTTCAAGGCCTATGACCAGTTCACGAAAGACTGGCTCGCCGCCGCCCGCCGCCTTCTGAAACCCAACGGCGCGCTCTGGGTCATCGGCTCTTACCACAACGTCTTCCGCATGGGCGCCGAACTGCAGAACCAGGGCTTCTGGATCCTCAACGACGTCGTGTGGCGCAAGTCGAACCCGATGCCGAATTTCCGCGGCAAGCGTTTCACCAACGCGCATGAGACGCTGATCTGGGCCTCGAAATCCGAGGCCGGGAAATACACCTTCAACTATGAGGCGCTGAAGGCGCTGAACGAAGGCGTGCAGATGCGCTCCGATTGGGTCATTCCCCTCTGCACGGGCCATGAACGGCTGAAGGACGAGGCGGGCGACAAGGCGCATCCGACGCAAAAGCCCGAGGCGCTTTTGCACCGCATCCTCGTCGGCACGACCAATCCCGGCGACGTGGTGCTGGACCCGTTCTTCGGCACCGGCACGACGGGCGCGGTGGCCAAGATGCTCGGCCGTGATTTCATCGGGATCGAGCGTGAGGCCGCCTATCGCGAGGCAGCAACAAAGCGGCTTTCGAAAATCCGCAAGTTCGACCGCGAAGCGCTTGAGGTCTCCGCATCCAAACGCGCCGAACCGCGTGTGCCCTTCGGGCAGGTCGTCGAACGCGGCATGCTGCGGCCGGGCGAAGAACTTTATTCCGCCCGTGGCCAGCGCGCCAAGGTCCGGGCCGACGGCACGCTGATCGGCAACGACATCAAGGGTTCGATCCATCAGGTCGGTGCCCATCTGGAAGGCGCACCAAGCTGCAACGGCTGGACCTACTGGCATTTCAAGCGGGACGGAAAACTGGTGTCGATCGACATCCTGCGCCAGCAGATCCGGGCCGAGATGGACGATACCCGCCCACATTGATCACAAGTTACCGCCGGTGCCTGTGGCCTGATCCACGGCACGAAACTAACCCCGCCGGAATGCACCCCGGCGGGGCCTTTTTTCGAGTTTTGGAAAACTGGGGGCCTGCTTCGGCCCCTAAACCGTCATGGCAAGTGACAGCGCTTTTGGCTAGCCTGCGCCAGATGTGCTTATTTTCAAGTGTCGGCCTGCTTGAACTGGTATCTGAATGGGCAGCGTGCCGCGCCGTTCATGATTGTCGCCGATCGAGATAGGGTGACGGTTGGCGCCGACAGTTCGGCGATGTGATCGTCGAGTTCACATGTCAGGATCGCGCCCAATTCCGGTTCGCCCAACTGCCGGAAGAAATCAGCAAATCGGCAGCCTGTCACATCGACGTCGAGCTTCTTGGCATTGTGCTCCAGAATCTCCAGGTCCACATCCCCCTCGAACAGGTTGGCAAGCACCTCGGATGTCTCGTAAAAATTCTCGGTCGGGTTTGAAGACGCCGACGAGGCGACGCTGGATATCCAGTCTTTCATGCAGGATCGAAGCACAGGATAGACCAAGGCGTTTGCAGCTTCTTCTCCAAGCTCAGTACGCAGGCGACGAAGCAGCGGCACCAGAACCTCGGCTTGCAGCCGCACCCTCTGCATGAGTGTGACGGGCTGAGTATCGCTCGTCTTCATGGCGTCTCCCTTCACACGATTACGCGCCGGCAGCCTGATGAAATCCTAGTACGGAAAGCGGCGCTACGTCATCATCAGCGCGGACAAACGCCCACCATGCGTCAGCTTGCGCCCTTCGGCATCGGAAGATTGCCGCGATTGTAGTCCGTCCAGTCGCTGATATCGGGGTAGTATTTCTTCCGCCACGCCCGCACGCGCGGGTTCATGCGACGCCGCCAGAGCGGCGGGACCATTGCAAGTGCGGTCATTCCGGGATAGCCGATGGGCAGCTGGGGGGCCTCATCCGCGCTGTAGGTCTGCAGAAGCGGGAAGCGGCGGTCGGGTTTGTAATGGTGATCCGAATGGCGCTGAAGGTTGATCAGCATCCAGTTGGTCACCTTGTGATCGGCATTCCAGGAATGACGCGGCAGAACATGTTCGTACTTACCCTCGCCCAGATGGCGGCGGGTCAGGCCGTAATGTTCCACGTAATTCACCAGCTCCAACTGCCAGATCGCCACGAAGGCCTGCCATATGAAAAGGCCAAGCCCCGCCCAGCCGCCGATGGCAAAGGCAAGGACAAGCGCCAATAGCTGCAGCGCGCCGTAGCGCCAGAACGGATTCGATCCGTGCAGGGGCGAACGCCCGGCCCGCGACAGAAGCTGCTTTTCCGCCCGCCAGGCCGATCCCGGTCCCTCGGTCAGCACCCGGAAGAACATCCGGTGAAAGCCTTCGTTGTAGCGCGCCGTCACCGCATCGCGCGGCGTACCGACATAGCGGTGATGGACCAGCAGATGCTCGGTGCGGAAATGGCTGTAGAGCACGGTCGCCAGCAGCAGATCGCCCAGCCAGCGCTCCAACCGGTTCTTCTGATGCATCAGCTCATGGGCATAGGTGATGCCGATGGAGCCCGAGATGACGCCGACCCCGAAGAAAAGCACGATCTTTTCCCATGTCACGAGGTGGTCGGCGCGGGTGACATACCAGATCATTCCGTAAAGCGTGACCGCCTGGATCGGGAACCAGATCATCGTGATCAGCCGGTACCAGAAGAGATCGGCCTCCGGCGTATCGGTGTCGGGGTTTCCCGTCTCACGCCCTGCGATGACGTCGAGGATCGAGGTCACGATCCAGCCATAGACGGGCAGCAGCCAGACGGTCCAGCCGCCTGCGGACGCCCCGATGATGGCGAGCGGCACGAGGATCAGCGACAGCCAGAACGGGGCTGCCGAGACGAAGCTGGAAACGGGTCGGGACATCGGGCCTCTGCCTCATGCCTTTTGGTCAGTCTAGTCGCGGGGCGGCTGCCGCTCAATCGCCGGTCGCGGGCTGGGACGCAAGGTCATGAACCTTGCGCATGACGGTCGGCAGATCGTCGGCGCGGAACTCGGTGTCCGGCACGAAATGTCCCCGTTGGGGATTGGCGCCCATGGACAAATGGGCGGTTTCGACCCGCAGGACCAGATGGAAATGGGTGAAGGTGTGCCGCACCTCGCCCGGCACTTCGCGCCAGTCGGCCTCGGCGGGCGGGGCAGGGGCGGGGTCTGCTTCGGTCCAGCCGGTTCCGGGCCAGCCGAGCATGCCACCCAGAAGCCCCCGATCCGGGCGGCGTTCCAGCAGCACCGCACCGTCCTCGCGGCGGCCGAGATAGGCGATGCCGTAGCGGGTGGGTTTGGCGGCTTTCGGAGTCTTGCGGGGCAGGTCGGTGGCAATACCGGCTGCCTGGGCCTTGCAGAATTCGCGCAGCGGGCAAATGCCGCAGGCGGGATTCCGCGGGGTGCAGATGGTCGCGCCAAGATCCATCATCGCCTGCGCATGATCGCCGGGCCGTTCGCGTGGCGTCAGCCGGGCGGCCAGCGCTGTCAGTTCAGCCTTTGCCCCGGGCAAAGGCGTTTCGACCGCAAAGAGCCGTGCCGTGACCCGCTCGACATTCCCGTCAACCACGGTCGCGGCCTCGTCAAAGGCGATGGCCGCGATAGCGGCGGCGGTATAGGGGCCGATGCCCGGCAGTGTCAGCAGACGGTCGCGGGTTTTGGGAAACCGCCCGCCATGATCCGCAACCACCGCCCGGGCGCATTTCAGCAAATTGCGGGCGCGGGCGTAATAGCCAAGCCCCGCCCATTCGGCCATCACCTCGGCATCCGCAGCGGACGCCAAAGCCGTGACATCCGGCCAGCGCGCCGTGAAGCGGTGGAAATAGTCACGCACGGCGGCGACGGTTGTTTGTTGCAGCATGATCTCCGACAGCCATACGCGGTAGGGATCCGGGCGCATACCCCGCGCGCGGTCCGCAGGCCCGACTCGCCAGGGCAGAACGCGGGCATGGGTGTCGTACCAGCCGATGAGTGCCGCGCCGATTTGTTCGTCCCGCAAATTTCCGCTCCGTCATCATCAAGCCGGTGGGCAAGGCCCCATGCGGGGTCTAACATAGGTCCAAGATCGGGAAAGGACAGGGATGAGCGTTACGCCCCCCAACCAGAAGCGGCGCGGCCGAGGTTTTGAGCCCGCCGCAGGCCTTTTGAAGGACCGCATCCGCTCGGTCGGCGAATCGCGCGGCTTCGCCGTGTCGCGGCTTCTGACCCACTGGGCCGAAGTGGTGGGAGACGAGATTGCCGCCATGGCCCTGCCGGTCAAGGTCGGCTACGGGCGCGAAGGGCTCGGCGCGACACTGACGCTCCTGACCACCGGCGCCTCGGCGCCGCTCCTGCAGATGCAACTGCCGAAGATCCGCGAGAAGGTAAACGCCTGCTACGGCTACAACGCCATCTCGCGGGTTGTGATCACCCAGACCGCGCCGACGGGGTTTGCCGAAGGACAGGTCGCCTTCACCCCGAAACCGAAACCCGCCCCGGAACCGGCAGATCCGACGGTGCAAGCCACTGCCAGAACACTTTCCGGTGAGATCGGAGACCAGACTCTCAGGGCAGCGCTTGAAGCCTTGGGCGAAAAGGTCTTATCTCGGCCCCGAAACAGAAAAGGCTGATCCCATGTCCAAGACTTACCTCATCGCCGGCGCCGTGGCGCTTGTCGCTGCCGCGGGCGGCGCGTTCTGGATGACGCGGGATGCCGCGCAGACTGCGAATGTCTCCACCTTCTCCACCGCCGCAGTTGCGCAGACCGCGACCGATGTGCAGATGGTGCCGGACATGGTGTTGGGTCAGGCCGAGGCTCCCATCGAGGTCATTGAATATGCCTCCTTCACCTGCCCGCATTGCGCGAACTTCCATGAAACCGTCTTCGACCAGCTCAAGGCGAACTACATCGATACCGGCAAGATCCGCTTCGTCTACCGCGAGGTCTATTTCGACAAGTTCGGTCTCTGGGCCGCGACGGTTGCGCGCTGTGGCGGAGAGGAGAAGTACTTCGGTATCTCCGACATCATCTACGACACGCAGAAGACCTGGATCGCTGACGGCGACGCCGCGACGATCGCCGACAACCTCAAGAAGATAGGCCTGAAGGCCGGCCTGTCCGCCGAAGCGGTCGATGCCTGCATGCGCGACGAGGATCAGCTCAAGGCGATGATCGCGACCTATCAGACGAACGCCACGAAGGATGAGATCAACTCGACCCCGTCCTTCATCATCGACGGCGAGAAGTACTCCAACATGTCCTATGAGGATTTCGCCAAGATCCTCGACGAGAAGCTGGCGAACTGACCGCGATGACCCCGCTGCACGGCCTGAAGGTCGTCGAACTGGCCCGTATCCTGGCCGGTCCTTGGGCCGGTCAGACGCTGGCCGATCTCGGCGCCGAGGTGATCAAGGTCGAAGCGCCCGAAGGCGACGACACCCGCCGATGGGGCCCGCCCTTCATCGAGCGCGACGGCGACCGTTCCGCCGCCTATTTCCACGCCGCGAACCGGGGCAAGTCTTCGGTCACGGCCGATTTCCGCACGGCAGCTGGGCAGGCTCTCGTGCGCGATCTGGTCAAGGACGCCGATATCCTGATCGAGAACTTCAAGGTCGGGGGCCTGAAGAAATACGGGCTCGATTACAACAGCCTGCGGCAGGTGAACCCGCGCCTCATCTACTGTTCGATTACGGGTTTCGGCCAGACCGGTCCCTATGCCCACCGGGCAGGGTACGATTACATCATTCAGGGCATGTCCGGGCTGATGAGCGTGACCGGCGAACCCGACCGCCAGCCGCAGAAAGTGGGCGTCGCGGTGACGGATATCTTCACGGGTATCTATGCCGCGACCGCGATCCTTGCCGCCGTGCACCAACGGACAGTGACCGGCGAGGGGCAGCATATCGACATGGCGCTTCTCGACGTAGCGACTTCGATCATGGCCAATCAGGCGATGAACTACCTTGCCTCTGGCACGCCGCCCCAGCGGATGGGGAACGCGCATCCGAACATCGTGCCCTATTCCGTCTTCGACTGCGCCGATGGTTGGATCATCGTCGCCACCGGAAATGACGGCCAGTACCGGCGGCTCTGCCGCGTGCTGGGGCTCGACGATCTTGCCGAAGCGCCAGACTACCTGACGAACGCCGACCGCATCGCCAACCGCGAGCGCCTGACGGCAGCGATCACCGCGAAGACGAAAGGCTGGGCGAAGGCCGACCTTCTGGCCGCCTGCGAGGCTGAGGGCGTGCCCGCCGGACCGATCAACGATATGGGCGAGGTCTTTGCAGACCCGCAGGTCGTGGCGCGCGGCATGCGGATTGAACCCGGCGGTGTGCCGGGCGTCCGCTCGCCCTTCACTATCTCCGGTGCGGATCTGGTGCTGGACCGCCCCTCACCGAAACTCGGTGAGCACGGCGGGAAGGACTGATCGGGACAGGTGGGTTCGAACCCGCCTTACTTTTTAAATCCCAACTCTGAGAGCCGCGCATCAAGCGGCGCCCAGTCGTCCAGTTCCAGCCGCACCGGAACGGTCAGGACCTGCGCCCGGAACTCCTGCGGCAGGCGGACGGCGTCCTTCTCCGTCGTCACCAGTTGCGCGCTGAGGGCGGCCGCATCGCTTTCCAGACGCCGCAGGATCGCGGGGGTCAGCGGCTGGTGATCGTCGAGCGGCACCGACCGGACAATTTCGGCCCCTAGGTCGCGGAGCGTCGCGAAGAACTTCTCGGGATGACCGATGCCGGCGAAGGCCAGCACTCTGAGGCCGGGCCAGTCCATACCGGTGGGCAGCGGTTTCAGGCCTCCTGTGAGGTGTGGGATGCGTATCGCGTGCCCCCATCGCGCCTTGAACGCCTCCTGCGCCGGGGGATCGCCGATAGAAAGGATCATGTCGGCGCGGGCAAGGCCCGCCTCAACCGGTTCCCGCAGGGGACCTGCGGGCAGGCAGAGCCCGTTGCCGAAGCCTCGCGCGGCATCGACAACGACGACGGAAAGGTCCTTTGCCAGCGCCGGATTCTGGAATCCGTCGTCAAGCAGGATTGCCCCGGCCCCTGCCGCTACGGCCGCTCGCGCGCCCGCCGCGCGATCGCGGGCGATCCATGTGGGGGTGAAGCCCGCCAGAAGCAGCGGTTCGTCGCCGCATTGCGTCGCATCATGCCGCCGTTCATCAACGCGGACCGGTCCCGTCAGCGATCCGCCATGGCCGCGGCTGACGACATGGGCAGTCACGCCCTTGGTGGCCAGTCTCTGCGCCAGCGCAATAACGGTAGGCGTCTTGCCGGTGCCTCCGGCATTGATATTGCCGACACAGATGACCGGAACGCCGGGATGATCGCCGCGACCCGATGCCAGCCGCCGGGCGGTCTGGCTGGCATAGATCCGGCCGAGCGGCGACAGAAGCCGGGCGGCAAGGCCAGGTGCTGCGGGATCGCGATACCAGAAGCCGGGCGCGCGCATCACATTGCCACCTTTCTGGCGGTTGCATCGAGCGCCTCAAAGACCGCCTGTGCCACGCGTTCCGCCACCTCCGCGCCGCCGGACGAGGCCGCCCAGGCGTTGTGCGCAAGGATCGCCGCCTTGTCCGCCGCGATCATCTCGCCCACCGCCTCGGCAAGGGTCGCACCGCTGTCAACGCGCCGCGCCGCCCGCGCCTCGGTCAGGCGGGCATAGGCGTCGGGATAGGGGCCTGGATAGGGTCCGTGCAGGATCGCCGATCCAAGAGCCGCCGGTTCGAACGGATTTCGGCTCGGCCCGCCTTCGATCAGCGTGCCGCCCATGAAGGTCACCGGGGCAAGCCGGTACCAGAGGCCGAGCTCCTCCTCGCCATCGGCAACAAAGGCCTGCACCTCGGGGTCGGGTTCCTCCTCGCGCGATCTTTCGGCGATCATCCAGCCCACCTGCCGCAGCCTTTCGGCCAGAGGGCCGGCGCGCGCGGGATCGGCAGGGGCGACAATCAGCAACATGCGGTGGGCCAACCGCATCGCATGGGCATGGGCGGCGATGACCGCATCCTCCTCGGCCTCGGTGCATCCGGCGACCAGCCAGATCGGTCGGGCCATCAGAAGCTCGGCCAGCGAACTGCGTTCAGTCTCGCTGCAGGTCAGCGGTTCGGTCGTCTCCTCGATCCGCCCGGCAACGTCGATCTGCGCAAGCCGCCCGCCCAGCCGACGCAGCCGCGCCGCGCTGTCGGGGTCCTGTGCCATGATCCGCCGGAACCGTGACAGAAGCGATGCCACCATGCCGCGCCGCCAGCGCCAGGCACGCTCACCCGCCTGCGTCATCCGGATATTCACCAGCATCAGCGGAATATTCCGGCGGTCTGTTTCACAGATCAGAACGGGCGGCAGGCTGCCCCCGGCAAGAACACACAGATCGGGCCGCCAATGGTCGAGAAAGGCGTGGATCGCGGTCTGGTTGTCGGGCGGACACAGATCAGTGATCGCGCCTTTGGGAAAATTGTCCGCATCCGGCAAGGCATCCCCATCGCGGGTGATGAGCAGGCTCAGTTCCGGTCGTTCACGGACAAGCTTCTGCGCAAGCTGCCCGAGCCGACGGGGCGTGGCATCCCGTCCAAGATGCAGCCAGATCAACGCACCATCGGGCCGGGCCGGACGAGATGGCGCGGGCGGGACCGTACCGCCCCGTGCGGTCAGCAGATAGAGCGCGAGCGCAATCGAACGTCCCATCGTCGCCTGCGGCTCAGAAATCGCGTTCGCAAGCTGGCCCGCCGGAGGATCGCCCGTGGGCAACATCTGCAACGCGCTGAGTCATATGCCGGCTCCGCTAAGGCCATGGGTTCGCGCCACCCTATGCGATGGGGCGCATAGCCTCAAGGCGGCGGAGGCGCCTGCCCGGATTGCCTTTCGGGGCGGCACCGCCGCCCCGATACCGCCCGTTTCAGCGTGTCGTGACCAGCTCGACACCAAGCGTGTTCTGAACGTCCAGAAGGTGGTTGTGGATTGTGATCACCGCCGAACCGGCAAACAGCAGCCCGACGCCGTTCAGATCGAAATCCATCAATAGGCTGCCGGAATCGCCACCCGCCGACATGCCCGTCGTGATGATTTGATGACGGAAGATCGCGATTCCCTCGGCGCCGAAGTTCACCGCGACGGTCGCATTCGTCGCCAGAACCACGCCCTGCGTCACTTCGGTCGTGCGTCCGACCTTCAGGACGTTCATCAAGGGCAGCGCCTGTCCGACACCTGTCGGTGCCGCCGCGCCGATGATCGAGGCGGTGACATTGCGCGCATCCGTCGGACGGGCCAGCGCGGCATCAACTAGGTTATAGCCCGAGGCACCAAAGACGATTTCCTCCGTCCGCTCGAAGGTCGCAACCGTATCGGCGGGGTATAGCCCGCCATCGAACGGACCGGGCTGCAGGATCTTGTCACCAGGCCGGGCCTTGTTCACATCGGCCAGAACATGGTTGTTCGACAGGATCAGGATGTCGCCCTTGCAGTCCTGCCGCCCATGGCCATGACCGTGGCGGCAATGGCAATGCTCGCTCTCGCAGCAGCAGCGCCGCACATCGCGCACCAGCGCGCCGAACGTGCCCGCCGTGATGTTGTAATGACCGATGGAATAGCCGGGCAAAGCGGGCCGCACCCGCGTGTTGAAGGCAAGTGCGTTCAACTCGCCCACCTCGACGACATCGGTCGTGACCCCGTCGATCTCCGCCGGAATCTCCGACCCCTTGGCGATGTTCGCGGATTTCTCCTTCTTGGTCACATAGACGGTCAGCGCCGGTGTATCCTTCAGCGTCGTGCCCTTCATCTTGTTGGAACAGGCCACGCCGACGACGTTCTCTTTCGCCATGATCTCGGCTTCGTGTTTCTCCTGCACTTCAGTGACCTTGGCGCTGGCCTCCATCGCCTCCAGGCGTTGTTTGTCCGGCTCACCGGCCTTTTTGGCGGCAAAGCCAGCCCAGTTGTCGGCCAGTTTCTTGCCCGCGCTTTGCTGCGCACCGGACCACTGCTTAAGATCGCGTGTCATATCAATCTCCTTTTGAAATTACCCTTCCCTGAAAAGGTCGCGCATCGTCGGGCGCGAAATACCGACCCGACTGAAATCGTTCTAAAATACTGATTAAGCGCGAAGCCACTATACCAGAAACAACCTATGGTCGCCACGTCTGGTTTTACCCCATTGCACTCTCAAGGTTGCGATTCGCTTCCGGCCTCCTATCTTTAAAGGCGAGGCGCAGCGCGGCTACTCTATCGAACACCGCCTGTTGCCTGCCGCTCGCGACCCGTCGGGTCCCATTCGGGAGCGCACCGAAGATGAACAATTTTCTTGCTGTAGTCCTGTCAGTCGGCGCCCTGTGGCCGGGCATGGCGTCAGCGTCCGTCCAGTTGGACCGGACAGTGAAGGAGATCGAGATGAAGCGAACACTCGTGCCGGTCTGGTCGGCAGATGAAATCGCCGCGGGAGAGGGTTTCGCGGACAGGTGGAAAACCTTTGCGGCCAGCGCCACCGGCGACGGGGACGCGGCACCTATCGGCGCAGGGCAGGCGAAGGTGGCCGAGGTGCTGGCCCGGCACGAAGCGAGGCTGATGACCTATCCGGGCGTCGTCGCCGTCGCGGACGGCATCTGTCAGGACGGTCCGACGGCAGGTCAGCCCTGCATCACCGTCTTCGTCGCAGAAAAGATCGATCCCGAAACCACCACGCCCGAACACCGGGTGCCGGACCAGCTTGACGGCGTGCCGGTTCAGGTCATCGTGGCCGGAGAGATCGGTATATTGCCTAGGAAATGAGCCCCTCGCGCAGCGTGGACCAGAGCGGTCCCGGCGCGGCAATCACGCCCGCGACCCGGGGGTCGGCGGCGTTGTAGGACAGGCGCGCGCCTTGCCGGTCGGTCACTGTCGCGCCCGCCCGCCGCGCGATGAGGTCGCCGGCTGCAATATCCCATTCCCAACTCGGGCGCAGCGTCAGCATCGCGTCGAACCGCCCCTCGGCCACAAGGCAGAGCCGCCACGCAACCGAGGCGCGGAACTTGCGCGTGAAAGGCGGTGGGGCGCCGGCCTTCCACAGATCCGGCGACAGGTTGGATTTGGCGGTCAGAAGTGTTGCCTCACCCGCCTTGGCCTTGGCTGACGCCCGGATCGGGGCGTGGTTCAGCGTAGCGGCGCCGTCTTCGGTTGCAGCATAAAGCGCGTCGCGCATCGGCAGAAAGACAACGGCGGCAGTGATCTGGCCGCCCACAGCGACGGCGAGCGAGTGGGACCAGCTCGTATCGCCCTCGATGAAGGCTCGCGTGCCGTCGATCGGGTCGATGATGAAGCACCTTTCGGCCCTCAGCCGTGCCCCGTCGTCGGGCGTTTCTTCCGACAGCCAGCCATAGTCCGGCCGGGCGGCGGCGAGTTCGGCATGCAGCATCCGGTTCACCGCCAGATCGGCCTCCGTCACCGGTCCAGCATCGCCGGGCTTTTGCCAGATGCCTGGATCGCGGCGGAAGAACCCGCGCGCGATGCGGCCGGCCTCACGCGCGGCCTCGATCAGAAGATCAAGATCACTCGCCGGCAAGCGTCAGCCCTTCAACCAGAAGCGAGGGGACAACGTGGCTCAGATGCCCCCGCGCATCGTTCGCGGGCGTGATCCGCATCAGCATGTCGCGCAGGTTGCCCGCGATCGTGCATTCATTGACCGGATAGGCGATCTGCCCCTTCTCCACCCAGAATCCCGACGCGCCCCGCGAATAATCCCCGGTCGTGGGATTTATAGAGGCGCCGATCATCGACGTGATAAGAAGGCCCGTGCCCATCTCCTCCATCAGCTGTTCGCGGCTCTTGTCACCCTGCGTCATTGCGATGTTCGAAATACTGGGCGACGGCGGCGAGGACGGACCGCGCGTAGCATTGGCGGTCGAGGTCATGCCGAGCCTGCGGGCCGTGCCGAGGTCCAATGTCCAGCCCATCAGCACGCCATCGCGCACCACGTCGCGTGCGACGGTCGGCAGGCCTTCGGCATCGAAGGGGCGCGAGCCGGAAATGCGCGGCCGGTGCGGGTTCTCATGGATCGAAAGCCCCTTGGGCAGCACCTGCTGGCCCAGCGCATCCCGGAGCCATGACGATCCGCGCATCACCGCCGAACCGTTGGCGGCAGCCAGCAGATGACCGATCAGGCCCGAGGCGATGCGTTCATCGAAGATCACCGGATAGGCCCCGGTCTTTGGCTTCTTCGCGCCCGCCCGTTCCACGGCGCGCGTTCCCGCCAATGCTCCAACCTCTGCCGCGTCGGGCAGATCGGACTGATAGGTCCGGCTTTCGGCCGCCCAGTCGCGCTCCATCTTCAGCCCCTCGCCGGTAATGGCGACGGCGGAGACCGAACGTCCTGTTCGCCCGTAGCCGCCGGAGAAGCCGTTGGTCGCGGCAATATGGATGTGACGGCGCGAATAACTGGCCGAAGCCGCCTGACACTGGCTGACGCCTTTGACATTCAGGGCGGCAGCTTCGGCACGGCGCGCATCCTCCTCCAGATCGGCGGCGGCGGGCTCGGATGTCGGGTCGGTCAGGTCGAGCGCGGCAAGGTCCCAGGCCCGCGCCAGGTCCGCCGGGTCAGCGAGCCCGATGCTCTCATCCTCCGGCGCTTCGCGGGCCATGGCGGCGGCGCGCTCGGC
Organism: Albidovulum litorale; assembly: GCF_025751495.1. Lineage (GTDB taxonomy): Bacteria > Pseudomonadota > Alphaproteobacteria > Rhodobacterales > Rhodobacteraceae > Albidovulum > Albidovulum litorale. The sequence goes on along the minus strand of NZ_JAOWKZ010000002.1, from coordinate 631,872 downwards.
CATTTCGGCGATAGTGCGGTCAGAGATGTCGGAGGCGGAGACACAGGCCTGACGCTTGCCGATGAGAACCCGCAGCCCGATCTCGATCCCTTCGGACCGTTCGGCCTGTTCCAGCCTGCCGCCCCGGACATCGACAGAAACCGACGTTCCGTCGACGGCGATGGCATCGGAGGCATCGGCCCCGGCCTTCGTCGCCGCCGCCAGAAGCGCTTCGGTCAGATGGGAAAGCCGCTCGGTCATAGCTGGGTCCTGCTCCGGGTCAATTCTCTAGGACCTAGTCCGGGCCGGATCGGTGCGCAAGTGCGACGGGACAGATGTCGGGACGCATGCCATACGTGTGCCATACGCTGGCAGTACGGATGCCATATGACCAAAAGGAAACCGCCCGCCGGATGGCGGGCGGTTCTCACGTCTCAAGTGCGGGGTTACTGAACCCGCTGCCCGTTTGCATAAACGCCGCCATCTTCCTTGAACTCGATCTTGGAAGTCAGCGTATCCTCACCCGACGGCACAGCGAAAAGTCCCAGCATCATACGCGCGCCCATCGCCTGATCCTCGGGTACGAACCCCATCGCGACAAGCTTGTCGATCAGGCCATTGCCGCCGATCAGTTGCAGGTCAACTGCACCAAGTGGCTTAGGCATTCCTGCGCTATTGTCAAAGGTCACCGCCCCGGTTCCGGTCAGTTCCGCGCCGACGGCCGAGACCTTCAACTCGTTGAGATCAAGCGCCTCTAGCGAACCCGGAGGTGTCGCGCCGAGCGTTTCGGCCTCTTCCGGGTCAAGGATGTTGACCAGCATCTTCGCTGCACCGGACAGATCAACGATCACCGTCGCCGGGTCGCGTGGCAGTTGCGCCGCGGGGTCGAAAATGCCCCAGAGGCCTTCCGATACTTCGAGGTCGACGAACTTCATCAACATGCCGAAAGGCTGTGCATCGTCGCTCTTGGTCACCGGCAATGTCAGGTTAAACGCACTCTGCGCGACGGAAAGGTCGATTGGCAGCGGGAAGGATGAGACCTGCACCGACGTCTTGGTATCATTGCCCGTCACGCCATAGGACAGGCCCGAGGACGACATGTCGAGCAAGAGCGACCCGGTGCCAATCGTGGATTCGGCATGCATCGTCTCTTCGCCCTCGGCGAAATCCATCACATAGCCGCCGCCGGAGAACGAGAAAACACCGTCGACCGCCCAGCCTGCCTGAATGGCGGCATTCATGTCTTTCATGTCGACGCCTTCGGGCATCAACATATTGGCGCTGCCTTCCAATTCGGCAAACGAACCGGAGGTGGAGAACCTGCCCTTGCCCTCCGGATCCTCGGCGGACATCGAGAAGTCCACCTTCTCTGTCCGCATCTCCTGAACCACCTTGCGGTCGCCTTCGCTTTGCATCCGCATGGTGCCGCTATTGCCCGTGGCCTTCATGTTCAGCGTCAGCGGCACCTCGGCCCCGTCGACCGACATACCGCCCATCGCCATAGCCATTTCCGGGGCTGTGAAGTCATAGGTCGTGTCCGCCGCGCTGCCCGAGACGATGACCGACAGGCCCGATTGGGTCATGGTGATCACCGTCTCGACGGCTTCACCCGTCGCGGGTCTGGTCACGACCGTCATCGGGATGGTTTCTGCAACGGTTAACTCGACCCGTCCGTCCCCAAGTTCCTTCAGGCGCATTTCCCCAAAGCTGATCGTCGCCGTCACTTCCGGCATTTCGTTCGACAACGACATGCCAGAAACCACAAGCGTGTCGCCCTGCTTTTCCTTCGACTCGGCTGTCACCGCATAACCGGTATCGGCGTAATAGGCCTCGATTCCCGTCCAGACCTCCTCGGCCGTGATTTCGGCCCGAACGGCCGTCGAGGACAGAAGAAGCGCGGTAAGGGTCGCCGGACCCGCAAAGTGTTTCATCAGCATGCCTGCCTTGTTTGCAATGTCATCCCACAGCATCAGGCCGCGCACAGGCGCGGTCAAGGGCCGCAAGGGGATGGAATTTCACCATCAGGCGCTGTTACAGGGTAACAATCGGGCGATATCAAGGCGGTGAGGCAAATGATCCGGCTGGAAAAGAATGACTGTCTGTGGCGGGTCACGTTATCGCGACCGGAAAAGGCAAATTCCTTGACCCGTGCGATGCTCGGGGAACTTGCCGATATTGCGAGTGCGGCCGCCACGGAGAATGTCCGCGCCTTCGTGCTGACGGGCGAGGGCAAGGTCTTTTCCGCTGGTGCCGATCTGGATGAGGCGCGCGCGGGATTGGCGACCGATCCGGTCTGGGAACGTCTCTCTGGTGCTATTGCGTCCATGCCGTGCCTGACCATCGCGGCGCTGAACGGCACCGTGGCGGGCGGCGCCTTCGGCATGGTGCTGGCCTGTGATCTGCGCATCGCCGTGCCGGGCGCGAAGTTCTTCTACCCGGTTATGAAGCTGGGTTTTCTTCCCCAACCCTCCGATCCGCTTCGAATGACCGCACTGATCGGGCCTGCACGGGCCAAGATGATCCTTATGGCGGGCCAGAAGGTCGGGGCGGAGGAGGCATTGGCGTGGGGTTTGATTGACCGTATCGTTGACCCTGACGGGATGGACGGCGCGGTTGCGGACCTGAGCGCCGATGCCGCCAGCGCTGCGGCAGACCATATTGCGGCGATCAAGCGGATGGTTCGGTGAGGGCGGCCATATCATGACGGATAAAAGCGGGTTCCTTTACCTGTCCGATGCGGCTCTGAACGGGCTCGGCATCACCACGACCGACGTGGTCGACAAGATTGAGGCCGCGCTGCTTGCCAAGGCCGACGGGCAACTCTGGACCGCGCCGAAATCGGCGGTGATGCCGGGTGACGGACGCTACATGATGTCGACGCTGGCAGCAGCGGACCATCCGGGCGTGATCGCGGTGAAATCCGTGATGGTCGCCCCGAAAAATCCGGCGCGGGGATTGCCCGGAATCAATGGCGCGATCCTGATCCTTGACAGCGAGACGGGCATCCTGAAGGCCGTTCTGGATGCAAACTGGGTCACGGCCGTGCGCACGGCCGCGCTGAGTGCCGTCGTGGCGCGGCGCCTTGCCGACCCGGGCTCCGCCATCGTTGCCTTCGTTGGCTGTGGTGTACAGGCCCAAAGCCATCTCTCAGCCTTCGCCGAACTGTTCCCGCTCAGGGAAATCCGGGCGGTGGGACGCGGTCAGGCGAAGGTCGACGCGTTATGCGCGGCGGCGCGCGGGATAGGACTCATGGCGCGCGCCGCTCCGGCACAGGAGGCGCTCGACGGCGCCGACCTTGTGGTGAGCTCTATAACCCTCGACTACTCAGTCGAGCCGTTCCTCGATGCACGCTGGCTGAAGCCCGGTGCCTTCGCTGCCATCACCGACCTCGCGATTCCTTGGGCGCCGGACGGAATGGCTGCTTTCGGAACCGTGATCATTGATGACCGCGTGCAAGAGTCTGAAAGCGCCAGAGCGATGGTCGATCCGGCCCTCGTTGCCGGCGATCTGACGGAGCTTGTCAGCGGAAAAGTCACCGCATCCTTCGCGCCGGGTGAGCGGTCAGCCTTCGTGTTCCGCGGCATCGCGGTGGGCGACTTCGCGCTCGCAGCGCTGGCCTATGAGCGTGCGGTGGCGCTCGGCCGGGGCACCCTGGTCACGTCCTAACCTAACGTCCCCGGCGCGGCCCCGGCACGCGGGACCGGAAACCCGGTGGCCGCAACGCTACCCACTGCACGAATTTCTGAAGTCTCGGATGGGCGCGGAGTGTCTCGATCGTCGGATAATCTCGTGCCAGTTCCGTCTCGTTCAGCGTCGCATGGATTTCCGCGTGGCAGATCGCGTGCAGCAGCACCGTCGGCCCGCCCTTGCCGCCCCGTAGTTTCGGCACGAGGTGATGACGGCTTTGCGCCACGTCCGGCGGGATGGGGCGCAGGCAAAGCGGGCAGATCGGATCGGGTGCTTGTGTCATGGTCGGTTTCTTGTCACAGGATGGTCTGAGCAACCGGAGGGGGCAAGAGCGCCATGGATGGACAGCCAGAGATCGTTGCCATGGCGCTTGGCTATCTGGACCAGTTCTGGGCCATCGCAATCGACTGGGCCACGAGCCCCGCCGCCTGGTCGCAATTCGCGCTGCTCGTCGTGTCCTGGCTGATCGCTGTTGTCGTCGCGAAGAAACTCGGGATCAGGATCGCGACCTTCGTCGCCCCGCCGACGGATGCCAAGGGCCCCTTCGCCATTCTGCGCCGGTTCATTCTGCGTTTCCTGCCGCTGCTCCTGCCGCTTCTGGCCTATGGCTTCACCGCCATCGGTGAAAGCGTCACCCGGTCGCTTTTCGGCTCGGGTGCGGTCATCGCCTTCGGCAAGCGGGTCTTTTTCTTCATCGCCGCGCGGGTCTTCGTCTCCAAAGTCATCAGCGACCCGTTCCTGAAACTGCTCGGCCGTTACGTGCTGATCCCCGTTGCTGCGCTTTATGTGCTTGGCCTGACGGACGAAGCCGCCACATGGCTGGAAAGCCTGACCGTCGAACTGGGCAATATCAGCTTCTCCATGATGGCGCTTATTCGCGGCGCCATTGCGGGAAGTCTTCTCTTCTGGCTCGGTTCCTGGTCGAACCGGCGCAGCGCCGACTATATCAAGGCGCAGGAGGAACTGCGCCCTGCCACCCGCGAACTGGCGGCAAAGGCGGCGGAGATCACGATCTTCGGCGTGGCCTTCCTGCTGCTTCTCAACATCATGGGGATCGACCTGACCACCGTCGCCGTTCTTGGCGGTGCACTGGGCGTCGGCATCGGCCTTGGCCTCCAACAGATCGCGGCGAACTTCATCTCGGGCATCATCCTGCTGGTCGAGGGTCAGACCACGGTCGGCGACTATGTCGAACTGGATGGAGGGGAGGCTGGGACCATTGTCAGGATGACCGCGCGCGCCTGTATTCTTGAGACCTTCGACGGAAAGTGGATCGTGGTGCCGAACGAACACTTCATCACGACCCGCGTGGTGAACTATTCCGATCAGGGCAGCGCCAACCGTTATGAGGTCGGGTTTTCGGTCAGCTACGACACCGATATCAACACGGTGCCCGACATCATCAACAAGGCCGTCTCGGCACTGCCTTTCGTCCTGTCGAAACCCGAAGGCCCGGATTGCGAGTTGAAGGGGTTCGGCGACAGCGGCATCGACTTCAGCGTCGAATACTGGGTCTCGGGTATTGATGACGGGCGCAACAAATATGCCAGTCACGTCCTTTTCGCCGTCTGGAACGCGCTCAAGGATGCCGGGATCACCATCCCCTATCCGCACCGCGTGGTCGAGTTCAAAGGCGGGTTGCCGAAGTGACCGATGCCCTTCTGATCGGCGCGGGCCCGGCCGGTCTGATGGCGGCCGAGGCGCTGGCGGCGGCCGGGCGGCGGGTGATGATCTGCGAGGCAAAGCCAAGTCCCGCTCGCAAGTTCCTGATGGCAGGCAAGTCCGGGTTGAACCTGACGAAGGACGAGCCCTTCGACACGTTCATGCAAAACTACGACGCCGACTGGCTGCGCCCGATGCTGGAGGTCTTCGGTCCGGCAGAGGTCATGGATTGGGCGCGGGGGCTGGGGCAGGAGGTTTTCACCGGCTCCACCGGCCGGGTCTTCCCCGAGGCGATGAAGGCCTCGCCGTTTTTGCGCGCATGGCTGAGACGGCTCGACGCTGCGGGGGTTGGGTTGCGCACGCGTTGGCGCTGGGCGGGGTTCGACGGTGATGGATTTGCCTTTGAAACGCCGGCCGGGCGGCAGGTCCTTCACCCGAAAGTCACCGTTCTGGCACTCGGCGGCGCAAGCTGGGCACGGCTTGGATCGGATGCGGCCTGGGTGCCGTGGTTGGCAAAAAAGGGCGTCGAAATCGCCCCGTTCAAACCCGCCAATGTGGGCTTCCGCGTGAACTGGTCGCCCCATATGGCGCGCCATTTCGGCCAGCCGGTGAAGGGGGCTGCCCTGATCGCGGGCGGTCAGGTGGAGCGGGGCGAATTCGTCATCTCGGAAAGGGGCGTCGAAGGCGGCGGGGTCTATTCCGTATCCCGTGCGGTGCGGGATGGGGCTGCCCTGATGCTTGACCTGTTGCCCGACCGCAGCCTGTCCGACATCGAGGGCCGGCTCGCCACGGGGCCGGGCAAGGACACGGCGGCGAACTGGCTCCGCAAAGCGCTGCGCCTTGACCCGGTGCGCATCGCGCTGTTGCAGGAATGGGGGCGTCCCTTGCCGAAAGGCGAGGCGCTGGCCCGGCTGATCAAGGCCTTGCCCGTACGCCATGACGGACCGCGTCCGATCGATGAGGCGATATCGGTTGCGGGCGGGATCGCACGCGGGGCGCTAACCGACAATCTGGAGCTCAACGCCCTTCCCGGAGTCTTTGCGGCAGGCGAAATGCTTGACTGGGAAGCGCCAACCGGCGGCTACCTGCTGACCGCCTGCCTCGCGACCGGGCTCTGGGCCGGGCGCGCTGCAGCAAAAGTGAAATAAGCGCCCGATTTCCGGCTGCACGACACGGCCGGCCGGTTTACCAATGATCCCATGCTGTTTCAGACCTCAGATGACGATCTCTATGCCGCCCTCGTTGCGCGGGACGCTGCCTATGACGGCCGCGCCTTTGTCGGTGTCACCTCGACCGGTATTTTCTGCCGGCTGACCTGTCCGGCCCGTAAACCCAAACGCGAGAACTGCCGGTTTTACCGTACCGTCGCCGCATGCCTGACCGCCGGGTTCCGGCCCTGCAAACGCTGCCATCCGCTGACCGCTGCGGCGGAGGCAGACGCGGTGATCCGCGACTGTCTCGCCGCTCTGGCTGAGCGAGAAGATCACCGCTGGAGCGAGGACGACATCGTTGCGATGGGCTATGATCCCTCTACCGTCCGGCGCGCGTTCAAACGCCATTTCGGGATGACCTTCCTGGAAATGGCCCGGCTGGATCGCTTGCGGCGCGGATTCACGGTTCTGAACGACGGTGGCCGGGTCATTGATGCGCAGTTGGAGGCGGGTTTTCTGTCGCCCTCGGCTTTTCGCGATGCTATTTCGCGGCTGATCGGAGAGGCCCCCGGCCGTCTGCCTGCTGATCCGATCCTGTGCGTCGACTGGATTGAAACGCCTTTGGGCGCGATGATCGCTGTCGCCGACAACCGTGCGCTGCACCTGCTGGAATTCGCCGACCGCAAGGCGCTACCCGGCGAGTTGAAGCGCCTTCGAACGGCTGGGCGCGGATCACTGGGGATCGGCCGGACGCCCGTCCACGATCTGGTCGCGACGGAACTGGCAGCGTTTTTCGCCGGACGCTCTGCGCGGTTTGCCACCCCGCTCGCCCTCCATGGCAGCGCGTTTGCCTGTACCGTCTGGCAGGAATTGCGGCGGATCGCTCCGGGTGAAACCCGCAGTTATAGCGACGTTGCGCGCGCGATCGGCAGGCCCGAAGCGGTTCGGGCGGTGGCCCGCGCCAACGGTGCCAACCAGATCGCGCTGATCGTGCCCTGTCATCGGGTCGTCGGTGCGGATGGCGGCCTGACCGGTTATGGCGGCGGCCTGTGGCGCAAACAGAAACTGATCGAGATCGAAGCGGCCTTTGCTTGCGGCGACAAAACTGCTTGTCAGTAATCTCTGACCATCCGCGTTGCCTAACGACGTTCATCCTTAAGCGGCTATTGGCCGATGTCTTGACGCAGGTCAGGAACCAGGAAGCCAAATCCCGATTATAATACGGGACAGCAATTGGAGGCTCCTATGAACAAACTTATACTGATCCTGCCGATCACCCTTGCCCTTGCTGGATGCCAGACGGCTGAGCAGCGCGCCGTCGGTACAGGCGCGCTTGCCGGTGCGGCGATCGGCGCGGCTGTTGCTGATGACGATGACCGTCTGGAAGGCGCCATCGTGGGCGGCGCAGCGGGCGCGCTCGTGGGCACGCTGATAGGACAGGCCCAAAACCCGGGCGATTGCGTCTATGAGGATGCCTATGGTCGCCGCTATGTCGCGGCTTGTCCCTGAAGCTCAGCGCGCCATGGCCCGCTGATAGGCGGGCCGCTTGCGCATGCGGGTGAGGTAGTCGGTCAGCCGGTGCTCGACGATCGGGAAGCGCGCCGACAGTGCCCAGTTTCCGCAATGGGTAAGGATGATGTCGGGCACCGTCATCATCTCGCCCATCAGGAAGGGGCCATCGCCCATCCGCTGCATCAGGGTTTTCTGACTGCGCTCGAATTCCCAGCGGAGGGTGTTCTTGATCGCGGCATGGCGCAGTTCTTCCGGCAGGACGAAGCTGTGCCGCGCCGCCATCCAAAGATTGGCGTCAAACTCATCCAGCAGAAACTGTGTCAGGCTGTCCTGCCGGGCGCGGTCCAGCGTGCCGGCGGGATGGGTGAGTTTGTCGTGTTTGTCGGCAAGATATTGGATGATCGCCGTGGAATCAGTGATCGGTGTTCCGTCCTCGATCAGGACGGGAACCTTGCCGGCCGGGTTGAAATTCGTAACACCCTCGGACCGCGGCGGTGCCGAGATGTGATCGAAGGGGATACCCAACTCTTCCAGCATCCAAAGCACACGGGCGGCGCGACTGTTGCTGGTTCCGATCACTGTGTACATGCGGTTCTCCCCGGGGCGATTGCCATATGGAGACATGACCTCTCGGGCCGGTGCAAGGGGGTGTGAGCCGGATGTGATGCTGGCAGGCACGAAGATCGTGAGGCATTTGCCGTCTACTGCCGATATTTGTCTGGGGACCCGATGAGTGGTTTTCATTGGGCGCGGGCAGCGTGGCGCCGGAAGGGTGAAAAAAGCGGCCGTCGCTGAAACGCTACGGCCGATCTTGACTTGCGCCGGTATTCTGTTCCCTATCAGATGCCCACATGTTGCGGTCGCTGTCCGAAAACCCCACGCTTCTCGGAGCCCTCTGCGCCCTCGGCGCGGTCTTCTGCTTTTCCGTCAATGACATGGCGATCAAGTTCCTGTCCGATGGCTACGCCCTGCATGAGGTCGTGCTGTTTCGCTCGTTGATCGGTATGGCCGTCCTGCTGATCGTCCTTTTGCCCGTCTCGGGGGGCTTTGCCGCACTCCGGACGCGGCGGCTGGGACTGCACCTTGCGCGCGGCGCCTGCGTCGTCTTCGCCAACATGACCTTCTTCCTCGGCCTCGCCTCGCTGCCCTTGGCCGACGGGGTGGCGATCTTTTTTGTGTCGCCGCTGATCATCACGGTATTTTCGGTTATCTTCCTTGGCGAAAAGGTCGGCCCAAGGCGCTGGGCGGCCATCGCCGTTGGTCTCATCGGTGTCCTCATCATCCTGCGCCCCGGCACCTCGGTCTTTCAGCCCGCGGCCCTTCTGCCCATCGCCGCCGCCTTCGGCTATGCGACGCTGCACATGCTGACCCGCTATATCGGCCGGACGGAGAACGCGCTGTCGATGTCTTTCTACATCCAGCTCACCTTCATCGTGATCTCGGGCCTGACCGGGCTCGCAATCGGAGACGGAAGCCTCGCCGGGACCGGCAATGCCTCGCTCGACTTCTTGTTCCGCGAATGGACGATACCGTCGGGCCGCGACTGGTGGATCCTGTTCGCGGTCGGCGCCACCTCTGCCTTCGGCGGTTTTCTGATCTCTCAGGCCTACCGCGTGGCCGAAGCCGCCGTTGTCGCGCCCTTCGAATATATCGCCATGCCGCTCGCCGTGGCCTGGGGCGTTCTGGTCTTCGGCGACTGGCCCGATCTGGTGGCCACGGCGGGGATCGCGCTGATCATCGGCTCGGGCCTTTTCATGGTCTGGCGCGATGCGCAGGACCGCCGGGCGAAAGTGCCCGATACGCCGCGATACCGCCGCTGAGGGGGCTTTCACCGGCCGGGCGGCTGTGATCTAGATGGGCCGGACGGGAGGCCTATCTTGACCATTCAAGCTGTCATCTTCGATATCGGCCGGGTCCTGATCGGCTGGAACCCCGAAGGGTTCTACGACCGGCTGATGCCGCGTTCAGAGCGGGAACGTATGTTCGCCGAGACCGGCATCGAAGACGTAAACCTCTCGATCGACCGGGGCGCACCCTTCCGTGAAACCATCTTTGCCTTGGCCGAACGCCATCCCGAATGGGCCGACATGATCGTGAAGTGGCATGACAACTGGATCGATATGGCTCAGCCCGTCATCCCGCATTCGGTGCGGCTGCTGCGTGCGTTGAAGGCGCGCGGCATTCCGGTCTTCGCATTGACGAATTTCGGGGCGGAAACATTCGAGATCGCAAAGGATCCCTATCCGTTTTTTGCCGAGTTCGACCGCGCCTATGTCTCGGCTCATCTGGGCGTCCTGAAACCCGAACCGCGCATCTATGAAATCGTCGAGGAGGATTGCGGACTGCCACCCGGCGGGCTTCTCTTCACGGACGACAAGCAGGAAAACATCGCCGCCGCTGCCGCACGCGGCTGGCATGTGCATCAATTCGACAGGCCGGAGGGCTTTGCCGCCCGGCTGATCGCCGAGGGATTGTTAACCGAAAGGGAGGCTGCATGAGTATCGAGATCATCGGGCCGGAGGCCGAGGCGAAGCTGGATTGGCTGGCCCTGACCGAGGCATTGGAGGCGGGCCACCTGCTGCCGAAGGCCGAGGTTGGCGATACGGTGCTCCGCCGCGGCGACGACACGCTCCTGACCCGCTCGGCCTGGATCGACGGCATGGGGCTCGCGGTCAAGGCCGCCACGATTTACCCCGGAAACCAGCGCTTCAACGTGCCGAACCTTCATGGCGCCGTGGCGCTCTTTGCCGATCAGACCGGTATCCCCGAAGCCTATCTCGACTTCGCGCTAGTGACAAAATGGAAGACGGCCGCCGACAGCCTGCTCTCGGCCCGTCGACTTGCCCGCAAGGATTCCGCGACCTTCCTCCTCGTCGGCGCGGGCACTGTCGCCCAGTCAATGGTCGAGGCCTATTCCGCAGCCTTCCCCAATGCACGCTTCCATGTCTGGACCCGTACAGATGCAACCGCGCAGGCCTTTGCCGCGGCAACCGGGGCTACCGTTGAAGCCGATCTGGAGACCGCCGTCGCCAAGGCCGATGTCATCGCCACGGCCACCATGGCGACGGCGCCGGTGATCCGGGGTGAATGGCTGAAACCCGGCACTCACCTCGACCTGATCGGCGCCTATCGGCCCGATATGCGCGAAGTAGATGACGAAGCCATGCGGCGCTCCCGTATCTTCGTCGATGCGCGCGCGACCACGATCCACCATATCGGCGAGATCATGGACCCCATCGCCTCGGGCGCAATCACCGAAGGCGATATACTGGCCGATTTCTATGACATCGCCGGAGGCGTCTACACCCGGACGTCGGACGACGAGATCACAATCGCCAAGAATGGCGGCGGTGCGCATCTGGACCTTATGACTGCCCGCTACATCCTGAACGCCGCGAAGTCCTGATCCCATTTTCTGTCGGAAAATACGCCACGGGGGTCCGGGGGTGTGAAACCCCCGGCCTCTCCACCGTTACGCCGCCTGAGCCGCCAGCGACCGTTCCCTCACCGGCAGATGCACGATGGCCGAAAACGCCCCGACCGCGACACCGATCCACCAGACGAGCGTATAGTCGCCATAGGCATCGTAAAGACGTCCGCCGAGCCAGACGCCCATGAACGATCCAACCTGATGCGACAGGAACACGATTCCGTAGAGCGTGCCCATGTAACGCAGCCCGTAGATATGGCCGACGAGGCCGGACGTCAGCGGCACTGTGGCCAGCCAGAGCGACCCCATGCCAATCGAGAAAAGAACCACGGTAAGCGGCGTGATCGGGAATAGGATGAACATCGCGGCAAAGAGCGTCCGCCCGGTATAGATCGCGGCCAGAACATACTTTTTCGGAAAGACCTTGCCGAGCCAGCCGGCGGTCAGCGTTCCCGCAATATTGGCAAGCCCGATCAGCGAGATCGCCGCCGCACCCAGGGCCGAGGTCGACGAGATACCAATCGCGGCAAGCGGTCCCGAGGGCGAGATCGGGCCGCACATCTCGGTCACCAACGCCGGGAAATGCGCGACCATAAAGCCGAGCTGGTAGCCGCAGGAAAAGAACCCGAGAAAGATCAGCGTGAAACTCGGATCGCGGAACGCCCGCCTCAGCGCTGCGCCCATCGACACCTCCACAACCGGCCCGTCTGGCCGCTCAGGCGCGCGCATCAGCGGCAGGACGGCGATGACCGACAGGATCGACGCCGCGAAGATCATGAAGACGATCTGCCAGGGAAAGACCCCGAGCAGGATCTCGGCCACCGGCGCCGAGAACACCTGTCCGAGTGAGCCTGCGGCCGAGGCAATGCCGAGCGAGAGTGACCGGTTGTCGTCGGAGGCCGCACGCCCGACAACCGCCAGCACGACGCCAAACCCGGTTCCGGCGATGCCGAAGCCGACGAGAATTTCCAGGAGCTGATGCTGACCCGGTGTCATGGCATAGGCCGACAGGACCAGCCCCGCCGCATAACAGATCGCGCCGAGCACGATGGCCTTCCTGTCGCCAAACCGCTCGGCAATGGCCCCGAAAACCGGCGCGCCGATGCCCCAGGCGAGGTTCTGGATCGCGATGGCAAAGCTGAAATCGGCGCGCGGCCAGCCAAACTCGTCTGCAATCGGGATCTGGAACACGCCGAAACTCGACCGGATCGCGTTCGAGACCATGAGAACGATGATCCCGGCGATCAGGGCCGGGAACAAAATCTGGGCGCGTGTTTGCATGATGTCTCCTGTGGACCGGCACTTTCGCCGAGCACAGGAAGGCGGTCAAATCGAGAATTGTGATCGCGACAATTCCGTTCGTTTCTTGCGACCGCGCGGCCGGACCGCGACAGCACCTCGCAGCCGCCCGTGACAGGCGGCTGCGGCAACTCTGTCTTACTTCAGGTCATTGTAGGCAGCGGGAACATTCAGCCCCGGGTGCACCCAGCCAAAGAGCGCGTAGCCACCGAATTCCGGCAGTCCGACGCGGGATACGGTCTCTTCAACGCTCAGCCCATCGGCAATAGCCGCGCTAACCTCGCGTTCAACCGCGCTCAGATAGTCGATCGACCAGTCAAACGCGCTCGTATCCGTGACGGGGCCGTGCCCCGGCACAACCTTTGTGTTGGCATCGATCGCGTCGCGTACCCGCACCAGTGTGTCACGCGTCGCCACGAGATGCCCGTCCAGCAGCCATGGCAGGGCCGGTGCCGGAGCGATGACCGGGTTTCCGGTCCAGAGAACATTGGCAGATGGTACCGAGACGAATAGGTCGCCGCCGGTCTGCGCGAATCCATAGTCGCGGATATCGACAGCGATCCCACCAAGATCGACCGTCAGACTGCCGCCCTCGCCGATCAAGATGTCGGCATCGGTCGGTTCGATTTCCTCGATCCCTCGCCCCTCGCCGAAATTCTGGATCATGAAGGCAGTATCCGCTTCGAAATGGCTGTCGATATATGCCTTGGCGTTGGCGTGCTGGATGATGTCGATCTCGTCGGGCAGGTAGAAATTGCCGTAGGAGTGATCGCCGTGGAAACTGGTGTTCACCATGTAGCGCACTGGCAGATCGGTTTCGGCCGCGATCAGGCCGAATAACTGGCTGTTCAGCCGCTCGTTCAGCATCGAGTCGATGACGAGAACGCCACGCGTGCCGATGACGAACCCCGATGTGGTCGCGATCGGCAACCCATCGGCGGCCATTTCCTCCGCTCCTGCCGGTATGACCGCGAAGACGCCTTCGGCAAGCTTTTGTGATTCCAGCACGACGGTGTTGGCGTCCCAGACCGGCTCTTGCGCTCGTGACGAAGACACCGTCATCGCGGCGACAGCTGCGAGTGTAACAATCCTTCTCATTTTGATCTCCGTGAAAGCGGGCGCCCATCCCGGGTTGCCCTGATGCCGGCAAGATAGGTTGTTGCAGAAACTCGAACAGACTGACATTATTTCAATAACTATTCTATTAATTAGACCCTCCATGGGACAGATCGAAGACCTCCGCGCCTTTGTCCGCATCGTCGAGTTCGAAAGCATCGGAAAGGCCGCCGAAGCCGCCGGCATCGCCAAATCGGCGATGAGCAGAAAGCTGCGGCTGCTCGAGGAGCGGTTGCAGACCGAGCTCATCACCCGTACGACCCGGCAATGGGCGCTGAGCGATACCGGCAGGGAGTTCTACGACCGCGCCGTCGACATACTCGCGGCTCTGGATGAGGCCGAGGCGCAGGTCCGCTGCGACTCCCGGTCACTCTCGGGCGATATCCGGCTGTCGGTCCCACTCCATTTCGGCCGTATGGTCCTTGCCCCGGCGCTGCTGGACTTTGCCGCCGCGCATGCAGGGCTTCGCCTGACAGTGGATTTCGACGACCGGATCGTCGATGTGATCGGCGAGAACTATCATCTGGTCGTGCGCGTATCCCAGCCGCCCGATTCCTCACTGATCGCGCGGAAGCTAACCGAAACCCGGCATGTTCTCTGCGCCAGCCCCCACTATCTTGCCCGCAATCCGCCGATCGAAACGCCCGCCGACCTGCACCACCACCGCATTATTCAATTTGGCCCGGCGCGCCATGCAAGCTGGACCTTGCAAAGCCCGACGGGCGCAAAAACGACCGTGCGGCTGCTCGCCGTTCTCAATTCCGGCGATGGCGCGTTTCTGATCGACGCCGCCGCATCCGGGCTCGGCGTGGCGCGCGTGCCCGATTATCTGGCTGATCCGGAAATCCGCACGGGCCGGCTGGTCCGTGTCCTCCACAGTTACGGGCACGAGCCGCGGGGCGTCCATGTACTCTACCCGGCGACCCGGCATCTGCCGGTCAGGGTACGGGTGCTTCTGGACTTTCTCGTGCGCCGGACCCGCGATCTTTGAAAGCGCGTCAACCGCACTTCCCCTTCGCTGGCGCCCGCGCTATCGAGAGCCATGACCGAGACACTGACCGAAATCTACGATCGTATGACCCATGAGGGCGACCTCAAGCAGGACGCCGCCCAACGCGCGCTCCTGCCCGAATTGCAGCGCATCCGCGAGGGGCTGGAGGCCGGGAACGGCCGAAGGAAGGGTCTCTTGGGCGGGCTCTTCGCGAGGGCGCCGGACGGGGTGAAGGGCCTTTACCTCTGGGGCGGGGTCGGGCGCGGCAAGTCGATGCTGATGGACCTCTTCCACGCCCATGTGAAAATCGAGGCCAAGCGCCGCGTCCATTTCCACGCTTTCATGCAGGAAGTGCAGGCGGCTTTGCAAGAGGCGCGCAAGACCGGCGTCGATGACGCCATCCGGCCCGTGGCCGAGAAGATTGCCGAGGACCTGCGGCTTTTGTCGTTCGACGAGATGCAGATCACCGACATTGCCGATGCGATGATCGTCGGCCGTCTCTTCCAGATGCTTTTCGACCGCGGGGTGACGGTTGTCACCACCTCGAACCGCGTGCCGGACGATCTTTACAAGGACGGGCTGAACCGGCCCCTCTTCCTGCCCTTCATCCAGCTTCTGAAGGACCGGCTGGAGGTGCGCGAGATCGAGAGCGAGACGGATTACCGCCAGCATCGCCTCGAAGGCGCGCAGGTCTATTTCACCCCCGCCGATGCGCGCGCCAAGACCGCGCTTTCGCAGATATGGACCGAACTCACGGGCGGCGGCGGCGATGCCGAGCTACGGCTCACCGTGAAGGGCAGGGAGGTCACGCTGCCCGACTACCATGCCGGCGTCGCCCGCGCGGGCTTCTGGGACCTCTGCGGCCGCCCCCTCGGCCCCGCCGACTACCTCGCCGTCGCGGGCGCGGTGCGCGTCCTGATCCTCGAAGACATCCCGCACCTCTCATCCGAGAACTACAACGAGGCGAAACGCTTCGTCACCCTCATCGACGCGCTTTACGAGGGCAAGGTCCGGCTCATCTGCTCGGCTGCCGAAGAGCCCGAACGGCTTTATGTCGAGGGTGCCGGCAGCTTCGAATTCGAACGCACGGCGAGCCGGTTGCGGGAGATGCAGGGGGCGGAGTGGGGGGCATGATGCCTTCGCCAATCCTGGGAAAGAACGCCAGGTAAGGTGGGTTTTAAGCCACCCTACAGATGTCTTCAGCGCGCTCTTTCGGCCTCACTCTGAAATCGCAGGCAATCCGCCGATCACCAGATCGGTAACCATGTCGGCATAGGCCTCGCGGCCGATCCCTTTGCCCGGCCGGTGCCAGAGGAAGAACCAGTTGAGCATTCCGAAGACCGACATCGTCGCGGCCTGCAACCGATCCTCTGTCAGATCGGGGCGCAGGCGGCCGAGCGTTTCAGCGAGCGAGCCCACAAGTCGGCGCTGATGCCCGCGCAGCACCGTCTGCTGGTCTGGCGTGAGTGCCTTAAGCGCATCGAGTTGCAACCGGTGTTCGGCATCGGCATCGCGGTATTCCATGAGGATCGCGCGGATGAGGGCCCTCAGCGTGGCTTCCGGCTGTCCTTCGGGCACTGCGGCGACCACTTCGACGAGGCCGGAGAGATGCGCGTCGAGGATATCGAAAAGAAGCGCCTCTTTCGACGCATGATAGTGGTATAACAGCGCCTTCGACACGCCGCAGGCCTTAGCCGCCCCGGCCATCGAGGCACGGTCGAAGCCATGCGCCGCGAAATATGCCGCTGCGCCTTCGCGGATAGCGGCGCGCTTGTCGTCGTGATCGCGGGCCAGTCCCCTTGGCATGAATTCAGCCCTTAGGTCGCTTGTCGACGATGCGGACCGCCTTACCCTGGCTGCGCGCGATGCCACCGGGATCGGCGACGCTGACCGCGATGTTCAGGCCCGACGTATCCCGCACCGCCTTTTTCAATGCGGCGGCGGCCTGCAGCCTTTCGGTCGAATCCGAATGCCCCTCTGCCGCCTCGACCAGTACCGTCATCTCGTCCAGCCGTCCCTCGCGCTTGAGTTCGATCTGAAAATGCGGGGCGAAGGTGCGGATTTTCAGGATCTGCTCCTCGATCTGGGTCGGGAAGATATTGACGCCCCTCAGGATGATCAGATCGTCCGAACGGCCCGTCACCTTCTCCATCCGCCGCATGGACCGCGCCGTGCCGGGCAGCAGGCGCGTCAGGTCGCGGGTGCGGTAGCGGATGACCGGCATCGCCTCTTTCGTCAGAGAGGAGAAAACCAGTTCGCCCTTCTCACCCTCTGGCAGCACCACACCGGTTTCGGGGTCGATGATCTCGGGGTAGAAATGATCCTCCCAGATATGCAGCCCGTCCTTCGTTTCCACGCATTCATTGGCCACGCCCGGTCCGATGACTTCCGACAGCCCGTAGATATCGACCGCATGCATGTCGAAGGCCTGTTCGATTTCGGCGCGCATCGCATTGGTCCAGGGTTCGGCTCCGAACACCCCGACCTGAAGCGGGCTCTTGCGCGGATCGCGGCCCTGTGCCCGGTATTCGTCAAGTATTGCCAACATGTAGGAGGGCGTGACCATGATTGTGGAGGCGCCAAAGTCCTCGATCAGTTGCACCTGTCGGGGCGTCAGTCCGCCCGATATCGGCACCACCGTACAGCCCAGCCGCTCAGCCCCGTAATGCGCGCCGAGTCCCCCAGTAAAAAGCCCGTAACCGTAGGAAACATGGACGACATCCCCCGACCGTGTTCCCGCCGCCCGCAGCGACCGGGCGACGCAATCCGCCCAGGTGTCGATGTCTTTCTGTGTGTAGCCCACAACCGTCGGCTTGCCCGTTGTGCCGGAGGAGGCATGGACACGGACGACTTTTTCACGCGGCACGGCGAACATGCCGAAGGGATAGTTCGCGCGCAGGTCGGCCTTGGCGGTGAAGGGGAATTTCGAAAGATCAGAGAGGTCTTTCATATCGTCGGGATGCACCCCCGCCGCATCGAAGCTCTGCCGGTAGTAGGGCACGTTGTCATAGGCGTGTTTCAGCGACCATTTCATGCGGGCAAGTTGCAGCGCCGCGATCTCATCCCGGCTTGCGGTCTCAATCGGGTCCAGCGTCTTCGGGTCCGGTGTCAGGTCCTTCATCACCCCTCCTCACGGGGCTTCGAGCAGGAGCGATATGCCCTGCCCGACCCCCACGCACATGGTGCAGAGCGCGCGAGCCGTTCCACGCCTGTCCATCTCTATCCCCGTCGTCAGTGCCAAGCGCGCGCCGGACATGCCGAGCGGATGGCCAAGGGCGATGGCCCCGCCATTCGGGTTCACATGCTCTGCGTCATCCGGCAGGCCGAGTTGGCGCATCACGGCAAGCGCCTGAGCGGCGAAGGCCTCATTCAGTTCGATCAGCCCGATATCGGCGATGGTCAGGCTGTGGCGAGAGAGCAATTTCTGCGTGGAGGGGACCGGTCCGATGCCCATGATACGCGGCGGAACGCCCGCGGTCGCCATGCCGGTGATCCGCGCCTTTGGCGTCAGGCCATGGCGCTTCACCGCCTCCGCCGAGGCGACGATCAACGCCGCCGCGCCGTCATTCACGCCGCTGGCATTACCCGCGGTCACGCTGCCATTGTCGCGGAACGGCGTGTGCAAAGCTGCAAGCTTTTCTGCCGTCGTTTGGCGTGGATGTTCATCCTGAGAGACGATCACAGGAGCGCCCCGACGCTGCGCGAGCGTCACCGGCGCGATTTCTTCGGCCAGACGGCCCGAGGCGATGGCGGAAAGCGCGCGGGTCTGGGACCTGAGTGCGAAAGCGTCCTGATCGGCGCGGGCGATGCTGAACTCTGCCGCTACGTTCTCGGCCGTCTCGGGCATCGAGTCGACGCCATACTGCGCTTTCAGCACCGGGTTGACGAAACGCCAGCCGATGGTCGTGTCGAATATCTCGGCGTTCCGCGAGAACCCGGCCTCAGCCTTCGGCATTACGAAGGGTGCCCGGCTCATGCTTTCGACGCCGCAAGCCAGCACCACCTCCGCCTCGCCCAGCCGTACCGCGCGCGCCGCCTGCCCGACCGCGTCGAGACCCGATCCGCAGAGACGATTCAGTGTAACGCCCGGCACGGAAACGGGCAGCCCCGCCAGCAATGCCGCCATGCGCGCGACATTGCGGTTGTCCTCCCCCGCCTGATTGGCGCAGCCCGCTATCACCTCGTCCACGGCCTCGCCTGGCAGACCCGTCGCGTCCATAACGGCGCGGATCACACCTGCCAGCAAGTCGTCGGGCCGGATCGAGGCCAAGGCCCCGCCATAACGGCCGATAGGTGTCCTGAGCCCTTCGCAGAGAAATGCCTCTCTCATGTGTCTTCCTCGAAATGTTGGCCCTCGATCTGGCGCGAAAGGCCCCGGAACAGAGCCACCTTGCGCCCGTCGTCGCCGGTGACCGTGACGTCGTAGATGCCCGAACGACCGGAGAGGCTGACCTCGACCGCCTCGGCGGTCAGACGCTCACCCTCCCGCCCCGGAGACAGGTACGTGATGGAATTTTGCTGCGCGACGACAAGCCGGTTTTGGCTGTTGCAGGCAAAGGCAAAGGCACTGTCTGCCAGCGTGAAGATATATCCGCCATGGCAGATGCCGTGACCGTTCAGATGTTCAGCCCGGACGGTGAAGGACATCACCGCCCGCCCCGGCCCGACCGCATCAAGGCTCATGCCGAGATGCTTCGAGGCCGCATCGCCCGCCCATATCGCAGCAGCACTTTTCTCCGCCCGCTCCTGCGGTGTCATCCTATTCTCCCTGTCTCAGATGAATGCTGCTACATATCCGACCGTGCGGTCAAGAGTGTTGCGCGCGTTCATGGCTGCGCTAGACTGGAGGCGAAGGGAGAAGACCATGCTCACCCCATCCTCCTACATTGCGGGCCGCTGGATCGGACCATCGGCCCATGCGGCACGGATCGACAGCCCGGTAACGGGCGAACCGATTGCCAGGGCCGGGTCCGAGGGGATCGACTTCGGCGCGGCGTATTACTGGGCAACGGGCAAAGGCGGTCCCGCGCTGCGCGCCATGAACATCCATGAACGGGCGCGGATGGTGAAAGCCATGGCACTGATGTTGCAGGAGCGGAAAGAGGAGCTTTACGCCCTCAATCCCCTGACCGGCGCCACCCGCAAGGATGGCTGGATCGACATCGAAGGCGGGATCATGACCGCACTGACGATGGCGTCGAAGGCACGGCGCGAGATGCCGGATGGCGAGGTCCATCTTGACGGGCCGGTCGAGCGGCTGTCGCGGAATGGCACCTTCCTTGGCCGCCATGTCGCGGTGCCGATGCAAGGTGTGGCGGTCCAGATCAACGCTTTCAACTTTCCGGTCTGGGGCATGCTGGAGAAACTGGCACCGGCGCTTCTGGCCGGCATGCCGGTCATCGTGAAACCCGCGACCCAGACGAGCTACCTGACCGAGGCCGCCTTTCGCATGATCCTCGAAAGCGGGCTGTTGCCCGAGGGCGCGGTGCAACTCGTGGTGGGGCGGACAGGCGATCTTCTCGACCGGCTCGGGGCGCAGGATGTGGTCAGTTTCACCGGCTCGGCGGCCACCGCACTTGCCTTGCGGTCGAACCCGCGCCTTCTGGCGCAGGGCACGCGGTTCATCGCCGAGCAGGACAGCCTGAACGCCGCAGTCCTCGGCCCGGACGCCACGCCCGGCACGCCGGAATTCGACCTCTTCGTGAAAGAGGCGGCGGCGGAGATGACGGTGAAGGCCGGGCAGAAATGCACCGCGATTCGGCGGATGATCGTGCCCGAGGCGCTAGCCGACGCTGTCGTCGAAGCCATCTCCGCCCGGTTGGCCGCGATCCGGATCGGCGATCCGGCAGACCCGGACACGCGGATGGGGCCGCTCGTCTCGATGGCGCAGAAGGCCGATGTCACGGACCGCGCGGCCGAGATCGCAAACGATACTCGGCTGGTCTTCCGCCATCACGACGCCCCCGGCGACGGTGCATTCGTCGCGCCCCAGCTGTACCTCTGTGACGATCCCGACGCGGCCCGCGCTGTGCATGAGGTCGAAGCCTTCGGCCCTGTCGCGACGATCCTGCCTGCCCGAGACCTTTTACATGCCGCGCATCTCGCCAATCGCGGGGGTGGCAGTCTTGTGTCGTCGCTCTTCACGCACGACCCCGACGTGGCGCGGGCCTATGTGACCGAGGCCGGAGCCTGGCATGGCCGCATCTATATCAACGACCGGGACTGTGCGGCCGAAGCGACCGCCCACGGTTCCCCGCTGCCGCATATGGTCCATGGCGGGCCCGGCCGCGCGGGTGGCGGCGAGGAGTTGGGCGGGGTGCGGGGCATTCTGCATTACATGGCGCGGGTGGCGGTACAGGGCAGCCCGGCGATCTTGTCTCGCGTTCAGAGAGAGTATGCGGAAATAGATGCAATTATTGATTGTGTAAAACACCCGTTCCAGCAGAATTTCGATAATCTGGAGATCGGTCAGGGTATCGAAACCCCGTTCCGGACCGTAACCCTAGCAGATATCGAACATTTTGCCGAATTCACCGGCGACACTTTCTATGCCCATATGGATGACGAGGCCGCCCGCGCCAACCCCTTCTTCCCGGGCCGTGTCGCGCATGGATATCTG
Source organism: Albidovulum litorale (assembly GCF_025751495.1). Lineage (GTDB taxonomy): Bacteria > Pseudomonadota > Alphaproteobacteria > Rhodobacterales > Rhodobacteraceae > Albidovulum > Albidovulum litorale. The sequence goes on along the minus strand of NZ_JAOWKZ010000002.1, from coordinate 610,426 downwards.
ATCCTCTCCTTCGCCGCCGGGCTGTTCGTGGACCCTGCGCCGGGGCCGGTCCTCGCCAATACCGGGTTGAACCACTTGCGGTTCCTGAAACCGGTCAGCCCCGGCGACGCGATCCGGGTACGGCTGGTGGTCAAGCGCAAGACAAGGCGGACTGCAGAATATGGCGAAGTCGCCTGGGCCGCGACGGTCACCAACCAGAAAGGCGAACCGGTCGCGGAATACGAGCTTTTGACGATGGTGGCACGGTCAGGTTAGACCCGTTTCCATGGACCCGCTTGCGCCCCTTATCGACGCTCTGCATGCCCAAGGCCGCCTCAGGGTGTGGTCGCTGGTTGTCACTGTCATGGGCGATGCCGTTCAGCCGCGTGGCGGCCGGATTGCTGCGGCCCGGCTTCAGGACCTCTTGGGGCGGATCGGGGTGGAGCCGGGCGCCCTGCGCACCGCCCTGTCGCGGCTTGTCGCCGATGGCTGGCTGATACGCGAGCGAAATGGCAGGACCAGCCATTACCGGCTGAGCGAGCAAGGGCAGGCGGAATACGGTCCGGCAGCAGAGGCCATCTATGCCGCGCCCAAGGCAGAGCCGGAATGCTGGACGATTGCGCTTGGCGATGATGTGGGCGGGATATCTCTTGGCGGCGGGCTGTGGCTGGTGGCGGGGAACGTCCCGGCAGAGGCCGCACTTGCCGTTTCGGGTGCGTTGAAGGTGGGGGCAGGGATGCGCGAAACGCTCTGCCATCCCGACCGTCTCGCGGCGCTTGAACGGCTCGCCGCCGACCTCGATGTGCTGGACGCTGCGCGCCTCGGCCCTCAGGACGCAATTGCGGCGCGGACGATGCTGATCCATCGCTGGCGGCGGATCGTGCTGCGCCATGGGGACCTTCCCGATGCCGTGCTTCCGGCGCGGCTGACCGGGCTCCGGTCCCGTGTCGGGGCCGCCTATCACGCGCTACTGTCGGCATCGGAACATTGGCTTGAAACCGGTGATGCACCTCTTCCTGCAGCGGATACAGGGCTCGCTGACCGCTTCGCTGTAAACCCGGTCGCCTGACCCCGACCTATCCAGGTGCTTGATTTGCTGCAAAAGCGCGGTAAGATTCACCTATGACGGTCCAGCCGCCGATCCCGTTTCGCGCCTCCGCAACCCCGCCCGAGCAGGTTGCCTTCGACCGTCTGGAACTCGGCACGATCCTGGGGCTTTACGGGCGCATGGTGGCGGCGGGCGAATGGCGCGATTACGCGCTTTCCTTCCTCAGCGACATGGCGGTCTTTTCGGTCTTTCGCCGGGCAGCGGAACACCCGCTTTACCGTATCGAAAAACGACCGCGCCTGCGGAGCCGTCAGGGCATGTATGCAGTCGTGGGTATGGACGGACAGGTCCTGAAACGCGGCCATGACCTGCCGACGGTTTTGCGCATCCTCGAACGCAAGCTCATACGTCCTGTAGACTGAGCCGCCTGACCGAGGTGACAGCACCGTCGCCCTGCTTGGCGATACGTACGATCGCCTCGTCGATCCCTTCATAGGCAACGGACATGTGGTAGGCATTGGCGTGGATCAACCGTTTGTCATCAACCGCGATGGCGACATGACCTTTCCAGAAGACCAGATCCCCGCGCCGCCGATCGGCACCGGAACCGAGCCGCTTGCCCAATGCATTTTCCTGCATGTCGCTATCACCGGGGCAGGCGATGCCACAGGCGGTCATCGCCGCCTGAACGAGCCCCGAACAATCGATCCCACTGCGCGAATTCCCGCCCCAGAGATAGGGCGTGCCGACAAGACTTTCGGCGACCGAAACCGGATCTTCGGCCCAATCCTCGATTTCCCTCAGATGCGGGCGCGGAACGAAGAGACCTTCGGCGGTCTCGAAGAACCGCTCGTGTGTTTTCCTAACCGCAAGCCTTGCGCCAAGGCTCAGCATCGCCGCCTCGGGCGATTTGATATCTGCCGCGCGGTAAAGATGTGTCGCGGGCGCTGCGACCCAATGCGTTGCGGCCACTGGCGGGCCAAGGACCGGTTCGGGCAGGTAGCCACAATAGCCGTCCTTGTCGGCACGGATGAAGGCAAAGCCCTTGTGCCGTTCAAGAACCAGAACACTTTCCCCCATCAGCACTTGCCGGTCGCGCGCGCCCAGCGGTTGAACCAGAAGGTCCGCACGGGGGACGACGATCCGGGCAGGCTCACCCGCTACATATTTCAACGCCTCGACCTCGCCCTTGAGCGATACATGCGCGACGCGTTCGTTCGCCGGGGTGAGGCGGCGGTCGGTCATAGCGGCAGCACATCGGGCAGGGCCGCGAGGATCGCGCGGGCGCCCTGACCGACACCCCCCTTGGGGCGGGCCGGTTCGGATTTTGGCTGCCATCCGTAGATGTCGAAATGAACGTAGCGCGGGGTTTCAGTCACGAACCGCCGCAGGAAGAGCGCGGCGGTGATCGACCCGGCCATGCCACCCGACGGCGCATTGTCGAGATCGGCGATGCCCGGCTCGATCATCGTCTCGTAAGGCTCCCAGAACGGCATGCGCCACAAAGGATCGGCAACCGCCGATCCTCCGGCCGCCAGCGCCGCCGCTACGGCATTGTCGTCGCAATAGAACGGCGCCAGATCGGGTCCGACTGCGACGCGCGCAGCACCAGTCAGCGTGGCCATGGAAATGATCAGGTCCGGCTTTTCCTCATCCGCCAGCGCCAGCGCGTCGGCGAGCACCAGACGGCCCTCGGCGTCGGTGTTGTTGACCTCGACCGTCAGCCCCTTGCGACTGGTCAGGATGTCCTGCGGCCGGAACGCGTTGCCGCCAACCGCATTCTCAACTGCGGGAACGAGGACCCGAAGCCTCAGCTTCAGCCCCAAAGCCATGATCATCCGCGCAAGCCCCATGACCGTCGCGGCCCCGCCCATATCCTTCTTCATCAGTCCCATCGAAGAGGCTGGCTTGATGTCGAGCCCGCCTGTATCAAAGCAGACACCCTTGCCAACGAGCGTCAGGGTCGGCCCCTCTGAGCCCCAGCGCAGATCGAGAAGCCGGGGCGCCCGGCTGGAGGCGCGGCCGACCGTGTGGATCATCGGAAAGCCTTCCGCCAGCAGGTCATCGCCACGCACTACGCGTGTTTGCGCCCCGAACCTTTCCGCCAGCGCAAGGAAAGCGTTCTCCAATTCGCCCGGCCCCATATCGGCGGCCGGAGTGTTGATCAGATCGCGCGTCAGCGCCTCACCTTCGGCAATCGCCAGAATGCGGGCTGTATCGATCCCATCCGGCGCTTTCAGCCGGGCCGACGGGGCTTTCGCGGATTTGTAGCGGTCGAAGCGGTAGGTGGCGAGCAGCCAGCCGAGGGCAGCCTCCTCCAGCTCGTTTCTGTCCAGCGGTCCTTCCAGATGCCAGTTGCCGTCCGGCAGATCGGCCACCACCTTCGCGGCATGGAACCGGCCGCGCTGGCGGGCAACCGGTGAACCCCAGCCAAGGATGGCAGCGGCAGGGCTGCCATCGGGACCGGGAAGCAGGCAGAATTGGCCGAGTTTTCCCGCGAACCCGGCGGCGGTCAGCCAGGCGCGTTCGGCTGGCGACCGGGCTGCAAGGAATGCCTCAGCATCACTTTGCGCGACGATATGAACGGGACGTGACGGCTGGTCGGGATCGGCGAAGGCAAAGGGCATGGCGGGCTCGAGATTGTTACCGCGCCAGACTAGCGGGCCGCACGGTGCCCGCAACCCCCGTCGCACTCAGATCGTCATGTCGCGCAGGTCCCAGACCGCGTTCAGCGAACGATCCCCGATCCGAAGCAGACGGGCGAGCGTTGCGGCCTGCCCCGCATGGTCCTCCGCTACCGCCGCAGCGATGACATCCAAGGCGACCATCACAAAACTTGTCAGCCCAATCTGGTCGGCCATCTTCACGACGACCCGCGCGCTGCGCCTCAGTGCGACAAGGTCGCCATCATCGGCAAAGCGTTGCATCTCAGACAACCGCGCATTCAATTCCTCCATCGTGCGGGCCACGACCCGCTCAGCCCCGGCTTCGCCCAGTTCCGCGTACAAAGCCACAAGGCAATCTGGATTCACGCGAACCCCTTCCTCGTGGCGCAAAACGGCAAGTTTCGCCACCCTTCACCCTCCGACTTCACGCCCCACGCGCCGGCTCAGCCTGAACGTCACCTCTCAAGAAATTCTTGATGACCAGCGGAAAAACCGCTCGAATTCGATACGTCGGATCGCTATGTCGGGCGGAACAAATTGCGAGGCGAGGGATATGGAACACGCGAAACCGCTGCCGACCTACCTGGTGCAACGCTATCACGGCTGGAAGGCGACGACCTGGGAAGAGAACCGGTCCTGGTATCGCCGTCTTGCCGAAGAAGGGCAGCGTCCGCGCGCAATGGTTATCTCCTGCTGTGACAGCAGGGTCCATGTCACCTCGATCTTCGGTGCCGATCAGGGTGAGTTCTTCATCCATCGCAATGTGGCCAATCTCGTGCCGCCCTATGAGCCCGACGGCGAGCCGCACGGCACGTCGGCGGCGCTGGAATTCGCGGTGACCGCGCTGAAGGTGGCGCATGTGATCATCGTCGGCCATTCCTATTGCGGTGGGGTCAAGGGCTGTCACGACATGTGTTCGGGTACCGCCCCGGCACTGGAGGAAAAGACGAGCTTCGTCGGTCGCTGGATGGATATCCTGCGCCCGGGTTATGAGCGGATCAAGGATCTGCCTGAAGGCGAACGACTAACGGCGCTGGAGAAACAGGCGGTTCTGGTCAGTCTTGAAAACCTCATGACCTTCCCATTCGTTCGCTCTGCAGTGGAAGCGGGCGAAATCAGCCTGCACGGGCTCTGGAACGATATCGGCGAAGGCGGGCTGGAGCAGTTCGACCCGGCAAGCGGTCGGTTCGTCGCGATCTGAGGTTTGGGGTTCGGGCGGTTAGTGTTGCCCGACGGCAAAATGCCCCTTGTCTTGGCCGCCGGTCCCCCTATCTACGCTTTTACCTGACACGGGGCGGTGACGTTGGACGCGATTATTTCGGTTATGGGGCAGAACCTTCTGTCCCCGATCATACTGAGTTTTGCACTTGGCCTCGCCGCCGCGATGGCGCGATCCAGCCTCTCAGTGCCCGAAGCCGCAGCCAAGGCGCTGTCGATCTACCTGCTCTTTGCGATCGGCTTCAAAGGCGGCGCCAGTGTCTCCGCACACGGGCTTGATCTACGGTTGGGTCTGGCGCTCGTCGCCGGCATTGCGTTGAGTTTCGCGATCCCGATCGTGGCGTTCGCCCTCCTGCGCGCGCTCACGGGGATGTCGCGCGTCGATGCCGCTGCCGTCGCGGGGCACTACGGTTCAATCTCAATCGTCACATTCGTATCGGCGACCGCGATCCTGACCAGCTCAGGCATGGGGTATGAGGGCTACATGGTCGCCGTCGCAGCAGCGATGGAGGCGCCCGCAATTGTCGCGGCACTCTGGCTGGCCGCGCGCGGCGGGTCGGGTGTTAAGATGGATGCCGAATTGTGGCGCGAAGTGCTGCTGAACGGCTCCATCGTGCTTTTGATCGGCGCATTCATGATCGGTGCAATCACCGGCGAGCGCGGCCTGGCAGAGATCGAAAGCTTCATCGTGTCGCCGTTCAAGGGCGTGCTCTGCCTTTTCCTTCTGGATATGGGGCTGGTCGCCGGGCGCGGACTGAAGCAATCGCGTGGGCTTCTTTCTGCCGGTGCTCTGGTTTTCGCGGGCCTCATGCCCCTGATCGGCGCGGCGATGGCACTGCCGGTGGCAATTATGCTGGGCTTTTCCGCCGGCGGCACCGCGCTCTTCATGACGCTGGCCGCCTCGGCATCCTACATCGCTGTGCCAGCAGCGATGCGGGTTGCCCTGCCTGAGGCAAATCCGTCCATCTACCTGACCCTGTCGCTCGGCGTGACATTCCCCTTCAACCTGGCGCTCGGCATTCCGCTTTACGTGACCGTGGCCGGATTTGTGACCGGAGGCTGACGATGCAGACGCATGATGCAAAACGTGTTGAAATTATTATCGAGGCTCCGCTCGAACACCGCCTGACCGATGCGATCATCGACGCAGGTGTTACCGGATTCACGATCCTGCCGGTCCTTGGCGGGTCAGGCCGATCCGGACAATGGAGCCGTGATGGTCAGGTCTCGGTCGCGGGCGGCATGGTCGCGGTGGTCTGTATCGTGCGGCCGGACCGTGTAGACGGCTTGCTCGATGCCGCCTTCAAGGTGGTGGAGCGGCATATTGGTGTCGTCTCCGTGACCGACTGCAAAGTACTCCGGGCCGAGCGGTTCTGACACATAACGGCGCTAAACCTTCTGTTAACCAGATTCGCCGAATCTGGCGGTATGACACAGTATCGCTCAGTCTCCCTTGATCTTCCCGACGATGTCGTCGCCGCGTTAGGCAGCGCCGCCGATGCGGCCGGATGTCAGCCGTCCGACTATCTCTACGCCGTGTTGCGTGTCATTCTGTCGAACGCCCCGGCTAGAGCCGGCGGCGAGGAAGAGGTGATCCGCAGGGAAATCCACCAATCCTCCGACTGGCTGGAGCTTCAACGCAGACTGCGGGCGCGCGGCTATGTCCTGCGCCGGGTGCCGGATGGTGGGCTGGCCATTCACACCTGGCCACGTGATCGTGCGATTCTGCGGGTCGAGGACTTAGGATACAGTTCCGCGGGGCTGGTTCTTAAATTCGGCGCGGCTTTTCCCGGTGATCTGAGCGGCGCCCGCCGTGCGCGCCTAGCCCCGCCACCGGCCGCATGATCGTGACAAGGGAATTTTCCCGAGACGGATCGTGAATGATGGTCATCGGGACGCTCTGTGCTAGGATCGATGCAAGGGCAGAAGGAGTCCCCGTCATGATCCTCAACCACTTCCCGATACTTCGCGTGTTTGTCGCTCTGGCCATGCTTGGCACGCCCGCCTTCGCGGCTGGCAGCAACGACAATGCCGCCGCGTCCGCACCTACCGGAATGACCGAAGCTCAGGCGGCCGTGGACGCGGGCCGCTACCCCGAGGCGCTGAGACTGTTGGCGGCCGTGATAAAGTCGGAGCCGCGCAACGCCAATGCGCTGGACCTCATGGGCTATTCCAATCGCAAAATGAACCGGTTGTCCGAAGCCGCGCGCTATTACGATGCGGCGCTGAAGGTGAACCCGCAACATATCGGCGCGCTGGGACACCAGGGCGAATTGTTCGTGGAGACGGGCGACTATGACCGCGCCCGGCAAAACCTGAAACTTATAACGGCGATCTGCGGCGCCTGCGAAGAAGTGATCGACCTCCGGGCCGCGCTGGATGCCAAGGGCCAAAGCTGAGGTATCACCGGACGCATTGCTCCGACAGACGGCCCGTGCCGAAAGCCATGCAGCGGCGCATTGGTTGTGAATGGATCGCGGTGCCCTCGCGAAGCCGCAGTTCTTCGGGATTTTCCACGCCGGGAAAGATCGGATCGCGGATCCAAGCAACCTATGAATATCAATTGCCTGCTCGGCCGGATACATATGTTATGGTCGGACGGATATCCGTTTTGGCATTCTGTTGAAGGCAATGGCAGTAACTCTTATGAACGCGCGACTCGTTCCGCTATGCGTATTTGCGTTGATCATATTCGGGCGCCTTCTTGCGGTCTATGATGGGCGGGATCCTGGCTATGACCAAGCCATGCTCATGGCAAACTTTCCGTTGCCATCCATCGCGGCCTACTTCGAACCTCTGCCCTATTTCGAACAGGCCACGGCGCTTGGTTCAATCATTGAACTCGATATCGCAACCCGGATATTCGGCAATGAGGGCCTGGCGCGCTTCACCGCCATTCGGGCCGTTGCCGCAGCGCTTGCCATATGGGGATATTTTATTCTCTGGCGGATCATGCGGCGGCGGCTTGACGTGCCCGACGCTCTGCTTGCCCTGGCTCTCATGGCGTCAACCAATGAAGTGCTGCTATTCACGACCAATCCGAAGAACTATGTAAACGAGTTCTTCTTCGTATGCGCGCTGCTTTGGGCGGGTATCGCGTATCTCGACGACCCCAGGGCGAAACGGGCCGCTGTGTTTATCGGCATCGCGTTCCTGACCTGCGTTTTTTCGTTTGTCGCGCCCCTGATATTCGTGGCCGTCGGGGGCGGCATGCTTGCCGAGACAGTGTCTCGCAACCGCGGAGCGGGTACATCATTGGCGGATATGCGCGATCAGGTCGTCAAGCTGATCGGTTTGGGCGTTGTTGGCATGGCAATCAGCCTAATATTTCACATCTGGTACACGATACCGATGACTGAGCTTGACCAGGCCGCCTATGCGGGCCGCTACGCTCACTCTTTCATAGACATCAATCCGTTCTTTTCGGACCACAACGCGGTGGCATTCGGGGGGATACTGAATGTTTTTTATCTGATGATTGAACCTGCTTACTTTCCGCAGGTGCTGTATGTCGCCGGAATCATCAGCCTGCTTCCTGAAATTCGGTTTATCTGCCTATTAATTGCGCTTGTTGGACTCCCTTCGTACTGGCGCAGGGCGCCTATTCTGGCCGGAGGTTTCATGGTCGGTTCGTTGGCATTCCTTGCCTTGAACGGGCTTCATGTACTTCCAATAATGTCGGTCCGGCACTTCCTGTTCTTCACGCCGTTTGCCGTTCCCAGTTTTGCGATCGGTTTGATCGTGGTGCTGAGGACAGTACTGACCGCCGTAAGACTTCGCGCCCTGACACCGGCAATCGGATATCTTCTCAGCCTTGTTTTGGTCGGCGTAGCTGCGGTTCGGTCCACGGATCTGGAGAACGCGGAAGTGTCCGCGCATCTGAAACTGGTAGATCAGTATCAGGCAAAACTTTGGGTCTACTATGGCGCTCAACCCAGCTTGCGCGCTCTACGGACGGACATCATGAGCAGGGGCGACATTGAGGTGATCGGACTACTCGATCATCGAAGCACGACACGATCCTGGCAGCTTCAGGCGCGCGATGAGGACAATCTGACGACGAGCGACGACTATGTCCGTCGGTCCGCGAAGTGGCTTTCGGGAAATGATCCGGTCTGGATGCTGTTCGCGCATTTCTGGCCAGAGGAAACCGTCCCCGGAAAGCTGACGCGCTTTGTGGATTTGGCCGAAGCCGACGGGCGAACCTGCAAGCGTTCCGACGACAAGGGCGGTGTCCTGATCTTCTGCGCCCTTCCGTCAGAGTTTCCGGAAGGGCTGCACACTTCGCTGGACTAGGATGGCGCACCAAACACTTCTATGCGGCGCGTGGGTGCGCTCAGCCGCGCACCCAACAGATCGACGGGCGCTTCAGCCCTTCTTCAGGCAGCGATTGCCCAGCGTCTCGGCAATCTGCACGGCATTCAGCGCGGCACCCTTGCGCAGATTGTCCGACACGCACCAGAGGTTCAGCCCGTTCTCGATCGTGCCGTCCTGGCGGATGCGGCTGACGAAGGTCGCGTAGTCGCCGACGCATTCGACCGGAGTCACGTAGCCACCGTTCTCGCGCTTGTCGACGACCATGACGCCCGGCGCTTCACGCAGGATGTCGCGGGCCTCATCTTCGTCGAGGAAATCCTCAAACTCGATGTTGACCGCCTCGGAATGGCCGACAAAGACCGGGACGCGGACGCAGGTCGCGGTGACCTTGATCGTTTTGTCGAGGATCTTCTTGGTCTCGGCGACCATCTTCCATTCTTCCTTGGTCTGACCGTCTTCCATGAAGACGTCGATATGGGGAATGACGTTGAAGGCGATCTGCTTGGAGAACTTCTTCGGCGCGACTTCCTGACCCGGCACATACATGCCCTTGGTCTGGTCCCAGAGCTCGTCGATGCCTTCTTTCCCGGCACCCGACACCGACTGATACGTTGACACGACGACGCGCTTGATCCGGGCGCGGTCATGCAGGGGCTTAAGCGCCACCACCATCTGCGCGGTCGAGCAGTTGGGGTTGGCGATGATCATCTTCTTCTTGTACTGCTCGACGGCCTCGGGGTTCACCTCGGGCACCACGAGCGGGATTTCCGGGTCGTAGCGGTAGAGCGAGGAGTTGTCGATCACCACACAGCCCTGCGAGGCGGCGATGGGGGCGTATTTCTTGGTCGCCTCGGACCCGATGGCAAAAAGCGCGATGTCCCAGCCGGTGAAGTCGAAACCCTCGATGTCCTTGGTCTTCACAGTCTTGTCGCCGAACGAAACCTCGGTGCCCAGCGACCGGCGCGACGCCAGTGCGGCGATCTCGTCGACGGGGAATTCCCGCTCGGCGAGGATGTTCAGCATTTCGCGGCCCACATTCCCCGTGGCGCCGGCAACAACGACCTTGTAGCCCATTGGGGTCTCCTAACGTTAAGGACGTGGCCCTTTAGCGTATTGCGCCTTTCAGTTAAAGGCCTTGCTGCAGTGCGGCGCAGGAAAAATGCGGTTGCGGCAGACGCGTCACGCGCCCGCCTGTGTGACGCGCGGATCGCGCGCCATCAACGCCTCGACAAAGGCTTTCTCAGCCGCGAAATCATGTGGAACCTGATCCGCCCGGCGTGAACCGGTGAGCGAGAGCGAGGCGAAGAAGTCGAAGCCGTGGAGGCGGAGTGAGGCGAGTCCGCTGGATGCGAGCAGGTCGATCATCATCAACCCGGTCGTCGGTGGTGCGCCAAGCCGGTCGCGAAGGGCTGCCCAGTCGGTAAGCGGGTGCAGGTAGAACCCGTCCGACGTGGCGATCGCCCATTGCAGGCGCTTGCGCTTGTGCGACATCCACAGGATGCGGTCAGGTTTGATACGGTCGAGATCATCGACCCCGATGGAGGTCGCGAGCGCCAGCCAATCGGTCCGGGTCCCATGTGTCCGCGAAGCGGGCATCGGCGCCCGGTTAATGCGGATCACGAGATCGGCGGCGTCGATCGCGGCCCCTTCATCGCGATCAGCCAGCGACCGCGCATTGCCGACGAGGGCCACGCGCTTGCCGGATACATCGGCCATCAGGTCTTCGCGCCGCACGGACAAGGCCGCAAGTGGCGCTTCCCTCCGCAGCAGACGCGCGATGTAGAAATTAACTGGAGATGTGCGCGGCGTGGTCACGTGGTTTGCTCCGGGACAGATCGATTGCAGAGATAGCATCCCGGTGCTTTGGTTGACAGGCCTCCACGGAACGCATCCGGTGCACCGTTGCCCCGCCCACAAATCCACGTTCCCGTTCAGATGTGGTGACTGATTGTCATGATAATGGCATGTCGCATTCTGGCGGGTAGCAAGGTCTTGAAGGGCGTAATCATATATAGCGCCAGCGCCAGAGACTTCGGCAGAACGCCATGATGACGAAGCCTCAGGCCGCGGGTATAGGCGCGTTTCTGGTAGGCTTTGAACAGGGTGTGACGCTTCACCAGATCAAATGTATTAGCATAGACGATAACGCTGGCCGTCAGAATCGCGACCACATCTTCACTGATGTTGCCGCCTGCGCGGGCGGCAGAACAATAGTGGGTCACGGCGTCCGAGATCGCGATCCGATCGGCACTGTGGCAAATCGAGAACGCAATCTGATGATCCTGCACGCGCGCCTTGTCCGTCAGGTGCCGGACAATCAATTCGGGCCGGGCGCATAGAGCGGTGGTTGCCAAGGGGCGGTTTAGTCGGCCCAGATAGTAGTCGAGCGGCGCGTTCTCGACCCGGTAGCCCGCGTCAAGGTCACAGGAATGAGCCTTCAGCCGCATGTCTTCGACCCGGTCCCGGGAGATCGACGAATAAATCGCGGGCACATCCGAGCATTCGATGACTTGTGAAAAATACCTGACAGCATCTTCAGCAAGAACATCGTCGCCGTCGAGCAGCACGACGTAATCGGCGCCACCTGCCCGAGCACGTTCAACCCCGATCCGGGTGCTGGTGCTTACCCCTTTGTTTACAGCGCTGGCTATGAGTACAATGCCATCAGTTGCGCGTGCGATGGCGACAGAGCGGTCGGTGGAACAATCATCGACGACAATAACTTCGTATACGCCCGCCTGCTTACATGCCGACGTGATCGCCTGCGCGATGTAATCTTCCTTGTTGTAGCAAGTGATCACCACGCTGATCTTCATGGCGTACCTTCAATCCGGATTGTGCCCGGTGGCAACAGTGTCTCGCGGCTGTGTAGCAGAGCACAAAATGCACCTCGGTCAAGATTATCGACGTTCTAAAATCTGTCTGCCGCACTGGCCGCCGCCACGGAGATTCTCGTCTGGGCCACCAAAAGTTTTACATTGACTACAGAACGTCGATTAAGACCTACAAGCAGCCATTACAAGATGCGCTGGAGGGGGATCAGTTGGCCCTGTTCCGGGAATCCGTCGGGGCGGGGATACTGATCGGTGTACGTCCGCCTGCATACGCCTCGGACAGTGGACAAGGCAGGTGGGCCGGGCTAGGAAACGGATCACGCGGCGCGCGGGGGGTTGGTCTCTGGCCGCAGGACTTTCCGAAGGAGCAAAGCCATGCTGACGGGTTCCAAAATACTTCTGACCGGCGGTACCGGCTCATTCGGGTCGCAATTTGTGCCGATGACGCTCGCGCACTACAAGCCCTCGCGCATCATCATCTATTCCCGCGATGAAATGAAACAGTGGGAGATGGCCAAGCTTTACGGTCACCTGCCGGAGGTGCGGTTCTTCATCGGCGATGTGCGCGACCGCGAGCGTCTTTATCGCGCGATGGACGGGATCGACTATGTCGTCCATGCCGCCGCGACCAAGATCGTGCCGACGGCGGAATACAACCCGTTCGAATGTATCAAGACCAACGTCAATGGCGCGATGAACATCATCGACGCCTGTATCGACAAGGGTGTGAAACGCTGCGTCGCGCTTTCGACCGACAAGGCGTCGAGCCCGATCAACCTCTATGGTGCCTCCAAGCTCGCCTCGGACAAGCTTTTCGTCGCCGGAAACTCCTATTCCGGTGCCGACAAGTGCCGCTTCTCCGTCGTGCGGTACGGAAATGTCATGGGGTCGCGCGGCTCAGTCATACCGCTGTTCCAGTCGCTGAAAGCCAAGGGCAGGCTGCCAATCACCGACCCGCGCATGACCCGGTTCATGATCACGCTGGAACAGGGCGTGGAACTGGTCTGGCACGCGATGGAGGACATGGTCGGCGGCGAGATCTATGTGCGCAAGATCCCGTCGATGAACATCCTCGACATCGCCCGTGCGGTTGCGCCTGAGGCGGCGCATGACATCGTCGGCACGCGACCCGGCGAGAAAATGCACGAACAGATGATCGGGCCGGAGGATTCCGACCACACGTTCGAATACGACGACCATTTCAAGATCATCCCGGCGATCCATAACTGGTCGCGCGATCCGGTGCGGATCAAGAACGGGCGCAAGGTGGCCGAAGGCTTCCACTATGCGTCGGACAACAATCCCGACTGGATGAGCGTCGAGGCGCTGCAGAAGTGGATCGCTAAGAACGCCGAGAAGATCGGGACCTATTGATGATCCCCTACGGCAGGCAGGACATTTCGGATGAGGACGTCGAAGCCGTCACCGCCGTCCTGCGGTCCGACTTTCTGACCCAGGGGCCCGCCGTACCGCGATTTGAGGCGGCAATCCGCGAGGCGACCGGTGCGGCACATGCCATCGCTGTGAATTCGGCAACTTCGGCCTTGCACATCGCCTGCATGGCGCTTGACCTTGGGCCCGGCGACTGGCTCTGGACCGTACCCAATACCTTCGTCGCCTCGGCGAATGTCGGGCTCTATTGCGGCGCCGACGTCGATTTCGTCGATATCGACCCTGAGACCTATGTCATGTGCCCGAAGGCGCTGGAGGCGAAACTCGACCGCGCCGAGGCGGCGGGCAGGCTGCCAAAAATCGTGATCCCCGTCCATTTCGCCGGTCAGAGCGCGGACATGGCCGCCATCGGCGCGCTGGCGGCGCGATATGGCTTTAAGGTGATCGAGGACGCCTCGCACGCGATCGGCGCCAGCTACCGCGACCGCCCGGTCGGGGACTGCGCCCATTCCGACATCTGCGTCTTTTCCTTCCATCCCGTGAAGATCATCACCACCGCCGAGGGCGGCTGCGCCACGACGAACGACGCGGGGCTGGCAAGCCGGATGGAACTGCACCGCTCGCATGGCGTCACCCGAGAAACTGCGTTGATGGAAGGTGCCTCCGAGGGCGGCTGGTACTATGAGCAGGTCGCGCTTGGCTACAACTACCGTATGACGGAGTTGCAGGCGGCGCTTGGCGCGTCGCAGATGACGCGGCTTTCAGAGTTCGTCGCGAAACGGCACGAGATCGCCCGCCGCTACGACCGGCTTCTGGGCAATATGGCGCTGACCCTGCCGCGCCAGAGCCCCGACAGCCACTCGGCGCTGCATCTCTACCCGATACAGGTCGAGGACCGCGCCCGTGTCTTCGCTCGCCTGCGCGAAGCGGGCATCGGTGTGAACGTCCACTACATTCCGGTCCACACCCAACCGTTCTGGCGTAAACGTGGCTTTGCCCGGGGCGATTTCCCGGTGGCCGAAGCTTATTATGAACGGGCCATCAGCCTGCCGCTCTATCCCGGCCTGACCGAGGCCGACCAGGACCGGGTCGTGGCCGCGCTTGCCGGGGCGCTCGATGGCTGAAAAGCCCGTCTTGCTGGCCTATCTGAACGGGATGCCGGATTTCGAAAGCACCTATCCGGTATTGGCGCGCCTCCACAAACGTGGCCGTGTGACCGTTCGGGCGCTTGTCTATTCCAAGCTCCTGCGCAAGGAAGTGCGCCTCCGCGGTGTCTTCGACAAAGAGGGTTTTGCCCCTGAACCCGCCTCGAAACTTCGCATGAAGCTCCTCTACCAGCGCAACATCCGCGAGGCGGACGCGGTGCTGACGATTGCCGATCCCTATTGGGACACGACGACGCGCAAGCAGCGCGGAACCTATATGGCCAAGATCGGCCAGCAGTCGATCTTTCTTCAGCACGGCGCCTATCAGGTCGGGGTGAATGCCCGGAAGATCGAAGGGCCGATGGAGTACTATTCCCAGCAGATCCTTTTCTGGGAACCCCTTGGCGACAACCGCGCGCTGTTCACACCTGAAACGGCGGGGCGGGTCGAGGTGGTCGGCTTCACCAAGCAGAACATCCTTCCCGGCAACCGGTGGGGCGAGGAGGTGTCGGACTGGGTTGCCCGCTACCCGAAGCGGCTCTTGGTCTGCCAGTCGTTCCGCTGGGGTCAGGGCCGCTATACCAAGGACCATATCGGCCATTTCTACGACCTGATGGACAAGGCGCTAAGCCGTCATCCCGACCTCGGCATCATCATCCGTTCACATCGTGGTAAGGTGCGCAGCAACCACAGGGCGCATGACCGGGACCTCGCGCGGAAGCATCCGAACGTGATGTTCTCGCACTATTACGGTGGTCCGCTGGCCAAGGCGACAATCCACGATGCCATCGATCTTGCCCACGGAATGATCTCACCCACATCCACGACGGTTCTCGACTGCATCTATTCCGGCAAGCCCGCGGCGGTGTTTGCCGAAAACCTGCCTCTGTTCGCTGAGCTGCCCCAGATCGGCGATCTTCAGGGGCTGGAAGCTTTCGTCGACAGCCTCAAGACGCCCGGCCCGGTCTATGACCACATCCGGTCGCGCTTTGGCGATCTCGACGGCAATCTCGACCGCGCAGCCGAGGCGATCGAGCGCCGGTTGCTGACCCGCAAGTCTCAATCCTGAGCGATCATGCTCCAATCAATCGGCTCGCCGCGCGTCAACGCCCGGGCGGCACGCCGGCCCAGAACGTCCGGAAGGTGCTTCGGCGCAAGGCCCAGACCCGGGCGGACGGAGCGCACATTCGCGTCGGTCAGAACCTCGCCCTTGGCGACATCGGCGGTCACGTAAAGCGACCGGCGGAACTGCGCATTCGCCCCGCCAACGCCCTTGCGGTCGTGTTTTGCAGGGCCAAGCGCGGCATGGGCCATCCGGCAATCGGCGACAAGCTGGCGGAACTCGTCCGGTTCCAGCGAAAACTCGGCATCCGGCCCGCCATCGG
This sequence comes from Albidovulum litorale, assembly GCF_025751495.1. Classification (GTDB taxonomy): domain Bacteria; phylum Pseudomonadota; class Alphaproteobacteria; order Rhodobacterales; family Rhodobacteraceae; genus Albidovulum; species Albidovulum litorale. The sequence goes on along the minus strand of NZ_JAOWKZ010000002.1, from coordinate 594,442 downwards.
CGCGCGCCAGCGTCATGTGTTTCTCGATGATACAGGCCCCCCGTGCAATCGCCGCGACCGCGACGGCCGAGCCGAGCGTGTGGTCCGAGAGGCCAATGGGCACGCCGAAAGCCTGTGACAAGGCCTCGATCGTGCCAAGCCGCATCTCCTCGGGCTTCGCTGGGTAGGCCGAGATGCAGTGCAAAAGCGCGAAGCCATCCGCGCCGCCCTCGCGCGCCGCACGGGCCGCATCCTCGATCTCGGCATAATTGGCGATGCCGGTGGACATGATCAGCGGTTTGCCGGTTGCCGCCGCCTTGCGGATCAATGGCGTATCGACCAGTTCGAAAGAGGCGATCTTGTAGGCAGGCGTGTCGAGGGTTTCAAGGAAATCCACTGCCGTCGGATCGAAGGGCGAGGAAAAGCAATGGAGCCCATGGCCGCGCGCCCGGTCGAAGAGGGCTTCATGCCAGTCCCAGGGCGTCGAAGCCTCCTGATAAAGCTCGTGCAAGGATCGCCCGTCCCAGAGCCCGCCATGAATGTGGAATTCAGGCCGGTCGACATCCAGCGTGATCGTGTCGGCGGTATAGGTCTGCAACTTCACCGCATCCGCGCCGGTCGAGGCAGCGGCATCGACCAGCGCCAGCGCCCGGCCGAGATCGCCGTTATGGTTTCCGGACAGTTCGGCGATGATATAGGGCGAATGCTCCGCCCCGATGGCCCGGCCCGCGATCCCGAATGTCTCAGCCATCCCGTTGTCCTTCATTGCCAAGTCCCAGTAGCGCCTCGTGATCGCATCTGGTGAGCGTGAAGACAAGCGCGCCGCCATCTCGACCTGTCTCGCGAAAGCCAAGACGGCGATGCAGCGCCGCCGAGGCCGGATTGTCCGCCACCACCTCGGCGCGCAGCGCATCGACGCCCGGTCTTGCGAAGAGTGTTCGGGCAAAGCTGGCCATCATCCGCCCGCCCGCGCCCTTCGGCGCGTCTTCGGCACCGATATAGAAGCTCCATTGCCATGTCCCGCCACCAAGGTCGCGGGCGCTGGCATGGCCAAGATCGCGGCCGCCCTCGGACCAGATTAGGAAGAGGGCATCGGCTCGGGCCAGGGCGCGCTCAAGCCAGTTGACATGATCGTCCCAGACCAGCTCTCCGGTATTCAAGCTAACGGCCCGGATATCGGGCCGGTTGCGCCAGTCGAACAGAAGACGTGCATCACCCTTGGTCACCGGCCGGAATGCGCCTTCCAGCGCATCGGTGACACGCACCGCGCCCGCGCCATCGCAAAGGCGGGACGCAGCGGAAGAGAGGGTAGATGCCTCCGCGATGGCCCGCGCAATTGCAGGTTCCAGCGCGCCGTTCCGCGCTGTTTCCAGATCAAGGGCGATGACCGCCCCGGCCCCGGCCAGTCCCGCAAGCGCGGGTTGCTGGTTGTCGGCCACGGCGACCGCGACGGTTGGCAGGCCAAGGCAGCAGCGTTCCCAACTGGTCATTCCGCCAGCGCCGACGCAGAGATCGGCGGCAGTCATCAGGCCTGCCATATCGGTTGCGTCGAGATGCAATGCCGCGCCCTGTCGCCCGGCGACCCTCGCCTCGACCTCTGCGCGGCTCTGGCTTGCCGATCCCATGACCACGTCGATGGCAAGATCGGGAAAACCCGCCAGCGCATCGAGCGCGAGCGGGGCGAGTCCGGCGGCATCGCCCATTCCCGGGGCGATCAGAACGCGTTTCACGGGGCCACCCCGCCGCTGAAGAGCGCCCTCTCGGGCGCTGGCAAATTCCGGCCGCAACAATGCAAAATCCGGTCCGATCATCTGCGCCGGGCCCGGATAGCGTCGCGCTCCGTCAAGCCGTGTCTGGTCAAGCACCAGATCGGCGCCAAGCGGCCGGTCGTCGAGGTCGTCCAATGCGAGGATGCGGAGATCGGGCCGGGCTTGCCGCAGCCGTCCGGCCCATCGCGCGTCCAACCCGTAGTGATCGACGACCACCCAATCCGCACCAAACGCCTGCGCAGCCCGCGCGGTGATTTCGGCATCCGTCTGCCAAGGTGCAGCGAGCCATCCGGCATGGGCAGGAGCCATCGGATCGGCTGCGGGGTCGTGAGGGACCGGGGTGACCTCGGTCACGTCAAACCCTTCGCTGCGGATGCGGCCCGCCATTGTGCCCGGCGTTCCGGCCGTGACAAAGGTCACACCATGGCCGCGCCGCCGGGCCTCCGCGGCCAGCGTCAGGCAGCGCATCACATGGCCGCCACCGATCTTAAGATCGCCGTCAGTGCGGATCAGGAACCGCATCATTGCCCCCAAGGCCCAGAACCCTGAACATGGTCTCGGCCAGATGCCAGTCGGCTTCCGTGTCAATGTCGATGCAACGCTCGGCCGGAAGGATGACGCCCGCCGCACCGTCCCAGACCCGCTCCGCAGGGTCCGACCATGTCGCGGCCCGCGCCCAGTAGAACTGGCCCGCGTCGAAAAAGGCGGGCTCCAGATCCTGAGAACGCATCGGCATCTTCGCCGGATCGCGCGCCACAAGTCGCGCCCCGTCGCGCCGGTAGGCCCGGTCGATCGGTGTGCGGTACTCACCGGCCGACAGGCACCATTTGGCACCGGAGGCAAGCAGGTCCCGCCCCTCGGCCAGATCGGTGGCCGTCACAAAGAACGCGGTCGCGTAGATGCAGCAGACGGGCACGTCCGGCCCCAGCCCAAGCCGCATCACGGCATCGCGGATCACCTCGGTCGTGCCGGTATGATCGTCAGCCAGCGCCGGATCGCGTAGGAACGGCACCTCGGCCCCCTCGGCCCGCGCGGCCTCGGCGATCTCGGCATCATCCGTCGTCACGACGATCCGCGAAAAACAGCCGCTGTCCCGTGCCGCGCGGATCGGCCAGCCGATGGCCGGGCGTCCGGCAAAGAGGCGGATATTCTTGCGCGGGATACGCTTGGACCCGCCCCGGGCGGGAAGGATGGCGATGGCGCTCATGAGGTCTCCTTTCCCTTCTGTTACGATGCCCGGCCCGATAGCGCAAAGCCTCAGTCAGTGCGGTCGTGGCTGAAAAGGTAAAGAACGAGGCCGATGGCGAGCGGCACCAGAAAGAACAGGAACAAAAGCCGGAACACCTCTTCCGGCGTACCAGACGCGTTTTCATAGACTGGGCGCGAGGCGAATTGCAGGATGCCCGCCCCGCCGATCCCGAACATGTTCAGGAATGTCACCCCCCGGCCGGTCAGATGGGCCGGAAAGAAGGCGCGCCCATGCGCCATGATCGCAGGAAAAGACGCCCCGAAGAGGCCAAGCGCCGCCAACAGAAGTGCCGCCGTCCAGATACCGCCGCCGGGATGGAGGGCGAGGATCAGAAGGCATACGGCCGCGGCAAGGTTGCCCACGAAGACCACCCATTTCCGGGTGCCGAATATCCGGTCAAGGGGGCCGTAGGCGAAGTTGCCCGCGACCATCGCCAGCGCCATCAGAAGCGTCACGCGCCCGATGGTTAGACCATCCGCGCCGAAGACCTCGGCAAGATAGGGGCCGGCCCAAAGCCCCCGTATCGCCGCCGCAGGCGCATAGGCGACGGCCATCAGGGGCAGGATCGCCCAAAGCCCCGGTTGCCTGAGGATATCAAGGACCGATCCTCGTCCTGCAGCCGGGGTTTCGGCCCGCGCGGGATCGCGGACGAAGACCCATAGGGCAAGCGCGATGACGAAGGTGACAGCCGCAAGCCCGATCAGTGCCGGGCGCCAGCCCACCGCGGCAACCAGCCATGCGAGCGGCGCGGCCCCCGCGATATTGCCGAGCGATCCGACACCGATGATAGCACCCGCAAGCGTGCCGAAAACCGCCGGGGAATAGATCCGTGCAAAGATGTAATAGGACGCCATCAGGACCGGCGAACAGCCGATCCCGATCAGCGCCATGGCGACATGAACGGCCCACGGACCTTCGGCGGCGGCAAAGACCAGCGCCCCGCAGCCGCCCCCGATCCCGAGCAGGAGTGACGCCGTCAGACGCGGCCCGACCCGGTCCAGCGCAGCCCCGACCGGCATCTGCATCATCGCGAAGATCAGGAACCAGATGCCCGATGATATGGCGAGGTCGCCGGGACTCGCGCCAATCTCGCGGCCCAGAACCGGCGTCAGCACCGCCAGGAAGGCCCGGTAGAACTGGCTGAGCACATAGCCCGCCACCAAGAATGCCAGCCCTGCTTTCATTTTCCTGCCCGTATCCGCCCGGCGCAGACCCTGCGTCAGAACGAATCCCTGCACAAGGGGGGCGGTTTGTGATTGGATCGCCCCCGTATCCCTAAGTGAGCCTCAATGCGCGCCTTTCTTGCCATCCCCCTGCCGGAAACCACCGCCGATGCCCTGTCTGATCTGCAGGCCGAATGCCCGGTTGGCCGGACCGTGCCCATTGAGAACCTGCACCTGACCCTCGCCTTTCTCGGCGATGAACCGGAAGCCGTTATCGAGGCAGCCCATGAAGCCGTCGGCACAATCACGCTGCCGGGTTTTGAGCTTGAACTAGCCGGGCTCGGAACGATCGGTGGCCACACCCCCGCGCTTGCCTATATCGGCACCTCCCCGTGCCCCCCGCTGAAAGAGCTTCACCAGCGCATCCGGGGCCGGTTGCATGGGGCGGGTCTGATGCTGCCGCGCGAACGGTTCCTGCCGCATGTGACGCTGGTCCGTTTCGGAAAGAACCTGTCCGCAACCGATTTCGCACGGCTGGGCAACTTCCTCGCCAAATATGGCGTTTCACGCGTCGCACCGTTCCGGGTCGACCACTTCTCGCTGTTCCGTTCGACCCTAGGCAAAGGCGGGCCGATCTACGACGAGCTCGCGCGCTATGATCTTGGCTGAAACGCAAGAACCCTCCTTGCACTTCCCCCTTCCGCCACTCTAGCGTGACCGCGGTCAGGCGACGCCATACCGCAAAGAACGAAACCGAGAGGCCAGATGATCACCATTGCCCGCGACAATCCGCTGCTGCCGGAACTGGCTTTGCTGATGGAGCGTCATACCGAAGCGATGCATGCCGATACGCCACCCGAAAGCATCCACATGATGGATGCCGGGGCGCTCGCGGGGCCGGGGATCGTTTTTTTTGTCATGCGTGACAATGGCTTGCCGGTTGGGATGGGGGCGTTGAGGCGGATTGATGGGGGTCATGCCGAGATCAAGTCGATGCACATCCTCGCCGAAATGCGGGGGCGCCGTTTGGCCTGGACGATGCTGGAACACCTGATCGCCGAGGCGCGGGCGGCGGGGTATCGGCGCATGAGCCTTGAGACCGGATCGCAGCCCGGCTTTGCCGCGGCGCGGGGGCTTTATGAGCGGGCGGGTTTCAGGGAATGTCCGCCTTTTGATGGCTATGTCTTTGATCCCAATTCGATTTTCATGACGCTGACGCTGGATGATCGCAGCGCCGATGCCTGAGGTCATGGGCCCCGATCGGCTTATCGACCGCCTTGCATGGGATGGGTTTATGCCGGTAAAGGAGGCGGAGCGGTCCCGTAGCTCAACTGGATAGAGCAGCTGACTTCTAATCAGCAGGTTGAGGGTTCGAGTCCTTCCGGGATCGCCAATTCCCCGTCCGGTATCCGTCCCGCGCCCGTCGGGTATCCGTATGGCATCCGTCCCGACAGGGCGCGCGGTGGGGGAACCGGGTTTTTACGCCTCTTTCCGATCATGGGGCCCCGCGTTCGGAGGCCGTTATGACCCGACAGACCAAAGCCGAGAAGGAGAGGATTGCCGCCTATCACGAACTGGCCGAGACCATGCGGGGGCTGGAGGCCGATCTGCGCTGGGGGCTGAACGACTCGTTGCGCCTGCCCCATGCGTGGCGGGCGATTGCCGAGGGGCCGGCGGTGCCGGGGAAGGTCAAGGTAACGCTGAGGCTCGACGAGGATGTCGTGGCCTTCTTCCGGGCGATGGGGGCGGGGTACCTGACCCGGATGAACGCGGTGCTGCGGACCTTTATGCTCGCCCGGTTGGCGGGGCTGGTGACGGGGCCAGAGGACGTGCGCTACGCGCCCACCCATGCGGAGGAGATGAAGGCGCTGACCCGCGAAATCCTCGACCACGCCATCGCCGAGACCGACGCCCGCGAGGCGCGGGAGAAAGCGGCGGAAGAGAAGAAGGAGTTGGAGGGGATGCGGAAGTTCCGGGATTACCGGTTGGGGAAATAGGGGGTGGTGGGAGGAGGCACCCACCCTATGCTGGTTTTGATTTGTGATAAATCTCAATGCGCCGCTTGAGTTCATCCAACGTTGCATTCTTTAGCGTTGGTCCTTTCGCAACTTGGTCAGTTGCACCCAGCCCCTGATATAGCTTCCAGATTTCATCAATCGCCGATTCTAATTGATCATCCCCAATTTTTGAAACATCCAAAGCCGATACATCCGGCGCAGATGGATTTGCTTTCTTAGAAGCCCAAGCCACAACCCAAAGCAGCACAAAAAAACGTAAATTTGTGCGATCTCGTGCGGTCATCTCAGTGCGTGTCTTTAGAATTCTATCAACTTCTCGAATCAACTTCGCGCTGTTTACGTAGAGACTGATAGAATTCCTTTCCGAAAATACCTTTGAGTATACGGTATCGTCTTTGATTAATGAGGATGGCCGAGCTCTGGCTTGATCTGGACTCGAAAGTATAACTGCCATTACTGCCTGCGCCATTAGCGGGATACTAATAATTTTATCTGCTGGCTTGCCTTCATTCTTATAGTAGTTCTTTCTCCTATCGTAGAACATTCCAGCAGATTTCAACGCTTGCTCGATATCACGCTGAACCTTGTCGGTCGCTCGCAACGTTGCTGGCTGTACAGGGTTCTGGCTATTGGTGGCTTTGATAATTTTATCGCGCGTCTCCTCATCATCCGAAGAAATAATCTTCACCATCACACTCCGGCTATCGCCTTCAGTTGAGGTGAAATGCGCAGCAACTTGAGTTGACGTTTGAAGGCCGTTTACAATCTGAGGATTCTCCAAAGTAACGGTATCACCATTGAGGCTAGCGCGGCTTGCCAGTATAGTGACACCATTATTCATCCACCAAAAGTCAACGACTGACTCGTTCTTCAGGGTATTCACAATCTCGGCGTTAACTTCAGTGTTTCCAGAAAAATCCCTAACGTTTGACTCAAAAAGCTCAGCCCGAACCTGATTGGCAGAGTCTTTCAAGAAGCGGACATACTCTTTAAGAGGACTGAGCACAATGTAACTATCTGTGTCACTTAGGTGCTTGCTGATCTTAAGGTCATATGCTGTCTTAGGGCGCTTCCTCGCTAAATCAAGAAGATAACGTGCACCAATAAAAACGACTTCAACTTCCGCCTCTGCGAACATTTCTTTGGCTACGGACACTAGCTCTTCAGATTTTTTCTTTATGTTCTCGTGAACCGTGCCGTCTGATCTCTTTGCTGCATAGTAATAGAATATCTTCAAGATTGGAAACCGCGACGCTAGAGCGCGATAGGTGGACCGGAATCTATCAAATATCTTTTTAACTTCTGTATTATATTGCGTTAAATTATCGTAATCTGCATTTAGTTTCAAAAGATGACGTGTCGCAGAAATCAGATTATTTAGAGGTGCTTCGCTATATCCTCCAGATGTTTTTGATTGTATTACGTGAAGCTCAATTGTTACGTCTTTCTTAAAACTGGAAATATCGTAATCTTCTTGAAGAAGTTCACCGTTCACGAATATGAACACCGAATCGACGCCTCCGTCGTGCTCACCATCGACGATACCTTCTTCTATTTCTTCGTATGAAAGATCATGGTCTTTTAGTATTTGTTCTGCACTGAATATTTCAAAATAGTCTTGCTCCGAAAGGTGTGGAGCAATTTCTGCTCTCTTTTGCTCAAGAACATCATTGAGAAGTTGCTGTGAGTTATCGCTCATGGGAAAAACCTTTATCGATGTTATTGCGACCTTTTCGCGCAACCTATTGGCGAAATTCAGTTAGATCAAGTTGCCATTTCTTTACGTGAAAGCATGAAAACAAGCGTAGGGAAGAACCCTGCCGGTAATGCTCCAGCACCAGCATCTCCCGCTTGCCGACATGGTTTGCAGCCGAAGAAGCCGTAGGATGCGCATTCATTGCGCATGGATGTGGCGGGGCGACGTGAAAGGTGCGCAATGAATGCGCACCCTACGGTGGGGGACAGGCGAACCCCGCCCTACTGCTCCGGCACCAGTATCTCCCGCTTGCCGACATGGTTGGCCGCCGACACGAGGCCTTCTTCCTCCATCTGCTCGACCAGCCGTGCGGCCTTGTTGTAGCCGATGCCGAGCTTGCGCTGGATGTAGGAGGTGCTGACCTTGCGGTCTCGCAGCACGACCTGAACGGCCTGATCGTAGAGCGCGTCCTCGCTGCCGTCGCCGCCGAGACCGAGGACGAGGTCGATATCGGCCTCCTTGTCGTCATCCGGGCCCTCGACCACGCCGGACATGTATTCCGGGGGCCCGAAGGACTTGAGGTGGGTCACGATCTCCTCCACCTCCTCATCCGAGACGAACGGCCCGTGGATGCGGGTGATCTTTGACCCGCCGGCCATGTAGAGCATGTCGCCCATGCCGAGGAGCTGTTCGGCCCCCATTTCGCCGAGGATGGTGCGGCTGTCGATCTTGGACGTGACCTGGAAGCTGATCCGGGTCGGGAAGTTGGCCTTGATCGTGCCGGTGATGACATCGACCGAGGGGCGCTGTGTGGCCATGATCAGGTGGATGCCGGAGGCGCGGGCCATCTGGGCTAGGCGCTGGATGCAGGCCTCGATCTCCTTCCCCGCGACCATCATCAGGTCGGCCATCTCATCGACGATGACGACGATGTAGGGCAGGGCTTCGGGCATGCTCTCCTCGGTCTCGAAGACCGGGTCGCCGGTTTCCTCGTCAAAGCCGGTCTGGACGGTGCGCTTGAACATCTCGCCCTTGGCCAGCGCCTCGCGCACGCGGCCGTTATAGCCCTCGATGTTGCGGACGCCCATCTTGGACATCTTGCGATAGCGCTCCTCCATCTCGCCCACGGTCCATTTCAGCGCCACGACGGCCTTCTTGGGGTCGGTGACGACGGGGGAGAGGAGATGCGGGATGCCGTCATAGACGGAAAGCTCCAGCATCTTGGGGTCGATCATGATCAGCCGGCATTCCTCGGGCGTGAGCTTGTAGAGGAGCGAGAGGATCATGGTGTTGATGGCGACGGATTTGCCCGAGCCGGTGGTGCCCGCGATCAGCAGGTGGGGCATCTTGGCGAGGTTGGCGACGATGGGGTCGCCGGCGATGTCCTTGCCCAGGGCCAGCGGCAGGCGGAGGCCGCTGTCGCCGAAGTCGCGGGCCGACAGGATCTCGCGCAGGACGACCTTCTCGCGGAAGGCGTTGGGGAGTTCGATGCCGATGACGGTGCGGCCGGGGACGGTGGAGACGCGGGCGGAAAGCGCGGACATGGAGCGGGCGATGTCGTCGGACAGCCCGATGACGCGGGAGGCCTTGAGCCCCGGCGCGGGTTCCAGTTCGTACATGGTGACGACGGGGCCGGGGCGGACCGAGGTGATTTCGCCCTTCACGCCGTAATCGTCGAGCACGCTTTCGAGCATGCGGGCGTTTTCCTGCAGCGCCTCGTCGGAGAGCGGACGGCGCTGGACCGAGGAGGGGTTGGCGAGGAGGGAAAGCGGCGGGATTTCGTAGGCGTTGCCTGCCGGTTCCTCGAAATTGAGGCGCGGCTGGGCCTCGGCCATGGCCTGACGCGAGGGGGCAGGGGCCTTGCGGGGGGTGTGCTGGACGATGGAGCGCTGACCCGAAGCGGGCGGGGTGGAGTAGGCGTCTGCGTCGTCGAAGGCGGTGTCGTCGTTCCCTTCGGGGTCGAAGAGCGGTTCGGCGGTGAGCGGGCTAGCCTCGTCCCCGGCCATCGGTGCGCTGACGCGCTGGCCCGGCATGAAGCGGGGCGCGGCGCCGAGCGGCGGTTCGGGGGCCATGTGGCCGGAGGTCAGCGGCGGCTCGACCCGCTGGCGCGGTTCGCCATCGGCGACATGGATCGTGCGGGTCTTGACCGCGTCGGCAATGCGGGCGCGGATGCGGTCCTCGGACGGGGCCTCGGTCGTCTGCGCCCAGCGCGAGAGGCGGGGTTCGACCAGTTCGGGTTCGGGATCGGCATGAGCCTCGTCAGTCCGGCCGAGCGCGAGGCCGGCCACACGGGCCAGAAGGCCGCGTTTCACGGGAGCCTCGGCCACGGGTTCGGCATACCGCGCATCGGCGCGCAGGACGGCGGCGCGGACGGCCGGGGAAACCGCGGAGGCGTTGCTGCGGTCTTCGCGCCAGTCTTCGTCATCCTCCAAGACGGCATCGCGGCGGGTCCGGCTGCGTTCCTGAAGGGCCTGCGCCCCCTTGACCGAAGCGACGGCCCCCTGCCCCAGCATGCGCATGACCCAGTCATAACCGACGATGGTACCGACCAGCAGGAAGCGGCCAATGGCGTTTAACTCGCGCCGCTCGAACCCCATGACGAAAAGCGTCATGGCCAGCGTGCCGATGGCAAAGAGAAGCGACATGACCTTGAGGCCGAACGTGGCGCTGACCGGCACGATGCCGAGAACCGCGCCAAGAACCGTGTCGCCGAAAAGCCCGCCAAGGCCGAAACTGTGCTGCCAGTCGGGCCCGCCCGCATGGGTCGAGGCATAGACCGACATAAGCGCCACTGCAATTGGCGCGAAGATGACGCGCGACAGTGCCCGGTCCTCACCCCGATGGGTGACGAATCGCACGCCCCAGGCGGCAAGAATTGCGGCGATCCCCCAAGCTCCTTGCCCGGCGATGACAACGAGCGGCAGGGCGATCGCGGCACCGAACCGGCCAAGCAGGTTCTGCGCGGGTTCGTCGGTCGAGGCGAACCAGCTTGGATCATCGGGCGAATAGCTTGCCAGCATCATGGCGACCAGAAGGGCGGCCACGCAGAACGCAATGCCCAGAAGTTCCTTGCCCCGCCGTTCCAGCGCAGCCTGAATGTTCTGGTCCAGAAGCGGATCGCGCTGTCGTGCCTGGTAAGATGCCATACCCTTATCCCTCAACCGTAGAGGCAGTCGCGGAGCATCGTCAGCCCGCGCCGCATTTCTTCTTTTGGGGCCACCATCGCCACGCGAATGTAACCCTTTCCCGGATTATACCCGCCAACCTCGCGGGCCAGATACGCGCCGGGGAGCACCCTGACCCCCGTCTCGCGCCATGATTTGAGTGCCGCTTCCTCGCCGTCATCGACGGGCAGCCAGAGGAAGAAGCCGCCTTCGGGGCCCTGATAGCCCTGCACCTTCGCGAAGACCTTGTCCGCAATGGTGAATTTCTCCTGATAGAGCGCGCGGCTGGCGTCCACATGCGCCTCGTCGCCCCATGCCTTTTCCGAGACATGCTGGACGGGCAGCGGCAGGGGCGAGCCGCCATAGGCGCGCAACTGGCGAAACCGCTTGATCGCTTCGGCCCCACCCGCGACGAAGCCCGAGCGGAGGCCTGCGAGGTTAGAGCGTTTAGAGAGCGAATTCATCACCACGACCCGCTCGGGATCGGCGCCGATTTCATCGGCGACCTGAAGCGCGCCGGTTGGTGGCTGGTCGCGCCAGATTTCGGAATAGCATTCATCGGACAAAAGGATGAAATCGTACTTCTCGGCCAGATGCAGCACCTCGGCGATGTAGTCGCGATGCGCGACAGCACCCTGCGGGTTCGCGGGCGAGCAGAGATAGGCGAGCGCGGTGCGGTCGAGGATGTCCGTCGGCAAGGCGGAGTAGTCCGGCAGAAAGCCGGTGGCGGGGCCTGCGGGCACATAGACGGGTTCGGCACCGACACTGAGGGCCGCAGCCGAATAGGGCTGATAGAACGGGTTCGGCATGAGGACGACCGGCTGCTGGCCGTTCTTCACCTCGGGGCAGAGAGCCATACAGGCATCGAAAAGCCCTTCGCGTGTGCCGTTAAGCGGCATGATGCGGTCAGGCGACAGGTCCACGCCGTAGCGCAGGCGGAGCCAGCCTGCGATGGCCGCCAGAAGCCCCGGCGTGCCGTCATTCGGGGGGTATTTGCCAAACTCGTTCAGATGGGCTTGCAGGATCGGTCCGACGAAATCGGGGACGGCATGACGCGGCTCTCCGATGGTCATGACAATAGGCTCGCCCCCCGGTTCGTGGTGGTCGAGCAACGTCCGCAATCGCGGAAACGCGTAATCTGGCAGGTTCGAAAACCGCTCGGGAAACGCCATTTCTGCCTCAATTCGCGGGGTCGTAACGCCCCGTTTTGATGGCAGATTAGCGGGCTGGAGTGGTCTGGTCCAGAAAAACCAATGCCTTGACAGGGGTGGCGCGTCCGGATTGTGGCTTTTGCGTCGTTTCCGGTGGGAGGATCGGCAGAGTGGCAGGGTTTGGGTGGCGGCCTGTGATAGCGCGCACTTGCTGCGGAGCGGCAATTTTCCGCGGTTGCGAATAAACCGCAACGCCCCTGACGAAAGTCAAGGCATCCGGCGGTTGCAGGTGAAAGTGTCCTGGTCGTGCCGATCCCGGCACCAAGGATGCCGCAGCAAAACGATATGCACCGCACCGCATGGAACCAGATCAGAGACCTGACGAGACGGCCAATGGGTCGCAGCGGCGTGGTCCGTTATGTCCGCCTTCTGATCGTTCTGGCGATTGCGCTGGCTGTCGGGTTTGCCGGTGGCCCGCGCGTGCATGCCATGGGTGTTGGTGGAGACGCCGTGGCAATGGTGATTTGTTCGGAAGACGGTGCGCAGACAATTTATGTGCGCGCCGACGGAACCCCCGTGCCGCGCGGATCGGATTGCGCCAAATGCCCTTTGTGTATCGCGCTTTCCGTTCTCGGCCTGATCGGGCCTGAAGCCTCGGGGCATGCCAGGCTGTCGCGCCGCTATCGTGGCATTCGCCCTGCGACAATTGCCCTGCGCACACGCCGCTATATGCGCCGACAATCGCGGGGGCCCCCGTCCGACAACCCTGATCGACTTGATCCGGCACAGGCTGCCCCGGTGCGTATGCACCTTTCAGCAGCCGGAACGGGCTTCATCGAAGCCGGTTCGACCGATCTTGGACCGCGCCGGACTTGCGGGCAACACTTCAAGGATGCCCGTCAATGAATTGGTTCCGAGTTCTCCTCAGCCTGACCGTTTTCTGGTTTGCCGCGCTTCCGGCGGCAGCAGAGACCGTGCTTTCCAAGTTTCTGCCCGAGATTTCAGCCGACACGCTCGTGCCAGGGGCCGATGGGTTCGGCGCGCCGCGGGAAGATGTTGCGGTGGCCCCCGTTCTGAAGGGTGGCGAGACCATCGGCTGGGCTTTTGTCACCAGCGATTTCGTCGGCACGACGGGATATTCCGGCAAGCCGATCCACACGATGGTGGCCGTCGACAAGGATGCGCGGATCACCGGCGTCCAGTTGGTGAAGCATTCCGAACCCATCGTCCTGATCGGTATTCCGGATTCTAAGATGAAGGAAATGGCCGCCGGTTATGTCGGCCTTGATCTGGTCGAAGAGGCGGAATCGGGCGGCACCGCCCATGATGTCGACATCATCTCGGGCGCGACAGTCACGGTGATGGTGATCGACGATTCCATCGTGCGGTCTGGCCTGAAGGTGGCGCGCGCGCTTGGTCTTGGCGGCCTTAAGCCTGAGGAAAAGGCCAGCGGTCCCGTCTATGAGCTCAACCCCGAGGCCACTGCCCCGCAGGGCTGGATGGAGATGGAGGGCGACGGGACGCTGCGCCGGTTGTCGCTGGATGCGGGGCAGGTGAACGGGGCCTTTGCCGCGCTTGCGGACCAGCGCGCAGCCGAACGCCCGCTGACCGTACCCGACGAGACGACATTCATCGAGATGCAGACGGCGCTGGTATCGGTGCCCGCGATCGGCAAGGCGATCCTCGGCGACGCGGAATACGCCAACCTCGCCGCGTGGCTCGAGCCGGGCGAGCATGCGATCGTGATCGTCGGGCGGGGCCTTTATAGCTTCAAGGGCTCGGGTTATGTGCGCGGCGGGATCTTCGACCGGATCGTGCTGATCCAGGGCGATATCTCTGTCCGGTTCCGCGACCGCATGCACAAGCGGCTGGTGGCGGTGGCGGCGGATGGCGCACCGGTCTTTGCTGAGACCGACATTTTCAAGATCCCCGCCGATGCGGGCTTCGATCCGACGCAGCCCTTTCGTATCCAGCTTCTGGTGCAGCGCGAGGTGGGGCCGATCGAGAAGCTCTTCACGACCTTCGACCTCGGCTACCAGTTGCCGCAATCCTATCTGCGCCCGGTTGCGGTTGCGCCGGTGGCCGAACCCTCTGCCGCCGAAGGGATTGCGGGGCAGGAGGAAAGCGCGGCGCAGGCCGAATTGTGGAAGAAGATCTGGCGGGGATCGAAGACCGAGATCGCGGTTCTCGGCGCGATGCTCTTCGTTCTGACGGCGATCTTCTTCTTTCAGACCTGGGCCACACGGAATGCGCGGGCCTTCTTCTGGTTCCGCATCGCCTATCTCTCGGTCACTCTGGTCTTCCTCGGCTGGTACGCAAACGCGCAGCTTTCGGTGGTGAACCTGATGGCGCTCTTTGGCGCGCTGGTATCGGGATTCAGCTGGCAGGCCTTCCTGCTCGACCCGCTGACCTTCATCCTGTGGTTCTCGGTCGCTGCCGCGCTGCTTTTCTGGGGGCGGGGCGCCTATTGCGGCTGGCTTTGCCCCTTCGGCGCGCTGCAAGAACTTATGAACCGCGCGGCCAAGGCCCTGCATATCCCGCAATGGACCCTGCCCTGGGGTCTGCACGAACGGCTCTGGCCGCTCAAATACATGATCTTCCTTGGCCTTTTCGGCGTTTCCCTGATGAGCATCGAACAGGCCGAGCATTTGGCCGAGGTGGAGCCGTTCAAGACCGCGATCGTTCTGAAATTCGTCCGCGCCTGGCCCTTTGTCGCCTATGCGGCGGCGCTCTTGATCGCGGGGCTTTTCGTCGAGCGGTTCTATTGCCGCTATCTCTGCCCGCTCGGCGCGGCTTTGGCCATTCCGGCGCGGCTGAGGATGTTCGACTGGCTCAAGCGGTATCACGAATGCGGTCATCCCTGTCAGACCTGCGCCAATGAATGCCCGGTGCAGGCCATTCACCCGACCGGCGAGATCAATCCGAACGAATGCGTGAACTGCCTGCATTGCCAGCTTTTGTACCAGTCCACGACCAAGTGCCCGGTCGTCATCAGGAAAGCGAAGCGGCGCGACAGCGTTGCCGCCTCGCCTGCCCGTGATCTCGGGCATCACCCCAACTCACCCAAACCACAGGCTTCCAGTTGAAAGGAGTCCATACCATGACAGAACAACTGAAATCAGGCTTCAGCCGCCGGGCGTTGCTTGGCGCAACAGCGGGCGGCGCGGCGATCGCCGGAGGGCTTGGCGGACGTCTCGCGCTGACCGGCGGCGCCATCGGCGCGGCCACGCTGGCCGGCACCAAAACCGCGAACGCGGCCGAGGCGGCCAATGTCGCGCCGGGTCAGCTCGACGAATATTACGGGTTCTGGTCGTCGGGCCAGACCGGCGAGATGCGTATCCTCGGCGTTCCGTCGATGCGCGAACTGATGCGGGTTCCGGTCTTCAACATCTGCTCGGCCACCGGCTGGGGGATCACCAATGAATCGAAGAAGATCCTGACCGAAGGCCTGACCGAGAAGACCAAGAAGTACCTTGCGGCAAACGGGCTGGAATTCCCGCGAAACGGCGACCTGCACCACGTCCACATGTCCTTCACCGAAGGCAAATATGACGGGCGGTTCCTGTTCATGAACGACAAGGCCAACACGCGGGTCGCCCGTGTGCGTGGCGACGTCATGAAATGCGACAAGATCATCGAGATCCCGAATGCCAAGGGCATCCACGGTCTGCGCCCGCAGAAATGGCCGCGCACCAACTATGTCTTCGCGAATGGCGAGGATGAGGTGCCGATGGTCAATGATGGTCAGATTCTGGACGATCCGGCGCAGTACGTGAACTTCTACACCGCGATCAACGCCGACGACATGACCATCGCCTGGCAGGTGATGGTGACGGGCAACCTCGACAACACCGACGCGGACTATGACGGCAAATATGCCTTCTCGACGTCGTACAACTCGGAAATGGGGATGACCCTTGCCGACATGACCGCGGCCGAGATGGACCATGTCGTGGTCTTCAACATCGCCGAGATCGAGAAAGGGATCGAGGCAGGAGACTATCAGGAACTGAACGGCGTCAAGGTGATCGACGGCCGCAAGGGGTCGGAGAAAAACTACACCCGCTACATTCCGATCCCGAACAACCCGCATGGCTGCAACATGGCGCCGGACAAGATCCACCTCTGCATCGGCGGCAAGCTGTCGCCGACGGTTTCGGTGATCGACGTGCGCAAGCTCGATGACGTGTTCTACAACGGCGCCGAGCCGCGGTCGGCCGTCGTGGCCGAGCCGGAACTGGGCCTTGGGCCCCTACACACCTGCTTTGACGGTCAGGGCAATTGCTACACCACGCTCTTCCTCGACAGCCAGGTTGTGAAGTGGAACCTCGACAAGGCGGTTGCGGGCGAGGACCCGATCCTGTCGAAGACCGATGTTCATTACCAACCGGGCCATAACTCCACCGCCGAGGGCGAGACGCTCGACGCGGCGGCGAAATACTACATCTCAATGAACAAGTTCTCGAAGGACCGGTTCCTGAATGTCGGCCCGCTGAAGCCCGAGAATGAGCAGCTGTTCGTCATCGATGGCGATACGCTGACACTTGCCCATGACGGTCCGACCTTTGCCGAACCGCATGACTCGATCCTCGTCCATGCGAGCAAGGTCAACCCGCTGAACGCGTGGAACCGTCAGGACCCGATGTGGGCGGATGCCCGCAAGCAGGCCGAGGCAGACGGCGTCGATCTCGATGACTGGCAGGACACGGTCATCCGCGACGGCGACAAGGTCCGGGTCTACATGTCGAGCCAGGCGCCCGAATTCGCGTTGCAGAGCTTCACCGTGAAGGAAGGCGACGAGGTGACGGTCTATGTCACCAACCTCGACGATATCGACGATCTGACCCACGGCTTCACCATGGGCAACCACGGTGTCGCGATGGAGGTCGCGCCGCAGGCAACCGCCTCCGTCACCTTCGTTGCGGGGCAGCCGGGTGTCTACTGGTACTATTGCCAGTGGTTCTGCCACGCGCTCCATATGGAGATGCGGGGCCGGATGTTCGTCGAGCCGCGGGCGACCTGATCATGCTGAATCGCCTTGTCCCGATCCTGATGCTGCTTGCCGCGCCCCTCTGGGCCGCAGAGGTGCAGGTCATGCCGGGGCAGGGCACATTGCAAAACGCCATCGCCGGGGCATCCCCCGGCGATGTGCTGCGCCTGAGCGAGGGCAGCTATGCCGGGGCCTTGGTGATCGACAAGTCGCTGACCCTGACCGGTCCCGTCGGGGCGGTTATCGATGGAGAGGGTCAGGGCTCGGTGATCACCGTCACCGCAGATGATGTCGTGATCCGGGGCGTGACGGTTACCGGGTCGGGGCTACTGAACGCCGAGATTGATTCCGGCATCAAGATCGTCAAGGGCGCTGACCGGGCGATGATCGAAGGCAATCAGATCGTCGGGAACCTGCATGGCGTCGACGTGCATGGCGGGCTCGATAGCGTGGTGCGCGGCAATACGATCGTCGGGCTGCGGCTGGAGCGCATGAACGACCGTGGCAATGGTGTCTATGTCTGGAACGCGCCGGGCACGGTGGTCGAGGATAACGACATCCGCGACGGCCGCGATGGCATCTTCTCCAACGCGTCGCGGAAGGGCATCTACCGCAACAACCTGTTCCGCGATCTGCGGTTCGCGGTGCACTACATGTACACCAATGACAGCGAGGTGACCGGCAATGTCTCGGTCGGCAATCACCTTGGATATGCGATCATGTTCTCGAACCGGGTCGTGGTGCGGGACAACCTTTCCTTGGGCGACCGCGAACACGGCGTGATGCTGAACTACGCGAACAACGCGGATGTCAGCGGCAACCTTGTGCGTGGCGGCACGAACAAGTGCCTCTTCATCTACAATGCCCACAAGAACCTGATCTACGACAACCGTTTCGAGGGCTGCGGCATCGGCATCCACTTTACCGCCGGGTCGGAACGCAATGTGCTGACCGGAAATGCTTTCATCACCAACCGCGAGCAGGTGAAATATGTCGGCACGAAACATGTCGAATGGAGCTTTGAGGGTCGCGGCAACCATTGGTCGGACCATCCCGGCTTTGACCTGAACGGCGATGGTATCGCCGATGGAGTGTTTCGCCCGAACGACCTGATGGATCACATTCTCTGGTCGCAGCCCGCAGCGGCGCTGCTGACCGGGTCGCCCGCCGTGCAACTTGTGCGGTGGAGCCAGAAAAGCTTTCCCGCCACGCTGCCCGGCGGCGTGCTTGATTCCCACCCAATGATGGCCCCGAAGGCCATCGCCGTCCCGTCCGAGATCGCAGCCATGGAAGAAGCGGTCGCCGGACGCTGGGCGGAAGGAAATTATGATGATATCGCCACTGAACATCTCGGATCTCACTAAGACCTTTACCGGGGTCAAGGCGCTCGACGCCGTGTCGCTGACGGTCGCGCCCGGCAGCCGCGTGGCCCTGCTCGGCCATAATGGCGCTGGCAAGTCGACGATGATGAAGATCATCCTCGGGCTTTTGCCCTTCGATGCCGGAACGGTGACGGTCTGCGGTGCCGCACCGGGATCTGCCGAGGCGCGGCGGCAGGTGGCCTATCTGCCCGAAAACGCCGCCTTTCACCCTGCGCTCACCGGAGAGGAGCAGATCGGCCAATACCTGGCGCTGCGCGGTGAGAGCCCGAAGAAGGCGCGTGAGCTGCTTGAACGCGTCGGCCTGCATGATGCGGCGCGCCGCCGGATCGGCACATATTCGAAAGGCATGCGCCAGCGTGTCGGCCTTGCGCAGGCGCTGATCGGCAAGCCGAAACTTCTGGTTCTGGACGAGCCGACGTCGGGGCTGGACCCGGTGTCGCGCCGCGATTTCTACGCGCTCCTTGACGGGCTCGCGGCAGAGGGGGCGGCGGTGCTGCTGTCGTCCCACGCGCTGACCGAAGTTGAGGCCCGGACCGACCAGATCGTCATCCTGTCCAACGGTCGCATGGCCGCAAGCGGAACGCTTTCCGAATTGCGCCGCGCCGCCGCGCTGCCGGTGACGATGCATGTCACGGCGCGGAACGGCTACGGGTCCGAGATTGCCGATGCCCTGCCCGGTGCGATCCGTGTCGGCGCCGACCTGCACCTGTCCTGCGGGCAGGACGAGAAACTGGGCATTCTGGCCTGTGTCACCGGTCTTGGCGACAAGGTCGCCGATATCGAGATGATGCCGCCGAGCCTTGAGGACATCTACAGTCATTTCAGCCGGAGGGACGGGCAATGAACCGCATCCTCGCAACTGCGACAACCGAGTTCCGCATCGCGCTGCGCAATCGTTGGGTGGCCATCGCCATCGGCCTGATGGCGCTTTTCGCGCTGGTTCTGTCGGCGGCGGGCTCTGCCCCGACGGGCGGGCTGGGTGTCGACCGGCTGTCGATTACGGTTGCGTCGCTGACCTCGCTTTCGGTCTATCTGGTGCCGCTGATCGCGCTTCTGATGTCCTTCGACGCTGTCGCCGGCGAGGTCGAACGCGGCACCCTGCCCTTGTTGCTGACCTATCCCGGCGCGCGGGCAGAGATCCTCTTCGGCAAGCTTCTGGCCCATCTGGCCGTGCTCTCGCTCGCCGTGGTCGTGGGGTACGGAATTGCCGGTGCGGTCGCGTTCTGGGCGGATCCGGCGTCGGCTGCGGGCTTGCCTGCGCTTTTGCGACTGACCTGGACCTCGATCCTCTTGGGCGCGACATTCCTTGGCGCGGGCTATGCCCTGTCGTCACTGGCCCGGCGCCCGTCCGGCGCGGCGGGGCTGGCGATGGGGCTCTGGCTGGGTGCGGTCGTGCTTTATGATCTCGGCCTGCTCGCGGCGGTCGTTGCCGATGGCGGCGGCCGGTTCACCACGGAGTTCTTCCCGATCGCGCTTCTGGCAAATCCGGCCGATGCGTTCCGGCTCTTTAACCTCGCCGCCTCTGATGCGGCGGCTGCCGCTGCCGGTGTTGCCGGCGCCGCCGGTTCGGTCCCGCTCTGGCAATCTGCGCTGTCCGTGGCCCTGTGGCCGGCTTTGGCACTGGTACTGGCCACCGCCGCCTTTCGCCGGGTGACGCCATGAGACGCGTGCTGGTTTTCGCCCTTCTCCTTGCCGCTTGCCAGGAAGAGGCACAGGATATCTCGCCCGTGGCCCTGACCGAAAGCGCGGTCGGCCACTATTGCCAGATGGATATTCTGGAACATCCCGGTCCCAAGGCGCAGGTGCATCTGGAGGGGCAGCCGGGCATGCCGCTCTTTTTCAGTCAGGTCCGGGATGCCGTGGCCTATGCCCGCCTGCCCGAACAGGACGGCGTGATCCTGGCGATTTATGTCAACGACATGGGGGCCCAAGGCGCAACATGGCAGGACCCGGGCAAGGTCAACTGGATCGATGCGGCGACGGCCCACTATGTCGTCGGCTCCAGCGTCGAAGGTGGGATGGGCGCGCCAGAGCTTGTGCCCTTCGCCGATCCGGCCAAGGCCGCAGCCTTCGCGGCTGAGAGCGGGGGGACCGTCCTTCCGCTGTCAGATGTGCCTGACGATGCCGTTATCGCCCCGGCCAATCTTGTCGGCGATACCGACGATGACGCCGATTTCAATGCCCGACTGAAGGCATTGTCCGAAAGGGTCGAGGGATAAACACCATGCTGAACCGCCGCCGCTTCCTGTCCATCTCCGCCGCTGCGGTGGGGTTCGCGCCTATGGCCCGTGCCGGTGACGCGCCGGTATATCTCTGGTCCGGCGCCGCGCTGGGCGCGCGGGCGACGATCCGCCTGTCGCACCCGGATGCGGCGGCCATCACCGAACGCGTCGCTGCCGAGATCGACCGGCTGGAGAATGTGTTCAGCCTCTATCGGGCCGACAGTGCCCTGATGCACCTGAACAAGGCCGGTCGGCTTGACCTGCCGCCGCCGGAACTTCTGGAATGCCTGACGCTGGCAGGCGCGGTGCATCAGGCCACGGGCGGGCTCTTCGACCCGACGGTGCAACCACTCTGGGCGATCTGGGCGGAACGTGCGCCGGTGGGCGTGCGGCCGAGCGCCGCCGAACTGGCAGCGCTGCGCGCGCGCGGTGGCTGGTCCGATCTGCGGCTTTCCGCATCGGCTATATCGCTGGCCCCGGACGGCGCGCTGACTTTGAACGGCATTGCGCAGGGCTATATCGCCGACCGCGTCGCCGCGTTGCTGGCATCCGAGGGACTGACCGATATCCTGATTGATACCGGAGAGCACCACGCGCTCGGCGGCCAGCCCGATGGTGGCGACTGGCCGGTCAGGCTGGCCGAGGGCGGGCAGGTAAACCTGCGGTCCCGTGCCCTTGCCACCTCCGCACCGCTTGGCACGGTGTTCGATGCCGCCGGTACAAAGGGTCACATCCTGCATCCGGCAACCGGTGAGCCCGCCACGCCGCTCTGGCGCGCAGTGTCGATCTCGGCCCCCTCGGCCGCGCTGGCGGATGCGCTTTCGACTGCTGCCTGTCTGGCAGGCAGCCGCGCCGAGATCGACGCCTTCGCAAGTGCCTTCGCGGGTGCCCGCTGTGAAGCGGCCGTTCCGGTCTGAAGACGGGATCATTTTGCGAGGATCGAGCCGTCCGGCCCGGATCAGGGGAGACCCTCGTTAAACCGGGACAGACCGTCGGACAGAGGGAAAAGTGCCGCCTGAACCGAATGATAAATGTCCGGCTTGCCGCTGAACTGCGTCTCGGCCAACCGGTTTCCGGCATCAAGCTCCGGATACCAGCCGCCGTGTTTATGGTCGATCAGGTGACGATCCGCGAAGGTCCAGAGCCTGCGGTACCAGACTTC
The DNA here is from genome assembly GCF_025751495.1 of Albidovulum litorale. Lineage (GTDB taxonomy): Bacteria > Pseudomonadota > Alphaproteobacteria > Rhodobacterales > Rhodobacteraceae > Albidovulum > Albidovulum litorale. Next base: position 572,497 of record NZ_JAOWKZ010000002.1, on the reverse strand, counting down.
GTCCTCAGCGCGGCGGTCGAGCTTGATCAATGCCGCCATTGCACCGATCGCCTCGGTCACGGGCCACCAATAGCGCGACGGATTGTCAACGCGCCCGTCGAAATCGAGCGTATAGGCGAGGCCACCGTTTTCGGTGTTCCATGCATCGGTCAGCGCCCGTTCGATCAGCTTGCGGGCACGGTCGGGTGCGCCGTCCTCTGGCCGTCCGGTCAGGTCCCAGTATTGCAGAAGCAATCGCCCGAGTTCGAAGGAATGGCCCGGTGTCGTTCCGGCCGGGCGGAACATCGGGTTGCCTTCATAGGCGTGGTCGACCTGCCAGTCATCGGTATAGTGTTCGGGCAGGTGCCAGCTATGTGCGGGTGCCGTACGGGTGACGAAAAAATCAAGGATACGTCCGGCGCGGTTCAGGAATATCTCGCGCCCGGTCGCCTCAAAGGCGGTCAAGAGCGCCTCGACCCCGTGCATGTTGGCGTTCATGCCACGATAGGTGGAAAAGGGCGTCCAGTCGCGGTTCCATTCGTCGCTGAACAGGCCCGGCCCCTCTTCCCAGAAATACCGGTCCAGCACGCCACTGACATCGTCGATCAGCGTGTTCGCATCCGGGTGTCCGGCCTGAAAGGCGCTGGCCCCGGCCAGTAGTACGAAGACATGGCCATAGGCCAGCTTGCGCCCGTCGGCGATGCCTGTGCCTTCGAGCGCCCAGAGATAGCCACCGAACTCTGCGTCCCGGTGATGGCTTTGCAGATAGCGCATGCCGTGATCGACGATATCGTCGGCGCCCGCAACGCCGCGAAGGTGGCCGAGCGCATAGGAATGGACAAGCCGCGTCGTGGTGTGCAGTTCCTGCTTGTCGTCGGGCAGGGGCACTCCGGCGTGATCGAGCGTGTAGAACCCGCCCTCGGGGCGCAGGCTGGCACGGAAGAAGGCGAACTGGTGGTCAGCCTCGGCTGCGAGCCATGCGCGGTGGTCGGCGTGATCAAGCCAGAAGCCGGGCGCATCGGCCGGGCCGGGGGACAGGTTATCGGGTGTTGGTTGGGTCATAGATCGCGGGCTCATGATGGCATGACAGCAGGATAGGGCGCGAAGCCTTGAGCTGTGAAGGTGTGGATCGTCCTCGCCTATGTGCTGCTCTTGCTCAGGGCATCCTCCAGATCGGCCCAAAGATCATCGGCGCTTTCCAACCCGAGACTGAAGCGCACAAGCCGCGGCGAGACGCCGAAGCGCTGGAGAGAATTCTGATCTCCCTTCTGCGACAGCGCGGCCTGTGCGGGCATCACAAGGCTTTCGAAGCCGCCCCATGACACGCCGATACGGAAAAGCTTCAGGGCATCGACGAAACGCGGGATGTCGACGCTGTCGTCGAACTCGACGGACAGTAGTCCCGCGCGGCCGGTCAGGCCCGGCACCGAATTCGGCTCCGGCGAATGCACCGCCGTGACGCAGCGCAGACCCGCCAGCCGTTCAAGGAACGTATTCGCCGTCGCCTGATGGCGCAGCATACGCACCTCCAGCGTCCGGAGCCCGCGCGTCAGCAGCCACGCCTCAAACGGGGCGAGTTTGCCGCCCAAAAGGGAAAGGCTCAGGTCGCGGATCTGGGTGATCAGGTCCGACGATGCAATCACGACCCCAGCGACCGTATCGGAATGGCCCGATATGTATTTCGACGCCGAATGCAGGACGACGTCGATGCCCTGCGTCAGGGGGCGCTGGAATACCGGCGTCGCCCAGGAATTGTCGGTGACGGTCAGGACGCCGTTGCGTTTTGCATATTCGGCTACCCGTGAAAGGTTCATCGGGCGGAACACGACCGATGAAGGGCTTTCGAGATATGCTAGCCGCGCGCCCTTCAGAAGGTCGGGGTCATGTTCGAAAGCATCGGTGGAATGATAGGTGATCTCGACGCCGAAGGGGCGAAGGAGCCGCTCGAACAGGCGATAGGCATCGGGATAAACATGTTCGACACAGGCGATGCGATCCCCGGGCCGGACAAAGGCCAGAACGGCCGAGGAAATCGCCGCCATGCCCGAGGCGAATCCGACCGCCGCCTCGCCGCCTTCGGCCTTTGCCATCAGGTCCTCGAACACGGCAACTGTCGGGTTCTGAATCCGTGTGTAGATCGGTTGCGACGTCGCCCCGGACATTCGGTCGACAAAGTCCTGATAGCTGTCGAATGCAAAGAGCGAGGTCTGCACGATCGGCGGTGTCACTGACCCCTCCACGCCGCCCGTGACCATGGCCAGCAGGGTCGCCAGATCCGGTTGCCCTGTGTCACTCATCGCTGGCTATCTCAGGGCAGATTCGGCTGCGGCACCGATGCGCAACAGCCGTTCTTCGCCGAAGGGTCGGCCCATCAGCATGATCCCCGTGGAGGGCAGGCCCGTGGGCAGGGTCAGCGCCGAAAGTCCCATCAGGTTGCCCATGCGGGTATTTCGGAGCGTCAGCAGGTTTTCGGTAACGAAATACTTCTCGTCAGTTGTCAGCCGCTCGACATTCGGCGGCAGGTTCGGGGCGGTCGGGACCAGCACCGCATCGTAAGGTGCGGTCGCTTCGGCCCAGATTGCCCGGATACGGTCGAGCTTTTGCCAGGCCGCGACATAGTCCGCGCCGGAAAACTCTGCGCCGAGGCGAAAGCGATCTCGGATGGGGCCGAACATCTTTTCGGGATGCGCCTCGATCGCGTGTTTCCATGTGCCGTAGGCCTCGGTCGTGAAGAGCACACCCGAAAGCGCCATCGCGTCGGCAAGTTCCGGGACGGTCCCGCGCGTGACGGTGGCACCCGCATCGGTCAACCGTTCAATGGCATGTTTGAACCCGGCGAGCGGTTCGGGGCGGATATCGTCGAAGGCGATGGTTTCGAGGATGAGGAAGCGGGTGCCCCTGAGGCTGGCGCCACGCAGGTCGGCGGGTTTGCTACCCTCCATCGTTGCGAGCAGAAGGGCGGCATCCTCGACGGTCCGGCAAAGCGGCCCGACCGTATCGAAACGTGCGCAGAGCGGCACGACGCCTTTCAGCGAGAGACGTCCCGAGGTGGTCTTGAGCCCGACCAGATCGTTCCAGACCGAAGGCACCCGGACCGACCCGCCTGTATCAGAGCCGATCCCGGCCGCCGCCAGTCCGAATGCGACCGAGGCGGCAGCGCCCGAGGAGGAGCCACCGGGCGCAAGGGCGGGGTCGTTCGCGTTGGGCGGGGTCGCGGTCATCGGGTTGAGGCCGAGGCCGGAAAAAGCGAGCTCGGTCATATGGGTCTTGCCGAGGCAGACGAGGCCCTGATGGGTGGCATTGGCCAGCACCTCGGCATCGGCGGCGGGGATACGGCCTTCCAGCAGCCGCGAACCGGATTCGGTCGCCACCCCGGCCGTGTCGAAGAGGTCCTTCCACGATATCGGAACGCCGTCGAGCAGCGACAGGCGCTGTCCCGCCTTGGCGCGTTTCGATGCGGCGGCGGCCTCTTCCAGTGCGCGCGCCTCGGTCACGCGGGCATAAATGCGGTCGCGGTATTCGTGTGCACGTATCGCATCCAGATGAGCGGCGGTCAGTTCCTCGGGGTCGATCTCGCCACGCCCGATCGCGCGGCCCAGATCGCCCGCGCTCATCTCCCGCCATTCCGCCATTCGTGCCTCCCGCATTGATGGGGTGACGGTAGCGCCCGCGCTGCGTCTTGACCAGCGTCCGAACCCGCGAAAGGCAGGGGATCAGAGGTCGTGGTGGAACTCTTCGATCAGGCTGTGCACGACTGCCCGCATGGCGGCGGGCCCGTCATCCCCGGCCTCGACAGCATCGGCATGAACGATCCGTTGGCGGTCGGCGCTGGTGCCGGTGTCGAGGAGGCCGCGCAGGGCCTCGATCTCGGCCGTGCATTCCAGAACCTCGGCATCCTCCGCAACGGTTTCTATCAGCTCGTCCATCAGCGTCGAGAAGTCGATCACCTCCAGCCGGCCAAAGTCGATCAGGCCGCCGGTGATGCCATATCGCTGGGCCCTCCAGCGGTTTTCTTCCAGAAGGAAGTTGTCGTAGTGCCGCCAGCGCTGGTTCTTGCGCATGAGCCGCCAGAGCATCCGCGTGAGGCACTGCGTGGCGGCGGCGAGCGACAGTGTCGTCTCAAGCCGCGGTTGGACGTCGCAGATGCGGCTTTCGATGGTCGGGAAGCGCGCCGAAGGGCGCAGGTCCCACCAGATCTTCGACGAATCCTCGATCAGTTTCATATGCACCAGCGCGTCCACGGTGCGCTTGTATTCCGCCCAGCTTGAGAATTTCGGCGGCAGTCCGGTGCGGGGCAGGTTGTCGAAGACCGTCAGCCGGTAGCTAGCGAGCCCGGTATCGTCGCCCTGCCAGAACGGGGAAGAGGTCGACATCGCCAGAAGATGCGGCAGGAAATAGGAAAGCTGATTGACGAGGTCGATGCGCATATCCTCGGCCGGGATACCGACATGGACATGCATGCCGCAGATCAGCATCCGCCGCGCCACGCCGCCAAGGTCGCGGCGCAGGTCGTTGTAACGCTCCTTGTCGGTATGGTGCTGGTCCTTCCAGTCGGAGAACGGGTGACAGGAGGCCGCGATGGGCGCAAGCCCGTGCTTGGCGGCATTGCGGGAAACGCAGGCGCGGAGCTTGCGCAACTCGTCCCGCGCCTGTCCGACATCCTTGCAGACGCGGGTCCCGACCTCGATCTGGCATTGCAGAAACTCCGGGCTGACCTGATCGGACATTTCAGCTTTGCAGGCATCCATCAGCGCCTCGGGCGCGACGGCGAGCGCGAGTGTGTCCCGGTCGACGAGCAGGTATTCCTCTTCGACCCCGATGGTGAAATCAGGCTCTGACATCGCCGCGCCCCCATGGTTTTCGTCAGTTGAGCAGAGGTGGACGCTTTGGGCAAGTTTTCAGGGCTTGCGGTTTTCATGGCCCCAACCTAAATGCCGCGCCGGCGCATCGCCCGGAGGCAAAGGGCCGACCGGACCGGCGCCTGCCATGAGCCCAATGATTGTCCCCCTCAGATATCGACTGCACGACCTGCGGCGCCTGCTGTTTTGGCACCCATGACCGCTATATCGCCCTGATGCCCGAAGACCGGGCGAGGGCCATCCCCGAAAACCTCACCAATGACCACGACGGCCGCCGGTTCATGAAAATGTGCGGAGGGCATTGCGCCCAGCTTGCGCGCACAGATGACGCGCGCCTTGTCTGTGGCATCTACGATATGCGCCCCGAAGCCTGCCGCGCCTTCCGGGCTGGCAGTTTCGAATGTATGAAGGCGCGGCAGCATCGGGGTGCCTTGGCCGAGGCGGTGCGCAACCCCGCGCCGATCCGTCCGGAAATAATTGGGCCGGAGACAGAACTGCCCCCGGCCCATGTGATCGCATCCATGCCGACGGGGCGGATGAAGCCCCCGGCGTGACGGTCAGTCCATTGCCTTGAAGTTGAATTCGCCACCTTCCTTGATGCCGGACGGCCAGCGGGCCGTCACGGTCTTGGTCCGCGTGTAGAACTTGAAGCTGTCCGGGCCGTGCTGGTTCAGGTCGCCGAACATCGACTTCTTCCAGCCGCCGAAGGTGTGGTAGGCCAGCGGCACCGGGATCGGCACGTTGATACCCACCATGCCGATATTGATGCGGTGCGCGAAGTCGCGCGCCGTGTCGCCGTCGCGGGTAAAGATCGCGGTGCCATTGCCGTATTCGTGATCCATGGCAAGGCCGATCGCCTCTTCATAGGTCTTGGCGCGAACAACGGACAGAACCGGGCCGAAGATCTCGGTCTTGTAGATGTCCATGTCCTTCGTGACCTTGTCGAAGAGATGCGGTCCGACGAAGAAGCCATTCTCATAGCCCTGAAGCGAGAAGTCGCGGTTGTCGACGACAAGCTCCGCGCCCTGTTCGACGCCGGAATTGATCAGGCCGAGGATACGCTTCTTTGCCTCGCCGGTGACGACGGGGCCGAAGTCCACGTCATTGCCGTCGGTATAGGGGGCGACGCGCAGCTTCTCGATCCGCGGCACGAGCTTTTCGATCAGCTTGTCGGCGGTCGCATCGCCCACCGGCACCGCAACCGACACCGCCATGCAGCGTTCGCCCGCCGCGCCGAAGCCCGCGCCGACGAGCGCGTCGGCCGCCTGATCCATGTCGGCATCTGGCATGACGATCATGTGGTTCTTGGCGCCGCCGAAGCACTGCGCGCGTTTGCCGTTCGCGGTGGCGCGGCTGTAGATGTAATGCGCGATGGGGGTGGAGCCGACGAAGCTGACGCCCTGGATGGTCTCGCTGTCGAGCAGCGTATCGACCGCCTCCTTGTCGCCGTTGACGACCTGGAAGACGCCCTTCGGCAGACCAGCCTCGACGAACAGTTCAGCCAGCATCAGCGGCACCGAGGGGTCACGCTCGGACGGCTTCAGCACGACTGCGTTGCCGCAAGCCAGCGCCGGGCCGACATGCCACAAGGGCATCATGGCCGGGAAGTTGAAGGGCATGATCGCAGCGACGACGCCCAGCGGCTGGCGCATCGAATACATGTCGATGCCGGGGCCGGCGCTGTCGGTGAACTCACCCTTCAGCATCTGCGGCGCGCCGATGCAGTATTCGATGACCTCAAGACCACGCTGCAGGTCGCCCTTCGCGTCCGGCAGGGTCTTGCCATGTTCGCGCGAGAGCGCCTCGGCCAGCTTGTCCATGTCGCGGTTCATCAGGCCGACCATGGCCATCATAACGCGCGCGCGCTTCTGCGGGTTGGTTGCGCCCCATTCGACCTGTGCAGCGGCGGCGTTGGCGATTGCTGCCTCGGTTTCAGCGGCAGACGCCATCGGGCATTTGGATTGGACCTCGCCAGTGGCGGGGTTGAAGACATCAGCGAACCGGCCAGAGGTGCCCTTGACGTGTTCGCCGTTGATCCAGTGTGACAGTTCTTTCATGGAAGCCTCCCGAAAATTTCCCGGGCACAATACCCTTGCAATTTTGCTGGATAAAGAGGCAGTTTCCCAAAGGTGTTTTGCATTTTCGCAAAAGGTGGCGCATGGCCGACTGGGACGATCTGAGGATATTTCTTGCCGTTGCGCGGGCGGAAAGCCTGTCGGGGGCGGGGAAGCTCTTGAAACTCGACCCCGCCACGGTCGGCCGCCGCATCGCGCGGCTGGAAGAGGGGATGGCGGTCCGGCTCTTTACCCGTTCGGCGCAGGGTTACACGTTGACAGGCGAGGGGCAGCGCCTGCTGGCCCATGCCGCCCGCGCCGAACAGGCGGTGGCCGAAGCGATGGAGGAGGTGGGCAGCGAAGGCAGCGGCCTGACCGGGCAGGTCCGCATCGGCGCGCCCGATGGCAGTGCCAACTACCTTCTGCCGCAGATCGTCGCGGGCATCTGCGCCGATCATCCGGGTCTGGAGGTGCAGATCGTCGCCCAGCCGCGCGTCTTCAACCTGTCGAAACGCGAGGCCGACATGGCCATCGCCGTCAGCCCCCCGGCCTCAGGCCACCTCACGGTACAGAAGCTGACCGATTACAAGCTGCATCTGGCCGCCTCGAAGGACTACCTTGACCGCCATCCGCCGATCCGCTCGGTGGCCGATCTGAAGCATCACCGCACTATCGGCTATATTCAGGACCTCGTCTTCGACAAGGAACTGGACTACCAGTCCGAGGCGGGGATGCAGGCGGTGACGCTCGCCTCGAACTCCGTCTCGGTGCAGTTCAACTGGGTCCGGACCGGGGCCGGGATTGCCGTTGTCCATGATTTCGCGATGTCGGCCGCACCCGGGCTGGTGAAGATTCTGCCAGATCAGGTGTCGCTGACCCGTACATTCTATCTGATCCGCCATCCCGATGACCGCCGCGTTGAGCGTCTGAACCGATTTGCCGAGCTTCTAGCCCATGGCGTACGACGCGAAGTGTCGCGGCTTGAAGCCTTGGCTTGACAGAAACGCAGATCAGGGGGACGCTGGGGGAAAGTCGCATTTGATCAGGAGGTTGCCCATGCAGGTTCACCAGATTCTGCGGTCCAAGCCAAAGCAGAGCATCATCACGGTGAAACCGGGTACGAGTATCGCAGACGCGGCACGGCTTCTGGCCGAACGAAGGATCGGCGCGGTCGTGGTGTCGGAGGACGGCAAGACGCCGATGGGTATCCTGTCCGAGCGCGACATCGTCCGCGATCTTGGTCGGCGCGGATCGGGCTGCCTGACCGATACGGTCGAGGCGCTGATGACCCGCAATCTGATTTCCTGCGCGCCGACCGACAGCGCAGACAGCGTTCTGGAGAAGATGACGGCCGGGCGGTTCCGCCATATGCCGGTGATGGACGGGGATGAGATGGTCGGCATCATCTCCATAGGTGACGTGGTCGCGGCCCGCATGTCGGAACTGGCGATGGAAAAGGATGCCCTTGAAGGCATGATCATGGGGAACTGAACGCCGAGAGGCTTGCATTCTGACGCGCAATATTGTTGCGTGCGCGCGGATGGAACGTGTCAGAAAAGGACGGACCCATGCGCATCGGCCTTTATCCCGGCACGTTCGACCCGATCACTCTGGGCCATACCGACATTATCCAGCGAGCCATGGCGCTTGTCGACCGGTTGGTGATCGGCGTCGCGATCAACCGCGACAAGGGGCCCTTGTTCTCGCTGGAAGAGCGCGTCGCAATGGTCGAGGCGGAATGCGCCGAGATCGTCGCAAAGACCGGTGGCGAGATCGTCGTGCATCCGTTCGAGAATCTGCTGATCGATTGCGCCCGAGATGTTGGCGCGACCGTTATAGTCAGAGGCCTTCGGGCGGTCGCGGACTTCGAGTACGAGTTTCAGATGGTCGGCATGAACCGGGCAATGGATGCCTCGGTCGAAACCGTCTTCCTGATGGCCGATGCGCGGCGGCAGGCGATTGCATCAAAGCTGGTTAAAGAGATCGCGCGGCTGGGAGGCGATGTGGCAAAGTTCGTGACCCCGCCCGTACGGGACGCGCTGCTGGCGAAATACGGTCGGACCTGAACTGGGCCCCTTCCGGCAGAACGAACTTTTCCGACAATCGGCAAAGTTGTGGTATCCTTCCCGGCAGATAGCGGCCTGCCGTAATTTCATTGTTGGTATCGATTTTCAGACGGGCAGGCTCCGCAAATTTTGACGGAGTATTTGAACCATGTCTTTTATCGCGGTGATCCGGGATTTCCTTTGGTCTGTCCTCGTACGCATCGACGTCTTCATCGACCGTGTGCTCGGGCCGCTCTGGCGACCGCTTCGCTATCTCTGGTCGATCATCAAGCCAAGCAGGTTCAGCGCGTTCACGCTATTGGCCGGGGGTGCGCTCTTGGTGGCCACGCCGCAGGGCCGCGAACTGGCGATGCGGTTCGACGATGACGATGTTTCGACTTTTCAGGCCATGGCGGTATTCCTTGCCTGCGTCGGCTGGTTCGCCTTTCAGGCCTGGTACTGGGCGCGCATCGCGTTTTATTTTGAGCAGGGTTATGGCCACCGGCAGGGCGACAAGGGGCGGAAATGGGCACCGCGTTTTTATGCCGGTGCGGCGTTTGGCTTTGCCGCGTGGTCGCTTTACATAGCCGGCCGCGGCGGGCTGGAAAACGCGACCATCCTCGCGCTGATCACGGCGGTGACGGGCCTCGCCTTTGTGGTTTTCCTCGTGATCCGGGTGCCCCTGGCGGAAAGGCTTGGCTTTGGCGGATCGCTGAAGTCTGAACCGGGGGACGGCCAGCCGACGGCCTTCGCCGATCTTTCGCCCGTGTCGAAAGCCTGGCTGACCGGCTCGATACTTTTTGCGCTGGTCATGCTGGGCCTCGTCATCTGGAACCCGGTCGGAATCGGCCAGTGGTTCGGCGCGGCCTCGATCGCGTTCCTCGCATTCGGTCATATCGTGCCCGTGGGCAGCGCATTGATCATCCGGTCGCGGGAAACCGGCGCGCCAATCATCATGAGTTTTCTTGTGTTCGCCGGGCTGATCAGCGCGTGGTCGGACAACCATGCGGTTGCGGTCGCTAAGGGGGACGGTGCGCCTGATTTCACGCAAAGGCTCAGCGTGGATGATGCGGTCGATGCCTGGCTGGCGGTGAATGGCGGGGTAGGGCCGACCGGCGCGCCCGGCGCGGGGGATACCGCGCGGCCGGTGATCTTCGTCGCGACGGCGGGCGGCGGGCTGAGGGCTGCCTACTGGACGGCGGTGGTGATGGGAGAGTTGCAGAAGGCCTGTCCGGGGGTCGAGCGGCACGTCTTTTCGATCAGCGGCGTGTCGGGGGGCAGCGTCGGCGCGGCTGTATATGCGACCTCGTTGCACAACGGCATGGCCCCCGCCGTATCTGAGCTTTGCGGAGCGGTTGACGGTTCTGCCGAGGACATTCGCACCCAGATCCTCGGCACCCTGTCGGATGAGTTCCTTGGCCCCACCGTGGCGGCGATGTTCTATCCCGATCTGGTGCAAAGGTTCATTCCCTGGGGGTTCCTGCCTGACCGGGGCGGCGCGTTGGCCGATGCCTGGAACTCGGCTTGGCATAAGGCCTGTGGGGCTGGCGCGGGCTGTGGTGCTGGTGACCTCGACGCGCCGTTCCTGAAAGTGGCGGGAACGCCCGGTGCGGGCGGGGGCTGGCAGCCGATCCTTCTGCTGAATGGCACCCATCAGGAGACCGGCAAACGATTGATCGCGAGTAACATCAAGGTGACGTCGGATGTCTTCCTTGATGCGTTCGACATGCACGCGATGGTGCAGCACGACGTCTCAATGGGCATGGCGGCGCTCAACAGTGCGCGCTTCACCTATGTCAGCCCGGCGGGGCGGCTTGTGCGAGCAGGCGACGGGGAAGGGATGGGCCATGTGCTCGATGGCGGATACTTCGAGAATTACGGCGCGGTGACCAGTGCCGAGATCGCACGGGCGGCCGTAAAGGCCTTCGAGAAGCGCGGCGTTGCGATCCGGCCGATCCTGATCCAGATTTCAAGCGATCCCGACCTGCCCGCGCGCGACCAGCCGGGCGGCGCGGCGGCCGACGTTGAGTTTCTCTCCTATCGCACGGACCTCGCGGCTGAGAAGCCCGGCGGTATTGCCAATGAGGTGCTTGGCCCGCTCTGGGGTATCCTCAACACCCGCACGGCGCGGGGCGTCTTGGCGAATAAGACCATTGCCGATGTCGTCGATGGTCTGAAATCCGACCCGCACCGCTTCCCGGCCGCGATTGACCCGGTCTTCGTGCATTTTTCCATGTGTGCCTGGACTGATGGCCGCAAACCGCCGCTTGGCTGGGCGATGTCGCAGCGCACCCGGAAGGATCTGGAAGAGATGATCGGCGGGCGCTGCGGTGATAATGACAACGCGGCGTCGATGGCGACGGTGATAGAGGCGCTGAAGTCGCCGCTGCCGGTCGGGTGTGTGTCGGACACGCCGTCCGGTGCGCTGTTCTGCCAGTCGCCCTGATGGTCGTGACGCTTCGCCCGGCGCTCAGTGTCCCTTGACCGGCACTCGTTGTTCGAGTTTGCGGAAGCCGAAGGCGAGGATACCCGCGATGATCATGTAGACAACGGCGAGCAACAGGAGAGGTTCATAGACGATGAACGTATCCTGCCGGACCCGTGACGCAACCGCGTAACTTTCGACGATGGCGATGGTTGCGACCAGCGGGGTTGCCTTGAGCTGCAGGATCGTTTCCCCGCCGAGCGTAGGCAGTGCATTCTGAATTGCCTGAGGCAGCCAGATGCGGCGGAACATGGTGAAACGGGGCATCCCAAAGGCCTGTGCTGCTTCGATCTGGCCGCGCTGGACGCCTGCAAAGGCGCCGCGCATCACTTCGCCCTCATAGCCCGCATAGGACAATGTCAGTGCAAGGACTGCATAAGGCCAAGCCTGCCTGAGATAGGGCCAAAGCTCGCTTTCGCGGATCCACGGATATTGCGGGAAGAGCGAACCGAGCCCGTAATAGAGGAGCCATATCTGCAACAAGAGTGGCGTGCCGCGAATGATCGTGCAGAAGGTGCGGGCGGGCGCGGCGAGGTACCACGGACCGATCGCCTGAGCGAGGCCAAGGGGTATCGCCAGAAGAAAGCCGAGGACGGAAGTGACGGCCAGAATCCAGATCGTGCGCCAGATGCCCTCTGCCGCAAGCGGCGCGTATTTCGGAATCCAGTCCCAGCGCAGGGCGTAGGCGCACCAGAGGACGAGGGCTGCAAAGACCGCCATCATCGCAATCCGGTGCGGCACGAGGAGAGAGCGCAGCGTGATCATGCGCCAGCCCTCCGGTGACCCGGTTGACCCTTGCGCGCCCATTTCTCGATCCGGGCGAAGACCCGGCCCGAGACGAGAGTGACCATCAGGTAAAGCGCCCCGGCGGCAAGGAAGAAGGTGAAATAGGCTCGCGTCGAAGCGGCGGCCTGCCGCGTTTCCAGCGTCAGTTCATTAAAGCCGACCACGGCGAGAAGCGCGGTATCCTTGGTCGCGATGAGCCAGAGATTGGCGAGACCCGGAATGGCGAAGGACATCATCGCCGGGATCGTCACCCGACGCAGCATCTTCAGGGGTGGCATCCCGAAGGCGCGGGCGGCCTCGATCTGGCCGATCGGGATCGCCTTGATCGCGCCGCGCAGGATCTCGGTCGCGTAGGCGCCTTGCACGACCCCAAGCACCCAGATCCCGGCGGCGACACCGCTGATCTCGACCCGGCCATAGCCCATGGCCCCGGCCGCTTTGTTGATGAGGTCGGTGCCGACATAATAGAGGATCAGGATCAGGACCAGTTCGGGCACCGCCCGGACCACGGTCGTGTAGACGGCGAGGATGTCACGCAGAATGGGCCCGCCATAGAGCTTCCCGATGGCGCCTCCAAGCCCGATCAGAAGGCCGAACCCAAAGGCGCCTAACGCGATTTCCAGTGAGTGGAGAAGTCCGCGCAGCAGGTTTCCCCCCCAGCCCGGGGGGGAAAGAGACAAAAGCTCTATGACCTGTTCCACAGGCTATCAGCCGCCATAGATGGAGGATGAGAAGTAGCCTTCGGTGATCTTGTCATAGGTGCCGTCAGCGCGGATCGCGGCGATACCCGCGTTCAGCTTTTCGCGCAGCGCGTCATCGCCCTTGCGCACGCCCGCACCGACACCGAGCCCGAGGATCGACGTGTCGTTCGCGACCGAGCCCTTGATCTCGCAGCAGGCACCAGCATCCGAATTCACGAAATCATCCATCGCGATGCTGTCGGCCTGGGTCGCGTCGATGCGTCCGGCGGCGAGGTCCTGGTTGATCTCGTCCTGGGTCTGATAGACGCGAATCTCGGCAGCGTCGGTGAAGTATTGTTGGGCATAGGTCTGGTGGATCGTCGAGGCCTGAACGCCGAGGATCTTGCCCGCAAGCCCTTCCGGTGTGGGGGCGATATCAGCCGACTTGTCAGCCACGATCACCGTCGGCGTGTCGTAGTATTTGTCGGAGAAGTCGATGGTCTGCATCCGCTCTTCGGTGATCGACATCGACGCCATGATCGCGTCGATCTGCTGGCCGGTCAGCGACGGGATGATGCCGTCCCATGCGACCGGCGTGATGACGCAGTTCAGTTCTGCCGCAGCGCAGACTGCATTGATGATCTCGACCTCCCAGCCGACCCAGTTGCCCGAGGCGTCGAGCGAGGCGAAGGGCGGATAGGGTTCGGCCGCGATGCCGATCTTGACCTCCTGGGCCGCAGCCGCGCCCGTGAACAGCGCCAGAGCGGCGATGCCCGCCGCGAAAGTGGATTTCAGTTTCATTGTAGTCTCCCCGTTCTGGTTGGTTGTTTCTGCCGTTAGGCGACAGATTTCAGGAATTGTTTAAGCCGCTCGGACTTCGGCGCGCCGAACACCGCCTCGGGCGGGCCCTGCTCCTCAATCCGGCCTTCGAAAAGATAGATCACATGATCAGAAACTTCGCGTGCGAATTTCATCTCATGCGTGACCAAAAGCATCGTGCGCCCCTCGGCTGCCAGATCGCGGATAACGGTCAGCACCTCGCCCACCAGTTCCGGGTCAAGCGCACTCGTCGGTTCATCGAAGAGCATCACCGACGGGTCGATGGCCAGCGCGCGGGCGATCGCCGCGCGCTGCTGCTGACCGCCCGAGAGAAAGGCCGGATAGGTCGCGGCCTTGTCGGCAAGACCGACCCGCTCCAGAAGCGCCATGGCCCGGTCATGGGCCTCGGCCTTCGGCACGCCAAGGACATGAACCGGCACTTCGGTCACGTTCTCGATCAGCGTGCGGTGGGTCCAGAGGTTGAAGGCCTGAAACACCATGCCAAGGCGGGAGCGCACCCGCTCGATCTGCTTGCGGCTTGCGGGCGACCCGTCGGCGCGCATGGCGATCTCTTCTCCGCCGATCACGATGCGGCCGGAGGTCGGGGTTTCAAGGAAGTTGATGCAGCGCAGCATCGTCGACTTGCCCGACCCCGAGCCGCCGATGATCGCGACGACATCGCCCTTCTTCGCGGACATGTTGACGCCCTTCAGCACCTCAAGATGGCCGAAGGATTTGTGAAGGTCCTCGACGCGGATTGCCTCCTCAGCCGGCGCGGCGGCGGGTTCCGTCCTGTCTGTTGCGATCGCTTCGGTCATTCCATGCTCCGAGAATCTGGTTGTAGTAACGGTCAAAACGAGTAATTCTGCAAGTGTATAATTACAGAGGCCGGAAATTCGTGCCCGGAGACCGCCGCCGCTTCACCCGCGAAGACCCTGACAGCCGAAAGGAGGCGCTGATCCGCGCCACCCTTTCGCTGATGGCCACGCGCGGACCTTCGGCGGTGACGGTCCGGGCCATTGCCGAAGAGGCTGGCGTCACGCAGGGCATGATAAGGCACTATTTTTTATCCAAGCAGGACTTGGTGAATGCGGCTTATCAGGCCCATATGCAGGCCCAGACCGAGATGTCGCAGGCGACCCACGACAATGGCGGCGGCAACGCCCGGCAGCGCCTGGCGCGCCTTGTTCATGCATCGGTCACGCCGCCGGTCGCCGAACCGATGGCGCTGTCGCTCTGGGCAGGGTTCATCCATATGGTCCGCCGCGATTCGGCCATGCGCTCCACCCATGAAAAGACCTACCTGCACTACCGCGATCTTTTGCAAGCTATGATTGCCGCCGCCCTTGCAGAAGCGGGGCGCATGGTCACCGCCGAAGAAGCCCGCAGCCTAGCGATCGCCTGCAATGCGGTGATCGACGGGTTGTGGCTGGAAGGTGGTGCGTTGCCCGACGCCTTCGACGGCGGAGAACTGAGCCAGATCGGCCTGCAATCGATCGGGGCGATCATCGGCCTTACCCTGACAGATGGGCAGGCATGAACACGGTCGAGATAACCAAAAACGAGAGACAGAGATGACCACCAAGGACACGTCCTGGCAATTCAGCCGGGCCATTACCCGCCAACCCGGCAAGAGCATCGTGGCCGGATTGCGTGCGGTCGATACCGGCACGCCGGATCTTGCGCTGATGCTGAGGCACCATGCCGATTACGTCGCCGCGCTGAGGGAGACCGGGGCAGATGTGACCGTGCTTCCTCCGCTTGAAGACTATCCTGATGCGGTTTTCGTTGAAGACACCGCGCTTTGTCTGCCTGAGGGCGCGGTCCTGATGCGGCCCGGAGCACCGTCGCGCCTTGGCGAGGTGGCTGCGATGGCCCCGTCGCTTCGACCGCTGTTCGACGACATTCGCCAGATCGAAGGCCCCGGCACGATTGAAGGCGGCGATATCCTGACAACCGGGCGCGAGGTGCTGGTGGGTCAGTCGGCGCGGACGAATGCGGACGGCATCGCAGAGTTGGCCGAAATCCTTGCCGGTTGGGATCGGCCTCTGCGCGAAGTGCGCGTTCCGGACGGTGTTCTGCATTTCAAGACTGACTGCTCGCTCCTGGATGGCGAAACCATATTGGCGACCGAACGACTGGCGCGGTCCGGCTGCTTCGAAGGCTACCGCGTTATCCTGACCGCACAGGGCGAGGAGGCCGCAGCCAATGCGATCCGGTTCAATGATCTTGTGCTGATGGCAGCGGGTTTCCCGGGAACGGCGCAGCGCCTGCGCGACGCGGGCTATCAGCTCCGCGAGATCGGTAACAGCGAATGCGCCAAGCTGGATGGCGGCATGTCCTGCCTATCGTTGCGGTTCTGACGCCGCGTCGGCCTAGCCTGTCAGGTCAGTGCGTCCACGCGCCCTTGCGGTCGGTGGCGAAGTTTTCGCCATAGCCGCGGGGGCGGATATTCGGCTTGCGCTTGTGCGGTTCGGTCACGACATAGTCGATGCCATTCGTCCGGGCATATTCTTCGGCCGCCTCGCGGCTGTCGAAACGCAACCGTACCTGCGCCTGCGTATCGCCTGACCCGGTCCATCCCATCAGCGGATCGACTTCACGCGCCTCTGCGGGGGCGAAATCCAGAATCCATTGCCGGGTTTTCGCGGTGCCCGACTGCATGGCGTTACGGGCCGGCTGATAGATGCGCGCGCGCATGGGCTGTCTCCCCTTGGATGCGCCATTCTTATCGGGAAACCGACAGGGTAATGCAAGAGGCATGACACATGCGCTGGCGGTCTGGAAACAGTTGGACGTGCTGACTTAACAGCGGTCGAATTGGGGGATTTTTTCAGGATACAGAGGAAAAGGCTGACTGCCGGTCGGCGCTCTAGGGAGCGAAGGTGGGTGGTGGTGGCTGGGTGGGTGCCATCGACCGGCAGTCAGTTGCTGCTTGCAAGATCATGCTATGCTGGACCAAGAGCAAGTTCAACCTAAAGTTGATAAATCGGCCAAAAAAACGCCGCGCTTGCGACATGATCCTTAATTGTTGCCGCTGCGGAGGCGATGGCGGCAATCACGGTAAATTTCTTACAAAACAGAGACAATATTCCGCCGTTGCCCGCCTTGAACCGGAACAAAAACAGATCAAATCTGGGGGGCCAAAGGAATCACCATGCCCCACAACAATACCAACGCCCCGTCTCCGCGCCCGGAGGTCCTGACAAGGCCGAAACTTGAAGGCGGGCGGCGCTTTTTCATGAAGACCGATTTTGCGCCTGCTGGCGATCAGCCTACGGCCATCGCGGAACTTTCCGAGGGCGTGAAAGAGGGCGAGCGCGATCAGGTGCTTCTGGGTGCCACCGGCACCGGCAAGACCTTCACCATGGCCAAGGTGATCGAGGAGACCCAGCGCCCCGCCATCATCCTCGCCCCGAACAAGACGCTGGCTGCCCAGCTTTACGGTGAGTTCAAGGGCTTCTTCCCCGACAATGCCGTCGAATATTTCGTCAGCTACTACGACTACTACCAGCCCGAGGCCTATGTGCCCCGCTCGGACACCTACATAGAAAAGGAATCCCAGATCAACGAACAGATCGACCGGATGCGCCATTCGGCCACACGGGCGCTTCTGGAACGCGATGACGTGATCATCGTCGCCTCCGTCTCCTGCATCTACGGCATCGGCTCGGTCGAGACCTATTCGGCGATGACCCAGGACATGGAGGTGGGCTCGCTCTACGAACAGCGCAAGTTCATCGCGGACCTCGTCGCCCAGCAATACCGCCGCGCGGACGCCGCCTTCCAGCGCGGGGCGTTTCGCGTGAAGGGCGATACGGTTGATGTCTGGCCTGCCCACCTGGAGGACCGGGCGTGGAAATTCAGCTTCTTCGGCGAGGAGTTGGAAGGGATCACCGAATTCGATCCGCTGACCGGGCAGAAGACCGACACGTTCGAAAAGATCCGCATCTACGCCAACTCCCACTACGTCACCCCACGCCCGACCATGCAGCAGGCGATCACCGGCATCCGCAAGGAACTGGCGGGGCGGCTGAAGCAGTTGCAGGAGGAAGGCAAGCTTCTGGAAGCCCAGCGGCTGGAACAGCGCACCAATTTCGATCTGGAGATGCTGGAGGCAACCGGCGTCTGCAACGGGATCGAGAATTATTCGCGCTACCTGACCGGCCGTGCCCCCGGCGAACCGCCCCCCACCTTGTTCGAATTCATCCCCGACCACGCCATCGTCTTCGCCGACGAAAGCCACGTATCCGTCCCCCAGATCGGCGGCATGTACAAGGGCGACTACCGGCGCAAGTTCACGTTGGCCGAACACGGGTTCCGCCTGCCCTCCTGCATGGACAACCGGCCGTTGAAGTTCGAGGAATGGGACGCGATGCGGCCGCAATCGGTGTTCGTCTCGGCCACTCCGGCGGCGTGGGAGCTGGAGCAGACCGGCGGCGTCTTCACCGAACAGGTGATCCGCCCCACCGGCCTCTTGGACCCGCAGGTCGAAATCCGCCCCGTCGAGATGCAGGTTGACGATTTGCTGGATGAGGTCCGCAAGGTCGCCGCCAAGGGCTTCCGCACCCTCGTCACGACGCTGACCAAGCGCATGGCCGAGGATCTGACCGAATACATGCACGAACAGGGCATCCGCGTCCGCTACATGCACAGTGACATCGACACGATCGAACGGATCGAGATCCTGCGCGATCTGCGCCTTGGGGCCTTCGACGTCCTCGTCGGCATCAACCTACTGCGCGAGGGGCTGGATATCCCCGAATGCGGGCTGGTGGCGATATTGGATGCGGATAAGGAGGGCTTTCTGCGATCCGAAACCTCGCTGATCCAGACCATCGGCCGCGCCGCGCGCAACGCTGAGGGCCGCGTCATCATGTATGCCGACCGGGTGACGGGATCGATGGAACGCGCGCTGGCCGAGACCAACCGGCGACGGGAAAAGCAGGTGGCCTATAACGAGGCCCACGGCATCACTCCCGCGACGGTGAAGAAGAATGTCGAGGACATTCTGGCCGGGCTCTACAAGGGTGATGTCGACATGAACCGGGTGACGGCGAAGGTCGACAAACCCATGCACGGCGCCAATTTGGAGGCGCATCTCGACGGGCTGCGCGTTCAGATGCGGAAAGCCGCCGAGAACCTGGAATTCGAGGAGGCCGCACGGCTGAGGGACGAGATCAAGCGGCTGGAGGCGGTCGATCTGGTGCTGTCCGACGATCCCCTGGCACGCCAGTCGGCGGTGGAGGAAGCGGTGGAGGCCGCTGGCGTGAAGGCGGGGCGCTCAACAGCCGGGAGACCGGGCAGCGTGGCGGGAAGAGGCGGAGAGGGTAGTGGATGGAAAGGTCAATGCAGATGTCGACCACTTCAGACAAGGATGCCATTGAAAAACTGAAGGACCAGTTTCCCATCCTGCTTTTTTCGTTGTCGACGCAGGTTCAGATACAAGCACTTACTCGGACAAGACAACTAATTGAAAACTCAATTGAAGTTGTCAAAACATCTGACAACTCGTCTACGGTTAACGGAAATGTCGCTCAAGCGTATGATCTTTTCTGGCTCTGGACTCTCGGCGCTTACGAGGTGACCAGAACTATGTGTCAAAATAAGGCGTGTTTTGATCCTTCACTGCATCAGGGCTTACTGGATCTAAAGCATTATCTGGCTGAGCTACGCATGCCATTTGCAAAACAGGAACTCGCACGAAGTGGACAACCCGTTTCTCGAGAGAATTCGATAACGGGCATACATGAACAACTCGGGATGGCATTCGAGGTTCGAGGTGTTGTCTATCATACGATCGAGGTGATGGATCGCTTTACTAGATTTGTTGCCAAGATCAAACGGGAACAGATTTTGCGCCGCATCGACTAGATAAATGATGGGTGGGTTCGCAACTCGAGATGGTTGATTACACGCCGAAGTTAATCCGCCCTTAATCATCCCACGCCAATCCTCCGTTTATGCGGAACGCGAGCTCGCCTCTCTCGCCCGAGGTCTGGCTGAAGGACCTCTTCACCTCGAAAGCGGTGCAGGAAGGAGCCGTGATCCGCCGCAAGGCGCGGGACATTGAACGCTTCGCGGGCATGGCGCTGTTCATGGCCGAGGTCGACAGGCGCGGCTATCAGGTCGCCGAGAACGCGGGCCAACTCATCATCTTCTGCAATCGCGCACCCATCCGCTGGCTTACCCCTCCCCGGTAAGGCGGGGACCCGCTTTCTTGAAAAGAAAGCGGCCCGAAATCCTTGCAGGATTTCGGCGCCCGCCCCCGAACGCAAGGGATCGCCGAAGTCAGGGCTGTCCCTTCGACCCCCAGAGCAGCCATTGGGCCTGCGCCTCGGGCAGAAGCGCGCGGATACGCGTGTCAAAGGCCTCCAGATCGGCCGCGTGGAGCTTGCCTTCCCACTTGTTCGACTTCGCGTCATTGAAGACCTTGGCCCCGAGATAGAATTCGGGGCTCTCGGCCTCGCGGTCGGCGGCGGCGGCCTGTTTCTTGAGATTGGCGAACTGCGTCCCTTCCACGATCGTGTCGATCAGCGGCGCGGAGTCGTCCATGCCGAGGATCCGGGCGATCCGCCGCACCGACCCCGCCGGATCGGCCACCATGTCGGCATAGTGGAAGAGGTGGACGTTCTTCAGATGCTCCCACCGTTTGAAGGACCTGTAGTGATAGGCGATCGAATGCAGGTCCAGCGCGTCGTTCGAGCCGTTGTAAAGCTCATCCCGCAGGAACATACCGAAGGCGGTCTGGATATCGTCGGGGTAGCGCACCCGCATCACGTCGCTTTGCATATGCGCCGCGTGGTGGCGCATCGAGAAATGCACGTCGATCGGGTGGCGATAGACTGCAATATAGGTGGCGCTGGGGTCATAGGTGATGCCGTCAAACGGCGTGTGGCTCTTGATACAGCGGCGGAAACCTTGCGCGTCAAGCAGGGCCTTGGCGTCATTCGGATCGTCCAGAGCACAGTCGAGCCAGGGCGAAACCTCGCCCATTTCCTTGGGGCTGAGCGGCCTGCCCGCGATCAGGCCCGTTACGATCATCTGCGTCCAGGTCGTGCCGCATTTCGGCGGGGTCACGACGATCACATCATCCGGGCGAACGCTGAAATCCTCCCAGATGGCGGTTGTGGTGAGCGGCCCCTCATACCTGGCGGAACGTGTCGGAAACTCCATGTCTCAGCCCCCCAACTGATCAGGAACGGCGCAGCGCCCGGCTGTCAGCTTTGCGCGGTTTCGGGGGGCGATCAAGAATTTTGCCAATTCGGCAGACGTCGGCGACGGAAGTTCCGAGAGAACGGCCAGTTGGTCAGGGAAAGCGACGCGGCAAACGAAAAGGCCGGGGAAATCCCCGGCCTTGATCTTTAAGTGTCCTTGGCCGTTCAGTGCAGCTTGGTCTCGACCTCGCCAATCGCAGCGTCGATCAGCTTGTTCTTCTCGGCCGCCGACATCTGCTTGGCGATCAGGTCGCCCGCTGCCGCCACCGCGATATTGACCGCGCTGTTGCGCACTTCGCGCACTGCTGCGGCCTCTGCCGAGGCGATCTGATCCTCAGCCGCCGCAAGCCGCCGCGCGATCGAGGCCTTGAGGTCTTGCTTGGCCTGTTCGGCTGCTGCCATCGCCTCACGCTTCGCGGTTTCAACGATCCGCTCGGCCTGTTCCTGCACTTCCTTCTGCTTGCGCTCATAGGAGGCAAGGATGGAGCGTGCCTCGTCATGCAGCGCGCGCGCTTCATCGAGGTCGGACTTGATGCCAGCCGCGCGCTTGTCGAGGAGGTTGCCCAGCAGCGACGGGACCTTGAAGTAGATCAGCACGCCGACGAACAAGAGGAACGAAACCGTCACCACGAAGTCGGTGTTGCGGAGCGAGAAGAACGGCCCCGACGCCGCCATTGCGGGCGTCGCGGTCAGGGCGAGGAGTGTCACGAGTTTCTTCATGCCCTTACCCTTTCAGCCGTTCAGTGATCGCCGCCGTCACCGTCTTGGCATCGGCCTTGGCGCCGAAGGCCGCAACGATATCGCCAGCCGCCGACTTGGCGACCTCGGCCACGTCCTTGGCGGCATTGGCGCGGATCTCCTCGATCCGCTTGGCCGATTCAGCGGCTTTCGCGGCGATCTCGGCATCCGCCTTGGCGGTGGCCTTGTCGAGATCCTTCTGGATCTCGGACCGTGCTTCGGCGACGATTTTGTTCGCCTCGGCCCGCGCGTCGATCAGCGCCTGATTATAAGCCTTCTCGGCCTCTTCGGCCTTGGCCTTCAGGTCCTCGGCCGCGGCAAGGTCATTGGTGATCGTCGACTGACGATCCGCAATAATCCCGCCGATCCTCGGCAGCGCGATGCGCGAGAGGATGAAATAGATCACGATCAGCGCAACCACGAGCCAGAAGATCTGGTTCGGGAAGGTCGCGAAATCGAGCTGCGGCATGCCCGCGGATTCCGCCGCGTGTCCCGCCGCTTCGGCCGCGTGGCCGGCAGCTTCGCTCGCCGCTTCTGTCGTTGTGTTTGCCATCTCGGCCCCCTCGAAACCTGTTATACAACCCGGATGGGCGCATGTGCACCCATCCGGCCGTAAGGATGGTCAGTCGAGGTTCAGACGGCGAACATCAGCAGAAGTGCGACGAGGAACGAGAAGATCCCGAGCGCTTCGGCAAACGCGATGCCGATGAAGAGGGTCGCGGTCTGGCCAGCGGCCGCCGACGGGTTGCGCAGAGCACCGGCGAGGAAGTTGCCGGCGACGTTGCCCACACCCATGGCCGAGCCGCCCATGCCGATACAGGCAAGGCCAGCGCCGATGAATTTGCCGAGAGCTGCTGCTGCTGCGAGTTCCATGTTGATCTCCTTACGATTGGATTAGCAGTGTTGGTGAAAGACCTGGGTCAGTGGTGCGGATGCAGCGCATCCTTGAGGTAGACGCAGGTCAGGATGGTGAAGACATAGGCCTGAATGAAGGCCACGAGGATCTCGAGCCCGTACATCGCGGTGATGGCAAGGATCGAGAGTGGCGTAACGGCGATGCCGACGCCGGAGATGAGGACGAGGGGCGCGAAGGCCGCGAAAACCTTGATCACGGCGTGACCGGCCATCATGTTGCCGGCAAGTCGGATCGAGTGGCTGACGGGGCGCACGAAGTAGGAAATGATCTCGATCAGCGCCAGAACCGGGCGCAGCGCGAGGGGCGCCGACGAAACCCAGAAGAGCGACAGGAAACCCGCGCCGTTCTTGACGAAGCCGACGATGGTCACAGTCAGGAAGACGGCGACGGCCATCACGGCGGTCACGGCGATATGGCTCGTCGTGGTGAAGGCTTTCGGCAGAAGGCCGAGGAAGTTCGAAAACACGATGAAGCAGAAGAGCGTGAAGATATAGGGGAAGAACTTCAGCGCGTCCTTGCCGGCCACGTCCTCAACCATCTTATGGACGAAGCCATAGGCCAGTTCTGCCACCGACTGCATCCGGCTCGGGATGATCGCGCGGCCACGGGTGCCGAGCACGAAAAGCGCGGTGATCGCAAGAACCGTGATCGCCATCCAGAGCGTCACATTGGTGGGCGTCAGCATGCCGACACCCTCGCCGCCGAAGAGCGGCTTGACGATGAACTGATCCATCGGATGGAAAGTCAGACCTTCGCTTTGCTCTGCCGTCGCCACGTCTATTCCCCTTCGTCGCTCGCGGGCTTGCCCGCCGCCTGTGCGTCCTGGATTTCCTTGGCCGTGCGAAGCATCGTCTTCACCCCGGCCACGAAGCCCAGCAATATGAACAGCACCAGAAACAGCGGCATGGTCCCGAAGACCGTATCCAGCCCGTATCCGATACCGAAACCGATGCCCAATCCGGCCACCAGTTCGATCACCATCCGCCAGCCTTGGCTCGCGGCGGAATAATGTTCGTCCACCCGGGGCTTCGGCGCGCTGGCCTTTTTGATCTCAGCGAGCCGTTTCTCAAGCGCCTCAAGACGCTCAGGATCGGGCTCGTCGGACATCGAAAACGCCCCCTCGGACAGTTGCGCGATTGCTAGAGCGCGGGGGCGTTTGAGTCAATGCAGGGTTTCAAGCGGAGAATTCCATCTAAATTACTGATAATAAATAATTTAAATTCCGGCTCGATTTGACCAGATGCGCTCACCGCCCCACGAAATCGCTGGATCGCGTGTATTTGGCATATTCAACCACCCGGTTGAGGATTGCCGGGCGCACGTCTCAGAAGGCGCCGCACGATCCGCCCGTCGATGAAGAGAAGGCCAAGGAATATCAGCGCCATTCCGGCGATATGGGCCGTTGTCAGAACTTCGCCGAGGAAGATCACGCCGAGTGTCACCGCAGAAACCGGGGTTATGAAGGTGATCGTGGACGTCGTCGTCGCCCCCACCCTCGGCAGAAGCCAGAAGAGCAGGATGAACGAGGCCGCCGTGAGAACGAAACCGATGAAGAACAGCGCGCCCCATGTCGCGGGCTGCTGAATGACAGGAACGCCTTCGGTCAGTAGCACGACCGGGGCTAGCGCAATGGTTCCGGCCAGAAGCGACCACGCCGTAATCACCGCCGGATCGGTGCGGCCGAAGCGGCGGAACCAGTTGACCGCGAAACCGTAGCACAAAGGCGCAAGCATGCAGAACAAAAGCGCACCGAATTCACCGGAAGCCCCCTTTTCAAGCGCGGGCAGGGCCAGGGTTACGATACCTGCAAAACCCGCCGCGACACCGAGCGACTTCAACCATGTTGCCCGCTCGCCCCCCGGCCAGAGCTGCGAGACAATGACGACCATGACCGGTGTCAGCGCATTGATGATGCCCGCTTCACCCGAGGTGATGACCTGCTGTGCGGCCGGAAAGATGGTCAGGGGCACGGCATATTGCAGCAGACCGAAAACCGCGACATCCCGCAGGAAGGCGGGACTGACCTTGCCGATGCGCCCGCTCACCGCCAGCCAGAGCCAGCAACCGAGCGCCCCGAAGCCGACGCGGCCGAGCCCGGTCTGAAACGGGCCAAGCTCGCGCAGCAGGATCTCGTTGAAGAACATCGACGATCCCCAGCCGATGCCGAGAACAAAGATCAGGGCCCAGTATCTGAACGGCATGATTGTCTCCCTCACCCCTTGGCACCAAACACCGCTGCCGCACCGGCGTCCACCCGGAAGTTGCTGGTTTGGATGGCGCTTTGTGGCGCGGCTAATCACCACTTGTGATACCGGTCTTTCACGGAGCTGAGCGGCGGGCTAGGTTTGCACCATGACCCGACGCGCCCCGAGTCTCGACGCGATCTTCGCCGCCCTCGCCGACCCGACCCGGCGGGCGATCCTGACCATGCTTCTGGAAGACGACATGGCGGTGACCGATGTGGCCGAACCGTTCGAGATGTCACTGGCCGCGATATCAAAGCACCTTGTAGTGCTGGCCGAAGCCGGGCTGATCAGCCAGGAACGGCGCGGACGCGTCAAATGGTGCAAGCTCGAACCCGACGCAATGCGTGCCGCCACAGTCTGGATTCAGGGCTTCGGCCAGTTCGATCCGGTGGATTTCGACGCATTTGAACGCTTCCTTGCCACCGAATTGCCTGACCAGCCGTAATCCGATTGAGTGCCTGCAAGCGGACACAAGACATATCTCATGCCCGCCGCAAAGCAGCGGTCATTCGGATCGACGGGGACTCGGCGTTTCCTCTTTCAGGAGTAGGATCAGGGCCAGCGCTGTCATCCCCACACCCGCCGCCACAAGAAAAGGCGGGGCGGGCTGGCCGAGCGCGATCTGCCAGAGGATCACCCAGGACGGCGTCAGATAGGTATAGGCCATGACTTTGGAGGAGGGCAGGTGCAGGGTTGCGTATTGCAAAAGGAGGAAGGTCGCGGCACTGGCGAAGATTGTCGTATAGGCCAAGGTTACCCAGACGATCATGGGCAGCGCGGACCAGTCGGTCGCGCGGATCGCGCCCCAGCCATAGATCGTGGTCACGATGCTTCCGGCGATCAGCATGCCGAAGGTGAAGACAAGCGGGCTTTCCCCCCGGTTCAGGCGTCGGACAAGCGGGGTATAGACCGCATGCGCGATGCAGCCCACGAAATAGATCGCCTCGCCTCGCCCGACCTCGAAACGCATCAGTGCCGCGATGTCGGCGCGGAAGATCACCCAGAGCGCCCCTGCAGCGCCGATGGCGAGGGCCGCCGCGATGCGGGGTGTCGTGACCTGCCGCAGAAGGAGCCAGCCGAACCCGGCTGAAAGAACGGGTGTCAGCGTAAAGACGGCTGCCGCCGATACGGCGGGCGCGGTCTTCAGCCCTTCGAACATCAGGATGAAGTAGCTCGCGAAGATCGTTCCCAGGGCCGCATAGCGCCAGGGCGCTGCCAGCGCCTGTCGCGGCATGCCGGTTGTCGCGAAGACGAGGGCGCCGATGATCACCCCGGCAAGCAGGAACCGCAGGGCCGTAAAGGCTGTGGGCGAAATCAGGTTGGCCATCAGCGCGCCGAGCGAAAACGACCCAGCCACCAGCGCCGAGAAGAGCAGCATCGCCAGATGGCCGCGCATGGGCCCCGACATTGTCAGCACATTCCGCAGCCCTGCGCGTCTTCCTTAAGCGCCTTGAGGAAGAGCTGGATACGTGGCGTCCGGTGCAGATCGACATGGGTGACCAGCCACAACGGACTGTCCCACTCAGGTCTTTGCGGCAGCACTTCGACCAGCTCGGGATGGCGCCGCGCTAAGAGGACCGGCAGAAACCCAATCGCTGACCCGCCCGTCACCGCCTCGAGCACGACGCGGTCCTCATTTGCGCGGAAGGTGACGGCCCCCTCCGGCGCCAGCGCCATAAGCCAGCGGTAATACGGTGCCCGGCTTTCGGTATCGACTGGGCCGACGAACCGGTGACGTGGTAGGTCGGTCTCGCTTTCCGGCAAGCCGTGGCGGGCGATATAGGCCGGGCTGGCATAGAGCCCATGCCGGTGGGTGCAGAAACTCTGCACCACGTTATCGGGCTCCTGCGGCTTTCCACCTGCGCGGATCGCAACATGCGCCTCACCGTATTCCAACCGGAACAGGCGGGCGTCCGAGACATAGCGGACGCGGAGGTCGGGATAATCCGTTTGCAGCCGCACCAGCGTGGGCGTGACCAGATCGGAAAGACCGGGCAGCGAGGTCACAACGAGTTCACCCGTGATATCGTTGCCCGCCCCGGCGATGCGGGCGGCGAGATGGGCGAACTGATCCTCGGTCGCCTGGGCGACTTTCAGAAGCTCCTGTCCGGCCTCGGTCGCCGTGTAGCCGCGGGCGTGGCGCTGAAAGAGTTTCGCGCCAAGCCGCCCTTCGAGCGCGTCGATATGGCGGATTACGGTGGCGTGGTGGACACCCAGCACATCGGCGGCGCCGGACACCGTGCCGATACGGGCCACCTGGTAGGCTGTCCGTATCTCATCCCAGTTGTCCATCGCGTAGCTCCTTGAAATGTCTGACTTTACGTCAAGGTTTGTCACGAAAAGTTATTGTGCATCCGTGAACATGATCTAGGGAAAAAGCCGCATTTTCTGCGCGAATGCAATGCCTATCTCGGTGTCACGAACGGCGACCGGCACTTTCGAACCAACCGGTCGGGTTCCCCGAAACCGGCCCATCGCTCCCGGGCCACCCACATTGCGGGACATCCCGCGACACTGAAAGGACAGACCAATGATTGCTAAAGTAACCCTCTCCGCCCTCGCCCTTGCCCTTGCTGCCCCGGCCTTTGCCGCGACCCAGCTGGAACGCTCCGCCGGTGTTGAGCCGGGCGTCTATACGCAGGCCCAGATCGGTGAAATCGCTTCGGCTGACGAGGCAAATGAAGCGGCGCGGCTGAAGGCCTTCTATGCCGATGGCGGCAACACCGTTTCGCGCGCTGACTTCACGGCCACGGTCGCGACCGAGCGTGGCGGCTTCAGCAAAGGCTCCGACCGCTGATCCGGTGACCAGATGCACGGCGCGCGAGGGATATCCTTCGTGCGCCGTTCTTTTGTGCGGCCCGTTGATGAGGTTTATCTCAGTCGTTTAAGGACATCGAGGCTGGCATAACCATCCGGGACCAGACCTGCCTTGCGTTGAAATGCCCGGATCGCGGCGATTGTGTTGGGACCGATCTTGCCGTCGACGCCCTGAGTGTCAAAGCCCGCGCTTGTCAGCCGTTCCTGCAGTTCCCGCCGCTCGGCCAGCAGCAGCGCCCGGTCTTCCCGCGGCCAGTCGGCGCGGATCGGGTCGCCACCGCGGATTCGATCGGCAAGATGGCCAACCCCGATCACATAGGCATCCGCCGTGTTGTAGCGTTCGATGACGTGGAAGTTCTGGAAGATCATGAAAGCTGCACCTTTCGCCCCCGCCGGGAGCAGGATCGACGCGGGCCCGTGATCCGAGACCGGATTGCCCGCCATGTCACGGATACCCATTACGGCCCAGTCGGCAGGTGATTTCTTGATCCGCTCACCGGTCAGTTCCACGTCGAAGCCGTCGGGCAGACGCACCTCCACCCCCCAGGGCTGGCCCTTCGTCCAGCCGAATCCAGCCAGATAGGCGGCCGTTGAGGCGAGTGCGTCAGAAGGATCGTCGGACCAGATGTCGCGCTTGCCGTCACCGGTGAAGTCGACCGCGTAGTCGAGGTAGGAAGTCGGGATGAACTGCGTATGCCCCATTGCGCCCGCCCAGCTTCCGGTCATGGCGCGTGGATCGACATCACCTGCCTGAACAATCGTTAGCGCAGCGATCAGCTGGCTTTCGAAAAACGTGCCGCGCCGTCCATCGTAGGCCAGCGTTGCCAGTGCTTCGATCATCGGCGTTGAGCCGCGAAAGGTTCCATAGGCGCTTTCCAGACCCCAGATGGCCACCACGACTTCCTTCTCGACGCCGTAGGCCGCCTCGATCCGCTCCAGCAGGTCGCGGTTCGCCGCCAGTGCCGCCTTGCCGTTGGCGATCCGCGTGTCGGACGCCGCGCTGTCGAGGTAGTCCCAGATCGTCTTGGTGAATTCACTCTGGTTGCGGTCCTTCCCGATCACGTCGGTATTGTAGCCGATGCCGGTCATGGCGCGGTCAAAGACCGCAGCATCGATTCCCTTTGCCAGCGCGCGGCCGCGAAATTCCTCGATCCAACGATCAAAGCCTGCATTGGCGGTCACGGCCACCAACTTTTCGGGTCCATGCATGCTAATGTCCTGCGATCCCGCAAGTGAGGGCACCGCTCCGGAAGCCGAGGCTGCGCATGGCGCCACCGCCATGGTGATGACCAGCCCCACCTTTCTCAGCATCTCGCACCTGCCTGCTCGTTTCTTCGTTGGCGGAATTCTAGCGTGGAGGCGTCGTCCGAGAAAGCACGGAGTTCATCCCCGGCGGGAGCCCGCCAAATGCTACTTGCGGCGACGCGCGACCTTGCGCTTGACCTTGGCCGATTTCGCACGTGCCTTCCCCGCACGGCGGGCAACGGGTCCGCCACGCCGGGCCGAAGCGCCCGCCGCCATCGGCGCGCCTTCGATCTCCAGAAGCTCCAGCATCAGCCCGCCCGTGACCGGCACCGCCTCAGCCAGCCGGACCGTCACGCGCTGGCCCATGCCGATTACGGTTCCCGTATCCGCGCCCATCAGGGTCTGGGTTTTCGGGTCGTAATGGAAGAACTCGCGCCCCAGCGTCCGGATCGGGATCATGCCGTCCGCCCCGGTCTCATCCAGTTTCACGAAGAGGCCGAACCGCGCGATGCCGCTGATCCGTCCTGAAAACTCGTTTCCGACGCGCTCGGCGAGGTAGGACGCCAGATAACGGTCGGTCGTATCGCGTTCGGCGGCCATCGAGCGGCGCTCGGTATCCGAGATATGCTTGGCGGTGTCCTCCAGCATCTCGATATCCTGAGTTGACAGCCCGTCCTCGCCCCAACCATGGCCTAGGATCAGCGCCCGGTGCACGATCAGGTCGCTATAGCGCCGGATCGGTGAGGTGAAATGCGCGTAGTTTTTCAGCGCCAGCCCGAAATGGCCGAAATTCTCGGGGTTGTAATAGGCCTGCGTCATCGACCGCAAAGTGGTGATGTTCAGAAGCTCGTCGAAATCCGTGCCTTCGGCCTGCGCCAGAAGCTTGTTCAGATGCTCGGTCCGTAGGACCTGCCCCTTGGCGAGCGTGAAGCCCGACGCCACGGCAACCTCACGCAGCGCGTCGAGCTTGTCGGGGCTTGGTTCCTCATGCACCCGGAAGAGGAGCGGCCGGCGCAGGCGGATCAGTTCTTCGGCGGCGGCGACGTTGGCGAGGATCATGAATTCCTCGATCAGCCGATGGGCATCCAGACGGTCCTTGAAGGCGACCGAGAGAACCTCGCCCTCGTCGCTGAGGACAATCTTGCGTTCGGGCAGGTCGAGGTCGAGCGGCTGGCGCATGGCACGCGCGGTTTTCGTCGCCTCGTAGGCGGCATAGAGCGGTGCGATCACCTCGGGCAGAAGTTCCGCGCATCGCTCGTTTGGATTCCCGTCCTGAGCGTCCTGCACCTCGGTGTAGTTCAGGCTGGCAACCGATTTGATCATCGCGCGGGTGAAGCGGTGCGACACCTTCCGCCCTTTGGAATCGAGCTTCATCCAGACGGCCAGAACCGCCCGCGCGACACCTTCGTGCAGCGAACAGAGATCACCCGAGAGCCGGTCGGGCAGCATCGGCACGACGCGGTCGGGAAAATAGGTCGAATTGCCCCGGTGGCGCGCCTCGCGGTCGAGCGCCGAGCCCGGCGTCACGTAGTGCGCGACATCGGCGATGGCGACCCAGACGATATGGCCGCCTTCGTTCTTCGGGTCCTCGTCTGGATGGGCATAGCAGGCATCGTCATGGTCGCGGGCATCGGCGGGGTCGATGGTGATGAAGGGCAGATGGCGCAGATCCTCGCGGTCGCCCAGTGGCGCGGGCTTCATCGCGTCCGCTTCCTCGATCACCGCGTCCGGAAAGTCGTCGGGAATGCCGTGTTGGTGGATCGCGATCAGCGACACCGCTTTCGGCGCTGAAGGATCGCCCAGCCGTTCGATGATCCGCGCCTTGGGCAAGCCCATCCGGCCCTTCGGCCCGGCCTGCTCGGCCTCCACCAGTTCGCCGTCCTTCGCGCCCTGCGTCGCATCGGCGGCGACCAGCCATTCCTTTTCCGAGCCCTTGTCGATAGGCACGATCCGCCCGCCCTCCGTGGCCTTGCGGAAGATGCCGATGACCTTGTGGGGGTTCGCGCCGATCTTGCGTATCAGGCGCGCCTCATACTGGTAATCCTCGCCACGGACCTCGTTGACGCGGGCAAGGATGCGGTCGCCCTCGGCCACTGGCGCATCTGCCTTGCGCGGGCTGAAGAGGACACGCGGTTCCGGCCCCTCACCCTGCCATTCCATCGCCTTGGCGAACTGGTCGCCGTTGCGGTCAGGCGGCAGGATGGTGAGGATCGTGACCGGCGGCAGTTTGTCTGGGTCGCGATAGGTCTTGCGGCGGCGCTCCAGTGTGCCTTCCGCCTCAAGCTCTTTCAGCAAACGCTTCAGCTCGATCCGGTCGGCCCCCTTGATGCCGAAAGCCTTCGCGATGTCGCGCTTGGCGGTCAGGCCGGGATTATCGGCGATCCAGTCGAGAATTTCGGTTTTTGAGGGGATACGGGCCATGCCGCCTCGCTAGCACGACCGGACGGCGTCGTCATGCGGAAAGCGACGGCGGCAGGTCAGGCGAAATAGTCCCTGAGGATGCGCGAGTAAATCGCCTTCAATTGGCCGATCTGCGCGACCTCCACCCGTTCATCGACCTGATGCATGGTTTTACCGACAAGGCCGAACTCGACAACCGGGCAATGGTCCTTGACGAAGCGTGCATCCGACGTGCCGCCGGATGTGGAGAGTACGGGGGTCACCCCCGTCTCGGCCTCAACCGAAACCGCCACCATTCGAACGAAATCACCCGGCGGGGTCAGGAAACTTTCGCCGGAAACCACCACGTCGAGGGCGAAATTCACACCCGTTTCCGCCTGAATCGCCAGTGCATGCTCGCGAAGCCGGGCGGTGAGGGTTTCAGACGTATGGGCGTCGTTGAAGCGAATGTTGACCCGGGCGATCGCGCGGGCCGGGATGACATTGGTCGCGGTGTTCCCGGTATCAATGGTGGTGATGGCGAGGGTCGAGGCATCGAAATGCTCTGTACCTTCATCGAGCGGCTCGGAGGCCAGCCGGTCCATCACTCGCACCAGCGCGTGCAGCGGATTCTTCGCCCGGTGTGGATAGGCCGAATGGCCCTGTACCCCTTCGGCGGTGAAGGTCACCGACATCGAGCCGCGGCGGCCGATCTTCATCATCTCGCCCATCCGCTCCGGACAGGTCGGTTCCCCAACCAGGCAGACGGACATTGCCTCACCCCGCTCTGCCATCCAGTCCAGAAGCGCCAGTGTGCCGTCCTTGCCCGGCCCTTCCTCATCCCCGGTGATGGTCAGAAGAATGGCTCCGTCCGGCGGCGTTTCGCGCACAAAATCCACGGCGGCCGCGACGAAAGCCGCGACGCCGGACTTCATGTCGGTCGCCCCCCGACCCCAGAGCCAGCCATCGCTGATCTCGCCCCCAAACGGATCGCACGTCCAGGCGTCGGCATCGCCCACCGGCACCACATCGGTATGTCCATTGAAACCAAACGTACGGTTCGCACCCTTTCTGCCCCAGCGCGCAAAAAGGTTTGGCGTGCCGTTCCGGTCTACGCGGTGACAGTCGAAACCCGCATCCGCCAGAAGCTTCTGCAGCAGGACCAGTGCCCCGCCTTCCTCGGGCGTCACCGACGGGCAGCGGATGAGATCGGCAGTCAGTTGAACGGGGTCGATGTCGGTCGGCACGGGTGAATGCTCCTTCATATGTGCCCTAGCGATATCCCCTATGCTCCGGGCCTTCAATGCACCCGCTGTGACCCTGCTGCCACCTGATCGCTAATGGCATGAATACGTTTCAGAAAAGGGATTCACAACTGCCTGCCTATCGGTCATAATCGCCGCCACAACAAAGACCCGAGGCAGGGCAGACGCGACCGGGGCGGCAAACGCACCGGACAGAGCAGGCAACCAGACCGGGACCAGCCCGCTTTTTTGCGTATGCCCATTTCGTGGGGCAGGAGGCAGGCATGAGGTCCGTGGAGCTGGCTGGATGAGCTGGCGCGCACTTCGCAACAACGACGGTACGATCCATACCCCCTGTTCGGGCGAGGTTCCCGGCTGCCTTGGCTGGGGCACGCTGGTGATGGAGATCAATCTCGCCGCGCTTGCCCGGTCGCGTACGCCGCTGATCCGCCTGACGCCGAGGCGGGAGCCGGAACACATCTTCGCGCTGGAACGTACGCAGGACGGCCGTCTGCAACTCTTGCGGCGTCATGGCGGAGAGGTTGGCCATCTTTCGATCGGTCTCGGGCGTGAACCATCGATGGGTACACTGCGGCTGTCCTATCACTGGGATCACCATCGCGGCGTCAGCCTGATGACGGCCGAGAACCTGTCGAAGGGCACCATTCGGCAGCAGGAGGCGTCGCACGCGCTGCCGCTTCTTGCGGCGGAGATCGCCGCGCTCTTTGGCGGTGGTGGCGACAGCCATCTGCATCCCGCGCTCGACTGGATCGGGCTGGCCGATCACTGGCAGATCGTCGGCCCGATGCCGGGTCTTGCGGCGAGCACGTTGATCGAAACGGTGAACGGACCTTGTCCCGTTGCAATGCTGCGGCCCGGTGACATGGTATTGACTGCCGATGACGGACCGATGCCGGTCCTGTGGCAGGGCCGCGTATCGGTTCCGGCCATCGGCAGTTTCCGCCCGGTCCGTATTCTTGCGCCGTGTTTCGGGCTTGCCCGCGACATGGTGGTGCTGCCGGGCCAGCGCCTTGCCCTGTCAGGGGCCGATGTCGAATACCATTTCGGCGAGGAAGAGGTGCTGATCGAGGCGCGCCATCTGGCCAACGGCCAGACCGGTGTTTGGGAACCCGAAGCCGAAGTAAACGCTTGCCACGGAGTGCTGTTCGATCGCCACGCCCTGATCCGCGCCGACGGGCTTTGGACGGAAAGCCTGTATCTGGGTCGCATGGCCCGCAATCCCGATCTCGCCCGGTCTATTGCACCGGGGGCACTCGTGGAAACCGGACGCTTGCCGATCCATACCAGCCCGGCACGTCGCGAACTGATGGATTACGAGGCGCTCGCGCTGATGCTGTCGATGCTGAACAGCCGGTCGGCGGTTGCGGCCTGACGCTCAATAGTCGTGGACATGCTCCAGACGCGCTGGGCCAGTGTCCAACGCGCGGAGCGTCGGGCCAAGCTCGCTGACCGGGATCA
Source organism: Albidovulum litorale (assembly GCF_025751495.1). Taxonomy (GTDB): domain Bacteria; phylum Pseudomonadota; class Alphaproteobacteria; order Rhodobacterales; family Rhodobacteraceae; genus Albidovulum; species Albidovulum litorale. The sequence goes on along the minus strand of NZ_JAOWKZ010000002.1, from coordinate 538,509 downwards.
GCAGCAGATGGCGGTAATCGTCTTGCCCTTGCCGCGCCATTGAGGCGAGGGCACCCGGCCAGTCCGGATCGTCAGACAGTACAGTCAGCAGGATATCGTCATTGCCCGCGATTTCGACGATTTCCGTCCCCCGGGCCGTCAGGTCCTGAAGGATAAGGGTATAGGCCGCGTAGCGGTCGGTCTCGATCTCGATACCCTCGGGTCTTGTGCCGATCAGCGCGACGCCGGGCACCTGCGCCAACGTTTCGGGGGGCAGCCCCCGAACGATCGAACGCAGGCGCAATTGATCGTGGCCCACCCCCTCCACCGCCGCCGCGATGACGCGGGCATAGGCTGCCTTCACGCGGTATTCTATTCCAAGCGCGACGGCTCGTTCCCGGTCGCGGAACGCATCTGTGCGACCTGCATCAAGGGCCCCCGCATCGGCTGTGAAATCCCAGCGATACCATGGCACCTGGCTGAGAAAGGCCGCGTAGTCGGCCGCCTGTCGGGCAGACAGAGTATCGAGTGGCGATTGGTCCGGTCCGCGCAGCCATGTGGCGATGCGGCCGAGGGTTTCCTCATAGGCCGCCTTGGCCAGCATTTCGGCGGTAAAGCTGACGCCGATTGTATAGACCATCTGCTTGGTCTCCCCCGGAAAGCCACCGTGATTGCCGGACGTCTCCGACAGATCACAAAGCGAGGACCAGAACCCGCCGATGGCGGCGAGAAAGCCGAAATCCTGTGGATCACCTTTGGCAATGACGGCGGCGTAATCCTCGTAGGCGTGGACGATATGCCATTCAGGATAGGTCAAAAGCGTCCGCGATTCCGGGCGCTGCCAGTCCGGCTCGGTGATGATCGGCTGGTAGTTGTCAGCAACCGGCGTCCCCCGGCAGGTGGTTTCGACCCAGAGGGCAGGGGCGACAAGTGCGACGACTAAAAGAACGACCGTCACCAGAGCCCGTTTCAGCCAGCGCCACAGGAACCGCATCAGGTCCGCCGGAACTTCAGGCCGGACAGGAGTGCGGCGCCGCCGAGGAGGATGTGCGGGGTATTGGCCGCGATCTTGAAGCCGAAGGGCAGGTCCTGCACGCCCCAGCGCCAGATGCCGAGGTCAAGATAACCCGATCCCGTCGCAAGCCCCAGCAATCCGTCGCCAAGATAGATGGCACCGAATGCGGTAAGGTAGAAGATCGCCGCCCGCCGCGACAGGATGGCTCCAAGGAAGGCCCAGAGCGCCGAACCGAGATGCAGGAGGTCATCGGCGATGTCGAGTTCGAAGACGCCGCAGATCAACCCCTGCTCATCCTTGAAGCCGGGGATGTAGTTCAGGCCCGCCACGAAGGCGAGGATCACGAAATAGCCCAGCGCGACCTTCTGCGGCGTGGTCATCGGTTTCATCAGCATGATCAGAGGATCCCCATGTAACGGTCCCACAGCGCGTTCCGAAGCAACAGTCCCGGATCGGCTGCCCGCTTCGCCGCGACAAACTCATGTGCGCGGGCATATCCAGCGGTGAACTGATCAGGCCGCGCATGGGGACGGTAGGGCAGGTAATAGGTGCCGCACAAAGCGATCACCCGGTCAATCAGCGCCTCGGTCATCCGCGTCATGTCAGCCTCGGCCCGGGCGGTCATTTCCTGACTGAAAAGCATCACGGCGGCGATGCGCGGGCCGGGCGCAAAGGCCAGAAGACTGTCGATGTCGGGCTCCAGCCAGCGCAGCGTTACGTTCAGCAGTTCCTGATACGATCCCGGTATCACGTCGCGGCAGACGGTCAGGAAATCGGCGAAGCGCTCTGGCGGGACGAAATATTCGTGCAGGATGTCGGTGCGGGTTGGGTCGCGGTCATCAAGCGTAATGACGGGCTCGTTCAGAAGCGAATTGCGCGTGACCGGACCGCCGCCGACACGCGGGCCGACATCGGTTTCGGTCCGCCACCGCCAGCGTTTCACCCGTTCCCGCCCCAGCTGGGCGCGGAAGATGTGGCGCGACGCTTTCGAGATGAAGCCCGAGGTCGAGGCGGGCGGCAGGTCCGACTGGTCGGCCGAGGGGCGGTAGGTGATCATCAGCGCGTCTTCGAAGAACCGCGAGCGGTCGACGTTCAGACGGCCATAGGCCATGTCGACCATGCCGTCCTTTACGGCAGTGGCGAAGGCCGGTCCGAAGGCCTCGCCCGGCATCTCCTGATAAGTCGGGTCAAGGCGCAGGTTCGGCGCCATCTCGACCTCCAGTTCGGTGATCAGGCCGATGAGGCCGTACCCGCCCATTGCTGCGCGGAAGAGTTCGGCGTTTTCATCGCGCGAAGCGCGGAGGAGCGTGCCATCGGGCATCACCATCGTCACCGCAAGGACAGTGGAGCCCATCGGCCCAAGTGGCGCGGGCCAGCCATGGGCGTTGACCGAAAATGTCGCGGCCACGCCGAAATCGTGGTTTGACTGCATGACTTTCGGCGAAAAGCCGATCGGGTCGAGTGCCGCGATGACGTCGGACCATCGCGCGCCGGCATGGACGCGATAGATGCCCGCAGCCGGGTCAGGTTCCACCGTGGCATTGCGGAAGGTCACGGCATGGCCATCGCGCGGGATCGCCTGCCCACCCATCGAATGGCGCGCGGCGCCGATATTGACGGGGCGGCCTGCGGCGGCGGCTTCCTTTAGTTCGGCGCGCAGCCGCGCGACCAAAGCCTCGCCCGGGTCCTCTTCCACAACCAGATGTCTGTGGATCGGCGTTTCTGAGAGAAGCGAGGCATCGTTCAGTGTGGTTTCGCTGCCCTTGGACGCCATCACCCCGGAGCCGTCCAGCACCGGCAGGCGCGCCGCAAATCCCGTCACACCCCAGCCCCCCAAAGCTGCCCCGCCCAGAAGCAGGGCACCGCGCCGCGTCAATCCCGCCATGATCTTCTCCCTCCGGGTCGGATCCTATTCAGAGGATGACTTGGGCTTTAATATGGCCAGCGCACAGTCGGTTATTCCCCACCTGCACCGTGGTCTCAGAGGTCGAATGTCGCGAAAACCGGCGCGTGGTCTGAGGGTTGTTCCCACCCCCGCGCGGCGCGCAGCACCCGGCTGCCATGCGCGGCATTGGCGATATCGGGCGTTGCCCAGACATGGTCCAGCCTGCGACCCTTGTCGGCCGCGTCCCAGTCGGGCGAACGGTAGGACCACCAGCTGTAAAGAAGTCCCTCGGGGATGTCCTTACGGGTGACATCGACCCATTTCCCGGCTTCCATCGCTTGCCCGAGATGTTCCACTTCGACGGGCGTATGGCTGACGATTTTCAGAAGCTGCTTGTGCGACCACACGTCATCCTCACGCGGGGCGATGTTCAGATCACCGACAAGGATCGACTTCTTCGGCTTGTCGGAATGCGCCCAGTCCCGCATTGCGGTGACATAATCGAGCTTTTGGCCGAATTTCTCGTTCTGCTCCCGGTCGGGGATGTCGCCGCCCGCAGGCACATAGAAATTGTGGATCGTGACGCCGTTTTCCAGTTGCCCGGCAATGTGGCGGGCATGGCCGAGATCGACGAAATCATGCGCCGCCACTTCCTTCATTGGCAGTTTGGAGAAGATCGCGACGCCGTTATAGCCCTTCTGCCCGCGTGCCACCATGTGGGTGTAGCCGAGTGCCTGGAATCCCTCGACCGGGATCTTCTCGACCGGCGATTTGCATTCCTGAAGGCAGAGGATATCGGGCGCTTCCTCGCGCATCAGCTTCTGCACCAGCCCTTCTCGCAGACGGACGGAGTTGATGTTCCAGGTGGCGATGGTGAAGGGCATGCGGGTCTCCTCGTCTTGCGCCGCGCGACCTTAGCTGGCCCTGTCAGCGGCGGCAACGTGCCGGACGACAGGATCGTGACTTGAGCCTGCGGCACGACCATGCAAGATCGGCGCCGATACCGATCTTGGAAGGATTGACCATGCGCCTGCTGCTGTCCCTCGCCCTGTACGCGCTTCTGGCGCTGCCCGCCGCCGCGCGGCCGCTGACCCCGGCAGAGGGCGAAAGCCTTGGGAAAGCCGTTGATCTCTATCTTGCCGCTATCGGCAGAGGCGATGCGGTAAAGATCGTCGGCGCGCTGCCGCCGCGTATGCTCAATGTGTTCGCCGGGGCGACCGGGGTTGAGGCGGACAAGCTGACCGACACGCTCGTCGAACAGACCAGGGCGATGGCCAAGACCGCGAAGTTCAGGGACCTGGCGGCGGGGCGGGCGGGTCCTGATGCCGGGGACGAAGCTCTTGCAGATGGCACCAAGGTGATCTGGGTTTTGTTGCCAACAACATTCACGACCGAAAGCAAGGGCCAGAAAACCCGCCACGAACAGCCGCTTCTGGCACTGAACGAGGGTGGTGCTTGGTATTTCCTGCGGATCGAGGGACCTCAGAGCCAGCAGCTCGTCTCGATCGCGTATCCGTTCCTGGCCGAGGTCGAGTTTCCGCCAGCGAAGGCCGCTGCGAAACAGTGACCGGCCGATTGTGCCGAGAAACGGGGCACAGGTTCTTCATGAAGGATCATGGTCCGGCGCAGTTGATTTGCGACCGGTTGAGCCGCAATACGGACGCATTCGATCGGGTCGAATATGGCGTCACGGGGGCATTCGGCGGATTTCGGTGCGAATCGTCTGCCAACGGTCTGGAGTGCCGGAACCTCGATAATCACGCCTTCTTTCTGTCGCACGTGCGGCAGTTGGTGTTCTGACGCGCCGGTGCCGGCGCCTGTTGTCATTGAAAACCCTTGCAACTTCGGCGGACAAAAAAAGGCCGGGCACAAGGCCCGGCCAGTCCAACAGGGAGGATGCCGCATCATAACCCCGGTGCGGCGAGGGGATTCGATTGTCTCATGCCACTAAACGATAGCCGCCAGATTCGGTCACAAGAAGGCGCGCATTTGACGGATCTGGTTCTATTTTTTGTCTCAGCCGGTAGATGTGTGTTTCCAAAGTGTGCGTAGTCACACCGGCGTTGTAGCCCCAGACCTCATGCAGCAGCACGTCGCGCGCCACCACGCCTTCGGTCGCGCGGTATAGGAATTTGAGGATATTCGTCTCTTTTTCCGTCAGGCGGATTTTCCGGTCACGCTCGTCGATCAGCATCTTCATGGCAGGCTTGAACGTATAGGGTCCAAGCTGGAAAATCGCGTCCTCGGACTGCTCATGGGTGCGTAGCTGGGCGCGGATGCGGGCGAGCAGGACCGGGAACTTGAACGGCTTGGTAATATAGTCGTTGGCGCCCGCGTCGAGGCCGAGGATCGTATCGGCATCGCCGTCATGGCCGGTCAGCATCAGGATCGGGCATTTGACGCCCTGCTTGCGCATCTTCTTGCAAAGCTCACGTCCATCCGTGTCCGGCAGGCCGACATCGAGGATGACGAGATCGTAGATACCTTCCTTGACCTTCTCGATCGCGTCATGGCCGTTGCCGGCTTCAAAAACGTCGAAATCCTCGGTCGAAACCAGTTGTTCAGCCAAAGCCTCGCGCAGGTCTTCCTCGTCATCGACGAGCAGGATTTTCTTAAGATTGGCCATAACCATGCCTCCATATTCCCCCAACAGATGCGTGTGAGGTGCGCATTCGACAAGTCACGCGCCCGCGATTTCACGCGCTCGTGTCGCTGGGGCGGGAAATGTTTCAATTTATGTCGCGTCAGACTATCTAGGAGGGCGACAGACAGCGCGGAATGTAACATGCAGCTTGGCCCCGATATCGTCGAACGCCTGAACCGCGCCCGCGCCGATCTGCGCATGGGGGTGCCGGTGGTGCTGTGTGCCGGTGAAGGTGCCGTGCTGGCGTTGGCCGCCGAGGCACTGGTTCCTGCGCGATTTGCGGCCCTCTCGGCGCTTGGTCCGACCATCATGGCGATCACCTCAAGGCGCGCCGAAACGCTTAAGGCCCGCGCCTATGACGGCGATATCGCCCGGCTGACCGTGCCCGGCGATGCGACACCGGCCTGGGTCACGGCCATCGCCGATCCGGCTGACGATCTGCGTTCGCCGATGAAGGGACCCTTTCTGTCAGTGCGCGAGGGCGACCCGACCCTTGCCCGCGCGGCGATCCAGTTGGCCAAATCCGCGCGGCTACTTCCCGCCGCGTTGCTCGTGCCCGTAACCGATCCCGCAGGTATCGCTGCTGCTGAGGGGTTGACGCTCATCGACTGGGACAAGGCTGCCCCTGAGATTGCCCGGGCAAGTGCGTTGCATCCCGTCATCCATGCCCGCCTGCCGATGGAGGCGGCCGAGGCCGGGCGGCTGCATGTCTTCCGTCCCGAGGATGGTGGCGAAGAGCATTACGCCATCGAAATCGGCCAGCCCCCGCGCGACAGACCGGTTCTGGCGCGGCTGCATTCAGCCTGTTTCACCGGTGATTTGCTGGGCAGTCTGAAATGCGATTGCGGTCCGCAGCTACGGGCCGCCCTTGGCCAGATGGGGGCGGAAGGGGCTGGCGTTCTCCTCTACCTCAATCAGGAAGGCCGCGGCATTGGTCTTGCCAACAAGATGCGGGCATATTCATTACAGGATCAGGGGTTCGACACGGTCGAGGCCAATCACCGGCTGGGTTTCGAGGATGACGAACGCGATTTCCGGCTGGGCGCGGCGCTTCTGAAGAAGATGGGCTTCAGTGCGGTCCGACTTCTGACCAACAACCCCGCCAAGATCCGCATGATGGAGGCGAACGGCATTAGGGTTGCCGAACGCGTGCCCCTTAAGGTCGGCCGCACAAGGCATAACGAGGGCTACCTCGCCACCAAGGCGCGGAAGTCCGGCCACCTGCTATGAGCCCTGCCGATCTTGTCCTGACGCCGACCGGCCTGCGTTTCATGGGCCGGACTTTCCCCGTCTCCATCGGCCGTGGCGGGATCACCACCGACAAGCGCGAAGGAGACGGCGCGACCCCAGCCGGCATCCACCGGATCATCGGCCTTCTCTATCGCGCCGACCGGATCGCCGCGACTGCGCTGCCGCCGTGGGCCCAGCCGATCCATCTTGAGGACCGCTGGTGTGATCTTTCGGGCCATCCCGACTACAACCACCTGACCCGCAAATCCTTTGGCAAAAGCGCCGAGCGTCTCCGCCGCGCCGATCCGCTTTATGACCTGATCCTGCCACTTGACTGGAACTGGCCCGAAGCGGTGCCCGGCAAGGGTTCGGCCATCTTCATCCACGGATGGCGCCGTCCGGGCTATCCGACGGCGGGCTGCCTTGCCTTTGCGCGCGCCAACCTGTTCTTCATTGCCCGCCACGCGGCACCGGGCACGCGGGTCATCGTGGCGCCGCGAAACTGACCCCTTGGCACGTAACGAAGACCGGTACAGAGCGGAAATTGCAACGCCTGACCGGCCCGTGTCGGATTCCAATGAAAGGATGTCCGAACTTGGCATAGCATGACCGCGCCGTGTTGGGGCATCTAGCAAGCATGTAGCGCAGGGGATGTCATGCACTATTCGGGCTTCAAGGTTATCAAAGAGGCGCTGACCGGCCACAAAGGCTGGAAACCCGCGTGGCGGGACCCGCAGCCTCAGGACCGGTATGACTATGTCATCATTGGCGGTGGCGGGCACGGGTTGGCGACGGCCTATTATCTGGCCAAGGAGTTCGGCAAGGCGCGTATCGCAGTTCTGGAAAAGGGCTGGATCGGCGGCGGCAATGTGGGCCGCAACACCACGATCATCCGTTCCAACTACCTGCTGGATGGCAACGAGCCTTTCTACGAGTTCTCGATGAAGCTCTGGGAAGGGCTGGAGCAGGATTTCAACTTCAACGCCATGGTCAGCCAGCGTGGCGTGCTGAACCTCTGCCACACGGATGCGCAGCGCGACGCCTACCGGCGGCGCGCCAATGCGATGCGGTTGAACGGTGTCGACTCCGAACTCCTAGATGCCGAGGGTGTGCGCCGGATGGCGCCGTTCCTGAATTTCGACAATGCCCGCTTCCCGATCAAGGGCGGCCTTTTGCAGCCGCGCGGCGGCACGGTGCGTCACGATGCGGTGGCCTGGGGCTATGCACGTGGCGCCGACAGCCGCGGCGTCGATATCATCCAGAACTGCGAGGTCACCGGCTTTCGCATCGAGAACGGCAAGGTCACGGGCGTCGAAACCTCGCGCGGCTTCATCGGCGCGGGCAAGGTCGGCTGTGCGGTGGCGGGGTCTTCGGGCCGGGTCATGGCGATGGCGGGGATCAACCGCCTGCCGATTGAAAGCCATGTCTTGCAGGCCTTTGTCTCCGAAGGACTGAAGCCGGTCATTCCGGGCGTCATCACCTATGGCGCGGGCCATTTCTATGTCAGCCAGTCCGACAAGGGCGGCCTCGTCTTCGGTGGCGATATCGACGGCTACAACTCCTATGCCCAGCGCGGTAACCTGCCGGTGGTGGAGGATGTCTGCGAAGGCGGCATGAGCCTGATGCCGATGATCGGCCGCGCGCGTCTGTTGCGCATGTGGGGCGGGATCATGGACATGTCGATGGACGGCTCGCCCATCATCGACCGGACCGATGTGGATGGGCTCTATTTCAACGGGGGCTGGTGTTATGGTGGCTTCAAAGCAACGCCTGCCTCCGGCTGGTGCTTTGCCCATCTTCTGGCCACCGACACGCCACACGACACCGCAAAAGCCTATCGTTTCGACCGGTTCCGCAAGGGATTGATGATCGACGAAAAGGGTATGGGCGCGCAGCCCAACCTGCATTGATGGGGCCAGACAGATGATCATCAATCACCCGCTTCTTGGTCCCCGCGACAGCCAGGAATTTACCTATCTCGGCGATGCGAGCCTGATCGACCGGCCTGACTGGCAAGCCGAGGATGCCGTGGACCGGTTCTACGACTATCTTTACGAACGTGAGAACCCGGCCGGCGAACACCGCGAATTGTGGTTCCACGAACAGGGCGACCGGTCCTGGCTGGTCGTCACCCGCAATACGCTGACACATGAGATCACCAAGGTCGAACTGGCCCGCGATGTGGCCCGGGCAAGGGGACGTGGCAAATGAGCCAGATCAACCGGATCAGCGGTGGCCAGATCGACCGCGGGAACACGCTCAATTTCAGCTTTGATGGCAAGAGCTATCAGGGCCATCCCGGCGATACGCTCGCCTCGGCGCTTCTGGCCAACGGCGTGCTGCTGATGGGGCGGTCGTTCAAATACCACCGCCCGCGCGGCCTGCTGAGCTCGGGCTCGGAAGAGCCGAACGCGCTGGTCGAACTTCGCACCGGCGCGCGGCAGGAACCAAATACGCGGGCTACGGTGGCCGAACTTTTCGACGGGCTGGAGGCGCGTAGCCAGAACCGCTGGCCCTCGCTTGCTTTCGACGCGATGGGGATCAACGACAAGCTGTCGCCCTTCTTCGCGGCAGGCTTCTACTACAAGACCTTCATGTGGCCGAAGGCGTTCTGGGAAAAGCTCTACGAGCCGATCATTCGCCGCGCCGCTGGTCTCGGCAGCCTGTCGATGGAGGCGGACCCGGATACCTACGACAAGGGTTTTCTGCACTGTGACCTTCTGATCATCGGCGCAGGGCCTTCCGGCCTCGCGGCTGCGCTCACAGCCGGACGGGCAGGGGCCGACGTCATCCTCGCCGACGAGGATTTCGCGCTGGGCGGGCGCCTCAACTCTGAGACGTTCACCCTTGGTGATGCTTCGGGCGCGGACTGGGCTGCGGTAACGGTCGCCGAACTCGCCAGCCTGCCCAATGTGCGGCTGATGCCGCGCACCACGGTTCTCGGCGCCTTCGATCACGGGATCTATGGCGCGCTGGAGCGGGTTTCGGATCATGTCGCGGTGCCGGCCAGCGGCAAGCCGCGCCAGACGCTGTGGCGGATCTATACGAAACGCAGCCTCCTGTGCGCAGGCTCGACCGAACGGCCCATCGCCTTCGACAACAATGACCGTCCCGGCATCATGCTGGCCGGATCGCTGCGGGCCTTTGCCAACCGCTGGGCCGCCGTACCCGACCGGCAGGTCGCGATCTTTACCAACAACGATGATGGGCACCGCACGGCGACAGACCTGCTGGCCCGGGGTGTCCGCGTGGCCGCGATCATCGACACCCGTGCGGATGCACCGCGCATGGCGGATTGCGAGCTTCTAGCCGGGGCCGAGGTCATCGACAGCAAAGGGCGGCTGGGCCTGAATTCGATCACCGTGCGAATGGCCGGTGGCCAGACGCGGCAGATCGACTGCGGCGCTCTTGGCGTATCGGGCGGCTGGAACCCGAACGTGCACCTGACCTGCCACCAGCGAGGCATCCCGATCTGGAACGAGGCGCTTGCGGCCTTCGTTCCCGGCAAGAACCCGACCGGCATGTCGGTGGCCGGGGCCGCCAACGGCGCCTTCTCGACCGCTGCCGCGCTCGCGTCCGGGGTCGACGGCGCTGTCCGGGCACTGGCCGATCTGGGCGTCAAGGCGAAAGCCGCCGATCTGCCGCAGGCCGAGGATGCGCCGATCAACCTCAAACCCTTCTGGTACGTGAAGGGTGCGAGCCGCGCCTGGATCGACCAGCAGAACGATGTGACCGTCAAGGACGTGAAGCTTGCCCATCAGGAAGGCTATCGTTCAGTCGAGCATCTGAAGCGCTACACCACGCTCGGCATGGCGACCGATCAGGGCAAGACTGCGAATATGGGCGGGCTTGCGATCATGGCCGAGATGACGGGAAAATCGATCCCGGAAACCGGCACCACGATCTTCCGTCCGCCCTATACGCCCGTGCCCATCGCGGCCTTCGCGGGCCGCTCGGCGGGGGCCGATTTCCGCCCCGTGCGGCTGACGCCGAGCCACGTCTGGGCCGCCGAACAGGGCGCGGTCTTTGTTGAGGTCGGCATGTGGAAACGCGCCCAGTGGTTCCCGAAACCCGGCGAAACCCATTGGCGCCAGTCGGTCGATCGCGAGGTTCTGGCAACGCGGAAATCGGTGGGCATCTGCGATGTGACGACACTCGGCAAGATCGACGTGCAGGGCACCGATGCGGCCGAATTCCTCAACCGCATCTACGTCAACGCCTTCGGCAAGCTCGCCGTCGGCAAGGTCCGTTACGGGCTGATGCTGCGCGAGGACGGGATGGTCATGGATGACGGCACCACCGCCCGTCTGGCCGAGGACCATTTTATCACCACGACCACGACCGCAAACGCCGTCGGCGTTTACCGCCATATGGAGTTCTGCCGCCAGTGCCTCTGGCCCGATCTCGACGTGCAGATCATCTCCACCACCGAGGCATGGGCGCAGTTCTCTGTCGCCGGTCCCAACGCCCGCAAGCTGTTGCAGAAGATCGTCGATGCCGAACATGACATCTCGAACGAGGCCTTCCCCTACATGGCCTGCGGCGAGATCACGGTTTGCGGCGGTCTCCGCGCGCGGCTCTTCCGCATCTCGTTCTCGGGCGAACTTGCCTATGAAATTGCCGTGCCGACGCGCTACGGCGACGGGCTCATCCGGGCGATGGTGGAGGCGGGCCGCGAATTCGACGCGGTCGTTTACGGGACCGAGGCGCTGGGCGTCATGCGGATCGAAAAGGGCCACGCAGCGGGCAATGAGCTGAACGGCACGACGACGGCGCTGAACCTCGGCATGGGCGGAATGGTGTCGAAAAAGAAGGACTCCATCGGCTCCACGCTCTCGGAACGCGAGGGGCTGAACCGCGACGATGCGCTGAACCTCGTGGGCTTCCGCCCGGTTGACCGCAGCCGGGCTTTCGTCGCCGGGTCGCATTTCATCAACAAGGGCGACGTGGCCAATGCTGCCAACGATCAGGGCTACATGACCTCGGTCGCGTATTCGCCGAATCTCGGCCATACGGTCGGGCTCGGCTTTCTGAAGAACGGGGCAAACCGCAAGGGAGAGATCCTGCGTGCGGTGAACCCGGTCGCCAATGAAGAGGTCGAGGTCGAAGTGGTCAGCGCCTATTTTGTCGACCCGGAAGGGGAGCGTCTGCGTGCATAATCTGGCAGCCATCACGCCGCTTGGCGGTGCAAACGCCCGCGAGGATCGGATCGGCGGGATCACCATTGCTGAAAATCCGGGTCGCGCCATGGCATCGCTTACGACGCGCTTGGGTCGCGACGCCGATGTCGCGAAGGCCGCGAAGAAACTCTTTGGTTTCGCCCTGCCGGAGCCCGGCCGGATGGAGTCGAAGGGCGACTGGGCCGCATTCTGGACCGGTCCCGGTCAATGGATGGTAACTGCGCCCTTCGAGGGCCACGAAGATATCGCGCCGATTGTAAAGGCGGGCCTCGGCGACGCCGCCTCGATCACCGAACAGACCGATGGCTGGGCGCAGTTTGATGTCGGTGGTTCTGGTGTGGTTGATATGCTGGAACGTCTCTGCCCGGTCCCGTCCCGCCGGATGAAGGCGGGCGACGCCACACGGACCTCCATTGAGCATCTCGGCTGTTTCGTCCTTTGCCGTACGACCGGCGAGGCGTTCACCGTGATTTGCCCGAGGTCTTCGGCGGCATCAATGCATCATGCACTTTCGATAGCGGCGCGAAGCATCGTCTGAGCGCTTATATGGATGGCAGCGGGCGGCCTTCTTCCACCCGAAGGCGGTTGATCTGCGCGCGGTCCTCGTTCGGGCTGATGCCAAATTCCTGCCGGTAATGGCGCAGCAGGGGGACAACGGTTTCATAGCCGACCGCCAAGGCGATATGCGTCAGGTTCTGTTTGGAAAACAGAACCAGTTGCCGCGCGGCCTTCATGCGCAACGACCGGTAGTAGCGCGACGGGCTTTGCCCGGTCGCTTTCTTGAACTGTCTTTCAAGCTGTCGGGTCGAAACCCCTGCCTCGCGCGCGACATCCTCGATACCGACGGGCTCTGAGATTCTGGATGAGAGGATCTCGACGGCCTTCGCAACCGATCCGGGCAGGGAATCCTCGGTGCTGTCACGGCGAAAGGTCGGGATTTTCTGCCGCACACCCCTGCCGCGGACCAAGGGATGCTGAAACCAGCAGGCGGTTTCCGTTGCCGCCTCGCTTCCCAGCCGTTCCTCAATGAAATGCAGCATCAGGTCAAAGGCGGCAGCGGCACCTGACACGGTGTAGCGGTTGCTGTCGAACACGATCACGTCGTCCACCGTCTTGATCGCCGGAAATTCAGTCGCGAAAGCCGCCTCATAGCACCAGTGAACCGAGCATTCGTGGTTTTCGAGCAGCCCTGCGCGCGCCAGGGGAAAAACGCCGCCGCTGACCCCACCGATCGAAACACCATGCCGCGCAAGCCGACGCAGTTTTCCCTCGGACGTTTTGCGGTCGATGAAATTCGACGCCGGACCGCTTAGAAGAAAAAGATAGTCGAGCCCGTCTGCATCGGGCAGGGCGTAGTCGGGATCGAAACCGACATCCGCACTGGATTCCACCCTGTGGCCGGTTTCGGACAAGATCTTCCAGACAAAGGCCCGGTGGCCAACGATTTCATTTGCCGCACGAAGCGGTTCGATCATCGAGGTCAGGCAAGACATCGGAAAGCCCGGAAAGATGAGCAATCCGACGGTCGTGACGTGGTGGGTTTTGTTCATGAGCATCATGCTAGCAGGAAACACGCCGGCGCATTGGGGTATTTGTCAATCAGTAAAGGTGGCATATTGCCGATTTATCGGGGGCCATTCCGCGCGGCCCCGAGTCCCGACCTTGCCGACAACCCAGCATTGGCCTTCAGAAAGAAATGCGAGAAAACCGGATTTCTTGATGCGCCGATGCCGCGTGCGTTTTGCCAGCACTGCTGTCCCCGGTCCCGTGCGTGATCAGACTGCGGGCGTCTTGCTTCTCGATGCATCGCGATTCCCTTTCAGCCGGTTCGCTTGGCATTTGATGTGGTAAGGCGCCGTCGATCATGATGGCTTCGAAGTCGATCACCGAGGAGACCGTAAGCGACGCCTTAGCGGGTTCCTAGGCTGTTTTGCCGACCCAAGGCGTCACGCAAAGGGTGAGAGACCTCAGAGGTTCTGCGGGTGCCGCGTGGCAAGTCGCCTTTGAGTGTATCGAACTGTTCTACAATCCGAAGCGCCAGCATACGAACAATGGCATTCTGTCGCGCTTTGACTTCGAAATCACGCAACAGAAACTGAACGAGGCACGTGTCTAGGAAACGACGGGCACCTCATTCGCACCTTTTAGGGCGATTATTTCGCCTGCAATTTCATATATCTAAAGCATAGAACACCTCTTCAGGCACGGAATCCACGCCACAATGTGCGGGTGTATACAGTGCGTAGATTCAGAGAGTCATACGTTGACGGTGCCGGCAGACTAATACGAAGCAGCCGCCTTAAGGACAGTCGCACCGTCGCTTGTGCCGAGCAAACACGCCTCCTAACTGGCCAGTTCAGCGCAAAGCGCATCAGTCGTCAGCTGACGACAATAGCCCTTGATGGCGTTGATCGACGCGGTCTGTCGGGCCTCAGTATAGGTCATGCAGGCGTCCGTGACCTGGGTGACCAGATAGCCCAGGTCGCAGGCGTCACGGATCGCGCTTTCGACGCACTGGTCGGTTACGAGCCCGGTTATAACCAGTTGCCGCACCCCGAGGTTTCGCAGCACGTAGTCGATATGGGTCGAGACGAAGACGGAGGACGACGATTTCGGTAATACGATCTCGTCTCCCACGGGTGCGATCTCGTCCACCACCTTGCCGTCCCATGAACCCTTGGGCACGTTGAAGCCGGTGATCTTGTAGTCCAATGAACGGTCACGACCGTCCAGCGTCAGGCTTTCGATCGTTGTGAACATGACCTCCACGCCCGCCGCCCGGCAAGCGTCCTGAAGGCGGCGGATGTTGGGGATTGTCTCGGACCAGATCCGATCAAAAAACGCGCCGTACTTTTCCCGGAACTCGGCATCCGGGAGATGGCCAAACTCTGCTCCCTCACGCTTGGCGCTGAAGTTCTGCACGTCGACGATCAGAAGGGCGGATTGCCCGGGAACAAGCGGCACTTCTCTGGTCAGGGTAGTGGGATTGATGGTCGTCACAGGTCTGTCTCCTTACGGGGCTGAAACAGGGCGGCCAGCCTGCCAGCCCAGAGGATTTGGCCCGCCTCGTCGGCGATCTGGTCGTTGCGGATCTCGATCAGGGCGTGGGCGATGCCGCGGGGCTCTGCGACGCGCGGAATGAACCAGTCGGTCTCGTCGTCAATCTGGTAGGGTTGGTTCTCAGCAACGGTCAAGTTTGGATGTGCCGCGCCGAAACGCCTAGCCAGATCGCCTCCGCTGTTCGCCTGCCTAAAACAAAAGCCAATGTGCCATGGTCGCGCGA
This sequence comes from Albidovulum litorale, assembly GCF_025751495.1. Taxonomy (GTDB): domain Bacteria; phylum Pseudomonadota; class Alphaproteobacteria; order Rhodobacterales; family Rhodobacteraceae; genus Albidovulum; species Albidovulum litorale. The sequence continues at coordinate 523,293 of NZ_JAOWKZ010000002.1, read as the reverse complement.
ATCCGTTCATGCAGGGCGTAAAGCTGTGGATCGAATATGCGGCCCGTATCCGACGGTCGGAGATGGCTGCCTCGCAGGCCTCCGCGAAGGGGCGGAAAATCTCGTCCACCCGCGCGGTGCCGGCCTCGTTCGAGAGATTCCGGTTGCCGGGAATCTCTGCCCCATCGCTGGTCTCAGGAACCGACTGCTTGCCGAGTGGCGGTCTGTTGCAGTCGATGACCAGACGGCTGTAGCGCTGGAGGATCAATCCGGCCCCGAGCGTGGCGGCCAGTCGCCGCGCGACGCCCTCGGCGCCGATATCCCACGCTATATGCCTATCGATTTCACCTGGGGCGAGCCCGAGATCGCCCAGGGAGCGGGGAATCAGGCGTCCGGCATGTTCACAGATAAACAGCAGATCCGGTCGTGCGGTCGCGGCGACATATTCCACCGGAGCGGGATCCACCCTGGGGTCAAGAAGCCTCGCAGCTATCCGATCCATCTCCTTCATACCGTCTCCGCCTGTTTGTGGGGCGACATGCACCCCAATGGCATTCTGAAAGAAGAAAATCAATCGATGCCGTTTGGCAAGAGTTGACATGCAATTTTCATCAGCCTTACGCTCGTGAGCATGACTGCTGCAACCACCGATACCTTGCGGGTGCGAGAAGCGATGGACGCCAGCTCGGGTAGCCTCACCCCGAGCGAGCGGCAACTTCGTTCGGTCATATTAGCCGATTATCCATTCGCTGCCTTGGGGCCGATCCAGGACTTGGCGGATCGCGCCAACGTCTCGGCCCCATCAATCTCGCGGTTCGTGAACAAGCTGGGCTACCGGGGCTTTCAGGATTTTCAGCAAAGCCTGCTGAATGAGCTGAGGGATTCGCAGTCCTCACCGATCGAACTGCACCAGACGCGTACCACGTCTGTACCTGCCCCGCTTTCCGATTACGTGGAACGCGCGGTCGCACTCAGCCGCGATCTTGCCCAGCGTATGCCGACCGACCAGTTCGACCGGATCTGCGCGATGCTGGGCGACCCGAAGCGCCGTGTTTTCATGCTGGGCGGACGGATGAGCGACGCCATCGCCGAGTTCTTCCTGCGCCACCTGCGGCAGATCCGGGCAGACGTATTCCACGTGCCGCCCGACCCGGAGGCCTGGCCTGAATACCTTTTGCGCATGAAGCCCCGGGACCCGGTCGTTCTGTTTGATTTCCGCCGCTACGACGCGAAGCTGGCCGAGTTTGCGGCCGTCGCGCGTTCGCGCAAGGCACAGACCATTGTCATCACAGACCCCTGGATTTCGCCCGCCGCAAAAGGGGCAACGGAATTGGTCACGGTTTCAATCGACTCAGGCACGCTCTGGGACAGCTACGTGCCGGCATTCGCCCTCGTAGAGGCGCTGCTTGTCCCACTGGCCGAGAAGGACTGGGAAGCAACGCGGACACGGATAGAGGCATGGGATGTGCTGAGAGGCCGCGCCCGGAACGGAGAACGCGCATGAGCGAAGATGGAAAGCTTGTGTTCGTGGGGACGACCGATCTTGCGGGGCTTCTGCGTGGCAAGGCATTCCCGGCCTCAGAGCGTGACGCGCGGATGCGGAAGGGCGTCGGATGGACCCCTACGAACGTGCAGATCAATTGCTTCAACGCCATCGCCGAGACCCCGTTCGGCGCATTGGGCGACCTAGCCCTCGTCCCCGATCCGAACGCCCGAGTTACGTTAAAGGCCGATGACACCGCGCCCGCGCTTGACCTGATGCTCGGCGATATCCTCACGCTTGAGGGCGAGCCATGGGGGTTCTGCACGCGATCGCACCTGAAGCGCGCTCTGACCACGCTGCGCGACGAAGCCGGACTGGAGATATTCGGAGCCTTCGAGCACGAGTTTATGCTTCGGGATCTGGTGCCAGTGCCGGGCGATTCATATTCGTTCCGCGGGTTCCGCAGCGCCCAGGGCTGGGCCGAAGCGTTGATCGCCGCAATGCGTCACGCCGGAATGGGGCCCGACACGTTCATGAAGGAGTACGGTGCGCGGCAGTTCGAGGTGACCTGTGCGCCGGCGATGGGCGTGGCGCCAGCGGACCACGCGGCACTGCTGAGGATGCTGGTGCGCGACATCACTCGCCGCTTCGGCCATGCGTCGAGCTTTGCCCCGATCCTCGATCCAGCGGACGTGGGCAACGGTGTGCACATCCACCTCAGCCTTCGCGACGCGGCGGGCCACCCCGCAACGCACGACGCAAAGGATCCGCATGGGCTGAGCAAGGCGGCCCGGCATTTCATCGGTGGTATCCTCGCGCATCTGGACCAGATCATCGCGATCCTTTGTCCGTCCGAGATCAGCTATCTGCGCCTGACGCCCCATCGATGGAGCGCGGCCTTCAACAATCTCGGTTTCCGAGATCGCGAGGCGGCGGTGCGCATCTGCCCCGTGAGCAACCTCGACCCCGCCAAGGTTGCGCAGCAGTTCAACTTCGAGGTCCGTGCCTGCGACGCCGCCGCCAGTCCGCACTTGGCGTTGGCTGCATTGGTACTGGCTGGCGCGGCGGGGCTACGTAATGGGATCGAACCCCCGGACGTCACTGAGGACGATCTGTCGCTATGGCCCGAGGATCGGCTGCACGCGGCAGGCATGATCCGACTGCCACAGTCGCTTGCCGAGGCGCTGGAGCGGTTCGAGTCGTCCGACGCAGTGCGAGAATGGTTTGGCGCGGATTTCGTAAAGGTCTACGCAGATCACAAGCGATCGGAGTTGAAGTGCCTCGAAGGCCTCGATACGGCGCAGAAATGTGCCCGCTACGGTGAGGTATACTGATGCTGCGCGTCGAAGGTGTCTCGAAGAGCTTCGGCGGGGTGCAGGCGGTGGACGACGTGTCATTCACGGTCACCGACACCGAGATCCACGGGCTTATCGGGCCGAACGGAGCCGGCAAGACCACGATGATTAACCTGATCTCGGGCTTCCTCCGACCCACGCAGGGCCGGATCCTGCTCGAGGATCGCGAGATCCAGAACATGCCCCCCGAGACCGTGGCCCGGTCGGGAATAGCGCGCACCTTTCAGAACCTGCGGCTGTTTCGAAACCTAACGGTTCGGCGCAACATCGAGGTGGCCGAAAGCCACGCTGCCGATGCTTCGGACCCCACGCTGATCGACGATGCCATCGACCGGTTCGGGCTTGGACCCGTCTTGGGTCTTGCGCCTGACGCACTGTCCTACGGCCATATGCGACGGCTTGAAATCATTCGGGCACTGGCCCTTCGGCCGCGCGTTCTGCTTTTGGACGAACCGGCCGCTGGCATGAACACCGAGGAGACGGAAGAACTGTTTCGCAATCTCCTCTGGCTCCGCGAGCGCCATCCCTGCGCAATCCTTCTTATCGATCACGATCTGAAATTCATCATGTCGGCGTCCGAGACGCTGACAGTCATGAACATGGGCAGGCTTTTGGCCTCGGGCCTGCCACAGGACGTCACCAAAAACGAAGAGGTCATCCGGGCCTATCTCGGGCACGGGGAAACCGTCTGACAGGAAAGGATGAACACATGAGAACCTTACTGACCCACTGCGCGCTGGGCGCGCTGACCGCCGGACTGGCAGCCTTGCCCGCAATTGCCCAGGACGACACCGTAAAGATCGGTTTTGCAGTCCCGCTCACCGGCGATTTCGCGCCCTACAACGAAGTAGACGGCGCGCGCTGCATGGCCGAGATGATCAACCGGGAGGGTGGCATCGGCGGTCGCCAGATCGAACTGATGGTGCAGGATACCGGTGCCGACACCCAGGCGGCCATTTCGGCCGTCGAGCGGTTCCTCGGCGACAATCCGGTTGCCATCGGGACGATCCCGTTCTCAGACACGATGATCCCGGTGGCCCAGATCGCGGGCGCGCAGGGCGTTTCCATCGTGCAGGCCCAGTCCACGCAGGTGGAGATGCACACGGGTGTCGTGGACAACTTCCTGACGAACGTGGCGCCAGACCCCTACACCGCCACTGCGGCGGCGAACTACGCCCTGTCGCAAGGCGTGAAAAACGTGGTGATCTTCACCTCTGACGAGGGCGGGTCGTGGTCGGCGCGCACGCCCGAGTGGTTCGCCGAGGTGATCGAGGCAGGCGGAGGCACGCTGCAGGCGACGCTGAACTACACCGGCGGCACCACAGACTGGAGCCCACAGATCGCCGAGCTTCGCGCACTCGATCCGGCGCCCGACGCGATCTACATCTCCTGGGGTGTGCCCGACATCGCCGTGCTGATCCGTCAGGTGCGCGCAGCGGGGCTCGACGCATGGGTCGTGGGGTCCGACGGCTTCGACGACCCGTCGCTTGACGCGCTCGCGGGCGAGGACGTGTCGCTTCTCGACAGGGTGTTCTTCGGCACGCTCGCGCCCTCTCAAGGTGGCAGCAAGATCGCCGAGTTCCAGGACGCCTGCGCCGCGATCGGCATGCCGGTGAATGGCCTCTTCCCCGCGCTCGGGGCGGATACGATCAAGATCGTTGCTTACGGCGTGGAGGCTGCGGGCTCGACGGATCCGGTAGCGGTGCGCGACGCGATCCGCGCTGCGGATGCGATCCCGGTCATGTCGGTGGAATCGATCTCGTTCAAGGACACCAGCAGCTACGCGCTGCGCGAGATCCCGGTGATCGGGTTCGAGAACGGCGAGCGTAAGCTCCTGAGCCTTGAAGTGCCCGGCAACGTGCCGTCCTGGCCGTAAATCTCAGTACATTCCGCGCCTCCGGCCCGATCCGGGGGCGCGTCACAATCGTAACAGGGGCAGTTGTTCCGTGCTCGAAATCAGCGGGTTGAAAGTCTTCCACGGGCCGATCGAGGCGGTGCATGGCATCGACCTTTCGGTGCCCGAAGGGTCCTGTGTCGCGCTCCTGGGCCCGAACGGTGCGGGCAAGACCTCGACGCTTTCCGCGATCACTGGCACGGCGCGAGCCACAGGCACAATCCGTCTGGAAGGCCACGACCTTGCGGGGCTCGACATCGAGGACCGATTCCGCGCCGGCATCTCCATTGCGCCCGAGGGGCGGCGGATCTTTGCGAACCTCACGGTTTTCGAGAACCTGCGCATGGGTGCGGCGACCCGAACCGACGGTGGTGTCGAGCGCGATATCGAGGAATGGCTGTCCCGCTTTCCGATCCTAGGCGAACGGCGGTCGCAAAGCGCCGGCACCCTTTCTGGTGGCGAACAGCAGATGCTGACAATTGCGCGGGCCCTTCTGAGCAAGCCGCGTATCCTTCTTCTCGACGAACCCTCGCTAGGTCTTGCACCGAAAATCATCGGGCAGGTTTTTGCTCTGATCGAGGATCTCCGGCACGAGGGTATGACGATCCTTCTGGTGGAACAGAACGCTGGCGCCGCCATCGATGTGGCAGATTATGTCTACGTATTGGCGAACGGACTTGTGACCCGCCACGGTCCCTCGGAGGAGTTCGGGGACGGATCCGGGCTGATGGGTGAATTGACTGGAGTGCATGACTGATGGACTACGCGGCACAACAGCTTCTCAATGCCCTGTCCTTCGGGGCAGAATATGCCCTGATCGCGGTTGGGCTCGCGATCGTCTTCTCGATCATGGGACTGGTCAACTTCGCCCACGGTGAGGTAATCGCCTTTGGCGGATATTCGATGGCCGTGGTGGGCACTGTCGTAACGGGAAACCCGCTCGTACTCATGGCCGCCGTGCTGATTGCCTGCGTGTCGGTCTCTCTCCTGCTCGAACGGGTCGCTTTCCGGACGGTTCGGAAAGCAGACATCACGACGGGGCTACTCACGGCTTTCGGGGTCAGCATCATCCTTCAGAATCTCTACCTGCTCCTTGGTTCGCCGAGGCCGATCTCGGCCACACAGTTCATCTTTCTCGATCGCACGCTCCTGATCGGGCCGGTCCACGTCTCTTCGCTCCAGATTTACGAGACGGTGACGACCATCGCTGCGATCCTCTTCCTGACGCTCTTCCTGAAACGCAGTCACCTCGGCATCGCAATGCGTGCGGCCTCGCGTGATTTCCAAATGGTGCGGCTCTGCGGGGTTCGGGCAAACCGGGTTGTCGCCACAGCTTTCGCGATCTCGGGGCTGCTGGCGGGGCTCGCCTGCATCTTCATCATGGCACGCAGGGGCAGCGTGACCCCGCACATGGGCTTCGACCCGGTGCTCACGGCGTTCATCGCCTGTGTTCTCGGCGGGTTCGGCAGCCTGCCGGGCGCGGTTCTCGGCGGGTTCATCCTCGGGTTCCTCGAAGTCGGCGTCCTCGTTCTCCTCCCCCAAACTGCAGGCGGACTTGCGCAGGCAGCGGTGTTCCTCGTGGTGGCGCTGCTCCTCTTCTGGCGACCCGACGGCATCCTGACGTCCACCGCCGAAAAGGGTGACAAGCTGTGATGAGAGGGCTTCTCAACCCCGACCAGAAGCGTGGGCTGATCGGATCGGCCATGCTGGCTGTCCTCATTCTTGTCATCGTGGGCGCCTACGTGCTCTGGGGCGAAACCTACCAGGCCCGCATTCTCTACGCGACGTTCGTCAACCTGATCGTCGTCATCGGGCTTCAGGTCTTCATGGGAAACGGCAACTACGCGACCTTCAGCCATGCGGCCTTCATGGGCATTGCGGCCTATGCGGCGGCGATCTGCGTGACGCCCGCCACGGTGAAAGCGCTTTCGCTTCCGGATGCGCCATGGGGCCTCAATGCCTTCGAGATGCACCCTGTCTCGGCTGCACTTGTCGCGCTCGCCATCACAGGGATCATAGGGGCGCTTACCGGTCTCTTCATGTCAAGATTGACGAACGTGTCGATCACCATCGTTTCCATCGCGATCCTCGTGATCGTCCATTCCATCTTCCTGCACCGGACCGACATTTTCAAAGGCAACCAGGCACTGTTCGGTATTCCCCGCGTCTTCGGGCTGGGCCACGTTACCGCGCTCGTGATCCTTGCCATCGTTGCAGCGCGGCTGTTCCGCGAAAGCCGGCTGGGCCTCAGACTTCGCGCTGTGGCCGACGACGAGGTGGGCGCGCGGGCGATGGGCGTGAACGTGGTCCGTGCGCGGATGATCGCCTGGGTCGCCTCAACCCTCTTCTTCGCGACGGCGGGTATCGCCTACGCCTTTTATCTCGGCACGATCTCGGCGCGGCCGTTCTACTTCAACTATGTCTTTCTTACCGTCGCCATGCTGATCCTCGGCGGGCTCCGGAGCGTGACCGGCGCGGTCTTCGGTACACTCCTCATCTCGCTTGGGCTTGAGATCATCCGCTGGCTGGAGACCGGTCCCACGCTCGGCGGCGTCAAGCTGCCCGAGATGCTGGGGCTTTCGGGTCTCCTTCTCGGCATTGTCATCGTGGGCGTCATGGCGTTCCGGCCCCACGGGCTCATGGGCAACCGCGAAATCGAGGATATCGTCTTTCGCCCTAAGAAGACCACGGAGATTTCCAAATGACCTGCACGCACACGATCCACAAGCATGACCACCACCTCGGTTGGGACAACACCTTCGAGCCGGTTCTGTCTGTGAAGCCGGGTGAAACCATCGCGGTCGAGACCATCGACGCCTCGGGTGGGCAGCTCGGGCCCAAGAGCGGGCTCGACGACTTAGTGTCGCTCGACTTTGGGCGGGTGAACCCGGTGACCGGTCCGATTTTCGTTGAGGGCGCCGAACCCGGCGACGCGGTGGCGATCACATTCCGCAGGTTCAATCCCTCGGGTTGGGGCTGGACGGCGAATATCCCGGGCTTCGGTCTTCTCGCCGAGGATTTCCCAGACCCGGCGCTCCATATCTGGAACTACGATACCGTCGCGACGACGCCCGCCGCCTTCGGGCCGGGCGGACGGGTGCCGCTCAAACCGTTCGTTGGCACCATTGGCCTTGCGCTCGCCGAAGTCGGGCATCACAGCGTTGTCCCGCCGCGCCGGGTGGGTGGCAACCTCGACATCCGCGATAACGCTGTGGGCACAACCCTCTACCTGCCGGTGGAGGTTGCGGGCGGGCTCTTGTCCCTTGGCGACACCCATGCTGCCCAGGGCGACGGCGAGATTTGCGGCACGGCCATCGAAAGCCCGATGGATGTCGAAATAGAGATCGGCCTTCTGAAGGGCGCAAACTTTGCCTTTCCGCGGTTCGAAACCTCCGGGCCCGTCACCTCGCATCTGGATGTAAAGGGTTATTGGGTGACGACGGGAATTGGGCCGGACCTGATGCAGGCGGCGAAGGACGCGGTTCGCGGAACGGTGGAAAGGATTGCGCGAGAGACAGGCATGTCGGCAGTGGAAGCTTACATGCTGGCTTCGGTCGCGGGCGACCTGCGGATTTCCGAGATCGTGGACATGCCCAACTGGACGGTGAGCTTCTATTTCCCGAAGGTGGTGCTGGAGTAGACCGGGTGCAGTACGGCAATAACCCTTCCACCCAGGGCGCGAGCATGCATTGCGTCATACTCAAGCCCCATTGTGGGTTTTGTCGCAGACTTTGACGATGATCGGAAAAGGTCTTTGGTCTTCTTCTATCAGGCGGCCAAGGCAGCGAATTGCGCGAAGAGGTAATGTCACGACAGATTACGCTTGCCGAACGCCGTCACGATTTTCCAACTGACGGGTGGCAAACCCGGCGGCGATGATGGTTTACCTTGCTCGGAGCGACGCAAAACCGTCGACTGAACGCCTTCGAAAAGTGTGCTTTTGAATTGAAACCCGACACAGCAGAAATCCCGAAAAGCGTCATGTCCGTCTCGGTAATCAGGCTTCGCGCGTAGCCAAGGCGGAGACCCGGGTAGTAGCCCATCGGCGTCTGGCCAAGGCAACGCTGAAACTGCCGCTCTATATGTCGGGCCGAATAGCTGACAGACGCCGATAATTGCTCCATTGTCAGAGGAGATTCGATGTTGTCGGACATGAGCTTGACGATCTCGATCAATCCCGGATTGCGCGTGTGCAGCACCGTGCGGATCGAGGTCCGCTGGTTGAGATTCACGCCTGCGTCGTCGCGCAGAAGGCACATGTCCGCCACGATCGTCGCGAAGTCCTCGCCGTGGTCCTGCCGAATAATCGAGATGGCCATGTCGGCGGCGGCTGCGCCAAGCCGCCGCCGCATAAACTCAAACAGAAACCGAACCAGAGCCTCCGCTACAAAACGGCCCGAGAAGTCCGAAAACCCTGACGACGGACAATTGAAATGGTTGAAGACTGAGGCGCGGGCGGCGACGAACATCAGCAGACTTCGCATACACCGAAAGCGTTGCATCGCCCGTTCTCGTCGTCGGAAAGGAAGGTGCGAATTTTCGGTCCCGTTGTTAAGCCAGCGACCTGTCTCGTGCCGATCCGCTGCTCCGGCCTCCTTCAGAGCGGCGCCGTAGGACCGAAGTCTGTCCGTCACGATGACTTTAGTTCGACCGTTCCTACGTACTGCTTTCTTTAGGAAATTCAAGGCGGCCTTCTTATGCCGCGTTGTCCGTAGTCACGAAGCTTTCAAGTACCTCCCCTTGATGGTCGACGGCCCGCCAGAGGTAGTGCCGTGTCTGACGTCAGCGACCATCGGAAAGTTTTTGGGGCTGGTTTTGAAGTGCTTGAATGGGGAGCAATTTGTCACTCGCAGAGGCTATATGGTGCCGCATCCCTCCTCAAGCGGAGTTCTTAGGACGCGTCCGTTTTGGAAAGGGTCATCTTGTGCTACTTGTTGGTTGGTTTTTATGGAGTCCGGTCATATGGCCGGGTTTATCGCGCTCTTGTGTAACGGTCGTGCGGTGGTCATGAGATCGGCGAAGCTTTCGCCGCGCAGAGGGCAGAAATCATAGGCAGGGCCGGTGCAGCCCGGCCCGACGGCGATCGTGAACAGGCCCGCGCCATGCGCGGACCGAGCGCCGGGAACGGAATCCTCGACCGCAAACGCCGCGTGGGCGGGCAGGTTAAGTTCGTTGAGTGTGGTCAGGAACGGCAGCGGATCGGGCTTGCCGACCGGCAGTTCGGCGCCCGAAACGGTCAATTCGACGACATCCCGAAGCCCGAGCATCTCGACAGCTCCGTCGATATGGCGGCGGGGCGAGGACGAACAGATCGCGATCCGCAAGCCTGCATCGACAAGGCCGAGCAACCAGTCCTTTGCCCCCGGCACCGGTTCGCGCATCCGTTCCAGCCAGATATCCGCTTCGGCCCCGATCTGATCACCGATGGCCCGCCGCATCTCGGGCGTTAGCGGCATTCCGAAGAGTTCGTCGAGAAAGTCCTTAAGGCCCCGCCCGACATGGGCATCGAGAAGCGCCTGCGATGGCCGCTTGCCGTAGCGGGCCGTTACCTCGATCTTGGCCTTTTCCCAGACGTGTTCGCTGTGAACGAGTGTACCGTCCAGATCGAAGATCGCGGCCCGGTAGCGCGTCAGGTCGAAGGTGGCCTCTCGCAGTTGCTGTGTCATGCTGCTAGCCTCCCGACGTCTGAGGAGAGGGGGCAGGAATGAACGGGCAGGAGATTGACCGGCGCTATGTCGGCGCGCGGCGGATCGCAGAGGAGGCCGGCGCGCTGGCGCTCGATTACTTCCGCCGTTTCGACGGGCTGAATGTCGAGGTCAAAAGCCATCAGGACTTTGTCTCTGAGGCGGACAAGAATGTCGAGGCTTTCGTGCGCAAGGCTTTGGCCGAAGCCTTCCCCGATGATGGAATTGTCGGCGAGGAGGATGCGCCGAAGGCGGGGACGAGCGGGTTCACCTGGGTGATCGACCCGATCGACGGCACGACGAATTTCATCCACGGGATTCCGGGCTGGACGGTTGTCCTTGCCGGGGTCCTGGGCAATCGGACCGAGATCGGTGTCATTCACGACCCCAATCACGCCGAGATGTACCATGCCCGCCGGGGCGCGGGCGCTTTCGTCAACGACCGGGCTTTGGGCGTGCTGCGGGGCCGGGACATCCGCACAGGGTCGGTCGGCGTCGGATTCTCTGGCCGGACAAGCGCGGGGGGCATCAAACGCCTTATCCCCGAGATCATCGAAGCGGGCGGTATCTTTTACCGCAATGCCTCGGGCGCGCTGTCGCTCGCCTATGTCGCCAGCGGTAAGCTCTTGGGTTACGTCGAGGAGCATATGAACGCCTGGGATTGCCTTGCCGGTCAGCTTCTGGTCGCGGAAGCGGGCGGTGTGATCGAGGATCAGGATGCGGCGCGGATGATCGCAGAAGGCGGGCGCGTGTTGGTTGGAACGTCCGAGGTCTTTGATGAGCTCATGGCCATCGCCGAACTGGCCTATGCCCCCGGTCAGGACTGACCAGCCATGTCCGGTCGGATCATGCATCAGGCACCAGAACCGGGCCGGAGGCGGCAAGGCCGATCCTGATCGCGTCGCCAACCTTCAGCGGTGCGTCGACATCATCGCTGACCGCGAAGAGCTGGCCGAAATCGCCCGCGAAGGTGTATTCCATCCGTGGGCCGACATATGTGACCTTCTCGACGGCTGCGGCCAGCCCTTCGTCCTCGGTGACGCGGATGCGTGAGGGCCGGAGCGCCAGCATCGCCTTGCCGGGCCTCAGCCCCCGCGACGGCAGGCGGTGGCGGATGCCGCCGACTTCGATCTCGGCCATATCGCCCTCAACCGCCACGATCTGGCATTCGACCAGATTGGCCTCCCCGATGAAGTCCGCCACAAACGTATCGGCGGGGGCGTCGTAGAGCTCGCGCGGGCGGCCGATCTGAGCGATTGCGGCGTTCTTCATCACCACGATTTCATCGGAAACCGCCAGCGCCTCTTCCTGATCGTGGGTCACGTAGACGACGGTCAGGCCGAGATTCTGCTGGATCTCGCGGATCTCCTCGCGCACATGACGGCGCAGCTTTGCGTCGAGGTTTGAAAGCGGTTCGTCGAAGAGAAGCACCTGCGGTTCCAGCACCAGCGCCCGGGCAACGGCCACCCGCTGCTGCTGACCACCCGAGAGTTCCGACGGCAGCCGCCCGCCATAGCCGTCGAGACCCACAAGCGACAGTCCAGCATTCGCCCTCTCCAGCGTCTCGGCCTTGGAAAAGCCCGAGAACTTGAGGCCGTAGCTCACGTTTTCCAACACGGTCATATGCGGAAAGAGCGCGTAGGACTGGAACACCATCGACACGTCGCGGTCGGTCGCAGGCAGGGTGGTCACGTCCTTGTCGCCGATCAGGATGCGGCCCTTGGTGGCCATCTCCAGCCCAGCGATCATGCGCAAGGTCGTAGTCTTGCCGCAGCCTGAGGGACCGAGCAGCGTCACCAGCTTGCCCGGCGCGATGGTGAGACTGACATCGTTCACCGCCACGACATCCTTGCCGTAGACCTTCGTCACATGGTCGAAGACGACCGAGGCGGCCTTGGAACTGACGGTGGCCATCATCCCCCTCCCTGTTCATGGGCCAGCCTGCGCCCGATCTGCGTACGCCCGACCAGAAGCTGCAAGAGCCCGACGGCCGCCAGCATCACGAAGATGAGCGTCGTCGAATAGGCGATGGCGAGGCCGTAATCGTTATTCTCCACCCGCCCGATGATATAGCTCGTCGCCATGTCGTAGCGGGCGGAGACGAGGAAGATCACCGCCGAGATCGCGGTCATGGCGCGGACGAACGAATAGACCAAAGCCGCGAGGATCGCGGGGCGCAGAAGCGGCAGGATCACCCGGCGGAAGGTCTGCCAGCTGTTCGCGCCAAGCGTCAGCGAAGACTCGTCCAGCGACCGGTCCAGCTGACTCATCGACGCGATGCCGGCGCGCACCCCGACCGGCATGTTGCGGAAGATGAAACTGATGACGAGGATGAGGCCCGTCCCCGTGATCTCTATCGGCGGTACGTTGAAGGCAAGGATGTAGCTGACGCCAATAACGGTGCCGGGGATGGCGAAGGACAGCATCGTGCCGAACTCGAAACTGCGCTTGCCCGCGAAATCCTGCCGGGTCAGCAGGTAGGCGGTGATCAGGCCCACGGCGGCGGTCAATGGGGCCGCGACGGTTGCGATCATCATCGTGGTCCAGAAGCTGTCCCAGGCCGAGCCGATCCAGCGGATGCCGCCGTCTTCAAGGCGAATCTCAAAGGCGGTGATGTAGTGCTTGAAGGTCAGCGTATTGTCGACGCCCCAGAGCTGCACGACCGACCCGTAAAGGATCATGCCGTAGATGATCAGCGTGAACGTCCCCCAAAGTGCTGCGATGATGTAGACCGGAATGGCAAGCCCGCGCGGCATCTCGGGATGCACGCCTGCGTCGCCCTTGCCGGTGACGGTCGTATAGCTTTTCCGCCCCAGCCAGAACCGTTGCAGGTAGAAGGCCGCGAGTGTGAAGCCCAGAAGCACCATCGACAGGATCGCCGCCCGCCCCTGATCGTACTGCGCACCGACGATCGCAAAGAAAATCTCGGTCGACAAAACGTCGTAATTGCCACCAAGCACGAGCGGGTTGCCGAAATCGGCCATGCTTTCGATGAAGCCCAGAAGGAAAGCGTTGGCAAGGCCGGGGCGCATCAGCGGCAGCGAGACCGTGCGGAAGGTTTGCCAGCGCGTGGCGCGCAGGGTTTGTGCCGCCTCCTCCATGGAGGGCGACACGCCCTCCACAACGCCGATCAGGACGAGAAAGGCGATGGGGGTGAAGGCCAGAAGCTGGGCGATGAGGATGCCGGGCAGGCCATAGACCCAACGCGTGGGGCGCACGCCAATGAGGTCTGCGACCCATGTCGTGACCGCGCCCGAAAGACCGAAAAGCAGGATGATCGCGAGGCCGATGACGAAGGGCGGAGTGATGATCGGCAGGACGGTGATCGCCCTCAGTTCCCGCTTCAGCCGGAAGCCGGACCGGGTGAGGACCAGTGCGAAGACGAGGCCTAGGAGGGTGGTCAGGACCCCGACCAGCACGGCAAGGAAAAGCGAGTTCCACGCGACCCCGCAGCGCGTGCCCGTCAGGCAGCCAAGCCCCCAGATGCGGGCGTCGAAGAATTTCGAAAAGAAGAGGACGACCGAATAGCCACCCTCCTCGGTGATGAAAGCCGCCACCAGCATCTTTGCGATGGGGAAGAAGACAAAGATCGTGACGACGGCGATCACGCCGCCGATGGCGCCGGTGACAAAGACATCGCCGTTGATCGCACCCCGTGCCGCGATGCCTTGAGTGAAGAGAAACAGAAATGCCGAGGCGACGATCAGCGCGCCGTAACCCATGCCGTATTGCCGGTCCTCCAGCGGCCCGAAGAGTGCGGTGAGCCAATCGGCCGTCCAGCCCCTGATGCCGATCCCAAGCCCCTGTGCGACGAGCCAGGCAAAGCCGAATCCGCCCGCCGCCAGAAGCACATAGGCGAAGACAGGATCGGTCTTGCGCCGTTGCAGCACCAGTAGCGGCGCCAGAAGCGCAGGCACGAGCGGCCAGAGCCAAGGTTTTTCACCCTGCCCAAGCAGAAAGGCGCCGGGCGCATAGTCGCTGTCCGTGGGCCAGCCGTCCGTTACCCATTCCAGAAACCAGAAATCCTCCACCCCGTACCAGGGCAGAAGAGCAAACCCGACCCACCCGGCAACGATCCAGAAGATCAGCACCGGATGGGTGGTTTTTTCAGACGTTATGGCCCGCACAAGGCTTACTGCGGCAGGGTAGAGACGTCGCTATCCCACTTGGCCAGAAGCCGTTTGCGCTCGTCGCTCGACCCGTACTTCTTGAAGTCGTAGTCGATGAGCTTGATCGACGACAGGTCCGGCGCCTTGTCCGAGGTCTGCGCGCCCGTATTCGAGGGGACTTGGAAGGCATTGACCTCCAGCGCGAGGTTTTGCGCCTCGGCCGACAGCGCCCAGTCGTAGAACTGCTTGGCCTCGTCCATGTTGCGTGCACCCGCGATGATTGACATCGAGCCGATCTCGTATCCCGTGCCCTCGCAGGGTGCGACGGTCACGACCGGGAAACCGGCGACGGTCTGTGCCACCGCATCATGCATGAAGACGATGCCGACCGTCGTTTCGCCCTGACCGGCCGCCTTGATCGGGGCGGAACCGGACTTGGTGTACTGGTTGATATTGGCGTGAAGGCGTTTCATGTAGTCGAACCCGCCATCCTCGCCGAAAAGCTGCACCATCGTGGCAAGCGTCGTATAGGCGGTGCCGGAGGAGTTCGGGTTTGCCATCTGTACGTGGCCCTTGAATTCGGGCTTGGTCAGGTCTTCCCAGCATTTCGGCTCGGGCAGGCCATTCGCGGCAAGAAGGTCCGAGTTGTAGCCAAAGCCCAACCCCCCAGAATAGATGCCGATGGTACGGTCGCCCGCGCTTTCCGCCTGAGAGATGGCCCAAGGGTGAAGCTCCCCGCGCATGGGCGAGACATAGGGTTCGGTCAGCCCTTCCTCTGCGGCCTGAAGGTGCGGGTCGCCGGTGCCACCCCACCAGACATCGCCCTTGGGGTTCGACTCCTCTGCCTTGACCTGCGCAAAGGTCTCGCCCGAGGACTTGCGAGTCATGTCGACATCGATGCCCGTGGCGTCCTCAAAACCGCGCGCCATGGCCTGGCACCATTCCTCCTGCGCCGCGCAGTAGAGATTGAGCTTGCCAGCCGCACTGGCCATGCCCGTAGAAACTGCAAGCAGGGATATTCCGAGCGCAATGCTCCGCATGGTTCATTCCTCCCAATTGTAAAAGATTTGTAACAGTTTTTTGACAGGCTAGGCGGCGCGAAGGAATGCGGCAAGAAGAAATTTGTTTGTGTACGCCTTACATTAAGGCGGCGCTGCGCGGCGACTGACAGAACATGAGGTTCAGTTGCTGTGACCGGCACGACCGATTCTTCGGTACCGCGGGACAAGCTGAACATCTGCTTGCAGGCTTCGAATTTGTTCTACAGACTGGCCTGAGATTTGGGGGGCGGTCCTGCCCGTTGGCTGACCGCATCGGGGGAAACGCAATCAGCCTTGACGGCATCTCCGGGAAACATCCGCAGTATGTGTCCAGCTCCTGTGAGTCATAATCGCCCCCGCGGCTTCATTATTCCGATCGGAGGCGGTGAGGATCGCGTGAAGGAGCGGCATATCCACCGCCGTTTTGTCGAACTGTCGGGCGGAAAGGATGCCGATATCGTGGTCATCCCGACGGCGTCTGAGCTGGAGACGACGGGGCCGGACTACAACCGGATCTTCCGTGATCTTGGCGCCTCGGTCGTGGATTTCCTGCCCATCAGCTGCCGCGCTGATTGCGACAATCCCCGCTACCTCGACATGCTCGACCGGGCCACGGGCATCTTCCTGACCGGCGGCAATCAGTTGCGGCTGTCGACGATCCTCGGCGGCACTGGCATCGTCCAGAAGATCCGCCGCCGCAACGCGGCCGGTGTCGCGGTGGCCGGCACCTCGGCAGGGGCGTCGATCATGTCGGAACACATGATCGCGGGTGGCGACAGCAATTCCGCCCCGGTTGAGGGCGCGGTGAGCCTTGCGCCGGGCATCGGACTGACCAATGCCGTGATCATCGACCAGCATTTCACCGAGCGGAACCGGCTCGGGCGGCTTCTGGCCGCATCGTCCTACAATCCCTTCCTGATCGGCCTTGGTATCGACGAGGATACCGCCGCCTTCATCGGGCCGGACGGCGTGTTCGAGGTGGTCGGATCGGGCACCGTGACGGTCGTCGATGCCTCCGGCCTGACGCATTCCTCCATGTGGGACGCCTCGCCCGGTCAGGCTTTGACGCTGCTGGGGCTGAAGGTCCATGTGATGGGCGAAGGCTGCCGCTACGATCTTGTCGGACGGCACGCCTATGCCCCGGATGAACACGCCGCATTCTGCACATTGCCTAACAAAAAGGTCACGAAGAACTGACCGCACGACTTAAGGGAGGAACTCCGCAATGAAGATCGTTTCGACGAACGTGTTTGTCGGTCCGAACGTGTGGGCGGGGTTTCCCGTCATCCGCTATGTCGTTGACCTTGGTGTTCTGGAGGACTGGCCATCGGCGAAGATCGGCGAGGACTGGATCAACGCGCTGGTCGAGGCACTTCCGGGTCTGCATGAGCATGGCTGCTCCTACCGCGAACCCGGCGGTTTCATCCGGCGTCTGAGGGAAGGTGAAGGCACCTGGCTGGGCCATATCGCCGAGCATGTGGCGCTGGAGATTCAGGGCGTTGCCGGCTCCGAAGTCACGTTCGGCCGCACCCGCTCGACCGGCGTTCCGGGGCAGTACAACCTTGTCTACCAGTACCATCAGCGCGATGTCGGGCTTGAGGCGGGGCAACTGGCGATCCGGCTTCTGATGCACCTTCTGCCTGACCACCTGAAGGCACAGGTTGACTACGAGTTCGATCCGGAGTTCGACTTCCCCGACGAGTTGAAAAGCTTTGTCCTCATGGCGCAGCGCAAGGAGTTCGGGCCCTCCACCGGCTCTCTCGTCAAAGCCGCGCAGGACCGCGACATCCCGTGGATCCGACTGAACGACAACTCGCTTGTGCAATTCGGGCATGGCAAGTTCCAGCAACGCATTCAGGCGACGATCACGAGCGAGACAAAGCACATCGCGGTGGAAATCTCCTGCGACAAGGAAGACACCCACAACATGCTGAGCGACCTCGGCCTGCCGGTGCCGCAGCAGCGTCTGGTCTATTCGCCGACGCAGGCCGTCCGCGCGGCCAATCGGATCGGCTTTCCGGTGGTCGTGAAGCCGCTCGACGGCAATCACGGGCGCGGGGTGTCGATCAACCTGACCGAGGAAGCGCAGGTTGAAACCGCCTTCCACGAGGCCAAGTCGCATTCCAAGAGCCGCGGCATCCTCGTCGAAAGCTTTGTCACCGGCATGGATCACCGGATGCTGGTGGTGAACGGTGAGCTGGTCGCCGTGGCCAAGCGCGTGCCCGGCCATGTCGTCGGCGACGGCAAGCACACAATCGCCGAACTGATCGAGATCGTGAACTCCGATCCGCGCCGTGGCATCGGGCATGAGAAGGTGTTGACCAATCTCGAACTCGACAATCAGGCGGAACGCCTCATGGCGGATGCCGGATACACCGCCGAAACCGTCCTGCCGGAGGGCGAGACCTTTTACCTGCGCTCGACCGCGAACCTCTCGACCGGCGGCACGGCCATCGACATGACCGATGTCTGCCACCCGGACAACAAGGACATGGCGGAACGCACGATCAAGTCGGTGGGCCTCGATGTCGGTGGGGTCGACTTCCTCACGCCCGACATTACCAAAAGCTACAAGGACATCGGCGGCGCCATCGTCGAGGTGAACGCGGCACCCGGCTTCCGGATGCATGTCGCACCGTCCGAGGGCAAGCCGCGCGACGTGGCGGGCAAGGTCATCGACATGCTCTTCCCGAAGGGGCGGCAGGCGCGCATTCCGATCGGCGCCATTACCGGCACCAACGGCAAGACGACGACCAGCCGGATGCTCGCCCATATCATGAAGTCGTCGGGCAAGATCGTCGGCATGACCTCGACCGACGGGGTCTATGTCGACGGCAAGCTGACCGTGAAGGGCGACATGACCGGCCCCGCCTCTGCGCAGATGGTGCTGCGCGATCCGTCGGTTGATTTCGCGGTGATGGAAACCGCACGGGGCGGGCTTGTCCGCTCGGGCCTCGGCTATCAGCGCTGCGATGTCTCGGCCTGCCTCAACGTCGCCGCCGACCACCTCGGGATGGGCGGGATCGACACGCTGGAGCAACTGGCCGTCGTGAAGCGCGTCGTGGTCGAGACCGCGACCGATACGGTCGTTCTGAACGCCGATGACCTTCATTGCCTGCGCATGGCCGATTTCTGCAAGGCCACGCATATCTGCTATGTGACGACAAACTCCGACCATCCGCTGGTGAAGGAGCACATTCAGGCCGGGGGCCGCGCCGTGGTTCTGGAAAAGGCCATGAACGGCGACATGATCACGATCTACGCCAACGGGTTGCACATGCCGGTTCTCTGGTCGCATCTCATTCCCGCAACGCTGGAAGGCAAGGCGCTTTACAACGTACAGAACGCGATGTTTGCCTGCGCGATGGCTTTTTCCTTCGGGCTCGACCTCGACAATATCCGCCACGGGCTCAGGACCTTCGACACCTCGTTCTTCCAGGTGCCGGGGCGGACGAACGTCTTCGACGAACACCCGTTCAAGGTCATCCTCGACTACGGCCATAACCCGGCGGCGATCTCGGCCATGGCGGGGCTTGCCGACCGGCTTGACGTCAAGGGCCGCAGGCTTGTCGTCTCCGCCATGCCGGGGGATAGGCGTGACGAGGACATTCGGGACGCGGCAAGGGCGCTGGCGGGTCACTTCGATCACTACTTCCTGAAACCGGATGACGACCGCCGGGGACGGGGGCCGATGGAGGTGCCCGAGATGATCCGCGACGAACTGCTGAAACAGGGCGTCGAGGAGGAAAGGATCACGCTTGTCGCGAGCGAGGCGGAGGCCATCGACATGGCACTGAATGCGGCGCAGCCCGGCGATCTGCTGGTCGTTTTTGCCGATGAATTGGCACGGTCGTGGAAGCAGATCATCTATTTCAAGAAAGCTGAACGCGAGGCCGTCGTCACCGCCAAGCCATCCCGTGTGGAACGCCCGGCCCCCGAATTCGAGGAGTTGATGTCGGCGACCGATCAACTGATCCGCGACGAACGCGGCGTGCGCCTTGCGCGGGTCGAGAGCGAGGAGTCCGACTGAACGGAGCGCAAGGTAATGCAGTCCGATGCGTTGCACGATCTTCTGGAAATTCCGGTGCCGGACGATCCGGCGCTGGTTCTGGATGGTTGCCGCAGGCTGCTCGGCCCGAACCTTTACGGGACGGAGCCGGGCGCGGTCGGCGACGGTCTGGCCATCGGGTTTGATCCGCATGTGATGCTGCTCGTATGGGTCAATCACACCCGCGACCTGCTTGATGGGCTGGGCTGGACGTCAACACCGATCCGCACCCGACCCTTTGAGGGCGGCGGCAGCCTCTTCTTTCCCGCCGCAGCAGATCAGCTCTTTACCGCCGCCTTTATTGTCGAGGCTGCGTGGTATTACACGGCCACGGAACTCCTTGGCCTCGACGCGATACCGCGCGACCGAATGCTCGCCGACCTGCGCCGCATAGCGAAGGCCGAGGCAAATACCGCGCTCGCCGCTCTTGTGGAGGAAGCCGCGCGGCGCGGGGTCGACAGGCTCCTTGATGATGATGCGCTGACGCTTGGCCACGGCACAGGGTCGAAGACATGGGCGACCACCGGTCTTCCGCCATCGCCAGACTGGTCGCGCCTGCATGACATTCCTCTCGCGCTCGTGACCGGCACCAACGGCAAGACCACGACGACCCGGCTGATCGCCGCGATGGCAAGGGCTGCGGGGAAGGTGGCTGGCCTGTCCTCCACCGAGTTTGTGCGGGTGGGCGACGACATCCTCGACAAGGGGGATTATTCCGGCCCGGCAGGCGCGCGGCTGCTTCTGCGGGACAAGCGGCTGGAGATCGGCGTGCTGGAGGTCGCGCGCGGCGGCATCCTGCGGCGGGGTGTTCCGGTCACGCGGGCGCGGGCGGCGGTTGTCACGAATGTCGCGGCCGATCACCTCGGGCAATATGGGATCAACACCGTTGCCGAACTCGCCCTCGTGAAGCTGGCCGTGCACCGGGCGCTCGCGCCAGATGGTGTCCTGATCCTGAACGCGGACGATCCCAATGTGGTCGAGGCGGCCCGCGAAGCGGACGCGGCGAAAGCGTGGTTCTCGCTCAGTCCCGACAATGATATGATCCGTGCCGCCCGTTCGCGCCGTGACCCCTGCGCCTGGCTGGACGATGGCAGGATCATCCTGGCGGATGGAAGTTCCGAAAGTCCACTGATCGCCGTCGCCGACGTGCCGCTGACCCTCGGCGGCGCGGCCCGCTACAACATTGAAAACGTGCTTGGAGCGGCCCTGGCGGCACGTGCCCTCGACCTTCCCGATGCGGCTATCAGGACGGCGCTGTCGACCTTCCGTAGCGACCCGATCGACAATCCGGGCCGCGCAAATGAGTTCTCGGTACGTGGCGCCCGCGTCTTCGTCGATTTCGCGCATAACCCGCATTCCATCGCGGCGGTGACCGGCGCTCTGGCCGCGATACCCGCGCATCGGCGATTCGTTCTGCTGACCCATGCAGGCGACCGGTCGGACGAGGAAATCCGCGCCCTGACCCGCGGGGCGTTCCGGCTGCAACCCGATGTCGTCGCCGCCGCCGAGAACCCGAAATACCTGCGCGGCCGCCCGCGCGGAGAAATTCCGTCCATAATCCGCCAGCAATGTCTCGACCTAGGCTTGCCGGACGGGCAGGTCATCCTTGCGGACAGCCCGTCACACGGCGCCCGCCTGATCGTCGAGCAACTGATGCCGGGAGACGTCGCCCTGCTTCTGGTTCATGACGAACGAGCGGAAATCATTGCCCTTCTGAACGGGAGCTGAGAGTTTTCCGCCCGGTTGTTCAGCCAGGGGCCCGTTTCCTGGCGGTCGATCATGCCGAGATCCTTCAACACAGCACCATATGGCCGAGGCTTGTCCGTAACGAACACATCGACCGGTCCATGCTTCTTCATTGTTTTCTTTAGGAATTTCAGCGTAGACCGTATGCCTGTAACACGGCGCTTGCGGATTTCGGCAGCAAACATCGGTCCGAACCGTTGCCACCAATACCGGACCGCCTCGTAGCAGATATCGATGCCCCGCTCGTGAAGCAGATCTTCGACGTTTCGGAGCAACAGCGGGAAGCGGATGTACATCATCACCGCCAAGCCGAAGATTTCAGGGCTGCTGTGGAAGCCCTTGAACAGATCTGATTTGCTCCTGCCCGGACGCTACAAAGCGCCCTTGCCCCGCTCAAGGTTATTCTTTCTGACAAGACCCTCGGCACGATTTTTGAGCCATCGACTTCTTTCCTGCCGATCGCCAGAACCGAACTTAGAGCATCACGGTAGGGCGGATGATCTCGGGGCTGGTTTCGATGTTACGATCAGGGGAAAGTCTGGCCATCAGATGAGGCTACGACAACCCCTTGCCCGTCTTAACCTCGTTTCTTCTAACAATACCGACTAGAGGTTTGAGCGGGGCTTACGGCCCCTCGTTATGAACGAAATTGCTTCCAGGACGATGGCGTTCGTATTGATGTCCGAGTAGCCTGGCATACCCTTTCCGGTTGCCACGAAAACACCGGGCGAGAAGCCTATACCTTCAAGTCGTGTCCGATCCCGCACATGGCGGACGAGGAGGCTAGAATAGGAGGATGGTCGGTTTGCGTCCCACAGATATGCGGCCTTGGTATTCACGAGCATGATCGCGCGACGGAACTCTGGTGTCGCAAAGCGAGGATCGGACGAGGTCACATTCACCCTCCAACGTTCCTCCGAAGCAGTCACGTTCAGTCCCTGATAGGTAAACCATGGCTCACGGTTTATCGGTGCCTCGGACATGCAAATAAGCCTGCCTGATCGTTCGTATTCGCGCCTTTGTGCGCTGAAAAGCACATCGGCCAGAAGACGCGAAGGTTCAGACAGCCCTGCCTCAAGTGCTTCAAGCAGCAAAGGTTCGGCGCCTAGGGGATCGAGGCCGGCGAGAGCAAGGAGTGTCTGCATATCCCGGTCGGTTTTAGAAACCGCGTCCGCTACTTCATAGGGCGAGTCTGCCGGTATACCCCACGCCCGGAAAGCGCGGGCAGTATAATGCGCACATTGCGACCGGAAACGATCGACGGGCCGCCCGTTGATAACGGAGTGAACGTGCCCACCTATGACCACGCCGTCCAGATCCCATTGCGCGACCTTCTCCACCGCGACGCCTTGGGTTAGCGGATAAGCATCAAGTTCTCGCAATACACTTAGGAGACGACCGGTATCGCAGGCGTTGAAATTTCTGGAAAGGGAAGCACCGGTATCTGCCGAGATCACCTCGCTCGGGAGCAGCAATTCACCTATGGGTACAACCGGCAGCGCTTTGATCAGAAGCTCCGACCGCGCAACAAAGTCGTCGTCGGAAATCAGCCCAATTTCATGAGCGGCCATGACAGCGGCGAACAGGCTTCCAAGATCCCACATCGTCAACTCGCGATGGAGCCAGGAATAACCGGCTTGCACATCTGCGGTATCGACGCATAGCCCTGTCGCGGGAATAGAGAAACGTTCAAAATAGGCCCATGCCTGACGTGCGTCGGCCAACAGTTCGTCGCCCGTTAGCGCCTGCGGATCAGAATCTCCGATTATGTCGCGTCGGGTTTCGCGCAGTAGGTCGAATACCGGGTCAGGTGCCGTCGTCGCGGTGAAGAAATCGGTCACGTCCACGAGTCGCGTCCCCGGATCTTGCCGAAACCGGCCCAACGTGTCGAGCGTCGCCTGGCGAGCATGCAGGGTCCCATAGTCCTGCGGGCCGATGGCGACGACCGCGTCGCGCATCAGATTACCATTGGCGAGTAGCGAGGCTGCTTGCGATATCGTGGTGTCGCCGCGGATGAAACGTCCGCCGCCGTCGAAGGCGGCCGAAGCGTCGGGCAGCAGCAGAAGGTCGATTTCGCTCTCCAGATCAGAAGGCCGCGTGTCGGTAACTGGGATTTCGAGTGCTTCAAGCTCATCCATGAACGCGGCCATCGCCGCAGACGAAACATCAGTGCCGGATTCGATCCGGACGGCAACGAAGCGCAACTGGTCCGCCCCGAACCACCGCGCATGCTCTCGTGGGAGCACCACGAAACGTCGTCCAAGACTGAGTTCCCTGCCGATGGCGTCGGATACGCGCTGCGCGCGCAACCTTAAATCCTGCATAGAGATCTGCCCAATCCCGGCCAATGAGAAAACGATCTGCCGCCAGCCCGCTTCCGCAAATACCTCCTCGATCCAAGGGGCTGGATCAGCCACGTCGACGATCATGAGTTGCTTGCTGCCGTAAAGGCAAACGGTGCGTTGGGCGCAACCCGTTGATGAGACAGATGGCGATGGAAACAAAGACAGGACATTTCGAATGCCCAAGCACCTGAGACCATCGTAATTCGAAGGTGTCGAGGCGTCCGTCGCGATTGTCACAGGCCCGTGCCGGGTCACGCCGTCAAAGCCCTCCAGCAAGCCGCTCATCTGTTTAATAGCATCGCTAGCCGCGCGGCGCTGGAAGTAGCTAGGAAGTTCCTTCAGACCGGGCAGCCACAATACTGGCTCCACCATGTCAGGATTCTCCGCGAAGATCCGTCGAAACCCGTAAGCGGTCGTTTTTTTTGTCTCAGATGCCAGGTTCGAGTTCGGTATCAAACCGATTGGGACACCGATTTCTAGAAAGGTCTCGACAAAGGCGCGCAGAAATTCAGCGGGTATGGTCGGGTCGAAACCGTCGATGACAATGAAGACGGCATCCTTCGCGTCGTCGGCGTCCACTGGGAACGGAAGACTGGAAAGAGCCAGCGACGGCGCAAGAAGCTTTAGGAACGACCGTCGATTGATTGCCATCCGTTTTCCCTGGCTCAGTCGAATCCGGCCTCAAAACCGACCGGATAGTGATTTGGCGCTTATGTGCGTCAATTCTTCGGGTTGTCTTGTAGATCGAAGTCTATAGCAGTGGAGATAGGGGCGCACAGTGGTCAAAATGACCGCTTTTGCGTATGGTAGGGACAGATATGGCGAAAGGAAGCAACCGAACCGTCGCGCGGAAGCGATCCCATCATCGCCATCCCATTTTTCTCGACCCGCTTAATCGACGCGCGGGCAGATTAAGGGCCGTCGTAGCACTGGCAGGTTTGATCTGTCTGGCTTGGCTGACCACGGTTTTCCTTGGATTCTATTACATCGACATACTGCCGGAGAGCGAAAAGCTGGAGCTGATCCGTCGTGGCGCGCTGTCCGACAATGACATTGCCGAGCGCGAAACCAAAGCCATCGCAGCAACCTGTACGGGCGAGCCGCTAGCCGCGGCTGACCTGCTTCCGGGCGGTGATGATATGTCCAGATCAGCCTATTTGATGGCCGGGCCAGATTGGGCATTGGCAACGCTAACTCGCACTTGTGGCAGTCTCGACAGCGTCCTTGCGGAATGGCTCACGGTCGACCCCGCGACTGGGACGATAGTCTGGCTTCGCGAGGCGGGAACAGAAGACGCTCTACGTGACCTTAAACGTACATCGCCAAACTTGGGTCTAGAACTCGTAGCGCTCCTACCACTGCCGACCCCGACTAATTCGGGCGCGTCCATACTCGACGATGCGAACGCCCGAGCGCGCATCGTCAACTCACTGGAAGAAAAGATCAGGGGCGGCACTTATTCCGGGATCTGTATCTATCCGCAGCAAGTGGGGGCCAGACACCTAGCGGGTCTGCGCTTATTGATGTCGACGTTGAAAGCCGCGCTGCCGACGGGAATCCATAGCTGCCTCGTCGTCGAAGCCGACGGCGGACTCTGGCGTGATGGCTCCCTTGTCGAGGCGGTCGATTCTGTGCTCCTACAGGCGTTTCGGGAGCCCTATGCGGGCGCGCCGCCGGGGCCTCTTGCAGCCCAGAGTTGGTTCGAAACACTCGTTGATGACGCGGCATTTGCCGTAGGACCTGACAAGCTGCGTCTCGCACTTGGATCCTTCGCCTACATGTGGACGGACGGAGATCTCTCACCAGTTAAGTTGCCCTTTGCAGAGGCAATGGAGCTTCTAGCGCGCCAAACGTCGATGATCGCCGTTGAGACCGGATCGCTCAATACCCGCGCGACTTTCACTACCGAAGATGGTCGTTCAGCCGAGATCTGGCTTCTTGATGCTGTTTCTCTACACAATCAAATTCTAACCTTGATGCGAAAGCCTGTGGCCGGGGTTGTACTTTGGTCAACTGGCCTGGAGGATCCCGGCGCCTGGCCACTGATCGGAAATGGGTTAGAGCCGTCGCAAGTTGGTGCTCTCGAAACTATCGGTTTCACAGATTACGTCTCCTATTCAGGTGACGGACCATTCCGGAGGGTCACCAAACCCGAGATCACGGGAAAACGCAGGTTCTTCAAGGACCCAACAACGGGTCTCATCGACGGCGAGATCTACGATATGGTACCGCGCCCGATCTCCGTCGAACGCTATGGCAGCTCTGCGGATAAAGTTGTTGCAATCACTTTCGACGATGGGCCCGACCCGGACTACACAGTGTCAATCCTTGACGTGCTGAAGGCGAAGGGCGTTCCGGCAACATTCTTCGTAATCGGCACCAACGTAGTGAATTATCCTTCTATCGTCCGCCGCATGGTTGCCGAAGGGCACGAGGTCGGTTCGCATACGTTCTTTCATCCAGAGGGTGACGAGATGGGCGTTGTCCGGGCTCAGCTTGAGCTGAACGCGCTCCAACGGCTTATTGCAAGCGTTACGGGGCGCACGACCTATCTATTCCGCACGCCGTACGGACGCAGCGAGGGCCCACTCACCAAGGATGAAGCCACGCAGCAAAGCATAATAGAGAAAGAAGGATACATGGTCGCCGGCTCCGACATCGTGCCGCGCGATTGGGAATTCATGAGCGCCATTGAAATCACTGACTATGTGATGGCGCAGATGGCATCGAACGCGAGCAAGGTCATCGTAATGCACGATGCGGGCGGCGACCGTTCCGCCACGGTCGCCGCGTTGCCGATGCTGATCGACCGGCTCAGGGCAGAAGGCTATCGGATCGTTCTGCTTTCAGAATTCCTCGGCCTATCACGCGACGAAATGATGCCACTGGCAACGGACAATTTAACACCGCTCGACCGCGCTTCCTTCGTCACCGCCGCCGTAGCTGGTCATGTACTGGTCTGGATTTTCTGGGTGGCGGTATGCTTCGGCATTGTCCGTTCGCTTATCATGCTTTCTCTCGCGCTTCTCCGGCGGCGACATCCGTCAGGCTTGGCAGAACCGCTCACTACCGTGACGATCGCCATTCCCGCCTTCAACGAGGAGCTTGTCATCGTCGACGGGGTCGCCGCCGCGCTCGCCTCCGACTACCCGGACATTCGCGTCATCGTAATCGACGACGGTTCAACCGACGGCACCGCGGAGACGGTGGAGCGGGAATTCCGTCACGATCCTAGGGTGCGGCTGATACGTCAGAAAAACGGCGGCAAGTGCAGCGCGCTCAATGCCGCCTACGCCGAGATCGAGACCGAGGTGGTTGTGGCGGTCGATGCCGACACACTTCTGCACCCCAAAGCGGTTCGAAGGCTGATGGGACATTTCGCGGATCCACATGTCGGCGCAATTGCGGGCAACGTCAAAGTTGGCAATCGCCGCGGTCTGCTTGCTCGATTGCAGGCACTTGAATACATCACCGCACAGAATATCGATCGTCGTGCCGCCGAACGGCTGAACGCGATGCTCGTCGTGCCCGGCGCTATCGGTGCATGGCGTGTTGAGGCTGTGAGGAAAGTTGGGTTCTATTCCCCCGACACAATTACCGAGGATGCCGACCTTACGGTCGCAATTCTGCGCGCGGGTTATCGGATCGCTTTCGAAGAGCGCGCATATTCCATTACGGATGCGCCTGAGACCCTCTCAGGCTTTATGAAACAGCGACTTCGCTGGAGCTTCGGCATGATGCAGACCGCCTGGAAACACCGTCGCGCGGCAAAGACAGCGCGCGGTGTCGGCTTAGTCTCGATCCCAGATCTTTGGCTTACAGGCATTGTGCTAGGGCTCTTGGCACCACTGGCTGACGCGGTCTTCGTAAGCGTAATCATCATGGCCGCAGGAAACCTTGTTCGCGGCATACCCCTGACGAGCGGCGATGTGTCTCTGGCTTTAATCGCAGGCTGGGTAATGCTGCCAATCCTGGATTTAATCTCGGCGCTTTTTGCTTTCAGGTTCGAACGGCGCGAAAACCTTTCTTTGCTCCTTCTCGTGCCACTTCAGAGGTTAATCTACCGGCCACTGCTCTACATCACCATTTACCGAGCGGTCGGCCATGCGCTTGCTGGCCGCATTGCTGCTTGGGGAAAGCTTATTCGTATCGCAAGTATTCGAACGCCCGCTGGATAGCGGGCGAACCTATTGTAAATCTCAAAGAAAGACCTGACAGCCGCCCGTCGCGATCTCACCTTCCTGTACCGGCAAGTCGCGCGGAGGGTTGATTATCGCGGTCTGAACTGCGGTGATGCGGCGGGCACAGGCATCGGATTCCTGCGGCGACACGTCCTTGCCGCCAATCCAAATGTCAAGCCAGGGGTGACCATTGTGGCCTGTGTGGCATGGCCCGCCTTGGGGTGTCGGTCCGTCACCGCAGACATCTTCTACGATGGCGTATTTTCTCAGCCGAGGAAGATAAAACCGCGTACCCTCAGGGTAGTCTAGCGTCTGACGCCCGTTAACGATGCTGTGTCCCACAGCAATCGTGATTGGGCTTCTCCATGAACCTGTACCGCCGGCTCGCTGACGAAGAACCGGGCGGGCAATCGCTGCCGATCCCGGGGGCGTATTGTCCCAATAGGTGTATCCGGTCAGGTAGATTGAAAAATTCTTGGAGGTTTCCGCAGGCTGCGCACTCGTGAGGGTCGGGGAGTCCACTCTCGCGTCAAGGTTCTGCGCCCGGGACACCGGCGTTTCCACACAGGCCGACAGGCTCAGGCAGGTTGCGGTGGCCAAAATAAGCTTGCTCGATTTTACGCGCATCGATAGGTCCTCTCCAATATCTAGGAAAGTGTGAATATGTCCGATCTGTCACGCGCTGGAAAGCGGGTCTAATCCGCGATCATGGGCTTTTTGTGGCTATACCGTGTCAAGGTTCGATCCGTTGACCCGTTTCCCGATCAAAAATATGCATGTTTTCAATGGAAAACGAGAAACGTGTCTGACTTTCCGGGTCTATTTGCAGATGCGATGGGAGACTTGCGACAAGCGGATTTCCGCCATGGCGGGCAAAGACAATGATGTCCGGGCCCGTCGGTTCGGCGAAATCCACCGTCGCGTCGATGACCAATTCATCCGACGCATCGGCGATGTGAAGATCCTCGGGACGCAGGCCTAGGATCACCTGGCGCGACCTGCTTCTCTTGCCCGGTAACGCGATCCGCTGTCCCGACCCCTCCAGTTGGAGGCAGTCAGCATCCAGCGTGGCGTCGATCATGTTCATAGGCGGAGCACCGACGAATTCGGCCACAAAGGCTGTAGCTGGCCTGTTGTAAATCTCTTCTGGCGTGCCGATCTGTTCGATCTGGCCCTCGCGCATTACAGCGATCCTCGTGGCCAGAGTCATCGCTTCGATCTGGTCGTGGGTCACATAGACGACGGTCGTCCCGAGCATCCGGTGCAGCCGTTTTAGCTCGGCTCGCATCTCCATTCGGAGCTTGGCATCGAGGTTCGAGAGCGGCTCGTCGAAAAGGAAGATCTTAGGCTCTCTGACCAGCGCGCGACCGATTGCGACGCGCTGGCGTTGACCGCCGGAGAGCTGGGCCGGCTTGCGGTCAAGCAAACCGTCGATCTTGAGAATCCGGGCGACCTTTTGGATCGCCGCCTGCCGTTCCGCCTTGCCCACGCCGCGCATTTCGAGGCCAAACCCGATATTACGCTCCACCGTCAGGTTGGGATAGAGCGCGTAGGACTGGAAGACCATCGCAATATCGCGGTTCTTAGGGTGAACTTCGTTTATACGCTTGCCGTCGATCCTGACTTCGCCCGACGTGGGCGACAGAAGGCCGGCAATGATGTTGAGGATCGTCGACTTGCCGCATCCTGAGGCGCCGAGCAGCACGAGGAACTCGCCACTGGCTAGCGAGATGTCGATGGACGTCAGGATATTAGTGCTGCCGTAGGATTTGCTTACTCCGATGAGATCGAGCGTACTCATGCGGAGGCTCCTTGGGTTGACGGTTCCACATCCCTGCCATAGCGGCGGGGCGAGGTCGAAATCGCGGCGGCTGCCGTGCGCACGCCGACTTCAAGGCATTCAAGAAGAGGCCGCCCATCTGCTCGGATCGCGAGAAAGGCGGCGTTGAAGATGTCGCCTGCACCGATCGTGTCCGAGACCTCGACCGGTGGCGCAGGCACTTTGAGTATCTCCAAGTCTCTCCTCGCCGCGACGACGCCGCTCGAGCCGCATTTGATGACGACCAGCGCATTGTCGGGCATGAGAGGCAGCAACACGGATAGTGCGTCTTCCGCCGCATGGCTGCCGGAAAGCTCACGTGTCTCGATCTCGTTAAGAAGTAGGCAATCACACCGCCCTAACCAACCCAAAACTTGGTTGCGGGTCGCCGTCGTCCATCCCCCCGGCGGCCAACCGGTGTCGAGCGCTACGCGAATGTTTTTGTCGCGCGCGTGGTCAATCAGCCTGTCATAGTCTGCGGTCAGCTCATCCGTAACGAAGGTGCCGCATAGGAGAAGCGTTCCGCCGGAAAGCCGCGTCCAATCCAGCGTCCCGCGCACATCGGACCAAGTTAGGTCGGCCACGTGACCTTGAGTGGTAAAAAACGTGCGCTCGCTATCGGGGTGCGTCAGGCCGACTGAAATCATCGTTGACCCATCCGATACGGGCCAGGCCTCGGAATGAGGTGCAAAACCGTTGCGAAGCCAATTGCCGAGGGCATCTCGGCCAGTATTCGCGGCAATCTGGAATTCACGGCCAAGCGCGCGCCAAGCCAGCGCGACATTCCCGGCTGCGCCGCCATACCTGAGGTCACTGGTATCTACGATCATTTCGGTACCCGGCCGTGGCCATGGCGCAACCGGCCCCATGATCAGATCGACATTGACGTTGCCGACGACAGCGAGGGGGGACAGGTCATTCATTCGGTTCGCGTAATCTTCTGGCTGCGGATGGGGCGTCCCAGATCGTTGACCCTAACTGCAGCGAATTCGATCATCAGGCGTTGCGCGATAGGCAGGAGTATTGCGAGTGCGGCCAGCCCATCATGGCGCCCGGCATCGATGGTGATTGCCCCTTTCACGGGCGTGCGGCCCGAGGCATCGAGAACTACCGTCGGCGCCCCCGTCGCCGCGACCGCCTCGGCGAGATTGCGGACAAGATCACTTGTCGGGTCGTCGCCGCGCAGGAAAATTATACCCACCTCGGGTCCCAACATCTCCATTGGTCCATGGCGAAGCTGGCCGCACTCAAGCGAGAAGCAGGGCAGCCGCGAGAGTTCCGTCAATCCGAGCGCCAACGCCTCGGCCAGGCCCTGAAGCCTGCGACCCGAGGTTACCACAGCGCGAACGCCCGCTAGGGCAATCACCGCATTAGAAATATCGGGTTCCTTGGGTGACCGTAATGCCCGGACAAACGTCGTCGGGGCGGTGCCGAGTGCCGACAGAATTGCCGCGTGCAGCGCCAAACAGACCAAGATGCTGCGCGTTGCGGCAAACGCGGTTTCCACCCCGCCCGCGCCGATTAGGCTGGGCAGCGACCGAGCGAGGGTTGAGTCGGGGGCCATCGTCAACCCGAATGCCTCCGCTGCGGGGCCCACCTCGTTCAGCCAACGAATAACCTCGGCGCTTTCGCCTGATTGGGAGGTGAAGATGATCGTACGGTCAGCGATCGAAAGCGGCTGGTCTAGCTGTTCGGAAATGGGAAGTGCCACAGCATCCACTTGCAGTGCCCGGTAGACCGGCTCGACCGCCCGGTTCAGACCGTGTGACGCCCCCATTCCAAGAAGGATAAGTCGGCCACTTCGTTTAATCGAGGCTGCAACTTCGTCCGCACGGTCTCGGACATCGGCAAAGCTGGAAAGCGCGTCCAACCACTGGCGCGATATCTCACTCTCGATCGCCGCGCGGCCCGATGTGGTCCCTGTCGCCATAGGTCCCTTCATCCCTTCACCCCACCCCTGGTCAGACCAGAAATCAGAGTCCGCTGCATAACAAGGCCAAAGATCACCGGTGGTAACGCTGCGATGACGCCCGCTGTCGCAATCAGCCCGTAATCGGACACCCTGCCGCCGGCAAGATCGGCGATTGCAACCGTGACCGTTTTGGCGCGGTGATCGGAGGTAAACAGGAGCGCGTAGAAGAATTCGTCCCAAGCCAAAAGATAGGCGAAGAGCGCTGCTGTGCCGATCACCGGCGCGGCCAGCGGAAGGATGATGATCCGAAGTGTTTGATCAAGTCGCGCGCCATCTATCGCGGCCGCCTTCTCAAGATCGCGCGGGATCGGGTCGAAGCCGGATTTAAGAAGCCACGCCGTAAACGGGGCGAGAATTGTGAGATAAACGAGCGCAAGGCCGAACTTGGTGTTCAGCATGCCGAGCGCCGCAAGCCCCATGTAAAGCGGCACGGCCAGCGCAACCGGCGGCAGCATGTAGGTTCCGATGACGAGCCATAGCGACCATCCAACCGCGGGAGTGCGCGACACCGCCCATCCCGCCGGCACCGAGACAACGAGCGAGGCAAAGGTCGCGATAGCGGCGACTTCAATACTATTGACGAGCGCGGACATAAGTGCCGCACCATGGGTGTTGGGTGTAAGGTCTGTGAGGCTACCGTAGCGCGACCAGTCGGTTTCGGCGGGCCACCAGTGCAGCGGTTTCGAAACGAGATCGGTCGTCGAAGAGATACTCATTATAAAGAGCCAAGCGAAAGGTGCGAGGATCATTATGGCTAGGAGGCCAGCGCAAACGTAAAGAAATAAAGTGAAGCCAAGGCTTTGCCGCTCCATCAGAACCGTGCCCCCGCCGACTTTCGGATCAGCGCCGCATAGGTGACCGCAAGCATCGTGACCGCCAAAGTGACGATCAGCGCGAGCGACGCGCCAGATCCCGCCCGTTGAAACGAAAAAGCCTCCTGATACACTAAGATGGACAGCGTCCGCGTGCTGTTTGCAGGGCCGCCACGGGTCATCACCCAAATAATGTCGAAGACCTTGAATGCCTCGATAGTACGCAGGATCAGCGCGACCATCAGTGGGCCGGCGAGATAGGGCAGGATCACGTAGCGGAACCGCGAAAGCGCGTTTGCCCCGTCTACGACGGCCGCTGCCTTGATGTCGTGCGGTACGGCGTGGAGTGCGGCGAGCGAGATGAGAGCGACCAAAGGAAAATTCTTCCACGCGTCGGCAATGATGAGCGCGACCAGCGCGCTGTTCGGATCACCGAGCCAGGATCGATAATCATCAAGCAGACCGGTCTGAACGAGCACTGCATTGAGCGCGCCGTATTCGGGGTTGTAGATGAGTCGCCAGAGTAGTGCGTTGACGACAGTCGGTAGCGCCCAAGGCAAGATTAGAAGCGCCCGAAGGATGTTTCGCCCGCGAAAGTTCTGATAGAGGAGTAGAGCCACCAAAACGCCGAGCACCACCTCAACAAAGACTGATACGACCGCGAATTCCGTCGTAACAAAGAAGGCGCGCCAAAAAGCCGTACTGGCAAAGATCCGTTGGTAGTTTGCGGCCCCGACGAAATCTCCGCCAGTACCGACCAACCGTGCGTCGGTGAAAGATAGCCTGACAGTGTCGATGAACGGCCAGCCGATCACCGACAGCATGACGAGAAGCAATGGCACCATCAGCAGCCATGCTCGGGTCGTTGTCCAGCCTGGACTCATCGAGCGTTGCGACCGCAATGCAAGCACTGGTGTCGAGATGCCGGGCGGCGCGAGTCGCCGCCCGTATCATGGCGCTCCATCAGAGCCCGCCCCCCTCTGCCGCCGCGGCGAGTGCATCGGCGGGGCTCGCCTGACCGAGCAATGCCTCCTGGATCGCCTGCTGAAGCGCGGCCGACATCTCCTGATAACCCGGCGTTGTCGGGCGCGGATACATCGCCGCCAGCCCGACCTTCGCGGCCGCAATCATGTCTTCCTGACCGGCAGTAACCGCGGGATCGTCGTACGACGTCGCCCAGATAGGCAGGCTGAGACGCGCATAAGCGTTCTGTGTCGGCTGAGAGGTCATGAAGGTGATGTAAGTCCATGCCTCGTCCGGGTGCTCGCTGGTTGTGGTGATGCCGAGCCCCATCGAGCCGTTGACAGCCGAGACCACGCTCTGCCCGGCAACGCCGGGTGCCGGCGCGACACCGACATTGCCGGCGACCTTGCTTTCGTTCGGATCGTTGGCGAGGTTGTACATGTAGGTCCAGTTTAGTGCGAACGCGGCTTCACCGTTCTGGAAGACCCGCCGGACATCCTCTTCCAGGTATTCCTTGGAATTCGGGTTCGTCAGGCCCGAGTTGTAGCTGTCGACCATGTACCGCAACGCCTCTAGCCCACCGCCGGTCTGAAAAGCCGGCTTGCCGTCGGCGATGAAATCACCGCCATTGGCGCTGACGAGCGTTGTATAATCGCAGATCACGGCCTCGGCCTGAGCCCAGCTCCATACGATGGGATGATCGAGAAGTCCCTTTTCCCGCACGGCCTGAGCCTGTTCCGAAAGCTCCTCCCAGGTGGTCGGCGGCGCCGTAATACCAGCCTGAGCGAGAAGATCCTTGTTGTAGAATAGATACTTGGTGTCGAGGATCCACGGCATCCCGTAGCGCTTGCCGTCATATTCTACCGTGGTCCACGCCCCCGGCAACACGCCGTCCTTCATCTCTTGGGTGATCCGATCGGTGACGTCGACCAGCACGTTGTTCTCGGCGAATTCGGCAGGCCAGATCACGTCGAACAGAACGACATCGTAGCCTGATCCAGACCCGAGCGCGAGTAGGGTCTTGTCGTGTAATCCTTCGTAAGGAACAAACTCCAGATTGACCTTTATGTCCGGATTCTCCGCGATAAACGCATCAGTCATCGCGCGCACGTCGGCTTCACTATAGGCAGCCTGCGCCATGAAGAGTGCGTTGAGCGTCGTTTCCGCCGCTGCAGGGTTCACAATCGCAGTGCCTAAGAGCAATGCGGCGAGAAGCGTCTTACGATTTGTCATCTTGTTCTCCACCCAAGAAAAACATTTATCAATGCCGGACGAGGACATCGTTGACTTAGTGATGAGGCTGCGCGGCACATCCCATAATTCATGTGGAAAAACTGACGGTCTGCATTGATCAGTATCAAGACCGGCGCAGTCTGCCGACTCAGCATCGTCAGCCTCACCTGAGTGGTCCGGATTGATTGTTAGTGCATGACCCGGGGGGACTTCACCCTGTTCTGGTCCGGGCTTCACGCGACCTTTCGGGTTGGTTGAAGTTGGGCTGCAAAGGCGCTCGGCGTCAAGTTTCCGGGCACCGAATGCGGCCGGTTTTTCGTTGTAGTCGATCCTACAGTCATTGCTGCGTTGGCGGGTAAACGCACCGGCCTGCCAAGCCGGAGGTGACGCGCGAACTGGTCGAAGCATGGTAGCGAGACCGGGCCCACTTAAAGTTTCCGGAGCGGATCGAGCTCTGTCTAGGCCACTTCCCGGACACCGAGGCATTCCGGCCGAAAGGTCTCACCGTGCGTCGGACGCGGCAGCGATGGGGGTCCATGTCGCCAGCAGGGCGCCTGCTGCTCAATCGCCGACTGGTACAGGCCCCGGTCGATGCCGTCGACTTCGTGATCACCCACGAACTCTACCACTTGGCGGAGCCCAATCACGGCCCTGCATTCTTCGAGTTCCTCGAAAAAGTGATGCCTGACTAGGAAAGTCGGAAGCAGAGGCTGGAAAGGGCGATAGCATGAAACCTTCCGAGACTGACCGTAGCAGGTCAAAGTCCACGCCAGCTTGCTAGTGCCTTGAAGTCAAGTCCAGCGCCCGTAGCCGAGGCAGAAAACCATATCGCGCCAGATGCCAACCAGAGACTCGCGCCACTCTGGACGGCTGTTTCTGCCGTGATTTCAAATCTTTAGAGGCCAACGCACTGCACAAGTCGCGGAAACCACGCCACAATTTGAAAGTCGAACAATAATTTAAAATCAATGACTTATGTGGTGGCGGAGACGAAGGGATTCGAACCCTCGAGACGGTTTCCCGTCTGCACCCTTAGCAGGGGTGTGCCTTCGACCACTCG
This sequence comes from Albidovulum litorale, assembly GCF_025751495.1. Taxonomy (GTDB): domain Bacteria; phylum Pseudomonadota; class Alphaproteobacteria; order Rhodobacterales; family Rhodobacteraceae; genus Albidovulum; species Albidovulum litorale. The sequence continues at coordinate 487,570 of NZ_JAOWKZ010000002.1, read as the reverse complement.
GCCACGTCTCCGTCGACCCGTTTACTGGCTGGGTCGCGGAGGGGCAAGAGGGTTTGGTAACACGTGGGCCAGTGTTGCGCTCGGTGGTCCGGTTGAAGTCAGACAGCCGGACAACGTCAACAATGCATGGCGGCCGATGCGGCGGCGGCACATGTCACCCGAGTCGGGGCCGTCGGTCGGGTTCTGCGGCTCAAACACTGAAAACCGGCGCCAGCCACCGGTCCGTGCACCGCAATTTTCCCTGCGACTTCTCAGAAAGGATGGATTTCATGGACAGTAGGGATGCAATTGTCTGACTTTCCATAGTTTTGCTGCATTTCCCACAAACAAATTGCGCTTTTCGCATATAACCTGACAATCAGGTAAGTACGTTTGTGGTTGGTGAAATCGTGATGGTAGTGGCGTCTGCAATGAGTGTCGAACAAAGGTTCAGCCGAGGGAACGAGCAATACGCGGACGAACTGGGTCCGGGCACGAAGCTCCTCAGCGGACAGTATTCGATTACCGAATATCTCAACAGTGGTGGTTTCGGGATCACCTATCTGGCCAAGGACAGTCTTGACCGGAACGTGGTGGTCAAGGAGTGCTTCCCCAGTGCGATGTGTCGCCGCACCGAAAACCGGGTTCAGACCCGTTCACGCGCATATAACGCGTCGTTTGCAGATGTCGTGAAGCTGTTCCAGCAGGAAGCGCGGAACCAGGCGAAGCTGTCGCACCGGAATGTCGCGGCGATACATCAGGTCTTCAGCGATAATAACACGGCGTATATGGTGATCGATTACATCGACGGTGCCGACATGATGGAGATCATCGAAGACGGATTGCCGATTGCGCCCGAGGTCGTTCAGCACTGGCTGCGCAAGGCGCTGATAGCGATCGACTATGTCCACGAGCGCGGCATCCTGCACAGGGATATTTCGCCTGACAATATTTTGATCGACAAGGAAAACGAGCCGGTCCTGATCGACTTTGGCTCGGCGCGGGATCTGGCTGTCCGGAAGACCCGGGCTCTGTCGACATTGCGGGTCGTGAAATCTGGCTATTCACCGCATGAGCTCTACATCTCGGGCTGCACGCAGACCGCGTCGAGCGATCTGTATTCGCTTGCCGCGACCTTCTACCATCTGATCTCGGGCGAACCGCCGGCGGACAGCCAGATGCGGCTATCGTCCCTGGCCTTGGATCAGGGTGATCTTTACAAGCCGTTGGCGGGACGGATCGAAGGTTATCCTGATTCCGTGCTTAAATCCATTGACAAGGCACTGTCGGTGTTCCCGGAGAAACGGCTGCAATCGGCCGGGCAATGGCTGGAGATGCTTCGCGACACTTCGGAACCGGCCCCGGTAACGCCCGAGGAGATCGCTTCTGTCACGAAGCTCAAGGACGAAGACGCCGGTGCATCGGAGCAGGCACATGCGCACCGCTATCTGCCGACGAGTGGGTTCCGGATTGCTGCAATGGTCGTTGCGGCGGTGGCCTGCGCATTCGCGCTTGCATCGTTTGCTTAGGAGGTACAGGCAAACAATCGCTCGGACGTCACGTTCCTGACGGTCCCCCTTGTAGATAGGTGTCCGGCTCTTTAAGTCTGCCAGCGACGCTATTCCCCGACCCGGCGGTTTCAACCGTCGGGTCGAGCTGTGTAGGGGAATGCAGTGCCAGGTTCGCAAAGGAGACGACCGACATGAGCGAGCTTCAGTATCAAGTTCCGCCAGTTTCTTACTATGTCCCGCCGGTTGCGCCAGTGGCGGAACCGGTCGTGGCAGAGGAAGCTGCAATCCGTCACGACCCGGTACCAGTGCGTTTCGCCCGATATCCGAAATAAAGCGGCGAAACTTCAGAATCTAAGAGCCCGGCTGGTGTCAGCCGGGCTTTTTCGTTGTGGGTGCACCGCCTTCAAACCAGTTCGGGCGGGAATAGTCGCAGGGCGCTTCCTGCATCTGCAGGTGCAGGCCGGTTCCGGTGAAGGGATGAGCGCGGGCCAGATCCTCGTCGAACTCGATGCCGAGGCCGGGGGCGTCGGGGACGATGACGTAGCCGTCCTCCCACTTGATCGAGTTCTTGATAAGAGCAAGGTGGAAGGCCCCGCCAGTTTCGATCGTCTCGACCATGAGAAGGTTGGGGATCGAAGCGCCAAGCTGGATGTTCGCGGCCCATTCGACCGGCCCGGCATAAAGGTGCGGCGCCATCTGGGCGGTAAAGACCTCGGCAATCGCGGCGATCTTCTTGGCCTCCAGGATGCCACCCGCGCGGCCAAGGGCCGGTTGCAGGATGCGTGCACCGCCGGTTCTGAGGACGGTGGCAAATTCGGCCTTGGTGGTGAAGCGCTCGCCCGTGGCGACGGGGATGCGCACCGCCTTCTGCACCTCGGCGAAATCGAGAAGGTTGTCGGGCGGGATCGGCTCTTCGTACCAGAGGGGCCCGTAGGGCTCGATCGCCTGCGCCAGCCGCACCGCACCCGCGATGTTAAACTGACCATGGGTGCCGAAGAGAAGGTCGGCGCGGTCGCCGACCGCCTCGCGGATCGCCTTGCAGAAGGCGGCGGAGCGGGTGATGTCAGACTGGCTCGGGTCATGGCCGCCGCGGATCGTGTAGGGGCCTGCCGGGTCGAACTTGACGGCGGTGAAGCCCATATCGACGAAGCGGGCAGCCGCCTCGGCCGCCATGTCGGGGCTGACCCAGAACTCGCCCGTTTCCTTGCCGGGTTCGGGATAAAGATAGGTGTAGCTGCGCAGCCGTTCGTTGATCCTGCCGCCAAGGAGGGCGTGGACCGGGCGGTTCAACGCCTTGCCGATGATGTCCCAGCAGGCAATCTCCAGCCCCGACCATGCGCCCATGACGGTGAGGTCTGGCCGCTGGGTGAAGCCCGAAGAATAGGTGCGGCGGAACATCAGTTCGATGTTTTCGGGGTTCTCGCCCGCCATGTGGCGGTTGAAGACGTCCTCGATCACCGCCTCCATTGCCTTGGGACCGACCGAAGAGGCGTAACATTCACCGTAACCCACGATCCCGTCATCGGTGGTGAGCTTGGTGAAGATCCAGTATCGCCCGCCCCAGCCGGGGGAAGGGGGCGCGACGGTGAAGATCTCAAGGTCCTTGAGGCGCATGATGTGGTCCCTGTTTCTGGCGGCGGCGGGGGGCTTCGCGCCCCCCGGGCCCGGATATCATCCGGGCCTCCCCCCGCGGAGTATTGTTCGACAGAAAGTGTATTCAGAAGAGGATGACGTTACGGCGGGCAACTCCTGATCTGGTGTTGGCGATGGCCTCGTTGATCTGGTCGAGCGACCAACGGCCGGAAATAAGTTCGTCGAGTTTCAGGCGGCCCTGAAGATAGAGGTCGGTGATCCAGGGGATGTCGCGGGCGAGCACCGTATCACCCATGTTCGAGCCGATCATCGCATTCCCGGTATAGGTGAAGATCACCGGTTCCCACTGCGATTTGGCGCCCGAATGCGGCATGCCGACCGCGACCATGCGTCCGCCATTGGCGAGGTAGCGGGTGGCGGTGTCATAGGCCGGGATCGCGCCGACGGTGACGAGGACGGCGTCGGCACCCCGCCCCGCAAGGCGCTTGACCTCGACCCAGGGTTTTTCAGAGGTCGCCAGCACGCCGTCGGTCGCGCCGAACTCCTTGGCGACGTCGAGCTTCGCGGGGTTGGTATCAACCGCGATGATGCGGGCGGCGCCGGACAGCCGCGCGCCCTGAATGGCGTTGAGGCCGACGCCCCCCGCGCCGATCACCACGACGACCTCTCCTGGCCGGATGCGGGCGGTGTTGACCGCTGCCCCCAGCCCGGTGATCACGCCGCAGGAAATCAGCGCCGCCGCCTCCATCGGGATGCCGTCGGGCAGGGGGGCGAGCTGGCTGTCATGCACCACGACCCGCTCGGCGAAGGCGCCGCAATCGAGACCATGGGTGACGTGTCTGCCGTCCAATGTGAGGGGGCTGCCCGGTTGCGGTTGGGTCGGGCAGAGCGTGGGGCGGCCCGAGGCGCAGGTCGGGCATTGGCCGCAGGAACGGATGAGCGTGACAAGCACCTTGTCACCGGTCCGGTAGCGCGCGCCCGGGCCGGTCGCGCTGACCCTTCCCGCTGCCTCGTGTCCGTAGACGGCGGGCAGGTCGCCGCCCCAGCCGCCATCCATGAAAGAAATATCGGAAAAGCAGATGGCACAGGCGTCGATGGTGACCTCGACCTCGTCCGGCCCGGGCGCGCGCAGGTCGACCGTTTCGATGGCAAGGGGTTTGCCGAATTCATGGCAGACGGCGGCGCGGATCTTCGTCAACGGCTTCTCCTCTCATGGTCAGGCTAGCGGCCCTGACGGGGCGGATTCGCGCGGTCGGGCGACAAGGATTGCGACACAAGCGACCAACAGGATGGCGGCGAGCAGGAAGGGCGCGCCGGGCGCGTGGATCGGGGCATCGGGCCGGGTGAAGGCCGAAAACGTGCCGGTCATCAACATCGGCGACAGGATCATGCCAATGGCGGTGATGGAGGCGATGACGCCCTGCAATTCTCCCTGCTGGTCGTCGGGCGTGCCGTTCGACATCAAACCCTGCATCGCAGGCCCGGCGATGGACCCAAGTGCTGCAAAAGCGGTGAAGGCGATGGCCGCCGAGCCCGAGGTGAGAAACCCGAAAACGACGCAGGCCACGAATTCGATGGCGAGCCCCCAGAAAGCGGCCCGGTATTCGCCCACCAGCTTGATGATCGGTCCGATGGCAAAGGCCTGCGTGAGAGTGAAGAAGAGCCCGTAGGTCGCAAGCGACACGCCGATCATGAACGGGTCCCAGCCGAACTGCGCCTTGCCATAGAAGGCCCAGACCGCCTCGTAGACATGCAGCGCAACGTTGTAGACGAGATAGAGCGTGAGCAATCGCCCGAGCCCCGGCAGGTTCCCGATCGCCCGGAACGCCGCAAGCGGATTGGCCCGCGCCCATGAGAACGGTCGGCGGATGGCGTCGGTCATGGATTCGGGCAGGATCAGGAAGCCGAAGACAAGATTGGCGGCCGAAATGGCCGCCGCCCCCCAGAATGGCGCACGGATGCCGAGGGTGGAGAGGAGGCTGCCAAGGAACGGCCCCGCGATGAAACCGAGCCCGAAGGCCGCGCCGATCAGGCCAAACCGTTTGGCCCGATCTTCCTTGGCGGAGATATCGGCCATGTAGGCCATCGCGGTCGTATAGGTCGCCGCCGTGATCCCGGCGACGATACGGCCCGCGACGAGAAGCCAGATCGTGCTCGCAAAAGCCATGATCGTGTAGTCGACCGCCATGACGCCAAGCGCCGTCAGCATCACCGGCCGCCGTCCGAAGCGATCCGAAAGGTTGCCGACGACGGGGCCGCAAAGGAACTGCATCACAGCAAAGGACGTCGCCAGAACCCCGCCCCAAAGCGCCGCATCGGAAAGATCGCCGCCTGTCACCTCACCGATCAGGTCGGGCATGACCGGAAAGATGATGCCGATGCCGATCGCATCGATCACCACGGTCATCAGCACGAAGATCAGGGCAAGGCGGTTCTGCATTCGTCCTTCCGGTCAGTCGCGGAACGTTAAGGGGTTTTTCGACAGGATAGAATCTGAATTCGAATTCCGGCGATTTTCGAAAGCAATGCAGCCGTTCGGGCGGGGTTGAAGTCGATCAGCCTTGCGATGGCTGGGCGGAGTATCCCGACGCAATGTCTGATAATCGCCGCGCCAGCATTTCCGGGGCGGCGAAGAAAGGCGAATGCCCGGTTGGAAGGCTGGTGACTGTGCCGGCTGGAAAGGATGCGCTCATCGTTCTTTGGTATTCGGGCGGGATCGTTCGGTCATCCTCGCAGATCAGGTAATGTCGTTCGATATCGGGCCAGCGGGCGAGCGGCGGCAGCGGGGTCGATTGCGGCCGGATCGGTTCGGGGCAGAGGCGGGGCATTGCATAGTCGACCGCGTCGTCGGGGCAGTCGTTATAAAAGCAATCGCGTGCCCGGCCCGGGTCGATGCTGTAGGTCACGCCTTCCGTATCGGCACGAACCGCGCCTGTCAGTGTTTGCCTTGGCCCGGCCCGCCGCATGTCGATTATCGACAGGCCGGGCGCGGGCACATAGGCGCAGAGATAGACCAGCCGCGCGATCTTCTCGGGCGCGCGTTCGGCGGCGAGTGTGATCGGGTAGCCTGCCGCCGAGTGGCCGACCAGTGTCACCGACCCGTCGATGGCCGTGAGGATCGCGGCGGCGTAGCCGTCGAGCGTGGCCTCTGCCGCCGGTGTCAGGTCATCGCCGTGGGCGGGCAGGTCGATCGCGCGGGCCTCATGGCCAAGGGCTTGCAGGGCCGGGATCACGTCGCGCCAACACCAAGCGCCGTGGCAGGACCCGTGAATCAGGAGGAACCGGCCCATGTCAGACATGGCCGATGGAGGTCAAGAACCCCGTCAGAACGTCGGCGTATTCCTCCGGCTTCTCGACTGGTGGCAGGTGACCTGCCCCCCGGATAAGATGAAACCGCGCACCCCGGATCAGGTCGGACGTTTCACGCACCAGATCCGCCGGGGTCGCCCCATCCTCCGATCCCGCAATCGCAAGTGTGGGCAGAGTCAGGCCCGACGTCGGAGTGATGAAATCCGTGCCCGCGATGGCGGCGGCGACACCGCAATACCCCTCGACCGGCTGGCGGGCCAGCATCGCGCGCCAGCCCTGCATTTCTACCGTCTGGCGAAAAGGTTTGGAAAACCACCGCTCCATCATCGCGTCTGCGATGGCCTCAAGCCCATTCTCGCGGATCGTCGCGATCCGGTCGGCCCACATCTGCGCGGTACCGATCTTTGCGGCCGTGTTCGACAGAACCATGGCGCGGACCAGATCGAGCCGTTTGACGGCCAATCCCTGCGCGATCAGCCCGCCGACCGAAAGCCCGACAAAGACACAGTCCCTGACATTCAGTGCCTCGCAGAGCCGTTCGGCATCGCGCACCAGCGCCCCCATCGCATAAGGTCCCGGCGGGCAGGAGGACAGACCATGCCCGCGCTTGTCGTAGCGGATCAGCCTCAGCCCCTGTGGCAGAAGCGGGATGAGACGGTCCCACATCCTGAAGTCGGTGCCGAGCGAATTGGCGAAGACAACCGGCGCACCCGCCGGGTCGCCATCCTCACGCCAGTGAAGATGGATATCGCCGATGTCGAGAATGTTCATGCCTGCCCCTCCGCCCGCGCATCCTGTGCGCACATTTTCCGAAGGGCAAGCATGGGGGCGGAAAATCTTGATCCAAGATTATCGTCGGAAGGATTTTGGAACAAAATCCTTCCTGTTACTCGCCGACGATGAAGATACCGGCCAGGACAAATGTCGCGCCGAGCAGTTGCTTTGTGGTCAGTCCCTCGCCCAGCATCGCCGCAAGGGTCAGAACCATCAGCGTTTCGGCCGTGATGATCGCGATGTAGATCACGCCAAGGCTCGCCTGACGCAACAGCACGACTTCGGCCAGCGTGGCGAGCGTGAAACCAATGGTGATCAGGACAAGCGCAGACGGGGATATGACGTTCGAGGCCATCTTTATGCCTGCTGTCGCGATGGCATAGGCAAGCGCTGCGGTGAAGATCAGAAAGATCGGTTTCGAGAGTAGATACGTCATCGTCGGCCCGCGCCGAATGGCGCGGCTCCAATAGCAATTTAACTTGATTGAACGCCGTGATGATGCCCCGACGCATCTGTCCGGGCCAAGGCCGGAAAACCTTACCCGATAGCGTTTTGGGGTTTCATTGAATCGGATTTCTAACTTTTTCGTTTGAAATCTGATGCTTGTTGTCACTGCAAAACCTGAAACGCTTTAGCGTCAAGCGCCGCCGAAGCGGTCGAGTGCCATGCAAAACACCTCCCGGTCGACATTGCCGCCCGAGGCGACTGCGATGACAGCGTCGCCTTCAAACGCCCCGGGATGGAAGAGGGCGGCGGCGAGCGCCACTGCGCCGCCGGGTTCCAGCACGACATGCAACCGGCTGAACGCCTGGGCCATCGCGGCCAGCGCCTCGTCTTCCGTCACCGCGATGCCGGGGCCGCAGAGCCGCGTCATGATCGGGAAGGTAATCTGCCCCGGCGAGGGCGTGACGATGGCATCGCAGAGAGAACCGGAGGTGCGGTTGTTTCGCTCAATCCCGCCTGAAATCAGCGAGCGGCGCACGTCATCGAATCCCTCGGGTTCCACCGGCCGGGCGCGCAGACCCGGCGCCTTTGCCTCCAGCGCCAGCGCGATACCGGAGGTGAGCCCGCCGCCGCCGCAGCAGACAAGGACATCGGCCTCGGTCACTCCTGCCTCGGCGGCCTGTTCGGCAATCTCCAGCCCCGTCGTGCCCTGTCCGGCGATGACCTGCGGTTCGTCAAAGGGTTTGATAAGTGTCAGCCCGCGATCCTCAGCCAAAGCCGCGCCGATTGCGTCGCGGTCGCCCGTGGCGCGGTCGTAAAGTACCACCTCAGCCCCCAAAGCGCGGGTATTGTCGATCTTCACCCGTGGCGCGTCGGCGGGCATCAGGATCACGCAAGGTGCGCCATGGCGCCGCGCGGCCAAAGCCACGCCCTGCGCGTGGTTGCCCGAAGAAAAGGCGATGACACCTTGCGCGCGCGCCTCCGGCGGTAGCGCCGATACCGCGGACCATCCTCCCCGGAACTTGAACGACCCGGTATGTTGCAGGCATTCGGGTTTCACGTAGACCCTTCGTCCGGCGATTTCGTCGAGGAACGGCGACGACAAAAGCGGGGTTCTGAGCACGACGCCCTTCAGCCGCCCGGCGGCAGCTTCGATCATGTCGATATTCATAGCTTCTCCAGCCAGACTTCGAGGGCGGCGAGCGCCTCCGGTTCATCAAGAAAGGGAACATGCGCCCGGTCCGGCACATCGGCAAAGATCATGTCGGGCCGTCGGCGGCACATTTCCGCCGCCGTCTCGCGTGACAGAAGATCAGAATTGGCCCCGCGGATCAGCGCCAACGGCAGGTCAGCGCAGGCATCGAAGAGCGGCCAGAGATCAGCGGGCGGGCCTTCGAATGCCTTCAGGAAACTCGCCCGCAATTCGGGATCGTAGCGGTTATGAAGCCCCTCCGCTGTCTCGGCATAGAGGCGCTCGGCGAATGCGTGCCAGCGCTCCGCCGGGATATTGTCGAATCCGGGCATGTTGCGCGGCAGGCGGGCGACAAGGTCGTCCATCGTCTTCGCCGCCGGATTGCGGCCGACGTAATCCTTGATCTTCTCCAGCCCCTCGCGCGCGATCACCGGGCCGATATCGTTGAGGCAAAGACCCGTCAGCCGGTCCTTGGCGACCGCCGCCAGCGCCATCCCGATCAGCCCGCCGCGCGAGGTGCCGAGAATGGCCGCGCGGCCGATCCCGAGATGGTCGAGTAGCTCCAGCGCGTCACGCGCCTCCCTTTCCACGGTGTAGGTCGCAGCACCGGTCCATTCCGACCCGCCGCGACCGCGATAATCCATGCGGATGAGCCTGACCGACGCCAGATGCGGGGCGACGAAATCGAAATCCGTCCCGGCCCGGGTGAGCCCGGCGAGGCAGAGAAGCGGTTTGCCGTTCCCCTCATCCCGATAAGCGATGCGGGAGCCGTCAGTGGCGGTGAAGTGTGGAAGGGTCATTGGGCGGCGAGGTCCGGGATGGTTGAAAGATCGGAAAGCACGTGATGGGGGCGAGCGGGCAGCCGGTCCATCGGCTGACCCGCGCGGTTGACCCAGGCCGTCCGGAAGCCGAAGCCTGAGGCAGCCGCTGCGTCCCAGCCGTTCGACGAAGTGAAAAGCACCCGGTCGGGCGTGCAGGCGAAACGGTTGGTGACCAGGCGATAGACGCTGGCATCGGGTTTGAAGATGCCAGTGCTTTCCACCGAAAGCGTGTCGTCCAGCAATTCACCGATCCCCGCAGAGCGGACGGCACCCTCCAGCATATCGGGTGAGCCATTGGACAGGATCGCGGTTTGCAGACCGGCCGCTTTCAGCCGCCCCAGTATTGCGGGTACCTCGGGATAGGCCTCCAGCTCCCAATAAAGCGCGAGCAGGCGTTCGCGCAGGTCGGGGTTGTCCAATCCGGCGTTCTCCAGCGCCCAGTCGAGCCCGTCCTTCGTGACGGTCCAGAAGTCGGTGTGCTGGCGCATGACGGCCCTGAGCCATGTGTATTCCAGCTGCTTGCGCCGCCAGTCTTCGGCGAGTTTCGGCCAGATCGCGGCAAGCTCCTCGCGCCCTTTTTCCGTTGCTGCCTGCCGAGCGGCCGCAGCCACGTCGAACAGGGTTCCGTAGGCGTCGAAGATACAGACGGTGATGGTCATGTCAGGCCCCCTTCGGGCCAGACTGGCGCGGGCGGACTCTAGGGGCAAGGGCGGAAATGTTTCCCTTACAATCGTCAGAGGAAGGGCAGGAACATCGACGCTCCGCCGACCAGATGCGCGAGCGTCGTAAATACATAGGCTCCAGTGGCAAGAAGCCCGCGCAGTGGGCTCATCCGACGTTGGACCTGCAACACGTTCTGCGACGCGATCAGGCTCTGCGCGCCCATAAGTGCGAAGAAGAAGAGCAGCAGCGATTGCAACCAGATCGCGGCCACGATCATTGCCGCCGCCATTGCTGCCATCAGCGGTGCTGTGGAGCCTGGCCAGAAGCTCTGACTGATCACCTGAAGGCATCGCCCGCCGTCGAGCGGCCAGAAGGGCAGGAGGTTGAAGAAATTGAGCGCGGCTGTCACGACGGCAAAAGTCCATAGGAACTCCGACACCGCCGGGGCAGTATCCCATGTCAGTCCAGACAGTGCATAGGCCGTAATCATCGGGGCAAGGCAGATGCCCGGCCCCATCAGCGCGATGAAAAAGGCCTTTTCCTGGCTCGCCGGATGCTGATCCGAGATCGCCACTCCCCCCATCAGCGGGATCAGGCGGAACCGCGCGTCGGAATGGCCCGCGATCCGGTAGGCGGCGACATGGCCGAACTCATGCAGCATGACCGACAGGATCAGCGCGACGCCGAACAGCGGCCCCCAGAAATAACCAGCGGCCAGAATTGCCAGAAGCCCCATCCCCATCGCCTGAGGGTCCATTCCGGTGATCGTTGTGCCGCCCTGCGCAGTCAGCCCGCCCTGAAGAATCAATAACGTTCCGGCGCACAAAACCAGCGAAACGAGCAATTCAAACATTACATCCAATCCACTGACGCGGCACCGACCATTCCGGTTTAAAAAGCAATTGCAGCCATATTGCGGCACGCGCCTGACGCCGCAATGAGGGCGGTGCGCCAGGCGTGGGCGCAGGTTTTTCCGCCCGGCTCTTGCGACCCAGCGCGGGATATGGGTTTCTTCCTCCGTCACGAGCATATTCGGCACAATCAGACGGAGGCGGAATGGACTGGCGGGATGAGGGCGCGCTGATCTCTGTCCGCCGTCATGGCGAGACGGCGGCCATCATCGAGGTCTTTACCGCCCTTCACGGCCGTCATGCCGGTGTCGTCCGCGGCGGCACTTCGCGAAAGATCGCACCAGTCCTGCAACCGGGCGCCCAGCTTGACGTGACATGGCGCGGACGGCTGGAGGAGCATATCGGCACATTCACGGTCGAACCGCTAAAATCTCGGGCCGGGCTGATGTCCGACAGGCTGGCGCTTGCGGGCCTGAACGCGATCTGCGCGCTCTTGCATTTCGCCCTGCCCGAGCGTGAGGCGCATCCGGATCTTTACGCGGCGACCGTCAATCTGCTGGATTGTCTGGGTGCGAAACAGGACTGGGTCCTCGACTATCTGCGGTGGGAACTCATGCTTCTGGAGGAACTTGGCTACGGTCTGGATCTGAGCCGTTGTGCAGTAAGTGGCGGGCGCGAGGATCTTGCATATGTCAGCCCTAAATCCGGCCGCGCGGTGGCGCGTGATGCGGCGGGGGACTGGGCTGACCGGCTGCTGCCACTCCCCGCCTGCCTGCTCGGGCAGGGCCCGGCCACACCGGGCCAGTTGACCGCCGGACTGTCAACGACCGGACACTTTCTTGAACACCGCCTTGCACATGATCTGCACCGGAAGCTGCCCGAGGCGCGCCGCCGGTTCATCGAAATGCTGTCCCGTCATGGTTGATCCTTGGTAAAGACCATTTCGCGCCCATCGGGGGTGGACAGGATCAGGGTGTCTCCCGAAATTTCTGAGAGCGTCATCGCCGAAAGCCCTTCGAAGAATGTGGTCTCCTCCGCCAGATCGGGGCAGGCCCGACGGGTGACGGCGAGGTCCTTGGCCTCGAACCACGGATACGGCGCGTCCATGCGGCCGGAATAGATGTTGCAGGGCGCCTCTCCGGCAATCCGTCCCGGTTCCGGGAAGCTGAGCGTGGCGCGCGCGGGAAAGGGCACTCCGTCAATCTCGGTGAGTTGCCAGCTACCATTGCCTGCACCATAGGCCGCGACGGTTTCATTGCCCTGACAGGCGGTGGCGAGAAGAAGCGGGAGGATGAAGATCAGACGCATGGTGCCATCAGGCACGATCCCGCTTTCGACCGCAAGTCCGTATTGGAACGGCCCCAATCCGACAGGTCTGCGTCGCAAAATGTCGAGACGCGGCATGGATTTGCAGGCTTCTGGACGGCGGAGGCCCGATGATCAGTCGCTATATCCCCGAAAACCTGCGTCACGCCCCTGTGCCGGGCGTGAAGGGATTTGCCGTGCTGACGGGCATTGAGGCCTCGTTGCGCGGGCTTCTGATCTCCATCTGGCCGCTCGTGCTGTACCGCGCAATGGCAGAGGATGCGGCGGCGGTCAGCCTGATCTACCTTGCCGCCGGAATCGCCGCACTCGTCTGGGGGCTGTTGGTACCGGCGGTCAGTCGGGTCATCCCCCGGCGCTGGGTCTATACCGGAGGCGTTGGTTTCTATCTGATCGGCGGCACATGCGCGATCATCGGCGGACCATTTCTGACGCCCCTTGCGCTCGTCGTTTCAAACCTCGCCACCGTAACGGTTTTCATCTGCACCAACGCCTACGTGATGGATTACATCGCGCGGCATGAACTGGGACGGGGTGAGACGCTGAAGATGCTCTTCAGCGCCGCGTCGTGGTTCCTCGGGCCGATGCTCGGGGTATTTTTGTGGAATATCTGGGCGCCCCTGCCGTTTCTCATGGCCATGGGCTTCGCGATCGCGCTTCTGTCCACCTTCTGGTACATGCGGCTGGGCAACGGCAAGCTGATCACACGCGCCCGGGGACCTGCGCCCAATCCACTGGCCTATCTGGGCCGTTTCTTCCGTCAGCCGCGTCTGATCGCGGGCTGGCTTTTTGCCGTACTGAGGTCTACCGGCTGGTGGATCTATGTCGTCTATCTGCCGATCTTCTGCATTGAATCCGGGCTTGGCGACAAGGTGGCGAGTATTGCCTTCTCGCTCTCGAACCTCATGTTGTTCCTGTCACCCTTCATGCTGCGCTGGATGCAAAGGCGCGGTTTGAGGCGGGCGATCCGAACTACATTTGCGGCCTGCGCCGCCTGTTTCCTTCTGGCCGTGTTCGGGCAGGTCTGGCCGCCGCTCGCGGTTGCGGCACTTTTTGCCGCGTCGCTCTTTCTGGTCATGCTCGACACGTTCGGCGGCCTGCCATTCCTGATGGCGGTAAGGCCCGCCGAACGCACCGAGATGTCGGCGGTTTATTCCAGCTTCCGCGACGTGTCGGGCATCGTGTCGCCGGCGGCGGCCTGGCTGGTCCTTCTGGTCGCGCCCATTACGGGGGTCTTTGCTGCAGGTGCGGCTGGGCTTGCGACGATGGTTCTGGTCGCAGGCCGGCTTCACCCGCGGCTGGGTGAGACACGCCAGACCACCTCCGAAGCGGCCTGAACGGGAGCACGCAAAAATCTTTGAAGATTTTTGCCAAGAAAATTCAAATTTTCTTGGCCCCGCAAGAATGCGGGGCCATTGGCCTCAGTCGAGCAGCCTGCGCGCGATAACCTGCGCCTGAATCTCGGCGGCACCCTCGAAAATGTTGAGGATGCGGGCGTCGCAGAGGATGCGGCTGATCTGATATTCGAGCGCAAAGCCGTTGCCGCCATGGATCTGCAAAGCGTTGTCGGCGCATGCCCATGCCACGCGGGCACCCAGCAGTTTTGCCATCCCGGCCTCCAGATCGCAGCGCTTGTCGTGGTCCTTCTGCCAGGCCGAATGATAGGTCAGTTGGCGGGCGATCATGATCTCGACCGCCATCATCGCAAGCTTGCCCGAGACGCGCGGGAACTCGATGAGGCCCTTGCCGAACTGCTTGCGGTCCTCGGCATACTTCATGCCGACCTCCAGCGCCGATTGCGCGACGCCGATGGCGCGGGCGGCGGTTTGGATGCGAGCGCTCTCGAAGGTCTGCATGAGCTGCTTGAAGCCCTGACCCGGCACGCCGCCCAGAAGGTTCTCGCCCTTCACCTTGAACCCGTCGAAGCCGAGCTCGTATTCCTTCATACCACGGTAACCCAGAACCTCGATCTCGCCGCCGGTCATGCCCGGTGTCGGGAAGGGTTCGGCATCGGTGCCGGGGGTCTTTTCGGCAAGGAACATCGACAGGCCGCGATAGTCGGTCGTCTCGGGATCGGTGCGTGCCAACAGCGTCATCACATGGGTACGGGCGGCATGGGTGATCCAGGTCTTGTTGCCGGTGACGGTCCAGTCATCGCCATCCTTCACAGCACGGGTGCGCAAGCTGCCGAGGTCGGAGCCGGTATTGGGTTCAGTAAAGACGGCTGTCGGCAGAATCTCGCCCGAGGCCAGTTTCGGCAGCCAATGCGCCTTTTGCTCGGGCGTGCCGCCGCAGAGAATCAGTTCGGCGGCGATTTCGCTGCGTGTGCCAAGCGACCCCACACCGATATAGCCGCGGCTGAGTTCTTCGGAAACGACAACCATCGAGGCCTTCGACAGGCCAAGCCCGCCGAATTCCTCGGGGATCGTCAGGCCAAAGACGCCGAGTTCGGCAAGCTCCTCGATGATCCCCATGGGGATCAACTCGTCGCGCAGATGCCAGTCATGCGCGTTTGGCACCACTCTCTCTTCGGCATAGCGGCGGAACTGGTCGCGGATCATTTCAAGGTCTTCGTCGAGGCCCGTTGCCCCGACGGTCGCGCGCCCGTGATTGTCGCGCATGAGCACGACCAGCCGCGACCGTGCGGCAGGGGTGTTACCCCCGGCGATCAACGTGGCCGCAGCACCTTCGGGCGCCCAGGAGAGGGCAAGGTCGGAAAGCCGCGCGACCTCGCCCTGGCTCATCGGGATGCCGCCGGCGATCTGCGCAAGGTATTCGCCGAAGCCGATCTGAAGGATCAGCGTCTCCATCTCGCCCAAGGCGCCAGTTTCGGAAATCCGACCCGCCCAGCCACGCATCTGCCGGAGCGACTCGACGTAGGTGGCGAACCATGAAAGGGCGTGGGCAGCGAATTGGTGTTCCTCAAGCGCCGCGCCTGACACTTTGCCGTCACGGCTGACACGCGCCCGCAGCCCCGTCGTCGCCTCAGCCAGAAGTGCCTCGACCGGCGGCAATGCGGCTGCGGTCAATTGGAGAAGGTCGGGCAGGATGGCGTTGGGCATATCGGCTCCGTCATGTGCCATGGGGCGGCTCCTTTTCTGCGGTTGCATCGTGGTAGCCATTTTGCAGTCGCAGCGCAATAATAATTCACAGGTTTGGCGCTGACCGTACGAAAGTGTCGTGGCGGAATCGCGGTGCAGCCATCCCGCTTTCCCGCTATAGCGGGGGCAGGAGGCGCACTTTGTCGATGTTTGGACTGGACCTGACGATTTTGCTGATGGCGCTGGCGGTCACCGTATTTGCCAGCATCGTCAAGGGCGCGGTCGGCTTTGCCATGCCGATGATCATGATCTCGGGCCTTGCTTCCTTCCTGCCTGCCGAGCAGGCGCTGGCCGCCCTGATTCTGCCCACGCTCGGGACCAATCTGGCGCAGGCCCTGCGGCAGGGCTGGCGGGCGGCTCTGGCCACGACGCTGGAATACCGGCGGCTGCTGATCACGCTTTGCATCACCATCGCGATTGCGGCGCAGCTAGTTCCGGTGATGCCGCAGGCCGTGATGCTGATGACCCTTGGCTTGCCAATTGTGGTCTTCGCGCTGACGCAGCTTGCAGGCTGGCAAATGCGGTTCGAGGCCCGGAACCGGGGCCGGGCCGAGGTCACGACCGGACTTGTCGGCGGGTTCTTCGGCGGAATATCCGGTGTCTGGGGGCCGCCGACCATCGCGCTCCTGATCTCGCTGGATGTCGAGAAACGGGAAAACGTGCGGGTTCAGGGCGTGGTCTATATGATCGGCTCGGCGATGCTTCTGGCGGCGCATCTGGGGTCCGGGGTCGTGAACGGACAGACGCTGCCTCTTTCCGCGGCGCTGACCCTGCCCGCGATGGCCGGACTTTACGCAGGTTTCGCGATTCAGGACCGGCTTGACCAGCGCCGTTTCCGGCGCTGGACACTGATCGTGCTGGCCATCACCGGGCTCAACCTTGTCCGGCGGGCTCTGACGCTCTGATCTTCTTGCGTTCGGAAATACTCCGGGGGCGTGGCGGCAGCGCCCCCCACTCTTTCCCGGATATCAGCCGATCGCGGCGGCTTTCACTTCCGCGTCGATATAGGGCACATATTGCGCGAAGTTGTCTGCGAACATGTCGACCAGTTTCTTGGCCTGCGCGTCGTAGGCCGCGCTGTCCGCCCAGGTCTGGCGCGGGTCGAGCAGCTGGGCATCGACACCCGGAACGCTGACCGGAACCTCAAAGCCGAAATTCGGGTCCTTGCGGAACTGCGCGTCGTTCAGCGACCCGTCGAGCGCGGCGGTCAGGAGCGCGCGGGTAGCCTTGATTGGCATGCGCTTGCCGGTGCCATAGGCGCCGCCGGTCCAGCCGGTATTCACGAGCCAGCAGGTCGCGCCGGTTCCGGCGATCTTTTCCTGCAGGAGCTTGCCGTAGACTTCGGGTCTGCGCGGCATGAAGGGCGCGCCGAAGCAGGTGGAGAAGGTCGGGATCGGTTCGGTCACGCCCACTTCGGTGCCCGGCGTCTTCGACGTGAAGCCCGACAGGAAGTGATACATCGCCTGCGCCGGTGTCAGCCGCGCGATGGGCGGCAGCACGCCATAGGCGTCGCAAGTCAGCATGATCACGTTCTTCGGCTGGCCGCCGCGCGAAGTGGGCGAGGCGTTGGAGATCGCCTCCAGCGGATAGGCGCAGCGCATGTTGTCGGTGATCGAGTTGTCCTCGAAGTCAAGCTCGAAGGTCTCGGGGTCGAAGACCATGTTCTCGACGACCGTGCCGAAGCGCGATGTGGTCGCGAAGATCTCAGGCTCGGCCTCGGCCGAAAGGTTGATGGTCTTGGCATAGCAGCCGCCTTCGAAGTTGAAGGTGCCGGTATCCGACCAGCCGTGTTCGTCGTCACCGATGAGCGTGCGCGACGGATCAGCCGAGAGCGTCGTCTTGCCGGTGCCCGAGAGGCCGAAGAAGACGGCCGTGTCGTCGGGGTCGCCGATGGCGTGGTTGGCCGAGCAGTGCATCGCCATGATGCCCTTGCCCGGCAGGATGTAGTTCAGAAGCGTGAAGACTGACTTCTTGTTCTCGCCCGCATAAGCGGTGTTGCCGATCAGGATCAGCTTCTTGTCGAAGTTCATCGCGATCACGGTTTCGGACCGGCAACCATGCTTGGCCGGGTCCGCCTTGAAGGACGGGCAGTTGATGATCGTGAATTCGGGGATGAAATCATCCAGTTCCGACCGATCGGGGCGGCGCAGCAGGTGGCGGATGAAAAGGCCGTGCCAGGCCAGTTCAGTCACCACGCGCACATCCAGCCGGTGTTCCGGGTCGGCGCCAGCATAAAGGTCCTGCACGAAATAGTCGCGGCCCTTCATATGGGCCAGCATGTCGGCATGAAGCCGGTCGAACGCCTCGGGCGCCATAGGCTTGTTGTTTTCCCACCAGATCGAATCTTCGACCGAGGGGGTGCGGACAACGAATTTGTCCTTGGGCGAGCGGCCCGTATGCTTGCCGGTGGTGGCGAGCAAGGCCCCGCCTTTGCCCAGTGTGCCTTCCCCGCGTTTCAGCGCGGCCTCGATCAGCGCCGGTTCGAGGAAGTTGTAATAGACGTTGCCGATCCCCGCGATGCCCTGATCTTCCAAGCGTTGCGAGGGGTTCACCCGTCCATTTGTCATATTCATGCTCCCGATGCCGTCGCGCGGCGGTTCATGGGTCAAAGAACTGACACCCCAGCCTGCCAGGGGCGTCGGTCAGCCCCCGGACCGGGGCTGACACGGCCCCTATATCATGCCCGTAAAAGTATGGAACAGAAGGCTTTGTTCCGGTTAGCGCCATCATTCGGAGTTTAGCGCAATCATGCCCGGCGGATCGGCGGCGAAATGGCAACGATGCCCGAAAGTGCGGCAAATTGGTCAATGTCGTAGTTTTTTCGGCAGACCTGATTCGCCGCAAGGGCCCGATTCGCACATATCGGTTGCTTCTGCGATGCGTAAGATGGAATATGATAGGAAAACAAAGGCATTCGTGAGCAGTACAAGGGATATCGACATGTCGAGGATCGCGCTGGTCGACGATGACAGGAACATCCTGACATCAGTCGCCATGACACTCGAAGCCGAAGGGTTCGAGGTTGAAACCTATAACGACGGGCAATCCGCGCTCGACGCGTTCAACAAGCGTCTGCCGGATATGGCCGTCCTGGATATCAAGATGCCGCGGATGGACGGCATGGACCTGCTGCAGCGGCTGCGTCAGAAAACGTCGATGCCAGTCATCTTTCTGACATCAAAGGATGATGAGATCGACGAGGTTCTGGGTCTGCGTATGGGCGCGGACGACTATGTGAAAAAGCCGTTCTCGCAGCGGCTTCTTGTCGAACGCATCCGTGCGCTTCTGCGCCGTCAGGAAGCGATCGAGTCGGGTGAGGTCGCGACGACCGAGGAAACCAAGATCATGACGCGCGGCGCCCTTACGATGGACCCGCTGCGCCATTCGGTAACCTGGAAGGGTCGCGATGTCGCGCTGACCGTCACCGAGTTCTTGCTGTTGCAGGCATTGGCCCAGCGGCCTGGCTTCGTCAAAAGCCGCGATCAGTTGATGGATGTGGCCTATGACGATCAGGTCTATGTCGACGACCGCACGATTGACAGCCATATCAAACGGCTCAGAAAGAAGATGCGCACCGTGGATGACGATTTCAGCGCCATCGAAACGCTCTACGGAATCGGGTATCGCTACAACGAAGAATGACCCGGATGTCGAGGATCGGCTTGCGCGATCAACCTGATTCACGTCGCGCGGATGTCGTCCTTGGAGAGGACTGGACCGCACCCGACGGGATTGTAGAATCCGAACTCCGCGAAGGCAGAGAACGGCGCGGCTTCATCTCGCTCAACCGCTCGCCGCTGGCGCGCAAGATCATCACCTTCAATCTGATGGCAATGATCGTGCTGGTCGCGGGTGTGCTGTATCTCAACCCGTTCCGCGACAGTCTGGTATTGCAGCGCGAAAGCGGGCTCGTGGCCGAGGCGCAGCTTATCGCGAATGTGTTTGAAGCCCAGCTTCCGGATCGGGGGGAAGTAAGCCTTTCGGCCGGGGTCGGCATCGACCCTCTGCGCACCGTTCGCAGGATCGAATTGTCGGATGGCGCGGAACTGTTTATCTTCGATCCTCTTGAACATCTGGTCGTAACTTCAGTCGGGATGGAGCGCCCTGATTCCGAGGTCGTGGAAGGCCTGAGCCGAGATCACCGTTCGACACTGATTACCGACATTCTCAATTCGATTTGGGAAGGCATTGCCGGGATCCTTGCGCCCACGCACGAACTTGACCCGATTAGGGGTGGGGAGGATTTGGCGCGCGAGTTGGTGCCCGCGGCCTTGGCCGGTCAGACCCAGATCCGGACCGGTCGCGACAAGGCGGGTGAAGCGATCTTTACCGCTGCCACTCCGATCCGGCACGATGGTAAGATTATCGGTGTGGTTGCCATCACGTCCGTCGCCGGCGAGATTGACCAGCTTGTCCGCGTCGAACGCGAACAGGTGCTGCAGATGTTCGTCATCGCCATCATCGTCTCGATCGGACTGAGCCTGGTGCTTGCCTCGACCATTGCCAACCCACTGTCCGATCTTGCCGCCGCTGCCGAAATCGGCCGCGACAAGAACGCCCGCAAAATGTCGCCGTCGCGCGTCCGTATCCCCGACCTGACCGCCCGGCCGGATGAAATCGGGCGCCTGTCAGGGGCGATGCGCGGAATGGTGACTGCGTTGTACGAACGCATTGAATCAAATGAACAGTTTGCCGCCGATGTTGCGCACGAGATCAAGAACCCGCTTGCCTCGCTCCGTTCGGCCGTTGGCACGATGCGTGTCGCCAAGCGCGAGGATCAGCGCACCAAGCTGCTTGATGTCATCGACCACGACATCCGGCGGCTCGACCGTCTGGTCAGCGACATTTCCAACGCCTCGCGGCTGGACAGCGAACTGGTCAAGGAAGAAGAGGAGGAGTTCAACCTTCTCAAGATGCTGGGCAGCATTACCGATTACCTTGGCAATGAGGCCCACGAAAAAGGTGTCGACTTCATCTCGGACCTGCCGAGCAAGCCGATCATGATCACCGGGCTTGAAGGTCGTCTGGCGCAGGTCTTCGTCAACCTTATCTCGAACGCGATTTCCTTCTGCCAGGAAGGGGACGCGGTGCGGGTTTGGACCCGCAAACGCGAAAACCGGGTGCTGATCGTCGTCGAGGATACCGGACCGGGCATTCCGGATCAGGCACTGACCAAGATCTTCAAGCGGTTCTATTCGGAACGTCCACCGGGTCAGTTCGGGGAACATTCCGGCCTTGGCCTTGCCATCTCCAAACAGATCGTCGAGGCGCATGGCGGGGTGATCTGGGCCGAAAATATCCGGCCAACCGATGCCGATATCACGTCTGAACCGCTGGGCGCCCGTTTCGTCGTGGGCCTTCCGGTGTGAGCGGAAAAGAGACCCGGGCGATGATCCTGCATGCAAGCTGTGTCGCGCTGGCCGGGCGCGGCGTGCTGATTTTCGGCCCTTCAGGCAGTGGCAAGTCGGGCCTTGCACTTCAGCTGATGGCGCTTGGTTGCGATCTCGTGGCGGATGACCGGACAGCGGTCGCAACGCGCGACGGTGTCGCCGTCGCCACCGCGCCCGAGGCTATCCGTGGCAAGATAGAAGCGCGGGGTGTCGGCCTGTTGCGGGCCGAAACACTTGCCGTAGCGCGGCTCGCCCTTGCCGTCGATCTTGCCCATCTGGAAAGCGAACGATTGCCGCCTTTGCGCACCCATTCCGTGCTGGGTGTGGAATTGCCGCTTCTTCACAGGATCGAGAGCCCCCATTTTCCAGCCGCAATCCTGCAATATCTTAAGGCAGGTCGGGCAGCATGACAGAGATGACAGGATTGGCGGACGGTACAGGTGCAAACGGTGGTCAGCGGATCGTTCTGGTCACGGGTCCTTCGGGGGCGGGGCGCTCCACCGCGATTCATGCATTAGAGGATCTTGGCTACGAGGTGATCGACAACCTCCCTTTCAGCCTCATTCCGCGCCTGATGGACGGCCCGCCGCTTGGACGGCCCGTCGCGCTTGGCATCGATGTTCGGAACCGAGATTTTTCGGCAACCGCCTTGATCGAACTAATCGACCGGCTGACCCGGTTGCCCGATGCCGCGCCGGAGGTTCTCTATCTTGACTGTCAGCCCGATGAACTCGTCCGCCGTTACGGCGAAACCCGACGCCGCCATCCGCTGGCAGATGCCGAAACTCCGGCCGCAGGGGTGGCGCGCGAGATCGACTTGTTGGTTCCGATCCGGGCGCGGGCCGAGATTCTGATCGACACAACCGATCAATCACCCCACGACCTTAAGGCCGAGATCGCCCGGATCTTCGGGCAGGGGCAGACAAGCCAGATCGCTGTCTCTGTTCATTCCTTTTCGTACAAGCGCGGCGTGCCGCGCGGGCTCGACATGATGTTCGACTGCCGGTTTCTGAAGAACCCGCATTGGGAAGGCGCATTGCGCTCACTCGACGGTCGTGATCCGGCCGTTGTGCACTACGTCGAATCGGATCAACGCTTTTCGGCCTTTTTCGATCAGGTCCGCGACCTGCTCCTGCTGCTCCTGCCGGCACAGGTCGACGAGGGCAAAAGCCATCTTGCCATCGGTTTTGGGTGTACCGGAGGGCAACACAGGTCGGTTGCCGTTGCGGAAAAAATGGCCAAAGCGCTTGCGGAGGCCGGTTGGCGGGTGTCTAAGAGGCACCGGGAATTGGAACGGCGGGGCGGTGGGGTCCCGGATTCTGTACAAGGTGAAAAGGCGTGATCGGGATCGTGATCGTCGCGCATGGCGGCTTGGCGCGGGAGTATCTTTCCGCGGTTGAGCATGTCGTGGGCAAGCAGCAGGGCATCCGCGCGATCTCGATCGAAGAGGATCATGACCGCGCCGCCAAACAGGCGGAGATCTGTTCTGCCGCCGACGCCGTTGACACCGGCGAGGGTGTGGTCGTCGTGACCGACATGTTCGGTGGTTCTCCCTCCAATCTCAGCCTCTGCGCCTGCGTCAGTGACGACCGCCAGATCCTTTACGGTGCGAATTTGCCGATGTTGATCAAGCTTGCAAAATCGCGCCACCTGCCGGTGCCGCAGGCCGCGGCATCAGCCCTGGATGCGGGGCGCAAATATATCAACTGCTACGTGGGTTCGGGACAGGCCAGCCAATGACAACAGGCACTGCGACGGCGCGAAATCTGAAGATCGTCAACGAAAAGGGCCTGCATGCCCGCGCCTCTGCCAAGTTCGTCGAGGTCGTCGAGGCCCATGACGCCAGCGCAGAGGTCAGCAAGGACGGGATGAGCGTTTCGGGCGATTCGATCATGGGGCTCTTGATGTTGGCGGCCTCAAGGGGCACGGTGATCGAAGTCCGGACTAGCGGCAATGACGCGGCGGAACTCGCCGAGGCGCTTGAAGCGCTGGTTGCCAACCGCTTCGGGGAAGATTACTGAGCCACCCGGGCCCGCAATCGGAGGACCCCGGAATACTGCACAAAACGCCCCAGCACGAACGCCGCGAAGCCGCTTCGAAACCCTATGAGATGCGGCGCCTGTCCTATGCGGGCACGTTCACCAACCCGTACAAGGCGGGCACCATCCGCGTGATAGAGTGGATGACGGGCAAACTGCATCTGATCCGCAAGATTCGTGAATTCGAACGCTCGGGCGTGCCGTTCGGTCAACCGTTCTTCACCAAGGCCATGCAGGCTATGGGAATCGATGTCCTGACGCCCGAGGAACAGGTTGCGCTTATCCCGAAAGAGGGGCCGCTCGTCGTCGTCGCAAACCATCCCCACGGGCTTGTCGACGGGCTGATCATGGGCGAACTCGTCGGCAGGGTAAGGACCGACTACAAGATCCTTACCCGCTCGCTTCTGACCGGCATTCCGGAGATCGAGGAGTTCATGCTGCCGGTGCCGTTTCCGCATGAGGAAAACGCCCGCGAGCAGAGCCTTGAGATGCGGAACACCTGCATGGCGCATCTGAAAAACGGCGGGGTGATCATTCTGTTTCCTGCCGGAAAGGTCGCCACCAGCAAGACCATGTTCGGCCCGGTGATTGAACCGGAATGGAACCCCTTCACCGCGAAGATGGTCTTGCGTTCAGGTGCAACGGTGCTGCCGATCTTCTTCCCTGGCCGCAATACGCGGCTCTACCATGCAGCCGACAAGATCTCGGCGACCGTCCGTCAGGGCCTTCTGCTGCACGAGATCCGCAAGGCACTCTACAAGCCACAGGCGCCTGTTATTGGCCAACCAATTACACCTGAGGAACTGAAAGCCCACACCGGGGACACGCGCGAGTTGCTGGCTTGGCTCAGGGAAACCACGCTTGCCTTGGGCGAGTAGGGCTTTCAGATAAATCTTGAAACAAGGTTTTCCGAAACCGGGCGCTCCCTGCGGGTGCGGAAAAATTTTAAAGAATAATTGTTTGACCCGGCTGCTTCGTTACCGTGTCGGAACCGGAATTTCGCCGCGATAATCGTAAAAACCGCGCTGGGTCTTGCGGCCAAGCCATCCTGCCTCAACATACTTCGTCAGAAGCGGGCAGGGACGGTATTTCGTATCCGCTAGCCCTTCATGCAGCACGTTCATGATCGCCAGACAGGTATCGAGTCCGATAAAATCGGCCAGTTCCAGCGGACCCATCGGATGGTTTGCGCCGAGCTTCAGGCTCTCGTCTATCGACTTCACGCTACCGACTCCTTCGTACAGCGTATAAACCGCCTCGTTGATCATCGGCATCAGGATGCGGTTGACGATGAAAGCGGGGAAATCCTCGGCCGAAGCTGCGGTCTTGCCGAGCTTCTCGACCACTTTCACCAGCGTCTGATAGGTTTTCTCGTCAGTGGCGATCCCCCGGATCAGTTCGACAAGCTGCATGACCGGCACCGGGTTCATGAAATGGAACCCCATGAATTTCTCAGGCCGATCGGTGCGCGAAGCGAGCCTGGTGATCGAGATCGACGATGTGTTCGAGGTCAGGATCGTCTCGGGCTTCAGATGCGGCAAAAGGTCCTCGAAGATCGCCTGCTTGACCGTCTCGCGTTCGGTCGCGGCCTCAATCACCAGATCCGTCTTGCCAAGATCGGCCAGTTTAAGCGTCGTCTTGATCCGGCCCATGGCCGCTTTCTTGTCCGCAGCGCTGATCTTGTCGCGGCTGACCTGCCGTTCCATGTTGCGGTCAACCAGCGCCACCGCCTTGTCGAGCGCCTCCTGGCTGACATCGGTCATCAGTACGTCGAAACCGGCCAATGCAAAGACATGGGCAATACCGTTGCCCATCTGACCCGCGCCGACGATGCCCACCGATGCCACGTTCATTGCCCGATCCTCACTTTGCTGTTGCGCATGACCATAGGCACCCCTCTGTGCCGGGTGCAAGGCATAAGCAGGCGAACGGACCGTTCGAATTGTAGGTTTAGGCTTTTGGCAAGACTCATGCCGCAGATTCGTCCTCGGGTGAATATCAAGAAGGGTGGGATCAATGGCCTACGAATATGCCAGCGAAGGATCGCTGGACTACTATCCCTGCCGGTACGGGCAATCAAAGCTTTTGTTCCGGGGGCCGCGGCGCAGGCTTGAAGGCGCTTACGCTGCCGTGCTGGGTGGGACCGAGACCTATGGCAAGTTCGTCGTGGAGCCTTTCCCGACATTGCTGGAAGGCATGCTGGACCTCGCAGTGGTGAATTTCGGCTACGTGAATGCCGGGGCCGATGTCTTCGCGAACGAACCGGTGATCATCGACGCCTGTTCAAGGGCGAAGGTGACGGTGATCCAGCTTATGGGCGCGCAGAACATGTCGAACCGGTTCTACGCGGTCCATCCGCGCCGCAATGACCGGTTTCTGCGTGCTTCGAACCTGATGAAGACGGTTTTCCGAGAGGTGGACTTCACCGAATTCCACTTCACCCGGCACATGCTCTCGGCGCTGAAGGCGGTGTCGGAAGAGAAATTCGCGCTGGTCGAGGACGAGTTGAAATCTGCCTGGACCGCGCGCATGCGGACTCTGCTGCAGAAAATCGAGGGCAAGACGGTGCTGCTCTGGATATCAGGGTCAAGGCAGGATGGACAGGACGATCTCGGACCCGAACCGCTGATGGTTGATGATGAAATGGTGGCGTCGATCCGTCCTTTCGCGACGGAACTTGTTCATGTCACGCCAAGTTCTGCTGCGCGCAATTGCGGCACCGAGGACATGAGATTTGCGCCGCTCGAAGAACCGGCAGCCGCAGCGATGCCCGGACCCAGGGTGCATGAAGAAGTGGCAGAGGCTTTGGCGCCTGTCCTGAGGCGGGTGTTGAAGGCGTAAAGGCGAATGAAACAGAAAAGGCCCGCTGATCAGCGGGCCTTTTCCGATCGATGTCCTGATGCTCAGAGCTTGTCGGTCAGTTCCGGCACGGCGGCGAAGAGGTCGGCGACAAGGCCGTAATCGGCGACCTGGAAGATCGGCGCCTCTTCGTCCTTGTTGATCGCGACGATGACCTTGCTGTCCTTCATGCCCGCAAGGTGCTGGATCGCACCCGAGATGCCGATGGCGACATAGAGCTGCGGGGCGACGACCTTGCCGGTCTGGCCGACCTGCCAGTCGTTCGGGGCATAGCCCGAGTCAACGGCAGCGCGCGAGGCGCCCACGGCGGCGCCGAGCTTGTCGGCGAGCTTCTCGATCAGGGCGAAGTCAGCCTGGCTGCCGACGCCGCGGCCGCCCGAGACGACGATTCCGGCAGAGGTCAGTTCCGGACGGTCGCTGGCCGCGACTTTGTCCTCAACCCATTCCGAAAGGCCCGGATTGGCGGCTGCCGAGATGGTTTCGACCGGGGCCGAACCACCGGCACCGGCCGGATCGAATGTCGAGGTGCGGATCGAGACAACTTTCTTTCCGTCCGAGGACTTCACCGTCTGGATTGCGTTACCGGCATAGATCGGGCGCTCAAACGTGTCGGCGTCTACGACGCCGGAGACGTCCGAGATGACCATCACGTCGAGAAGGGCGGCGACGCGCGGCAGCACGTTCTTCGCATCGGTCGTCGCCGGGGCGACGATGTGCGAATAGTCACCGGCGATCGAGACGATCAGCGCCGCGGTCGGTTCGGCCAGACGATGGCCGAGCGAAGCGTCCTCGGCGCAAAGCACCTTCTTCACGCCGTCAAGTTTCGCGGCCTCGGCCGCCGCATCGGCAGCCTTGGCACCGGCGCAGAGCACGGTCACGTCGCCAAGCATCTTGGCAGCGGTCAGCGCCTTCGCGGTGGCATCGACGGAAAGCTGACCGTCGGTCACTTCACCCAGGAGAAGAACAGCCATCAGATCACCCCCGCTTCGTCTTTGAGTTTCGCAATCAGCTCGTCGACCGAGCCCACTTTGACGCCGGCCTTGCGGCCCGCCGGTTCCGTCGTTTTGACGATGGTCAGGCGCGGCGTGACATCGACGCCGTAATCGGCGGCGGTTTTCTCTTCCAGCGGCTTCTTCTTCGCCTTCATGATGTTCGGCAGGGAAGCGTAGCGGGGTTCGTTCAGGCGCAGGTCGACCGTCACGATGGCAGGCATCTTGACCTTGATCGTCTGCAGACCGCCATCGACCTCGCGGGTCACGACAGCGCTGTCGCCTTCCAGCTTCAGTTCGGACGCGAAAGCGGCCTGCGACCAGCCGAGCAGAGCCGACAGCATCTGGCCGGTGGCGTTCATGTCGTTGTCGATCGCCTGCTTGCCGCAGAGAACGATGCCGGGCTGTTCGGCTTCCACAACGGCTTTCAGGAGCTTCGCAACCGCGAGAGGCTCGATATCGGTATGAACGTCGTCGGCCGCTTCGATCAGGATCGCGCGGTCGGCGCCCATGGCCAGCGCGGTGCGCAAAGTTTCCTGCGCCTGCTTGACGCCGATGGAGACCACGATGATCTCTTCGGCCTCACCGCGTTCCTTGATGCGGATCGCCTCTTCGACGGCAATCTCGTCGAACGGGTTCATCGACATTTTTACGTTGGCGAGATCGACACCCGATCCGTCCGCTTTCACGCGAACCTTCACGTTGTAGTCGATCACCCGCTTGACAGGCACGAGTACCTTCATGGGCTTGATCTCCCTTAATACCGAAGCCGCCCGCACTCGGGCGGCAAGAAAAGCTCCCGGACGTCCCTTAGCGGTTCTGCGGCTGCGAAAACAGTGTAAAATCGACGCGCTTTGTCGCATCGACGCCACGTTTTGACACGAGGTGCCTCAGAGGCCGTCGCGTGATAGAAATGCAGGAGTGGTTGAGGGAGGATCGCCATGGAAAGAGTGACCGGAATTGGCGGGGTCTTTTTTCGCGTCCGGGACCCGGACGCCCTCAAGACATGGTATTCTGATCATCTGGGGATCAACCCCGCGCCGACCGATATGGAGATGCAGCCCTGGCGCAGCGATGAAGGCGTGGTGGTCTTTGCCCCGTTTTCCGCCGATACGGACTATTTCCCGGTGGAAAAGGCATTCATGCTGAATTTCCGGGTGGCTGATCTGGACAGGATGCTGACCCAGCTGTGCGATGCAGACATTGCGGTCAGTCATGAAATGACGATGGAGGGAATCGGACGCTTCGCCCGTATTCACGACCCCGAGGGTAATCCGATCGAGTTGTGGCAACCGGCGTGAACGCGTTCCCGAAGTAGGGTGGGTTTTAAACCCACCCTACGGATCTGGTCAGCGGTTCGCACCGGGAACCCAAAGTACATCGGCGCGGCCGTCGTCATTGGCGATGCGGGCGGCAACGAAGAACCAGTCCGACAGGCGGTTGAGATACTTCACCGCGGCCCCGTTCACCGATTCCATTGTGGCGAGTTCGACCGCCATGCGCTCTGCCCGGCGCGAGACGGTGCGCGCGAGATGCAGGTGCGCGGCAAGGGCCGACCCACCGGGTAGGATGAAACTGCGCAGGGCTTCCAATCTGGCGTTCATCGCGTCGATTTCTGCCTCAAGCCGGACAACCTGGCTGTCGACCATCCGCAGGACCGGATAGCCCGCTTCGCCGTCCTTCTCCATCTCGGGGCGGCAGAGATCCGCGCCGAGGTCGAAGAGGTCGTTCTGGATGCGGGCGAGGGCGGCGTCCATCTCGCCCGTTGCGTGAAGCCGGGCGAGGCCGAGGACGGAATTGGTTTCGTCGACCGTGCCATAAGCAGCGACCCGCATCGAGTATTTGGCCACCCGCGTGCCGTCGCCGAGCGCAGTTTCGCCCTTGTCGCCAGTCCGGGTATAAATCTTGTTGAGGACGACCATGTCAGAGACCTCCCCGACCGGAAAGGAAGACGAACATCAGGATCAAAACGACCGCCACCGCCTGCGCGATGATGCGGTACCGCATGATCCGGTTGGCATGCTTGCGGTTGAAATCGCCACCCTTGGCAAATCCGCCAATGCCGATCATCAGGATGATCAGGACGACGAAACAGGCGCCCGCCGCGATGAGGAATAGGGGATCGTTGGCCATGCGCACCTCCGGTTGGCCGCTTTCTACTCCGCAGGCGTGTTGGATGCCAGCGCAATGGATGCGGCGACCCGTCGCGTCAACTGCGCCCGGTCAACCACAGAAGCGTCCGCGTCGGAAGCAAGCGCCGCGCGGCGTTCATCAGATAGGTCGGCGTCGTCACGAAATAGCGCGGTGCAGGATTCGCAGCCTCCAGCGCCCGGATAAGTTTCGCCGTAACCGCCGAGGCGGGCAATTCGAACCTGTCGGGTTTGGTCTTGTCCTTGTAAAGCCGCAGGAGAAGCGAATTCCGGTATTGCTCGGCACGGGGCGAGTTTTCCCAGTCTATCCAGCGTTCAAAATGCGGGATCGAATTGACCCGGATGCGGCTGGTTATCGGGCCCGGCTGGATCAGGATCACGTGGATTGGCGTATCGGCCATTTCGAGCCGGAAGCATTCGGTCAGCCCTTCGAGCGCATATTTCGTCGCGACATAGGCACCGCGCCAGCGCATCGGCACGAAACCCAGAACCGACGAGCAGTTGATGATCCTTCCATGCCCCTGCTTGCGCATCACCGGCACGATCCGGCGGGTCAGTTCGTGATAGCCGAAGAGATTGGTCTCAAAGATTTCGCGCAAAGCGCCCGTCGGCAGATCCTCCACCGCGCCGGGGCAGCCATAAGCGCCATTGTTGAAAACAGCGTCCAGAGTGCCGCCGGTGCGGCTCAACGCCTCGTTCAACGCCGCATCAATCGTCGCCTCGTCGGTGTAGTCGAGCAGGAAGCTTTCCAGCCCTTCGCCGCGCAACCGCTCGCAATCCTCTTCCTTCCGGCAGGTCGCAAAAACACGCCAGCCCGCGCGTTTCAGCCCGTGGGCGGCGTCGTA
Source organism: Albidovulum litorale (assembly GCF_025751495.1). Classification (GTDB taxonomy): domain Bacteria; phylum Pseudomonadota; class Alphaproteobacteria; order Rhodobacterales; family Rhodobacteraceae; genus Albidovulum; species Albidovulum litorale. The sequence goes on along the minus strand of NZ_JAOWKZ010000002.1, from coordinate 457,737 downwards.
GCCGATGCCGGAGGAACAGCCAGTGATGAGAATGGATCGCGTCATGAGGCCTGCCTTTCGACCATTTCGCTACCGTCTCCGGGCCCGTGGCGCAACGCGGTTCATGCAGGCCAGCGAATTCTAACCCGGCGTCGTAGCATGTCAGTTGTCGGCAGGTGCCAGGAAGCGCTGGGCGACGTAGCCCTCAAGCTCAGGTTCCGTCGCGCGGATTGGGAGCCAGCCCGATAACTCGGACCCGATCACCGCGACGACCGTTCCGCGCGTGATGGCTCCGATTGCGGCATCGTTTGCAGATGGACCCGTGCGCACATTCAGACGGCTGGCTGTAACCTTCCAAAGCGGGGCGTTTTCAGCAGGTATGTCGTTCGTTCCCGGTTCCCGAACGGGAGTCTCTTTCCGGTTTTCAACAGCAAAAACGGAAGCCGGGTCAGCGAACTTCAACCCGGTCCGTATTGCAATCAATTTGTCTGAGCGCGGGGGGAGAAGTTCGGCCCTGATGACTTCGGGCTGTGGAGTGACGCCCGCAACGGCCAGCCGCCGATGCGCTTTGACCTGAGGCGAGGTTGCGACCATGTCCGGCTCTGCGGGGTGGGGTGCGGCGGCTTCCAGCGAGAACTGATCGGTGATGGACGAGACGAGGTTTTCTGTCGTTCGGTCAAATGCGGGCTTGGCATCGTCGCTTGGATCGCTGCGGCCCGATAAAAGTCCGACTGCAATCAAAGCGACAACGAGGATCGAAGAGAATTTGATAAGGCGTATCATATGGCATCCAGTATCCGGCGCACGGCATGACAACTCGCATGGCGAACGCGCGGTTCCCGCGAGCGGTCAGATGGAACTGATCTCCAGTCTCGGATGGGTTGGTTTGGCCGAGGGTTCGAGAGCGTGCTGCTGTCCAACCAGATAGAGAAACACGACGAAGCCTATGAATATTGCGAGCCGGAACATGACCTCTCCAAACCAACTAACTCTTCCGGGATAGCGGCGGGTGGGCAGGTGGCGGCAGGGGAAAATCCGCGCACGGCTCCCCCTTTGTTCGGAAATTCCGGCTGGACCGGATGCAGCCGCCGAACTACACAACATGCATGAGCAACGACTCCGAAGACCGCAACATCCTGCCCGCCACGACCTCCGAACCGCTCGCCCGGGCGATCGGCGAGCGTTATCTGACCTATGCTTTGTCGACGATCATGCACCGGGCGCTGCCCGATGCGCGTGACGGGTTGAAGCCGGTCCACCGGCGTATCCTCTTTGCAATGCGGGAACTGAAGCTATCCTCGACCGGCGGGTTCCGTAAATCGGCAAAGATCTCGGGCGATGTGATGGGGAACTATCACCCCCATGGAGATGCCGCGATCTATGATGCGATGGCGCGGCTCGCACAGGACTTCAACGTGCGCTACCCGCTGGTCGACGGTCAGGGAAACTTCGGCAATATCGATGGCGATAACCCGGCCGCCAGCCGTTATACCGAGGCCCGCCTGACGGCGGCCTCCGAGGCGTTGATGGAAGGGCTCGCCGAAAACGCGGTCGACTTTCGCCCCAACTATGACGGTACGTTGGAAGAGCCGGTCGTGCTGCCCGCCGCCTTTCCGAACCTTCTGGCGAACGGCGCCTCGGGTATCGCGGTCGGCATGGCGACGAACATCCCGCCGCACAACCTCGATGAACTGATCGAGGCCTGCGTGCATCTGGCCAAGGCCAAGAACTCTGAACTCGTCCGCGACGACACGCTGCTGGAATATGTGAAAGGGCCGGATTTCCCGACCGGCGGCGTTATCGTCGAGACGAAAGAGGCGATGCGCGAGGCGTACCTTACCGGGCGCGGCAGCTTCCGCACCCGGGCGCGCTGGGCGGTTGAGGATCAGGGGCGGGGCACCTGGCAGATTGTCGTCACCGAGATCCCCTATCAGGTGCAGAAGTCGAAGCTGATCGAACGACTGGCCGAGGTGATCCAGACCAAGAAGGTGCCCTTGCTGGCCGATGTCCGCGACGAGAGCGCCGACGATATCCGCATCGTGCTGGAACCGCGCTCGAAGAACGTCGACCCCGAGATGCTGATGGGCATGCTCTTTCGCAACTCGGACCTTGAGACGCGGTTTTCGCTCAACATGAACGTGCTGATCGACGGGCGGGTGCCCAAGGTCTGTTCGCTTAAAGAGGTTTTGCGCGCCTTCCTGTCGCACCGGCAGGACGTGCTGATCCGCCGGTCACAGCACCGGATGGACAAGATCGACCACCGACTGGAAGTGCTCGAAGGTTTCATCACCGCCTTCCTGAATCTCGACCGGGTCATCGACATCATCCGCTACGACGCCGATCCCAAGGCCGCGTTGATGGCCGAGGACTGGTCGCGCAAGCAGACCCGCGCGACGTCGGAACACGATTATGTCTCGCCTCTATCTTTGCCTCATACCGAGGATGGGCTGAGCGAGGTGCAGGTCGAGGCGATCCTCAACATGCGCCTGCGCAGCTTGCGCAAGCTTGAGGAAATGGAACTCCTGAAGGAACAGGACGAGTTGATGCGCGAGCGCGCGGAACTTGACGACCTGCTAAACGACGAAAGCCTTCAGTGGAAAAAGATCGCGGGCGAGCTTCGTGACGTTCAAAAGCAGTTCGGCAAGGACGCGCCCGGCGGCGCGCGGCGCACGACGTTTGCCGAGGCGGGCGAAGTGGAAGAGGTGCCGCTGGAGGCGATGATCGAGCGGGAGCCGATCACGGTCATCTGTTCGAAGATGGGCTGGATCCGGGCGATGAAGGGGCATCAGCCGCTCGATGCCGAGGTCAAGTTCAAGGACGGCGACGAGGGCCGCTTTGTCTTCCATGCCGAGACGACCGACAAGATCCTTCTGGCAGGGACCAACGGCCGCTTTTACACGCTTCTGGGCGCCAACCTGCCCGGCGGGCGAGGCATGGGCGAGCCGGTGCGGCTGATGGTCGACCTGCCGAACGAGGCCGATATCGTGACCCTGCTGGTGCACCGGCCCGGCGAACGCTTCATCGTCGCCTCGACCGCGGGCGAGGGGTTCACGGTTCCGTCCGATGAGATCGTCGCCCAGACCCGGGCGGGCAAACAGGTGATGAACCTTGCTGAAGGCAATAAGCTGGCCGTCTGCAAGCCCATCGTGGGCGATCATGTCGCCATCGTCTCGAAGAACCGCAAGCTTCTGGTCTTCCCGCTCGCTGAATTACCCGAGATGACGCGTGGCAAGGGCGTGCGGCTTCAGAAATACAACATGGCGCGCGGGCGGCAGGGTGTGCTGGAGCTTGATGGTGGCCTGTCGGACGTGACGACATTTGCCCTCGCCGATGGGCTGAGCTGGGCGATGTCGAACGGCAATACAAGAACCGAGGACATGGCCGACTGGATCGCGCGCCGCGCCGGTGTCGGCAAGGCACCACCACATGGGTTCCCGCGCGACAACCGGTTTTCCTGAGAAGGGGGCCGCCTCGGGGGCATTGAGACCCCGCTCGGCGGGTTGCCGCCGGCGGGGGTATTTTCGCAATGAAGAAGGCTCAGGCCGCCCACATCCGGATCAGGTTTGACCGGGTTTTGGTGAGTGTGTCGAGCAGCGCGGATTTGCCCTCGCGCGCATGGACCTCCGCGATCGCGCGGTCGAGATCGAAGAGAACCTCGCGCTGGCCCGCGTCGCGAATCCAGCTTTGCACCCAGCCGACGATGCAAAACCGCGTGCCTGACTTGACCGGCTCCACCCGGTGGAGCGTGGTCGAGGGATAGAGGATCAATTCGCCCGGGGCAAGTTTGAAGGCGCGTTCCTCGGCCGTGTCGGCGGCGATCAGCGCGCCACCGTCGTAGCTTTCGGGATCGTTGAGGAAGAGGGTGAACGACAGGTCGGTCCTGAGCCCCTGCATCAGCGCGTCATCGACATGCATGCCATAGGTCTGGCCTTCGCGGTAGCGCGAGAGGATCAGTTTGGTCATCGCCTTTGGTCGCGCAGCGGAGAGGAAGACCGGATGCGCCATCAGTGCCGCCGTAACCTTGGCCTGAATGGCTTCCAGTTCCGGCGAGGGTAGCGCCTGATCGTTGGCCTTGATCTCACGCGCGATCTTGCCCGCCGTGGCACGACCATCGGCGAAGGAAAGCGTTTCGGCGGCCCCTTTCAGGGCCGCCACGTCGCTGGCGTTCAGAACGCCGTCGATTGCGATGAACATGGGTCTACTTCAGCGCATAGGCTGCGAGTTCGATCCTGGCCGCCGCTGTCAGCAGCATCCCGGCATCGCCAAGCGGTTTGCCCTCGGGTGAAACGCCGGGCAGGGCGGTGTCGAGTTCGGACAGCGCGGCAAGGGTCTTTTCACCGAATGCGCTTTCAGCGGCGTCGTCTTCGCTCGCCATATGTTCGGCAACAGAGCGTGCGACCTGCACGAAGCCCCAGGCATCCTGATATTCGTGCAGGTTCGACACCGCGCCATCGACAATACCGATATGGTATTCCTCTGCCGCCACCCGGACGAGGCCAAGCACCGACGCAGCTTCCCCGGCCTCACCCGCTTGGGCATGGTCGCGCGCCTCTTCGATCTTGGTCAGGACGGCTGCAAAAGCGGCTTCAGCATCCCCAACAGGTGCGCCACCTTCGACAGCCGTTGCCAATGCGGTCAGTTCTTCGGCGAAACCGGGCGCGCCGAATTGATCGAGATGCACCTCAAGCTCGGTGTAGATCTCGCTTTGCGGGTGTTTCATATGGGTGATTGCCTGATCGGCAAGCCCGGCCTGATAGAGCGCGATACCGGCGCGCAGATGGCCTTCGATGAGGCCGAGATCGGTCAGGAGTTCGACGGCCGCGTCCATGTCTTCGGCATGACCGGCCTCGCCCCCTTCACCGCCTTCGCCCGCCTCATCGCTCTCGGATTGGGCGAGCCAGAGTTTCTCAGGCCCCTGCATGTCTAACCCGACGTTTCCGGCGGCCTGCGCCTGCCCGGCGATCGCGATGCCGAAAGCGGCACCTGCCATGGTCAGCGCGGACCAGCGGCGCGGTTCGACCTTGCGGGGGGAGTTGGGGGAATCGGCCATCATTATCTCCTTCAAACCGTGTTCGCGGATGGCATAGCGGGCACCGCGATCTCCGGTCAAGAGATTCTTGAGTATTTTTGTCGGAAAAGTTTCCGACGCTTGACAGACATGGAATTTCTGCCTGGTAAGGTGGGTTTAAACCCACCACCCCGCTTCTCTCAATCAGCCGTAAAGCACGGGAATCCCAAGCCGTGTGTGGATATGGTTGACCTGCCTCCGGTCGATCTGAAGCGCCGTCGCCAGATCATGCAGATATTCCGCCTCCTTACGATTATCGAGGTCGATGCCCATGACCGACATCGTGTAGACCTGCGCCTCAAGCCCGTTCGGCACCTGCCGCGCAAGCCCCTGAACATCGACCGGCGAGCGCAACTCCGCCTCGACGAAACGCTTTTCCTCGGGCGACACGTCTCCGAGATTGCCGAGCAGTTTTTCCTGTTCCCGGGCATCGACCCGACCGTCCGACTTCGCCGCCTGAATCATTGCACGCAGCATCAGGCCCGCCACGGCGTCCTGTTCCTGTGTCGGCCGGGTTTTCGGTTCGCCACAATTGCCAAGCGACTCGTTCAGAATCTCGCCGAAACCGCCGCCACGTTTCGTTGCAGCGCCGCCCAGTGCGCCGCCAAGTACACCGCCCAGAATATCGCCAAGACTGCCGCCGCCGCTGCCACCGCCAAGACTGCCGATCAGATCATCAAGGCCACCGCCGCTGCTGCGGGTCGTACCGCCGCGGCCGGTGGATTGTCCCGGCGCGTAGTTTCCCAACTCTTCCATGAAATCGCCAAGGCCACCGCCCGAGCCGCCGAAAATTCCACCGTCGCCGCGCGAGGTCCCTGTCCGCTGCGAGGACCGTCCGCCGAGAATCTCGCCCAGCATGTCTTCCAGCCCGGTGCCGCTCCCGCCGGACATCTGCCCGCCCAGCGGCCCCTCGCCCCGCCGTTGCATCATGCTGCCGACACCTTTGGCGACGGCGACTCCGATGGCGACCTTGGCCAGAGTTCCCATAAGACTCATCTGAATTCCCCCAGAAATAACGCTTCAGCAATCAGATTAGGGTAGCCGCTTCGCGGCATAAGGGGGAAAATTCGTGAATTTCTCTCAGTCCTCGGCGACATTCAGCCAGACGCCGCCCTCCGGTCGCAGCGTCAGGATCAGAACGGGTTTCGGCGTCCGGCCCGGGACTTCGGTGAAGCGGAACCGGGCCAGAAGTGTTGCGAGGATGATTACCGCTTCCTGCAGCGCGAAAGAGGCGCCGATGCAGATGCGCGGGCCACCACCGAAGGGCAGATAGGCGAAACGGTCGATGGCTTTGGCATCGGCAAAGCGGTCGGGATCGAAACGGTGCGGATCGGGCCAGAGCGCGTGATTGCGGTGGAGTGCATAGATCGGCAGCATCACCGTGTCGCTGGGCCGCACCTCGCGTCCGCAAAGCTCGTCATGCGCCTTTGCCGTGCGCGACAGGAAGGCGGCAGGCGGATAAAGGCGCAAAGCCTCGTCCACGATCCGGCGGATATAGGGAAGATTGGGCAGATCGGCGACAGTCGCGGCGCGGCTTCCGAGCGCCGATTTGGCCTCGGTCCGGGCGCGGTCCTGAATGTCGGTGTCGAAGGCGCAAAGGTAAAGCGACCAGGCCAGTGTCAGCGCCGTCGTCTCGTGCCCCGCGACGATGAAGGTCAAGAGGTTGTCGCGCAGCTCGGCCGTGTTCATGCGGCGCTTCGTCTCGGGGTCCTCGCCCTCTAATAGAAGGTCGAGAAGGTCAGGAACCTCGTTGGGGTCGACAATTCGGCGGTGTTCGATCGCCGCATCCGCCATGGCTTTCATCGACCGCATTGCGGGTGCGGAGAACAGCCGCGAGGGTCGCGGCACCCACATCGGTGCGCCGATGATATCGAGGAACGACACCCGCGCTGACCCTGCGATATAGTCATCGATTGCCCGGTGCACGGCAGCACGGTCGAAGGTCTCACCGCCTGAAAACGTCACGTCCGAAATCACTTCGAAGGTCGCTGCGACCATCTCATCCAGAAGATTGGCTGCGCGCCCTGACTGTGCTGCGATGCGTGTTGCGGCGCGCTCTGCCGCTGCCGTCATGACCGGGGCCAGTGCCTGCACGTTTCTCACCGAAAAGGCAGGTGCCGCCGCGCGGCGTTGCCAATGCCAACCAGCACCTTCGGCAATGAACAGGCTTTCACCGATCGCCGGACGCAGGATCAGCTTGGTGACGTCGGATTTCGGATAATCCGCGACCGCCTCTTTTAGGATGCGCCGGTTCGCGGCGGGTTCCATCACCATGTGCCAGCGTTTTACCGTCCGGCCCGAGATCATCGGCTGGCGGGTGGCAATCTCGGGGATCAGTTCCAGAACATTGCGCTGACCCGTCCGGAACGAGTCCCAGATGCCAAGCGGTTCGTTGTGCAGGGGCACCTGCACGGGATATCGGGGTGGAGTTGCCGTGCCGTCCATCCATGATCCTCCGTCCTTCAATATAGTCCGGTTGGGCGTCGCGCCAAGCAGTCGGATTGCCGCGTCGCTCCGGCTCGGCTATGGCTGGAACCTGATGACAGGCCGGAGGGTATCATGGCGATGCGGAATATCTTGGCGTGGATCGCGGTTGCGACCATGCTCACCGCCTGCGCGGGCAATGACCTGAACCAGCCGCCGAAGGAGTTCGGTGATTTTGCGCTCGGCTACAACATCGTGGTGGCCAAGAACGCGAAGCCCGTGGGCCCGTCGCGGCAGGCCACGGCGGAGGAATGGGAGACCGTCCTGAAGGAGGCCATCGCCGCCCGTTTGGGCCGCTATGAGGGCGAAAAGCTTTACCATATCGGTGTGGGCGTCGATGCCTATGCATTAGCGGTGCCTGGTGTGCCGCTGGTTCTCAGCCCGAAATCGGTTCTGGTCGTCACGGTCAATGTCTGGGATGACACGGCGGGCCGCAAGATCAATGCCGAGCCAAAGCAGTTCACCGTGTTCGAACAACTGTCAGGCTCCACGGTGGTCGGTTCGGGCCTGACCCAGAGCAGGGAACAGCAAATGGCGAACCTCGCCTCCAACGCCGCCCGGCTGATCAACGAGTGGCTGGTGGAGAACGAGGCCTGGTTCACCCCAGAAGCTGTCGGCGCCCGAGCCGCCCTTGCTGCTGTCGCCGGGGCGGCCGCCGATGCGCCCGCCGCCAACTGACGCTTGATTTTTCTGCAGCCAGCCGATACCCAGCGCGCGATGTAGACTTGGGGCCCTCTGGGCCCCCCCAAGCACGAGGCGCCCGCGATATGGCAAAGGCAAAGTTTGAACGTACGAAACCGCATGTGAACATTGGCACGATCGGCCACGTTGACCACGGCAAGACGACGCTGACGGCTGCGATCACGAAGTATTTCGGTGATTTCAAGGCCTATGACCAGATCGACGCGGCGCCGGAAGAGAAGGCGCGGGGGATCACGATCTCGACCGCTCACGTGGAATACGAGACGGCGAACCGTCACTACGCCCACGTCGACTGCCCGGGCCACGCCGACTACGTGAAGAACATGATCACGGGTGCGGCGCAGATGGACGGCGCGATCCTCGTGGTGAACGCCGCTGACGGCCCGATGCCGCAGACGCGCGAGCACATCCTTCTCGGCCGTCAGGTCGGCATCCCCTACATGGTCGTCTACCTTAACAAGGTCGACCAGGTGGATGACGAGGAGCTTCTGGAGCTCGTCGAGATGGAAGTCCGTGAGCTTCTCTCCTCCTACGAATATCCGGGCGACGACATTCCGATCATCAAGGGTTCGGCTCTGGCCGCTCTGGAAGGCCGTGACGCCGAGATCGGCGAGAACTCGATCCGCGCGCTGATGGAAGCGGTCGACACCTACTTCCCGACGCCCGAGCGCGCCGTGGACCAGCCGTTCCTGATGCCGATCGAAGACGTGTTCTCGATCTCGGGCCGCGGCACGGTTGTTACGGGGCGTGTCGAGCGTGGCGTGATCAATGTCGGCGACGAGATCGAGATCGTCGGCATCCGCGACACCAAGAAGACGGTCTGTACCGGTGTGGAAATGTTCCGCAAGCTGCTGGACCGTGGTGAGGCCGGCGACAACATCGGCGCGCTTCTGCGCGGTGTCGACCGTGACGGCGTCGAGCGGGGCCAGGTTCTCTGCAAGCCGGGTTCGGTGAAGCCGCACACCCAGTTCGAAGCCGAGGCCTATATCCTGACCAAGGAAGAGGGTGGCCGTCACACGCCGTTCTTCGCCAACTACCGTCCGCAGTTCTACTTCCGCACGACCGACGTGACGGGCACGGTGAAGCTGCCGGAAGGCACCGAGATGGTGATGCCGGGCGACAACCTGAAGTTCGAGGTCGAGCTGATTGCCCCGATCGCGATGGAAGAGAAGCTCCGCTTCGCCATCCGCGAAGGCGGCCGCACCGTCGGCGCAGGCGTCGTCTCCAAAATCATCAAGTAAGAATCGGCACTATGCCGATGTATCAGGGCGGCCCTTCGGGGCCGCCTTTTCTTTGACCCACGTCCGGGTAACGAGGCGTCTGACCTTCACGTCAAAGGGGCGGCCGAACCGGCCGCCCCCTAACGCCCGACGGCCCTTTCAGCCGTTGCACAGATAGAACGTGCTCGCGACCTGTCGGGGATGTCAGGTCACTCGTTAATGATCGCCAGAACCTGACTGCGCGCGGCGTCACCCATTTCCTTGCTGTCGGCGATCTGCACGATACGCCGCGCCTGATCGATGGTCAGGTTGTCCACCTCACTGGAGGGTATACGCAGCTCGACCAGCAGACGGGTCACGGCATCGACGACCATGTTCATTTCGGCCTCAGCCGCGAAGGCGGCTCCGAAGGATGTGACGGAGATGATGGCTGCGGTCGCGCTGGCGGTGATAAGACGTTTCATGGAGTTGTCCTTTCAAGCAGTGATCTTGATGTTGCAGCGTCCTGCCGGCGGTTCGCGCCGACCGACCCCGGCTTATCCCGTCGTCAGAAGCTTGGAAAAACACGTTCCGGCTCACGCGAAGTCACGGCGATTTGGGCTTGACAGGTCAGGCCGGCAAAAAGCTCACACCGATGTTTGAGGTCCGAGATCAGCCCGTGACCGATTGTGCCTTCGGTGTCGGCCGAAAGGTGAAAATGACCGGTATTACCACGGTTCGGCAGTTGAAATATTTCAATCAATTCTGGTGCGAATTCTTGTCATTACCGGATCGCACAAGCGCGTGAATTCACGCTTTGAAGACCGAAAGGTCGATGTCCGCTCGCGTTTGGGTGAGAATGGATCGCATCCTTGTCAGAAATGACCCGCAGCCCGGGTTTTCAGCCAAAGTTGACGATTCGCCGCTTTGGTCGCAGGATCAGGGCTTGCACAGTCATGCAGGGGGCAGACCATGTGCCAGATCTTCGCCGGGCAAAAACCCGAACGCTATGAGTCCGAAACACGGCGCTTGCGGCTGAACGGCCAGAGCACTTCGATCCGGCTAGAACGTGCTTTCTGGCGCATCCTTGACCGGATTGCTGAACGTGAGGGACTGACGACTCCGGCCTTCATATCCAAACTCCACTCTGAAGTGCTGGAACTGCACGGAGAGGCGCCGAATTTCACGTCCCTCCTGCGCTGCGCCTGCACCATCCATCTTGGCGAGCTGGAGCAGGACGACACGGCGCGGTATGCCGCTGAATAGGCTAAAATGCCGCCTGTAGTATCGGGCTACTACCACAAGGCCAAATTGGTCATCTAGCCTTACCAAATCTGAGAGATTTGGAGGGCAGATGGCCAAGACGATCCACTCGATGATCCGCGTCCTGGATGAGGCGCGATCCGTCGACTTTTATTCCCGTGCGTTCGGGCTGAAGGTTGCCGATCGGCTCGACTTCGACAGTTTCACGCTGGTCTACATGTCGAATGCGGAAAGCGCGTTCGAACTGGAACTGACGGTCAACAAGGGTCGGACAGAGCCCTACGATCTTGGTGATGGCTACGGCCATCTGGCCGTGTCGGTCGACAATCTTGACGCGGAGCATTCCCGCTTAACCGAGGCCGGTCTGGCGCCCCGCAAGCTCGTCGAGTTCAAGAACGGCGACACGCTTGTCGCGCGGTTTTTCTTCATTGCGGACCCCGATGGCTACCAGATCGAGGTTCTTGAACGCGGCGGCCGGTTCCTGTGACCGGCCGCAATCATTTGTCAGGGAGGAGTGAATGACAAAAATCGAAAGGACCGGACTGACCCGGCGCGCGCTTCTGTCGCGGTCAGTCGCGGCGGGCGCGCTCTGCGTCACCGGAGCCGGTTTCATAGCGGCACCGAATGCGGCCTGGGCGGTAGAAGTTACGGTGATCACCGAACACCAGATGGCGACGCTGCTGCAGATGGCGCGCGACATCTACCCGCATGACCGGGTCGGCGATCAGTTCTACGCGGTTGCCGTGAAAGGTTATGATGCCGAGGACAAGAAGGCACTTGTGGATGAGGGCATTGCCGCCCTCGACGCCGCCGCGCAGGCGGCGGGTCATGCCGACTACGTCTCCATGGGTTGGGAAGAGGACCGGGTGAAAATCCTGCAGGGGATGGAAGATAGCGGGTTCTTTCAGACTGTGCGCGGCGGCCTCGTGACCGGCCTTTATAACCAGAAGGATGTCTGGCCAATCTTCGGCTATCAGGGCGAGTCCTTCAGCCAGGGCGGTTACATCGACCGTGGCTTCGACGACATCGACTGGCTGTGAGGGGGCGGAACCATGGCAGCACCATTTGATCTGAACGACGACTCGGTTGTCGTTGTCATCGGGACCGGCGCCGGCGGCGGGGTTCTTTCGAACGAACTGGCCCAGAAGGGTATCAGCGTCGTCGCGCTTGAGGCGGGTGGGCGTTACCTGCCTGAGGATTATATCAACGACGAGTGGGAGAGCTTCGGGCAGCTAGCCTGGCTTGACCCGCGCACCACGTCGGGCGACTGGCGCGTTGCCAAGGATTTTTCGGGCCTTCCGGCTTGGATCGTCAAGGCAGTCGGCGGCACTACGACTCATTGGGCGGGTGCGAGCTTGCGTTTTCAGGATCACGAGTGGAAGGCGTTGACGAGTTATGGCGCGGTCGAGGGGGCCAGCCTCCTCGACTGGCCGATCGATGGGGCGGAAATGGCGCCCTGGTACGAAAAGGCCGAGACCAAGCTGGGCGTAACCCGCACAGGCGACCGGGCGGGCCTGCCCGGGAACAACAACTTCAAGGTCTTTGAGAAGGGCGCCAAGGCGCTGGGCTATACCGAGGTCCATACCGGCCGAATGGCAATCAATTCCGCCGAATATGACGGTCGGATGGCCTGCCAGCAGACCGGGTTCTGTTTCCAGGGCTGCAAATGGGGGGCCAAGTGGTCCGCCGCCTATACCGACATCCCTGCGGGTGAGGCGACCGGCAATCTGGAAGTCCGCGAACGCGCCCATGTCGCGCGCATCCTGCATGACGACAGCGGCAAGGTTACCGGCGTCGAGTATTTCGACAAGGACGGCAACCTTCAGATGCAGAAGGCGCGGATCGTATGCGTTGCGGGCAACAGCTTCGAAAGCCCGCGACTGCTTCTGAACTCTGCCTCGAACATGTTCCCGAACGGGCTTGCGAACTCGTCCGATCAGGTCGGCCGCAACTATATGCGCCACATGACCGGTTCGGTCTATGCGGTCTTCGACAAGCCGGTTCGAATGTGGCGCGGCACGACCATGGCCGGGATCATTCAGGATGAGGCACGCCATGATCCAAGCCGTGGCTTCGTCGGCGGTTATGAACTGGAAACCCTCGCGCTTGGCCTTCCCTTCATGGCGGCCTTCCTCAACCCCGGCGGCTGGGGGCGCAGCTTCACCACCGCGCTCGACAGCTACGAAAACATGGCCGGTATGTGGATCGTTGGCGAAGACATGCCGCAGGCGACGAACCGGGTCACGCTGTCGGAGACAAAGGACCAGTGGGGCCTGCCGGTGGCCAATGTCCACTTCTCCGACCATGCGAACGATATCGCAATGCGTAACCATGCCTACAAGCAGGGTCAGGCGGTCTATGAGGCGGTGGGCGCAACCCGCACCTTCCCGACGCCGCCCTATCCTTCGACCCACAACCTCGGCACCAACCGGATGTCGGAGAAGCCCGAGGATGGCGTCGTCAACAAATGGGGCCAAACCCATGACATCGCCAACCTCTTCATATCCGATGGTAGCCAGTTCACGACTGGCGCCGCCGAGAACCCGACGCTGACGATCGTCGCCCTCGCCATCCGGCAGGCCGACCATATCGCCGGGGAGATGTCAGCGGGTAACCTCTGACCCTGTCGCGATGGCGTCTGCCCGGGACCCGTGCCCCCTGCACGGCCCGGGCAGACGTGCTAGTGATGGAACCATGTCGAGGATTCTTCTGACCCTTGCGGTTGTGGCGCTGACAGGTGCCGCTGCTCATGCCCAGACGGGTAACGCCACCAATGACCTTCCCAGAGTGCCGATGCGCGCTGACGCCAGTTTCACGCGCATCGAACAGAACGGCACCGGCGCGGAGGCTATCGGGAAAGTCCTGTCTCGGATTAGCCTTCCTGACGGCTTCGAGATCGCACTTTATGCCCGTGTTCCGGGTGCCCGGCACATCGCGGTCGCGCCGGGTGGGACGGTCTTCGTCGGCACGCGTGGGGACCGGGTCTGGTCAGTCACTGACACGGACCACGACGGAACGGCGGACGAGGTCCGGGATTTCGCTCCGGGGCTGGATTTTACCATGCCAAACGGTCCCTGCTTCGGGCCCGATGGCACGCTCTATATCGCGGAACAGAATCGGGTCATGGCCTTCCCTGAAGCCGAGGCAGCCGCTGACAGGCTCGACCCAATCGCCCTCGCACCGATAGCCGAGGGCGACCTGATCCCGCCCTCAGAAGAAAGCGGCAACCATTCCGCGCGGGTCTGCAGGGTCGGGCCGGACGGCATGATCTACATCTCGCTCGGCCAACCTTACAACGTGCCGCCGCCGCGAAAGCTAAGACTTTACGACACCTGGGGCATCGGCGGAATCATCCGGTTGCAGACGGACGGGACGGGCCGCGAAGTCTTCACCTACGGCATCCGGAACTCCGTGGGCCACGACTTTCATCCCGTAACCGGCGACCTCTGGTTCACCGACAACCAGGTCGACGGAATGGGCGACGATATCCCACCGGGTGAGATCAACCGCCAGACCGCGCCCAGTCAGCACTTCGGTTTTCCATGGTATGGCGGTGGGGATGTGCGTACCGACCGTTATGCCGGCACCAAGCCACCCGCCGGGTCGATCAAGCCGGTGGTGGAGACCGTGGCACATGCCGCCGATCTTGGCATGCGCTTCTACACGGGCGACATGTTCCCGGCAAAATACAGAAACGCTATATTCTCGGCGCAGCACGGGTCCTGGAACCGTTCCACGCCCGTCGGAGCAAGGGTCATGGTGACATTCATCACCAGTGAGGGTTCAGCGCGGACCGAGCCCTTTGCAGAGGGCTGGATCGCAGGTGACGGATCGTACCTCGGCCGCCCTGTCGATGTGGACATGTTGCCGGACGGGTCGCTTCTGGTCTCGGATGACCGCGCCGGGGCGCTCTACCGGATCAGCTATCGCGAATAGTGACTGCCAGCGTTTTCATTCTTGCAAAGCGCCGGGCCCGCGCGTAAGAACCGGCTCGGCCTTAGGGGTATAGCTCAGTTGGTAGAGCATCGGTCTCCAAAACCGAGGGTCGCGGGTTCGAGTCCTGCTGCCCCTGCCAGGCCTTCTTCCGAAAAGTCTCAGCGATTGCTCGGTCCGGTTGGTAAAAATCTTTGAAGATTTTTGCCAAGAAAATTTGAATTTTCTTGGTCCCGCCTCATTCGATGCGCTCCAGAAGGGTCAGGACCTCGGGCCCGAGCGTTTCGACGATAAGCGCGACGCCTTTCGCGTTCGGGTGCAGTCCATCTGCTTGTACGTAGTCGGCCAGCGCCTGCGAACGATCAGGCAGGGACAGTATGGGTTGCAGGAACGGCGGGGCGAGAAGTGCACCATGTTCCGCCGCGAGGTCAGGATAGACCGCATCGAAGGATGCCTTGTAGTCAGGCCCGTAATTTCCCGGCGCAGACATTGGAACGATCAGAACCGGAATTCCCCTGTCATTCGTGCGATCTAGGATCGCATCGAGGTTGGCCCGCGCGTCTTCGGGCTGCAACCCCCGCAACAGATCGTTGCCGCCAAGCGTCAGGATCATCGCGTCCACCTCAGGCGTCAGCGTCCAGTCGATGCGGGCCAGTCCGCCAGCGGTCGTGTCGCCGGAGACGCCTGCATTGACCACGATCGCCTCCGCCCCCTGACGCGTGAGCCATGCCTCAAGCTGGGCCACGAAGCCGTCCTCCGACGGCAACCCATAGCCCGCCGTCAGGCTGTCGCCAAAGGCTACTACTGTTACCGGTTCCGCCCGGACCGCACCGGCGGCCAGAGCCGAAAGGCTCAAAATCGTCGCAAGGGCGAGGTTGCCCTTCCGTCCGGTTGCCCCATATGCCTTAGAGCGGCAGAACGAGCGGAACGAGGCGATGAGCGAACCTATCCTTAAGCTTAACGATGCGCGGCTGGTGCTTGAGGGCAATGCCGGGCCGCTGGAAATCCTAAAGGGCATCACTCTTTCGGTCGCCCGCGGCGAGAGTCTGGGGCTTGTAGGTCCGTCCGGCTCGGGCAAGTCTTCGCTCCTCATGCTCATGGGCGGACTGGAACGTGCCACGTCCGGTCGGGTCGAGGCTTTGGGCCATGACCTGACAGCAATGGACGAGGACGCGCTGGCCCGGTTCCGCCGGGGTAATATGGGCATCGTTTTCCAGTCGTTCCACCTGATTCCGACGATGACGGCATTGGAGAATGTGGCGATCCCGCTAGAACTGGCCGGTGTTGCCGACGCCTTCGACCGCGCGGCGGCGGAGTTGCAGGCGATGGGGCTTGAGCCGCGGATGGATCACTACCCCGCGCAGCTTTCGGGCGGCGAACAGCAGCGCGTGGCCCTGGCCCGTGCCGCCGCGCCGCGACCCGCGATCTTTCTGGCCGATGAACCTACGGGCAATCTCGACGGCTCGACGGGCGAGGCGATCATGGAGCTGCTGTTCGGTTTGCGTGACCGGCACGGCGCGACGCTGGTCCTTGTCACCCATGCACCGGAACTGGCCGCGCGCTGCGACCGGGTGGTGCGGCTGATGGACGGGCAGATCGCGGGCGAGGATCTTGCCCGCAAGGTGGCCGAATGAGCCTGCCGCTCGCCGCACGCATCGCCCGCCGCGAGATGCGCGGAGGGCTTGGTGGGTTCACGGTCTTTCTTCTGTGCCTGATGCTTGGTGTTGCCGCCATTGCTGCCGTCGGCACGGTCCGTTCCGCGATCCAGACCGCAATCACCGATCAGGGTGCGGTGTTGCTGGGCGGAGATGCCGAGATGTCGTTCACCTACCGCTATGCAAGCGAGGACGAGCGCGCCTTCATGGAAGATCGGGCCACCCGCGTTGCTGAGATCGTCGATTTCCGCTCCATGGCCGTGGTCGGTGAAGGGGAAGGCGCCGAACGCGCTCTGACTCAGATCAAGGGGGTGGATGCGGCCTATCCGTTGACCGGTAAAGTCGTTTTGGATCCTCCCATGCCATTGGCCGAAGTCCTTGGAGACAAAGACGGCCTGCCGGGTGCGGTGCTTGATCCTGTGCTGGCCGACCGTTTGGGGCTCGGGATCGGTGACCGCTTCCGGCTGGGTGTGAAGGAATTCCGTGTCCGTGCAAGGTTGATGCGGGAACCCGATGGTGCGACGGCGGGATTCACCTTCGGCCCGCGCACCATCGTCAGGAGCGACGCGCTTGCCGGGTCGGGCCTACTGGAGCCAGGCAGTCTGTTCGACACCCATTACCGCCTGCTTTTACCAGAAGGCACAGATTTGCGGGCGATGAAGACAGAGGCCGAGGATGCTTTCAACGATACCGGAATGCGTTGGCGTGATGCGCGGCGCGGCGCGCCCGGAATGCAGCGCTTCGTCGACCGGATGGGGTCATTTCTAGTGCTGGTGGGACTCGCCGGGCTGGCGGTTGGCGGTGTCGGCATCGGTGCGGCGGTGACCTCATACCTTGACAGCCGGGTGGAGACGATGGCCGCCCTGAAGGCTATGGGTGCAGAAAGCCGGACGATCTTTGCGGTCTATCTCATTCAGGTCGGCGTTCTGGCGGTGATCGGCATCTTCGCGGGGCTGGCTCTGGGGGCGGCGCTGCCGGTACTGGCGGGACCGCTGATCGCCGCTCGGTTGCCGATCCCCGTTGAAATGGTCGTGGCGTGGAAACCGCTGGCCGAGGCGGGCTTTTACGGTGCTCTGGCGGCAGCGCTCTTCGCGCTCTGGCCCTTGGCGCGGACGCGCGACGTGCAGGCGGCGGCCTTGTTTCGTGATCTGGGGCCGGGGCGGCGGCGTTGGCCGGGTTGGCGGCTGGGGCTGATACTAGCCGGAGTAGCGGCCCTGTTGGTGGCGGTGGCGACAATCGCATCCGGCGTTCCGAGTCTTGCGCTCGGTACGCTGGGCGGGGTTGCGGCGGCGCTTCTGGTCCTGACGATCGCGGCTTTTGGTCTGAGCTGGCTCGCCCGGCGGACGGGCCATCACATGCGCGGCCGCCCGGCGCTGAGGCTTGCCCTCTCGGCCATTGGCGGGCCCAAGGAAGAGGCACGTGCGGTTGTGCTTTCACTCGGGCTTGGCCTGTCGGTTCTGGCCGCCGTCGGCCAGATCGACGCAAACTTGAGGGGTGCCATCGCGCAGGACCTGCCGGATGTGGCGCCCTCCTATTTCTTTGTCGATATCCAGCCTGATCAGATAGACGGGTTCCGCACACGGCTGGAAGACGATCCGGCGGTGACGAAAATCGAAAGCGCGCCGATGTTGCGGGGCGTGGTTACGAAGATCAACGGACGCGATGCGCGCGACGTGGCAGGTGACCATTGGGTTGTGCGCGGCGACCGGGGTCTGACTTACGCCGCCGCACCACCGCCCGATACCAAGGTCGTCGCGGGCGAATGGTGGCCCGAGGATTATTCCGGCCCGCCACAGATGAGTTTCGCCCTCGAAGAGGCGGACGAAATAGGCCTAAAGCTCGGCGACCGGGTCACGGTCAACGTACTGGGCCGCGAGATCGAGGCGGAGATCACTTCGTTCCGAGAGGTGGATTTCGGCACTGGCGGCATCGGCTTCGTGATGTCGCTGAACCCCGCCGCGCTGGCGGGCGCGCCGCATAGCTGGATTTCGACGGTCTATGCCGACGAGGCGGCAGAGGCGGTGATCCTGCGCGATCTGGCGTCGGCCTACCCGAACATCACCGCGATCCGGGTGCGCGATGTGGTAAACCGGGTGGCTGATGCACTGGCCGCGATTGCAAGGGCAACGGCGATTGCCGCAGGCGTTACGCTTCTGACCGGGGTCGTGGTTTTGATCGGTGCCGCGGCGGCGGGGGAGCGGGCGCGGATTTACGAGGCGGCGGTGTTGAAGACACTTGGCGCGACCCGAGGTCTGGTGCTGAAAAGCTTCGCCCTGCGCTCAGCCCTGATGGGGGCTGCGGCCGGGATCGTCGCGGTCGCCTTCGGCGCGGCAGCGGGCTGGGCGGTGATGGTCTTTGTTATGGAGGGCACGTTCCGGTTCGAACCGGTCTCGGCCATTTCGATCGTCACCGGCGGCGCGCTTGCCACGCTTCTCGCCGGGCTGGTCTTTGCGCTGCGGCCCCTTGCCGCGCGACCGGCGCAGGTGCTCAGGGCGCGGGACTGACGGTCAGCGCCCGGGGGTTTTCCACCCCCGGACCCCCGGAGAGTATTTCTGAACAGAAGAAACGGTGATCAGCTTTGTCTGCGCCACGGGCCTGCGCGGCGCAGGCGAAGAGCGTTGGTGACAACGAAGACCGATGAGAGCGCCATCGCCCCTGCGGCAAGCATGGGCGAGAGGAGCATGCCGTTCAGCGGATAAAGCAGCCCGGCGGCGACCGGGATCAGGACGACGTTATAGCCGAAGGCCCAGAAAAGGTTCTGGCGGATATTGCGCATCGTTGCGCGCGAGAGCCGCACCGCATCGGCCACCGCGCCGGGATCGCCGGTCATCAGCACGACCTCAGCCGCTTCGATGGCCACATCGGTGCCGGTGCCCATCGCGATCCCGATATCGGCGGCAGCGAGCGCCGGGGCATCGTTGATCCCGTCACCGGTGAACCCAATGGTGCCCTTTGCCTTGAGTGCTTCAAGTGCGGCGACCTTGCCTTCGGGCAGAACCTCTGCCTCGACATGGTCGATGCCGAGCGATGTGGCGATGGCCCCGGCTGTGGCGCGCGTGTCGCCCGAAATCATAGCGGTCTTCACGCCCATTGCGTGGAGCGCGGCGATGGCCGCCTTTGCGCCGGGCTTGACCGGATCCGCAACGGCGATCAGGGCGGCGGCGCGGCCGTCTAAGGCGACAAAGATCGGCGTCTTGGCTTCGGAAGCAAGACGCTGCGCCGTCCCGGTCAATTCGGATGCGTCAATCGCGGCTTCGTCCATGGCGCGGGCATTGCCGATCAGAATGTCGCGGCCCGCGACACGGGCCGTCAGGCCACGTCCGGCCTGCGCCTTGGTGGCATCGGCGTCATGCAGGGTCAGGCCGCGCGATTCGGCCTCCGAAAGGATGGCCAAAGCCAGCGGGTGTTCCGACCGGGCCTCGGCGCTAGCGGCGAGTGTCAGGACTTCAGCCTCGTCAAATCCCGCGGCAATCTCGATATCCGTCACCTTGGGGTGGCCTTCCGTCAGTGTCCCGGTCTTGTCGAAGGCGACGATCTGGACCTCTGAGAGCCGCTGCAATGCGTCTCCGCGCCGGAAGAGCAGGCCGAGTTCGGCCCCCCTGCCGGTCCCCACAAGGATCGACACTGGCGTTGCAAGGCCCATCGCGCAGGGGCAGGCGATGATGAGGACCGAGATGCCTGCGACCAGCGCATGGGTGAGCGCGGGATCAGGACCTATCGCGAACCAGACGATAAATGCGAGTGCGGCAAGGGTCATGACGGCGGGAACGAACCAGAGCGTGATCCGGTCGACCAGCGCCTGAACAGGCAGTTTTGCCCCCTGCGCGTCGGCGACCATCGCGATGATGCGGGCAAGCACCGTATCGGCACCAGTGGCGGTAACGCGATAGGTCAGTGCCGATTGACCGTTCACCGTGCCACCGGTAACGCTCGCCCCTTCCGCCTTTTCAACCGGTGCGGGTTCCCCGGTAAGCATGCTTTCATCGATCCAGCCGTGCCCGGTTACAATGATCCCGTCAACGGCCACTCTTTCGCCCGGCGCGAGGCGCACGACATCGCCCTGTTTCAGGTCTTCCACCCGAACTTCCGTCACGACGCCGTTGCGCTCGACCTGTGCCGTGTCGGGCCGGAGCCCGATGAGACGGCGGATCGCCTCGCCTGCCTGCCCCTTGGCGCGGGCTTCCAGCAAACGGCCAAGCAGGATCAGCGTGACGATGGTTGCCGCTGCCTCGTAATACACTCCGAGTGCCGCCTCAGGGAGAAGCGATGGGGCGAAGGTGGCGACGGTCGAATAGACGAAGGCAGCGAGGCTGCCCAAGGCGACGAGCGAATTCATTTCGGGCGCGCCGCGCAAGAGCGCGGGGAAACCATGCCGGAAGAAAAGCGCGCCGGGACCGACGAGAATCGCGGCCGTCAGCACGAACTGGATGCGCCAGGAAATGACCTCACCCAACGTGCCCATGACCCAGTGGTGGAAAGCGGGCACCATATGTGTGCCCATCGCCAGCACCACGACCGGGATGGAAAGCGCGGCGGAAATCAGGACCGAACGGCGCAGCTTTACCGCTTCATCGGCCTGACGGTCGGCAGGGGCGGCATCGTCCGTGATGGGCTTTGCAGCGTAACCGGCCGCAGTCGCCGCCGCAGCCAGTGCCTCTGCCGTCGTGGTGCCGGACAGGTAGTTAACGCGTGCGGACCCGGTTGCGAGGTTGACCTCGGCGCCGGTCACGCCAGGAACGGCCTTCAGCGCCCGCTCGACGCGCCCGACACAGGAGGCGCAGGTCATGCCTTCCACTTCCAGCCGTGCCTCGGCCCCGACCGCCGGATAGCCCGCCGCCCTAAGTGTTTCGGCAAGCGTACCAATATCGGTTTCCGAGAAATCGACACGGGCCGTGCCGTCGATCAGGTTGACCTTGGCATCTTCAACACCTGACACCGCTTTCAGCGCGCGTTCGACGCGGCCGACGCAGGAGGCACAGCTCATGCCCTGAACGGTGAAGGTGGTGTGGCTGGTCATCGGATGCTCCTTCAGCCGTTAAATGTGGGGCCGGGCAGCGATTGTCAAACCGAACTCATTCGTCGAGTTCGTCGGGCATTCCGAAACGGACTGCCAAGGCACGGCATGCCCTGAAGCGGCATGACTGCGCCAATGTGGAAAAAGCGAATGGGATTCGGTTGGCTTGACTGATTGAGAAACCGTACCGTCCGAGGGCCCAGAGCCTGACGATACCCGGCCTTAATGCCGACTTGGATCGGCCGGATAGACGCCAAGCAGCGTCATGGTGGAGGTGAAATAGTCCAGTTCCTCCAGCGCGCGCCGCACATTGGCGTCGTCGGGATGGCCTTCGATATCGGCATAGAACTGCGTGGCCGAGAATACGCCGTCGACCATGTAGCTTTCCAGCTTGGTCATGTTGACGCCGTTGGTCGCGAATCCACCCATCGCTTTGTAAAGCGCGGCCGGGATGTTGCGGACACGGAAGACGAATGTGGTCATCATGCCATGATCGCCCCGACGTTTGAGGTCGGGCTGCCGCGCCATGACGAGAAAGCGGGTCGTGTTGTGTTCGGCATCCTCAATATGACGTGCAAGCACATCTAGCCCGTAAATCTCTCCCGCGAGTTCAGAGGCCAGGGCTGCAACCGAACGATCCCCCCGCTCGGCCACGTCCCGCGCCGCGCGGGCATTATCGGAACTGATGCGGCCCTGAATGCCGTGTTCGCGCAGAAACGCCTCGCATTGCGGCAACAGCACCAGGTGGCTGTAAGCCTCTTTGATATCGCTGAGTTTTGCGCCCTTCACGCCAAGGACGTTGATATGTACGCGCACGAACGCCTCATCGACGATGTGCAGCCCGCTCTCCGGCAGAAGACGATGGATGTCGGCCACCCGGCCATAAGTCGAGTTTTCGACCGGCAGCATGGCCAGTTCCGCATCGCCCTTGCGCACCGCGTGAATAGCATCTTCGAAGGTGCGGCAGGGCAGGGGTTCCATGTCAGGATAGGCCTCGCGGCAGGCCTGATGCGAATAGGCTCCGGGCTCTCCCTGGAAAGCAATCCGTCCGGTCATGCGGGTGGCTCCTTGGCGACAGCCCGGGGGTCGGGCGATGTGCCGCGCTAACTATACCTTGAAACCCGGTAGGGGAAGCGGATAGATACGCCGCAACTCTATGCCATGGTGAGGCGCGACATGTTCGACACGATGACTTTAACGAAGGCTGGCGGCGCGCTCTGCGGCGCGTTCCTGATCTTCCTTCTGGGCAAATGGGCGGCCGAGTCGCTTTACCACACGGGCGCGGTGGCGCATGGCGATGAGGAAGTGGCGCAAGCCTATGTCATCGACACCGGCGCCGAAGAGGGCGGTGAGGCCGCTGCCGACGAGGGCCCGGATTTCGCGACCATCTATGCCTCGGCCGATGCGGCGGCGGGTGAGAAGGTCTTTGGCAAGTGCAAGGCGTGCCACAAACTTGACGGCTCCAATGGTACCGGCCCGCATCTCGACGGCGTTGTCGACCGGGCGGTCGGAGGTGTCGCCGGGTTCGGTTATTCCGACAGCATGGCCAGCCACGGCGGCAACTGGGACCCGGAGACGCTGAGCCACTTCCT
Source organism: Albidovulum litorale (assembly GCF_025751495.1). GTDB lineage: Bacteria > Pseudomonadota > Alphaproteobacteria > Rhodobacterales > Rhodobacteraceae > Albidovulum > Albidovulum litorale. Next base: position 434,848 of record NZ_JAOWKZ010000002.1, on the reverse strand, counting down.
CGAGAATCCGAAAGGTTTCATCGCCGGTACCAAGATGTCTTTCGCCGGTCTGAAGAAGATCGAGGACCGCGCCAACGTCATCGCCTATCTGGCGGCGAACGGCGGCTGATCCTCAAGAAATCAGAGTTTGAAAGGGTCGCTTATCAGAGCGGCCCTTTTTCTTTGGCTCACGGCCATTCTCACAAATTCGCAACTTGAAGCCCGCCCCCACAGCGTTCTAGGGTCCTTAACCAGAAAACCGGGCGTCGCTTAAGGCGTACCAAGGAGGAGGCGATGAGGTTGCAGGGTCCCCAAAAACCGGCCGGAAAAATGGCGCAGAGGCTCCACAACATGCGCGTTGCTGTGCTGTCGGCAATCGCGGCGTTCTCGTTTGGTCTTCCCACCACAGGTTTCGCGCAGGGAACCGTCACCACGTCGTACGGCTATTCCAATTTCGGCGAACTGAAATACCCTGCCGATTTCGAGCATCTCGACTACGTCAACCCCGATGCGCCCAAGGGCGGCGAGATTTCGATCTGGTCGCAGGGCAGCTTTGACAGTTTCAATCAGTATGCCAGCGACGGGGTTCCTGCGGCGCTGAACACGATCGGCAGCGAGGCGATCCTGACCTCTACTGCTGACGATCCCTATGGCTCATACTGCTTTCTCTGCACGACACTCGAATATCCGGAAGACCTGTCCTACGTGACGTTCAACCTGCGCGAAGACGTTAAGTTCGCAGACGGCACGCCGATGACGGCCGATGATGTCGAGTACAGTTTCAACCTGTTCCTGACGCAGGGAATCCTCGAATACCGCCGTGTGGTGGAAGGGTATATCGACCGGGTGGAAATCGAAGGGCCTTATCGCATCACCTTTTACTTCACCGACTCCGCCCCGATGCGGGACCGGGTGGGGTTCGCCGGTGGGACGCCCGTTTTCTCCAAAGCTTGGTTCGAAGAAACCGGAACACGGCTCGACAAGTCGACACAGCAGCCGTTCATGTCGACCGGCGCCTATGTTCTCGATAGTGCCAAGTTCAACAGCCGCATCGTCTACAAACGCAACCCCGACTACTGGGGCAACGACATCCCCTTCAACAAGGGGCGCAACAACTTCGATACGATCCGGGTGGAGTACTTCGCCGACAGTGACGCCGCCTTCGAAGGGTTCAAGGCCGGAGACTACACCTTCCGGACCGAAAACAATTCGCAGAACTGGGCGACGGGTTACGATTTTCAGGCGATGGACAAAGGCTGGGTGAGGCAAGAGGAAATCCCCGACGGAAATGTCGGTACACGGCTTTCCTGGGTCTTCAACCTCGACCGGCCGCACTGGCAGGATGCGAAGGTGCGCGAAGCGATCGGGATGATGTACAACTTCGCCTGGTCCAACAAGACGCTGCAGTACGGCTTTTTCCAAAACCCGACCTCCTATTGGCCGGGCTCTGACTTGGCCGCCAGCGGCGCGCCATCCGAAGGTGAAATCGCGCTTCTGAAGCCGCTGGTTGATGAGGGACTTCTTGATCCGGCGATCCTGACCGAAGACGCGAAAGTTCCGGTTACGCACGACGAAACCGCGAACCGCCCGTCGCGCAGCCTCATCCGGCAGGCAAGCAAGCTGCTCGACGAGGCTGGCTGGACAACCGGCAACGACGGGATCCGCCGAAATGAGAAGGGCGAGACACTGGATCTGACAATCATCCAGTTCAGCCCGACCTATGACCGGTTCGTCAATCCGTTCATCGAAAACCTCGCACTGATCGGCGTGCAGGGAAAACTCGACCGCATCGACATCTCGCAATATGTGGAGCGGCGCCGGAAGGGAGATTTCGACCTTGCCAATCAGGGATTCGATCTTGGATTTGAACCTTCCGGCGGGTTGGAGCAGTGGTTCGGGTCGAAAACCGCTGATGATAGTTCCCGCAATCTCATGCGGTTGCGCAATCCCGCCATCGACCGGCTGATAACCCATGTCGTGGCAGCTCAGACACTGGATGATCTGCGGACATCGGTCCATGCGCTCGACCGGGCGCTCAGGGCCGTGGGCTTTGATATTCCGCTCTGGTATCTGCCCAAGACCTGGGTTGCCTACTACGACTACTATCGACACCCTGAAAACCTGCCGCCGCTTTCCGTGGGCGAGTTGGATTTCTGGTGGTATGACGCGGAAGCCGCCGAACGGCTGAAGGCCGCTGGCGCCTACTAAGACCGGGAACACAGGACCGTGGGCGCCTATATTCTGCGAAGATTGCTGCTGATGATCCCGACCTTGTTCGGGATCATGCTGATCAATTTCACGCTCACGCAGTTCGTGCCCGGCGGGCCGGTGGAGCAGATCATCGCCCGGCTGGAAGGATCGGGCGACGTATTCCAGAACATCTCGGGCGGCGGCGATGTCGAAACCCAAAGCCAGACGGGCGGCGACGACCGTTATCTGGGCGCGCGTGGTCTGCCGCCTGAATTCATCGAAGAGCTGGAAAAGCAGTTTGGCCTCGATAAGCCAGCGCATGAGCGGTTCTTCAAGATGATGGGCGACTACCTGCGCTTTGACTTCGGCGAGAGTTATTTCCGCAAGATCTCCGTCGTCGATCTGGTGATCGAGAAGATGCCGGTTTCGATCACGCTCGGGCTCTGGTCGACGCTTCTGGCCTATCTGATCTCCATCCCGCTTGGCATCCGCAAGGCGGTGAAGGACGGGTCGGCCTTCGACACATGGACCTCGGGCACGATCATCGTCGCCTATGCGATTCCGGGGTTCCTCTTCGCGGTCCTGCTGATCGTCCTTTTCGCGGGCGGCAGCTACTGGCGCATCTTTCCGCTTCGGGGATTGACCTCGGACGGCTGGGAGCAGATGAGCATGATCGGCAAGGTGGCCGACTATTTCTGGCACATCACCCTGCCGGTTATCGCCTCGACCATCTCCAGTTTCGCTACGCTGACGCTGCTGACCAAGAACAGCTTTCTGGATGAGATCAACAAGCAATATGTCCTGACCGCCAAGGCCAAGGGTCTGAGCGAGGGCCGCGTGCTTTACGGTCATGTCTTCCGCAACGCGATGCTGATCGTGATCGCCGGGTTTCCCGGCCTCTTCCTCGCCGTCCTCTTCGGCGGCGGCCTTCTGATCGAGACGATCTTCTCGCTCGACGGGCTCGGGCGGCTTGGGTATGAGGCGGCGGTCGCGCGCGACTATCCGGTTGTCTTCGGCACGCTCTGGGTCTTTGGCCTGCTGGGCCTTCTGATCGGCATCCTGTCCGACCTCATGTATGTCTTCGTCGATCCACGCATCGACTTTGAAAAGCGGGCGGGCTGATGCGGTTGTCCCCCCTCAACCAGCGCCGCTGGCGCAACTTCAAGGCCAACCGCCGCGCGGTCTGGTCGCTCGGCATCTTCCTAGTGTTGTTCGTGTTTTCGCTGATGGCCGAGGTCGTGGCGAACGATAAGCCGATCGTCGTTTCCTATCGCGGCGGTTTGCATTTCCCGATCTACAAATTCTACCCCGAAACCGCCTTCGGCGGCGATTTCAGGACCGAGGCGGTTTATCGCGAACCGGAAGTGCGCTGCCTGATCGTCTCGGGCGGACTTGAGGACTGTTTCGACGACCCGGAAGGGGTGATCGAGGATGCCGCTGACGGCATCGTCAACGGCGAGGAGATCGAGAAAGGCTGGATGCTCTGGCCGCCGATCCCCTACCGCTACAATACGATCAACAACGTCGGTACCGCGCCCTCTGCTCCCGATGGCGATCACTGGCTGGGCACCGACGACACATCCCGCGATGTGCTGGCCCGGATCATCTATGGCTTCCGCCTGTCGATTCTCTTCACGCTGATCGTGACCACGATTTCCAGCCTCATTGGCATCGCGGCAGGTGCCGTACAAGGTTATTTCGGCGGCTGGGTTGATCTCGTGTTCCAGCGGCTCTTGGAAATCTGGGGATCGACCCCCGGCCTATACGTCATCATCATCCTCTTCGCGATCCTCGGACGCAGTTTCGGGCTTCTGGTCTTCGTCACCATCCTCTTCGGCTGGCCCGCATTAGTCGGTGTGGTCCGGGCGGAGTTCCTGCGTGCACGGAACTTCGAATATGTCCGAGCCGCCCGCGCGCTTGGAGTCAGTGACCGGGTGATCATGTTCCGCCACATCCTGCCCAACGCCATGGTGGCGACGCTGACCTTCCTGCCCTTCATCGTCACGGGTGCCATCGGCGGCTTGGCCGCCCTCGACTATCTCGGCTACGGCCTACCCTCTTCCCTGCCCTCGCTCGGTGAGCTTGCGTTGCAGGGCAAGTCAAACCTTCAGGCACCTTGGCTCGGCTTCTCGGCCTTTTTCACCTTCGCCATCATGCTCTCGCTTCTCGTCTTCATCTTCGAAGGCGTACGCGATGCGTTCGACCCCCGGAAGACCTTCAAATGAAGACCGTCCTCGATATCCGCGACCTGAAGGTCGATTTCCGGCAGGATGGCAAGCTGATCCATGCGGTGAAGGGGGTAAGCTTTACCGTCGGCAAGGGCGAAACCGTCGCCATTGTCGGGGAAAGCGGCTCGGGCAAATCGGTGACGGCTTTGTCGACCGTGGCGCTGCTCGGCGACAATGCCGAAGTGTCGGGCTCGGTCAAATATCTCGACCGCGAGATGATCGGCGCGCCGGAACCCGTGCTGCGCGACGTGCGTGGCAACGATATCAGCTTCATCTTTCAGGAGCCGATGACCTCGCTCAATCCCCTTCACACGCTGGAGAAGCAGCTGGCCGAAAGCCTGGCGCTGCATCAGGGACTGGTGGGCGAGGCCGCGCGAAAGCGGATCATCGAATTGATGGAGAAGGTCGGCATCGATAATGCCGAACGCCGTCTGGCCGACTACCCGCACCAGCTTTCGGGCGGCCAGCGCCAGCGGGTGATGATCGCGATGGCGTTGGCGAACGGGCCGGAGCTTCTGATCGCCGACGAACCGACGACTGCGCTGGATGTCACGATTCAGGCGCAGATCCTTGACCTTCTGGCCGAACTGAAAGAACGCGAAGGGCTGAGCCTTCTTTTCATCTCGCACGACCTCGGCATCGTCCGCCGCATCGCCGACCGGGTCTGCGTGATGCAAGGCGGCGAGATCGTCGAACAGGGGCCGGTGGAGCAGATTTTTGCGAACCCGCAGCACCCCTATACGCAAAAACTGCTCGCCGCCGAACCAAAGGGACGCCCTGATCCGGTGCCCGAGGGGGCCGAAGAGATCGTGCGCACGGACAACCTGCGCATCTGGTTCCCGATCCAGCGTGGGCTTCTGCGCCGCACGGTTGGTCATGTGAAGGCGGTGAATGCCGCGTCGATTTCCGTCCGGGCTGGCGAGACTCTGGGCATCGTCGGCGAAAGCGGTTCGGGCAAGACGACGCTCGCGCTCGCCATCATGCGGCTGATCGCGTCGGAGGGGCCGATCGTTTATCTCCGGCAAGATATCTCGGACTGGCGGCCACGCGATCTGCGCAAGCTGCGCCGCGACATGCAGATCGTCTTTCAGGACCCCTATGGCAGCCTCAGCCCCCGTATGACCTGCGAACAGATCATCGCCGAGGGCCTGACCGTGCACGGCGTGGAGAAGGGCCGGGATCGGCGCGAGATGGTGGCGGAGATCATGACCGAGGTCGGGCTGGACCCGGCAATGATGGAACGCTACCCGCACGAGTTTTCCGGTGGCCAGCGTCAGCGGATCGCAATCGCGCGGGCGATGATCCTCCGGCCAAGAGTCGTGGTGCTGGATGAACCGACCTCGGCTCTCGACATGACCGTACAGGTGCAGATCGTGGAATTGCTGCGGTCACTCCAGCGGCGTTACGGGCTCGCCTATCTCTTCATCAGCCATGACCTGCGGGTTGTCCGCGCTCTGGCGCACAAGGTTATCGTAATGAAGGCAGGTGACGTGGTCGAAGCCGGGGATGGCGACGCGGTCTTCGACAATCCACAAACCGGCTATACCCGCGAGCTGATGGCCGCCGCCTTCGGCCACGCGGTCCGCAGCGCATGAAGATCCTCCTCGTTCACCAGAACTTTCCCGGCCAGTTCCTGCACCTCGCGCCTGCGCTGGTCAGCCGCGGTCATCAGGTCGTGGGACTGACGGCTGCGCGCAACAAGCGCACCGCTCCCGTTCCGGTGCTGCGCTATCGCGATCCGGCCGAGAGAAAGGTGGAAGGTGCGGCCAAGACCTATGCCGAGATGTCGGAACGCGGCGTGTCGGTGGCGCGAGCGGCACTACAACTGACGCGACAAAAGGGATACGTACCCGACATCGTTTTCGGGCATGGTGGCTGGGGTGAAACGCTGTTCCTGCGCGAGGTTTGGCCTGAAGCGCGGCACCTGACCTATGCGGAGTTCTATTATCGCGCGAAGGGGGCCGATACCGGTTTCGACCCCGAATTCCAGAACGTCAATGGCCCGAACCTCTCGGTCGTTGCGCGGCGCGCGCATCTTTTGCAGGCGCTGGTCGAGGCTGATGCGGCACTCGCGCCGACGGCCTGGCAGGCCTCAACTTACCCTAAGGAACTGCGCAGCAAGATCAGCGTGATTCATGACGGTATCGACACCGACCGGGTCCGGCCCGATCCGGATGCACGGCTGTCTCTGCCGAACGGACGGATTCTGACGCCGGGGGACGAGGTTCTGAGTTTCGTGAACCGCAACCTTGAACCCTATCGCGGCTATCACATCTTCATGCGTGCCCTGCCCGAAGTGATGAAGGCGCGGCCCGAAGCTAAGATCGTGATCGTCGGTGGCGACGCACAGAGCTATGGGCCCGCGCCAGCCAAGGGCATGACGTGGAAGCAGATATTCCTCGACGAGGTGAAAGACCGGGTCGACCTCAGCCGCATCCACTTTCTTGGCAACGTTCCCTATCCTGAGTTCCTGTCGCTTTTGCAGGTCACACGCGTCCACGCCTACCTGACCTATCCCTTCGTCCTTTCGTGGTCGATGCTGGAGGCGATGAGCGCCGGGGCACTGGTCGTGGGCTCGCGTACGAAACCGGTCGAGGAATTAATCCGCGACGGGGAAAACGGGCGGCTGATCGATTTCTTCGACGTGGACGGCTGGGCAGAGGCCTTGACCGCTGCTCTGGCCGACCCGGAAGCGGCGGCACCCCTGCGTGCGGCGGCGCGGGCGACAATCAGCGACAGCTATGATCTGAAACGCCACAGTCTTCCGCGCCTTGTGGAATTCGTCGAGAACGCAGGTCGGTGATCGCGGTCGGCGTGGGACGGGTTTTGTTCCAAAATCCTTTCGCAGAAAAGTTTTGGAACAATACTTTTCTGCCCCGTCACACCGCCGGGCTGTGCCCCGCTTTTGACAGATCATAGGCGTCAAACGCCCGGGCAATCATCCGGGTCAGTGGCTTTGCGCGTTCCGGGATGCTGAACGCGTCGGGCCCTATATTGACCATATCGCCAAAGTCGCGTGCCGCAGTGTCGAAAAGCGTACGAAGCTGCTCTGCACTTATGTTGAAGTCTCGGCAGATCTCATTTGCGTCGATGCGGAAATCGCACATCAACGCCTCGATCATCCGTGCGCGCATCCGGTCCTGCCCTGCGAAACCATGGCCCTTTGCGGTGGCGAATTCGCCCGCCCTTACCGCCTTGGTATAGGCCGAGGTCGCAGACGCGTTCTGCGCATAGCCCTGCGGAAAGCGCGAAATCGATGACGCACCAAGGCCTATCAGCACCTCGGCCGTGTCATCGGTATAGCCTTGGAAGTTCCGCCTCAGACACCCCTCGCGTGCTGCCCGGGCCAGACCATCGGTCGGCAGCGCGAAATGATCGATGCCGATCTCGTCATATCCGTCAGCGACAAAGAGCTGGCGCGCCGTCTCAAACAGTTCCAGCCGTTCTTCCGGCCGGGGCAGGGTATCCGACGGGATCATCACCTGCCGCCGCGCCATCCAGGGGACGTGTGCATAGCCATAAAGCGCGACACGGTCGGGGCTGAGTGAGAGCAACTTCTGCACCGATGCCGCGATCCTGTCACGGTTCTGGCGCGGCAGGCCGAAAAGTATGTCGGCATTGAGTGATGCTACACCCCGATCACGAATCATGTCCGCGGCCTTCTTGGTGATCTCGAACGATTGATCCCGACCGATCATCTTCTGAATTGCCGGATCGAAGTCCTGTACCCCGATCGAGGCCCGGTTCATTCCCGCCGAGGCCAGTGCATCGAGTCGGTCGTCGTCGATCTCATTGGGGTCGATCTCTACCGAGAACTCCGCACCGTCGCCCAGCGGAACGACATCGAACACGGCGCGGGCAAGATCCTCCATGATCTGCGCAGGCATCAAGGTCGGCGTGCCGCCGCCCCAATGCAGCCGAGACAGGGTCACACCGGCGGGAAGCTGAGCCTTCAGCAACTGCAATTCGGCCTTCAGAACCTCGACATATGCCCGGACCGGGTCATCGGAAGTTGTTCCTTGTGTCCGGCAGGCACAGAACCAGCAAAGACGGCGGCAGAAAGGCACATGCAGATAGAGTGATATCCGCGCCCCTTCCGGGATAGCGCCGATCCAGTCCCGAAAATCTTCGGGACCGATGCACGAATTGAAATGCGGGGCGGTCGGATAACTTGTATAGCGCGGCACGCGCGCGTCAAAGAGTCCGAACCGCGAGAGTTGCGATTCAGCTGTCATGCGCCTAGCTTTAGACCGGGGTCGGTTCCCCACCTTGACACAGATCAAAATGCAGATGGCCCTTCAAGAAATCCCCCTCGCCCACCCGCAGTGCGGCTCTTGCCCGATCCGTCACAGGGCCGTTTGCGCGCGCTGCGAGGCCGATGAACTCATGTCCCTCGATGCGATCAAGTACTATCGCAGCTTCGAGGCGGGTCAGACCCTGATCTGGTCCGGCGACCGTATGGAATTTGTGGCCTCGGTCGTGACCGGCGTTGCGACGCTAAGCCAGGTAATGGAAGACGGTCGGACTCAGACCGTCGGGCTTCTTTTCCCGTCTGATTTTGTCGGCCGCCCGGGGCGCGATACTGCCCCCTACAATGTTGTGGCGACGACCGATCTTCTGATGTGCTGCTTCCGCAAGAAGCCGTTCGAGGACCTGATGGCGAAGACACCCCACATCGCCCAGCGACTTCTGGAGATGACGCTGGATGAGCTTGATGCGGCGCGTGAATGGCTTCTGCTCCTTGGCCGTAAAACTGCGAGAGAGAAAATCGCGAGCCTTCTGGCCATCGTCGCGCGGCGCGATGCGTCTTTGAAGATGCTGCCGGCCGCAGGCAAGCTTGTCATCGACCTGCCGCTGACGCGAGAGGCGATGGCGGACTATCTTGGCCTGACGCTTGAAACCGTTAGCCGACAGATGTCGGCACTGAAACGCGACGGGGTGATTGAGCTCGAAGGCAAGCGCCACGTGACAATTCCAAATTTCGACCGGCTTATAGAAGAGGCGGGCGACGATACCGATGGCGGTATACCAGGCTGAAAAGCCTCTCGCAGCACCGAATTTTCTTATAGCGTAAAACGGAAAGGGCCGCTCCGGGTTGGAGCGGCCCTCCGAGATCTACGGAGATGGGCCAGTTAGGGTGTCGAAGCTCGACAAGGCCCAGTCAGGGTTCAAAGCCCAAGCTGTTACCCTTGGGTCAACGCCCCCCTGACTGTCCCGACACCTCTCTCCAATATCACTCTAGACACTGGATCACCTCCTTTCTCTGCGTTGCCGTTATCCACAGGCTGCCACAGATTTTGTGTCTGTCAATTGTTTTTACGCAACGTTTGCCGTCAATCTTGTAACAATTGCCCGAAACGGCACAAGCGCCACCAGGGCGAGCGATAGTTTCACAATCCAGTCCGCAGTGGCCAGCGACACCCAGAGCGGCACCACTGCGCCCACGCCCAGAAGCGGGATCATCTCACCAGCCCAAGAGACGTCATTGGCCGGTTCAAGGAAGCTGAGCGAAGCGGCAAAGGCGATCGTGAAGAAGATCGCGGTGTCGACAGCCGACCCGACGAGGGTCGAAACCAGCGGTGCGCGCCACCAGGCGCCCTCGCGCATCCGGTCGAAGATCGCGACATCCAGAAGCTGTGCGACAAGGAAGGCAAGGCCGGAACCGATCGCGATGCGCAGGGTCACGAGCGGGCCGAACTCACCAATGATCTGCGTGCCGATCAGCGAACAGATCACGCCCACGACGAAACCGGCATAGACCACGCGGCGTGCGGCGGCAGGTCCGTGGATGCGGTTGGTGATATCGGTGACGAGGAAGGTGAAGGGGTAGGTGAAGGCGCCCCAGGTGAGGAACCAGTCCTCGATCACATATTGAACGAGGATGTTCGCGGCCACGACGATAGCGGCCATGGCAAGGATGCCAGGAAGAAGCTTGCGGGTCATGTTCTGTCCGTTTTTTACAAGGTCGCGGAGACTTGGTCCCATATCGGGAACGCGCGGCGTTTAAGCCCTCGTGCCTTGCCGGTCAAGTCATTCTGCGACGCGGTAGTCCACTATCTCGGTCCGCTGCACCGGCAGGAAGTTGTCATCCGAGATCATCGTCAGGCGGATCGCTCCCTCGGCGTCGCGCCAGACGGCGAGCCCTTCAAGGTTGTCATGAACCCCCGCGCCGGTTTGGAGGAGAACCTCGTCGCTGGCGACTCTGTCGCCATCGAGTGTGATACGCCTGACCCGGCTCATGAAACCGATCAGCGGCCAGAAATCGCGTTCGAGAAGGTACAGCCGCCCGTCCGGTCCGAAGTCCGCCCCAACCGGCAGCCAGTCGCCCTCCCGTCTCAGCAAGAAGGGAATATCGGCGGTTTCATTTTGCAGCCGGAAGACCGGAATGGGCGAGCCTGTGGCGGCCTCTAATTCAGGGATCGCGTAGAGGGCACCTCTGGCGTCAATTGCCAGCGCCTCAAGCCCTTTGTTCAGATTGAACCGGCGAAAATCGCGGGGGGCAAACTCCCGCACCCATGTCGCGCCGCGGTCACGGTATTCAACGATCCGGTCCTCGGTTTCATATGACAAGAATATTGTGCCGTCAGGACCGATGGCCAATCCCTCGGCATCGTCCATCGGATCGACGAGGCGTTGCCCGCTGCGGGAAGCCGGTATGATTGGTGTGGTGGCAGTGACCGAAGCGACCACGCCTCGCGCATCGCGGCTGAGTGTACCGGAATAGATTGCTGCGGTATCGGACACGGTGACGAAATGCAGCCCATCTTCGGCCAGATCAAAGCCCGAGAAGCCGCCGAAATGCGGATCGTCGTTCTGTTGCCAGACGAAGGTGCCAACATAATCGGCATGCGACGGAGCCGAGGCGCCGCCCGCGAGCGCCAACGCCGCGGCCGCGATCACTGCGAGGCGAGAACGACGGAGCATTGTTTTGGCAGGTCGGCCATCGTGAACTCACGCGCGCCTTTCTTGCGCGGTCCTTTTTTCTTCGATGGCTTAGGCGGATTCCGGAGCTGCTCCAGATACTCCGTCACCCACCAGGTCAGGGTCTCGTCGCAACCATTTCCGCCCTTGGACAGTTCGGAAACGGTCGGTGTCTGGGTCTGGCAAAGGCCCGACCCCGTCGGGCATTTCAGGCGCACATGGAAATGGGTGTTGTGACCGTAAAGCGGACGGATCTTCTGGAGCCAGGATTTGTCCGACCGCTTGGCGGTTCGGCACATCTCGATCTTCACTGCGGCGGCGACAAAGATGCGGTCGACGCGCGGATCGGATGCCGCTGCCTTCAATAGCGCGTGATGGGTAGGGGTCCAGTTGCCGTTGATCCGGGTCTGATCGTCGGTCCGCACGGAAACGGAACTGATACTCTCCCGCTCGCCCCGGCTTAGGTTCAGCCGTTTCGGCGGCAGCATCCAGATATCTGCATCCAGCCCGATCTGGTGGCTGGAATGGCCTGATGTCATCGGCCCGCCGCGCGGTTGGCTCATATCGCCGACGTAGAGCCCGGCCCAGCCAAGTTGCCGCGCGGCAACCGACAGGTCCATGACATATTGCACCAGTTCAGGATGACCCCAGTTGCGGTTCCGGGAAAGCCGCATCGCTTGCCAGGTCGGTCCGGTTTCCGGCAGTTGGACGAATCCCGCGCCGCAGCCCTTGGCGTAGGTGCCGATCGCATGTGCCTTATGCGCCGAGGCGGCCCGCTTCGCGCCAAAGAGCTGGTTCGCCAGCGGCTCCGCCACGGCGGGGCCGGTCCCTGCCAATGAGAAAGCAAGAATTGTTGCGAATATCTGCCTCACGCCATTCCCCTGTCGCCATCGGGTTTGACCCAGACTAACAAGATAAGACCGATGAGAAAAAGCCCGATGAGCGGAGTGATGCCGAGTTGCTGGCTGCCGGTCAGCGTCGACACCACCGCGATGAGTGCCGGCGCAAGGAATGACGTCGCCTTGCCCGATAGCGCGAAAAGGCCAAAGGCTTCGGCCGCGCGCTCGGGCGAAGTGTGGCGCACCATCAAGGTCCGGCTCGCCGCCTGAATCGTACCCCCGGCCGCGCCAATAAGGCCGCCGCAGATATAGAAGATCATGTCCGGCAGGGCCGAATTGGCCGCAATCGCGATGCCAAAGATGCTTTCCCGATTCATTCCCGCAACGATGCTGCAGACCGCGATAAGGACGAGGATCGAGGCTTTGATCACAGGCTTCGGCCCGAACCTCTGGTCCGCATAACCGCCCAGCCAGCTCGCCAGCGCCGCTGTTACGCCGCCGAGGATGCCGAAGATGCCGATCTGGGTGATCGACCAGTTAAGCACGCCCGAGGCATAGACCCCGCCGAAACCGAAGAGGCCGTTCAGCGCGTCGCGATAGAACATGGAAGAGCCGAGATAGGCGGCAAGGCTTCTGCGGTCTGCCAACCCGAGAACCGACTGCCAGAGCCCGGCAAGTGCCGCGCCCGCCCGCTGAACCATTCCCGCAGGGCGTTTTGGTTCGCGCACCCAGAGGAAGAACGGGATCATGAAGACGATGAACCAGATCGCCGAGAACGGTCCGACAAAGCGCGTGCCTTCCAGCGTTGAAGGATCAAGTCCGAGTGCCGGTGCCATGCCAATCAATGTCCGCCCGGTCTCGCCATTCTCGGCGAAGAACAGCAGCATGATGATCAGCGCGATCAACCCGCCGAGATAGCCAAAGGCAAAGCCGCTACCCGAAACCGAGCCGAGCTTTTCGTCTTCTACGAGGGACGGCATCAGGGCATTGGTGAAGGTCGTAGCGAACTCCATCGCGACGAAGCCGATGCCGAAGAAGAACACGGCCTGCGCCAGCATCGGCGCTTCGGGCGTGAGCTGCCAGATCCCGAGCGCGCCGACGACGTAGAGAACAGAGAAGAACCAGATCCAGATCATCCGCCTTCCGGACCCGTCGGCAATGGCGCCAAGGATTGGCGACAGGATCGCGATAACGACACCGCAGATCGTCAGTCCAAAGCCCCAATAGGCCTGCGCTTCGGCCTTGGCGACGGATTCGGTCATGCCCGAGGCCATGAACTCTGTCGTGGCGACCTTGGCGAAGTAGGGTCCGAAGATGAAGGTGAGTAGCAGGGTGTTGTACGGCTGGCTCGCCCAATCGAAGAACCACCAGCCCCAGATGCGCTTGCGTGCCGATAAGGTCATGTTCCTGCCCTCGCCTGTTGGCCGCGATCAAGCCCCAAAAGGCGCGCGCGCGCAAGCACTCAGCGTTCCGGTGGCCAGGGCCGTTCCGCATCGGCAGCGATCCAGGCGCGGGCCCAACTGGGCAGATCCGGGCTCGTCGTCACGAGACCCAGCGCCGCCAGAACCTCGGACGGGGGCACAATCCCTTTCGGCGACGTCACCGCTGAACGCAGCAGCATATGGCTTGTACATTCGCCTTTCCGCCACATGCTCTGCTCCATGTAGATGAAGCGCGCATCCCAGCCGATGCAGCGGCTGAGGATTTCCACACGGTCGAACATCCGCACTCGGCGGCGATAACGTACCGTATTACCCGCAACCGTGATGGCCCAGCGTTTCCGCCGCAAAACGCCCCCCAGACCGATGCGCATGGCAAGCGGTATACGCCCCAGATCGAAGAGCGTCAGTGTCCTGCCATTGTTCAACTCGGCCCAGAGGTCGAGGTCCCAGGGCCAGCAGATGTGATGCGAGACATGGGTGTCCGTGATCCCAAGCGGTTCAGCCCGGCTTGAGGTCCAGATTTCCTTGGTCATGCGCAGGAAAGGATACATCGGGCTCTCACGGGAAATGGCGCGCCGCTGGCCTGCCGCATGCGGGCCGCCCCGTCAATCAGTCACGTTGCGTAAGATGTTGCGCCGGGGCGTCCCGGCCATTACTTCTGGCCGGACCGAGACATGCCGGAGCACCTGATGCAGTCCTTGTACCAAATCCTGATGTTGATCCTTCAGATCGCCTGGGTCCTGATGATCGCGCATATCGTCATGTCGTGGCTGATCAGCTTTCAGGTGCTCAACCTGCGCCAGCCATTGGTGTCGCAGATCTGGTACGGGCTGAACCGGCTTCTGGAGCCGATCTATGCCCCGATCCGCCGGTTTCTGCCCCACACGCCGGGCCTCGACCTCGCGCCGCTTGTCGCCTTCATCGCCCTGATCGCGATCCGCATCGTTCTGACCAACAATGCGGGCTTCTTCTACGGCTACTGACCTTGCCCCCGGCGGGGCCATGTGAAAAAGTCCGGCCATCGAGCCAACAAGAACGCGAGCCAATGACCCGCGCAGAGGAACTTCTCTCCTCCGTTTTTGGATTCTCGGCCTTCCGACCCGGACAGGCCGAGATCGTCGCCGCCGTTGCGGGCGGGCGAAATACACTTGCGATCATGCCCACGGGCGGCGGCAAGTCTTTGTGCTTTCAGCTTCCGGCCCTGATGCGCGATGGCGTGACAGTGGTTATTTCCCCCCTGATCGCACTGATGCGCGATCAGGTCCGCGCGCTGCGCGAAGCGGGGGTGGAGGCCGGGGCGCTGACTTCGGGCAATACCGAGGATGAGACCGAAGAGGTCTTTCAGTCGCTGGATGAGGGGCGGCTCAGGCTGCTTTACATGGCACCGGAACGGCTCGCCTCGGGCGGCACCCTGACGCTGCTGAGACGGATCAGAACCAGCCTTATCGCGGTGGACGAGGCACATTGCGTCAGCCAGTGGGGCCATGATTTCCGCCCCGATTATCTTCGCATCGGCGAGTTGCGCCGGGCGCTGAACGTGCCCCTGGCCGCCTTCACCGCCACGGCGGATGAGGAAACGCGGGCCGAGATCGTTACCCGGCTGTTCGACGGGGCCGCGCCCGAAACCTTCCTGCGCGGCTTCGACCGCCCGAACATCCATCTTGCCTTTGAGGTCAAGGACCAGCCTCGCCGCCAGATTCTGACCTTTGCCGCTGCCCGAAAGGGACAGTCAGGTATCGTCTATTGCGGGACGCGCGCCAAGACCGAGACTTTGGCGCAGGCTTTAAGCGAGGCCGGGCACGTCGCCTGCGCCTATCACGCCGGGCTTGATCCCGATGCACGGCGCGAGGTGGAAAGCCGGTTCCAGCGCGAGGACGGGTTGATCGTTGTTGCCACCGTCGCCTTCGGCATGGGGGTCGACAAGCCCGATATTCGCTGGGTCGCCCATGCCGACCTGCCGAAGTCGATCGAGGCCTATTATCAGGAAATTGGCCGTGCTGGCCGCGACGGCGCGCCGGCCGAGACGCTGACGCTTTACGGTCCGGACGACATCCGCTTTCGCCGCACCCAGATCGATGAGGGGCTGGCGCCCGCCGACCGCAAATCCGCCGATCATGCCCGTCTGAACGCTTTGCTGGGACTGGCAGAGGCAACCTCATGCCGTCGTCGTCGCCTGCTGTCCTATTTTGGCGAAACCGCCGAGCCCTGCGGCAATTGCGACCTCTGCGATACCGCGCCGGATTTGTTCGACGGGACCGAGGCGGTCAGAAAGGCGCTGTCAGCGATCCTGCGGACGGGGGAAAGCTTCGGCGCCGGGCATCTCATTGACATCCTGACGGGCAATGAAACCGACAAGGTCCGCCAGCGTCGGCACGATGATCTGCCGACCTTCGGCGTGGGCCGCGACCTGCCCAAGGTGCAGTGGCAGGCGATCTTCCGGCAGATGATGGGCCATGATCTGATCCGCCCTGACCCCGAACGCCACGGCGCCTTCCGGATGACCGATGCAGCGCGGCCGATCCTGAAGGGCGAGGCGTCGATCACGCTGCGCCGCGATACGATCCGCAAGGCGGTCGGAAAACCGGTTGTAAAGACACTGGTTTCGGAAGAGGACGCACCGCTGCTATCCGCGCTGAAGGCTAAGCGGCGCGCGCTGTCCGAGGCCGCGCGGATGCCCGCTTACATGATCTTCTCCGACCGGACGCTGATCGAGATGGCCGAAACCCGGCCCGCAACTCTGGACCAGATGGCGCGGGTCAGCGGGGTTGGCGCGAAAAAGCTCGAAAGCTATGGGACAGCGTTTCTCGAGGTCATCACCGGCGCGGGCGAAGAGATGCACCCAGCCCGCCGCAAGCTTGCCGGCCGCGCAGCGGGTGAACTGTTCGATCGGCTGATGCAGGCTCAGGCTGAACTGTCGCGGGGCTCCGAAGGTATCGACAAATATCTAATCTGCACGAATTCGACGCTGCGAAAGATCGCGGAAATCCGGCCGAGGACACTTGCGGAACTGGAGCGTATTCAGGGCATGGGTGAACAGAAGGCTACACGGTTCGGCGCTGCCTTTATCGATATCCTCACCACGGAAGGCTGAATGAGTGTCAGATGCGGGCGGCTTCAACCCTCCTGGGGTACAGGCCCTGTTCCGACATTCCTCGCCGTCAGATCTTCTTTCGTGCCCGCAGCGCGGCTTGAATCGTGCCATCGTCGAGATAATCAAGCTCACCGCCAATCGGCACGCCTTGAGCGAGAGAAGTGACCGCGACACCGCTGCCTTCCAGCGTCTCGGCGATGTAGTGGGCGGTGGTCTGACCATCGACCGTAGCATTCAGCGCGAGGATCACCTCGGTGATGTCATTGTCGCGGATGCGGGTCAGGAGTTTCGGGATGCCGAGTTCTTCGGGCCCCACGGCATCCAGGGCTGAAAGCGTGCCGCCGAGCACATGATAGCGCCCCTTGAAGGCTTGCCCCCGCTCCATCGCCCAGAGGTCGGCCACATCCTCCACCACGCAGATCTCACCCGTCGCGCGGCGGTCGTCGCGGCAGATGTCGCAGATATCGGCGGTGCCGATATTGCCGCAGGTCGCGCATTCCCTCGCGGTGGCGGCCACTTCGGCCATGGCCTGCGCCAGCGGTGCCATCACCTTGCCGCGCTTCTTGATCAGATGCAGCACCGCCCGGCGCGCCGAACGCGGCCCAAGGCCCGGCAGCCGGGCCATCAGCTCGATCAGGGCTTCGATGTCGCGGGTCGCCTCGCTCAAATCCGCCTCAGAACGGCAGTTTCATGTCGGCGGGCAGGCCGAGGCTTTCATACAGCCGCTTCATCTCGGTCTGCGACCGGTCCGCAGCCTTCTTCTGCGCATCCTTGATCGCAGCGACGATCAGATCCTCGACAACTTCCTTCTGGCTCGGATCGAAAATCGAGGGGTCGATGTCGAGCGCCCTGAGATCGCCCTTGGCAGAACAGGTGGCCGTCACAAGGCCCGCGCCGCTTTCGCCGACGACATTGATCCGCTCGAAGCTTTCCTGAAGCTCCGCCATTTTGCCCTGCATTTCCTGCGCGGCTTTCATCATCTTGGTCATGTCGCCAAGGCCACCAAGCCCGCCCAAACCTTTAAGCATCTTTCTCTCCTTAACCTTCCTCGAACGGGTCCCATTCGTCCTCGACCTCGGGCAGGGCCTCTGCCTGCGCTTCGGCCTGAACCTCGTCCGGAGTTCTGATAGCGGTGATATGGGCCTTGGGGAAGGCCGCGAAAACCGCCTGCACCAAGGGATTTTCCTTTGCCTTCTCGCGGGCCGCGTCCTCGCGGGCGTTCCGCGCTTCGGCGATGGTCTTGGCACCGCCTTCGGACACCACCGAAACACCCCAGCGCACGCCGGTCCAGCTTTGAAGGCGCTGGGCGAGGGTCGCCGCCAGATCGCGCGGCGCATCGGCGGTTGGTTCGAACTCGATCCGGCCCGGGGCGTAGTGGACGAGGCGGATGTGGCTTTCCACCTCCAGAAGCAACTTCACATCGCGGTTGGCGCGGATCAATTCGACGACCGCCGGAAAGCTCGCATAGCGAGCAAGCGCCACTTCCGGCTCGCGGGCGAGCGCGGTGGCTGTGCCGTTGCCCGTGGGCGCGGAGGATACGCTTGCACGCGGCGCGGCATGGGTGACACCGCCGCCGGGGGCAGGGCCGCGCCCGGTTGGCGCGGGGGCCGAGGGGCCGGGGCCTTCTGCCATGCGGCGCATGAGCTGTTCGGGATCGGGCAGGTCAGCCACATGGGTCATGCGGATGACCGCCATTTCGGCCGCCATCATGGCGTTCGGGGCGGCGGCGACCTCTTCCAACGCCTTCAGAAGCATCTGCCACATCCGGGTCAGAACCCGCATCGGCAGCGCGTCCGCCATTGCGAGGCCACGGGCACGTTCCTCGGGCGGGACGGTCGGGTCGTCGGCGGCCTCGGGCGTGATCTTGATGACGCTGACCCAATGGGTGATCTCGGCCAGATCGCGCAGGACGGCCATCGGGTCGGCCCCGTCGCTGTACTGCCCGCCGATCTCGTTC
Organism: Albidovulum litorale; assembly: GCF_025751495.1. Taxonomy (GTDB): domain Bacteria; phylum Pseudomonadota; class Alphaproteobacteria; order Rhodobacterales; family Rhodobacteraceae; genus Albidovulum; species Albidovulum litorale. The sequence goes on along the minus strand of NZ_JAOWKZ010000002.1, from coordinate 416,201 downwards.
AGAGCCCCGGCCGCATCGCCCTTCAGTATAAGGTCGAAGAGGTCGAGCACCCGGCCACGATCAGCGAGTCCCAGCATGGCGCGGACCTGATCGGCGGTGGTTTCCCCTGCGCCATGGCTGATTGCCTGATCGAGAAGCGAGGTTGCGTCGCGGGCGGAGCCTTCGGCGGCGCGGGTGATGAGCGCCAAGGCATCGTCAGTAATCTCAGCCTTCTCAGCCGTCGCGATCTTTTTCAGAAGTGCGATCATCACTTCGGGCTCGATCCGGCGCAGGTCGAAGCGCTGGCAGCGGGACAGGACCGTGACCGGGACCTTGCGGATCTCGGTCGTGGCGAAGATGAACTTCACATGGGCGGGGGGTTCCTCCAGCGTCTTCAGAAGCGCGTTGAACGCGCTTGTCGACAGCATGTGGACCTCGTCGATGATGTAGATCTTGTAGCGGGCTGAAGCGGCCCGGTAATGGACGCTTTCGATGATCTCGCGGATATCGCCGACGCCGGTGCGGCTGGCCGCGTCCATCTCCATCACGTCGACATGGCGGCCTTCCATGATCGCCACGCAGTGCTCGCACTTGCCGCAAGGGTCGGTCGTGGGGCCACCCTGACCGTCAGGGCCGACGCAGTTCATGCCCTTGGCGATGATCCGCGCGGTCGTGGTTTTCCCTGTCCCCCGGATACCGGTCATGATGAAGGCCTGCGCGATCCGGTCGGCGGCAAAGGCGTTCTTCAGCGTGCGCACCATCGCCTCCTGACCGACAAGGTCGGCGAAGGTTTCAGGGCGGTATTTACGGGCGAGGACCTGGTAGCGGGTCCCTGTCTCTTCACTCATCGGTCTTCCCGGGATTCGTATCGGGTGAAGACTAGGCGGGCGCGCCGCCGCCGTCCACCCGAAGGCTGCCGCGAACCGGTTGGAACGCGGTTTCCCTAGATCACGCATTAGCGACCGAGTTTCCGTCGCGATTGGATCAGTCACCGTCGAAAAAACAGCCCAAGACTGGCCCAACCGATTTGACTGTGAGGCCCGCGATATGCATCCGCCGGTTTTCGACGCTCTTCTGACCGCGCTTGCCGATATCTACCGCGCCGAGGGGCGGGACGCGGCAGAGCGGACAGCGCATGCCCTGACGACGACACCCGCGCCCGAGGCCTTCGAGCGTCAGACGCCCTGTGCGCTCGACGCGCTGATGCGTGATCTGCTCGCGACCTCGGATCACCCGGCGGCACAGGCCATCCTTGCCGCGCAAGACCTCATCCCCTGGGGCACCAATCCCGTGGCCGATCGGATGAGCGACGATGCCGCTGCCATCTGCGCCGTCACGACGCTGATGGGTCCTGACGGGCCGATCCCCGCGCCGGACCTGCGTCTCGGCCTCTTCTACCAGCGTCCGAACAGCTACTATGCCCTTCACAATCACGACGCGGACGAGACCTATGTGATCCTCGCCGGTGAAGCGTTCTGGACCGCCGGAGAGGATCGCCGCACCCGCCGCCCGGGCGACATGATCCATCACCCGAGCCTGATGCCCCATGCCTTCCGCACCGGCCCCGAAGGCGTTCTGGCGCTCTGGCGCTGGTCGGGCGATGTGAACACCCATTCCTACGCGTTCCTGCCCGACCCCGAGGCACAGGTCGCCTGACCGGGGCGGATTGCCCCCAACCCTATGCCGCGATAGGGTCCGCCCGCATTACCCGGACGGACAGACATGCGCACCTACGCGATCGGCGACATTCATGGCCATCTCGACAAGCTGGAAGAGGCGCATCGGCGGATTGCCGAGGACCGGGTGCGGGTCGGTGACACGGACGCGCCCGTGGTGCATATCGGCGATCAGGTCGACCGCGGTCCCGACAGCCGGGGGGTTATCGACTATCTGATAAGGGGGCACGAAGCCGGAAAACCCTGGGTGACACTCAAGGGCAATCACGACCGCATGTTCACCGGCTTCATGGCCGATCCCGACAGTCACGACGCGGGTCTCAGGGCAGAGCTGCACTGGATTCACCCCCGCCTTGGCGGCGAAACGACGCTGGCCTCCTATGGGGTCGAGCGGGCGGGTGAACGTCTGCTGCACGACCTGCACGAAGAGGCTTCTTCGAAAGTGCCCGGCGCGCATATGACCTTTCTGCGCGGCCTGCCCACGTCCTTTGCCCGGGGGGGAGTGCTTTTCGTTCATGCCGGTATCCGGCCGGGTGTTCCGCTTGCTGCGCAGAGCGAGGACGATCTTCTGTGGATCCGGCGCGATTTTCACGACTATCGCGGTGATTTTGGCTGTCTGGTCGTTCACGGCCATACGCCGGTCGATGCCGTCACCCACTATGGCAACCGTCTGAACATTGACAGCGGAGCAGGCTATGGCCATGCCCTGTCAACGGTGGTGATCGAGGATGACAAAGTCTGGCTGCTTGACGGGTTGGGCCGGGAAGCGATCCGACCCACCCTGTCATGATCGGACTGCATTCAGATCCAGCCATGACCGCCTTGGGTGACGTAAGGTGAAGACACGAAAATTCTTCGCGCCAGTCACGGCCTCCAGCCATCCGCGTATCGTCCGCCATGTCATCACCGATCCGCGTTGGACGTTGCCGGATCTGACCATGGCGATCTTCGCCGATCTGCATGTCTGCGATCCATGGACGTCACTTGCCGCGCTCCGGCGCATGATCGGTCAGGTAAACGGGCTTGGCGCAGACCTTATTCTGCTGCCAGGCGATTTCATTGTCGACCGAAAGCTGCCCGCACGTTTCATCGAGGCTGAGCGGATCATCGCAGAGCTTGCGGCGCTTTCCGCCCCGCTTGGGGTCTTCGCGGTTCTGGGAAACCACGACTGGTGGGATTGCAGGCTAGCGCGGCAAAGCCGTTTCGCCCGCAACTCGGTGGCCGAGGCGCTTGAGATCAGCCCTATCCGCCATCTGGCCAATCGTTCCAGCGAAATCGTCCATGGCGGCGGCAGCTTCTGGCTGGCTGGGATGGACAGCCAGGGCGCCCGAAAACATCTGCACCTGCCCGGCTTTCACGATCCAGAAGCCGCCTTCGCAGATGTGCCCGAGGGCGCAGCCACGATCCTGATGGCGCATGAACCCGACTATTTCGCCGAAGGTGATGGGCGGGCCTTTCTTCAGGTGTCCGGTCACACCCATGGCGGGCAGGCAAACATCTTCGGCTGGCGGCCAATGACACCGTCGCGCTACGGCGGACGGTATGCCTATGGCCATATCGAAGAGGGAGGCCGTCATCTGATCGTGTCGGGCGGGATCGGGTATTCCGGTCTTCCGTTACGAATTTTGCAGCCGCCCGAAATCACACTAGTCATGCTGCGCCGCGGCATCTAACATTCGCCCAACATCCATGGAGGGCTGACATGAACGACGACATCGTGATTCTTTCCGGCGCGCGCACCGCGATCGGGACCTTTGGGGGAAGCCTCGCGGGTATGGCCCCCATCGACATCGCCACCGTGGCCGCGAAGGCGGCCTTGGAGCGGGCAGGGGTCGAGGGTGAAAAGATCGGCCATGTCGCCTTTGGCCATGTCATCAATACCGAGCCGCGCGACATGTATCTGAGCCGCGTCGCCGCGATGCAGGCCGGTGTGCCGAACGGTACGCCTGCGATGAACGTGAACCGGCTTTGCGGGTCGGGTGTGCAGGCTATCGTCTCGTGCGTGCAATCGCTGGCCCTGGGTGACGCCGATTTCGCCCTTGCCGGCGGGGCGGAGAATATGAGCCGTTCGCCTTATGCGCTGCAGGCCGCCCGCTGGGGCCAGAAGATGGGCGACACCAAGGCGCTCGACATGATGACCGGGGCGCTGACCTGTCCGTTCGGCACTGGCCATATGGGTGTGACAGCCGAAAACGTGGCGGCTGAACACGGCATCACCCGCGAGGCACAAGATGCATTCGCGATGGAAAGCCAGGAACGCGCGGCGAAGGCGATCGCCGAAGGCCGGTTCAAGGACCAGATCGCGCCGGTCGAGATCACGTCGCGCAAGGGGACTGTGGTCTTTGATACCGACGAGCATCCGAAGGCCACAAGCCTCGAAGCGCTTGGCGGGTTGAAAACCGTGTTCAAGAAGGACGGCACGGTGACGGCAGGCAATGCGAGCGGCATCAATGATGGTGCAGGTGCGGTTGTGCTGGCCCGTGCCGATGCGGCGGCAAAGGCCGGTTTGAAACCCCGCGCCCGGGTTCTGGGTTATGCCCATGCCGGGGTGCGGCCGGAAGTCATGGGGATCGGCCCGGTTCCGGCAGTCGAGGCCCTTCTGAAGCGCACCGGCCTGTCGGTCGGCGATTTCGACGTGATCGAATCGAACGAGGCCTTCGCGGCGCAGGCTCTGGCGGTGACGAAGGGGCTCGGATTCGATCCAGCCAAGGTGAACCCCAACGGCGGCGCGGTGGCGCTTGGCCATCCGATCGGTGCGACAGGCGCGATTATCACCATCAAGGCGATGTACGAACTGGAGCGCATCGGCGGCAAGAAGGCGCTGATCACCATGTGTATCGGGGGCGGTCAGGGCATCGCACTGGCGATCGAACGGGTCTGACGGGCGTCTTTTAGGGGGGCATCGAGCCCCCCTCGCCGGGGCCGCGCGGTTGCGCGGCCTGCCTCCCGCGGGAGTATTTCAGAACAGAAGAAGATCAGGGATGGAGCGTCACATTGGCGGTGGCGCTCTGTCCGTTTGCGTCGATGACCGAAAGAGTGAGATAGCCTTGGCCGGGGTTGTAGATCGCGGTTTCACGGGCGCGGTCGGCGAGGATCAGCGGCGCGCCGTTGGCGAGCCATGTGAAGGGCGGCGTGCCGCCCCGGACCTTGAGCGCGAGCGTCGGACCGGCTTCCACCTCGGCCCCGTCGGGCGGAAAGGCGATTTCGGGGGCGTTGGGGGCGGTTGCGAAGGCCGCGCTGCGCGGGCGGAACTGTTGCAGGGGGTGCGGCAGGCGGGCAGTGGGCAGGATCAGCGTTGCCGGTGGTGGCGCGGGAAGGGGGTCGGGCACGGATTTGAGCCGTGCGAAAATGTCGAAAAGGATCGGTGCCGCAAGATCGCCGCCAAAGGCGCCGGGGACGGAGGCACCGTCCGCCCGCCCCATCCAGACGCCTGCGACATGCGCCCCGTCGAAGCCGATCGCCCAGGCATCGCGGTGGCCATAGCTGGTGCCGGTCTTGTAGGCGATCCGTTGGGCGGGCGCGCCTGCGGGCGGGGGAAGTCCCGCGAGGATATCGGCTGTGAGCCATGCAGCCTCGGGCCCAAAGAGGCGCTGGCCTGTCGCCTCGGGCGCGCCGGGTGTTGTGTGAAGCCGGATCGGCTGGCCGAGCCTTGCCAGCGCGGCATAGGCCTGAACGAGGTCTTCGAGCGTGATCCCAACGCCGCCGAGCGCTACGGCAAGGCCCGGCTGGCCACGCGGCAGGTCCGGATGCCCGCCGGACTTGCGCAGGGCGGCCAGAAGCCGGGCGGGGCCGAGCGCTTCGGTCAGGCTGACCACGGGAATGTTGAGCGAAAGTTGCAGCGCCTCGCGCGCGGTAATGGTGCCCCGGTACTGCCGGTCGAAGTTTTGCGGTGCGTAGGTGCCGAAGGCGGTGGGCCGGTCCTCGATCAGGGTTTCGGGATGGGCGAGGCCTTCGTCGAAGGCCAGCGCATAGACGAAGGGTTTCAGCGTCGAGCCGGGGGACCGTAGCGCACGCGTCATGTCGACGAACCCCGCGCGGCTGTTATTGGTCCAGTCCGGCGAGCCGACGGTGGCGAGGATGTCGCCGCTGCGGTGGTCGGCGACGAGGACGGCAAGCGAGGTCCGCGCCCCGCTGGCCCGCATGGCGCGGGCTGCGAGGGTTTCGAGTCTGGCTTGCAGGCGGGCGTCGATGGTGGTTTCGATCCGGTGTGTACCCGGCTTTCCGCTGGCGAGGCGTTCGGCGAGATGGGGAGCGAGCACTGGGAAGGGGTGGCGTGCCTCTGGCACGGTCTCCGTCAGCGCGGCGGACCGGCGCTCATCCTCCATCGCTCCGTCGGCGACCATCCGGTCGAGGACGCGGGTCCGGGCCTTGGCAGCCGCTTCGGGGAAGCGGTCGGGGCGGCGGGTTTCGGGCGATTGCGGCAGGGCCACCAGCAAGGCCGCCTCTGCGGGCGTCATGCGGCGGGGTTCCTTGCCGAAATAGGATAGGGTCGCCGCGCGGATGCCTTCGAGGTTGCCGCCATAGGGGGCGAGGCGCAGATAGAGCCCAAGGATTTCCTCCTTGGTCAGCCGCCGTTCCAGCGCCAGTGCAACACGGATCTGACGCAGCTTGCCCTCCAGCCTGCCGGTCCCGCTTTCCTCCAGCAACCGCGCGACCTGCATGGTCAGGGTCGAGCCGCCCGATACCACGCGGCCATTCCACGCGGCCTGCAAACCCGCACGCAGCATCGCCAGGGGGTCGACACCATTATGGGTGTGAAACCTATTGTCCTCATAGGCGATCAGCATCGCGACAAAGCCCGGATCGACCGGGCCGGGATCGAGCCGCCAGCGCCCGTCGGCCACGGTGAAGGCGCGCAGGAGTGTGCCGTCGCGGGCGACGACCTCGGTCCCGGTTTCCACCATCAGCGCAGGCAGGTCCGTGCGGTCGATCCATTGATCGACTTCGTCCCGCGCCAGCCCGGTCGCGAAGAGAAGACCGGCGAGCAGGAAGGACGCGTGACGTCTCACTCCGTCACCGTGACCTGCCCGACCGCCGTGCGCGCCCGGTAGTCGGGTCGGTACATATCCTCCACGCTGGCCGCCGGGTGGCGGAACGTGCCGGGGGTGATGGCACGCAGAATATAGGCCAGCCGGAAGGGCCGGTCCGATCCCCAGTCGACGGCGGCAAGGAAGCGTTCCTGGCGAAACTCGGTCATCCGTGTCTCCGCCGTCTCCAGCCAGTCGAGCGCGGCAATATCGCCCGCGCGCAGAAGCGAGGGGTTGTCGATTTCGAACCCGGCGGGCAACGGGTCATTGACCATCAGCCGCGCCTCGCTGCCGTCATGCGGTGTGACCACGATCACCGCGACAAGGCGAGTGCCCTGTTTGACTGTGGCGATGTCGGCGGGCGTGCCATCGAGCGTGTAGTAGCTGCGGGCAATCGCATAGCCCTTGCCGCCCGCTGGCTCGGGTTCGGTCGGCACTCCGAAGCTGGTCAGCGTGACCGTCGCATCGCGCCCCGTTGTGTTGGCGATCACCTGCGGGATCGCGGCATCGGCGTCCAGCACCCGGACCATCGGGCCGTCAACCGCGGCACCATTGACGGTGAAGCCCTCGGCCCCGGCCCGGTCAATGAGCGCATTCGTAGCCAGCAGCGCCCAGGTCGCTTCCTGCGTTGACAGTCGTTGCCCCGCCATCACGGCCGCGACATCGTTGCCGAGCATATCTGCATCGACCGCTTGTGATCCGGCTTCGGTAGCCAGTGTCAGAAGCGCCGTCGCATCGCGCAGGTTGGTGCCGTAATCGGCCCGCCAGATACGCTGTTCGTTGAAACCCCAACGGCTGAGCTGTTCAGCGGCCTGCCGGAACATAGCGTCCGCCCGTCGCTGATCGCCATAGGAGGCAAGCGCCGCGCCAAGCTGGGCCGAGGCGATAGGTGTGTCGAAAGCCCCGGATTTCACGTCGGCATAGTAGCGCAGGTCTCCCATCGCCGCCGCCCCTTCGCGCGCCAGCACCATCAGCGCATAGGCATAGGCTCCGCCGCCCTCGTCGAAATCGGGGGCGTAGTTCAACTGGTTGCGCAAGTTGTCCAAAGCGTTGCGAAAGGCGGTGTCGGGCACGGTGTAGCCCTGCGCTTTCGCCCGGCTGAGGAAGTCGGTGACATAGGCATCAAGCCAGAGGTCGCCCGTATCGGGATACCAGAGACCGAAAGAGCCGTTGGAGGATTGGTTGATCAGGATCTCCGAAACACTCTCCTCAACCCTCTTCCGAATATCTGACGCAGGTGTGCCGCCTATCGCCGAGGCGACCTGTTCGAAATAAAGAAGCGGCAGCGCCTTGGACGTCAGTTGCTCTGTGCAGCCATAGGGATAGCGGTCAAGCGATGCCAGAAGCCCCGGCGCGTCGAAGCGGGCGATCGGACCGGCGGCCAGAGTGGCGCGACCGGAGCCGGGCAGGAGGTCAGCGAAGACGTTCTGATCCAGCGTGAAACTTTGACCGGCGGCCAGGTCGAAGCGGGTCTGGCGCGCGGTTTCAGGATCGTTGACCTGAACCGGGATGGTCAGATCCTTGACCAGTTGTTTGCCGTCGGGCGTCGTCAGCGCGACGCGGATCGTGCCCAGCCCCTCCGCATTCGCCGCCGTGACAGGGACGGTGATCGCGGTCTTCGCCTTCTCCGCCAGATCGAGACCGGAGGGCGCATCGCCAAGGATCAGACCGGTTCCCGAGACATCCAGCCCCATAAGCCCCGCAGGCCCAGCGGCATGGACGATCTCCAGAAGCATCCGCGCCTGATCCCCCGGTGCAAGGAACCGGGGGACGGAGGCTGTGACGACGACCGGATTGCGGACCAGCACGTCGGTTTCGGCCTGTCCCACCGCCTTGTCGGACCAGACGACTGCCATCAGCCGCACAGTGCCGTTGAAGCTCGGCAACTGAAACTCGGTACGGGCATAGCCGTCGGCGTCAACTGTCAGGGGTCCGGAGAAATAGGCGACCAGTTCCTCGGTCGGCGGTGGCGATTGCAGTTTCATGCCCGCCGCCGCGTCGCCACCCGACCGCACAGCGCCCTTTGTGCCGGTCTGGCCGTCGATGAGCCGCCCGTAAAGGTCGCGGATGCCGATGCCGAGTTTCTGCTGGCCGAAATAGTGGCCCTCCGGGTCCGGTGACTCAAAAGCGGTCAGGTTGAGGATGCCCAGATCGACAGCGGCGATGGTGGCGAAGACCTCTGCCCCTTCCGCCGCATCGACCTTCAGCGCAACAGGCAGCGGCCCGCGCGGATCGGCCTCGGGCGCGACCTCGAATATGGCGGAAAGCCTGCGCGCACCGGGATCGACCGGCGCATAGGAAAGGCCCAGCGCCCGCGTCGGCGCGCGGCCCGCCTCCGCGTTCAACGGGCGGATGACCGAAGCGGTGACATAGGCCCCCGCGCCCCAATCGTCGGTCACGGGCAGGTCGATCACATTCTCACCCGCCTTCACCGGCACGGCCTTCATGTCAATCAGCCGGTTCGAGAGGACCGTGACCAAAGCCACGCCATCCGCGCGGGGTTCGATCCGCAGCCGCGCCGTGTCGCCCGGCCGATAGGCGTCCTTGTCGAGCGCGACGGTCAGCGTATCAGGCGTTTCCGCAGCATCGGCGGGAACATACCAGCCCGCATAGAATTCGACGGAGGATGAGGTATGGGCACCCTCCGTCGCCTCCACCACCAGTTCGTAATTGCCCCAGTCGACCGGGGCAGAAATGCCCACCGGCCCTTCGGGCGTCAGCAGTGCCTCGCCGCTCACCACGCGGGACCGGGTTGTGGTTACCTCCCAGTCCCAGTTGCCGTGGAGCGAATACCACTGATAGTTCCGTTCGATCCGGTTGATCGTCCAGTGGACGGCGCGCGTGGCCGGTTCTTCATCCGGCCCGACCGCGATCAGGTTGAACCCGGCCTCCGACCCCTGCGGCACCGTGCCTTCCTCAAACAAGGGTTTGATCCCGATGACCGGGTCATCGGGCAGGATGCGCCGGGCGATGCTGCGTTCGACCGGCCGGCCGGACCCTTCCTTGACCCGCACGGCAACGCTCGCCTCCAAAGGCCGGTTCGCGGCCTCACCGAGATCGGGGAAGCTGACCGACAGGACCGCGCTTCCATCGGCACCGGTCTTCGGTGCGTCCTCGAGCGCGTCGCGATAGGGCGAGAACGGCTCATCATAGCGCCCGAAAGCATAGCCGGGGAAGGCATCAAGCTGCGTCAGCGCGCTGATCCTCAGATCGCCCTCGACATCCAGTTCCGCCCCCGGCGCGCCAAAGAGGTAACGCGCCGCGACCGTCAGCGGCGGCCGGTCGGTCAGGCGCAGGGCACCCTCGGGCAGGGTCAGGTCAAAGTCGATGCGTTCGGGCAGGAAATCCTCGACAAGGAAGCTCTGTGAGGCGAGCAGCTTGCCCTCTTCGACAAAGCTTTCGATCCGCCAGGTTCCATGTGGCGCGCTTCCGGCAAGCGGCATTCTGGCGACGAAACCGCCTGCGCCCGCATGGTCGAGAAGCGCGCGGGAATATTCGACCCCGTCGGGCCGGATCAGACGCGCGGTCATCGGCAGCCCGGCCAGGCCGTCGACCTTCTGATCGCGGGCAAGGATGGTGGCGTTTACGGTTTCGCCCGCCCGGTAGGCGCCCCGGTCGGTCGAAAGGAACACGTCGATGGGCGGGGCGGCCTCACGCCCAGCGACGCCCCGGTCGGAAAGGTCGAACTCCGCCTCGGTCAGCGGCAGAAAGGCCATATCCTCGCCCTTCTCGACCATCACCAGCGCGGGTGCCGCGCCGCCGATTCCGGCGGCCAGCCCGGCATCGAAGCGGGCGTATCCTTCGGCATCCGTGGTCACGGCCCCGATCACCGCATTGGCGCGGGACAGCAGCGTTGCGGTCACGCCTTCGCTGGCCGACGCGTCAGACAGCGCGCGGACGAAGACATGCAGGCCGTCCACGCCCTCCATCGCCGTCAGTCCGAGGTCCGAGATCACGAACCACTGCGTCGCGGCAGGATCGTCATAGGGGTCCTTGCCCGGAATGGCGGCCTGCAGCGCGTAGATGCCGGGGCCGAGGTCGGACATGACGCCGTCGAGCGGCAGAAGCGTGGTCATATCGCGGTTGACTTGCATCCCGACCTCGCCGGTGCCGGTCCAGACCTCTTCGGCGACCTCGGATTTCAGGTTTTCCGCCGACCAGTAATCCAGTGGGCGGCCGAACATGCCGCCCTGAATCGCGCGGATCAGGTTGCGATCGGAGAGACGCAGCAGCGTCAAGTCGAGCGTTTCGGCATTCACCGTCTCGACCGGGATACCCTTCGTCCCCACACGCGGTAGAACATAGGCGCGGCCGGGGAAGCGCACGGCGGCGGACCGGTCGCGGATATATTGGGTGATCTGGGTATCCTTGGCCAGAACCTCGCCTGAGGCGGCAGGTAGGCCTTCGCGGAAGGTCAGCGTTGCCCTCGCGCCGTGGACAAAACCGGCAACGCAGATCTGGCGGCCAGAGGCTTCGACTGAAAGACCCGCCTCGGGCAGTTTCACGAAGGGTGCGTAGTCAGTGCCTGAGCGAACCAGATCCTCGTTGAAGAACGCGCAGATACGGGGGCTGGCACTATCCGCCTCGACCTGCGTTTCGGAAATGCGGAACCCGTATTTTCCGATCGCATCGTCCAGCATCGCCGCCGTATCGTCACGTGGTTGGATGCTTTGTGCGAGCCTTAGGAGCGGGATCATGTCGCGCCCGCGGCCGATCCGGTCGAAAGCGTTCGCCAGTGTGACCAAAGTGTTTGCACGCAGGGGTGCGGCATCAGCCCTGAGATATGCGTTGGTCGCGGCGCGCGCGGCACGCTCGGCATATTCCCGCATCCGACCGCTACTGTCGCTTTTGAGGTGCAACAGCGCATCGGCGTAATCTGCCCAGTCGCCCGCCAGATCGGTTATACCGGTCAGCATTCCCGCAAGTTCGGCGGCTCTCGGCCAGTTTGCATTCGAACGTGCGCTCTGTGCCAGACCCGCCAGTTCGTCTGCGGGCATTTCACCCGCGATATGAAGTGCCGTCAGGCCCTGCGCCTGATCATAGGCCGCGATCAAATCTTCGGGCCTAAGGAAGCCCAGTTCATCCGCCCGGAGCTGGGCGCGCTCTGAGGACCCCGGCGCGGCTTCCAGCATACGGCCCGAAATCGCGCCGATATAGGGCGCAGGTTCACCGGCACCGGACTTTGGGAAGCAGGAGGAGGCGCGGCGGTTATAGGTGAAGGCCGTGCAGGCGTTCTCGGAAAGGCAGGCCGCGCGGCAGGCGTCAAAACCGATGTCATAAAGCGCGCGCAGGTCGCCGCCCGGAAAGTCCATATTCTCGACCAGAACCGCGCGGCGTTCGGGGATCAGGTCCCGGGCTGGCGCTTGGCCCGCCACGAAAAGACTTGCCGCGAGGGCCGCGATTGCAAGGGCGCGCATCGAAATCCCCATTTCCGGTCAATGCCCTGATGCTCGCAGGCCCGGGCGGGATTCGCAACCGTGACGACCGCGACTGGGGCGGCGTTTAAGCGTTCCTTCACATGGTTGCGCGATGGTCGGAGTCGCGCGGGCGGTATTCCGCACGGTCGGGCCGGAGAAGGGATGTGAGCATAGCCGAGAAACTCGCCAAAGAACGGCGCGCGCGCCTAGCCGCCGAACGCCTGCTGGAACAGAAGAAGCGCGAGCTGTTCGCGGCCAATTCGCAGTTATCGCAACATGCGCGCAGCCTCTCTGACCAGATTGTCGAACAGCGTCACGGACTTGAACAAGCGCTTTGCGAAGCCGAATCGCTCAAAGGGCAGAACAATCACATCATGTCCGACCTTCGTCGCGCGACCGATGCGGCGGAAATTGCAGAACGGCGTCTGTGGGAGGCGATTGAGACCATTCAGGACGGATTCGCGGTTTTTGACACCGGGATGCGGCTTGTTGCTGCGAACGGGGCGTGGTTCTCGCTTTTCAATGACAGGACCGATATCCAGACCGGTATCCACTACGACATGATGATCGTAACACTGGCCGAGGCCGGAATTGTCGATCTGGATGGCAGAGACGTTCACGACTGGCGCCATGAGATGACCGAACGGATCGCTCGCGCCGATATTCCACAAAAGACGGTGCGGCTGACAGACGGCCGTCATATCCGCTTTATTGACCGACGCGGAAGCGAAGGCGATATGGTTTCGATGGCGCTCGACATCACCGAGGCGATGGAGCGCGAGGCAGAACTGGAGGAAGCGAGGGCTAGGGCTGAGTCCGCGAACCGCGCGAAATCGGCCTTCCTCGCGAATATGAGCCATGAGATCCGCACCCCAATGAACGGGGTCGTGGGCATGGCCGAACTCTTGATCGACACCGATCTGGGCGAGGAGCAGAGGCTCTTTGCCGAGACGATCAAGTCATCGGGCGAGGCGCTTTTAACGATCATCAACGACGTGCTCGACTATTCCAAGATCGAGGCGGAGAAGTTGAAGCTCTATCCCGAACCCTTCGATCTGGAACGCTGCCTGCACGAGGTGGTGCTGCTGCTGCAACCCTCGGCCCGCGACAAGGGCATCAAGCTTCTGGTCGATTTCGATCTCTTCCTGCCGACCCGCTATGTCGGCGATCCCGGGCGGATGCGGCAGATTCTTACTAATCTTCTGGGTAATGCGGTCAAGTTCACGTCCGAAGGGCATGTGCTGGCGCGCGTGGTCGGCTTGGAACTACCGGATAGCCGGTTCGACCTGCATGTCACGGTCGAGGATACCGGAATCGGCATATCGCCCGACTACATCGATCACATCTTCGGTGAATTCAATCAGGTCGAAGAGCAATCGAACCGCAAGTTCGAGGGGACCGGGCTCGGTCTCGCGATCACCCGTCAGCTGGTGGAACTGATGGGCGGAACGATCTGGGTCGACAGCGAGGCGGGGCAGGGATCGTGCTTTGGCTTTCGCGTGACCTTTGCCCCGGCTGAGCCAATACAGATCATCGACAAACCTGACCGCCCGATCCTTCTGAGACGAGCGCTCATCGTCGACGATGTGCAGATCAACCGGGTCATCCTGGAACGTCAGCTTCAGACCTACGGGCTAGAGGTCACGATGTGCCGCAGTGCCGGTGAGGCCTTGCAGGCGGTCGCCGCTGGCGGCTTTTTCGATGTTGTGCTCACCGATCACGACATGCCGGAAGTCGAGGGACCGGAACTTGCGGCCCAGTTGCGCGCGGTGGGGGTAACGGCGCCGATCCTGCTCCTCTCGTCGCATCCTGACGCCGCAGAAGGTGCGACTCGTGACATGGCAGCGGTTCTGCAAAAGCCAATCCTCCGCTCCGAGCTGTTCCGGACCTTGCAGCACCTCTCCTATCCCGGCACTAAAAACGAGGGGTTCTTGCCGCTCGATCCGGCGGAACCGGAATCCCCTGTCGGCGAGAAACGGCAGATGCGCGTGCTGGCGGCAGAGGACAATCGCACCAACCAGCTTGTCTTTCGCAAGATGGTGACGGATTTCGACATCGACCTGCAGTTCGCCGCCAATGGGCGCGAGGCGGTGGATCAGTGGCGCAGTTTCCGTCCCGATTTGATCTTCATGGATATCTCCATGCCCGAAATGGATGGTCGTGAGGCTGCCCGCGCCATCCGGTCTATCGAGGAAGAGCGCGGGCTGACCCGGACACCGATCGTTGCACTCACTGCCCATGCGATGGAAGGCGACAGTGACTCGATTCTCGCAGCTGGCATCGACCACTATCTGACGAAACCGCTGAAGAAAGTCGCGATTGCAGGAAAGATCGGTGAGTTCCGCCCTCTCGACGCGCGTCCGGCGACGTAAGAAACGCATTGCATGATGTGCTGCCGGTCAAGAGGTGTGGATCGGCGCTTTTCGGGGTGATCGCCCCTGTCAATCCCGACAAATCAGGCTAAGGTCGCCTGCGACAGGATCGGAGGGAACGATGAGCGCATTCGACGAAGACCTTTTCCTGAAAGGACTTGCACAACGCAAGGCGACACTCGGCGCGGATTATGTCGAAAGAAATCTGGCCGCTGCTGACGATTTCACGCGCCCGTTTCAGGAGGCGATGACCGCCTGGTGCTGGGGCTTCGGCTGGGGCGACGATGTCATCCCCGCAAAGACGCGGTCAATGATGAACCTCGCGATGATTGGCGCGCTCGGCAAGATGCATGAATGGGAGATCCATTGCCGGGGCGCAATCAACAACGGTGTCACCAAGGACGAGATTCGCGCGATCATCCATGTCGTCGGCATCTATTGTGGCGTACCGCAGGCGCTGGAATGCTTCCGCGTGGCACGGAAGGTGCTGGAAGACGGCAATAGCCCGACCTGATCTTTAGGTGGGTTTAACCCACCTTGTCCGGCAAGGTTGCTCGCCCTTTGTGCCGCGATTCAGAGTGAATGAAATGTGGTGGCGAGGGGGAGACTTGAACTCCCGACCCCACGATTATGAGTCGTGTGCTCTAACCAGCTGAGCTACCTCGCCACACCGGCGGTGTAGCTATGCCAGCCCCCGCCGCCCGTCAAGGGAGAATCTCCCCCAAAGGATCAAAGACGATAATAGTCGCGGTACCAATCGACGAAGCTTTGCATGCCGGTTCGGATATCGGTCTGGGGTCGGTAGCCGGTGAGGCGGCGCAGGAGGGTGTTGTCGGCCCAGGTGGCGCGCACATCGCCCTTCTGCATTTCCATCAGATTGCGCTTCGCGACCTTGCCCGTTGCCGCTTCGATCGCCGCGATGAAATCGCCAAGCGCCACCTTCTCGCCATTGCCGATATTGACGACCCGCCAGGGAGCGACCGGTGACAGGCTGTCGCCTGTCTCTATAGACTCGACTGTTGAAGGCCGCTCCGGCACGGCGTCCATCAACAGCCGGACCCCTCGCACAAGGTCCGTCACATAGGTGAAATCTCGGAACATCTCGCCATGGCCGTAGACGTCGATGGGTTCGCCGGCGAGGATCGCCTTGGTGAACTTGAAAGGCGCCATGTCCGGGCGCCCCCACGGGCCATAGACCGTGAAGAAACGGAAACAGGTCGTGGGCAGGTTGTAAAGATGCGCCCAGGAATGGCTAAGTGCCTCGGTCGCCTTCTTGGTTGCGGCATAGAGCGAGACCTGAGTGTCGACCTTGTCGGTCTCGCGGTACGGCATCTCGGTATTGGCGCCGAAAACCGATGAGGTGGAGGCAAGCAGCAGGTGCTTGACCCCCAGATCGCGCGACGCCTCCATCACGTTGAACGTGCCCTCGATATTCGAGGACAGATAACTGCGCGGCGCTTCCAGGCTGTAACGGACGCCTGCCTGCGCCGCGAGATGGACGACGATATCCGGTTTGAAGGCGGCCATGTCGGCAGCAAGTGTGGCGCTGTCCTCCAGCATGCATTCGGTGAATCCAAAGCCCGGTTTCTGGTTCAGAACCGCAAGGCGACCCCGTTTCAGATTGACGTCGTAATAATCCGTCATCCCGTCCATGCCATGGACCCGGATGCCTTCGTCAAGGAGAAGGTCCGCAAGGTGGAAGCCGATAAAGCCGGCGACCCCGGTGATATAGACGCGCATCCTCAGCTCCCTTTCCGGACCATCGGGGCGATGAATAGCCGCATCCCCGCCGATGCGAAAGTCCGGGCATCGCCAAATGCGCGCGCCCGCGCTAGGGATAGGCCGAAGGAGGCCCGATGCAGGTGCAGATCCCGTTCACCCGCGACCTCGTCCTGATTGGCGGCGGTCACACACATGCGCTCGTCTTGCGCATGTGGGGGATGCGGCCTGTGCCGGGGGTGCGGCTGACACTGATCAATCCCCTCCCGACGGCGGCCTATTCCGGCATGCTGCCCGGCCATATCGCCGGGCATTACGCGCGCGACGAATTGCAGATCGACCTTGTTAAACTTGCCCGCCACGCGGGGGCGCGGCTGATCCTCGGCCGGGCGACGGGTATCGACCTTGCGGCCCGCCGCATCACCGTGCCGGGTCGGCCTGACATTGCCTATGACATCGCCTCGATCGATGTTGGTATCACGTCAGAGATGCCCGGCCTTCCCGGCTTTGCCGATCATGCGGTTCCGGCCAAGCCGCTCGATGCCTTCGCTGACCGGTGGGAGAAGTTCGTCGCCGGTCACACAAAGCGCGATGCGGCACCATCGGTTGCGGTGATCGGCGGCGGCGTCGCTGGTGTGGAACTGGCGCTTGCCGCCCGCCACCGTCTGGGAGAGTCGGCCACGATCAGCGTGATTGAGCGGTCGCAGGCATTGTCTGTGATCGGGGCGGGGGCAAGTCGCGCGCTCCGGGCCCACATGACGCGGGCCCGCATTTCGCTGATCGAGGGGATGGAAGCGACAAGTTTTGAGCGGGGCGGCGTGCGGCTGGCCGATGGCCATCTGGTGCGCGCGGATTTCGTGATCGGCACGGCTGTGGCGCGCGCCGGGGGCTGGCTTGCTGATACCGGGCTCTCGCTGGAAAACGGGTTCGTGCAGGTCGGCCCGACCCTGCAAAGCCTGACCGATCCGGCGATCTTCGCCTGCGGCGACATCGCCCAGATGGGGTTCGCACCACGCCCCAAAGCCGGGGTTTTCGCCGTGCGGCAGGCGCCGGTGCTTGCGCACAACCTCGAAGTTGCCCTGACCGGGCGCGGGAATATGCAGGCCTACCGGCCACAGCGCGACTATCTCAAGCTCATTTCCACCGGGTTCAAGGGCGCGGTCGCCGACAAATGGGGCCTGCCGCTCGACGGCGCCTGGCTCTGGCGCTGGAAGGATCGGATCGACCGGAAATTCATGGAGAAGTTCCACGAATTGCCCTTCATGGACGCGCCGCCCTTGCCCGAACGCGTTGCTGCCGGGGTGCGGGACGAGCTTGGCAAGGGCAAGCCCCTTTGCGGCGGCTGCGGCGCCAAGGTCGGGCAGGCCGATCTGCGCGCGGCTCTCGCGGGCCTGCCGAGGCCGGTTCGGCCCGATGTGCTGTCGGGTCCGGGGGACGACGCGGCTGTGCTGGCGCATGGCAAGGACCAACAGGTCCTGACGACCGATCATGTCCGCGCCTTCACTGAAGACCCTTACCTTCTGGCGAAAATCACCGCGATCCATGCCATGGGCGACGTCTGGTCGATGGGCGCGTGTCCGCAGGCGGCGCTGGCGCAGGTGATCCTGCCCCGTATGTCGTCCCGGATGCAGGCGGATACCCTGCGCGAGATCATGACGGCCGCCGCCGAGACCTTCGGGGCCGAAGATGCCGACGTTGTGGGCGGGCATACCAGTCTCGGGGCCGAACTCACCGTGGGGTTCACGGTCACCGGGCTCACCGCTGGCGGCGCCGTAACTCAGGCCGAGGCGCGGCCGGGCGACTGGCTGATCCTCACCAAGCCGATTGGTACCGGCGTGATCCTCGCCGCCGAGATGGCCCGCGCCGCGCCGGGCGATGTTGTTGCCGGAGCGCTCGACTCCATGACCCGCCCGCAGGGCGCGGCGGCGCGTATCCTCGCGCCTGCGGCGGGTGCGATGACCGACATCACAGGGTTCGGCCTTGCCGGACACCTGATGACCATGATGGAGGCGTCTGGCACTGCGGCACGCATATCGCTCTCGCATGTGCCCGTCCTGCCGGGTGCCGAGGCACTTGCGGCAGCGGGCCATGGCTCCACGCTCCTTCCCGCGAACCGTGCAGTCATGGCGCGGATGTTCCTGACGGAAAGTCCGCGCGCTGATCTGCTCTTTGACCCCCAGACCGCAGGCGGGCTCCTGGCTGCGGTCCCGGCGGACAGCGCGATGGACCTTGTCCGGCGGCTCCATGCGGTGGGCGAGACAGCGGTGATCATCGGCGAGGTGCTGGAAGGCCCGCCCTTCCTCACGGTCGAGGACTGATCCCATCCATCTGCTTCTTCGGTTCAGAAAACACTCTGGCCCGGCGGGCTGCGGCGCGGAACGCGACGCCCGGTGAGGGGGGCTCGATGCCCCCCGAGACGGCATTTGTCAGCGCGTCGTGGTGAGCGCGCGCACCGCGTCTGCGATACGGGAGGCAACCGGGTCGAGCGTTGCTGCCGCGAGGTCGGCGGTCTCGATCACTGCCTCGCGCTCCGGCGCGAACCGGGCGCGGTGCTTTTCGTAGCGGGGGTCGTAATGGGCCGCCATCAGGTCCCGCGCCAGCCCGACAAAATCATCCCTCTCGGCGAGGGCGAGCCATGCCTCGATCCGCTCGGCCGGATGCAGCGGCTTCAGCCGCGCAACGACCGCCTTCAACCGGTCCCGGTCCCCGGTCACATCGGCATAGGCGCGGGCGAGGTAGTCGGCGCGCGCCTCCAACGGGGCGGCAACGCGGATCCGGGGCGCTGCACACATTGCAGCCCAGAGCTGTTTCGGCAAGGCGATATTGCCAACCCGAGAGCTTTCCGCTTCCACCACCACCGGCCGCGCCGGATCGAGGGTCGCAAGCGCCACGGCAAGCCGCCCCTCAAACCCCTTCTGCGTCGGCTGTCCACCCGGCATGTCGCCGAAGAGTGAGCCGCGATGATTGGCGAGCGCTTCAAGGTCGATGGTCTGAACCCCATGATCGCCAAGAAGCCCGAGCAGTTCCGTCTTGGCCGAGCCGGTATTGCCATCCAGCACCACGAGCGGAGACCGGACCGGCTGATCCTGCAGTTCCGCCACAACGAGCCGCCGCCAGCTTTTGTAGCCCCCTTCGACCAGTTCCACCCGCCAGCCGACCTGCGACAGGATCGATGCGAAGGACCCCGATCTTTGCCCGCCGCGCCAGCAATAGACCAGCGGCCGCCACCCCCCCGGCAGATCGGCCAGCGGTCCTTCCAGATGCTTGGCGGCATTGCGCGCCACCAGCGCCGCGCCGATCTTGCGGGCGAGGAAGGGCGATTGCTGCTTATAGACCGTTCCCACATGGGCCCGTTCCGCGTCGTCCAGCACCGGCAGGTTGATCGCGCCCGGCAGATGATCTTCGGCGAATTCCTGCGGTGCGCGCACGTCGATCACCGCGTCGAAGCTAAGCGCGGCGATCTGCTGAAGGGAGGTGAGGGTCAGGGCCATGGCCCCTCATAACGTCCCGCGCGATGCTCCGAAAGGGTCAGTAGACCGTGACCGGCGCGCCAAGTTCCACGCGGTTGTATAGGTCGATCACGTGATCATTGACCATCCTCAGGCAGCCGTTCGACACCGAATGCCCGATGGAGTTCGGTTCGGTTGTGCCATGGATGCGGATCGCCGTGTCGATGCCGTCGTGGTAAAGGTATAGCGCCCGCGCGCCCAAGGGGTTTTTCGGCCCGCCCGGCATGCCGTCGGCATATTTCTCATAGGCCGCCGGATTGCGTTCGATCATCTCAGGCGTGGGTTTCCAGCTGGGCCATTCGACCTTGCGCCCGACCACCGCCTCACCGCGATAGACAAGTTCTGACTTGCCGACCGCTACGCCGTAGCGGATCGCGGTTTGTGGCCGGACGATGTAGTAGAGGAAATGCTGGGACGAGATCACATGGATCGAGCCGGGTTCGAAGCTGCGTTTCACGCGCACGACGGTCGGATAAAGCTCGGGCGAGATGGTCAATCCGGCGATTGGTGCAGGTGGCAGGACGATATCGGTCTTGGTCAGTGCCGCGACCGGCGCGGCCCTACCACCGAACGCTGCGGCCGCGAAGGCCCCGGCCATGAGCGAACGACGATCCCTCATTCTCTCCTTCTGTCCCGCCTTTATTGTGCGGGGTTTTCTTACAATACCGTAAATCCAAAACGGATTGCTGCGATTTTGCCTATGAATGTGGCCTTGATAGGGCGCGCTTTGGCAGTCTTGCCGATAATGCGTTTTGTCACAGGGCGCGCTTTTCAGGATACCCCGTGCCCAAGATGCCTGAGCTCCAGGTCCGCCGCATATTTCTGCACCCGCGCCTCGAACCGGCGGACAAAACCAGCCTTGTTGATCCGGACAGACTGCAGCATCAGCCGCGCCGCCAGGGTACGCGGTTTTATTTCGGCGTCGACGGTCATACGGGTCCGCTTCGGCGAAAGCTCGACCAGTGCGACGGCAAGCGCGATATGAAAACCCGTGCTTTCGGCGTTGACGTTCAGGGCCTCGGGTCGGTCAAACCGGGCAAGCTCGCATAGCACCCGCCGCATCTTTCCGCGCATGGGAAAGCGGACGCTCCAGGTCAGGCCCGGCCCGACTTCGGCAATTCGGTCCACCCGTGTGACTTCTGCCCCGCGCCGTACCGCCGCCCTTTCGAATGAGCCGAAATCGGACAAGAAATCAAAGACTTCTCCAGCGGGCACTTCGACGTCTTCCTTCGTGGAAAACTTCACGCTTCTATTCTCCCCATTCTCCCGCGCCGACTATTGGCGTCAATCGAGCCGGTCCGCAACCCAGTTGGCAAGCAGAAAACCCGCGATCGCGCCGTTGCGCGGCCGCCGGATTGTCGGGTGCTCCCCGGACAGAGCCAGCGCCACATCTTCTCTGCTGACCCAGATCGCATCCTCGATCTCATGTGGGTCGACGGTGATCTCGTCCGTCACCGCTTCGCCCGTGCAGCCGATCATCAGCGACGACGGATAGGGCCATGGCTGGCTGGCAAGATAGCGGACGGGACCGACCCTGACACCGGTTTCCTCGGCCACTTCACGACGTACGGCTGCCTCCAAAGACTCGCCCGGCTCGACGAACCCGGCGAGGCAGGAATACATGCCCTCAGGCCAACCCGGCGAGCGGCCAAGCAATGTCTTGTTTCCCCGCGTGATCAGCATGATCACCACCGGATCGGTGCGCGGAAAATGGAACGTGCCGCAGGTCGCGCAACGGCGTTGCCAGCCACCATCCGCAACAGCGCTGGGCTGTCCGCAGGCCGAGCAGAAGCGGTGGCTGCGGTGCCAGCCAAGGATCGCCTTTGCGGTGGCCACCAGTTCGGCATCGCGCGGCGTAAGGTCCGCCATCACACCGCGCAGTTCAGCGAACCGGTAATCATCTGGCAGGGCAGGATGGCGTTGTTCGGTCGGGTCGAAGAAGACGCCCGCAGGCGGCGTGTCACCGGTCTCGGGCTCCCATGCCGAGATGTCGGCGGCGAACCGCGCCTGCCCTTCGTCAAGACCAAGAAAGACCGGCGTTTCCGCAGCCGTTTCGAGAACCGGGTGACCCCGCGCAACCCAAGCGGCCGCATGGCTCGCGAACAAAGGTTTGCCGCGCCAGATCGGCAGGATGCATGCGGATCCATCCGTCATGTGCGCAGACAGGTCCTCGGCTTTGCCCCGCAACCAGGCGGCGCGGTCCAGACCCGATCCGCCGAAAGTTACCGTTTCCGCCTTGCGCATGCTTCTCTCCTCAGGTCGGCTCAGATGTGGCACGGCGGAAAGGCGGGTGCAAACGGATCAATGCGTCTCTATCGCCCCTATTGAACAATCAAGAGTAGAAAATGTTACATATTTATCTCTTATTTGGTGACCCGATGAAATATCTCCGGTTAGAATCTCCGCAAAGTAATGGTACCTTGGCGTGATCCCTGACCATCACACCAAGGGAGGTTCCCGTGACAACCATCAACCCATCGACCCTTTCCCGTCGGGGCTTCCTCGCCGGGACGACTGCCGGAGTTTCCTTGATCGCGTTGCATCCCTATTCCGCCTTTGCCGCCGCCAACCAGGCACATCTGCGGATCATGGAGACGACCGACATCCACGTTCATGTTTTCCCCTACGACTATTACTCCGACAAGGCGATCGACACCGTGGGCCTTGCCCGAACCGCTGCGATCATCGAAGGGATCCGGGCCGAGGCGACAAACTCCATGCTCGTCGACAACGGCGATTTCCTGCAGGGCAATCCGATGGGCGACTATATCGCTTATGAGCGGGGGATGAAGGAGGGCGATCTGCACCCCGTCATCGCCGCGATGAACACGCTGAATTTCGACGCCTCCACGCTGGGCAACCACGAGTTCAACTATGGCCTGGACTTTCTGGCGAAGACTCTCGCGGGTGCCAACTTCCCGGTTGTCTCGGCCAATGTCGCAAAGACGCTCGGCGCCAGCCCGCGCGATGACGAAACACTGCTGAAGCCATACATCATCCTCGACCGGGAGGTCACTGACGGGGCCGGGAACGCGCATCCGATCCGCGTGGGCCTGATCGGTTTCGTGCCACCACAGATCATTACCTGGGATCGCCGCCACCTTGAAGGAAAGGTGGAAACGCGCGACATCGTCAGTGCTGCCGAGGCTTGGGTGCCGCAGATGCGAGAGGAGGGCTGCGATATCATCATTGCGCTCAGCCATTCCGGCATCGGTTCCGCAGAACACACTGACGGAATGGAGAACGCCTCTGTGCCCCTTGCACGCGTGGCGGGAATAGACGCGCTTCTCACTGGGCACAATCACCTCGTTTTTCCCTCGCCCGCTTTCGAGGGAATGGCCGAAGTCGACATTTCTAACGGCACACTGTCTGGTAAGCCCGCCGTGATGGCGGGGTTCTGGGGCTCGCATATGGGGCTCATTGACCTGCTGCTGGAACGTGACGGCAATGAATGGCGGGTGCTCAGCTTCACGACCGAGGCGCGGCCGATTTCCAAGCGGAACGAGGATCGGTCGGTGACGGCGCTGGTCGAAAGTGTGCCGGGCGTGCTGGCCTCGGTTCAGAAAGAGCATGACGAGACGCTCGGCTATATCCGCCGCGCGGTGGGCAAGACATCGGCGCCCCTCCATTCCTACTTTGCACTCGTGGCCGATGACCCTTCGGTGCAGATCGTCTCCATCGCCCAGAAATGGTATATTGAGGAGATGATGAAGGGCACCGCGCATGAGGGCCTGCCGATCCTCTCGGCGGCGGCACCTTTTAAAGCCGGTGGCCGGGGCGGACCGGACTATTACACCGATGTCGCACCCGGCGATGTGGCGATCAAGAACGTCGCCGACCTTTACCTTTACCCGAACACGATCCGGGCAGTGCGGGTTACCGGCGCGCAGCTCAAGGACTGGCTGGAACGATCCGCAGGTATCTTCAACCAGGTCACACCGGGCGAGGCCGATCAGGTCCTGCTGAACCCCGACTTCCCGTCCTACAATTTCGATGTGATCGATGGCGTGAGCTATGAGATCGATATCTCACAGCCCTCGAAATACGGGCCGAAGGGTGAGGATCTGAACCCCGATGCCAGCCGCATCGTCAACCTGATGTATGACGGCAAACCGGTCGACCCGGCGGCCGAGTTCATCATCGCGACGAACAACTACCGCGCCTCGGGCGGTGGAGATTTCCCGGGGGCAAAAGGCGACACGACCATCTTCGAGGGGCCAGACACCAACCGCGACATCATCGTGCGCTATATCGTTGAACAGGGCACGATCAATCCGGCGGCCGATTCAAACTGGCATTTCAAGGCCCTGCCGGGGACGAGCGTATTGTTCGACACCGCACCGAAGGCGGCCGATCATATCGGTGACGTCAAGGCCGTGAAGATCGAACCGGCGGGTGACGGGCCGGACGGCTTTGCTCGGTTCCGGATATCGCTTTGACCCTGGCGATGGATCAATAGCGGGGCTCGACAGCAACAGGTCCCGCAGGCATAACCATCGGCAATCTGCCGGTGGAGGTGCGTATGTTCAAATGGGTGGTTCTGCTGATTGTCCTCGCGGCGGGTGCGGCGTGGCTGATGAAACCCGGTGAAGCCGCCTTTGACGACATGCTGCGGGCAGAGCTTCAGCACCGGATCGCGACCGAGGATATCGGTCAGCAGGGTGACCCGATCGCAGCCATCGCCCTTGTTGCCTGCAAGCTCAGCCCGTCCGATTGCTTTTCGATGGTTCGCGACGGGTTGGACGTGTCGGTCGAGGACCGAGTGCTTTACACCCGTATCCGTGCCGAAGGTTTCGGGAAGCGCACCGTCTGTACCGGGGTCTTCACGAAGCTGATGTGCCAAGAAGCGGGCGAGGAATAACTGCCCCAGCGCAATCTAAGGCTTCGGCACCCCGTAGCGCCGCCGCACCGTCCCGGGCCGGTCTGCGAGCGCAAGTCGGGCGTCATTGCGGCTGCGGCGCGAGATGACCTTGCCCTTTGAAACCACCGCCAGCCTCTCGGCACGGAGCCTCAGCGCCTCGGTCGGGTTGCCCGCGTCAAGGATCACCAGCGAAGCGACATCGCCCTTATTCAGGCCATAGCCCTCCAGCCCCATGATCCGGGCATTGTCCTCCGTCACCATGCGGAAGCAGCGGGCCATCTCCTCGGGATGGGTCATCTGGGCCACGTGCAGGCCCATGAAGGCCACGTCCAGCATGTCGGCGGTGCCGAGCGAATACCAAGGGTCCAGAACGCAGTCCTGCCCCCAGCCGACGGTGATGCCATGGGCCTGCATCTCTTTCACCCGTGTCAGGCCGCGCCGCTTCGGGTAGGTGTCGTGGCGGCCTTGAAGGGTGATGTTGATCAGGGGATTGGGGATGGCGGTCATGCCGCTTTCGGCGATCAGAGGCAGGAGTTTGGACACATAGTAATTGTCCATCGAATGCATTGAGGTCAGATGGCTGCCTGCGGCCCTGCCACCCAACCCATGACGCGTGACCTCACGTGCGAGCGTCTCCACATGGCGGCTCATCGGGTCGTCGGTTTCGTCGCAATGAACGTCGATCATTAGTCCGCGTTCGGCAGAGATGCGGCATAGGTCGCGCATGGATTCCGCGCCTTCTTCCATCGTGCGTTCGAAATGCGGGATGCCGCCGACGACATCCACGCCCATGTCAAGCGCGCGGATCACGTTCTCGCGCCCGGTCTTCGTGCGGTAGAGCCCGTCCTGCGGGAAGGCCACGAGTTGCAGGTCGATGTAGCCTGCGACGCGGCGTTTCACCTCCAGCATCGCCTCGACTCCGCGAAGGTGGTCCGGCGTCGTATCAACATGGGTGCGGATCGCCAGAAGCCCCATCGAGGCCGCCCAGTCGCAATAGGTCAGCGCGCGGGCGATCATCTCATCCACCGTTGCGATCTCGCGCAGCTCGCCCCAAAGCGAGATGCCCTCCAAAAGCGTGCCCGACGCGTTCACGCGCGGCAGGCCGTAGCTGAGCGTCGCGTCCATGTGGAAATGCGGGTCGACGAAGGGGGGCGAGACGAGGTCGCCGGTCGCGTCGATCACCTCGCTTGCGTCGCCTTCGACGCGTCCGGTCGCGGCGATCCGGTCGCCCGCAATGGCGATATCGGACACCGTGCCATCCGGCAGCGTGCCGCCTTTGATCAGAAGGTCGAACATCACCGCTCCCCCTTGTTGAACGGAACCATCAGCGCGGCAGGCACCTCGGCGCGGCGCGACATGAGGATGAGGGCAAGGATGGATAGCACATAGGGCACCATCAGGAAGACCTGATAGGGCACCACCGCCCCCATCGGCGTCTGTTGCAGCCGAACCTGAAGCGCGTCGAAGCCTGCAAAGAGGAGTGCACCGAGAAGCGCCTTGCCCGGCCGCCATGCGCCGAAGACGACGAGCGCGATGCAGATCCAGCCGCGCCCGTTGACCATTTCGAAGAAGAAGCTCGAGAAGGCCGACATGGTCAGGAAGGCCCCGCCGATTGCCATCAGGCCCGATCCGACGATCACCGCCCCCATGCGGATCGCGGTGACGGAAAGCCCCTGCGCCTCGACCGAGGCGGGGTTTTCGCCTGCGGCCCGCAGGGCAAGGCCAAGTGGTGTGCGGTAGAGGATGAGCGAGACTACGATGACGAGGATGAAGGCCAGATAGGTCAGTGCGGTCTGGGAAAAGAGCGCGGGCCCAAGCAGGGGGATGTCCGATAGAACCGGGATTTCCCATGGCTGGAAGGGCGTGATCTTTGGCGGCGAGGTGACCTCGGGCAGCGACAGGCGGTAGGCAAAACTAGCCGTAGCCGTGGCCAGCAATGTGACGCCAAGGCCCACGACATGCTGCGAGAGCCCGAAGGGCACCGTCAGCGTCGCGTGCAGAAGGCCGAAGAGCATCCCCGCCAGCATGGCAACCCCGACCCCGACCCAGAGCCCGGTTCCCAGATAGACCGCCATCCAGCCCGCGAAGGCGCCGATCACCATGATCCCCTCGATCCCAAGGTTCAGCACGCCCGCGCGTTCGCAGATGAGTTCCCCCAAAGTCGCGAAGATCAGGGGCGAAGCGATGCGGATCACGGCGGCCCAGAAGGTGGCGGAGAGGAGGATGTCGAGAAGGTCCATCAGCGCCACCTGATCCGGGTTGTCGTGAGTTTCAGCGCCAGAACCATGGTCAGAAGCGCCGTCGCCATGAGGATATCGGCAATGTAAGTCGGCACCCCCGCCGCGCGGCTCATGCTGTCGGCACCAACAAAGACGCCCGCGACGAAGATGGCCGAGATAACGACGCCAAGGGGGTTCAGAAGCGCCAGCATCGCGACGATGATGCCGGTGTAGCCAAAGCCAGGCGAGAGGTCCAAGGTCAGGTTGCCCTTCAGCCCTGCAACCTCGGAAAACCCGGCAAGGGCGGCGAGCCCACCCGAGAGAAGTGCGGTCTTGACCATGACCTTGCCGACCGGAATGCCAGCGAACCGCGCGGCCTCGGCATTGAGGCCCACGGCGCGGATTTCATAGCCCAGTGTCGTGCGGGTCTGGATCACCCAGACCGCGAGGGCCGAGAGGATCGCCAAAGCAAAGCCCCAGTGCAGCCGCAGCCCCTCGACAATGCGCGGCAGGCGCGCGGCCTTGTCGAGCGCGGGGGATTTGGGCCAGCCCATCCCCATCGGGTCCTTCATCGGCCCTTCCAGCAGGTAGGAGACGAAGAGCAGCATGATGAAGTTGAAAAGCAGCGTGGTGACGACCTCATCGACGCCCAGACGTGTTTTCATCAACACCGGCCCAAGAAGGATCAGCGCCCCGGTCAGCATTGCTGCAACGGCAATGACCGGGATCAGCAACGCGGAGGGCAGGGGCAGCGCGCCGGTTCCGAGCAGGACGGTGACGATCGCCCCGCCGTAAAGCTGCGCCTCGGCGCCGATATTCCACAACTTGGCCCGGAAAGCGACCGCGACGGCAAGGCCGGTGAAGATCAGGGGCGTGGCGCGGTTCAGCGTCTCCAGAAGCGCGAATTTCGACCCCGCCGCGCCTTTCAGGATCAGGCCGAGCGTGGCGAAAGGGTTGGCACCCGCCAGAAGCGCGAGGGCCGAGGCGATGAGCACCGTCAGCGCCAGCGCCCCGGCGGGCAGGCCAAAGCGGCGCAGGGCCGTGGGATTGGGAATCGGTTCAAGCCGCATCGGCCCCCCCTTCAAAACCCTGCCCGGCCATCCAGACGCCAAGTTCGGCAGGCGTCTTTGAGCCGCGCGGGAAGGCGGGTGACAGGTGGCCTTCGTAGATGACGTGGATCACGTCAGAAAGCGCCATGACCTCGTCCAGATCCTCCGAGATCAGCAGGACCGCTGCGCCCGCGTCGCGCGCCGCGATCAGGCGGTTGTGGACGAAGGTGACCGCACCGATGTCGAGGCCGCGCACCGGCTGATTGGCAAGGATGATCTTCGGGCCCGCCTCCAGCGCGCGGCCAAGGATCAGCTTCTGCATATTGCCGCCCGATAGTAGCCGGATCGCGGCCCCGGGGCCCGGGCAGCGGACATCGTAGGTTTCGATGATCTTTCTCGCGAACCCTTCGGCAGCGGACCAGTCCATCCAGCCCTTCCGGCTGTAGGGGGCGTTTTCATAGCTCTCCAGAACCGCGTTTTCGGTCAGCGAGAAATCGGCGACCGTGCCGGTTTTGTGACGATCCTCGGGGATACGGGCGATTCCGGCGGCGAGGGCTGCGCGGGGCGACCAGTCGCCGGAACGGGCAGGATGAAGCTCCATCTGACCGCTGGTCGGCACCTCAAGTCCGCCAATCAGGTCGGCGAGTGCCGACTGGCCGTTGCCCGAGACGCCGGCTAGGCCAATGATCTGTCCTGCGCGCAGGGTCAGGTCCACACCTGCAAGACCCGGCGCATTGCCCCGCGGCGCGGTGCGAATCCCGCTCAGCGTCATCAGCGCCGCCCCCGGCGCGCGCTCGGCCAGTTTCGGCGCGGTGATCTCGGCGCCCACCATCATCTCCGCCAGTTTGTGGCGATCCGTGTCAGAGGTCGCAACCTCGCCAACCAGCTTTCCGTGCCTCAGTACAAGCACGCGCGAGGAGATTGCCATCACCTCGTTCAGCTTGTGCGATATGAAGATGATCGACAGGCCGAGCGCCACGGCCTTTCTAAGTGTGTCGAAAAGCGCCGTGGTTTCCTGCGGCGTCAGGACGGCGGTCGGTTCGTCGAGAATCAGGATGCGGGCATCGCGGTAGAGCGCCTTCAGGATCTCCACGCGCTGTCGTTCGCCGACCGACAGCGTCCCGACCTTGGCATCGGGATGGACCGATAAGCCGAAATCAGCAGAGAGCTTCTGTACCTTCGCCTTCGCAGCGCGGGCGTTCAGGCGGTTGGACAGAAGCGATCCGGTGCCCAGAAGGATGTTTTCCAGCACCGTCATGTTGTCGGCGAGCGTGAAATGCTGATGCACCATCCCAACCCCGGCTGCCAATGCCGCGCGCGGATGGCCGGGGGGCAGGGGCTGGCCAAAGACCTCCACGGCTCCCTCATCGGCGGTGTAATGGCCGAAAAGGATGTTCATCAGCGTCGTCTTGCCCGCGCCGTTTTCACCGAGAAGGGCGATGACCTCGCCCTTCTTCAGGTCGAAACTGATTGCGTTGTTGGCCACCAGCGGTCCGAACCGCTTGGTGATGCCGTCGAGGCGGAGGACAACCTCCGCCCCCTCGCGCCCCACCATCAGGACGACGTCGGTTCTTCGTCGTTGATCTCGACGGTGAAGCTGCCATCCCGGATCGCGGCCTCACGTTCGGCCACCAGCGCCATTGCTGCCTCAGGCACCTTGCCCTCGAACGTGCCAAGGGGGGCGAGCGAGCAGCCGCCTTCCTTCAAGAAGGAATAGGTGCCGTAATTGTCGGCCGTGAAGCTGCCGTCGGCGACCTTGGCCAAAGCCGCGTTCAGCGTCGGCTCGAAATGCCAGAGCGCCGAGGCGACGACGGTTTCGGGATAATCCGCTTGCGTGTCGATCACATTACCGACGGCGAGAATTCCGCGTTCCTGCGCGGCGTCGGAGACGCCGAAGCGTTCAGCGTAGAGCAGGTCCGCGCCGCCATCGATCATCGCGAAGGCAGTCTCCTTGGCCTTGGGCGGATCGAACCACGACCCGATGAACGACACCTGGAAGGTCGCGTCCGCGCGCATCTCGCGCACACCGGCCATGAAGGCATGGATCAGCCGGTTGACCTCCGGGATGGGGAAGCCGCCGACAATGCCGATATTGCCGGACTGGGTCATCGCACCCGCGATAATCCCGGAAAGATAGCTCGCATCCTGGATGTAGTTGTCGAAAACGGAAAGGTTCGGCAAAGCCGGGTCATGCAGGAAGCTTGAGCCCAATAGGAACGCGGTTTCGGGATAGTCGGCCACGACTTCGCGCGCTTCCTGCTCCACCCCGAAAATCTCGCCGATGATAAGCTTGTAACCCTGTTCGGCATATTCCCGCATGACGCGAGGATAGTCGGTATTAGCGGTGTTCTCGGTGTAGGTATATTCGGCTGCACCCGCCGCCACTGCGGCCTCGGCCGCGACATGGATGCGGCTCACCCATTGCTGTTCTACGGGCACAGTGTAGATGCCTGCGACCTTGATCGGGTCGGCGGCGAAGGCCCGCTTCGGCAGCCCGACGAGCCCCGTTGCAGCGGCCCCAGCAGCCGTCGCCATAAGATGCCGCCGGTTCAGCCCGGCCGGTTTGATCCTTGCAGTCATAGTCAGCCCCCTGTCGGTTGTTGCAGTCCTCGGTCCTAAATTTTATCAATTGGTAAAGTTTTTTAGGATTCGCGCAAGAAAATTCTGAATGCGATTTCAGACGCCGACATAGGTCGCGAATTGTGACGCGCTGGGCGTAAGGTCGCCCGCCTGTACCGTCTCGGCGATACTGCCCCCAACGGTAAAGGCGATCCTGTCAGCGACCGACAGGGCCGCATCCACGCGTTGTTCGACCAGCACCGTCGCCACCCCGGTTTCCTTCAGCGCCACGACCGTGTCGCGGATCAGCGCGATCATCGAGGGTTGTAGGCCCTCGGTCGGCTCGTCCAGCAGCAGGACCTTGGGTTCCAGACACAGCGCGCGGGCAATGGCCAGCATCTGCTGCTCGCCCCCCGACAAAGTGCGGGACATCTGCCCCATGCGTTCACGCAGGCGCGGGAAGAGGTCGAGCACATGGTCGCGCACCCGCGCGCCCCTCCCCCGTGTCATCAGCCCGACCTCGATATTCTCGGCCACGGTCAGATCACCGAAAAGCCGCCGCCCTTGGGGCACATAGCCAATCCCGTGGCGCGGCACTTCATGGGCGGGCAAGCCCTCGATCTGGGTTCCGTCAAGCTCGATCGCCCCGGCGCTCGCCCGGACCTGCCCCATGATCGTCTTCAGCGCTGTGGACTTGCCCGCGCCATTGCGGCCCATTAGGCACAGAACCTCCCCCGCCGCGACCGACAGCGTCAGCCCGCGCAGCACCCGCACCGCGCCGTAGCCTGCCTCGATGCCGTCGAGCTTAAGCATTCAGCCCCCCAGATAGGCGGTCTGTACCGCCTTGTCGGCCCGGATTGCCTCTGGCGTGCCGGTCGCCAGAACCTCGCCGAAATTCAGGACCGTGATGCGCTGGGCGAGGTCCATGACCACATCCATATTGTGTTCGATCAGCAGGACAGTCGCCTCGGGCACAACGCCGCGCACGATGTCCTTGAAACTCTCGATCTCGCCTTGTGCCAGCCCTTGCGTCGGCTCGTCGAGGATCAGCAGTTTTGGCTTCAGTCCCAGCCCCATGGCTACTTCCAGCAGCCGCTGGTGGCCGTAGCTCAGTGTCCCTGCCGTCTGATCGGCGCGGTCCTGAAGGCCGACACGGGTCAGGGCCTCAATCGCATCGTCGTGCAGGCGGTGCGAATGTCGGCTTTGCACGGCCAGCGCCACGTTGTCGAAGACCGTCAGCGCGCCATAGACTTGGGTGATCTGGAACGTATAGGCGATGCCAAGGCGGACGCGGGCATGGGCGGGCAGCTTCGTGATGTCTCGCCCGTCAAAGCGGATTGTACCGGACTGCACCGGGATGCGGCCTGAAAGAAGGCTGACAAATGTCGTCTTGCCTGCGCCGTTTGGGCCGATCAAGGCGTGGATCTCGCCCTGATGCAGGTCGAAATCCACCCCGTCGACGGCCTTCAGCCCGTCGAAATGGCGGGTGAGCTCGCGTGCCTCCAGAAGTGTCACGGCAGCCATTTGAGCCCCCGTTCGCGAATGGTGCCTAGGATGCCTTTCGGCGCGAAGAGGATCAGAAGGACCAATGCTGCGCCGGTGACGAATTGATGGGCGTCGGTGACTGAGGACGCATAGTCAATCAGGTAGAACATCAAAAGCGCGCCGAGGAACGGGCCGATGACCGTGCCAGCGCCGCCAAGAAGGACGTAGAGCAGCGGCAGGATCGAATACTGCACTGAGGCGAGGCTGGCGCCCGCATAGCCGAACATCAGCGCATAGGCAGCGCCGGAAAGCCCCGCGTAAAGGCCCGAGATTGTCAGTGCTGTCAGTTTCACCGTGTAGGGGTTGTAGCCGAGCATGCGGCTCCGTTCCTCATTTTCGCGCATGGCCACCATGATGCGGCCGCGCGGCGAGCGGGCGAGCCAGAGGTTGACCATGAGCGCTATAGCGAAGAGCGCAAGCGCAACGAGATAGCGGGTGTTGTCGTCCGAAAGGTCGAGCGAAGCCAGAACGCGTCCGGCTTTGGGGATGACGATGCCTTCGTCACCCCTCGTATAGCTGCCGAAATAGAGAACGGTCAGATAGCCCGCCTGTGCGAACATCAAGGTCACGATCATGAAGGCGACACCGGCGGTTCTGAGCGCGAAAAGCCCCAGCGCAAAGGCCACCACGCCACCGGCAAGAAGCCCCGCGATCAGGCCGGTACCGGCGGTTCCGTCCGCGTGATAGGCCAGAAGCCCGGCGGCATAGAGCCCCGCGCCGAAGAACAGCGCATGACCGAGGCTGAGGAGCCCCGTGTAGCCGAAAGCGATATTGTAACCCATCGCGTAGATCGCCAGCACCATGATCCGGGCGATATTGGTGTGGTGATAGGCAGGCGCCACGAAGTGGAACGCCAGAAGCGCGGCGATCAGGCCCAGATGCAGGATAAGCGCCCGGTCCGCCGTCATGCCGCGCGTTTCCCGAACAGCCCCTGGGGTCTGAGGACAAGTATCAGCCCGACCGCGAGCGTGGCGACGATCTTGGCCAGCGTCGGCGCGAAGAAGGTGGAGATGACGCCGTCCCCCAGCCCGATGATCAGCGCCGCGACCAGCGTGCCGCGCAAACTGCCAAGGCCCCCGATGATCACCACGATGAAGGACAGAAGCAGCGGATCGCCCCCCATCAGGTAATGTGCCTGCTGGATCGGCACGATCAGCACGGCGGCGATGGCGGCAAGCCCCGCGCCCATCGCGAAGACGCCGGCATAGACCCGGTCTACGTTGATCCCGAAGGCGCGGGCCGTGTCGCGGTCGATCTGGGTCGCCCGCATGATCAGCCCCGCGCGGCTGTGCTTCAGGATCAGCCAGACCATTAGCAGCACCAGAGCGGCCCCGACGACGACCGCCAGCTTGTAGCCGGAATAGCCGAACCACGGCAGCTGGATGCGGAAACTCAAGGGCGCGGGCACGGGCCGCGCATCGGGGCCGAAGAAACTCAGTGCCGCCTGTTCGAAGATGTAGAGAAGGCCGATCGTCGCGACGATGGTCGCCTCGGGTTCATAGTTCAGCCGTTTCAGCACGACCGTATCGGCCACGGCCGCGATGGCGCCGACGATCAGCGGGCAGAGGATGAGCGCCACGGCAAAGGACAGGCCCGCAGGACCCGGCACCCATTGCGAGACAAACCACGCCAGCACCGCGCCCAGCATGAAGAACGCGCCATGCGCCACGTTCACCACTCGCATGATGCCGAAGACCAATGACAACCCGGACGCCGTCAGTGCAAGCACCGCGGCGGTCACAAGCCCCTCCATCAGGGCGAGAAGCAGGAAAGGTCCGAAATCCAATCGCAATTCGGGCGGGGGCTCAGCCCCGCCCGTCCCGGTATCAGAAGCTCATCGTGGTGTAGTCAACCTCGTCGGGGTAGAACCCGTCTTCCATCGAAGTCTGATGGACGCGGATAAGCTTGCCGCCCTCGACTTTGGTGATCGACTGCAGCCCAAAAGCCTGATGTGTCTTGCCATTGAAGACTTTCGGCCCCTGCGGATGGGCCTGACCTTCGGCGAAGTCGGTCATTGCCTCGATCGCCTCGACCACCTTCTGCCGGTCGGCCGGACCCTGATAGCCCGCCGCCTCCATCGCATGCTTAACGACGAAGAGCGTCTCCCAGGTCGAGAACATATGGGCGTAGGTGGCGATATCGGCGGGGTCCGCGACCGATGCGCCGTTGTCGTCCACGCCGACGGCATTGCGGTAGAAGGTCTCGTGCTCGGACGCGTCCGCTTGCTTGTAGCGCGGATGGCCCTCCCAGAAATGCGAGCCATCTAGGAATTCGAGGCCGGGCGAGTTGATATCCACCGCCTCAAGCGAGTCGATGAAGCCGAAAAGCTGCGGCCGCGCGCCTGAGCCGTAGAACTCGCCCAGTTCCTTCACGAAGGTCAGGACGGCGGGGCCGACCATAACGTGGTAGAGCACCTCGGTGTCCGACGGAATCTGCGGGAAGTAGCGGGTGAATGAGGTTTCGGTCGGCGGGATCGCAATATGCTTGATTACCTCGCCACCCTGCGCGGCGACGGCGGCGGTGAAATAGTCACGGTGATCGTGGCCGAAGGCGAAGTCGGGGAAGATCATCGTGATCTTCTTGCCGAGGTTGGAGGTCACGAAGGGCGCCATGCCCTGCACCTGGCTTTTCACATCGGTGATGCCGGGCTGCATGGTCCAGCGGTTTAACATGCCCGAAGCGACGTGGTGACCTTCCGAACAGACGAGATAGGGCACTTTCAGCTCGCCCGCGCGGGGGGCAGAGCCGATCACGACGTGGCTGAACAGCGTACCCATCACCAGATCGCAGTTCGACTGGGTGGTGAGTTTCTCGACCACTTCCGAACCGCGCTTGGGATCGGTGCCGTCGTCCTCAAAGACCAGTTCAACGGGGCGGCCATTGATGCCGCCGCCTTCGTTAAGCACATTCAGCGCGGCGGTTGCGGTGCGTTCGTACCAGCGGCCATAGGAGGCGCCGATGCCGGTGCGGTGAAGCTGAAAGCCGATGCGGATCGGCTCGGACGACTGGGCTTGCGCGAAGCGCGCGCCGAGGCCCGTGGTCAAGAGGGCGCCGCCAGCGGCCATGCCCGTCAGAACCGAGCGACGGGTCGGGTTCAGGGGGGTTGATTTGTTTGACATCAAACATCTCCGCTGTTGTAAATAAGTGGTTTGCGCCGATTTTTGCCACGGCTTTCGTGTTTCTGTCGTAACGGAACACGGAGTCGCGCCATAATGCAACTCTTTCTTATCCGGCGGTCGGGGCAGAAAGCAGCCAGAGGCCGAACACCGTATAGCCGACCATCAGGAGTGTCATCGGAAGATGCGCCCGGAACCCACTCGCGCCGGGAATGCGGTCGGTCAGTTTCAGGTTAAGCATTACGGCCAGAAGATGTGCTCCGAGGATCGTGGAAAACTGCGCCGTCCAGATCGTCAATACACCGGAATGTGTCGCCAGGAACCCGAACGAAACCCAATGATCTGGCAGGCCAAGCAGTTGCCAGTTGCGCCCGAAGGGATCGTTAAGTGCGGCAATCGCATATTGCCCGTTGGTCAGAAGCGCGATGAGGTAATGCGCAACGTGGTAGCCTGCGGCTATCGGCAGGAAGGAAAGCATCACCGGTCCTGTGGCCTGGCTGAACGCACCCTTTGGCAGACCGGCCCGGATTGCCCCTAGAATCAGCGCGATGCTGACGCCCCAGAAGCCGATCAATGCGACGGAGTTGATGCCCCAGACCGCCGAGCGACCGGGGAATTCCAGGGGGTTGATGCCTAGCAATGCCAGCCAGCGGAACGTCTCGGAAAGCCCGTCGAAGCTGACTGAAGCAAGAACCAACGTGACGAAGGCTATGGTGGATGGTGAAAGCGGCGCGAGTCGAAGGACCTGCACCCCGGGCAGCCCCGCCATGACCTTCAGCCGCGCGCCTTCATGTTCGGCCCAGAAGGGGGCGATGCGGCCGATTATCGCGAAATAGACGGTCAGGAACTCACCCTGTTCCAGCCAGCCCTCGCCCTCAAGCACCGCCAGTGCAAGGATCAGGAGGTAATAGCCCGCAGCGGCACGGGCGAGCACATAGGGATCGGCGGGGGCGAGCGAGACGATCTCGAACCAGGCAAAACCCAGGTAGCCGATAACGGCGGGCCAGTGGCCGAGGCGGGTTAGTCCGATGCCGCCGGTGCGTCCGATCATCCGTCTTAGGGTGCGGACGGGGCCGCTCCAGGGCTCGATGTCGCGCCAGAGATTGCCGAAAAGGACGCAGGCCAGCGTGAGCCCGACCCACAGCACCGTCCAGACGGTCAGCGGCAGAAGGTTGGTCAGGGGATCGCGCGTGCCCCAGATGCCGGTCGCGATCAGTGCCCAGAAGGCGAGCGCGGCAATCCAGCTTGCCGCTGTCCGGGAAAGCACGACCCTCCGTTCGAACAGAAGCCGCGCACCGAAGCGCGGCAGACGCCCGGCCATCAGTCCGGCACCGGCCGTCAGCGCCACGGCGATGCCAGCGCCGATCATGTACCAGCCGGTGGGAAGGGTCAGGATCACCATGCGTTCCGAGGCATGGGCCAAAGCGGCACCGGGAATCAGCGCCAGGCAGACGGCAAGTCGCCGCATCAGCGCAGGCCGTCCTCGCCCTTGATCTGATGCGCCTCCAGCCCGCCCATCCGCGAATGCACGCGGGGGCCCTTTGCCATGCAAAGCGCAAAGACGATCTCATCCGGTTTCGGCCCGTCCGGCACCATCACCGTCATCGTGTCGAAATGGCTGCGCACATAGGCCGCGTTGATATGGGCGAGCGGCAGGTCGAGCGTGGTGCCCGCCGCGCCGACCTTCTTCGCCGAGGGCACGATCGCCTTGCTCTCCCCCAATAGCGCCCGCATCCCGTAGCCGCCCGGCGCATGCCATAGCGCGCCATGTTCCAGTTCGCCGTTCAGCCCGACAAGCGCGCCTTTGCCATAGGAATCAATGCCATCGGGACCGCCAAGCGCTTCGATCAGGCGTTTGCCCATGGTCAAAGCGAGCGGCTTCAGATCCTCCATTGCCGGTTGCAGATCGGGTTCGTAGCGGCCGGCAAATGGGTTCGAAACAACTGCAAGAACAGCCGCCCGCTGGCGTGGATTGGTCGCCTCGGGCCCGCCATCGTGATGGGTTTCGTCAAGGGCAAGACAGAGTTTGCGAAGTCGGAAATCGGCCACGGGATCGGCTCCTTCTGAATTGGGCCGACCCTGCCGCAACCCGATCCGCATGGCAATGCCGTCGTTCGGCTGCCTCGATATTTCAGAGAGGTTAACGATCTGCCTGCAGGCAGGTGTGATGAAGAGTTAAGTATTTATAATAAAATAAAAACAACGATCTGCAAAGCGTC
The DNA here is from genome assembly GCF_025751495.1 of Albidovulum litorale. Classification (GTDB taxonomy): domain Bacteria; phylum Pseudomonadota; class Alphaproteobacteria; order Rhodobacterales; family Rhodobacteraceae; genus Albidovulum; species Albidovulum litorale. Next base: position 378,934 of record NZ_JAOWKZ010000002.1, on the reverse strand, counting down.
GGCAAAGTGTCGGCAAAACGTATGGCAACCGTGAGCGGGACGAGTTGTGTTTTGCGCGGGTCAGCGAAGCCTATCCGGGGGCGGTGATCGTCAGGGTGACGGGCGCAAGCCCCTCCACCTCACCGTGCAGCACGTCACCCGGACTGACGGGGCCAACGCCCGCAGGCGTTCCGGTGAAGATCAGGTCGCCCGGTTGCAGGTGATAGAGTGTCGAGAGATGGGCGATCAGTTCGGTCACCGACCAGACCATGTCGGACAGTTGCGCCTGCTGTACCGGTTTGCCGTTCAGGTGCAGAGAGATCGCCTGCGGCCCCGGCGCGCCGAACTCCCCGGCGCGGGTGATCGGCCCGATCACGGCGGCATTTTCGAAATCCTTGCCGGTATCCCAGGGGCGGCGCTTGTCCTTCGCCGCGCCTTGCAGATCACGGCGGGTCATGTCGAGGCCAGCCGCATAGCCGAGGACCAGCCCCATGGCGTCGGCCTCCGCCACGCGGAAACCGGGCGCGCCGATGGCGACGACGAACTCCATCTCGTGGTGAAAATCGGCGGTGCCGGGCGGGTAGGGGATGGTCGAACCTGATCCGATCAGATGGGCAGGCGATTTGGTGAAATAGAAGGGGGCTTCGCGGTCGACCTCGTGCCCCATTTCCTTGGCGTGGTCGGCATAGTTGCGCCCGACGCAGAAGATGCGGGTAACGGGAAAGGCGGCATCCTCGTCCCGCAGCGGGACGGTAACCGGTTCGGAGGCGGGGAAAAGAAGCTTTGTCATTCGCCGTAATCCACCAATTGTGTCCCGCCACCACCGCCATTCCAGCACCGGCCGCGCTCCACCGGTGGTGGAGCGCACGCTAAGTCACCGGCGTTCCGGGATGATCAGAATGCCTTCAGATACGTAACCTTGACGCTCTTCGCCTCATACTGCGGTTCGTAGCTGAACCCGAAACCGTCGTCAGGCCTTACAAGCGTATCGCTGAAATCGTCGTAGATCGCTTCGACCCGCAATGCCGAGCCGCTCGCCAAGTCGCGCTGTACGCCGAGGCTCGCTGTCAGGCCCCCGGAAATCCCGCGATCCGTTGTGAACGAACTGGTCGCGCCCTGACCGATCACGACACCGTAGCCGGCCGTCCCGAACAGCTCATAGCCGTTTGCGAACGTATGCCCGACAACGCCACGTAACCGGAAGACGGCGCTTCTTGTGCAATAATACGGGCCGAATGCCACCGATGCGCAGGGCGTACCGATGAATTCAAGCTCGTCATCGAGAAAGATGTCGGCATCGAGTTCCGGTCCGAAAAAGAACTGCGCCTTTTCAGAGCGGTATCCCAGCGTCATGCCAAATGCTGCGCCTTCGTCCTCGGACGTGATACCAAAGAGATTGTCAAACGACTCCACCGAGCCATAGGACAGGCCGATCCCGCCATAAAGTCCTTCTTCAGCCTGTACGCCGGTTGCGGTCATCACTGCCAGCATGGTTGCGGTCATCATCCGCAATGTTTTTCCGTTTTTCACGTCATTTTCCCTTCGCCCCAATCCTTTGACGCTGTTACGACGGACGAAGGCGCAGCGCTACTGCGTGCTTGTTCCTGGATCGAATAACAAAATAGCTGTTGCGGCGACGATACGCGTTCCACATCCATTGATCGCTCTGTGGTTGAGTTGCCGAAGCGCTATTCGCCGTAGGGCACCCAGATGTTTTTAACCTGTGTTGCCCGTAGCAGGAAGTCGCGGCCCTGACCATCGGAACCGTGCCAGTCGCGGTTCGCGAAGGTCCATGTGACCTTAAGATTGCCCGCGCTTTCCGCCTCGGTCATCTTCGCGCCGTCCGGCCCGCCACAATACCATATCGCCGCGACGTCATCGTGGCCCGCCAGCGTTTTCGCCAATTCGTCCTTCGCACCCGTCACGATATTGACCACACCGCCCGGCAGGTCGGACGTGTCGAAGACCTGATAAAGATCGGTCGCGGCCAACGGCATCGACGCGGACGGTACGGCTACGACCCGGTTGCCCATGGCGATGGCGGGCAGGATCAGGCTCAGGAACCCCAGAAGCGGCGCATCATCGGGGCAGGCTACGCCCATCACGCCGAAGGGCTCGGGCATGGCCAGCGTCACATGCGCCGATTTGGTCGAATGCACCGCGCCGTCGAACTTGTCGGCCTGTGCGGCATAGTAGAAAGCCCGGCGGATTGAGGTTGCGACCTCATCACCGGGTTTCGCCACGCCCGCCGCTTTCAGGCGGGCGGCGAACTCGGCTTCACGGGCCGAGAGGTTTTCGGCAATGTAGTACAGCACCTGCGCCCGGTTATGCCCGGTGGCCTTGCCCCAGCCGGAGGCTTTATGCGCCGCCTCGACCGCATTGCGGATATCCTTGCGGTTGCCAAGACCTGCCAAACCGATCTCGTGCCCCTTGGCCATGACCGTGTAGGAATATCCGCTGTCGGGCCGCTTTTGTGCCCCGCCGATATACATCTTCGCGGTGCGGTCGATGGGGGCGGGGCCGTTCGATGGTGCGCCGGGAACGGGGGCTGCCGAGAGGTCGGGCGCGTCGGCCTCCGGTTTCGTCTTCACCACCGGCGTTGAGAGGTATTCCCGCATCCCCTCTCGCCCGCCCTCGCGGCCAAATCCGCTTTCGCGGTAACCCCCGAAGCCCGCACCGGCGTCGAAGATGTTGGTGGAATTGACCCATACGACGCCCGCCTTTACCTTCGCGGCGATGTCGAGCGTGAGGTTCACGTTTTCCGACCAGATCGAAGCAGCGAGCCCGTAGCGGCTGTTATTGGCCAGTTCCACCGCCTCGGCAGGGGTGCGGAAGGTGGTCAGCGTCGCGACGGGGCCGAAGATCTCGACCTCGGAGACGATATTGGCGGGTTGCACATTGGTCATGAAGCCAGGGGCAAAGAAGCATCCTTTGGCGGGCAATTGCGCCTCGGCCTGATGCAGCACCGCGCCCTCGGCCTCGCCTTTCGCCACGAGTTCACGGATGCGGGTGAGCTGGACCGGATCGACGATGGCGCCGACATCGGTGGACTTGTCGAGGGGGTCGCCGACGCGGAGCTTGGAAAGCCGCGCCTTGAGGCGGGTCTGGAAGGTCTGGGCGACGTTCTCCTGCACCAGAATGCGCGAGCCCGCGCAGCAGACTTGCCCCTGATTGAACCAGATCGCATCGACCACGCCCTCGACGGCGGCATCAATATCTGCATCGGCGAAGACGATGAAGGGCGATTTGCCGCCAAGCTCCAGCGTCAGCTTCTTGCCCGTTCCGGCGGTCGCCTTGCGGATCGCGCGGCCAACCTCGGTCGAGCCGGTGAAGGCGATCTTGTCGACCTCTGAGGCCACCAGCGCCGCCCCGGTTTCACCGTCGCCGGTGACGATGTTCACGACACCTTTCGGCAGGCCGATCTCGGCGCAGATCTCGGCGAAGGCGAGCGCGGTCAGGGGCGTGTATTCAGCGGGTTTCAGAACGACCGTATTGCCCGCCGCCAGTGCGGGCGCGATCTTCCACGCGAGCATCAGAAGCGGGAAGTTCCACGGGATGATCTGGCCACAAACGCCGACAGGTTTCGCGCCGGGGAATTCGTCCTCCAGCATCTCGGCCCAGCCGGCATGGTGGTAGAAGTGCCGCGCGACCAGCGGCACGTCGATATCGCGCGCCTCGCGGATCGGCTTGCCGTTGTCCATGACCTCCAAGACCGCAAGGAAGCGCTCCCGCTTCTGGATATGGCGGGCGATGGCATAGAGCCATTTGGCGCGTTCATGGCCCGCCAGTTTCGACCAGCCGGGCAGGGCGGCGCGGGCGGCCTTCACCGCCGCGTCCACGTCCTTCTGCGTTCCTTGCGAGACCTTGGCCAGAACCTCGCCATTTGCGGGGTTCGCGGTGGGGAAACCCTTTCCGGGCTTTGTGAACGCCCCGTCGATGAAATGGCCGAACTGCCCCCGCGCTTTCAGCCAGGCCGTCACCTCGCCCGAAGCTTCGGGGGCCGGTCCGTACTCCATCGTTTCCAGTATCTCGGTCACTGTCGGCATCGGTCCCTCAGGCAATCGCGTGGCGCGAGGACGCGGCATAGCGTCCGGTGATGTGGCGTTCCAGCTGGCGTTCGATATCGCCGAGCATCGAGGAAGCCCCGAGCCGGAACAGGTCGGAGCGCAGCCAGTCGTTGCCCATTTCCTCCTTCATCAGGATCTGCCAGGCGATGGCGTCCTTGGCGGTCTTCATACCCCCAGCGGGCTTGAAGCCCACACGGTCGCCGGTGCGGTCCGTGTAATCGCGGAGCGCCCGCACCATGATCAGCGAGACGGGCAGGGTGGCGTTCACGCCCTCCTTGCCAGTCGAGGTCTTGATGAAATCCGACCCCGCCTGCATCGCCACCATCGAGGCCTTGTAGACATTGCGCAGGGTCTGAAGATCGCCGGTCGCAAGGATCGCCTTCATATGCGCGGCCCCGCAGGCCTCGCGCATCGCCGCGACCTCGTCGTAAAGGGCCGCCCAGTTGCCATCCAGCACATGGGCGCGGGTGATGACGATGTCGATCTCTTCCGCGCCCTGATCAACGGCATAGCGGATCTCGGCCAGCCGCAGGTCGAGGGGCATCAGGCCAGCGGGAAACCCGGTGGCGACAGAGGCGACCGGAATGCCGGTGCCCGCCACGGCCTTGACGGCGGCAGCGACCATCGTCGGATAGACGCAGACCGCACCGGTCGTCAGATGCTCCAGCCCCAGCCCCGCCATGATGTGGTCGGCGAGCGGCCGCACCGCCTTGGCGCAAAGCCTGCGCACCCGATCCTCAGTATCGTCACCGGCGAGCGTCGTCAGATCGATGCAGCGGATGGCATTGACGAGCCACGCCGCCTGCCATTCCTTTTTCACAGTCCGACGCGTGGTCAGTGTCGCCGCACGGCGCTCGGCCGCCTGCGTGTTCACCGCGATCTGGTCGAACCAGTCGGTCCTGAGCGGCATGCCCGGATTGCGGTCGGTATTGGAAAGGGCGGGGGCCGCGCTTTGCGACATGGTTCAACCTGCGGTCACTGTGCATTGATCCTGACACATCACGCTAGCGTTTGTCCCGGTTAACTGCAACGCGAAAACTTGACCAAAAGGTCAAACATCGAGCGCGCCATGCCAAATCTGTTGACTCGCGGGACGAAAGCAAGGCCCAAGTGGCCCGGAATTGGGTTGAGGGATTTCAAGCCGGCAGGGGAATACAGTACGACCGGCGCATGTCAAACGGGGTGGCCGATTTGGAGAAGGTGCATTTCGCGATCGAGCAGTTGCTCGATACGCCGGAAGGCTGGCGACCGCTTGTCCGCAATCTCGTCGCGCGCTGGCCCGATGCGCCTGCCGCTGAACTGGTCTACGTTCTTGTGAGCGCCGCGACCGAGATCGAGGCCACCTTCGCCGATGGCAGTCCGGCCCGCGAAGCCGCCACAAAAGCCTGGCGGCTGGCGGCGCTGCTCGGCGTCGATTTCTACGCGATGGATGCGGCGGGACTGCCGCGCGACAGGGCCGCCGATATGGTCGATTACTGGAATATCGATCCCTATTTCCGCGATCTCTGAGCCAGTTCAGCTTCCCCGGTAGGTGGAATAGCCGAAGGGCGAGAGCAGAAGCGGCACATGATAATGCGCCGCGGGGTCCGAAATGCCGAAGCGGATCGGGATATCGGTCAGAAAGCGCGGGGATTCGGGGGGCACGCCGGTCGCGTCGAGATAGCTACCGGTGTGGAAGATCAGCTCGTACTGACCGGTGGCAAAGCGGTCCTTCGGCAGGATCGGGCTATCGGTGCGCCCGTCATCGTTGGTGACCGCCTCGGCGATCTTCTCGCGCCCCTCGCCAGACAGACGGAAGAGCGTGATGGCAATGCCCTTTGCCGGCACGCCCCGCGCGGTGTCCAGAACATGCGTGGTCAGATAGCCTTCGGCCATGGTGCCCTCCCTTTTGCGGCCCGCATCATGGCGCGGAACGGCGCGGAAGGCGACATCGCCAGAGCCAAATAAGTCTTTCAGTTTTTTATTGATAATGTTGCGACCGCTGCGAGACTAGGGTCGGGACAGTTTTGGGAATCCGACAGATGAACCGCTACCCTCGCGATATGTCCGGCCACGGGCCGACCCCTCCTGACGCCAAATGGCCCGGCGGTGCGAAAATCGCCGTCTCGCTCGTGCTGAACTATGAGGAGGGCGGCGAGAACTGCATCCTGCATGGTGATGCGGGGTCCGAGGCGTTCCTGTCGGATATTCCCGGCGCAGCACCATGGCAGGGCCAGCGGCACTGGAACATGGAATCGATTTACGAATACGGCGCGCGGGCCGGGTTCTGGCGGTTGCATCGGCTTTTCACCGGGATGGATATTCCGGTGACGATCTATGGTGTTGCCACCGCGCTCGCGCGTTCGCCGGAACAGGTCGCGGCGATGAAATCGGCGGGGTGGGAGATCGCGTCCCACGGTTTGAAATGGGTCGAACACCGGGACATGGCGGAAGACGAGGAGCGCCGCCAGATCGCCGAGGCGATCCGGCTGCATACCGAGGTGACGGGCAGCCGCCCGACCGGCTGGTATACCGGGCGTTGTTCGGTCAACACCGTGCGCCTCACCGCCGAGCAGGGGCTCGACTGGATTTCCGACACCTATGACGACGACCTGCCCTATTGGCTGGAGGTTGGCGAGCGCGATCAGTTGGTCATTCCCTACACGCTTGAGGCCAATGACATGCGCTTCGCCACCGCGCCGGGCTATATTACGGGCGAGCAGTTTTTCCAGTACCTGAAGGACGCCTTCGATACGCTCTATGCCGAAGGCGCGGCGGGGGCAGCCAAGATGATGTCGGTGGGTCTTCACTGCCGCCTGATCGGGCGACCGGGAAAGATCGCCGGGCTGAAACGCTTCCTCGACTATGCCAGGGGACATGAGGGCGTCTGGTTCCCCCGCCGCATCGACATCGCCCGGCATTGGGCCGCGACCCATCCGCCCCAGCGGTACGAACGGCCGAGCCGGATGGATAAATCCACATTCGTCACCCGCTTCGGCGGCATCTTTGAACATTCCCCCTGGATCGCCGAACGCACCTTCGCGCTGGAACTGGGGCCCGCCCATGACACGGCGACGGGCCTGCACAACGCGCTCGCCCGCATGTTCCGTTCCGCCTCGCGCGCCGAACGGCTGGGCGTGCTGACGGCGCATCCCGATCTTGCGGGCAAGCTTGCCGCCGCCAAACGGCTGACGGCGGAGTCCACGGCCGAACAGGCCAGCGTCGGGCTCGACGCGCTGACCGACGCGGAACGGAACGAGTTCACCGATCTCAACAACGCCTATACGACCCGCCACGGCTTTCCCTTCATCATCGCTGTTCGCGACAATACCAAGGCCTCGATCCTCGACGCCTTCCGGCGGCGGCTGGAACAGGACAATGAAACCGAGTTCGACGAGGCCTGCCGTCAGGTCGAACGCATCGCCGAATGGCGTCTGAAGGACATGCTGCCACGATGAGCCAATATTACGCCCCCGAAGGCGGCCTGCCGCCGCAGACGCAACTCATGACCGGCCGCGCGGTCTTTACCGAGGCCTATTGCGTGATCCCCAAGGGATGCTTTTCCGACATTGTCACCAGCGCCTTGCCCGGCTGGAAGAACACCCGCCTCTGGCTCATCGCCCGCCCGATGTCAGGCTTTGCTGAAACCTTCAGCCAGTATGTGATGGAGGTCGGCCCCGGCGGCGGCTCGGACTTGCCCGAACCCGATCCGGTCGCCCAAGGCGTGATCTTCGTCACCAATGGCGAGGTCCGGCTGTCGCTGGATGGCACCTGGCACGACCTCGGTCCCGGCGGCTACGCCTATATCCCGCCCGGCTGCGACTGGAAGCTGCATAACGGTACCGACCATCCGGCGCGGTTTCACTGGGTCCGCAAGCTCTATGAATACGCGCCGGGCATTGCCGCGCCCAAGGCCTTCGTGACCTCGGACAAGGACGTGAAGCCGGTGGCCATGCCGGACACAGGCGGGCGCTGGGCCACGACCCGTTTCGCCGACCCGGACGACATCGCCCATGACATGCATGTCAATATCGTCACCTTCCAGCCGGGCGGCGTGATCCCGTTCGAGGAAACCCATGTCATGGAACACGGGCTGTATGTTTTAGAGGGCAAGGCGGTCTACAGGCTCAACCGCGACTGGGTCGAGGTCGAGGCGGGCGACTTCATGTGGCTCCGCGCCTATTGCCCGCAGGCCTGCTATGCTGCGGGGCCCGGCCCCTTTCGCTACCTTCTTTACAAGGACGTCAACCGCCACGCCAAGCTCAGGGGTCCCGGTGCGTTCGGGCGCTGATCCCTCACTTTCTGTCCGGAAATACTCCGGGGGTCCGGGGGCAGCGCCCCCGGCCTGAGCCAAGGAAACCGATGACCGAGACGATCCTGACCGAAAAACTGACGGCAACCGCCTTCGCCCCGTTCGGCGATGTTTTGGACTCGTCGGGCGATCCGGACCGGATCATCAATCAGGGACTCTGCGGGCGCTATCACGACCGGGCACGTATGGATTTCGGTCCTGCGGGACGGGCGGGGATCTCGATCTTCAGGGCCGAACCGCGCGCGCTGCCCTACCGTCTCGACATGGTCGAACGGCATCCCGAGGGATCGCAGGCTTTCATCCCGATGTCGATGGACCCCTTTCTTGTGGTCGTCGCTGAAGACGAGGGCGGCGTACCGGGCCGCCCGCGCGCCTTTCTGACCCAGCCGGGACAGGGGATCAACCTCCTGCGCAATACCTGGCATGGTGTGCTGACGCCGCTTCACGCCCCCGGACTTTTCGCGGTGATCGACCGAATCGGCGACACACCCAATCTTCATGAACACTGGTTCCCGACGCCCTTCCTCGTGGCGTCCAATTGATGACGAAGGCCGGTCAACGGTCCGAAACGCGCGAAAAGGAGGGAGAGAGCCATGACCGATGCTTCTATCGGAACGGCGGAGCAACTCCGCGACCCCGACTATACGCCGCCCCTGGCGAAGGCGGTGCCGCTGGGCATTCAGCATGTGCTGGCGATGTTCGTCTCGAACGTCACGCCCGCGATCATCGTCGCCGGCGCGGCCGGGGTGGGCTTTGGCTCGGACGATCTGACGCCAATGCTCTACATGATCCAGATGTCGATGCTGTTTGCCGGTATCGCCACGCTTTTTCAGACGATCGGCATGGGACCGGTGGGCGCAAGGCTGCCGATTGTGCAGGGTACAAGCTTTGCCTTCGTGCCGATCATGATCCCTGCCGTTGCCGGGCTTGGCACAGCTGGGCTCGCCGGGTTGATGACCGGGGTTGTCATCGGCGGCTGCTTCCATTTCTGCCTCGGCTTCGTTATCGGCCGCATTCGTTACGCGCTGCCGCCATTGGTGACCGGGCTTATCGTCCTGATGATCGGGCTCGCGCTGATCAAGGTCGGCATTCAGTACGCGGCCGGCGGTGTGCCGCTGATCGGCAAGCCGGAATACGGTTCCCTCGCGATGTGGTTCCCCGCTCTGGTCGTCATCGCGGTAACCTTGGCACTGAAGTTCTTCACGCGCGGCTTCATGGCCGTGGCCGCTGTCCTGATCGGCATCATCGCGGGCTATATCGTTGCGGCGATGATGGGGCAGGTGAATTTTGGCCGGATCGGCGGCGCTGCACTGTTCGCCCCGCCCCTGCCCTTCAAATGGGGGTTCGAGATCAATGGCGCGATCATTATCGGCATGTGCCTGATGGCCGTCGTTTCGGCCATTGAGACCGTGGGCGACACGTCGGGCATCACCAAGGGTGGTGCGGGGCGTGAGGCGACGGATAAGGAAATCGCAGGCGCGACCTTTGCCGATGGTCTTGGAACGGCGGTGGCGGGAGTCTTTGGCGGATTGCCCAACACCTCCTTCAGCCAGAATGTCGGCCTGATCGCTATGACCGGATTGATGAGCCGCCATGTCGTCACCATCGGCGCGCTCTTCCTCATCGTCTGCGGGCTGATCCCGAAGATCGGGGCAGTGATCCAGACCGTGCCGATCAACGTACTTGGCGGCGGCGTCATCGTGATGTTCGGCATGGTCGCGGCGGCGGGGGTCAACATGCTCTCCGACGTGACATGGAACCGCCGCAACATGGTGATCTTTGCCATTGCGCTCTCGATCGGGTTCGGGTTGCAGCTTGAACCCGGCGCGTTGCAGCACCTGCCGAAAACGGCGCAGATTCTTCTGACCTCGGGCCTTCTGCCAACCGCGATCATCGCGGTGGTGCTGAACCTGATCCTGCCCGAGACGATCGACGAGTGATCCGGCGGCAGGTCCGCAGGGCAATCTGGCGTGGCGGCGGCGGTTCTAGGCCGTCGCCACGATCTCCACTTCGGCCGCCTCAAGCCGGCGCAGCAGCGCCAGACGCCGATAGAGCGGCCACCATTCATAGAGAAACGTCTCGGCCGGCTTCCAGTTCGCGACCCAGCCGAGGATCGACAGACCCTCGCCCAGGAACCGTGCCAGCGGTGTGTCACCCATCAGCGATGGCAGCGACTGCTTTGCCAGAAGGCAGAGGGCAAGCACGCTGAGGCCGATGGCGACATAACGCCGCCCAAGCCTGAACTGTTCGCGTCGGTCGCGCTGGACCGATCCGATCCAATAACCGAAATTCGCGCGGATCGCTGCTGCCACATCGACCGAATTTGCCCGCTCGGCCTCTGACGCAGGCAGATGCAGGCGCAGGTGGAAACGGTGGTCGGACGGATATTCCCGCGCCCAGCCGAGGATGTAGTCGAACGCTTTCTGGTCAAGGTCCCGTTCGTGGAAGGGCGAGGGATCGAGTGTTTCGAACAGCGACTCGATCCGCGTGATGCGGAGGTCGATCGTGGCGGTTGGGGGTGTCACTTGCGGCACCTTTCAGGCTCTGCTCATCGGGTTTGGCCGACATCCTAGCGCAACCGCACCGGGCTGGCCGAGAAATCCTTTGCGGCGGAACGTTAAGGGCTGACCATCAGCCGCGCGGCGTCGAGCATGCGGTTGGAAAAGCCCCATTCATTGTCGTACCAGCCGAAGACCCGGATCAGCCCGCCCGCCGTCACATGGGTTTCGGGCAGGGCCATGACGATGCTTTCGGGCCGGGCGCGCAGGTCGGACGAGACGAGCGGCTTTTCGGTGCAGCCGATCACCCCGCCCGCGTCTTGCAGCGCGGCATTCACGGCGGCGCGGTCCGGTTTTGCCCGCGTCATCACCGAAAGATCGACCGCCGAGACAGAGGCGACCGGCACCCGGACCGCCGCGCCCTCGATCCGACCCGCGATTTCGGGCAGGACCACATCGAGGAGCCGCTGGGCAGACGTTGTCGTCGGCACCATCGACAAAGCCGCCGCGCGGCTCCGGGCGAACTCGGCCCCCGGTGCATCTACCGTGGGCTGGCTGCCAGTGTAGCAGTGGATCGTCGTCATCCAACCGGTTTCCACACCCCATTGCCGCTCGATCAGCCGGGCAAGGGGCGCGAGCGCATTGGTGGTGCAGGACGCGTTCGAGACAATGCGGTGATCGGGGGACAAACGCTCCTCGTTCGCGCCGATCACGAGCGTGAAATCCGCCGTTTTCGAGGGCCCGGAAACCAGCACCCGCCCGGCACCGGCCCTGAGCCCTGCCTCGGCGAAGGAGCGTTCGCCGCCGAGGCCGGTGCATTCCATGACGATATCGATGCCGGACAGGTCGAGTGTCGACAGGTCGCGGGCGCCGGTCAGCCGGATATGACGCCCGTTGACCGTCAGCGCCCCGTCCGACAGCCGCACCTCACCCGCCCATGGGCCGAAGGTGCTGTCATATTCAAAGAGATAGGCCGCCATTTCCGGCTTCGCGATATCGTTCACCGCTATGATGTCGATATCGGCATGGGCCGGGTCGGACAGGGCCGCGCGCAGCACCGACCGCCCGATCCGGCCAAAGCCGTTGATTGCCACCCGAACCGTCATGCGTGGTCTCCGACTGCCCGCTTTACCCCCTCAAAGCACGAAGGCGCATCGTCCGAAACCCCGAATTTGTACCCGATACGCGGGGGCAGTGCCCGCGTTCAGACCTCGACCTTGATGGCAAGGCCTCTCTCTTCGGCGAGCCGGACGGCTGTGCTTGCGACGGCGAGGTCCTGGAGGCCGACGCCGGTGCCGTCGAAGAGTGTGATCTGGTCGTCCGACTGCCGCCCCTCGGCCAGACCGGCGATAACCGCGCCGATGGGGGTGATGTCCTCTGCCCGGATCAGCCCGGCGGCCACGGCATGTTGCGCCTCGCCGATGGTGACGGATTGGGCGACCTCGTCGGTGAAGACGCGCGCGCGGGCGAGGAGCGCGGGTTCTACCTCCTGCTTGCCGATCGTATCGGTTCCCATGCAGGCCAGATGCGTGCCCGGGCTGACATGGGCCGACATGAGGGATGCAGCGGGGGAGGAGGTGATGGTGACGATCACGTCGGCCTCCACCATCCGGTCCAGAGGCACGGCCTCGAAAGGCAGGCCGAGTTCGGCGGTGACCTCACCGAGTTTCGGCAGCATGTCGGGGTGGTAGTTCCAGGCGATGACCTTCTCGAACTCCCGCACCTTGGCGGCGGCGCGAAGCTGGAACTGGGCCTGATGCCCGGCGCCGACCATGCCCAGCACCTTCGCATCCTTCCGCGCTAGCCGGTCGATGGAGATGGCCGAGGCGGCGGCGGTGCGCAAAGCGGTCAGAAGGTTGCCGCCGACCATCGCTGTCGGCCGCCCGGTTTCGGGATTGAAGAGGAAGACCGAGGATTGGTGGTTGATCATGCCTTTGGCGGCATTGCCGGGGAAATAGCCCCCGGCCTTGACCCCCATCACGCCGCCCGCGCGGTCAAGGCCCGACTTGAACCCGTATTGCCGCCCTTCACCAAGCGCCTCGCGGATGACCGGGAAGTTATAGGCCTCGTCCCGCGCCATGGCGGCGAAGCAGGCTTCGATTGCGCCAAAGGCGTCTTCGGCGGTGACGAGCCCGGCGATCAGGGCCTCGGGGACGATGAGCATGGCGCACCTTTCAGTCAGAGAGTGTCGTAACAAAAGAGGGCCGGGCGTACCCGGCCCACAGTCTCAGGGAGGTTTTCTCAATAGGCCTTGCCACGGGCCGAGACCGGCCAGACGGTTTCGACCTTGCCGTTCCGTACGCCCACATACCAGTCGTGGACATTGCAGGTCGGGTCGCAATGGCCAGGCACCAGTTTCAGCTTGTCATTGACCTTCAGGGCCCCATTCGGGTCCTCAACCACACCATGTTCATCCGAGCATTTGATGTATTTCACGTCATCCCGGCCATAGACGAAGGGCAGGCCGCTATCGACCGACTGCGCCTTGAGACCCGCATCCACAATGGCCTTGTCGGCCTTGGCATGGCTCATCACGCTCGTCAGGATGAAGAGCGCGTTTTCCCATTCGCCCTGATCAATGCGCTTGCCATCCTTGTCGAGGATGCGACCGTAATCGGCATCCATGAAGGCGTAGGACCCGCATTGCAACTCGTTGTAAACGCCGGAATTCGACTCAAAATAATAGCTGCCCGTGCCGCCGCCGGACACAAGCTCCGGTTCCAGCCCGTTGGCCTTCAGCCCCTGTACCGCGTCCTTGACCATGGCGATGGCGGTATCGAGCTTGGCCTTGCGGTCCTCGTATTTGTCCATGTGCTGCATCGCGCCCTGATAGGCCTGAATGCCGGTGAACTTCAGCCCCGGAGCTGCATCGACCGCCTTGGCGATGGCGACCACATCCTGCGTCGTTGTCACGCCGCAGCGCCCCGCGCCACAGTCGATCTCGATAAAGACCTCCAGTTCGGTGCCATGTTTCTGAGCTGCCGCCGACAGGTCGGCCACGTTGTCCAGATCGTCGACACAGACGATGATCCGGCTCCCGAGTTTTGGCAGCCGCGCCAGCCGGTCGATCTTGGCCGGATCGCGCACCTGATTGGAGACGAGCACATCCTTGATGCCGCCCCGGACAAAGACTTCGGCCTCCGAGACCTTCTGACAGCAGACGCCGATCGCGCCGCCAAGGCTTTCCTGCAGCTTCTGCACATCGACCGACTTGTGCATCTTGCCATGGCTGCGGTGGCGCATGCCGTGGGCCTTGGCATAGTCGCCCATCTTCTTCACATTGCGTTCCAGCGCATCGAGATCGAGGATCAGGCAGGGGGTCTGGATATCGGCCTCATCCATGCCCGGCTTGGCGGGGATGTCATAGCCGACTTCGAAATTGGCGTAACGGTCCTGAGCGTTCATCTTGTTCTCCTCAGCCCTGCATCCAGGGCAGTTTGTCCAGATCGACATTGCCGCCGGTGATGATCACCCCGACGCGCTTGCCTTTGAAATAATCCTTATTCTTCAGGATGATGGCGAGCGGCACTGCCGAGGACGGCTCCATCACCACCCTGAGATGCTTCCATGTCAGCTTCATCGCCTCGATGATCTCGGGGTCGGACGCGGTGAAGATGTCGGCGACATGGGTCTTCACGAAGTGCCAGGTCAGGTCCTTGAGCGGCACCAGAAGCCCGTCGGCCACGGTCTTCGGCGCGTCATCGGCGATGATGTGACCGGCCTTGAAGCTGCGATAGGCGTCATCGGCCTGCTCCGGCTCGGCGGCGATCACCTTCGTCTCGGGCGCGAGCGTCGAGAGCGTCAGGCAGGTGCCCGAGATCATGCCGCCACCGCCGATGGGGGCGACGACCATGTCGAGCCCGTCGGTCTGCTCGATCAGTTCCTTCGAACAGGTTCCCTGACCGGCAATCACGCGCGGATCGTTGTAGGGATGGACGAAATCGCCCCCGGTCTCGGCCTGCACCTTGGCGAAAGTCTCCTCGCGCGAGGAGGTCGAGGGTTCGCACTCGGTGATCCGCCCGCCATAGCGGCGCACCGTGTCCTTCTTGGCCTGCGGCGCGGTGCGCGGCATCACCACGTTGCAGGGAATGCCGCGCAGCATGGCGGCATAGGAAAGGCAGGAGGCGTGGTTGCCGGATGAATGGGTTGCCACCCCGGCCTTGGCCTGTTCGTCGGAAAGGCCAAAGACCGCGTTGGTCGCGCCCCGCACCTTGAAGGCCCCCGGCTCCTGAAAGTTCTCGCATTTGAAGAAGAGTTGGCAGCCTGCCAGCTCGTTCAGGTAGTCCGAGGTCCGGACCGGCGTGCGGCGGATATGCGGCTTGATGCGTTCATGGGCATCCAGCATGTCCTGATAGGTCGGGATATACATGTCCAAGTCCTTCATGCAGCGGCCTTTTTCGCGGGTGCGCCGTGGCGGTACCAGTCCTGCGCGGCGGCGACACCAGAGCCGAGGCGGATCGGCAGGCCCAGATCGGCCATGACCATTTCGGCCGCCGCGATGCCCGAAAGGGCCATCACATCGGTCATCGAACCGAGATGCCCGATGCGGAACACCTTGCCCGCGACCTCGCCCAGACCGGTGCCGAAGGCGACACCATATTCCCTGGCGGCCCGCGTCACGATATCGGTGGCGTTGAAGCCGTCCGGTGTGCGGATCGCGCTGACCGTGTCGGACCAGAGGTCAGGCGAGGCGGCGCACAGTTTCAGACCCCAGGCATCGACGGCCCGGCGCACGCCTTCGGCGATGCGATGGTGGCGGGCGAAGACATTGTCGAGCCCTTCAGCCAGAAGCATGTCGCTGGCCAGCTTCAACCCGTTCAGAAGGCCGACAGCGGGCGTATAGGGATAGCCGTTCGCGGCGTAGCTTTTCTCCATGTCGCGGATGTCGAAGAAGGTGCGGGGCAGGGTGGCCGATTTGCCCGCCGCCATCGCTTTGGCGGAGAATCCGAGGATGGCGAGGCCTGCGGGCAGCATGAAGCCCTTCTGGCTGCCGGTCACGGCGATATCGACGCCCCAGTCGTCCATGCGGAATTCCATCGAGCCGATGGAGGACACGCCATCGACGAAGAGCATCGCGGGGTGCTTGGCGCTGTCCATCGCCCGGCGGACGGCGGCAATGTCAGAGCGGACGCCGGTCGCGGTTTCATTATGCGTCGCCAGAACCGCCTTGATTTGATGGCCTTTGTCGGCTGTCAGGATCGCCTCGAAACGGGCGGCGGGGATGCCCTCGCCCCATGGGGTTTCGACCACCTCGACCTCCAGACCATGGCGGCGGCACATGTCGATCCAGCGGTGGGAGAACATGCCATTCCGGGCGGCAAGGACCTTGTCGCCCGCCGAGAGCGTATTGGTCAAAGCGGTTTCCCAGCCACCGGTGCCGGTGGAGGGGAAGAAGAAGATCTCGGCCGAATCCGACCGCAGCACCTGTCGCACATTCGCACGCGCAGGGTGCAGCATCTCGCCAAAGAGCGGCGAGCGGTGGTCGATCGTCGGCATGTCGCAAGCCTTGCGGATCGCCTCGGGGATGTTGGTCGGGCCGGGAATGAAGACCGGATTCTGGAAGGACATGGCGGGCCTCTTTGCAGGGATGCGGCAAACGTAGACCCTGGCCATGCCTGAGTGCAATTTTTTCGAAAATATTTTTCGTAATGTGAAAAATATACTTTCCATATTGAAAAATAAGAAAAATTTGTTTTTCATGTGTCGAAATCGTTTTTCGACCATATAAGGAAAGGGCCCAGAATGGCCGAATCCCGCCCCCGGGGCCGCCCGAAAAGTTTCCATGACAAGACGGCCGACAATACGATCCAGTCGCTGGACCGGGCGCTGATGATCCTGACCGCGGTCAGCGAGGCGGGCGGGCTGACGCTGTCGGAACTGGCCAGCCGGACGGGGCAGTCGGCGCCGACCGTTTACCGGGTGCTGACCACGTTCCAGACCCATGGTTTCGCCGAGATGGAGGAGCTCGGGCAGCTTTGGCATGTGGGGGGCGGGGCGTTCCGGGTCGGATCGGCCTTTCTGCGCCGGACCAAGGTGGCTGAGCGGGCGCGGCCGGTGATGGACCGGCTGATGCGGGCGACCGGCGAGACGGCCAATCTGGGTGTCGAGATGCGCGATCAGGTCCTGTTCCTCAGCCAGGTCGAGACGCATGAGACGATCCGCGCCTTCTTCCCGCCCGGCACGCTGGGGCCGATGCATGTCTCGGGTATAGGCAAGGCTTTGCTGGCCTGGTACCCAGAGTCGCGAATTTTATCTATTGCAAAGAATGGCTTGCCGCGTTTCACCGAACGGTCCGTGGGCGAGGTCGAGGACCTGCTGGCCGACCTTGCCGCAACCCGCGCGCGGGGATATGCGCTGGATGATGAGGAGCGGGCAGAGGGGATGCGCTGCGTCGCTGCCCCGATCTTCAATGCTTATGGCGAGCCGGTGGCGGGGCTGTCGGTTTCGGGCCCGGCCTTCCGTCTGCCGCTGGAGCGAACCGGAGAGATCGGCGAAATGGTGCGGGCCGCCGCCGACGAGGTGACGGCGACGACCGGAGGAAGAAGCCCGTGACCGGGCCGCGATGTCACGGTCCGCAAAGCGTCGGCAAACTGTCGGCAAAACGTATGGCAACGTGTCGGGCGCGGTGACGGGCCGACCCTAATGAAGGTCACGCGAAAGACCGCGCCTCTTCCAGATAGCGGTGCAGGTAGGACAGGCTGTTCCCGTCGCCTGCCAGTTCGGCCCGGGCGAAGTCGATGATCGCGACTTCATGCGCGATCAGAAGGTCGGCATGGGGGCGGAAGTCGGGTTTGACGGCGGCGCGGATCCCTTTGAACTCCGTCACATAGGCGTCGTACCCGTCCCGCATGCTGGCAAGAAACTCCGTCCAGCTTGTGCCGCGAAGCGCTTCGGCGTCGTCGCGCCCTTCGCGCACAAGCTCTTCGGCGCTGCGCGGATGCAGCCCCGCCGCGTCGATCACGGGCCGGAACAGGCGCGCGGTCACGACCTCCATTTCGGCGATCAGCATCAGCGCTTCGCTGGCGCGGCCGTCATGCTGTTCGGCAAGCGCGGCGAAATAGGCCTCGCCCGAAACCTCTTCCTCATAGGCGGTCAGAATGGGTTCATTCGCATCCGCAAATACCCGGGGCTTCACCGCGTGTTCCTCTCGTTACTCGGCCGCGACGGCTTTGGGTTCGGCAAGTGCCACGATGTCGAACATGATGCGGTTCAACTCGAAATCCTTGGGCGTATAGACCCGGGCGACGCCCATTTCGCGCAGCCTTGCGGCGTCTTCGTCGGGGATGATGCCGCCGACGACGACGGGGATGTGGCCAAGGCCCGCCTCGCGCATCCGCCCCATCACCTCGGCGATCAGGGGCAGGTGGCTGCCCGACAGGATCGAGAGGCCGACGACATGGGCCTTCGCCTCTCCTGCCGCCGCGACGATTTCGGAGGGCGTCAGACGGATGCCTTCGTAATTGATCTCCATCCCGCAGTCGCGGGCGCGGGCGGCGATCTGTTCGGCGCCGTTCGAATGGCCGTCGAGACCGGGCTTGCCCATCAGGAACGAAAGGCGGCGGCCGAGCCGGGTGGAGACCTGATCCACCGCATCGCGGATATCGTCGAGCCCTTCGGTGCGGTTCGAGGGGCTTTTCGAGACGCCGGTCGGGCCGCGATACTGGCCATGAACCTGCCGCATCACGCCCGCCCATTCGCCGGTGGTGACACCTGCCTTGGCGCAGGCGACGGAGGCCGGCATGACATTCTGGCCGACGGATGCGGCGGCGCGAAGGTCGGCGAGTGCGGCATCGACCGCGGCTTGATCGCGGCTGCCGCGCCAGTCGTTGAGGCGGGCGACCTGATCGACTTCGACCGCCGGATCGACGGTCAGGATCGAGCCGTCGCCTGCGGTCAGCGGCGAGGGCTCGGCCTCCGTCCAGCGGTTCACGCCGACCACGGTGGTTTCGCCCGCCTCGATTCGGGCGAGGCGTTCGGAGTTGCTCTCGACAAGCCGCCCCTTCATGTACTCGATCGCCGCGATGGCGCCGCCCATGGCGTCGAGCGTCTTCAGCTCATCCCGCGCGCCTGCCTTCAACGCCTCAACCTTCGCGGTGATCGCCGGGTTGCCGTCGAAGAGGTCGCCATATTCCAGAAGATCGGTCTCGTAGGCGAGAATCTGCTGCATCCGGAGCGACCATTGCTGATCCCAGGGGCGGGGGAGCCCCAGCGCCTCGTTCCAGGCGGGCAGTTGCACCGCGCGGGCGCGGGCGTTTTTGGAAAGCGTCACCGCGAGCATTTCCAGAAGGATGCGGTAGACGTTGTTTTCGGGCTGCTGTTCGGTCAGGCCGAGCGAGTTCACCTGCACGCCATAGCGGAAGCGGCGATATTTCTCTTCTTCGATCCCGTAGCGGTCGCGGCAGATTTCGTCCCAGAGCTCGGTGAAGGCGCGCATCTTGCAAAGTTCGGTGACGAAACGGATGCCCGCGTTCACGAAGAAGGAGATGCGGCCGACCATGGCGGGGAAGCCTTCGGCCGGGACCTTGCCCTTGAGGTCGTCGAGCACCGCGATGCCTGTGGCCAAGGCAAAGGCGAGTTCCTGTTCCGGCGTGGCACCCGCCTCTTGCAGATGGTAGGAACAGACATTCATCGGGTTCCATTTCGGCAGGTGTTCCGCCGTGTAGGCCGCGACATCGGTGATCATCTTCAGGGAGGGCTTCGGCGGGCAGATATAGGTGCCGCGCGAGAGGTATTCCTTCACCAGATCGTTCTGCACGGTGCCCTGTAGCGCTGCCACATCGGCACCCTGCTCCTCGGCCACGGCGATGTAGAGCGCGAGAAGCCACGGCGCGGTCGCGTTGATCGTCATCGAGGTATTCATCTGCTCAAGGGGAATGTCCTTGAACAGGGTCCGCATGTCGCCGAGATGGCAGACCGGTACACCGACCTTGCCGACCTCGCCTTTCGCAAGTTCGTGGTCGCTGTCATAGCCCGTCTGGGTCGGCAGGTCGAAGGCGACCGAAAGACCGGTCTGGCCCTTGGCGAGGTTCGCCCGGTAAAGCGCGTTCGATTTTTCCGCGGTCGAATGGCCCGCATAAGTGCGGAACAGCCAGGGGCGATCACGCTCATTCTGGACGGTCATTGGCAAAACCTCGCGGCAACATAATTCCTTGTTGGCGAACCTAGACGGAAGAATGTTGCGCGTCCAGATGCTGCGGTGCAAAAAATTCAGAGCCGCACCGCAGCACCAGGGCCTGTGAAATGGTCAGTTCGTGGCGAAACAGTACAGGAGGCCGTCGCCACCCGTGCCGCGCAAGGCCTCCAGCCCGCATCCGCCGCGCGAGGAATGCGAGGAGTTCCACGATTTCGCGGCATCCGATTCGTCGAGGCCCATGCGGTCGTGATGGCCAACCATGCCAGCGGTGGTCTCGCCAGCCGAGGTCCAATCCTCGCAGGTCGCGCCCTCGGCCACCGTGCCGTCGGGCATCGAGCCGGTCAGGATGTCGTGCCGGTTCGGGTTGTCGCCGCGCCCGTTCACGACCTCACCCTTCTCGTTCAGGCCGGTTTCTTTGGTCAGGTTGTTGTCGGCGCTGTGCAACTGGTCCACGCTTTCGGCGATGGTGACGCCTGCGGCGTTCATCCACGGCCCGGCACCGATCCGGTCGCGGGCATTCTCGCTGCTGGTCGAGAGATAGGCATGCCATGTCTTGCCGGAGACACCGGCAGCTTCGGCGAGTGCGGCGCAATGGGCGTCGGCGCCGTCGATCCCGCCGAAATTGCCGCCGGTACCGGGGTTTTCGCTGGTGATGAAGAAGCTCATCCCTGCATCCTGTGCGGTCGCTGCGGTTGCCCCGAGTGCCATCGCGGCGGCCAGAACTATCCGTATCGTCATATCCAGTGCCTCCCTGTTCCTGTCACTTCATTGAAAAGGAAATGGTAGCTGACTGAGCGTGTATGGACAGTCTCAAAGGTTGCACTGGCCCTGTGAGGTTTTGCGGATTTCCCGTGATCCAATGTCCGCGATTTACGTGACGCGGATTTCCTGCCAGTTTTCCTCACGATGCTGCAACCGGTGACGCTGCCCCTTTGGCTTTTCGTGCTGATCCTCGTCTTCGCCGGGGTGACCTTTGCATCGCATTTCCTGTTTCCGTCGGTGCGCTGGTTCTTTCGTCACCGGATGGAACGGGTCGTCGCCAAGCTGAACACGCGGCTGGAACGGCCGATCCAGCCCTTCAAGCTGATGAAGCGGCCCGACATGATCATCCGTCTTGCCCATGATCCGAAAGTGGCCGAGGCGATCGCCGCCGAGGCGGCCGAGACGGGCATACCCGAGACGGTGCATCTGGAACGCGCGCGCCGCTATGCGCGCGAGATTGTGCCGGGCTTTTCGGCTTCGGTTTATTTCGGCTTTGCCGCGCGGGCGGCGAAATGGCTGGCGCGTCTGATCTACCGGGTCCGGGTCGGTCAGTTCGATGCCGAGGCGATTGCCGGGATCGACAAGGGCGACACGGTGGTTTTCGTCATGAACCACCGGTCGAACATGGATTACGTGCTGGTGACTTACCTTGCCGCCAGCCGTTCGGCGCTGTCCTATGCAGTCGGTGAATGGGCGCGGGTCTGGCCGCTTTCCTGGTTGATCCGGTCGTCGGGGGCCTATTTCATCCGGCGCAAATCGGGCAACCAGCTTTATCGCCGGGTGCTGGCGCGCTACGTGCAGATGGCGACCGAGGAGGGTGTGACGCAGGCGATCTTCCCGGAAGGGGGGCTGAGCCTTGATGGCCGGGTAGGGATGCCGAAGCTTGGGATCCTGTCCTATATCGTCGATGGCTATCGCGAGGGCGGGCGGGACGTCGTCTTCGTTCCGGTCTCGCTTTCCTATGACCGGATCATCGAGGACCGGGTGCTGGTCGCGGCCCATGCGATGGGGGTCAGACGGTTCCGCGCCTCTTTCTGGTCGATCGTGAAGTTCGTCGGGCGGCAGGTGCGGCGCGTCCTGACCGGGCGGTTCGAGAAGTTCGGGGTGGCCGCGGTCAGTTTTGGCGCGCCCCTGTCTCTGGCCGAGTTCCTGCGCGTCCCGCATAAGGATGTCACCGCCGAACTGGCCGACGAGATGATGGCGCGTATCGCCCGCAATGTCTCGGTCCTGCCGGTGCCCTTGATCTCGGCGGCAATCGGTGAGGATACGGATCTGCCGATGGATGCGTTGACCGAGCGGGTGCAGGCGCTGGCGGAGCGGCTTGGCGCGGCGGGTGTGCATCTTGAACTGCCGGACGGGTCGGTGGAAAAGGCGATCAAGCGGGCGCTGGACATCCTGACCTTGCGCAAGATCGTGCGGCGTGAGGACGGACGGATCACGGTGCCGCCGAAGGACCGGGCGCTGATCGGGTTCTATGCCGCCGCCGTGGAGCAGCATCTTGCTGCACCTGCGGCATCGGGAACCGGAAAAACCCGACCGAAACGCAGCGTTCTCGATCCGGCGAGACATAAAATTACAAAATAAGCGCTGCAACCTATTGCAATGTTACCGCGCCGATCATATTCCATGCCTTGAGCCCGCATTGATTCTGCGATGCGGCGAGAACATCAGGAGAGGTAGATGGCCTTGGATACGCAAACGGAAATCGCGCCCTACGACGCGCCCGAAAAAGACCTCTACGAGATCGGCGAGATGCCGCCCTTGGGCCATGTGCCAACGCAGATGTATGCCTGGGCGATCCGGCGCGAGCGCCATGGCGAGCCCGAAACCGCAATGCAGGTCGAGGTCGTCGATACCTGGAAGCTGGACAGCAACGAGGTGCTCGTGCTGGTGATGGCGGCGGGCGTCAACTACAACGGCGTCTGGGCCAGCCGGGGTGAGCCGATCAGCCCCTTCGACGTGCACAAGCAGGATTATCACATCGCCGGTTCGGATGCGGCGGGCATCGTCTGGGCGGTGGGCGAGAAGGTGAAGCGCTGGAAGGTCGGCGACGAGGTCGTGATCCATTGCAACCAGGACGATGGCGACGACGAACACTGCAATGGCGGCGACCCGATGTTTTCGCCCAGCCAGAGAATCTGGGGTTATGAGACCGGCGACGGTTCGTTTTCGCAGTTCACCCGCGTGCAGGCGCAGCAGTTGATGCCGCGTCCCAAGCACCTGACCTGGGAAGAATCCGCCTGCTACACGCTGACGCTGGCGACCGCCTACCGGATGCTGTTCGGCCACGCGCCGCATGACCTGCAGCCGGGGCAGAACGTGCTGGTCTGGGGCGCCTCGGGCGGTCTGGGCTCTTATGCGATCCAGCTGATCAACACCGCGGGCGGCAATGCGATCGGGGTGATCAGCGACGAGAGCAAGCGCGACTTCGTCATGGGGCTGGGCGCCAAGGGCGTGATCAACCGCAACGATTTCAAGTGCTGGGGACAACTGCCCAAGGTCAACAGCCCCGAATACAACGCATGGCTGAAAGAGGCGCGCAAGTTTGGCAAGGCGATCTGGGACATCACCGGCAAGGGCGTCAATGTCGACATGGTCTTTGAGCATCCCGGCGAGGCGACCTTCCCGGTTTCGTCGCTCGTGTGCAAGAAGGGCGGCATGGTGGTGATCTGCGCCGGCACCTCGGGTTTTAACTGCACCTTCGACGTGCGTTACATGTGGATGCACCAGAAGCGCCTTCAGGGCTCGCATTTCGCGCATCTGGCGCAGGCCTCGGCCGCGAACAAGCTGATGCTGGAGCGCCGCCTTGATCCCTGCATGTCCGAGGTTTTTCCGTGGGATGAAATTCCGGCCGCACATATGAAGATGCGCCGGAATGAGCATAAGCCCGGCAATATGGCGGTGCTGGTCCAGGCGCCGCGGACGGGCCTCCGGACCTTCGAGGACGCGCTGGAGGCAGGTCGCCGGGGCTGATGACCGGGCAGTCGGCATCAATCCGAACGACTGGATTTAGGAACAGGAACCAGTGCCGTTTGTAATGCGGCACTGGTTTCGTTTATGGGACAGGCTTTTGGCGGCAATCGCGGTGGTTGTGACGACGCAACTGCCGGCTGTTCTATGCTCTGCGCCCGTCAATATGCACGGTATTTTCGAAAAGATCACAAATCCAACTTACGAATCTAATAATATCAATAAGTTATAAACTTTACCCCCATCATATTCGGGGAGTTGATCGGACAGGCCCGCTAAGGAACATTTTACATGCTGGGGTTGTAGTAAGCTCGCCAAACCACTTTTCACGAGAGTAAAGATGCAATACGAATGGATCCTAGATGTGCTGACCGATCTCAGGGCGTTTGCACAGGCGAACGGATTGTCGTCATTGGCAGAGCAGCTTGACGACACATCGCTGGTTGCAGCAGCCGAGATCGCTCAGGTGGCTGGGGGGATGGCCGGAGGTTTCGCTGCGCATGCAGGCACGGCTGGCAGATTTCATAGACCGACTTCAGCGGGCGAAAACGCTTGATGATCTGCAGTCGGTGATCCTTGGCCTCAGGGATCACATTGCGGTCGAACATCTGGTCTATCACTCGGTAAACTCCACCGGTCAGCAATATGCCGTCCTGACATATGATCCGTCTTGGGTCGAACGCTATGTCGAGGAAGACTTCGCCCGGATCGACCCGGTTGTGCAGGGATGCTTCCGCCGCTTTCACCCGGTTGACTGGAAACGCCTGGACTGGTCGGGGCGACTGTCGCGGAACTTCCTTGGCGAGGCTCTGAATGCGGGCGTCGGCAATCAGGGATATTCGGTGCCGATCCGCGGCCCGAACGGCCAGTTCGCGATGTTTACGGTCTCCGATCATATGAGTGATACACGTTGGGAGAAGTTCACCGGCGAATACACCGGCGACCTGATCCTCGTTTCGCATTTCGTCAACCAGAAGGCGCTGGAGATCGAGCGGGGCACCGATTTCTACGCGATGCAGAACCTCAGCCCGCGCGAGGTCGATGTTCTGACCATGCTAGCGATGGGTCTGAACCGGGCGCAGGCCGCCGACAGTCTGGCCATTTCCGAGCATACGCTTCGCGCCTATGTCGAGAGCGCGCGCTTCAAGCTGGGCGCCAGCAACACGACGCAGGCCGTGGCGCGCGCCATCGCCGAAGGCCTTGTGTTGCTTTAGCCTTAACGCTGCCCTAGCCGCGAATTAACCAAGTTTCGCTAAGCCCTTCCGTCATCCTGATGGAGGGCACGATGCTGCGATTTTTGACGGCCGAAGAACTCGGCCACTACCCGCTGTTGCGGGACACGATGTTTGCCGACCGCGCGACGCAGTTCCGCGAAAGGCTGGGCTGGGCGGTCAGCGTTGACCGCAACGGCTGGGAGCGCGACGAGTACGACGCGCTGAACCCGACCTATGTGATCTGGCAGATGCCGGACGGGCGCCATGGCGGGTCGATGCGGTTCCTGCCGACGCTGGGACCGACGATGGTCAACGATCATTTCTCATCGCTGGTGGCGGGGCGCAAATTCGCCCATCCGAAGGTCTGGGAATGCACCCGCTTCTGTCTTGCCGAACATGTTCCGCCGACGACCTCGGCCGCGCTGATGCTGGGCGGCGCGCAGCTTGGCGTGGGCTTCGGGCTGGCCCGTGCGGTCGGGGTCTTTGATGCGCGCATGGTTCGGATTTACCGCTTGCTCGGCTGGCAGCCGACGGTGCTGGGCACCGAGGGGCAGGGGGCCGATGCAGTCAGCCTTGGCATCTGGGAGTTTTCCGAGGAAATCCGCCGCAAGATGGCGCGCAAGGCGGGCATTTCGCCCGAGGTGTCGCAGCTCTGGTTCAACCGCGCCTTTGGCGACCGCACGGACCTTCCGGCGGCAGGCTAAACCGGCTGGCATCCCCCGGGCGCGGCCTATAGGGTCGCGCCCATGTCCGGGTCCGCCCTTACCTTTTCCGACGATCAGGCCGAGGCCTGGGACCGCGTTGCCGATGTTCTCGGCGGCGCGGGCGTCGATCTGATCGGCGGCACGCTGATGCCCGCCGCGACGGGCCGGTCGAGCGTTTTGGCGGTGATCGGCAAGGCGGGGTCGGGCAAGACGATGCTGCTGGCCGAACTGACCAAGGCCTTGGGTGAGGCCGGGGTCGATACAATCTCCGGCGACTATGAGGGCAAGCGCCGCAAGGACCGGCGCACGCTGGCGATCCTTGCCCCGACGAACAAGGCGGCGAGCGTCTTGCGCGGGCGGGGCGTGCCCGCGACGACGATCCACCGCATCCTCTACACCCCGGTCTATGACCCCGAATACGAAAAGATTGCCGAATGGCTGGCCGGAAACGGCGAACGCCCGGTGGTCGAGGGGCTGACCGATATCGCGCTCGACCGTGCGAAGGCGTTCTACGATCAGGTCAAGTCGATCCCCGGCGCGCTGGCCGCCGCTGGCCTCAGGGGCTCGGATTTCATCAAAGGTTGGAAACGGCGCGAAGACCCGCTGGATATCGGCTTTGTCGATGAGGCCTCGATGCTGGACGAACGCCAGTTGGAGGATCTGAAGGAGATCTTCCCGACGCTTGTCCTCTTCGGCGATCCGGCGCAGTTGGCGCCGGTGGGGCAGTCGGGCGAGATGGTCTTTGACCGGCTCGCGGAGGGCCGCAAGCTGGTGCTGCACCGCGTCCACCGGCAGGAAGCGGACAACCCGATCCTCGATCTGGCCCATGCTTTGGCCGATCCTGACCTGACCTTTGAAGGCTTCGAGCGGATGGTGGCCGAGGCCGCGCGGAAGGATGAGCGCATTCAGTGGGCCGAGCGGGTCGATGCCGGGCTGATGGCGCGGTCGCCGGTTCTCGTGTGGCGCAACCAGACCCGCATCCGGCTGATACAGGCCTTCCGGGCGGCCTATGGCGCACCGCCGGACGATCTTCTGCCCGGTGAACCCCTGATCTGCGACGGGATCGAACTGCCGCTGAAGCATCGCAAGAAGCGCATCGATCTGGAGGCGCGCGGCCTGATCAAGGGCGCGCAGGTGATCTATCTCGGCCCCGGCAAGAAGGCGGGCTTCGCGAAACTGCATGTCATCGGCGCCGAGGACCCGCAGGTTTCCGCCGCCTCGATCATCAAGATCGAATTGCCGGATGAGGAAGAGCCCTTCATTCCGTCCGCCGCCCATATGGGTGCGGCCTTTCTGCATGGCTCGGCGGTGACGATCCACAAGGCGCAAGGCTCGCAATGGCCTGACGTTCAGGTCTTTGCGCCCGACCTTTTCGTCGCCGCGAAGGTGGGACGGATGGAGGCGGGCATCCCCTTGTGGAAGCGCCTCGCCTATGTCGCGATCACGCGGGCCGAAACGCGGCTGCACTGGGTCGTCCGGAACCGCCTTGCCCGGCCGACCGAGGCGCTGACCACGGCCGACCTGCCGAAGGGCGTGGCGCCGCTGTCGCTTGTCGCCGAGGCGGAAGAGTGATCCTAGAAACGGCGGGCCGTCTTTCCGGCTGCGGAGACATCACCGTTCATGCCGCGCGCCCGTAGAATCCGATGTTTTCCTCGTCGGTGAAGCGAACGCCCGGGCGCTCGTAATAGGTCAGGACCGTGATGATCCGGGCGCGGCCGCCCTTCACGGGCGTGACGCGGTGGGCGGTGTTCTTGCCCTTGAAGACGTTGAGTGTGCCCGGCGTCACGGAGAGCCGGTGGAGTTTCGGGTCTTCGCCAGCCAGAAGTTTCGCGACGCCGTCGTAGTTCGGGTCGTCGTCGCTCCTCAGGTCCGAGCGGTATTCGAATTCGCCGCCTGCTTCTGGGGCCTGCAAAAGAAGGGTCGTGGTGAATTCCGACCGGTCGAAATGCCAGTTCAGCGCCTGACCATCATTGTAGGACATGAGGTTGACGCAGGCGAGCGGGTCGGCCATCGGATGAAGCTGCGGCTTTTCCATCGTCGCGGCGATGAAGGTGGCCAGTTCCGGCCAGCGGTACATCTCGGTCAGCGGGCCTTCGAGCTGGTCGCCGCAGAGGGTGCGGTTGCACGTCTCGAACTGGCGCAGGGCGGGGTGATCGGGGGCGAGGCCGGGGACGTCTTTCTTGAAATAGATGTTGTGGCGGCGGGCATGGGTGAAGCTCTCGGTGTCGAATTTCGGTGCGAGGTCTGCCACGACGGACGCGATCATTTCCGGCCGCATGAACCCTTCGAGGTTGAACATGCCATTCGCGGCGAGGTCGGCGCGGGCCCGGGTCACGAGCGCCTGCCATTCCGGGCTGCCGGGGCGGTCGAGCGGGTAGCGGTCGAGATCGAGGATATGGTGCATCGGGGTCTCCCTTGGATTGCGGCGAGGGTGGCTTTGAACCGGGCGCCTTGCAACGGGAGAAAATTTCCCGGAGCATAAGAAAAACTTTCGAAAGGTCGGGCAATGCTTCCGCCGCTGAACGCGATGCGCGCATTCGAGGCCGCCGCCAGAACCGGCAGTTTCGTGCAGGCGGGGGTGGAACTGGGCGTGACCTCGGCCGCTGTCAGCCAGCAGGTCCGGGCGCTGGAGCAGCATCTTGGAAAGCACCTGTTCCTGCGGCAGGGCAACCGGATCACGCTGACCGATGCTGGGCGGGCGATCTATCCGCGGATCGAGCAGGCGCTGACCGATCTCGCCTCGGTCGCCGACGAACTTGCCGAAGGGCGCAACCGGGCGCGGCTGGTCGTGTCGGTTTTGCCGAGCGTGGCCGAACTGTGGCTCGCGCCGGCCATGGCGGGCTTTTCGTCAGACGGAAAGGTGGAAATCCGGGTGGAGGATGACCCCGTCGCATTCGCCCGTGACGGCGTGGACCTGAGGATCACCTATGGCGCGGATTATTATGCTGACCATGTCACCGAGGTGTTGTTCCGTGACCGGATCATGGCGGTCGCCGCCCCCGGTTTCGTCCTGCCTAAGGGCGGGGTGGAGGCCCTGCCCGACAGCGCTTTCATCCATACCGACTGGGGACCGGCCTTCGCCACCCAACCGGCCTGGAATGCGTGGTTCGCCGATCGGCTGAGTGACCGGCGGCCCGATCCGGGCGCCGGGCTGAAGGTTGGCATGATCGCGGTCGCAGCCGCGCTTGCCCGGGCCGGTCTGGGTGTTGCGCTGGTGCCCGAGCGCATTGCCGGGGACGATATCAGGTCGGGACGGCTTCGGGTGGTGGAGCCGCATTCACTGCCGATGTCACGCGACTATGTGATGGTCTGGCCAAGCGCGATCGCGCGGCGCCCGTTGCTGCGGGCCGTAACGGCGCATCTGCGGGAGGCGGCTGTCAGGGTTTCTTGAGCTCGCCGACGTTCTCGGCGAAGGCCTTCTTGAAGGCCTCCTGCTTGATGGCATCGGCTTCGGTCTGGTTCGCCGCGCGCCAGTCCTCGTAGGGCATCCCGTAATAGACCTCGCGCGCCTCGTCCTTGGTCATCTCGATGCCGCGCTCGGCGGCGGCCTCTTGATACCAGCGGGCTAGGCAGTTGCGGCAGAAACCGGCGAGGTTCATGAGGTCGATATTCTGCACGTCGGCGCGCTTCTCCATCAGGTGGTGGCGGAGCGTCCGGAAAGCGGCGGCTTCGATCTCGATGCGGGTCTGGTCGTCCATGATCTTCTCCTCGTCTCAGAGATTGGTATCCGCCAGCGCGGCTTCAAGGATCGGTGCCAGCCGATCAGCCCAGGCGATCTGGCCGTCCCCGGTGCGGATCAGATCGTGGCGGATCTCGATCAGCACGTTGGGGCGGCCCTTCTTCAGTGCGTGCCGGTCGATGGAATCGCCGTCGAGATGGCCGCCATAAGGCTCATTCTCGCCCACGTTCAGATCGGGCTCGGCCCGCAGCCGCTCAAGAATGGCGAGCGACAGTTTCGGATCGAGATGGGAATAGAGGATGCCCACCTGCCAGGGCCTGTCGCCGCGCCCGAAAAGCCGGGGCGTGAAGCTGTGGACAGCGCAGATGACGGTTTCGGGCCTGCGGATCGCCAGCCCTTCCAGCGCGTCGTGATAGGGCCGGTGGAAGGCGTTCAGGCGGCGCTCGGTCTCATCGGCATTCACATCGCGGTTCACCGGGATGATCGTCTGGTCGTAAAGCTTCATCACCAGCGTCGGATCGTCCTCGCCCCGGTTGGGGTCGATGACGAGGCGCGAGAAATCCGACAGGATCGCGGGCGCGTTCAGCCGCTCCGCCAGCCGCCGCGTCACCCCCGCCGCGCCGATATCATAGGCGATGTGGCGTTCCATATCGCCGGGCGAGATGCCAAGGCTGCCGCCGCCGATGCAGTTGGGCACCCGGTTGGTCGCATGGTCGCAGGTCACAAGCCAGCGCGAGGGGCGTTCAGCGCCGACGATCTCGAAAGGTTGTGTCGTCATCTCACCGTCATCTTGGAATGTCATCCGTCCCTTACCCCGGCGGACGGCAAAGCGCCAGTTGCCGTGACGCGGCTTTTCGGCCATAGAGGGGCGGATTTCGATGATAGCGCAAACGGAAGAGATGCCATGGCCGGGATGAGACGCCTCAGGAACGTAAAGATCGTTGCCACCCTCGGCCCCTCGTCGAGCGATTATGAAACGATCCGGGCGCTCTTTGAGGCGGGCGCGGACGTTTTCCGCCTGAACATGAGCCATGGCAGCCATGCCGAACAGGCCGCCCGCCATGCGATCATCCGCAAGATCGAGGCCGATACCGGTCGGCCGATTGCGATCCTGGCCGACCTTCAGGGTCCGAAGCTGCGCACGGGTGTCTTTGCGAAGGGCGAGGAGGAACTGGCGGAAGGGGCTGCTTTCCGCTTTGATCTCGACCCGGCGGAAGGCGACAAAACCCGCGTCTGCCTGCCGCACAAGGAGATCTTTGCCGCCCTCGAACCGGGGGCCTCGCTTCTGGTCAATGACGGCAAGATCCGGCTTAAGGTCGAGACCTGCGGCGCCGATTTTGCCAATTGCACCGTGACGACGGGCGGCACGATTTCGAACCGCAAGGGTGTGAACGTGCCAGACGTGGTGCTGCCGCTGGCGGCTTTGTCCGACAAAGACCGGGCCGATCTGGAATTTGCCTGCGAACTGGGGGTCGACTGGCTGGCCTTGTCCTTCGTGCAGCGCCCCGAAGACGTGCAGGAGGCGCGCGCGCTTGCCAAGGGCCGGGCCGCGATCCTCTCGAAGATCGAAAAACCCGCCGCCGTGAAGGCCTATCCCGCGATCCTTGCGGCCTCCGACGGGATCATGGTGGCGCGCGGCGATCTGGGCGTGGAACTGCCGGTCCATTCGGTGCCGCCGATCCAGAAGCAGTTGGTGCGCGGTGCGCGGGCGGCGGCGAAACCGGTCATCGTCGCCACCCAGATGCTGGAATCGATGATCGAAAGCCCGATGCCGACGCGCGCCGAGGTCTCTGACGTCGCGACCGCGATCTACGAGGGCGCCGATGCGGTCATGCTCTCCGCCGAAAGTGCTGCCGGTGAGTATCCGGTGGAGGCGGTCACGACGATGGACAGCGTGGCGAAATCGGTGGAGGCCGATCCGACCTACCGCGAGGTGATCGAGGCCTCACGCCGCGTCAGCCGCACCACCATCGCCGACGGCATCGTGGCGGCGGCGCGCGAGATTGCCGAGGCAACCGACATCCACGCAATCTGCTGTTTCACGCAGTCGGGCACCACGGCAAGCCTTGTCGCCCGCGAACGGCCGAGCGTGCCGATCATCGCGCTGACACCGATCCCGGCGACGCTCCGCCGCCTTTGCCTGACATGGGGGGTGCATTGCGTGCGGACGGAGACTATCGACCGCTTCAAGATGGCGGTGGTCTGGGCCGCCCGCGCCGCGCGGGAATACGGCTTCGCGACCGAGACGGACCAGATCGTCGTGACAGCGGGCGTGCCCTTCAACGTCAAGGGCACGACGAACATCCTGCGCGTCGCGCCCTGCGACGAACGGCTGATCTTCCGGACCGATCCGGAATAGTACCGCCCGTCGGACGCGGTACTTGCCAAACCCCTCCCGCCCGTCTATACGCCGCCTCTCGAATACCCCGCGCTTCCGGCCAAGTGGCATTGCCGAGTCGCGCGTTCACTCTGACCAAGGAGATGAAAATGCCCAAGATGAAGACCAAATCGGCCGCCAAGAAGCGGTTCAAGATGACGGCCTCGGGCCGCGTCAAGGCTGGTGTCGCCGGCAAGCGTCACGGCATGATCAAGCGTTCGACGGACTTTATCCGCAAGGCGACGGGCACCATGGTGCTCTCGGATGCGGATACGAAGATCGTCAAGAAATACATGCCCTACGACCGCTGAGGAGAGAGACACATGGCTCGCGTTAAATCCGGCGTCGTCACGCACGCCCGTCACCGCAAGGTCATCAAG
The DNA here is from genome assembly GCF_025751495.1 of Albidovulum litorale. Taxonomy (GTDB): domain Bacteria; phylum Pseudomonadota; class Alphaproteobacteria; order Rhodobacterales; family Rhodobacteraceae; genus Albidovulum; species Albidovulum litorale. The sequence goes on along the minus strand of NZ_JAOWKZ010000002.1, from coordinate 346,880 downwards.
AAGGCGAAAGGCTACTACGCCGCGCGTTCGACCAACTTCCGCACCGCCACGCAGGCGGTGGACAAGGCGCAGCAATACGCCACCCGCGACCGCAAGGCCCGCAAGCGCAATTTCCGCGCTTTGTGGATCCAGCGGATCAACGCGGCTGTGCGTGCGGTTGACGCCGACATGACCTATTCGCGCTTCATCAACGCGCTCGGCCTTGCCGGGATCGAAGTGGACCGCAAGGTGCTCGCCGATCTCGCCGTGCATGAGCCGGCGGCGTTTGGGGCCATCGTCGAAAAGGCGAAGGCCGCGCTCGCGTAACTCCTCGTATCCGAGGGACAGTTGAAACCCCGCGAGTGGCCTTGATGGGCCTCCCGCGGGGTTTTTCTTTGGGCAGCTTGAATTCGGGCCGCCCTGTGATAGCAGAAGGCCGGTGATGCCGGAGGGACCGATGGACGGATTGGACGCGCTGAAGGGCAAGTATCTGGAAGGGATTTCCGGGGCGGGGGATGAGGCCGCTTTGGAAGAGCTTCGCGTTGCCGCCCTTGGCAAGAAGGGCGAGATCAGCCTGAAGATGCGCGAGCTTGGCCAGATGGACCCCGCCGTGCGGCAGGCCGCGGGGCAGGCGCTGAACCGGCTGAAGGATGAGATCGACGCCGCTTTGCGCGCCAAGAAATCGGCGCTGGCCGATGCGGCGCTGGATGAGCGGCTGAAATCCGAATGGCTCGACGTCACGCTGCCGGGCCGTCCGCGCCGTCAGGGCACGATCCACCCCGTGTCTCAGGTCACTGAGGAAATCACCGCGATCTTCGCCGATATGGGCTTTGCCGTTGCCGAGGGCCCGCAGATCGAAAGCGACTGGTACAATTTCGACGCGCTCAACATCGCGCCTGAACACCCCGCGCGGCAGGAGCACGATACGTTCTTCATGGCGCGCGCGGAGGGCGACAACCGCCCGCCGCATGTGCTGCGCACCCATACCTCGCCGGTCCAGATCCGCGCGATGCAGACCCATGGCGCGCCCCTGCGCGTCATCGCGCCGGGCCGCGTCTACCGCATGGACATGGACCAGACCCATGCGCCGATGTTCCACCAGATCGAGGGGCTGGCGATCGACCGCGACATCTCCATGGCCAACCTGAAATGGGTGCTGGAGGAGTTCTGCCGCGCCTTCTTCGAGGTCGACGATGTGGAACTGCGCTTCCGCGCCTCGCATTTCCCCTTCACCGAACCGTCGGCCGAGGTCGATATCCGCTGTTCCTGGGACAAGGGCCAGCTGAAGATCGGCGAGGGCGACGGATGGATGGAGATTCTGGGCTCCGGCATGGTCCACCCGCATGTGCTGCGCTCCGCCGGCGTCGATCCCGATGAATGGCAGGGCTTTGCCTTCGGCATGGGGATCGACCGGCTGGCAATGCTGAAATACGGCATCCCCGACCTGCGCGCGTTCTTCGAGAGCGACCTGCGCTGGCTGAGGCATTACGGCTTCGCGAGCCTCGACATGCCGACGGTGGCCGGGGGGCTGAGCAGGTGAAGCGTGATCTCGACCTTGTTCGCAGTATGCTCATAAAAGCGGAAGATTCCGATGAGCGATACTTTGATATCGGGGTGTGGGATTGGACTGACCATGACATGCGAGACCGAGAGCTTGATACCAAGCTTAGCCAAACAGAACTCTTCCATTTGGACTTAATGGAGCAGGGTGGACTGATAAAGAAATCTGTCTGCGAGCATTCAGATTTCGCGATGTGGGAGATTACGTGGCACGGCTATGATTTTCTGGATGCCAGCAGATCTGAAAAACTGTGGAACCGGCTAAAGAGAGAAGCCAAAGCACAGGGTATATCTCTGACGGTCAACGGAGCCATATCCGCCGTAAGAGTTCTAAGTGCGGAACTGCTTTCAGTAGGAGCGGCTCAATGAAGCTCGACAACAATCCTTACCGCTCCGTAGGGCGGGGTTCACCCCGCCGCGCGCTGGAATGGCGGGGTGAACCCCGCCCTACTCATGGGACGATACGATGAAATTCACCCTCTCTTGGCTGAAAGACCATCTCGAAACCGAGGCGACGCTCGACGAGATCCTCTATGCGCTGACCGATCTTGGCCTTGAGGTCGAGGAGGTCGAGGACCGCGCCGCACGGCTTTCGGCCTTCACGCTCGCCAAGGTCCTGCATGCCGAACAGCATCCCGATGCCGACAAGCTCAGGGTCTGCCGGGTTCTGACCGATGAGGGCGAAAAGCAGATCGTCTGCGGCGCGCCGAACGCGCGGGAAGGGATCACGGTCGTCCTCTGCAAGCCCGGCGACTATGTCCCCGGCATCGACGTGACCCTGGGCGTCGGCAAGATCAGAGGCGTCGAGAGCCATGGCATGATGGCCTCCGAACGCGAGCTGGAGCTTTCCGACGAACATGACGGCATCATCGAACTCCCGTCGGGCGAGGTCGGTGAGAAGTTCGTGGACTGGCTCGCGAAGAACCGCCCCGGCGCGGTCGATCCGATGATCTATATCAAGATCACCCCGAACCGCCCCGATGCGCTGGGCGTGCGCGGCTTGGCGCGCGATCTGGCGGCGCGGGGTCTTGGGGTGCTCAAGCCGCTGAATGTCGAGCCGGTCAAGGGCGGATATGAAAGCCCGATCAAGGTGGTGATCGCCCCCGAACTGAAGGAAAAGGGCTGCCCGTTCTTCGCCGGGCGCCTGATCCGTGGCGTGAAGAACGGGCCGAGCCCGGCATGGTTGCAGGCGCGGCTGAAGGCCATCGGGCTGCGGCCGATCTCGGCGCTGGTCGACATCACCAACTTCTTCACCTTCGACCAGAACCGGCCCTTGCACGTTTTCGACGCGGGCAAGGTGAAGGGCGATCTGCGCATCCATCCGGCGGCGGGTGGCGAAACCATCGAGGCGCTCGATGAAAAGACCTACACCTTCCGTCCCGGCATGATGGTGATTTCGGACGACAATGGCCCCGAAAGCATCGCCGGTGTGATGGGCGGCGCGGTTTCCGGCTGCACCGAGGAAACCACGGATGTCTTCCTTGAAAGCGCCTATTGGGACCCGATCACCATCGCGACGACGGGCCGTGCGCTGAAGATCAACTCCGATGCCCGCTACCGGTTCGAACGCGGCGTGGACCCTGAGTTCACTTTGCCGGGGCTGGAACTGGCCACGCGGATGATCCTTGATCTTTGCGGAGGTGAGGCGTCCGAGGTGGTGATGGACGGTGCGGTGCCGGTCAGTGACCGGGCCTACAGGTTCGATCCGAAGAAGGTGGTGAGCCTTGTCGGCATGAACATCGCCGAGGGCGATCAGCGGGCGACTTTGGAGGCTCTGGGCTTCACCCTGAAGGGCGACATGGCCCATCCGCCGTCCTGGCGGCCGGATATTCTGGGCGAGGCCGATCTGGTCGAGGAAGTGGCGCGCATCGCCTCGCTGACGAAGCTGGAAGGCAAGCCGATGCGGCGGGCGAAACCGGGCGTGCCGAAGCCGATCCTGACGCCGATGCAGGTCCGCGAAAAGGCGGCGCGGCGGACGCTGGCGGCGCTGGGCTACAACGAATGCGTGACCTATTCCTTCATCGACTCCGCCTCGGCCGAATTGTTCGGTGGCGGCGACGAGGCGACGCGGCTGGAAAATCCGATCTCGTCGGAAATGACCCATATGCGGCCCGACCTGCTGCCGGGGCTCTTGCAGGCCGCCGCCCGCAACCAGGCGCGCGGCTTCATGGACCTCGCGCTGTTCGAAGTCGGCCCCGCCTTCCATGGCGGTGAGCCGGGCGAACAGGCGCTGATGGCCACCGGCCTTCTCGTGGGCGCGACCGCGCCGCGCGACCCCTATGATTCGCGTCGGATGGCCGACCTTTACGACGCCAAGGCCGATGCCGAGGCGGTGCTGGCCGCTTTGGGTGCGCCGCAAAAGGTTCAGATCAGCCGCAAGGCGGATGCCTGGTGGCATCCGGGCCGGTCGGGCGTGATGGGCCTGGGGCCGAACGTGCTTTGCACCTTCGGCGAGGTGCATCCGAAGGTTTTGAAGGCGATGGATGTGAAGGGGCCTGCGGTCGCCTTCACGATCCGGGTGGAGGCGGTGCCCTTCCCGAAATCGAAAACCACGACCCGCGCTGCCCTTGGCCGGTCGGACCTTCAGGCGGTTGAGCGCGATTTCGCCTTTGTCGTCGACAAGGGGGTCGAGGCGCTGACGCTCGTGAACGCCGCGCAGGGCGCGGACAAGGCGCTGATCGAAAGCGTCGCGGTCTTCGACCAGTTCACGGGCGAGAAGGCCGAGGCGCAGATGGGGGCGGGCAAGAAGTCGCTCGCCATCTCGGTCCGCCTGCAACCGCGTGACAAGACCCTGACCGACGAGGAGATCGAGGCGACAAGCCGGAAGATCGTCGAGAAGGTGGCGAAGGCCACCGGCGGCACGCTCAGGGGCTGATACCGGTCAGGGGCTGCTGCGACAGGAACCCGGCCAGATGGTCGAAGACCAGCCGGATGCGCCGGCTGGTGTGCAGTTCGCGGTGGGTGGTCAGCCAGATCGGGAAGGTGATCGGCGGAAGCTCGGGCAGGATACGCTCCATTTCGGGGTTAAGCCGCGCAAGCTCATCCCACATCGGCGCAATGCCGAAGCCCTGCCGTGCCAGTTCCCAGGCGACGATGCCATTGGCCGAGCCGATGCGGAAATTCGCCTCGGTCAAGGGCAGGCCAAGCGGCACGAGATAGTCGAGCATCTGGCGGTTGTCGCCGAAGCCGATGAAATCGTGGCGGGCGAGGTCGGCAGGCGTTTTCGGCCGTCCCCGTTCCGAAAGATAGGAGCCGGAGGCGTAGAAATACGCCTTCGCCTCGCGCACCAGCCGGGCGATGAGGTCGGGCTGTTCGGGGCGGACATGGCGGATGGCGATATCGGCCTCACGCCGCATCAGGTCGCGGATATCGTTGGCGGCAACGATGTCAATCTCCAGCCGGGGCGCCACCTCGCGCAGGCGTTTCAGCGCGGCGGGCAGGATATAGGCGGAAAGCCCTTCGCTCGCCGTTATCCGGACCTTGCCCTCGATCGACTGCGACTGACCGCTGGCCGCTAGCGCAACCCGATCGGCGGCCGCCCCCATCGCCCGGACATGGCCCAGAAGATCGCGCCCCGCCTCGGTCAGTTGCAGCGCGCGGCCGACACGTTCGAACAGCAGGATGCCAAGGTCATTCTCCAGCGCCGAGACCTGGCGGCCAAGCGTCGGCTGGGTCAGGCCAAGAACCCGCGCCGCAGCCGAGAGTGAGCCTTCCTCGGCCGTGGCGAGGAAGGCGCGGATATGGTTCCAGTCGAAGCCGCTCAATCGTTGATCCATGCATAGATGTATAAAGAAACAACGTATTTCGGCAATTTCTTTGTGAAATCCGCATGGGTATTGATGGGCTCAAAGGAGATACATCATGCAGAATGCAGCAAAATTCTGGGACGGCATTGCCGAGAAATATGCCAAATCGCCCATCAAGGACGTGGATGCCTACAACTACACATTGGAGCGGACCCGCTCCCACTTGGCCAAAACCGACCGGGTGCTTGAACTGGGTTGTGGCAGCGGTTCAACCGCGCTCCTCCTCGCGCCGGGCGTGGGCGAGATCACGGCGAGCGATGTTTCGCCCGGCATGATCGCGGTTGGCAAGTGCAAGGCCGAAGTGGAAGCGGTGAAGAATATTCGCTTCGTCGCCGCCGGTGTCGATGACGAGGTGCTGGACGACGGACCCTATGATGCCGTGCTGGCCTTCAACATGCTGCACCTGCTGCCCGACCTGCCGAAGGCTCTGGACCGGGTGAACCACCTCCTGAACCCCGGCGGCCTGTTCATTTCAAAAACGATCTGCCGACCGGTCGCGGGCTCCGGCTGGTCACGTGAAAGGTTGTTTCTGACCTTCATGATGGGCGTTCTGCCGCTGATGCAACTGCTCGGCAAGGCGCCCTTCGTGCGGATCGGGCGGATCGCGGAGTTGGAAGCGGCGGTGATGAAGGCCGGCTTCGAGATCATCGAGACCGGCAACCACCCCGCGCAGCCGCCGCGCCGCTTCATCGTGGCCCGCAAGGTCTGAGAAAAACGATGCGAAGGGGCTGTTGATCAGCCCTTCGCGCGGTCGATATGGCCCAGATCGCGATCCGGGTCGATCCGGTCGCGGATCATCTGCTTCAGTACCTTCACGTCTGGAAAGCCGCCGTCGCGCTTGCGTTCCCAGACCAGCTCATCCCCGACCCGGATTTCGAAGATGCCGCCGGTTCCGGGGATCAGCGTCACGCTGCCGATATCGGTGCCAAAGGTCGACAAAAGCTCCTGCGCCATCCACCCGGATCGCAAGAGCCAGTTGCAGCCGGTGCAGTAGGTGATCGAGATTTGAGCGTTCACCGTTGACAATCTCTTCCTCCGTGCGGGTTTCGTTCAGCGACTTCTGCCGGGGACCCTGATTGTACCCGGAAAAAGTGCCCTGCTATTGACGTCCTTTGGTTTTCTTCATCTCATGGCCGCAATGACAGTAGCAGCCTTACTAGACGTTGTGGTCCGGTTTTATGAAGAGATTTCTGTTCGCGCGTATCGAAGCTTGGATATTGTGCCTGTTTGCCCTGGTTGGCCTTTTGGGGCTTATCGCCTTCGGCGGACTTGTCCTGTTGCGCGAGCGCGGGTCTTCGTTTGCGGGTGGTGTTGGCGCCGCTGCGCATGGGCTGGCCGAACTGCCGCTCGTCTTGAAGCGACTACGCGAACCCGATTCCAGAATCTATCGCTGGTCAAAGCGCTTTAACGAGATTCCGAGCGGCTGGTCCTTCGGCGAGGTCGGGCGGCCCGGAGCTTTGGATGGTTACGTGCTGCTGAGCCGCATCGACGGAAATAGGCAGCGCGCGGTGGTCGAACTCGTCGATCTGAGCGACATGGCGGTCGTACATACATGGCTGCCGGATGTGGAGGAACTCCTTGCAGTGGTGAAGGAGCTTCCGGAAAACGCCGAGAAATTGAACTGGGCCCAGCCTTACTTTCGGTTCGTCCATCCATTTATTCATAGCGACGGCGGCCTGACCATAAAGAACCACGACAGCCCGCTTATTCGGACCGACGCTTGTTCTCGCCCACTCTGGGCGTTCTCAAAGAGCGTGTTTTCGCATTCTACGGAAGTGGATGCGAATGGCGATTACTGGCTTGTGGCCCATCCGGATCTAAAGCCGGATAGCCGCTGGGCCGAGCCGTTCAGCAATGATTCGCTTGCACGCGTGTCGGCTGACGGACATCTCGTCGAGCTCATTGACCTCGCCGAGGTTTTTGAAAGTCTTGGCCATTTTGGTCGATTGTTTCCGGTCAACCAGTACATCGACGACCCTTTACACCTGAATGACATTCAACCTGTTCTCAAAGATGGGCCCCATTGGAAGAAAGGCGATCTGTTCCTCAGCTTGCGCGAACCGTCAATCATCATGCTTTACCGGCCTTCCAGCGACGAGATTCTCTGGATGAAGGATGGGCCGTGGCTGAAACAGCATGACGTTGACATACTCGACGACCACCGGATCTCGGTTTTCAGTAACAACACAAGGAATTACGGTTCGGGAACGCGTGTTGAGGACGCCGTGGACGTGATGATCTATGACTTTTCAAATGGAGAAGTCACCATGCCGTGGCGGGAGTCTTTCAGAAGGCTTGACATCGAGACGACTTTCGAGGGCCTGGCTCAGTTGCTTCCAGACGGAAATCTCATGGTTGAGGAGACGCACAGCGGAAGACTTCTGATCATGGACAAGGATGGTGCGGTTCTGGGGCAATTTCTGAATCGGGCGGATGACGGGCAAGTTTACGTAATGGCTTGGAGCCGCTACATTGAGCCAACTGTCGGAGACGCATTGGTGAAGGTACTTCAAAAGGTAGACTGCAATGGTTAAGCGCGAAGTTCTGATCGTAACACTTGCCGCGGCGATCCTGTTGTCGCCACAGATGGCGATGGCCTATATCGGCCCGGGTGTCGGCGCGGGGGCGATCGCGGCGGTTATCGGCGTGATTGGGTCGATCTTCCTCGCGATTGTCGCCGTGCTTTATTATCCGATCAAACGGATGATGAAGAACCGCAAGGCAAAGGCGGCCAAAGGATCGGGCGGCGGCGAGCCCGCGGAATAAGATGATCTGGCTCTTTGTCGTCCTCGCCGGCGTCCTTGCCAGCGAGGCTTTTCTCCGCCTGCCGCTTTTGCCGGTGATCCGCAAGGTCACGACGACGGCGCAGAAATCCGGGCGGGTGTTGAAGAGCAAGCGCATCTCGGATCATTGGAAGGAAAGGATTCTGCCTTCCTATTCCTGGGTGATCGGCAAAGGCTCAATCCAGTTCTTTCTGATGTTGATGCTGGCGCTTGCGCCGGTGGTGCTTCTTGGCCTCGCCTTTCCCGGCGGCATGGCGGCATGGGGTGAAGCGCTTCTGCGCCCTTCGGTGATCGGCGCCCTGTGTGTCGTCTCTATCCTGTACATCTGGATCCGGCTCAAGGTGAAGCGTGTCTGACTATTCCGCGCTCGACCGGATGCTGCACCGGCTGGCGCTGGCATCGCCTGCCACGGCCGAGATGATGCATGACATGGAACGCGGCATGCATCTGAAGGCGGCCCCCGAAGATACCGGCCGCCATGTCTTCGTCACCGGCCTTGCCCGCGCGGGCACGACAATCCTGATGCGCGAGATTCATCGCACCGGCGAATTCGGTTCTCTCACCTATGCCGACATGCCCTTCGTGCTGGCCCCGAACCTTTGGGCGAAGCTCAGCCGCAAGGGACACAAGCCCGGTGTGAAGGCCGAACGAGCCCATGGCGACGGGATCGAGGTCGATACCCAGAGCCCCGAGGCGCTGGACGAGGTCTATTGGCGCATCTTCGACGGCAAGAGCTATATCGGTGCGGACGGGTTGAAGGTGCACGGCCCTGATGCCGATTTGATCTCAGGGTACCGCGACATGATCCGGCTGGTGCTGAAAAAAACCGGCAAGACCCGCTATGTTTCGAAGAACAACAACAACATCCTGCGGCTCGGAACGCTGGCCAAGGCCATGCCTGAGGCCGAATTTCTCGTACCGCTGCGCCGCCCGCTTGACCACGCGGCGAGCCTTCTGGGACAGCATCAGCGCTTTCTCGATGCCGATCCCTTCATCCGCGATTACATGACATGGCTTGGCCACCATGAATTCGGTGCGACGCACAGGCCCTTCCTGTTCGGTGGTCGGCCCGAGGGCGATCCGGGCAGCATGGATTACTGGCTGCGCGTCTGGATCGCGGCCTATTCGGCACTCGACCCGGTCGAAGCCGCCGCCGGGAACGTGACCTTCGTGCCCTATGAGGCGTTGAGTTCGGATCCCGCCGTCTGGCAGGCCGTGGCAAAGCGGATCGGTGTAGCGCCCGATATGCCGCAGGAATTGCGCCCGGTCGCCGACCGCGCGCCGGAGGCGCATGATGCCGGTCTGGCCGCCGAGGCCGAGGCGCTGCATGCGCGCCTTTCCGATCGCGGCTTCGCGACACTTGGGCTTGGCACGTAACTGCCAATCCTTCCGGTAAGGTGGGTTTAAACCCACCATACGTCTGCGTCCGGCCTTGCGGGCGCTGGGCCGATCTGCCAGATTTCGGCATGTCAGACCGAAGCCAGCCCCACATCCCTTATCCCGACCCGTCGCGCCGGATCTTAGCGGAGCTTTACGCATGAACGCACAAGGCGAATTACCGGTCCTGATGCCGCAGGTCGCAGCACCCGAGGCCTTTACAGATGCCGAGGCGGCGGTGTCGCGGCTGGAGGCGCTTTACACCCAAGCGACGCGGTTCCTGTTTGACAAGTTCAGCGAAACCGTCGCGGGTGCGCGCCCCAAGGCCCGGGTCCGCGCCTTTTACCCCGAGGTTCGGATCACCACGACCAGCCATGCCAAGGCCGACAGCCGCCTCAGCTTCGGCCATGTTGCCATACCGGGCACATATGCCGCGACGGTCACCCGACCGGACCTGTTCCGGAATTATCTTGTCCAGCAACTGGACCTGTTGATTCAGAACCATGGCGTACCGGTCATCGTCGGCCCCAGCGCTACGCCGATCCCGATCCATTTCGCCGTTGCGTCAAACCCGGCGATTTCGGTGCCGCAGGAGGGCGTGCTGGATTTTCCGCTTCGCGACGTTTTTGACGTGCCGGATCTGGCGACGACCAACGACGACATCGTCAACGGCACCGCCGCGCTCAATGCCGACGGATCGGGGCACCTTGCACCCTTTACAGCGCAGCGGGTGGATTATTCGTTGGCGCGTCTCGCGCATTACACCGCGACCGATCCGGTGCATTTCCAGAACCACGTCCTCTTCACCAACTACCAGTTCTACGTGGATGAGTTCGAGGCCTTCGCCCGCAAGGCGCTGGGCGATCCGGCCTCGGGCTACACCGCCTTCGTCGCACCCGGGAACCACGAAATCACGGCCGAAGACGGCGACATCCCGCAACTGCCGAAACTGCCGCAGATGCCGACCTATCACCTCAAGCGGCGCGGCGGGCAGGGGATCACGCTCGTGAATATCGGGGTGGGCCCGTCGAACGCTAAAACGGCGACTGACCATATCGCGGTTCTGCGTCCCCATGCCTGGCTGATGGTCGGCCATTGCGCGGGCTTACGGAACAGCCAGTCGCTTGGCGATTTCGTGCTCGCCCATGCCTATCTGCGGGAAGACAAGGTGCTGGATGACGATCTGCCGGTCTGGGTGCCGGTGCCCGCATTGGCGGAAATCCAGATCGCGCTTCAGGAAGCCGTCGCCGAAGTGTCCGAGATCGACGGATTTGAGCTCAAGCGCATCATGCGGACAGGCACCGTCGCCACGGTCGACAACCGCAACTGGGAACTGCGCGACCAGACCGGCCCGGTGCAGCGTCTCAGCCAGTCGCGCGCCATCGCTCTCGACATGGAAAGCGCGACGATCGCGGCCAATGGTTTCCGTTTCCGGGTGCCCTATGGCACGCTCCTCTGCGTTTCGGACAAGCCGCTGCATGGCGAGTTGAAGCTGCCCGGCATGGCCACGGATTTCTACCGCACCCAGGTCAACCGCCACCTTCTGATCGGGATTCGCGCCATGGAGCGCTTGCGCGAAATGCCGCTGGAGCGTATCCACAGCCGCAAGTTGCGCAGCTTTGAAGAGACCGCTTTCCTCTGAGACCCCACGGAAAGGGCAAAAAAACGCACAAACAAGCGGAAAACGCTTGCCAGAGGCCACAAAAGATTGTGTAGCAACACTACATGACGCTAAATGGCGCAGGATTACCCCAACCGACGGGGCACAGTGAGGAGACAGATATGTCCAAACCGATGACCAAGACCCAGCTCGTCGCCGCTCTGGCCGAAGAGATGGGCTCGGACAAGAAAACCGCCTCGGCGGCTCTCGACGCAATCTCGGCCGTTGTAACCCGCGAAGTCGCTGGCGGCGGTGCCGTCACCCTGCCGGGCATCGGCAAGGTCCAGTGCCGCGCCCGTCCCGAGCGCCAGGTCCGCAACCCGGCCACCGGTGAGACGATGATGAAGCCCGCCGACAAGGTCGTGAAGGTTTCCATCGCCAAGGCGCTGAAGGACAGCGTGAACGGCTGATACCTTTCCAAGTCTTTTTTTAGCAAGACCGCCCCTTTGGGCGGTCTTTGTTTTTGGCACCGTCAATCCGCCTCAGGCGGCGAACCGTCTTTCCTTGGGCGCATTCCGGATATGGCCAAAATTTTCGTGCGGCTTATCAAATCATGCGTTTCGGCATGGAAACCCTCAGGTTCCTCGGCTAGTGTCGCGCCGCTTCAGGAGGAACGACCATGCCCGCATATCGCTCTCGCACCACCACGCACGGACGTAACATGGCTGGCGCGCGCGGCCTTTGGCGCGCGACCGGGATGACCGACAGCGACTGGAACAAGCCGATCATCGCCATCGTGAACTCGTTTACCCAGTTCGTGCCCGGCCATGTGCATCTGAAGGACCTTGGTCAGATGGTGGCGCGCGAGGTGGAAGCCGCGGGCGGTGTCGCCAAGGAGTTCAACACAATCGCTGTCGATGACGGCATCGCGATGGGCCATGATGGTATGCTCTATTCGCTGCCCTCGCGCGAGGTGATCGCCGACAGCGTAGAATACATGGTCAACGCGCACTGCGCCGATGCGATGGTCTGTATCTCCAACTGCGACAAGATCACGCCGGGTATGCTGATGGCGGCGATGCGGCTGAATATCCCGGCAATCTTCGTTTCCGGCGGGCCGATGGAGGCGGGCAAGATCAGCCCCGACGTGATCGACCATGACCTTGATCTGGTCGATGCGATGATCGTGGCCGCCGATGACAGCTATACCGACGAGCAGGTCCTGGAGATCGAAAAGGCCGCCTGCCCGACCTGCGGGTCATGCTCGGGCATGTTCACCGCCAATTCGATGAACTGTCTGGCCGAGGCGCTGGGTCTGGCGTTGCCGGGCAACGGGTCGATGCTCGCCACCCATGCCGACCGCAAGGCCCTGTTCCTGCAAGCGGGGCGCACCATTGTCGAGGTTGCCCGGCGCCATTACGAGGTGGAGGACAAGGGCCTGCTGCCGCGCGATATCGCGACCTTCGAGGCGTTCGAAAACGCGATGAGCCTCGATATCGCCATGGGCGGGTCGACCAACACGGTTCTGCACCTTCTGGCCATCGCCCATGAGGGCGGGGTGAATTTCACCATGGAGGATATCGACCGGCTCAGCCGCAAGGTGCCGGTGCTCTGCAAGGTGGCACCCGCCAAGCAGGACGTGCATATGGAGGATGTCCACCGCGCGGGCGGCATCATGGGTATCCTCGGCGAGATGGGGCGCGCGGGCCTGCTGCACATGGACGCGCGCACGATCCACAGTGACACGATGGGCGAGGCGATCCAGAAATGGGACGTGGTCACCGCCAATGACGATGCGGTCGATACCTTCTATCGCGCAGCCCCGGGTGGCGTGCGAACCACGCAGGCCTTTTCGACTCAGAACCGCTACAAGGAACTCGATCGCGACCGCAAGGCAGGCGTGATCCGCGCGGCCGAACATGCGTTTTCCAAGGATGGCGGGCTGGCCGTCCTTTACGGGAACATCGCCGAAGAGGGCTGCATCGTGAAGACGGCGGGTGTCGACGAATCGATCCTGAAATTCACCGGTACCGCGCATATCTTCGAAAGCCAGGATGACGCCGTTCTCGGTATCCTCAACGGCAAGGTCAAGCCGGGCGAGGTCGTGCTGATCCGCTATGAAGGGCCGCGCGGCGGGCCGGGGATGCAGGAGATGCTATACCCGACCTCGTATCTGAAATCGAAGGGGCTTGGGAAGGTCTGCGCGCTGGTCACCGACGGGCGGTTTTCGGGCGGGTCTTCGGGCCTGTGCATCGGCCACGTCTCGCCCGAGGCGGCCGAGGGCGGGGCGATCGGCCTCGTTGAACAGGGTGACACGATCGAAATCGACATCCCGAACCGTCGCATCCATCTCGCGGTCGATGACGCCGTGCTGGCCGAGCGCCGCAAGGCGCAGGACGCGAAGGGCTGGCAGCCCGAAGCGCCCCGGAAGCGCAAGGTTTCAGCCGCTCTTCGCGCCTACGCCGCGCTGACGACGAGTGCCTCCAAAGGCGCGGTGCGCAACATCTGACGAAAGGCAAGGGCGACCCCATGGACATCCGCTCGATCTTCATGGGGCTGGCTTTTGCCCTCATGTGGTCCTCGGCCTTCACCTCGGCGCGGATGATCGTCGCCGATGCGCCGCCCCTGACGGCGCTCAGCCTGCGCTTCCTGATCTCGGGCCTGATCGGCGTCGCCATCGCCCGGGCCATGGGGCAAAGCTGGCATCTGAGCCGGGGACAGTGGCGGTCCGTCGCCATCTTCGGCCTCTGCCAGAACGCGCTCTATCTGGGCCTGAATTTCGTCGCCATGCAGTGGATCGAGGCGTCGCTGGCGGCGATCATCGCTTCGACCATGCCTCTGCTGGTGGCGCTTCTCGGCTGGCTTTTCATGGGGCAGAAGGTGCGGCCCCTCGGCATTGCCGGGCTGATCGCGGGCGTGATCGGGGTGGCAATCATCATGGGGTCGCGCTTTTCGGGCGGGGTCAGCATTCCTGGCCTCATATTGTGCGGCATCGGTGCGCTGGCACTCGCGGTCGCGACGCTGACGGTGCGGGGGGCATCGTCGAAGGGCAACGTGCTGATGATCGTCGGGCTGCAGATGTTCGTCGGTGCGGGGATACTGGCCGTTGCTGCGATGCTTACCGAAAGCTGGCAGGTCAACTGGACCCCGCGCCTTGGTCTTGCGTTCGTCTATACGACATTGGTGCCGGGCCTGATCGCGACATGGGTCTGGTTCCGCCTTGTGGACCGGATCGGCGCGGTGCGCGCCGCGACCTACCATTTCCTCAACCCGTTCTTCGGTGTGGCGGTCGCGGCGGTTCTGCTAAGCGAGCAGATCGGCGTGGCCGATATCGTCGGCGTCGTGATTGTCGCGGCGGGCATTCTTGCCGTGCAGCTTTCCAAGGTCGGCGCGACGGCTGGGTAGGGGCGCGCGGCGCATGGTCTTACACATTGGCCAGCGTTCCAGGCAATCGTGTCGCTCCGGGGCGGGCCGTGGGAAAATGCTTTGACGCCCGGCGCGGAGCGCCCATACCCTAGGTTCGACGGGTATACCCGGCCAAAGAGAGGTTCCAGGATCATGTTCCGACAGATGACAATGCTGCGCAGACTGATCCGCATTGCGGTGTTGCTGACCGTGCTGGTTATTGCGCATCTCGGGGTCTCCTATTGGCTTTACGACCTGGATGATGTTCTGGCCAACCGCGAGGGGAAAGGCATTCCCGACGGGCTGACGGGACCGGCGCAGGTTACGCCTCTGCGGCACGGAATCTTCCTGATCGGTGCGTCCGGCAGGAACGTGGTCGCGGTGATCGGTGGGGACGGGGTCCTGCTCGTGGACAGTAACGAGCCGCCGGATCTGGAGCGGGTTCAGGCCGCGCTCGACACGCTTACGGACCTGCCCGTGCGTTATATCATCAACACGCATCCACACGGTGACCATATCAGCGGCAACGCGTTTTTTGCGCGGGACGGCGCTGAGGTTATCGCTACGCGGCTGGCTGCCGAACGTATCCGGGAAGACGATGCGGCGAGTGGGCGGAGTGGACCGCCGCCCTCAGGCACAGTGCCCGATATCGTCTTTGACGGCAGCTACCGGATCAGGTTCGGGCCCCATACGGTAGAGATCATCGAGGTTCCCGACGCGCATAGCGAGGGCGATGCCGTCGTACGGTTCGTCGAGGCCAACGTGATCGCGGCAGGCGATCTCTTCATCAATGAAGGCCTGCCCTATATCGCCACTGACAAGGGACGCTCGATTGATGGTTATCTGGCTGGAATGGGGCAGCTTATAGCGATGACCGACGATGAGTCCATTATCGCGCCCGGGCACGGGCCAGTTGGCGACAGGACGCGGTTGATCGAAACTCGTGACCGGCTTGCAGGGGTCCGCGATGCGGTCGCGTTCCGCAAGGGGCTTGGCCTGTCGCAGAAACTGATCATCCTGACCTATCCCGCGCATGACTGGCCGGTCTCTTGGCAGCGTTACGGTGTTGCACGGAAATGGTTCGTGAAGATGATTTACCGCAGCCTGCCTTAAGCGAGGCAGGCGTCCGCCGCATCAGAACACACCCAGATCAAGACCCGCCGCGAGGGCCGCGCCGAGCTCGCGGCAGCGGTCGAGATCGTCATCCGGGATGTGCTTCTCGGCGAGGATTGCCTCGGGCGTCTGGGCGTGGGTGCAGATGATCAGCGGCGGCTGCACCTGTTTCAGCCGCCAGCCCGTGGCGATCCGCGCGGTCTGACGGGCGGCATTCTCACCATCCGAGCCTGCGCAGATCATCAGGGCATAGGGGCGGCCCTCGATGCGGCCCAGCACCGGGTAATAGCAGCGGTCAAAGAAATCCTTCATCACGCCGGACAAGGCGGCAAGGTTTTCGGGCGCGCAGAAGATGTAGCCATCCGCTTGCAGAAGGTCATCCGGCCCGGCCGCATCGGCGGTCTTGAGAACGGTCGTCGTCTCGTCCCGCGCGGCCGCCGCTGCGGCCTCGGCCATTTGCCGACTGCCACCGGTCCGCGAGTGGTAGACGATGAGAAGTTCGGCCATCTCTCACCTTCCTGACATGGGCAGTCGTGCCACCCGTGACGTTCAGCCGATCGCGCCGCGCTGGCCGCCGGTCTGGCCCCGGTCGAGCAGCAAGTGATCGAGGATCACGCAAGCCATCATCGCCTCGCCCACCGGCACGGCGCGGATGCCGACGCAAGGGTCATGGCGGCCCTTGGTGATGATCTCGGCCTCCTCGCCCGCAACCGTGATAGTCTTCCTCGGCGTCAGGATCGACGAGGTCGGCTTGACGGCAAAGCGCACAACCACATCCTGCCCGGTCGAAATGCCGCCCAGAATGCCGCCCGCATGGTTGGAACTGAAGCGCGGCCTGCCGTCATTGCCCATGAAGATCTCATCGGCATTCTCGACGCCAGTCAATTCGGCCGCCGCCATGCCCGCGCCGATCTCCACCCCCTTGACCGCGTTGATTGACATCATCGCGGCTGCGAGATCGGTGTCTAGCTTGCCGTAGACTGGCGCACCGAGGCCTGCGGGCACGCCCGAGGCCATGACCTCCACGACCGCGCCGACGGAATTGCCGGATTTGCGCAACTCGTCCAGATGCTCGACCCAGATCGCCGCAGCCGTCGCATCGGGGCACCAGAAGGGGTTCTGCTCAACCTCCGCCATATCGAAGCGGTCGCGGTCAGCCTTCAGCCGCCCCATCTGCACCATATAGCCGGTGATGCGGACCTCCGGCGCCAGCATCTTCAATGCCGCGCGCGCCACGCCGCCGGCCGCCACCCGCGCCGCCGTCTCGCGGGCCGAGGACCGTCCACCGCCGCGCGGATCGCGCAAACCGTATTTCTGGTGATAGGTGATGTCTGCATGACCGGGCCGGAACTTCTGCGCGATATCGCCGTAATCCTTCGACCGCTGGTCGGTGTTCTCGATCATCAGCTGGATGGGCGTTCCCGTCGTCCGCCCCTCATAGACACCCGAGAGAATACGCACCGCATCCGGCTCCCGCCGCTGCGTCGTGTACTTGTTCTGCCCGGGCTTGCGGCGGTCCAGCCAGTGCTGCAACATCGCCTCTTCCAGCGCCACGCCGGGCGGGCAGCCATCGACCGTCGCGCCAAGCGCGGGCCCGTGGCTTTCGCCCCAGGTCGTGACGCGGAAAAGATGACCGTAGGTGTTCAGGCTCATGGACGCGCTCCTTTGCCCCTGCGGTCTAGCGAAGCGCGCGTCAGCACTCAAGCATTCTCGGAGGTCTCGCCCTGCGCTGCGGTCAATTGTCGGTCAGCCGGGTTCCGGCGCAATGGATGACTGGCCCGCTACCAGAAGCCCAGATGGTCCTTCACGATCTCGTCTTCGATCTCGGGAAACGGGCCGCGCACCGTTACCGGGCGTTGACCGGCGGCGAAAACCTGATGGCAGCTCAGGTCCAGCGTCAGGTTTTCGGGGTTGTCGCCGGTCAGTTCTGCCAGCCGTTTTTCCGTGAGTCCATAGACCACGGCCCCGATGCCCGTCCAATAGCACGCCCCGGCGCACATGCAGCACGGCTCGACCGAGGTCACGAGCGTGCATTTTTCCAGAAATTCCGGCTCGTAGGTCCGGGCCGCCGCACGCGCCACGTTGGTTTCGGCATGGCCGACGCCCCGATCCTTCGAATAGGTATTGCCCGAGGAAAGCAGGACGTCCCCGTTCGGTCCGACAAGAAGTGCGCCAAACGGATGATTGCCGCTGGCGCGGCTCGTTGCGGCGATCTCCACCGCAAGTCGCAGATAGTCGATGTCACTGCGCATGTTCGCCCCCATAGCGCGTCAGTCGTCCGTTCGGGCGACCGTCCGATTGAGACCGATGTTACATCATCAAGTGATCTTGCGAACAGCGGTTCTCATCTGTAGGTTCCGCCTCACCTCGGGGTGTCCCGGATCTGATCCGTGACTGAGATGCGCAAGCGAACCCGTTGAACCTGAACCGGTTAGAACCGGCGGAGGGAAGGTCAGGCACTCATGCCACACCATCTCCGCCCGCCTGACCATTGGAGGACGAGAGATGAAACATACACTGTCTCCGGCCCTGATGATCGCGGGATGTCTTGCCGCCAGCAACGTGCTGGCTGCCGACACACCCGAACTGATCGTCTATGCGCCGGATTATTTCGGATCGGAATGGGGCCCGGGCCCGGCGATCGAAGCGGGATTCGAGGCGCAATGCGCCTGCGACCTGAAATTCGTCACCGGCGACGTGATGTCGCGGCTGAAGCTGGAAGGCGAGGGGACCGAGGCCGATGCGGTCATCGGCCTGACGACCGACCAGACGGCCGCCGCCCGCGCCACGGGCCTTTTTGCCGTGCATGGCAAGGACCTGTCTGGCCTGACCCTGCCGGTGGCATGGGACGACGACACCTTCGTGCCCTTCAACTGGGGCGAAACCGCGTTCGTCTATGACAAGACCCGGCTGGATACGCCCCCGGCAAGCTTTGCCGACCTGCTCGACATGCCCGATGAGGTGAAGATCGTCATTCAGGACCCGCGCAGCTCGGTTTCCGGCCTTGCGCTCGTCCTCTGGATTTCCGAGGTCTTTGGCGACGGTGCCGAGGATGCCTGGCGCAAGCTGAAGCCGAAGATCCTGACCGTCACGCCCGGCTGGTCGGAGGCTTACGGCCTCTTCACCTCCGGCGAGGCGGACATGGTGCTGTCGTTCACAACATCGCCCGCCTACCACATCATCGCCGAAGAAGATGAGACGAAGGCCGCCGCCATCTTCCCCGAGGGCCATTACTTCATGACCGAACTGGTCGCGAAGATCGGGGCGACCGATCAGCCGGACCTTGCGGACGCCTTCCTTGACTACGTGTTGTCGGACGATTTCCAGGGCATGATCGCGACCGCCAACTGGTCCTATCCGGCCCGGGAATTCGAGGGCGCGCTGCCTGCGGGATTCGCGAACCTTCCCCGCCCGGACAGGACGCTGTTCCTGCCCGAGGCAGAGGCCGAGGCGCGGCGCGACCCCGCCATCGCCACATGGCTGAAGGTGATGAGCGAGTGACGATCCCGGGCCCGGCACGACCGATGAGCCGGGCGCTCCGGATCGGCGCGGCGTTTGCCGCCGCGCTGGTGCTTACCCTGACGCTGGGCACGCTTGGCGCCGTTCTCTGGCGGGCCGAGAGTTTTGCCCGGCTTGGCGCCGCCGACTGGTCGGCCTTGCGCTTTACGCTCACGCAGGCGGCGGTTTCCGCGGCGCTCAGCGTTCTTCTGGCGATCCCTGCCGCCCGTGCGCTGGCCCGCCGCCGCTTTCCGGGACGTGCGCTTCTGATCACGCTTCTCGGCGCGCCCTTCATCCTGCCGGTCATCGTGGCGGTGATGGGCATTCTCGCGGTATTCGGCCGCTCTGGCCTGCTCAATGACGGTCTGGCGGCTTTGGGATTTGATCGCATCTCGATCTACGGGTTCGCGGGCGTCGTTCTGGCGCATGTCTTCTTCAACCTGCCACTGGCGGTCCGCCTGCTTCTCCAAGGCTGGCTCGACATCCCGGCTGAACGCTTCCGGCTGGCGGCAGCCCTTGGCTTCGGTCCCGGCGACATCGCCCGGCATCTGGAATATCCGATGCTGCGGGCCCGCGCGCCGGGCGTTCTCGTCACGATCTTCCTGATCTGCCTGACAAGCTTCGCCGTTGCGCTCACTCTCGGCGGCGGGCCGAAGGCGACGACGGTGGAACTCGCGATATACCAGTCCTTCCGCTACGATTTCGACCTTGGCCGCGCGGCGATGCTGGCGGCGATCCAGCTTGCGCTCTGCGCCACCGCCGCGCTGCTGGCCGCGCGGTTCACCCTGCCATCGGGCTTTGGAAGCGGCCTTGACCGGCCCGTCGCCCGCTGGGACGCAAACGGCCCCCTGCTCAGGGCGCAGGACATAGCCGTGCTGACCCTCACGAGCCTCTTCCTGCTCATGCCCCTTCTGGCCGTGGTCACGGCCGGCCTGCCGCGCATCGGTGGGCTTCCCGCCCCGGTCTGGCAGGCGGCCCTGCGCTCGCTCGCCGTTGCGGGCGCCTCGACTCTGGCAGCCATCGTCCTGGCCCTGCCGCTGGCGCTCGCCAGCGCCGCGCGGCCCGGACGGCGGGGGCTGGAGACCATCGGCATGCTGCCGCTCGCCACCTCGTCCCTCGTGACCGGCACCGGGCTCTTCCTCCTCCTGCGCCCCTTCGCCAATCCCGGCGACATCGCGCTTGCCGTCACCGTCGCGGTCAATGCGGCGATGGCTTTGCCCTTCTGCCTCCGCGCCCTCCTGCCCGCCGCACGGGAACTGGAGGCCGATTACGGCCACCTCGCCCAAAGCCTCGATCTGACCGGCCTCGCGCGTCTCAAGCTCCTGATCGTACCGCGCCTGCGCCGTCCCCTTGGCTTCGCCGCCGGGCTGACGGCGGCTTTGTCGATGGGTGATCTCGGCGTCATCGCGCTTTTTGCCGATGATGACAGCGCAACGCTGCCTCTGCAGCTTTACCGGTTGATGGGCGCTTACCGTATGCAGGATGCGGCTGGGGCGGCGGTGCTGCTGCTTGCGCTCAGCCTTGCCCTGTTCTGGACGCTCGACCGGGGAGGCCGCGCCGATGCTTGAACTTCTGGACATCACGATCACGCAGGATACCTTCCGTCTGGCTGCCGATTTCCGCGTCGAGAAGGGCGCGAGGGTTGCGGTGATTGGTCCCTCGGGCGCAGGCAAGTCCACCCTGCTGTCGGTCATCGCCGGGTTCTTTCCGGCCGAGTCAGGTCGCATCCTCTGGGACGGTAACGACATCACCGCCACCCCGCCCGGCAAGCGGCCCCTGTCGATCCTCTTTCAGGACCAGAACCTCTTCCCGCACCTGACGGTCGCCCAGAATGTCGGCCTCGGGCTGCGGCCCGACCTCAGGCTCTCCCCGGCTGACTATGAGGCCGTGACCCGTGCCCTGACCCGCACCGGCCTTCAGGGCATAGAGGGGCGCAAGCCCGCGACCCTCTCCGGTGGTCAGCAAAGCCGGGTGGCGCTGGCCCGCGCGCTTCTCAGGGCGCGGCCCCTGATGCTGCTCGACGAACCCTTCGCGGCGCTTGGCCCCGCGCTGAAGGCGGAAATGCTGGACCTCGTGGCCGAGATCGCAGACGAGACCGGCGCGACCGTTCTCATGGTCAGCCATGACCCCGAAGACGCAAGCCGTTTCGCGCCCGAGACCATTCTGGTCGCCGAAGGGGTCGCGCATCCGCCGCGCCCGACGGCGGCGCTTCTGGACAATCCGCCCCCGGTTCTCGCCGCCTATCTCGGGCAATAGCGGTCCTGCGACATTTCGTCCGTGCTTTCCCCTGGGAATCACCCTATGCTGCAATGCAGCAAAGCGTGGCGCAGCATCGGGGGCATCATGTCGGGCAAGGTCATCGCGGTCGTCCAGCAGAAGGGTGGATCGGGCAAGACGACGCTTGCCGTTAACATTGCCGTCGCCGCGATCCGGCGGGGTATGTCGGTCGCCCTCCTCGACACCGACCCGCAGGGCTCGCTTGGCCGCTGGTTCATTACACGGCGCGAAAGGCTGGGCGAGGCTGGGCTGGAATTTTCCACATCCTCGGCCTGGGGTGTGTCCTATGAATGCGAGAAACTGAAGCGCGAGGCCGATCTGGTGATCGTCGACACGCCGCCCAAGGTCGATGCCGATCTGCGGCCAGCGCTCCGCGAGGCCGATCTGGTGCTGGTGCCTGTCGCCTCCTCCCATGTCGATCTTTGGGCGACGGAGGGTGTGCTTGACCTCGCCGCGCGGGAACGAAAGCAGACCTGGCTGGTGATGAACCGCGCCCGGGCGGGAACGCGGCTGGGCGACGATGTCGCCCGCGCTGCCGCCGAACTGACGGCGGGCGTCACTGAGGCGCGGCTGGCCAACCGCGTCGTCTATGCCGAAACGCTCGGTCAGGGTCTCGGCGCCATGGAGGCGGGCAAGAGCGCCGCGACGGCAGAGGTCGGCGCGCTGACGGATGAGGTCCTGCGGCTTCTTGCCGAGTGACTTGCACCCGCGCGCGGCACCCCCATATCGGACGGGAACCCTTGAAAGGAGAAACCCGACCGATGAAATGCCCTGTCGACCATACGACGCTGGTGATGACCCAAAGAAACGGCGTGGAGATCGACTATTGCCCAAGCTGCCGGGGTGTCTGGCTAGACCGGGGCGAGCTCGACAAGATTGTCGACCGCAGCCTTGCCGATGCCGCCCCGCCCGTGGCGCTGAAGGAGCCCGAGCGTGACACGCGCCCCGCCCCGCGCCGCGATGACCGCCGCCGGGACCGCGACGATGATGACGATGACGACGACCGCCGCTATCGCAGGAAAAAACGCGAGAGCTTCCTGTCGGAGCTCTTCGACTTCTGATCACCGGTTTACAGGCCGTCCCCCGGGCGCGATAGTCAAGCTGAACGCGCCCGGAACGGAGTGAGCCCATGCCGACAATTGCCAAGGATTTCAGCGGTCAGACCGTCCTGACCACTTTCGAGATGACGCCCGGCACGGCGCAGGACCTGATGGACGAGCTGCGCGACGCCTATGACAAGTTCATCCGCCATCAGCCGGGCTTCATCGGCGCGGGGCTCCACATGAACGACGCCCAGACCCGCATCGCCAATTACAGCCAGTGGCGCGACCGCAAGGATTTTCAGGCGATGCTGCGCACGCCCGAAATGCGCGAAAGGAACCGCCGCCTTGCCACGCTCTGCTCGCGGTTCGAGCCGGTGATGTACGAGGTGATGGACGCGTTCTGACCGGGACCGATCCGCATCCCGCGGCGGATGCAGCGCGGTACATGTCGCCTTTGCGCTGGTGAGGAAGCCGGGAACAGGGCAGGAGAAGGCAACCGTTCCAGCCATCCTGTGACCCATGATCGTCCGTGAAACACCCAGCCTATTGCACCTCATCCTCGTGATGCAGGGCTCCATCGTGCCAAAGATCATTGGCCGGATTCTGGCCTTCGCCGGGTTCGCGCTGGCGGTGCTGCTGATCGACCGCCATGTTCTGACCCTGCCGCATGTCTCTATCGCCGCGATGGGCGTTTTCGGTATCGCGCTGTCGCTCTTCCTCGGTTTTCGCAACAACGCGGCCTATGACCGCTGGTGGGAGGCGCGCAAGCTCTGGGGGCAGATGATCGCCGATACCCGCTCGCTCGGGCGCGAGACGCTGATCTTTCTTGGCGCGGGACCGGCGCGGGATCAGGTCATGACCGGGATGGCGGGATTCGCCCATCTGCATCGCGGCTGGCTGAGGGGGGTGAACGCGACCGAAGGTGCTGCCGCATGGGACGGGCGGGCCATGGATCATGCCGTGCACCGCAACCCGCCCGATGCCGCGCTGAGGTCAATGGCCGGGATATTGCGGAACGAAGCCGAAAGCGGGCGGCTCAGCGACATCGGCCAGCGGGCGCTGGCCGAACGGCTGGGCTCGGTCGCGCTGGCGCAGGCGGGCTGCGAAAGGCTCGCATCGGCGCCCATTCCCTTCGTCTATTCGCTGCTCGTCCTCAGGACGAGCCATCTTTACTGCCTGATCCTGCCCTTCGCGCTGATCGACACGGCGGGCGCCTTCGCCCCGGCCGTGGCCGCCATCGTCGCCTATGTCTTCTTCGGCCTGAACGCTGTCAGTGACGAGCTGGAACACCCGTTCCGCGATGCCGCGAACGGGCTGCCGCTCGACGCGATGTGCCGGGTGATTGAAATCGCCGTCGCCGAGGCGATGGGGCGCGAGCCCCCTCAGCCCCTTCAGCCGGTGGACGGTGTGCTCAGCTGAGCATGTCCCGCACCATCGGCATAACACGTGTTCCGTAAAGTTCGATGGACCGCATCTGCGCGTCGTGGGGCATGGGGCCCGAGGAATACTTCATCTCGAAGCGGCCAAGTCCAAGTGCCCTGACAGTGTCCGCGATCTTGCGTGCGACCGTCTCGGGGCCGCCGACATAAAGCGATCCATGGCTTATTTCGCGGTCGAAATGGGCGCGGTCGGTCGGCGGCCAGCCACGCTCGCGGCCGATGCGGTCGTGCAGCGCCTTGTATCCCGGCCAGATCTGGTCCCGCGCGGCTTCGTCCGTGTCGGCGACATGGCCCGGTGAATGCACGGCGATGGCTTGCGGATTGCGCCCCAACTGGTCGCAGGCACGGTGGTAGAGGTCGACAAAGGGGCGGAAGCGCGACGGCGCGCCGCCGATGATGGCGAAGATGACGGCGAGGTCGTAATGCACCGCGCGCGCCACAGATTCCGGGGTGCCGCCGACGCCGATCCACGCCTTCAGCGGCTGCGACAGCGATGGATAGACCGGCTGATTTCTCAGGGGCGGCCGGATGCTTCCCGACCAGGTGACACGCGCTTCGCGCAGAAGCCGGGTGAAAAGGTCCAGCTTTTCATTGAAAAGCGTCTCGTAATCCGACAGGTCGAAACCGAAGAGCGGAAAGCTTTCAGTGAAGGACCCCCGTCCCAGAATCACTTCCGCCCGCCCTTCCGACAGGGCGTTCAGCGTCGAAAATCGCTGGAAGACCCGGATCGGATCGTCCGAGGAAAGGACCGTGACGGCTGTGCCAAGCCGGATGCGGCTTGTCTTCGCGGCGATCGCGGCCAGAACCGTCTCGGGCGCCGAAATCGCGAAATCGTCGCGATGATGCTCGCCGAGTCCGATGAAATCGACCCCGACCTTATCGGCCAGCACCGCCTGTTCGACCACATCGCGGATCACCTGATCCTGTGGCTTGAGCGTCCCGTCCGGGCCGAAGGTCACATCCCCGAATGTATCGAGCGCGAATTCCAGCGCCATCTGCGGCCTCATGGTCTGTTATCTTGCCTCGTTTACGCGAGACTGCGGGTGCGGCGAAAGAGACATGATGAAAGGCACCGTGTGCGCAAGGGCACAGGCTTTTTCACTTTCTGTCCGGAAATACTCTCGGGGGTGAATGCCCCGGACCAGGTCCGGGGCAGAGGGCCCCCTACCCGTTTTCCCGCAGCACGCCGCCCGCAAGGTAAAGCGAGCCGCAGATGAGGATGCGCGCGCTGGGGTCCCGTACGGCGATGCTTTTGACCGCCGCCAGCACGCTCTCCGCGGTGCCAGCCTCTATCCCCGCCTTCGCCGCGGCGGCCTGCGTGTCCTCAGCGGTCAGCGTGTTGGCCTCGCCCGGGATCGAGACGGCGGTCAGCGTCTTGGCCGCCGCCGCGACCGGTCTTAGATAGCCCGCGATATCCTTGGTATTCAGCATGCCGAGAATGAGATGTGTGGGCTTCGCGGGCAGACGCGCCAGCGTCGCCGCGACCGCGATACCGCCCGCCGGATTGTGGCCGCCATCGAGCCAGAGCTCGCAGTTCCCGGCCGCATCGACCAACGGCCCATGGGTCAGGCGCTGCATCCGGGCGGGCCAGTAGGCCTTGGTGACAGCTGCTTCGCAGGCTGCCTCATCGGCACCAAGATAACGAAGCGTGGCGATCGCAGCCCCGGCATTGTCGATCTGGTGCGGGCCGGGCAGGTTCGGCAGCGGCAGGTCGAGAAGACCGTTCTCATCCTGGAAGATCAGCCGCCCGCGTTCTTCCCAGACCTGCCAGTGCTGGCCATGGGCCAGAAGCGGCGCGCCAAGCTTCGCCGCCCGCGCCTCGATCACCTCCATCGCGGGTTCGTCCTGAGGGCCGACGATACAGGGAACACCGCGTTTGATGATGCCGGCCTTTTCGCCCGCGATCTCGGGCAATGTCTCGCCCAGATATTGCTGGTGGTCGAGTGAGATGGGGGTGAGGATCGTCAGGCAGGGTGTGTCGACGACATTGGTGGCATCGAGCCTGCCGCCAAGACCGACCTCCAGAAGCGTGTAATCCGCCTTTGTCCGCGCGAAAGCCAGAAGGGCGGCGCAGGTCGTGATCTCGAAATAGGTGATCGGGATGCCGCCATTGGCGGTCTCGCATTCGGCGAGAACCTCGGTGAGGTAGTCCTCGGAAATCAACTCCCCCGCCAGCCGGATGCGTTCGTGGAAGCGGGCAAGGTGGGGTGAGGTGTAAGCGTGGACGGATTTGCCCATCGCCTCCAGCCCCGCGCGGATCATCGCCTGCGTCGATCCCTTGCCATTGGTGCCTGCCAGATGGATCACCGGCGGCAGGTCGCGTTCGGGATGGCCGAGTGCGGCCAGAAGCCGCCAGACCCGGTCGAGCGTCAGGTCGATGATCTTCGGGTGCAGCGCCATCATGCGCGAAAGGATCAGATCGGAGCCGTCATTCATCGCCATGGCCTATCCGGTTTGCTTGCCGGAAAGGCCGGGGGGCCGTCTGCCCCCCGGACCCCCCGAGAGTATTTTCAGACAGAAAGTGAAGATCAGGTCGCGGGCTTCGTGCCCTCTGCGGGCTTCGCCTCGGGTTTCGGCAGGTCGCCCTTCACCGCCGGGGGCTGACCGCTCAGCATGCGCAGGATCGTCGTTAGCTCCTCCTTCAGCGCCTTGCGATGGGTCACGCGGTCGAGCATGCCGTGATCGAGAAGGTATTCCGACCGCTGGAAGCCTTCGGGCAGCTTTTCGCGGATCGTCTGTTCGATGACGCGGGCCCCGGCAAAGCCGATAAGCGCATTCGGTTCGGCAATCTGCACATCGCCCAGCATCGCGTAAGAGGCGGTAACGCCGCCCGTCGTCGGATGGGTCAGGACGACGATGTAGGGAAGGCCCGCATCCTTCAGCATCTCGACCGCGATCGTGGTGCGCGGCATCTGCATGAGCCCGAGAATGCCCTCCTGCATCCGCGCGCCGCCGGCGGCGGAAAAAAGCACGAAGGGCCGCTTTAATTTCACCGCCCGTTCGGCGCCAGCGATGATCGCATTGCCTACATACATAGACATCGACCCGCCCATGAAGGCGAAGTTCTGTGCGGCGGCGACGATGGGCGTGCGGTTCATCTCGCCTTCGGCAACCAGCATCGCCTCTTTCTCGCCCGTGGCCTTCTGTGCGGCCTTCATGCGGTCGGGATATTTCTTCTGGTCGCGGAAATGCAGCGGATCGGCGATGGGTTCGGGCACCTTCACCTCGGCGAATACGCCGCCATCGAAGAGCGCGGCGAACCGGTCGCGCGGGGTGATCGCGAGGTGATGGTCGCAATTGGTACAGACATTGAGATTGTCGGTCAGTTCCCGGTGGAACAGCATCGTTCCGCATTCGGGGCATTTGGACCAGAGATTGTCCGGGATCTCGCGGCGCGAGAACAGCGAGTTGATCGTGGGCCGGACGTAGTTGGTGATCCAGTTCATCGGGGCCTGCCTTGGCGTCTTTGGGTCAGGTTCCTGAGATAGTCCGGGCGGGCTGGAAATGCAATCAGACGCGAAGCGCGAGCCGCGCGAGCAGCCACGACACGATCATGGTCGCGAAATCGACGATGAGGGCTGGGCGCGCGACCGCCGGATCGGTAAGGTCGATGGGCAGAGTCCAGAGCGCCAGACCGTCGAGCGTGCCGCCGATGCCGACAATCAGCAGCGCCACGACGTTGTTGGCCATGTGAAAGCCAAGTGCTGCGCCGAGGCTGCCGCTGCGCGCGGTCAGATCGGCGGCCAGCACACCAAAGAAGGCGGCCCAGAGCGCGATCATCCCGGCATTCGCGCCGTATTCCTCGGGCAGATAATGGCCCCAGGCGAACAGCGCCGAGGGGATGCCGATCCAGATCAGGGGCGAGCGGAAGCGGGCGGCAAGCTGGCTTTGCAGATAGCCGCGGAAGAGCACCTCCTCGGCGCCGGTCTGGATCAGGATGCCTGTGAGCGCGAAGGGGAGATAGCCGAGCAAGGTGGCAAGGCCGATCCCCGGCTGCAAGTCTGCGCCGCTGAGGGTCAGCGGCATGAGCGCGACCTGTAGCGCCAGAACCGCGACAAAGACGCGGATGAAGGCGCGGAGCGTCACTGCGATGGACGGGCCAAAGAGCGTTCCCGCCCCGCGGCCATGGATTATTCTGACCGCAGCCATCGGGCCAAGGGCGAGGCCGAGAAATGTCCAGAGCAACAGAAGCATCCCGCCCGGCGTATCGCCGCGCACCATCCGCTCGATCAGCGCGGCGGTAATCAGGCTGCCATATTCCGCCGTCAGGAAGGCCGACAGCACCAAGAGCGGCAGGGTATAGGCCCCTGCGATCAGGATGGCCGCCGGTAATAGACGCCAGAGCTCTGACCGTCGCCGGGCGGGCGCAATCAGTGCTTGATATGCGGAATACGAGGGTGGCAGGGGCATGGCGCCCAGACCCTAGCGCTCGGCCCGTGCCTCCGCAATTGCAGATCGGCAGGTCCCGGCCACGCAGCGCCGACTGCGGGCCAGTCGCTTGTCTCGGCGTCCCGCCTCTCTTAATGCAGGGGCGAATCCTAGCCCCGGGAAGCCGATGAATCGCCGTATACACAATCCTGTCCTGCCTGACGGTCCGTCGGGTGGATCTCTCCGTCGCGGGGCAGGGCGGTCATTGGCCTGGCTTGTTCTCCTCCCGGTGCTGCTGTCGGCCTGCGTGCCGGGCGGTCCCGCCACGGTCACACGTGCCATGGCGGTCTCGGGCGGGTCGGTCGTGGTCGCGGGCCCGCCGGGCTACTGTATCGACCGCTCGGTCAGCCGGGACAAACCGGATGGCGCCTTCGTTCTCTTTGGCACCTGCGCGGCTTTGTCGGGATCGCGGGCGGCCGGTCAGCCTGCCTCCCCGGCGCTTCTGACCGTATCGGTGTCGCCCGGCGCGTCGGACGGGCAAACCTTTGCCGAAAGCCTTCCGGCGCTTGCCTCCTTCATGCGGTCCGTGCCGGGCCGGGCGGCCCTCAGCCGCTCGGGCGATGCCGCGCAGGTGTCGGTGGAGGACATCCGGATCAAGGGCGATGTGATGTTTCTCAGGGTGCGCGACCGGTCCGCCGCCTCCGACCGGCCGGTGGAACCGGAATACTGGCGCGCCATCCTGCGGGTTGAGGAGCATATCGTGACGCTGACCGCACTCAGCCCAAGCGAGCGGCCGGTGGCGGCGACGGAACGATTGCGCGCGCTCGAAGCCCTGGTCCGGGCGATGCGGGCAGCCAACAAGGACGGCACCACTGGCTGAACCGGCCTTGCGTCACCGCGGAAGGAATGGGTAAGACTTGGCTGGTTTCCTGCAGTCGCAGGGCAATTAAGGCGGCGACAAGATGGGTCTGAAAATCGGCGGACTGTTCGATCGCCTGCTTATGCGGCACGCGCTCCGGCGCTGGCGCGCAGTCGCGGCCGAAGCCGGGGGGGCGGACCTTGCCACGCTCAGGGCGATGCGGACCCCCGCCCGTCAGACACGGCGCGAGATCGAGCGGTTGCTGCATGTGGCCGAGGGTCGATTGTCGCTGCCCGCCATTGGTTCCGATGTGATCCGCAAGCCACTGATGTCCGACTGGGCCTGGCGGCCTGAACTGTGGCGCGGGCCGGTCAGCCCGCCCGGACTGGCGGCCGTGGAAAACCGCGCCACTTTCGGGGGCGAGGCGACAATCTTCCACGATTGCAAACAAAGTGAACTGACCATCCGGCAGATCCGCAATACGCGCGAACGCGATCTGGCGCCGTTTGGGGTGCGCATGGATGTCTTCCACTTCGGCGGATCTTTCCTGTCGCTGGTCATTGATCTGCCGGCCGAGGCCGTGCAAGGCCTGACCCTGACTCATGTGATCCGGATGGAAGCGGTGGTCGAGATGGAGCAGCCGCTTGAGATTTTCGCACGGCTCAATGTACGGCACGGCCCGAACACCGAGCAATTGGTGCGCGAATTGCCGCTGCAATCCGACGACGTGATGGTGGAATTCGACCTCGCCTATACGAAGATGAACGAAAAGCGCGTGGATCGCGCCTGGATCGACCTCATCTTCGAGGGTCCCGAAATGAACCAGATCATCCTGCGCGACGTGACGTTCAGCCGCCGCCCGCGGGCAGAGCTATAGAGGAAGACGTGATGAACGAACCGGCATTGGCGGTCGGGCATATTCGCGCCGGGCTGTGGGAGGCGGAATTGTCTGCGCCCGGGGACAAGCCGCCTGCGGTCGAAATCTGGCATCTGGAAAAGAAGCTTGACGGTGTGAAGGTCGGCGCTCGCTCGGCCCGGGGGACTTGGCCGGTCTCGGTTCCGATCCCGGTCGCGCTTCTCTCGGACGGGGTGCAGACCTTTCTGGTGAAGGAGGCCGCAGGCGATACCCTGCTCGGTCGGTTCACCATCGTTACCGGCGCGCCGCTGGAAGATGATATCCGGGCCGAACTGGATCTGCTGCGCGCCGAGCTCGATCTGCTGAAGAAGGCGTTTCGTCGTCACTGCCTGGACAGCGCCGAGTCCTAGGAAAAATCTTGGTTCAAGATTTTTCCGCTGGCCGCCTGGCCGGAGGAAAATCCTTCCCGAAGGATTTTCGGAATTTCGGAAGAGTTTTCGAGAAAACTCTTCCCCGCGCCCGATCCTGACGCAGCGTTCGGCGTGACCCGGGATCACTTCTGCGCCATCGTGCCGCCAGTTTCCGGAGGCCCGATATGACGCACTACCCCCATCTTCTTTCGCCGCTCGATCTCGGCCATGTGACCCTGCCGAACCGGGTGCTGATGGGGTCGATGCATACCAATCTGGAAGAGACGAGGGACTGGAACCGGGTCGCCGAGTTCTACGCGACCCGGGCGCGGGGCGGGGTCGGCCTGATGGTGACCGGTGGCATGGCGCCGAACCGCGAAGGCGGGGTCTTTCCGGGCGCGGCGGGCCTCTTCACGCCCAAGGACATCGCCAACCACCGCATCTTCACCGACCGGGTTCACGAAGCAGGCGGGCGCATCGCCATGCAGATCCTCCATGCCGGGCGGTATGCTTACGGCGAGACCTGCGTCGCCCCTTCGCCGATCAAGTCGCCGATCTCGCCCTACCGGCCGACGGAACTGGACGAGGCGGGGATCGAAAAGCAGATCGCCGATATCGTCACCGCCGCCGCCCGGGCGCGCGAGGCAGGCTATGACGGCGTGGAAGTGATGGGGTCCGAGGGCTATTTCCTCAACCAGTTCCTTGTCACCCATACCAACAAGCGCACTGACCGCTGGGGCGGCAGCCCGGAAAACCGGATGCGACTGTCCATTGAGGTCGTGCGTCGGGTACGCGCGGCCGTCGGCCCCGATTTCATCCTGATCTACCGGATTTCGCTCATCGACCTCATTCCGAACGGCCAAAGCTGGGACGAGGTCGTGACACTTGCCAAAGCGATCGAGGCCGCAGGCGCGTCGATCCTGAATACCGGGATCGGCTGGCACGAGGCGCGGGTGCCGACGATTGCCACCTCGGTCCCGCGCCGCGCCTTTACATGGGTGACGAAGAAATTGATGGGCGAGGTAAGAATTCCGATCATCACATCGAACCGGATCAACATGCCGGATGTGGCCGAAGCGGTTCTGGCCGAGGGCTGTGCCGACATGGTCTCCATGGCGCGGCCCTTCCTTGCCGATCCGGATTTCGTCGCCAAGGCCGCCATAGGCCGGGCCGATGAGATCGCGCCCTGCATCGCCTGCAATCAGGCCTGCCTCGATCACACGTTCGACGGCAAAATCTCGTCCTGCCTCGTCAATCCGCGCGCCTGTTTCGAAACCGAACTGGTGCTGCGCCCGACTGAACATCCAAAGCGTGTCGCGGTGGTCGGCGCTGGTCCGGCCGGGCTTTCGGCCGCGCTGGCGCTCGACGAACGCGGCCATGCCGTCACCCTATTCGACAGGGCGGATGAGATCGGCGGCCAGCTGAACCTCGCCCGTCAGGTGCCGGGCAAGGAGGAGTTCCACGGTCTTGTCGACTGGTTCCGCACCCGTGTTTCGAAAAGCCGCATCGACCTGCGTCTGGCGACCTCGGCAAGCGTCGACACCCTTCAGGGGTTCGACGAGGTGATCCTTGCGACCGGCGTCGTCCCGCGTGACCCGCGGATCGAGGGGCAGGACGGCGACAATGTGCTCTCCTATATAGATGTGCTGCGCGGCGCGCCGGTCGGTCCGAGAGTCGCGGTCGTCGGTGCCGGGGGCATCGGCTTTGACGTGGCAGAGTACCTCACGCAGTCCGGCGACAGTCCGACGCTTCATCTGCCCGACTGGCTGGCCGAATGGGGGATCGCTGACCCCTCCTCGGCGCGGGGCGGGCTGACCCAGCCGAAACCCGAGGCCCCTGCGCGTCAGGTCACTCTCATGCAGCGCAAACCTGAAAAGCCCGGACGCAACCTTGGCAGGACCACCGGCTGGATCCATCGGGCAACCCTGCAGGCAAAGGGCGTCGCCATGATCGGTGGGCTCAACTATGAGCGTATTGATTCAAAAGGAATTCACGTCAGTTCCGGTCCCGACCGGTCCGATCCGAGGCTGATCGAGGCCGATACGATCGTGCTGTGTACCGGTCAGGAAAGCCTGCGCGATCTTGCGGCACCGCTCACTAAGGCGGGAAAGACTGTCCATATCATCGGTGGCGCCGATCTTGCCGCGGAACTGGATGCAAAGCGCGCGATTGACCAGGGTGTTCGCCTTGCGGCCACAATCTGACCCTCTGTCGTTAGGGAATTGGAACATATCGGCGGATTCTTGCCACACTGGTTCCCGACATTACCCAACCTTTGTCCGCCAAGCTCCGCAATGTTGCCCGAATTGCCCCTGATACATGTCCTCGGCGGGCAATACAGAGTACGGGTGCATAATGGATCGTCTGACGGAAATGGAGGCCTTTGCCACAGTGGTAGACCAGGGGGGGTTTACTGATGCGGCCAAGAAGATGGGGATTTCGAAATCCGCTGTCTCCAAACATGTTTCTTCGCTGGAAGCACGCCTCGGGGCGCGGCTTCTGAACCGCACGACCCGGCGCGTTTCGCCGACAGAAATCGGACTGGCCTATTATGACCGCGCCCGCCGCGTGCTCAATGATGCCGGAGAGGCCGATGCACTGGTGACATCGATGCAGTCGGCGCCCTCGGGCCTGCTGCGTATCTCGGTCGCCACGGATTTCGGCGTGAATCTGCTCTCGCCGATCCTTGGGGACTTCCTGCTGGAGTTCCCCGACATCACGGTCAACATGGTGCTGAACAACCGGTATGTCGAACTGATCTCGGAAGGCTTCGACATGGCGATCCGGGTTGGAGAGCTGGAAGATTCGACGCTGCGGGCCCGCAAGCTGACCGAAACCGGTCGCCGCATGGTCGGTTCGCCGAGCTATTTCCAGAAATTCGGCCGCCCGCAGAAGATCGACGATCTGAACGAACACAAGCTCCTGCATTACTCGAACCAGTCCGCTGGCAACGTCTGGAAGATCACTGCCCCCTCCGGTGAAAAGCGTCAGGTGCGGACCGCTGGCTGGCTGACCGTCAATGATGGCCAATCGCTTCTGAACGCCGCCGTGTCCGGCCTCGGCATCGCCTATCTGCCGACCTTCCTCTATGCCGACGCGATGCGTCAGGGTCTGGTGGAAGAGGCCATTCCCGATCTGCCGGTCGAAACCCTGGGGATCTACGCTGTTTATCCGCCGGGCCGGTTCACCCAGCCCAAGGTCCGCGCCTTCATCGACTTCCTGGCGCAGTCCTTCGCGGAAAAGGGTCCGGACGCCTGGTAAGACGGGGCACGGAGCAGAGTGACGTCAACCACTCATTGGGTCGAGGTGATCATCGCCTCGACCCTTCTGTTTTGGGTCCGGCCTTCCGGTGTGAGGTTGGAGGCGATCGGGCTCAGGAACCCGACGCCATCGGCTGAAAGCTGGTTCGGGTCGACGCCGTGAAGGGCGACCAGCCGTTCCAGAACCGACTGCGCACGTTTGCGCGACAGCGCCACATTCCCTGCAAGCGAACCTTCGGCATCGGTATGGCCGACCAGCGCGACAGTCTTGTCGGGATTGGCCTTCAGGAACGCGGCAAGGGCGGCGAGCGAGGCAAAGCGCCCCTCGCCAAGATCGGTTGAGCCCGAGCCGAAATCCAGATCGTCCAGCACCACCTTGCCGGCCGTCGTCAGTTCGTCGTCAACCGCACTTGGGCCGGGTACTGCCGCGCGGGCGGTAAAGTTGGCCTTGGCGATCGGGACGGGTTCGGAAAGGGCGGCCCCCACGCGGACCATCTGGACAAAGCCGCTATCGGCCGACCGGCTGACCATCAGGCTGACATAGTCAGGCTCCGGCCCCGCGACCCGACGGGCCGAAAGGAAGCGGAAGTCGCCGAGATCAACATGCATTTCGGGTTCCGGCAAGACCGGGGTGCCAAAGCGGAAATCAAAGCCGCCGCAGGCATCGGTATCGCATTCAAAAAGCACTTCGAAGCCTTCGCCGCGCAACTGTTCGCGCAGATGCTTCAGCACGGCCATGGTCGAAAGGTCGCCCTCGCGGATCCGCCATGCAGTCTGGGTCACTTCGCCTTCCGTCGCCACGGTCTCGATCCGGCCGTTTTCCCACGGACCGATCGGCAGGGCATAGCTGCCCATCCGGGTCGAATCCTCAACGGTCCGCGCCGCCGACGGCGGCAACGACAGGGTCGGTGCGGCATGGGCGGCCGGGGCGGCAAGAAGAAGCGCAATCGCGAGACGTTTCATCTGTGCGCTCCATGATAATCCGCGTTCGGCTCCATTGCGGTGGCCGAGGCGATACGGTTCGTCATGTTGAAGAAGCCGGTGACCGAGGCGATGTCCCAGATATCGCGGTCGCTGAACCCGGCATCGCGCAGGGCCTGACGATCCGGTTCCTCGATCTTTGACGAGGCGACGGTCAGTTTTTCGGCAAATTCCAGCATCGCGCGCTGTTTCGGCGACAAAGGCGCGACGCGCCAGTTCATCACGAGAGCCTCGCCCAGAACCGGGTCGCCCGACAGTTCCCGCACCGCAGCGCCATGGGCGACCTGGCAATACCAGCAGCGGTTGATGGACGACACCGCAACCGCGATCATCTCGCGTTCAAGCTTGGTCAGGCCGCTGTCTGCCAGCATCAGGTCGTTATAGATCGTGGTGAAGGCGTTCAGCTTGTCGATGTCGAAGGCGTAGGCCTTCAACACATTGGGCACGAGACCCAGCTTTTCAGCGCAGATGTCGAAGTACTTCCGGGTTGCGTCCGGAAGGGGCTCGACCATGGGCAGGTCGAGGGCCGTGGGGGTGTGGCCTATATCTTTCAACTGCTCCCCTTGCCTCTTACGGCTTATATGAGCGGTAGTGATAGTGTCCCACAAGTTGCATGTTCAGGGAAGTATAGAGCGCAATCGCCGCGTTGTTTGATTGCACAACCAACACAGAAAACCGTTCTGCCCCATGATCTTGCGCCCATTTGGCGGCTTCTCGCATCATGTTGACGGCGGATCCTTGCCGACGCTGGTCCGGGACAATGTGCAAAGCGTGCAACATAGCGGTTTTTCCGTGAATCGCGATATAGGCCGCGCCCGACGCACGATCGTTGACGCGGCCGAGGACGGTCGTTTTCGGCCCCTTCGCGCGCTCCATCACCGCGATGCGGTCCGGCCCGATCCCGCCCTCGGCCCAGATGTCGCGCATGATGGCGAGGGGCGGCCAGATGGTGAAGGCCGAGAGGCGCTTGACCTCTCCCAGAAGCGCGCTGACGGGGGCCTCATAGAGGTTAACCGGGTCCTTGACCGTATAGCCCCGCGCGGCAAGCGCCGCATCCAGCCCGGTGTCGTCCGGCCTGATCATGAACAGCGGATGCTGGCCCAGCCCCTTCTGCGCCACCTCGACCGCGTCGATATCGGCCCCGGTCCAATCGCCCTCAGCCGTCGCGGCGGATACGCGCTGTCCGCCGCCCTTGCCCTCGCGCACAAGGAAGGGTCCGACCTTGTGAAAGGCGGCAGCGGGCCAGGTCGCCTCGGTGACAGCGAAGAGGTCGCTCATGCGCCGCCCCGCGGGAAAAGCGCCGCCAGACGGGCCATCGCCGCATCGATCCGGGCGGCATCGGTACCGCGGATGACGATGTTTGACCCATAGGCGCCGTTCTGGATGAAGGGGTAAGAGCCGAAGGAGACGTCATCGAACTCCGCGGCCAGTTCGGCCAGCGGCGCGGCGATGACGCCTTCGCCCTGATCGATCCGCAAGGTCTGGCTGAGGAGCGGTTTGCCACCGGTCAGGCGTGGCAAGAGAGAGGCGACCATGGCCTGAAAGATGTTCGGCACCCCCGCCATGACATGGACATTCTCCAGGGAAAAGCCGGGCGCGGCGGAGATCGGATTGTCGATCAGAACGGCGCCCTCGGGGATACGCGCCATGCGCTGGCGCGCGGCGTTGAACTCCAGACCCGAGCGCTCGTAATGCGCGGCAAGCAGCGCGCGGGCATCCTCGCGGATGCCAAGCGCCATGCCGAAGGCCTCGGCCACCGCATCGGCGGTGATGTCGTCATGCGTCGGCCCGATCCCGCCCGAGGTGAAAAGGTGGTCATAGGCGCCGCGAAGCGCGTTCACCGCCGCAACGATGGCTGCACGGTCGTCGCTGACAACCCGCACCTCCTTCAGATCAATCCCGATCCGCGTCAGCTCGCCCGCGAGGTAATGCATATTGGCATCGCGGGTGCGGCCAGAGAGGATTTCATCCCCGATGATCAGGATGGCGGCGCTGGGATTGGGCATGGGCGTTACCTCGTTTGGCAAAAGCTTTACGCAAGGGGCCGGGCGGGGGAAAGACCCGGCCTCTGGCCAAGGCCGGTTTTGTTGACTATCTAGACCGGCATGAGACAGAAGGAGAGCCCCGTGGATGATCCCCGCGGCCGTCTGACAAAGGACGGGATCAGACTTTATGAGCCCGGCGATTTCGCCGGTATGCACGCGGCCGGGCGGCTCGCGGCCGAGATTCTTGACGAGGTGGCAGCGCTTGTGGAGCCCGGGGTGACGACCGAGGCTCTCGACGACTTCATCCGCAATCGGGTCGAAACGGCGGGCGCGCGGTCGGCCACGATCGGCTATCGCGGCTATCAGCATGCCTCCTGCATTTCCGTGAACCATGTCGTCTGTCACGGCATTCCGGGGCCGAAGGTCCTGAAGGACGGCGATATCCTGAATATCGACGTCACCGTGATCGTCGATGGCTGGTACGGCGATACCAGCCGGATGTATGTGGCGGGCCAGTTGTCCCGCAAGGCAGAGCGGTTGATTCAGGTCACCCATGACGCGCTGATGCTGGGGATCGAGGCGGTCAGGCCGGGCAATACGTTCGGCGATATCGGCTTTGCGATCCAGTCCTATGTCGAGGCGCAGCGCATGTCCGTCGTGCGCGATTTCTGCGGCCATGGGTTGGGCCGGGTCTTCCACGCGCCGCCAAACGTCCTGCATTACGGACGGGCGGGTACCGGCCCGCGTCTCGAAGAGGGCATGTTCTTTACCATCGAACCGATGGTCAATCTCGGTCGGCCCGAGACCAAGGTTCTCGCCGATGACTGGACCGCCGTGACGCGCGACAAGTCGCTTTCGGCGCAGTTCGAACATTCGGTCGGCGTGACAGCGGATGGATGCGAGATCTTTACGCCCTCGCCAGCTGGACGGTTCCACCCGACCAAGTGACGCCACCCCGGCTGGGGACCGCTACACCGCTGCTTGATCAGGACCTTTGGCCAACGGCAGTCGCGGTCACTCTTCGCCGATGCGTCTTGCCCGCGCAACTGCCGCATCAAGGCCGGTGGCGATCACCTCTTCCAGCCCCGCGCGCTCCATCGCCAGAAGGCCCGCCGCCGTCGTCCCTGCATAGTCCACCATCGCCCGCACCTGTTCGGCCGGGCTTTCCTGGCTCGCACCCAGAACCGCGCCACTGGACAGAAAGAGCTGCCGGACCGCGCGTTCGGCGGTTTCCGGCGCGATTCCCGCCGCACACGCGTAGCGGATCATGCAATCTGCGTAGAGCGCGACGAAGCCCGGCACGGGCCCTGTCATCGCGGTGAAATGATCGATATGGGCCTCGTCATCCAGCTCGTCAGTCTGACCGATGGCGGAAAAGAGCGCGTGGATCGTTTCGCGGTCGGCATCGGTAACAGCGGCAGACCCGATCCAGGGCGAATAGGCCATCCGGTCGGCGGCAGCCGGGCTCGACATCGCCCGTACGACCCGCGCCGCGCCGGTTTCTGGGCTAAGCCTTTCGCGGGTGACGCCAGCCATGACCGACACGACGAGCCGGTCAGGCGCCGTAATGCCGACCTTTCCGAAACCGGCGGGCGGAACCGACATCAGGATCGTGTCGCAAGCCCCGGCCAAGGCCATATTGTCGGTGGTGACCGCTATGCCGGGCCAGTTGTCCAAAGCCTCGGCCCGCCCCGAACGCGCCGAGATCCAGAGGTCTTCGGGCGCGATCGCACCTGCCGTCAGCAGGCCCTGCGCGATCGCGCTGCCCAACTGCCCGTTGCCGCCGACGATACCGAGCTTGCCCCTGATCCTCATGTCTCCGCCCCCTTCCTGCGCATTTCCATCTGGCCCAGCCGAACATGCCGCAAGACCTCGATCAGCATCGCCGTCATGAGCCCCATCGACAGCAGCCCGTTCGCCGCCGCCATGCCGCCAAGAAGCCGCCAGTCGACCGGCAACAGGATGTCGCCGAAGCCGAGCGTGGTGAAGGCCACAAGCGCGAAATAGACCGAACCCTCCATCGTCGCGAAGATGCCAAGCGCACGAAACGCGAAGGCCCAGACCCAAACACCTGCCGTGACCGTTCCAAGAACCCAGACCACCGTGATCGACAGCACC
Organism: Albidovulum litorale; assembly: GCF_025751495.1. Taxonomy (GTDB): domain Bacteria; phylum Pseudomonadota; class Alphaproteobacteria; order Rhodobacterales; family Rhodobacteraceae; genus Albidovulum; species Albidovulum litorale. The sequence goes on along the minus strand of NZ_JAOWKZ010000002.1, from coordinate 308,163 downwards.
AGCGCCAGTTTCGGCCGGTGCGGTTCCTGAAGCAGCCAAGGCCGCGTCCGGTTCAGAAGGACCTCCAGCGCCCAGAAGGCCAGCCCCGCGATCAGGATCGTCAGCAGGATCAGGGCCGTGCCTAGCGCGATCTGGATGAACATGCCTGCCTCTGGATGCGGATGTGCCTGTAGGTCCACACCATCGCAGTTATTTCCACCAGCGTGAAGACCGATCCGGGCGCGCGGACCGTTTCAGGCCGCCCTCAGGAATGCGGTCACGGTCAGGATCATGCCGAAACCGATCACGCCTCCGCGCAGGACCCGGACCGGCACCTTGCGCGCGGCCGCCCCTCCGGCATAGCCGCCAAGCGCCGCACCGGCCATGACAGCGAAGGCATAGGGCCAGTGGACCGAGCCCCCGGCGATGTAGACCCCGCAGGCGATGAGGCTGATAAAGCCGATCACCGCGTTTTTTAGGGCGTTGGCGCGGTGGAACTCGTCCTCTCCCATCAGGATCAGCGCGGCCAGCATGATCTGCCCGAGACCGGCGCCGAAATAGCCGCCGTAGACGGACAACAGGAACAGGCTGGCAAGACCGGAAAGCCCGTACCTTGTCCTGTCGCCGGCGCGCCGGGCGACAACGAGGCGCACCTTCGGCGCGACGGCGAAGAGGAGGGTGGCGAAGCCGATCAGCCAGGGGACCGCGCTGTTGAAGATCTCCGCCCCCAGAACGACAAGCAGAAGCGCCCCGAGGATGCCGCCCGCCCCGCCGACGACGAAGGGTGCGATCAGGCCCCGGCCGATCGCCCGCAATTCGTGACGGTAGGCGGGCAGCGCGGCAAGGTTCGCGGGAACCAGCCCGACGAAGTTCGTCGCGTTCGCGACAAGCGGCGGCAGCCCGGCAAGGATCAGCGCGGGAAAGGTAAAGAACGACGCGCCGCCGGCGATGGCGGATGCCGCGCCGCCGACGGTCCCGGCAAGAAAGAGAAACAGCGTCGCGGCACCCCCGAACTCCATCCTCGCAAGCTCCTCCCTGCCCCCATCGCCGGGTGTCGCCCTGCCCAACCCCCTCGCGACGCGTTACCGCAGCGCACGGTCCGTAGCTACGGAAAACCTACGCCGGCGCTACGGATATGCGACACAATGCCTACGGCATGATCGGCACTTCTGGACTTGCGCGCCCGCCTCGCCTATCTCTGCCCGACCATGGCCGAGAAATCAGACCCCAACTACAAGGTGATCGCCGAAAACCGCCGCGCGCGGTTCGATTACTTCATCGAGAGCGATCTCGAGGTCGGCATCGTGCTGACCGGGTCCGAGGTGAAATCGCTTCGCACCGGCCAGTCGAATATCGCCGACAGCTATGCCTCGGTCGAGAATGGCGAGTTGTGGCTGATCAACGGCTATATTGCCCCCTACAAGCAGGCCGGCGTCTTCGGGCATGAAGAGCGTCGCAGGCGCAAGCTCTTGGTTTCCAAGAAGGAATTGTCACGGCTCTGGCAGGCCGTGGGGCGCGAGGGCATGACGCTGGTGCCGTTGGTGATGTATTTCAACCATCGCGGCATGGTGAAGCTGAAGATCGGTGTTGCCAAGGGCAAGAAGGCCCATGACAAGCGCGAGACCAGCGCGAAACGCGACTGGAACCGGCAAAAAGAGCGGCTGCTGAAACAGGGATAGGCGGGCATAACGGCTTGCACCCGCCCGCCTCGCCCGGATAATGCTGGGACATCCATGAAGGGGGGCATCCATGTCCGGGGACGATCCGAAAACGCTGGTATCGACAGAATGGCTTCAGGCCCATCTGAAGGACCCTGACCTGCGGATTCTCGATGCCTCCTGGTACCTGCCCGACATGGGCCGAGACGCGAAGGCCGAGTATCAGGCCGCCCATATCCCCGGCGCGCGCTTCTTCGATATCGACGAGATTTCGGACCAGCGGTCAAACCTGCCGCATATGGCACCGCCGCCGGAGAAGTTCATTTCCCGCATGCGGGCGATGGGCGTGGGCGACGGCCATCAGGTCGTGGTCTATGACGGGGCTGGCCTTTTCTCCGCCGCTCGGGTCTGGTGGAATTTCCGTCTGATGGGCAAGACCGACATCGCGGTTCTCGACGGCGGATTCCCGAAATGGCAGGCCGAGGGGCGACCCGTGGAGGACATGCCCCCGGTGCTGCGCGACCGCCACATCACCGTCAGCCGTCAGGCGCATCTGGTGAAGGATGTCACCCAGGTCGCGGCCGCATCCAAGCTCGGCGATTATGAGATCGTCGATGCCCGCGGCGCCCCCCGCTTCAAAGGGGAGGAGGCGGAGCCGCGCAAAGGGCTGCGTTCCGGTCATATCCCGAATTCGAAGAACGTCCCCTACCGCGCGGTCCTGAACGGCGACAATACGATGAAGGGCCCGGACGATCTTAAGAAGGTCTTCGCCGAGGCTGGCGTCGACCTGTCCAAACCCGCGATCACCACCTGCGGCTCGGGCGTTACTGCCGCGATCCTCTCGCTTGCGATGGAGCGGATCGGCAAGCGCGATCACGCGCTCTATGACGGGTCCTGGGCTGAATGGGGCATGTATGGCGACCTGAAGGTCGTCACCGGCTAACTGAGGAGCATCGCCATGCTGGGCACATTGAAACCGCAACCGGCGGATAAAATCCTGATGCTGATAGGCCAGTTCAAGGCCGATCCCCGCAAGGACAAGATCGACCTCGGCGTCGGCGTCTACAAGAACGCGGACGGCGTGACCCCGGTCATGCGCGCGGTGAAGGCGGCCGAAAAACAGCTTTGGGAAGTCGAAACAACCAAGTCCTATACCGGCCTCGCGGGGGAGCCCGAATTCAACGCCGCGATGGCGGCTTTGGTCCTTGGCGACGCGGTCGCGGCCGACCGCATCTCCTCCGTCGCGACACCGGGCGGCACCGGCGCTTGCCGTCAGGCATTTGAGCTGATCCGCATGGCCTCGCCCGATGCCACGGTCTGGGTTTCGGACCCGACCTGGCCCAACCACCTGTCGATCCTGAAACATCTCGGCATGAAGGTCCGGATGTACCGCTATTTCGACAACGACACCCGCGCGGTCGACTTCACCGCGATGATGGAGGATCTGGCGCAGGCGAAGGCGGGCGACGTGGTCCTGCTGCATGGCTGCTGCCACAACCCGACTGGCGCGAACCTGACCGGGCCGGAATGGCGGGCGGTCGCTGACCTGCTGGGCAAGACAGGTGCCACCCCGATGATCGACATCGCCTATCAGGGCTTCGGCGACGGGCTGGAAGAAGATGCTTCCGGCGTGCGGCTCATCGCCTCGCGCTTGCCAGAGGTGCTGATCGCCGCCTCGTGCTCGAAGAACTTCGGCATCTACCGCGAACGCACCGGTGCGCTCATCGCGCTGTCGGACCCTGCCGCGAAAGAGGTCACTCAAGGCACGCTCGCCTATCTCAACCGACAGAACTTCTCCTTCCCGCCCGATCACGGCGCGCGGCTGGTGACGATGATCCTGAACGACCCGGCCTTGCGGGCCGACTGGGCCAAGGAGCTGGAAGAGGTCCGGCTGGGCATGCTGTCCTTGCGCGAACAGCTTGCGCAAGAGCTGCAAAAAGCCTCCGGCTCCGACCGTTTCGGCTTCATCGCCCAGCATCGCGGCATGTTCTCGCGCCTCGGTGCGGCACCGGAACAGGTGGAGCGGCTGAAGACCGAACACGGCATCTACATGGTCGGCGATTCACGCCTCAACATCGCCGGTCTGAACGCGAACACGGTGCCGATCCTCGCCCGCGCGATCATCGACGTGGGGATCTGATCCCCGGCGTTCGGGGCTTTCAGAGGACACGTTCCCCCTTCTGTGGTAGGGTGAATCCAGCCATCGGGGGAGGGTGTCCGAATGAAACGCAAACCGCGTGTATCGCGCTTGTTCGTCAGTCTCGCAGCTATCTTGCTCTCTGCGGGAGCAAACCTGACGCCCATCCGTGCGATCGCGCAATCGGCGGAATGCGATCCGCAGCGACTCGCGAACCAGCACGCCTCCGTCGCCGTCTTTCGCAAGTTGCAACTGGAGGTCGCGACCCTCATGCAGGCGCAATCCGAGGCGATCCTCGAGGTCGATCATGGCATCGTCATCAGCAGTATGGATGACGGCGGCTTTTTTGGCCCGACCGGGTTTCTCGGGAAACGTATGGACAAGGGACAAAGCGCCATTCACGCCGTCCTGATTGCTGGCCGCCGCCTGCCGCTGGACGACGATGGCGCGGCAAGGCTGTCCGAAATCGAGACCAGCGCGAATGAAATCATCGCGATCGGTCATTCGATGGTGCCGCTGCTGGAGGCCGGGGACATAAAGAAGGCAACCAGCCTTTACGCGCAACGCTCAGTCCCGGCACAGGTGGCCGCCGTTGGCGCAGCCTACACAATGTCCTCCGGACTCGAGCGACAGCTGAAGCTGATGTCGCTGCGCTGCCGCTGACCATCTTCTCGCTCAGGCCACGAGTTCACCGAACGCTGCACATGCCTGACGACCGGCCGTTTTGCCAGAAAGCGCGGCGGAATGCTAAGGTCGATGCATTCGAAGGGGGAGGATAGGAAATGCGTGCGCTCGGGATGGCCCTGGCAACGGGCCTTTGTTTCACATTGTCCGGTCTGCCTGCCCACGCGCAGGAAACACCGCAGCAACTTGCGGCCCGCGCATCGGCAGAGCTGCGTCTGCTGGGTTCTTTGCAGGTCCTTGAACGCATGACGAGCCAATTGAACCATTACATGGTCTACAGCATCGAAGCGGAGCGCGGCGGCTGGCGCGCCATGGATAAGGAAATCGGAAACGACTACGTGATCCGCAGCAATGCCGACAGCGCCAAGCTGGAAGTGGCGCGGGCGCATAGCAGCATCCGGAAAAGCGACGTCGCGACCGAGGATGAATTGAAGGGCGCCGAGGCTGCGGTCGAGAATTTGAACGTTCTGATCGAATTGGCGCCTCAGATCGCCGAGATGATCCTGGCAGATGAATTTGATGCGGCGGCGGCCCTTTACAAGGAAACCGGCCAACCGGCGCGCGACCACGCCATCCGCGGCGCTCAAAGCTCAATTGGGACGGTGCAGAAGCGTCTCGGGAAGACGTTGCTGAGTATTCGCACCGCCAAGTGATCCCGAGGCCCCGGGCCTCGTCACCGCGGGCGTGATCAGCAAAAAAGCAGGGACAACCGCCCCTGCTTCTTCATTGTCCAAATACCCCCGCCGGAGGCAGGCCGCCGAGCCCCGGGGGATAGCTCAGGCGTGATAGGCGCTTTCGCCGTGCGAGGTGAGGTCGAGACCCCGACGCTCGTCATCATTGGCAACGCGCAGGCCGATCGTCTTGTCGACGATGAAGTAGAGCACTGCCGAGGCGATACCGCACCACAGGATGGTGATCACCACCGCCTGGATCTGGATCCAGGTCTGTGCCGCCATCGCATAGTCCTCGCCGCCGGTGCCGCCGAGGCCGGGCGCGGTGAAGATGCCCGTGCCGATGGCGCCGATGATGCCGCCGATCCCGTGGATGCCGAAGACGTCGAGGCTGTCGTCATAGCCCATCTTGTTCTTCACCACCGCGACGAAGAAGTAGCAGACGGCCGAGGCAATCGCGCCCAGCACGATCGCGCCCACCGGCCCGACCGACCCCGCCGCCGGGGTTACGGCGACAAGCCCCGCAACCAGACCCGAAGCCGCGCCCAGCATTGACGCTTTGCCGCGCATCACTGCCTCCAGCCCAGCCCAGGCAAGGATCGCGCCCGCCGTCGCGGTAAACGTGTTGATCATCGCGAGCGTCGCGCCGCCATTGGCCTCAAGGTTGGAGCCTGCGTTGAATCCGAACCAGCCGACCCAAAGGATGCCCGCGCCGACGAGGGTCAGCGTCATCGAATGAGGCGCCATCATGTCTTTGCCAAGCCCGATGCGCGGACCGACAAAGTAGGCGCCGACCAGCGCCGCGATACCGGCATTGATATGCACGACCGTGCCACCGGCGAAGTCCAGGGCCCCCATGTTGAAGATCAGGCCCGCGCCGTCCCAGACCATGTGGGCAACCGGGAAATAGACCACCGTAACCCAGAGCGCAGAAAAGAGCATGACCGCGCCGAACTTGATGCGTTCGGCAAAGGCCCCGACGATCAGCGCGGGCGTGATCGCGGCGAAGGTCATCTGGAAGGCGATGAAGACATATTCCGGGATCACCACGCCATCGGTGAACGTCGCGGCCATGCTGTCAGCCGTAACACCTGCAAGGAAGAGCTTGCCGAAGCCCCCGAAGAACGGCCCCGTCCCGCCGCCGAAGGCAAAGGAATAGCCATAGACCACCCAGATCACCATGACCATCGCGGTGATCATCGTGCACTGCATCAGCACCGACAGCATGTTCTTCGACCGCACCAGCCCGCCATAGAACAGCGCGAGCCCCGGCAGGATCATGAAGAGCACGAGAAGGGTGGAGACCATCATCCAGGCCACGTCACCCTTGTCCATTACCTCCGCCGCCGCTTCCTGCGCGAAGGCTGGAAGTGCCGACAGCGTTGCGAGCAGCCCCGCCAGACTTACAGATTTCATCATCGTCATCCCCTTGAAATTATCGCTCACAGCGCGTCCTCCCCGGTCTCTCCGGTCCTGACGCGCAAGGCGTCCTTCAGGTCGAGGACAAAAATCTTGCCGTCGCCGATCTTGTCTGTCTTCGCGACCTTGGCGATTGTCGCGATCACGTCGTCGGCAAGGGACGCGCTGACCGCGATTTCCAGCTTCATCTTCGGCACAAAATTCACCGCATATTCCGCGCCGCGATAGATCTCGGTATGTCCTGACTGAGTGCCGAAGCCCTTGATTTCACTCACCATCATGCCTCGGACGCCGATCGCCGTCAGCGCCTCGCGCACCTCGTCGAGCTTGTAGGGCTTGATCGCCGCTATGATGTATTTCACATCCCTCTCCTTCTGAGACGGCCCGTCGCGGGCCTCGGCGTCAGCGGAAACGCTGCGGTGCAGCATGACAAGATTTCCGACCCCTTTGGGTGAGGTGAATCCGGAGAATCCCGGTTCATTGGCAAGATTCAGGCGGATTGCCGCTTTTTTGGGCAAAGGGTGAAGTGAAACGTGAACCGGCACGGCTCCACATTCCCGCGCCATGGCTGTATGGTCGCGCCCCAAGAGCAGTATCGGGTTTTCGGAACAATGAGCAAAACGGGCGGCAAAAAACCCCCTCTGGTCGCCGAACGGCGCTATGCGAAGGCCGCCTCAAAGGCAAAGCCCAAAGCCGCGCCAAAACAGGCGCGGGCGGCGAAACCGCGCCGGGCGGCGCGCAAGGCAAGCTGGCCTGTCCGGCTGGTCACCGGATTGGTCCGGCTGATCTGGCGTGCCATATGGGGTGTCGGCTGGCGGCTTGGCGCGATGGGGGCAATCATTGTCGGCCTTTTCACGCTTTACTATTACGCCCAGCTTCCGGCGCTTGAGTCGCTCATCGACGCCCGCACCAAGGGCTCGGTCACGATGCTTGACCGTGAAGGCCGGGTTTATGCCTGGCGGGGTGAAACCTTCGGCGGGCAGATTTCGTCCGACACGGTGTCGCCCTATCTCAAGAACGCCATCATCGCGACCGAGGACAAGAGGTTCTATCGCCATCTCGGCATCTCGCCCCGCGGCATTGCATCCGCCATCCGCATCAACCTGAGCGAGGGGCGCGGGCCGCTGGAAGGCAACGGCGGATCGACCATCACCCAGCAGGTGGCGAAACTCATCTGCCTTGGCGTTCCCTACGATTCGACAGTCTGGAAGAGCGAGGCTGATTACGAGGCTGACTGCCGTGTTTCATCGAAATGGCGGAAGCTGAAGGAGGTCCCCTTCTCATTCGCGATGGAGGCGAAATACGGCAAGGCAAATATCCTCACGCTCTACCTGAACCGTGCTTATCTCGGCGCGGGAGCACGGGGGTTTGAGGCCGCCGCGCAGCGCTATTTCGGCAAGTCGGCGAATGAGGTGAATCCGGCACAGGCGGCGATGCTGGCCGGCCTTCTGAAAGCGCCGTCCCGCTATGCGCCCACGGGCGATCTGCAACGGGCGCAGGACCGCGCCTCGGTGGTTCTGGGGCTGATGCACGATCAGGGTTATCTGACCGACCTGCAATACAAGGAGGCGATCGAAAGCCCCGCAAGGCTGTCGCAGGCCGCCGAGGCCAAGGCGGGAGGCTATTTTGCCGACTGGGTGATGGATTCCGGCCCGGCCTTTCTGACGCAGGACACGACCGAAGATGTGATCGTCAAAACGACACTCGATCAAGATATCCAGAAATCGGCCGAAGAGGCGCTGGCCTACGTTTTCGACACCAAGGTCAAAGAGGGCTCCGCCGCGCAGGCCGCGATCGTGGTTATGTCGGCCGACGGCGCCGTGCGGGCTATGGTCGGCGGGCGCAAGACGCAAGTCTCGGGCGCGTTCAACCGGGCGACGCAGGCGCTGCGTCAGGTTGGCTCCACTTTCAAACCCTTTGTCTATGCCGCGGCACTCGACCTTGGCTACAACATGAACTCCTTTGTCGATGACGCGCCGATCACGCTCTACGTCAAGGGATCGGGCGAATGGACACCCAAGAACTACACGCCCGAGTTCAGGGGCATGATCACGCTGACCGATGCGCTGACGCATTCGATCAATACGGCCACCGTGCGGGTCAGCCAGGCCGTGGGACTGGAGGCGGTGCGTCAGGTCGCGGGCGATTTCGGCCTTAAATCCGATCTGGCGCAGGGGCCGGCCATTGTTCTCGGTTCTTCCGGCGCAACGCTTCTGGAGATGACAGGCGCCTATGCCGGAATCCTGAACGGTGGATCGTCTGTCCGGCCTTACGGGCTGATCGAGTTGCGCATTCAGGGCGACGACGAAGCCCTGATGGGGCAGGAAGGCGGTATCGGCGAGAGGGTGATCTCGGAAAGCGCTGCGCGGCAGTTGACCTATATGATGACTCAGGTGATCGAGCGCGGCACCGGGCGGCGGGCGCTGCTTGACCGGCATCAGGCGGCGGGAAAGACCGGAACGACCTCGGATTACCGTGACGCATGGTTCATCGGCTTCACCGCCGATTATGTGGTCGGTGTCTGGATGGGCAATGACGACAACACGCCTTTGACCGGCGTTACCGGCGGTGGATTGCCGGCTGATATCTGGCGCGAGGTTATGGTGCGGATCGAAGCCGACCTGCCCTCCACAGCGCTTCCGATGATCCGGCCCGAAGAGCTGCCGCCGCCGGTCTATCAGGGGCAGACCTACGATTCGGGACAGATCGCGCAAGGCCAGCCGATGCCGCAGCAGCCCGCGCCGCAACGGCGACAGAACGATCCGATACTCGAACTGCTGAACGCGATCCTCGGCAACCGGAACTGAACCGCTCCTCACGCGGCTACGCCTGCTCGTCGCGACGAGAAGCCCGCTTGCGGGCGCACGAGGAGCGCGCAGACTCAGCCCGCGCGCTGAAGATCTGCTGCCAGCGCGCCGATATCGCCGCGGCGCTTGTCCAGCATCGCCCCGATCTCGGTCCGTTCGGCGGCAAGCATGTTCACGCCTTCGATGATGATATTGAAGAACAGATGCTTGCCCGACTTGTCGAACACATGCCAGTCTAGCCGGAACGGCGCCTGCCCCCGCAGATGCGCGACCGAGCGCACCTCAAAGAAGCTCTTCAGCGGCCGCGCTTCCTGCACTTCGATCCTGCCACCGATGAATTCGCGGAACCGGCGACCGTATTTGCGCGAGATATAGCCCTGGAAGGCTTTGACATAGGCATTCAGATCCGACTTTGAGGCACTGCGACCCGCCGGCCCGAGAGAGCTTTGGGCGATGAAGCGGACATCGGCATACCGCACGAAGATCCGCTCGAAATCCTTGAACATCGCGGATTCGGACTTGCCCGAGGCGATGACGGTATTGACCTCTCCCACGACCTTATCGACGAGCGCCTTGGCCTGACCGGTATTCAAGGCCCACGCGCCATGAGGAAGCGCGGCCAGCGCGACACTGGCGGGCAAACCAATCATGAGGTTGCGGCGGGTCAGGTCACTGGGCATAGGGGTCCTCATACGGATCGAACACATCGGCTTCATCTTCTATGCCAAGCTCGAAATGGCGGTTCTGCAGGTAGATAAGGCGCATCTGGGCATAGCTGTCTGCGCTTTCATATAGGATTGAATCGATGGTATCGCCATATCGCTGCCGGTCCGCGACCTTCCCCCCGAGCTTCGCCGCGCCGATATAGTAGCTCTCCGGCGGGCCGGTCAGCGCCCCCACCGGATCGATGATCGCGTCGACAACGGTTCCGGCCAGATCGCGTTCGGTCGTGGGACCGGCCACGGGCACGACGAGATAGGCGCCTTCACGGACGCCCCAGACGTGGAGTGTCTCGCCGAAGTCGGTCTCGTCGGCGTAGATGCCCATTGCTGTTGCGGGATCGAACAGGCCGAGGATGCCGACGGTCGAGTTGACCACAAAGCGCACCGTATTGGTCAGCGCGGGCTTCGGCCGAACCTGAAGCACGTTGTTTATCACATCGCTTGGTGTGCCGAGATTGTCCGCGACATTGCCAAGAGTGTTCGCCACCGGCTGCGGTAAAAGCGGTTTCTTGTCAGGCTTGCCACCGCCAAAGAGCGCCCGGTCCATCGCAAGGTTTTCCTCGTGAACGGCACGGTTATGCGCCTCATGGGGGTCATTGAACTCTGCCCCCGGCTCAGGCGCCGAACACGCCCCGGTCAGCAAGAGGATTGCCGCCGACACTCCGGCAACGCCCCGCCTGTCAAAAAAACTCATCAATGGATTTCCGATCATTTTCTTTCTATCTTTCCGAATAATCGACGGCAGGGCAGAATGTCCGTTCTTTAGGCTTAAAAGCCGAATGGAGCGGTTGCAAGTAACAGACCGGAGAAGGTTTCGGTTCGGCGGGAAATCCGCCAAGGCAGGAGTGTCAGATGGCGCAGACCGACCTCAGCCGGGGGCGAGAGGAACTGGCGGCGGCGCAGGCCGAGCAACGCGGGCTGCTCTGGGCCGTCGGGCTCTTTTCAGCTTTCGTCAACCTCCTGATGCTGACCGGCCCGATCTTCATGCTGCAGGTCTATGACCGGGTGCTGGGCAGCCGGTCAGAGGAGACGCTGCTAGCGCTCTTCGCTCTCGTGGCCTTCCTCTTTGCGATGATGGGTCTTCTGGACCTGGCGCGCGGACGGGTCATGGCGCGCGCCGCCGGGCGCTATCAATCTGCACTGGAGGCGCGGGTCTTCTCGGCCGTCCTTCAACGCAGCGCGCTTCATCCCGGCGATCCGGTTGCCGCGACGGGCCTGCGCGATCTTGACGCGATCCGGCAATTGCTGGCCTCTCCGGTTTTTCTCGCGCTCTTTGACATGCCCTGGGCGCCGGTCTTCCTTGCAGCTGTCTTCATCTTCCACCCCTGGCTCGGCTTTCTGGCCATGGCTGGTGGCGCGGTGCTGATCGCCACGACCTTTGCCAACCAGTCGACGACGCGGCGCGCGGTTCTTGGCGCCACGGCCGCCAGCCAGCAGGCCGACCGTCTCTCGGACCAGCTGAGGGACGAGGCTGACCTGATCCAGAGCCTTGGCATGCGGGGGACGAGCTTCGTCCGCTGGGCCAAGGCACGGGCCGAGGCAATGACCCAGGCCGTCTCGGCGGGGGACCGGTCAGGCACGTTCACGACGTTTTCGAAAACCTTCCGGCTGTTCCTGCAATCGGCGATGCTGGCCCTTGGCGCTTATCTGGTATTGAAGGGCGAGCTGACACCGGGTGCGATGATTGCCTCTTCGATCCTCATGGGACGGGCATTGGCACCGGTGGAACAGTCGATTGGCGGCTGGGCCCTTGTGCAACGCGCCTCCGAAGGCCGCCGCCGTCTGGCCGCGCTTCTCTCTGCGGTACCGCCGCAACCGCAGCGCACCGCGCTGCCAAAGCCGCGCGCGATGCTGGAGGTCAACCAGCTGACGGTCGTGCCGCCCGGTCAGTCGGCGGCCTCGCTGCGCATGGTCTCGTTCCGTCTGGAACCGGGAAAGGCGCTGGGCGTCATCGGTCCTTCCGGCGCGGGCAAATCGACCCTTGCCCATGCCCTGACCGGTGTGTGGCGACCCGCCGGTGGCTGGGTCCGGCTGGATGGCGCGACGCTTGATCAGTACGACCCTGACGAGCTCGGCCGCCATGTCGGCTACCTGCCCCAGCGCGTTACGCTGTTCGACGGCACCATCGCCGAAAACATTGCCCGGCTGGAAGAGACCCCCGATGACGCGGCCATTGTTGCAGCCGCGCAGAAGGCCGCGGCACATCAGATGATCCTCGATCTGCCCGAGGGCTACAATACCCGCGTCAGTCAGGCTGGCGGTCGGCTGTCGGGTGGCCAGATCCAGCGGATCGGCCTTGCCCGTGCGCTTTATGGTGACCCCGTGATCCTCGTTCTCGACGAGCCGAACTCCAACCTCGACAATGAAGGCTCCATGGCGCTGAACGCGGCGATCAAGGCCATGAAGGCCGATGACCGCTCGGTCCTGATCATGGCTCACCGCCCGGCGGCCATCCAGGAATGCGACGATCTTATGATCCTCGACGGCGGATTGCGCCGGGCTTACGGCCCGCGCGATGAGGTGCTGAAGACCATGGTCAAGAATGCCAGCGAAATCACCCGGGCCAAGGGGCAGGGAGGCGTGACATGACGACGCCATCGGTTCGCGGCCCGCTTCTGCTCGGCGGCGTGGCGCTTGCCCTTCTGGTCGGCGGTTTCGGCCTCTGGTCGGTGACAACCGAGATCGCCGGTGCCGTCGTCGCTGGTGGTCAGGTGGAGGTGGAGCAGAACCGTCAGGTCGTTCAGCACCCGGATGGCGGTGTGGTCGCCGAAATCCTCATCAAGGATGGCGATCTGGTTGCGGCAGGTGATCCGCTTCTCAGGCTCGACGGCACGCTCCTTCGGTCGGAACTCACCATCGTCGAAGGCCAGTTCTTCGAGATCCTCGCCAGGCGCGGGCGGTTGGAGGCCGAGCGCGACGACGCCGAGACCATCGCCTTCCCGGAAGAGCTTCGCTCAACCAGCGCCGAACGGCCCGAGATCGCAGTGCTGATGAAGGGTCAGGAACGGCTCTTTGCCGCGCGGCGCGAGACCGAGGCGAACGAGATCGACCAGCTTCAGCGCCGCCGTGGCCAGATCGCCAACCAGATCGAGGGTATCGCCGCCCAGCGTGTTTCGGCCGACGATCAGTTGCGGCTGATCGGCGAGGAACTGGCCGACCTGAAGACGCTGCTAGACCGGGGGCTGACCCAGGCTGGCCGGGTGCTTGCGCTGGAACGCGAAAAGGCGCGGCTTGCCGGATCGGCGGGGGAACTGGACGCCGCGAAGGCCGAGGCCGAGGGCAAGGTCACGGAGATCGACATCGAGATCCTGAAACGCGGCAGCACGCGGCGGGAAGAGGCCAACAGCCAGCTTCGCGATCTGGGTTATCGCGAACTGGAACTGGCAGAACGCCGCCGCTCGCTGACCGAACAGATCGACCGACTGGAGATACGCGCACCGGTTTCAGGCATCGTCCATGCGCTTCAGGTGACAACCCCACGCTCGGTCATCCGTGCCGCCGACCCGGTGCTTTTCCTCGTGCCGCAGGACCGGCCGCTGGTGATCGCGGCCCGCGTCGCGCCGATCAACGTGGACGAGGTGCAGATCGGACAGGAAGTCACTTTGCGGTTTTCGGCCTTCGACAGCCGCACGACGCCCGAGCTTTTCGGTCAGGTCGCCCGTATCTCGGCCGACGCGCTGACCGACGAGGCGAGCCAGCTCAGCTACTACCGCACAGAGGTCGTGCTGGAACCGGACGAACTCGACAAGCTTGCCGGTCAGGCGATCATCCCCGGTATGCCGGTCGAGGTCTTTATCCGCACCGGCGACCGCACACCGCTGGCCTATCTCGTCAAGCCGCTTGCCGAGTATTTCAACCGCGCCTTCCGCGAAAGCTGAACGTTACGACTGTCGTCAGCCCAGCTAAAGCCGACGAATACCGGTCGTGGCTTTCAGGAATGGGATTGAGGCGGTTTTCATGGAACAACCCCGTGTTGATTTTTGACGTTCGATTACCCGTTAAGTTGTTGTTCTGATTTGCTAATCACTCTGATACGCTACCCTCGCGCGAGCTGTTGTTGAAAACACCTGCCCGCCGCGACGGGGTTCTGACGCGGCCATCATGAAGTGAGAATGCCGTGAAGAATGTTCCTACACTGGTTTGTATAGCAGCAGCGCTGTGGTTATCCGCTTGCGCGGGGCCAGCTCCGAAGGCAGCGGCGATAAGCGCCGAAGCACAGAGAAGCATCAATGTTACGCAAGTGACCGTTGACGTTGCGCCAATCGGAGCGGCCAGCCAAGGCAGGGTGTTATCCGCGCGGCAGATCGAAGCTGCGGTGCAAAAGGCAGCGAACGATGTGCTTGTCGGGGTCGGGCGCGGAAACCGAAGATCGAGGCTTCACATCGAAATCGAGAGTGTCAACATCCTATCGGCTGGCCAAGCCTTTATGATTGGTGGTGAAAGCGTCATGGAAGGTCGTGTGACAATTCGTGACATTCAAAGCGGCGCCGTCCTAATGCCTCCAACTAAGGTCAGTTCCGGCGGGGGTGGTTGGGTTCCGGGTGGTCTGATTGCCGTCGCGACACTAGATGAGCCGGAGGTTGAGTTGCGTCAGTTGTCTCAGGAGTTTGCGGCACGCATCTGGACACTAGTTGAGGGGCCAACAATGGCACCTGGCGCGGTGGCGCAAAAGCCCGTCGGCGCGGCCACGCAGAGGGCTCTTCCTAAAAAGTGTCAGAATGACGCCAACCGCGACTCACCGCAATGCAAGCCGTATTTCGCGGAATAAACGGGAAAGCCTTGGCGGGGCGGGTCAGTGTCAGCTGCCTCGCCCATCATATGTGATCCGGCCGCCGCAGATTGTCAGCGCTATGTCCATCTCGCCGATCTTATCCGGTGCGGTCGCCTCGATATCGCCGGACAGAACGACGATATCGGCGGCTAAACCGGGTTTCAGCGTGCCGGTCACATGCTCTCGATGCGCTGCCCAAGCGCCGCCTGCCGTATAGGCGTGCAGCACCTGCATCAGGGGTACACGCTCGTCCGAAGCGCCGGGATAGGCGGGGCGGGTCAGGGCGGCGCCGATGCCGCGCATCACCGATATGTCGGTCACCGGCCAGTCCGAAGCGAAGGCGAGCGGAGCGCCCGCCTCGGCCAGCGTGCGACAGAGATAGGCGTCCTTAAGCCGGTCGGCACCGATCGTGTCGAGGGCCGGATAAAGTGCGAAATCCATTGCTCCCGGCGCGTGAGGCGGTTGCAGAGAGGCGGTGATGCCGAGTGCGCCGAGACGCGGAATATCAGACGGGTCGATCATCTCGATATGCTCGATCCGGTGCCGGCTGTCGCGCTTGCCATTGGCTTTCTGTGCCGCTTCGTAGCCGTCGATCGTGGTCCGGACCGCGCCGTCGCCGATTGCGTGGACGGCGATCTGCAGGCCTCTCCGGTCGATCTCGGTCGCGATCTCGTTGAACCGCGGGCCGGGGAACAAGGGTTCGGAATGGTAGCCGGGCCGTCCGGGGTAGGAATCGAGCCGGAACGCGGTACCTGAATCGATCACCCCGTCCATGAACATCTTGACGAAACCCGAGGTCAGCCAGTCGTCGTCAAAGTCGCGGGTCATCGCATCGGCACGGTCGAGCGCCGAAAGGTCCATGTGCGGCTTGAAGTGGAACGGCACCTTGACCCGGGCGGTCAGCTTGCCCTCGGCCTGCAGGCCCCTGAGCAGGTCGAGCGTATAATGGTTGCCGTCCATGTTTACCATCGAGGTGATGCCATGCTTCGCCGCATGGGCGAGGCCATTGGCGATCTTGGCGCGGTCGATGGCCTGTTCGGCCTCACTGGGCCAGGGCGAAGGTTCCTCGCCCGTCGCGATGCCGAGATTGGGGCGCTTTTCGCCGCCGATGGCGATGACCGGGCCGAATGCCTCAAACTCCCTGAGTTCGCCGGTGGCAAGCCCGTCAGCGCCCATCACCACCTCGTGCCCGTGGGGCATCTCCGCACCCTCAAGGATACCCGCGACCCGCAGCGCGGCGGTGTTGGCCCAGACCGTGTGATGGTCATGCGCGCAAATGGCGATGGGACGGTCGGGGATGATCCGGTCAAGGTCATGGCGGGTCATCGGATGGTCGAGGATCGCGTAATGCCCGCCCTGCGCCATCAGAAGCGGCGCGTCGGGGTTTGCCGCCGCGAAGGCATGGAACGCCCGCGCGAGCGCGTCCTCGCCTTCCACGTGCGTCAATTGCAGATGGGCGAGTTCGGCGCCGCCGAAGAAAAGGTGCAGGTGGCTTTCGAAGAAACCCGGCAGAAGCGTGGACCCTCCGCAATCGATGACCTCGGTATCCGAAAGCGCCATCCTCTCGATTTCGGCACGGTTTCCCACTGCGATGATGCGGCCATCGGAAACGGCAACCGCCTCGGCGCGGGGACAGGCCGGGTTCATCGTCAGGATACGTGCATTCGTAAGGATCAGGTCGGGTGTCATGGCAGGCCTCTTGCGGGACGGTTTGGACAGACCGGTTCCCCGCCCGCGTGTAAGGGCGGCAGGTAAGAAGCCGGGCCGAGCCGCAGCCTACAGATATTCGTGCAATTGAAACAGTGTCTTGTAGCCCATGAACCGGGCTGCGGTGCTGTGTCCGAAAATCACGTCTCGCGCCCGGTAAGCGGGAGGGTATTCAGGATGGGCGGGTTGAGACCCGCCCGACCGTCCGCAAGCATTGGATCAGTTCACAAGACCGGCGTGACGCATGGCTGCGTCGATTTTCGCCTTGGTTTCGGGCAGGAGCGTGGTCAGCGGCATGCGCACGTCTTCCGAGCAGAGCCCAAGCTGCGACAGCCCGTATTTCGCGCCTGCCAGACCCGGCTCGATAAAGATCGCCTCATGCAACGGCATCAGCCGGTCCTGATAGGCAAGCGCGGTGGCGTAATCGCCTGCCAAAGTCGCTTCCTGAAACTCCGCGCAGAGCTTCGGCGCGACATTGGCGGTGACCGAGATGCAGCCGACGCCGCCATGGGCGTTGAAGCCAAGCGCGGTCGCGTCCTCGCCCGAAAGCTGGACAAAGTCGCGCCCGCAGAGCGCGCGCTGCTGGCTCACCCGCTCGATCTTGCCGGTTGCGTCCTTGACCCCGACGATGCGCGGCAGTTTTGCCAATTCACCCATCGTCTCGGGGCTCATATCCACGACCGAACGGCCGGGGATATTGTAGATGATGATCGGCAGCGTGCAGGCGTCGTGCATCGCCTTGAAATGCGCGTAAAGCCCGCGCTGGGTGGGCTTGTTGTAATAGGGCGTCACGACAAGCGCCGCGTCCGCGCCGGCCTTCTCGGCCCCGCGGATCAGGTCGATCCCTTCCTCGGTCGAATTGGACCCGGCCCCGGCGATGACCGGGATGCGGCCCGCGGCGGCCTTGACCACCGCTTCGATCACGCGGACATGCTCTTCATGGCTCAAGGTCGGGCTTTCACCGGTCGTGCCGACGGGGACGAGCCCGTGGCTGCCTTCGGCGATATGCCATTCGACGAGTTTCTTGAGCGTGTCCAGATCCAGCTCGCCGTTCTTGAACGGCGTGACGAGGGCTGGGAAGGACCCTTTGAACATGACACGCTCCTTTGGTGTGGCGGGCGAGACTCGCCCGGTTGAAATCGCGCGGAACCTATAGCGATTGTCTGCCGTTGCCAAGTTTGTGTGTTGCGGGGGCGGGCGGGCGCCCATATCCTTGGAAAAAACCAATCGAAGCAGTGATAAACATGATCCGCAATGCCCTGCGTGCCGCGC
The DNA here is from genome assembly GCF_025751495.1 of Albidovulum litorale. Classification (GTDB taxonomy): domain Bacteria; phylum Pseudomonadota; class Alphaproteobacteria; order Rhodobacterales; family Rhodobacteraceae; genus Albidovulum; species Albidovulum litorale. The sequence continues at coordinate 290,336 of NZ_JAOWKZ010000002.1, read as the reverse complement.
CCTTTGCGCTGGCCCTCCTTCTGCCCGTGATGGCCCGTGCCGATGATCCGGCGGGGTTCCGCGCGGCGCTATCCGCGGCCGATCAGCGTGACTGGGCCACGGCGGTGGCTACGGCCCGCAAGGCCGGGCCTCTGGCCGCAGCTGTGATCGACTGGGAACGCTTGCGCGATGGCAACGGAGCGTTCGGCGAATATGTCGATTTCCTTCAGCGCCATCCCGACTGGCCAGGTTTGCCGCTTCTGCGGCAAAAGGGCGAAGGCGCTATTACCGCCGACACCTCCGCCGATGTGATCATCGGTTATTTTTCGGCGCTGAAACCGCAGACCGGGATGGGCAGCCTCGCGCTGATCGCTGCCTATCAGGCGCGTGGTCAGGGTCAGGCGGCGGCCGAGGAAGCGGTGCGCGCTTGGCGGACGCTTTCGCTTACAGGTGCCGAGCATGACCTTTTCGTCGCCCGCCATGCCGCGATCCTGAAAGATCACCATGATGGCCGCACTGCCACACTTCTGCGCGAGGGCAAGGTCGCCGATGCCCGCCGCATGCTGCCCCTGAACAGCGCCTATACCCGCGCGCTGGCCGAGGCGCGCATCGCCCTTCAGGCCAGCGATCCCGGCGTGGACGGGCTGATTGCGAAGCTGCCGGAAACGGCAGTGAATTCGGGTGGGCTGGCCTATGACCGGTTCCGCTGGCGCATCCGCAAGGACCTTTATGACAGCGCAGATGAGCTTCTTCTGGAACGGTCGGTCAGTGCCGAAGCTCTTGGCGATCCGGATCAATGGGCCGACTGGCGCCGACGTCTTGCCCGCAAGGAGATGCGGGAGGGCGATGCGCGGCGCGCCTACCGGATGGCGGCTGAACACCATCTGAGATCGGGTTCGGATTACGCCGATCTGGAATGGCTTGCGGGTTACATCGCCCTGCGCAAACTCGGGGATGCCAAGACAGCGCTTGCGCATTTCGACCGGTTCCAGAGGGCCGTAAACGGCCCGATCAGCCTGTCGCGCGCCGGATACTGGCGCGGTCGCGCCTATGAGACGCTGGGAATGCCGGGCGAGGCGCAGGCCGCCTATGCCGAAGGCGCGCGGTACCCCACGGCTTTCTATGGGCTCCTCTCGGCTGAAAAGGTCGGCCTGCCGCTGTCGCCCGCGATGGCGGGGGGCGAGACCTATCCCGACTGGCGCAGTCAGCCCTTTGCGCAGTCTTCGGTCCTTCTGGCTGCGCGGGAATTGATGGCGGCTGGCGATGAAACGCTCGCCGCGCGATTCTTGCTACATCTGGGCGAGGGGCTTTCGGGCTATGAAATCGGTGCGCTCGCCGGGATGGCGGTCGAGGCGAAGGAACCCTATGTCGCGCTGTCGCTCGCCAAGGCGGCAGCCGAAAAAGGGGTGATCTGGCCCTCGGCCTACTTCCCGGTGCCCGCGCTGTCGGGGCTTGACCTGCCGGTGCGTCCCGAATTGGCCTTGTCCATTGCAAGGCGGGAAAGCGAATTCAATCACCGTGTCATCTCGCATGCCGGGGCGCGGGGGCTGATGCAGGTGATGCCCGGCACGGCCGAGATGATGGCGAAAAAGATCGGAGTCAGTTACGAGAAGGCGAAGCTGACGACGGACTGGCAGTACAACGCTCGGCTGGGGGCGGCCTATCTCGACCAACTGGTAGACGAATTCGGCAATTCGCCTCTCTTGGTCGCGGTGGGCTACAATGCCGGGCCGGGCCGCTCGCGGCGCTGGATCGCGGAATTGGGCGACCCGCGTGCCGAGGGCGTTGATCCGATCGACTGGATTGAGGCGATTCCGTTCCGCGAGACACAGACCTATGTGATGCGTGTCGCGGAAAGCCTGCCAATCTACCGCGCGCGTCTGTCGGGGCAGACGGGGCCGCTTGATTTTATGAATGAACTCAAGGGACGGTGATGGTGGCGGGAAGGATTTTGGTCCAAAATCCTTCCGGCGCAACGAAGGTGCGAATGCCCAAGGATGCACCGCTTCCGGATTACTCTGGCTTCGGCGCCTTGATACGTGCCCGCCAGAGAGTGAACAGACCCGCACCGACGACGATCAATGCGCCGATGGCCACGTTCGGCTCCAGCACCTCGCCGAAAACTGCCATGCCGAGCGCGGTGGCGAAGACCAGTTGCAGATAGGCGAAGGGCTGGATCGCGCTCGCCTCTGCCACTTCCAGCGCACGGATCATCAGCCAGTGGGCCCCAGCCGCCGTGCAGCAGAGCACTGCCATCCAGCCCCAGTCGCGCGGGACCATCGGTTCCCAGTGGAATATCCCGACACCAGTCATCACCACGGCGCCTGACACCCCGGTCCAGAAGAAGCTGACCGCCGAACGGTCCTTCCGCGCGACATAGCGGGTCAGGAGCCCGTAAAGCGCGAACATCAGGGCTGCAATCAGCGGCACCAGCGCCTCGGGCGAAAAGACGCGGTAGCCGGGTTCGAGGATGATCAGGATGCCGACAAAGCCGATGCCAATCGCTGTCCAGCGCCGCCAGCCGACCTTTTCGCCTAGTACCGGGCCGGAGAGGGCGGCGATCAGCAAGGGGTAGCAGGCAAAGACTGCATGACTTTCTACAAGGCCAAGGAGCGTGAACGCGGTCACCATCACGCAGATCTCGGTTGCCAGCAGCACGCCGCGGAAGACCTGAATTACTGGGAAATGAGTCTTCGTTGCGGCGCGTATGCCCCCCGCCTTGCGCGAGGCGACCGTCATCACGAAGACCGCGAAGAACCAGTAGCGGATCATCACCACCATGTAGACATTGTATTCGCTGGCCAGATGGCGCGAGATACCGTCCTGCATGGCGAAGACGAAGCTGGTCGCGGTCATCAGGATCGCGCCGAGGCGGAAGTTCTGGTCGTTCATCGCGCCTCGTCCATTTTCCCGCGAGTCATGTGCCGCTTGAACCCGTAACCCTTGGCCCGCTCTACCTGAAACCCCGCCGCCTGCAATCCCCGGCGGACAAAGCCCGCCGCAGTATAGGTGGCGAAGGTGCCTTCGGGCGCCGTATGGCGGGCGACCTCTGCCATCAGGTCCCCGGACCACAGTTCGGGGTTCTTGGCGGGTGAGAAACCGTCGAGGAACCATGCATCGGCCTTGCCCTGCCATGTTGGCAGCGTCGAACGCGCATCGCCCACGATCACCTCGACATTGACGGTTCCGAGGGCGAAGCGACGCTTTCCCTCCGCCCATGCGGCAAGAAGCGGCTCAGCGGTTTCAAGCAGTTCGGGAAAAGCGGCCAGTGCCCGCGCCATGTCATCGGCGGGCATCGGGAACGCCTCGAAGCTCGTATAGGACAGCCGCCCCTCCGTTCCGACGCTAGACCACGCGATCAGCGTTGCCAGAAGGTTCAGCCCGGTGCCGAAGCCCAGTTCGGCGATGTGGAACCCGTCGCGGAACCGCTTGGGCAGATCGTTCCCGGCCAGAAAGACATGTCGGGTTTCGGCCAGACCGTTGGCGAGCGAGAAATAGGGGTCGTCGAACAGGGACGACACCGGCGTGCCGCCGTCGCGCCATGTGACCTTCTCACTCTGGTCCTTTAGGCTCATCTGCCATACCCCTCTGTGCGGGCAGTTAGGCGAAGGGCGCAGCGATGGCAATCGTGGATGTGACGGTGATGGGGGCGGGCATCTTCGGCCTCTCGATCGCTTGGGCCTGCCAGAAGCGCGGCGCGACAGTGCGTGTGATTGATCCGTACCGGCCCGGCGCCGGGGCAAGCGGCGGAACCGTCGGCGCGCTCGCCCCGCATACGCTGGAGAACTGGAATTCGAAGAAGCAGTTCCAGTTCGAGAGCCTGATGATGGCCGAACACTTCTGGCCCGAAGTCGATTCCGTGTCCGGTCTTTCTTCGGGTTATGGCCGAACCGGTCGGCTGCAGCCGCTGGCCGACGATGCGGCTTTGGCTTTGGCACGGACGCGCGAGGTATCGGCGAAAGAACTTTGGCGGGGCCGTGCCGAGTGGCGCGTGGTCAGCGCGGACGGGGACCGCTGGGCCCCAGACACCCCGACGGGCTATCTCGTCCACGACACGCTTACCGCCCGCCTTCATCCGCGCGCCGCGATCGAAAGCCTTGCCGCCGCGCTCAAGGGGAAGGGCGTGGATATCCGGCACGACACCACCCCTCAGGACGGGCGCGTTGTCTGGGCCACCGGCAATCAGGGCCTGATCGATCTGTCGCGTGAGCTATCGGCACCGGTTGGCACGGGCGTCAAAGGCCAATCCGCGCTGCTGGCACTCGACGCGCGCGACCTGCCGCAGATCTTCGCGGACGGTATCCATATCGTTCCGCATGCTGATGGGACGGTCGGCGTCGGTTCAACCACCGAGCGCGGGTTCGATCGCGCGGACACGACCGACGCTCAGCTTGACGCCGTGATCGCGCGGGCCGAGGCGGTCATGCCGGTCCTGCGCCATGCGAAAGTGATCGAGCGTTGGGCAGGTATCAGGCCGCGCGCGAAAAGCCGGGCTCCGATCCTGGGCGAATGGCCCGGTCGTCCGGGCCATTACATTGCCAATGGCGGGTTTAAGATCGGGTTCGGCATGGCGCCGAAAGTGGCCGAAGTGATGGCCGATCTGGTGCTGGAGGGGCGCGATCGGGTCCCCGACGGTTTCCGCGTCGGGGACAACCTTTAGGCCGCCGCCGCCAGCGGCGCTGATTCGGCGCGCAGTTCGTTCATGAGTGATCCCAGGAGTTCGACCGAGTTCGCGTCGATGAGGCGGCCATTATCGTCGAAGGCCGCGTAGGATTCCGAGATCATCACTTCCGGGCCGCTCAGCAGGCGGGGGCGGAACGGGGTCAATGCAAGCCTGAGGGCAAACTGCGCCCGCGCCCCGCCAGACCGCCCGGCTGCGGCAGAGAGGATCGCAACGGGTTTGTCCTGCCATGGCTTGCCGGTACGGCTGACCCAGTCGAGCGCGTTCTTGAGAACGCCGGAGATACCGGAATTGTATTCCGGGGTCGAGATCACGATGGCGTCGGATGCCGCGATCTGATCGGCAAGCCGCGTAACCGCTTCCGGCATTCCCCGCTCTTCGACGTCACCGTCATAGAGCGGCAGGTGCAGATCGGCTTCGGTGAAGTCGGCGGGCCCGAAAAGCCGTGCCGCTTCGCGGACGAGCAGGCGGTTGGTCGATCCGGTGCGCAGGGCACCAGCAATTCCGAGAAGGCGAGGATGAGACATGATAGCTCCTGTTTCTGTTCAAACGGAGACATAAGTCGTCATGAGTCTACATAAACATTCATTTTCGCACATAACCCGTGCGCAGGGGCTATTTCCTGAGGCAGGACTGTCCGTCCGTCGTGAACACGCCTTCAGCGGGGTAGTTCCGGATGGCGGTGCGGGCGGCAAGTCCAATCAGGCAGGACAGTTCATCCTCGCGGTCAGGATTCGGTGTGCCGAGGTCCGCCCGCACGCCAAATGCGGGGGTGCCATCGTGAGGAAGCGTGTATGTGCCGGGCGACACGCCGACCGTGACCGAAACGGAATAAAGCCACGCACGACCCTCTGCCGTGTTCATCCATTGTCCGACATCGGATGCTGTCAGGACATTGACGACGATGTCGGCCTCTGTCCCTGTCGTCTGCCGCAACCGCTCTTTCCGCAGGGCCTTGACCAGAGGTGGCACGAGGTATTCGCCATAGCCGCTGCTAAATTGCGGCGACGACAGTTCGATGATGTAGCTCTTGCCGTCGAGAGGCGCAGCCGCAGCAGGGCTGGTCACTGCAAGGGTCGCGCCTACCACGACGATCCGGGAAAGGGGCGGCATCAGGACACCGCCTTTGTGAAGGTAAAGCTGGTTGGCCGGTCATACCCTTCATGCGCCGTTTCGCCGGTCTTTTCGAACCCCATCACCTGAAACGCGGCATGATTGCCGGTCAGTTCGACACGCGATTGCAGGGTCAGGCGGTGAAGCCCAAGTTTCCGTGCCCTGTCAGCCGCATGACCAACAAGCTGACGGGCCAGACCCTGCCCACGGAAACCGTCCTCCACCGCCAGCTTGCCGATATAGAGGTGATCCGGTTCCGGCGTCAGGAACAGGCAGGCGATGATCCGCCCTGCATCTTCCAGAACCCAAACCTCGCCATCGCGCGCCTGCCGGGCGATGCCGTCTGCGGTCAGCCGGTGCAGGGATGAGGGCGGGTCGATCACACCTTCCATGTAAGCGAAGGCGGCATGGAGAAGGCCGAGGACCGGGGCCATGTCCTCTTGTCCGGTCAGACGTCGGGGAGTTCGATGAACTGGCAGCCCGTCGTTCAGGTGCAGCCATGGCAGGCGTTCGTTCCAGTGGACGTGGCCGGTTGGGGCGTAGGCCGTTGGGTCGTCCAGCGTTGCGGCGTAAAGGTCGATCTCATGTGCGCGGGACGGACTTTGATAGCCCATCGGTGTGCCGCAGGCGGCACAGAAATAGCGCGTGACCCCGGGCGTCGAGTCTCGCGCGGCCGGGGGAGTGCCCGCCCAGCGGAAGGTCGCATGGTTGACCGCAAGGAAGCTCGTGAAGGGTGAGGCCGTCGCCCGGCGGCAGCTTTCGCAGTGGCAATGCATCTGCCAGTTGGGTGCGCCATCAAAGGCAAATCGCACCGCTCCACACAGGCATCTTCCGGCTCCGCCGTCCATGGTTCCCTCCGGTCGTGCGATGAAAGTTGGCGCCCAAATTCAAGCTCGGTCAAGGGCGAACCGCGCCCGGTCGATCCGGACACTACGGCCTTTGGTAAGGTGGGTTTTAACCCACCTTACTTTGAGACGTCTTCCCGATATCTTGTGGATAACCAGCCTCAAACCGCCACATGCGGGGCTGAAGCATTGACTCACGGCCCCGTCCGCCCAAGGATTGCAGACCCGGAGGAATCAATCAAAGGCTCGGCATTTGCGTTTCACACGGCTCAGACTGAACGGCTTCAAGAGCTTCGTCGATCCGACGGACCTTCTGATCCATGACGGGCTGACGGGTGTCGTCGGGCCGAACGGCTGCGGCAAGTCGAACCTGCTGGAAGCCTTGCGCTGGGTCATGGGTGAAAACCGCCCGACCGCGATGCGCGGTGGCGGGATGGAGGACGTGATCTTCGCCGGGGCAGCGACCCGGCCCGCGCGCAACTTCGCCGAGGTGTCGATCACCATCGACAACACCGAAAGGCTTGCGCCCTCGGGCTTCAACGATCAGGACGCGCTTGAGATCGTGCGGCGCATCACGCGCGATGCCGGTTCCGCCTACAAGGCCAATACCAAAGAGGTTCGCGCGCGGGATGTGCAGATGCTCTTTGCCGATGCCTCTACGGGATCGCATTCCCCGGCGCTGGTGCGGCAGGGGCAGATCGCGGAACTGATCAATGCAAAGCCGAAGAACCGCCGCCGCATTTTGGAAGAGGCGGCGGGGATATCCGGCCTTTACCAACGGCGGCACGAGGCCGAACTGAAGCTGAACGGGACCGAGCAGAACCTTGCGCGCGTTGACGATGTCATCGAACAATTGGCCAACCAGCTGCAGACGCTGGCCCGGCAGGCGAGGCAGGCGGCGCGCTACCGCGAGATCGGCAATGAACTGCGCCGTGCCGAGGGCATGCTGCTTTACCGCCGCTGGCGCGAGGCGGATGAGGCGCGGGCAGCGGCCGAGGCCGGTCTGACCGAGCGCACCAAGCTTGCCGCGCAGGCCGAGGCCGCCGCGCGCACCGCCGCCAAGGCGCGCGGTGAACGCGAACAGGCCCTGCCACCCCTGCGCGAGGAAGAGGCCATTGCGGCGGCGGTGCTGCAGCGCCTGCAGGTCCAGCGCGACACGCTGAACGATCAGGAGGCCCGCGCGCTTCAGACCATCGAGACGCTGCAGAACCGGATCGAGCAGCTTGCCCGCGACATGGAGCGCGAGGCCGGGCTCAACCGCGATGCGGGCGAGACGATAGGGCGGCTGGACTGGGAGCAGGCGCAGATCGTCAAGGCGGCCGAGGGACACGAGGCACGCCTGACCGACGCGCTGGAGGCGGCGCAGGATGCCGCGCGGGTGCTGTCGGACCGCGAAACCGCGCATTCGGAACTGACCGAGGATGTGGCCCGGCTTTCGGCCCGCCACCAGTCGGCGCACCGGCTTTTGTCCGACAGCCGTTCGACCCTTGAAAAGAACGAGGCCGAGGCGGCGAAAGCCAAGCTTTCAGCGGCCGAGGCTGAGACGGCTTTGTCGCGCGCTTCGGCCGACCTGAAGGCGGCGGAGGAAGCGCAGGCGGCGGCAACCAATGGTGCAGAGGCTGCGGAGGCCGCGTTGGTCGCCGCCGACGAGGCGCGCAGCGATGCGCAGGCGCGCGAAACCGAGGCCCGCGCGGCCCTGTCCGAAGCCGAAGGCGAGGCGGGGGCTCTGAAGGCCGAGGCAGCGGCGCTGCAAAAGCTCGTTGAACGCGAGGCCGCGACCGGCAAGCAGCTTCTCGACCGGGTGACGGTGAAGAAGGGCTTTGAAAAGGCGCTGGGCGCGGCGTTGGCCGACGATCTACGCGCGCCCGTCGTCGAAGCGCAGGCGCGGTCCGGTTGGGCGGTGCTGCCGGGTTACGGTCAGGCGCAGACCCTGCCTGAGGGCGTATCGGCGCTCTCGAACCACGTGACCGTTCCCGAGGTTCTGGCCCGCCGCATCGGCCAGATCGGCCTTGTTGACAAGACCGATGGCGCGCGGCTGCAACCGCTTCTGAAACCGGGCCAAAGGCTTGTCTCGGTCGAGGGTGATCTCTGGCGCTGGGACGGGTTCCGGGCCGGTGCCGAGGACGCACCGACCGCCGCGGCACTTCGGCTTCAGCAACTGAACCGTCTGACCGACCTCAAGCGCGATCTGGAGGAAGCGACGGGGCGGGCCGAAGGCGCGCGGCAGGCGCATGACCTGCTCGTCCGGCAATTGCGCGAGACGACCGAGGCCGATCGCGCTGCCCGCGAGGCGCGGCGCGATGCCGACCGGCGCATGGCTGAAGCGTCGCGCGCGCTGTCCAAGGCCGAGGCCGACCGGTCCATCGCGGGCGGGAAGCTGGAAAGCGCCCGGCTGGCCGTGGCGCGTTATGAGGAAGAGGCCCTGACCGCCCGCAAGCAGCTGCGCGAGGCCGAGGGAGCGGTCAAGGCACTGCCCGACCTTGACGCCGCACGGGCCGAGGTCGAGGACGTCAAGATGACGGTCGAGGCGGCGCGGATGACGATGATGGCCAAACGTTCGGCCCATGACGAGATCCGCCGCGAGGGCGAGGCGCGCACCAAGCGGCGGCAGGAGATCACCAAGGAAATCTCGGGCTGGAAGCACCGGCTGGAGACGGCTGAAAAACGGTCGGCGGAACTGGCCGAGCGCAAGACCGCCTCTGAGGCGGAGCTGAAAGAGGCCTCCGCCGCGCCGGCCGAAATCGCCGCCAAGCGCGCGGAACTGACCGACGCCATCGACACCGCCGAGACCCGCCGCCGGGCCGCCGCCGACCGACTGGCCGAGGCTGAAACGATGCTGCGGCAGGCCACAGATGCCGAGCGCGAGGCAGAACGCGCGGCGTCCGAAGCGCGCGAGGCCCGCGCCCGTGCCGAGGCGCGCGCCGATGCCGCCCGCGAAACCGTGGCTTATTCCGCCGAACGCATCCGGGAGGAGACCGAGAAGGAACCGGGCGAGCTGCTCCAGAGCCTCGATACCGATCCCGACCGGATGCCCTCTGCCGAGGCGCTGGATAACGATGTCCATCGTCTGCGTCGCCAGCGCGACGCCTTGGGCGCGGTGAACCTGCGCGCCGAGGAAGACGCGAAAGAGGTGCAGGAAGAGCATGACAATCTGGTCATGGAAAAGGCCGACCTGGAAGAGGCGATCAAGAAACTGCGTTCGGGCATTGCCGGGCTGAACCGCGAGGGGCGCGAGCGGCTGCTGACCGCGTTCGAGCAGGTCAACAGCAATTTCCGCATGCTCTTCACCCATCTCTTCGGCGGCGGCGAGGCCAATCTGGTGCTGGTCGAAAGCGACGATCCGCTGGAGGCGGGGCTGGAGATCATGTGCCAGCCACCGGGCAAGAAACTGGCGACGCTGTCGCTTCTGTCGGGCGGTGAGCAGACACTGACCGCGCTCGCCCTGATCTTTGCCGTCTTTCTTGCCAACCCCGCACCAATCTGCGTGCTGGATGAGGTCGACGCGCCCTTGGATGACGCGAACGTCACACGATTCTGCGATCTTCTGGACGAGATGACCCGGCGCACGGACACACGATTCCTGATCATCACCCACCATGCGGTGACGATGGCGCGGATGGACCGGCTCTTTGGTGTGACCATGCAGGAGCAGGGGGTCAGTCAGCTGGTCAGCGTCGATCTCAAGCGCGCCGAAGCGCTGGTCGCTTGAGGCGGACCGGTGGCCCGGACCTTCACGACACTGACGGGGCGCTGGCTGGGCCGCTACGAATACGACGCCGGACCCGGACCTGTGCCTTTCGAGGCCGACCTGATTGAAGATACCGGGTTTCTGAACGGCGAGACGACCGAGGGGAATACCTTCCGGCCCGAACTGGACGGTACGCTGCATGCGGTCATCACGGGCAATCACTCCAAAGGATCGGTGCATTTCACCAAGACCTATCTTGGATTTGAGGCAGACGACCACCCGATCTATTCGGGTCGCGCCAATGCAACGCTGACCCGGATCGAGGGCCGCTGGTTCTTTCCCTCGCAACCCGGCTGGGCGGGGCGTTTCGTGATGATGCGAAAGCCCGGGGCAGCGGCTGAACGCAAGGCCGGGGACAAGGCAGAGATGGAACTGAGCGCAACAGGGCGCATCTGATCTCATGATCCGCCAACCGTCTGACGTCGGAGTGATTTTCCCCGGGGTAACCATGCCTTAAGAAAGGCGATCCATAGTCGGTGGTGACCGAACCGACCGGATACCTGCCATGCGTGAATTTGTTGTAATGACCTTTGTGCTCCTTACCCTGGCCGCAGCGGGCGCCGAAACGGGTCATGCGGGGAACAAGAATAATTGTGCGGGCGGGAACATTGCAGCGGTTTCGCCGGAGTGTTGAAGGACAATCCGGTCGGCACACCGACCTCACTTGTCCGGCGCAGTGACCAGCCGGTTTTCCACGAAGCGGCGTAGCACCTCGGCGCAGTCTTTTGCGATCTGCTCGTGTGGTACGTCCGGAAAGGCGGCCGATAACACCTCGGACACATCCGCAAGACGCATGGGCTCCTCCAGCAAGCGCCAGATTGCCAATGCACCAGAATTCAGGCTGTGAATGCCGAGGCCGGAACGATCCGTCAGGTAGTGGTGACCGTTCATGGACATTTCGGTGATGCCGCTGGCCCGCTCATAGACGCGGTCTTCGTAAAAGACCGGCTGTGCCGCTGTGAGTGTGTCTTCGTCGATTTCGCGGAAGGCCAGCCGTTCCGTATCTGACGCCACAGGCGGCGGACCTTGCCAGTCTGTGAAGGCCGCAGCCAGAAAGTCGGCCGCCACTTCGGCATTAGCGTAACTCAGCCGCAGTGGTTTTATCACCGAAAGCAGAACCTTCAGGACGTTGAGAATCGTCGCTGAATGCACGGAGCGTGCGAAATTCTGGTGAAGCAGCGCCTTCATGGCGGCGCCCTCATCCATCGGCTGCAATTCGGTAGAGGCATTCGGCCTTCGGTCCAGAATGACAATCGCGCCGAGCGGCCGGGCAGTGCCATTGGGTGGCAAAACCGGCCCTGTCAGATACTTGTACCGACTGTTGGCCGGGCCGGGATCAGCCTCCACCCAATCGCGGAACCCCGCGCTGAAATCCTTGGGCAGCGGCAGGCGCAGGCGCGGACAGATGCCGTTGGCATGGCCCATGAGGATGCCGTCATCGCCCAGACGAACCGGAACGAAATCGTCTGAGAATATCGGGTAGCCGCGCCGGGCGAGGCAGGCTGTCAGTGTGCTCTTGCCCGAGCGCCGCACATTCGGAACGATCACCAGCCGCCCGGCCATCTCGATCGCCGCAGCGTGAAGGCACATCAGCCACTGGCCAGAGCGGAGCATTTCCCAGGACAGTTCCACGATCATGTCGCAGACGGCGTCGATGGCGTCATAGACCCGGGTTTTGCCACCAGATGACAGGCAGACGCTGGAATAGCGGCCACGCGATGCGGGCGAGATTATCGTAATCGGCTCTGCGGCATCTGCCGATGGCATTGTCGCAAACGGCCAATGGGGCAGGATGGTTCGGATCGGCTGCAGCAACTCTTCGCAACCGTTCAGCCGAACCGGTCCTGACAATCCGTCAAATATGAGATCGATAGACCGGCTCACCTATCTTCCATCGACTTGCGATCCATCAGGAAAAGGACCCGCCCGAAGCATTACCGCTCCGGTCGGGTCTCATGCAACCTGCCTGCGTTGATCGGGATCAAGCACCGCAGCCGGCGTCGTCGTCACCCGGTCCGGAGCAGACGCTCGGGCCCGTCGTCCCGCTCGAGTTGCTCTCGCTGCCGCTCGCGCCGGTTGTCCCGTGCGATCCGCCGGATCCGCTGGCGCCGGAGTTCCCGCTCGACCCGGAGTTCCCGCTGGATCCCGAATTGCCGGACCCGCCACCGGACCCGCCGCCCGATGAACCCGAGCCTTTGGCCTCGGCCTTGCTGAGCGTCGTGAAGGCCGGGATCGTGTAAGCGCCAAGTGCAAGCGCGCCGAGGCGGGTCAGCGCCTTGCGCCGTGAGAGAGTGGTGGTGTCGCTGCTCATGTCGGTCTCCTTGTGTAATCTGATTGTGCTGTGATGCACGATGGGACCAGATTACTGACGGTGCGGCGGGTAGGGGAACGGACCAAGGTCGGACGGATTGTCGGACCTCGGTTCAGGCCTTGGCTCCGCCGAAGGTCGTCAGCCTCGTCCCCGGTAGGGCTGTACGCCCTGGTCGGGTATCCAGACGCCTTCCGGTGGCGTGCCCGTCTGCCAGAAGACATCAATCGGGATGCCGCCGCGCGGATACCAGTAGGCACCAATCCGGAGCCATTCGGGATCGAGCAAGGCCACCAGCCTCTTGCCGATGTCGATCGTGCAATCCTCGTGGAACGCGCCGTGGTTGCGGAAGGAGAAGAGATAGAGCTTCAGACTCTTGCTTTCGACCAGCCAGTCGCGCGGCACATAGTCGATGACGATATGGGCAAAGTCGGGCTGGCCGGTCATCGGGCAGAGCGAGGTAAATTCCGGCGCGGTGAACCGTACGACATATTTGGTGCCGGAATGACCGGCGGGCACGCGTTCCAGCACCGCCTCTTCTGGCGAAGTCGGTTGCGTTGTGTCCTGACCGAGCTGGGTCAGGCCGGAAACGTCGGTCTTGGGCATGTCATTCCCCTTGGGCAGTTGTGCTTCTGCCCTGTCAGAGCGGTGGAGCGGCGTCAAGCCTGTCACATCAGGCGACGAATAAGGCCCGCCGGGTCTTCATGTCGGCCTTCAGCACATCGCGGAAGGCCCGGACCTTGGCGCCGGGCCAGACATCGGGATGGGCCACCATCCAGACATCCATGTAAGGTTGCGGCGGCAAAAGCGGCACCTGCATCAGCCCGGGCAATGAGCGCCCGAGGAACATCGGCATCCGCACCACGCCAAGCCCGGCCTGCGCGGCGCCCGCCATCGCGATCATGTCGTCAAAGCGGTATTGGACCCGGCTTGACGGATAGGCTTCGCGGGCGGCTTTTGGCACGTCGTCATGCGTCTCGTAGAGGATCCAGTCGATGGGCGCGCCCGGGTCTTTCGCGATCCGCTCAGCCCAGCCGGGGCTCGCGAAACTCGCCGAATGTTGTTCTGCAAGCCGCAGGCCGGTCAGCGTGTCCCCCGGCGTCCGGCTGATCCTTATGCCAAGATCGGCCTCGCGCCGCGACAGGTCGAGGATATCGTTCGTCGCCCGCACCCTGAGGTCCACCTTTGGATAAAGCGCCCGGAACTGCGCGAGCGCCGTGGGCAGCACATATGCGATCAGGAGTTGCGGGGCGGTGATGGTGAGCGCGCCTTCCAGCGTGCCGTCCCGCCCGGCAAGCCTTCGCATCAGGTCATGTTCGCACGCCTCCATCTCGCCGGCATGGGCGGCGACAAGCATCGCGGCATCTGTTGGCACGTAGCCGTCCTTCAGGCGTTCAAAGAGTGTTGTCCCCAGCGCCGCCTCGGCCCGTGCGATCCTTCGGGCAACGGTCGTGTAATTGAGCCTGAGTGCGGCACCGGCCGCCGCCAGCGACCCGTGCCGCACGAGCGCCATCACTGTTTTCAGATCATCCCAAGCCGCATCCTTCATGCATGCGTTATCGCATGTATAACCTGCAATATCACGCGTTTTCGCATCTCTGGCGCGGCCGTACATTCCCCCTGCAACCGAGAAAGGAACCGCCATGATCTACGCCGTTGTCCGACTGACCATCACCGACCCAGACACGTTCGCATCCTATGCCAGCAAGGCTGGACCTGCACTGGCCAAATGGGGCGCGAAGCCCGAAGCGATGACGACAGAGCCGACGCGGCTCGAAGGCGATGCGGCGCTTCCGGGCAGGGTCGTGCTTCTATCTTTTCCCGACCGCGATGCGGCTTTGGGTTGGATCAACGACCCCGAACTGGCCGAGGTGCACGCCCTACGCCAAAAGGCGGGTGACAGCGAGATCGTGCTGATCGGATGATCCAATGAAAAAGCCCCGCCCTTTTTGGAGGCGGGGCCGCATTGACTTCGTCGCCTTTGGCTCAGAGAGCTTTCTTCAGCGCCTCGGCAAGGTCGGTCTTTTCCCACGAGAACCCGCCATCCGCATCCGGCGCGCGGCCGAAATGGCCATAGGCCGCCGTGCGCTGATAGATCGGCTTGTTGAGGCCGAGATGGGTGCGGATACCGCGCGGGGTGAGGTCCATCGCCTGCGCCACGGCGCGTTCGATCGCGGCCTCGTCAACCTCGCCAGTGCCGTGGGTGTCAACATAGATCGACAGAGGCTTGGCCACACCGATCGCGTAGGACAGTTGCAGCGTGCAGCGTTTCGCCAGCCCCGCCGCCACGACGTTCTTGGCAAGGTACCGCGCGGCATAGGCCGCCGAGCGGTCGACCTTGGTCGGGTCCTTGCCGGAAAACGCGCCGCCGCCATGGGGGGCCGCCCCGCCATAAGTGTCGACGATGATCTTGCGCCCCGTCAGGCCCGCATCCCCGTCCGGGCCGCCGATGACGAACTTGCCGGTCGGATTGACGTGCCATTCGGTGGCTGCGGTCAGCCAGCCCTCCGGCAGAACTTCGCGGATATAGGGCTCCACCAGCGCCCGCACATCACCCGAGGACATCGTCGCGTCGAGATGCTGGGTCGAAAGCACGAGCGAGGTCACCTCGACCGGCTTGCCATTCTCATAGCGGATCGAAAGCTGCGACTTGGCGTCGGGGCCAAGCTTCGGCTCGGTGCCGTTCTTGCGAACCTCGGCCAGACGGCGAAGCATCGCGTGTGAATAGAGGATCGGCGCGGGCATAAGCTCTGGCGTCTCATCGACGGCATAGCCGAACATGATGCCCTGATCGCCTGCGCCTTCATCCTTGTTGCCGCTGGCATCGACGCCCTGCGCGATATCGGCGGATTGCGCATGCAGATAGCTGTCGACCTTCAGGTTGGCCCAGTGAAAGCCATCCTGCTCATAGCCGATATCCCTGACGCATTCGCGGGCAATATCCTCGACCCGTTCAATGACGGAACCGGGGCCGCGCACCTCGCCACCGATGACGACGCGGTCGGTCGTGGCAAAGGTTTCACAGGCGACGCGGGATTGCGGATCTTCAGCAAGAAATGCATCGAGGACGGCATCGGAAATCCGGTCACAAACCTTGTCCGGATGGCCTTCCGAAACGCTTTCGGAGGTAAAAACGTAATTCTGTCGGGACATGAAGTGCTCCATTGGGGTTATCCCCGTCACGCCAGGAAGCCGTTGTGACGGTTCGTCGAGCCTGACTATCCCCGCCATGCCGTGCGGTCAATCGGATTGTCGGCGGCGAAGGGTAATCAGACCCAAAAGGCCCAGACCGACCAGGATTGTTGCCGGAAGGTCACCGGTTCGGGAGTAAAGCGTGGGTGCCAGGGCTGGTGGAACAGCAGTATCCAGAACACCTTCTGTGTTCAGGGGCAGGCTGTCGAGGATGCGTCCCTTAGCGTCAATAACCGCTGTCACCCCGGTATTGGCAGAACGCAAGAGCGGCAGCCCCTGTTCGATGGCCCGAAGCCGCGCCTGTGCCAGATGCTGGTAGGGCCCGACGATATTGCCGAACCAGCTGTCATTGGTGATCTGCAAAATCCAGTCGGGCCGATCACCCTTCACCCGCAGGTCCTGCGGAAAGACCGCCTCGTAACAGATCAGAGGCAACACCCGCCCCGCCTTGCCGAGATCAAGCACGACCGGGCCCTGACCGGGGCTGTAGCCGTTGCCCTGCTGCGCGGCGAAAGCGGCGATGCCAAACGCCGCCATCACGTCGCCGAAGGGGATGTATTCACCGAAGGGGACGAGGTGCCATTTGTCATAGACGGCGGTGACGCGCGCCTCGCTGTCGATGGCCGCGAGGCTGTTGAAAAAGCGCAGGCCCTCTTCGCGCTGGATGCCGAAGGCGACCGGCACGCCGTTCGACCTGTCCGCCAATGCCGCAAAGAACCCGGCCGAATCCGACAGCAGGAAGGGCACCGCCGTTTCCGGCCAGACGATGAGGTCGAGCGGTGTGTTCGCAAGCAGGGCGGTCTGGTCCATCTGCCGGTCAAGAAAGATGCGCCACATATCGCCGCGCCATTTGAGGTGCTGGGCGGCATTGGGCTGGATCAGGCGGACCTGAATCGCAGGGTCGCGCGGTGTTTCGGGTGCTGCCAGCCGCGCAGCGCCGGTGGCCCATACGGCTGCCAGACCAGCGACGGACAAAACAGCAAGACCAATGCGTGTTCCATTGGTCACCGCCAGAACCGGCAGCGCCGCGGCGAAGGCAGTCAGCGCCGAAAGCCCGACCGGCCCGACAAACGCCGCGGCCTGTGCTATCGGTGTGCCGATCCAGATATGGCCGATGAGCGCCCAGGGAAACCCGGTGAAGATATAGCCGCGCAAAAGATCGGTCGCAGCCAGCCCGAATGCGAAGCCGACCGCGCGGATGCCGGGGCTGCGCCCCATTGTGCCGATACCTGCCGCCAGTGCCCAGAACAGGGCCATGCCGAAGGACATGAAGAAAAGCGCAAACGGCGCCATCCAGCCATAGGTCTTCGCGTCAACGAAGAACGGCTCCACGATCCAGAAGAGGCCCGCCGCGAAATATCCCGCCCCGGCGATCCAGCCGAGCCAGACCGCCTGCGCCGCCCGCCTTTCGACCGCGATCAGGCGGATGAGAAGCGTGAGCGCGGGAAGCGCCAGCCACCAGAGCGACCACGGCGCCTGCCCGAGTGCCATGACCGCGCCGAGAAGGGCGGAAAGCGCAAGACGCAGGCCGTCTGGCCGGTTGTCGCTCCGGAAGAAGGCCAGCGGGCGGAATTTCACGGTCAGGCTGCGGCCTGTGGCAGGCGCACCCTCAGCCGCTTGATGCGGCGGGGATCGGCGTCGACGATTTCAAACTCGGCGCCGCTTTCGTGCGGGATCACCTCGCCGCGCGCGGGCACCCGGCCCACCAGCATGAAGACGAGCCCGCCAAGCGTGTCAATTTCTTCGCCCTCTTCCTCGGCCGCTAGTTTCATACCGATCTCGGCCTCGAATTCATCGAGCGGTGCGCGGGACTGGACAATGTACTGCCCCGGTTTTTCCTCATGCCACAGGCCATCTTCGGACGTATCGTGTTCGTCCTCGATCTCTCCGATGACGGTTTCAATGAGGTCTTCGATCGTCAGCAGCCCGTCGACACCGCCGTACTCGTCGATGACGAGAGCCATGTGAATGCGTTCTGACTGCATCTTCTGCAAGAGAACGCCAATGGGCATAGAGGGCGGCGCATAGAGCAGGGGACGCAGCATCTTGCGCAGGGAAAAGCGCGGTTTCGGGTCGCTGAAGGCCTGCTCAAGCGCGAGATCCTTGAGGTGGATGAGACCGAGCGGGCTATCCAGTGTGCCCTTAAAGACCGGCAGGCGCGAAAAGCCGCTTTGGCGGAAATTCGCAACCAGTTCGTCCATCGTGGCGGTCACGGGGACCGCGACGATCTCGGCCTTGGGGATCGCCACATCCTCGACCCGCATCCGGCGCAGGTTGCCGATGCCGGGCAGGGGCGTGCCAATGTTGCGTTCGCCCACCTCCTCGTGCGGCTTCGCCTGCTCGTCGGTACCGGCCTCGGAGGGAGAGAAAGCGTCGATGATGCGACCAAAAAAGCCGCGCTGTTCGCTACTGTCTGAGGGGTCGGGCGCGTCTTGCGCCATCATAGACCCGTCTGCGGTTTCGCCCATTTGTCCTTTCCAAATCATCCGGCCCGTTTCGGCACCGGTTCACTCATATGGGTTGGCTATGCCCATTTTTACAAGAATTCGTGTCTCAGTCGACTCCATCAAGGCGGCATCCCGCTCTCTTACATGGTCATAGCCGAGTAAATGCAACACTCCGTGAACAATCAAATGCGTAACGTGATCGGCCACGGGCTTGCCCTGCTCATCCGCTTCACGGGCGCAGGTTTCCCACGCGATGGCGATATCGCCGAGTTCTTCAAGCATCTCTGCATCGCCGGGTTCCACCGGATCGGGGGTGCCGCCGTCCTCTTCGGCACCGCGTTCCTCCGACGGCCAAGAGAGCACGTTGGTCGGCTGAGGCTTGCCCCGGAAATCAGCGTTCAGCGTGGCGATGCGGGCATCGTCACAGCCCAGCAGGCTGATCTCAAACCCCTGTCCCGGCAGGCCCAGCTCGGCCAGAACCCCGCGCGCGGCGCGATCGGCAAGCGCCGACAGGCCAAATGCCTCCCAGCGGTCGTCCTCAATCATCGTATCAACCAGTGACTCCATCTTCGGCGTCATAAGCTTCGATGATGCGGGCCACAAGCGGATGACGCACCACGTCCTTCGCGGTGAAGTAGTTGAAGCTGATGCCCTTCACGTCCTTCAGGATGCGCTCGGCATCGGCAAGGCCGGAATTCACGCCACGCGGCAGGTCAACCTGCGTCCGGTCGCCGGTGATGACCATGCGGCTGCCCTCGCCCAGACGGGTCAGGAACATCTTCATCTGCATGGTCGTGGCGTTCTGTGCCTCATCCAGCACCACGAACGCGTTGGAGAGCGTGCGCCCGCGCATGAAGGCCAGCGGCGCGATCTCGATCCGTTTTTCTTCCAGCAGTTTCAGCACTTGCTTGGCGGGCAGGAAATCGTTCAGCGCGTCGTAGAGCGGCTGCATGTAGGGATCGACCTTTTCCTTCATGTCACCGGGCAGAAAGCCCAGACGTTCGCCCGCCTCAACCGCGGGACGCGACAGGATGATCCGGTCGACATGGCCGCCGATCAGCATGGTGACGCCAACCGCGACCGCCAGATAGGTCTTGCCGGTGCCGGCCGGGCCGATGCCGAAGGCCAGTTCGTTGGAAAAGAGGTTTTTTACATAAGCCTTCTGCGCTTCGGTGCGCGGCTCGACCTGCTTCTTGCGGGTACGGATTTCGTAGCGGCCGCCCGCGAACATCTCAAGCTGTTCGTCAAGACTGGTGGGTTCCGCCTTCGTGCCCTCGCCCATGCGGATTGCGGCGTCGATCTCGCCTGCGTCGATGGGGCGGCCCGATTCCAGCTTGCCATAAAGCGTTTGCAGCACCGCTGCCGCCTGGCCACGCGCCTCAGCCGACCCCACGACAGCGACTTGATTGCCGCGGCGCAGGATATGGACCCCTAACTGATGCTCGATCTGTGCAAGATTGCGGTCAAACTCACCGCACAAATCTATCAGAAGCCGGTTGTCGGGAAATTCCAGAAGGGTTTCGTGCAGATCCTCCGGACGCGGCGGCGGGGTCAAGGCGCTGATGCCCAAGCATATCTCCTTTTCTGCGGCAGGGCCTGATCGGATGGTGCCTATGGATTGTGTCCAAAGCAAGCCGGGATGGCATATATTTGCAGTGATGTGAAGAAATCCACCGGATGTTACAATCGTGTGACGGATATGTGGCAGTGCGGGCGGTGTTTCGTGAAAGGATGGCCTAACCTGAAGGGTATCCCCCTTGGAGCAGATTCAGATCGTGACGGGAAACGAAAGCTTTAGCGCGTCTTTGATGGGGCCTAGCCCGGAATGATCTCGAATTTTGTGACATCCACCATGCCCCGGTCAGTGATCTTCAGGGCGGGGATCACGGGCAGAGCGAGGAAGGCGAGTTGCAGGAAGGGTTCCTCCAGCGTCACGCCCAATCCCTTGGCGGCATCGCGCAGGACCATGAGGCGGTCCCGCACCGTCTCGAACGGCTCAAGGCTCATCAGCCCTGCCACCGGCAGCGCCAGTTCGGCCAGCACCTTGCCACCATTTGCAACAACGAAGCCGCCTTCGATCTCCGACAACCGGTTCGCGGCAAGCGCCATGTCGGCATAGTCGACCCCGACCGCCGCAATGTTGTGGTGATCGTGGCAGACCGTGGATGCGATCGCCCCGGTCGTCAGACCGAAGCCCTTCACGAATCCGGTGGCAATGTTGCCGTTCTTGCCGTGCCGCTCCACCACCGCGATGCGGATCAGGTCGCGCATCGGATCGGGCCGCTTGTCGCCATCTGTAATTGCGATGTTTTCCCTCAGATGTTCGGTGATGATCTTGCCTTCGATAATGCCGATCACGTCGGTTTCCGGGCGGTTCGCACGGGCACGGAAATCATCAGGCTTCACTGCCGGCGCCTTGACGGAGCCACGCCCGACCGGGGGGATGGTTGTCCGTGCGGCGAAGGCGGCATCGTTCACGACCCGTCCAGCGCATAGCACAAGCTGCGCATGGCAGCCCTCAAGGTTATCCACTGCGACGATATCGGCCCTTTTGCCCGGTGCAATCTGGCCGCGGTCTTTCAGCCCGAAGGCTTCGGCCGCCGACAATGACGCCGCGCGATAGACGGCGAGTGGAGAGGCTCCCTTTTCGATCAGCCGCCGGATCATGTAGTCGAGATGACCGTGTTCGGCGATGTCCAGGGGATTGCGGTCGTCGGTGCAGAGACACAGATAGGCCGATGTCGCTTCGGTCAGGATCGGCGCCAGAGCCTCCAGATCCTTCGACACCGACCCTTCGCGGATCAGTACCCGCATCCCCTTGGAAAGCTTCTCCAGCGCCTCTTCGGCCGTCGTCGCCTCATGCTCGGTGCGGATGCCGGCGGCGATATAGGCGTTCAGGTCGCGGCCCGAAAGCTGCGGGCAATGGCCGTCGATATGGCCGTCTTCGAAGAGCGCGAGCTTCGCCATTACCCCCGGGTCACGGTGGATGACGCCGGGATAGTTCATGAACTCGGCCAGACCGATGCCCGACGGATGGTTCATCAATGGCGCAAGGTCCGCCGCGTCGATCCGGGCGCCCGCCGTCTCCATATGGGTCGAGGGCACGCAGGAGGAGAGCTGCACCTTGATATCCATCAGCGTGTGACGGCTTGCCTCCTGAAAATAGCGGATGCCCTCGACCCCGATCACATTGGCGACCTCATGCGGATCGCAGATCGCTGTTGTTACCCCGCGTGGGGCGACGCAGCGGTCGAATTCAAACGGCGTGACGAGCGAGCTTTCAATATGAAGATGGGTGTCGATGAAACCGGGTACGAGCGTCAGGCCGGTGACGTCGATCACCTCGCGACCGTCATAGTCTGCCCCGATCCCGACGATGGTATCGCCGCGGATCGCGACGTCGCCACCGATGAGCGCACCCGTCACGACATCAAGAAGCTGCCCGCCCCTCAGCACGATGTCCGAAGGTTCATCGCCGCGCCCGGCCGCGATCCGGCGTTCCAGTTCAGTCATCGTTTCTCTGCCTTTCTTTCACCGGTCGCGTCGGCTGTCGGACGGTGCATCAATCGTCGAGGCTGACCGCCAGCCCGACCTTCACCCGGTCCATCACGATGGAGGTGGTAAACTTGCTGACCTCAGGCGAGCCGAAAAAGTTCTCCTGCGTGAATGTCTGGTATTCTTCGATATCCCGCACCACGAGGATCAGCATGAAATCCGCCTCGCCGGTCGTGTAGTAACATTGCTGGACCAATGGTTCCGCCCGCATCCGGCGTTTGAAACTTTCCAGCACGCTGGTGTTTTCCCGTTCCATCGACACTTCAACGATGATGGTCATGTTGCGCCCGACCGCACGCGGGCTGACCATGGCGATCTCTGCCTCGACCACTCCGGTATCGCGCAGCTTTTTCAGCCGTTTCTGGACGGCCGCAGGCGACAGACCGAGATGTTCGCTCAGCACATCCGCCGTCTGGCGGCAGTTATGCTGGAGGAGTTCGAGAAGCTTTAGATCAAATTGATCGAGGGAATAGGCCATGGCGGTTTGGGGTGATCCTGCTGCGGTTGAAGCATGATGCAGCCGCCAAGGTGGAAATGCATCATGAAAAGTGCAGTATGATACTAATTTCGGACTATTCTGGTGCATCATCGGGCAAACTTCGCCCCATATTTGCGTTAGACGACAAGGATGGAGGCGATTGGCGCCGCCCGTTTCGGGGGAAGCGATGAAGTTGCCGTTTGAGATCGACGTCGGGATGGGCGCGCGGGCCGCATTGGGGCTCGTCGTGTTGCCGGCGGACGAAACCCTTGAAACCGAGATGCGGTTCCTTGTCCCGGAACCGGACGTCGCGCTTTACCACACCCGCATCGTGATGCCGCCCGAAGTCACGACCGAGACCTTGGCAAGCATGGCCGACGCATTGCCAGCAGCCGTTGCAATGCTGCCTGAGCGGCCGCTCGATGTGGTCGGCTACGGCTGCACCTCAGGTGCTACGGTGATCGGGCCCGAGGGGGTACGAAATCGTGTGCGGCAGGTGCATCCCGAGGCCGAGGTCACCGATCCGATCAGTGCCACGCTTGCGGCCTGTCAGGCGCTGGGCGTCCGGCGTCTGGGTTTCGTGACGCCCTATGTCGAAAGCGTGTCGGCCGCGATGCGGGCACTTCTTGTTGCGAACGGACTTGAGATCACCGCCTTCGCGTCCTTCGAGGAGGGCGACGACAGGGTTGTGGCGCGGATATCACCCGAAAGCATCCTTGCCTCCATCGAGACGGTGGCCGGGCAGGCCGAATGCGATGCGGTCTTTGTTTCCTGCACCAATCTGCGCGTGGCCGGGATCGCGGCCGAGGCGGAGCGGCGTATTGGCCGCCCGGTGATTTCCTCGAACCTTGCCCTTGCCTGGCATATGCGTGCACTGGCTGGGCTGCAGATAGGCGTCGCCCCCGGCATATCGCTCTTTTCGCGTGGTCTTTAAGGGCTCAGCCGCGCACGGCTTCAATCATGCGGTGCACGTTCTCGGGATCGGCATCGGGGGTGATCCCGTGGCCGAGATTGAAGATATGTGGGCCTTTCGAAAAGGCTGCTACGATCCGCTTCGTTTCGCTCACCAGCCTGTCGCCGCCGGTCACCAGCAGCGAAGGGTCGAGGTTGCCCTGAACGCATCCATCCTTCTGCACATGCGCCGCCGCCCATTCCGCCGCCACCGAATTGTCGAGCGCGACGCAATCGGCGCCGGTGGCTTTCGCAAAGCCCTCGTAACGGTCCCCCGCTTCCCGAGGGAAGGCAATGATGGGCAGGCCGGGATGGCGGGATTTTAGTTCCGCGATGATGCGTTTGGCCGGGGCCAGCGCGAAATCATCGAAATCCTGCCCCTTGAGCGATCCGGCCCAGCTGTCAAAGAGCTTCACCACCTCGGCCCCAGCCTCGATCTGAGCCGAGAGATAGTCGATGGTTGCCCCGGTCAGAAGGTCGATGAGCGCGGTGAAGGTCGCCCGGTCACTGGCCTTCAGTGCATGGGCCGGGCCCTGATCGGGGGTGCCGCGCCCGGCGATCATGTAGGTCGCGACTGTCCACGGCGCTCCGGCAAAACCGATCAGCGTTACTTCCGACGGCAGTTCCCGCCTGAGGATGCGAACGGTTTCGTAGACAGGTCCAAGTGTTGTGTGAATGCCGTCGCGATCCTTCAGGCGCGCAAGGTCGCCCGGATTCCCGATCGTAGACAATCGCGGCCCTTCGCCGGTTTCGAACCAGAGATCGCAACCAAGTGCCTGAGGTACCAACAAAATATCTGCAAACAGGATCGCCGCGTCGAAACCGTAGCGGCGGATCGGCTGCAATGTGACCTCTGCCGCGAGATCGGGGTTGTAGCAGAGCGACAGAAAATCCCCTGCCTCGGCCCTTGTTGCCTTATATTCAGGCAGATAGCGGCCTGCCTGCCGCATCATCCAGATGGGCGGGGTGGGCAGGGTTTCACCGGCAAGGGCGCGCAGGATTTTCTTGGTCATGATGCCTCCGTCGCCTCTTTGACCCCGCCCTGCGACGGGATGTCAAGGCGATCCCGGGATTGGGCCCATTGCGCGGGCAATCTGTCGCGGCTATGCCGGGGGCATGACCAAACCAAGTGCTCAAAAACCGTTAAAGATTGGAACCCGCGGCTCTCCGCTGGCGTTGGCGCAGGCTTTCGAAACCCGTTCGCGCCTGATGGAAGCCCATGGGCTGACGGAAGACTGCTGCGAGATCGTCATCATCAAGACGACCGGTGACGACCGCGCGCTGATCGCGGCCGACCGACCGCTCAAGGAGATCGGCGGCAAGGGCCTTTTCACCAAGGAAATCGAAGAGGCGCTGCTGGCGGGCGCCATCGATATCGCGGTCCATTCGATGAAGGACATGCCGGTCGAACAGCCCGCTGGGCTGGTGCTCGACTGCTACCTGCCGCGTGAAGACGTGCGCGATGCCTTTGTCTCGCCCAAAGTCGCCTCGCTCGCAGACCTGCCCGACGGGGCGGTTGTCGGTTCGTCCTCGCTGCGGCGGCGCGCGCAGCTTGCCAACCGGCGGCCGGACCTGAAGCTGGTGGAGTTCCGCGGCAATGTGCAGACGCGGCTGAAAAAGCTTGAGGATGGTGTCGCCACGGCGACGTTTCTTGCCATGGCCGGGCTTAACCGTCTGGGTATGGGCTATGTCGCGAAAGGCGCGATCGAGGTCGAGGAGATGTTGCCTGCCGTCGCGCAGGGTGCAATCGGGATCGAGCGGCGCGAAAGCTGTGCGCGCGCGGGCGAGTTGCTGGCGGCGATCCACGATGCCCCGACCGCCGAGCGGCTGACCGCCGAGCGCGCGTTCCTCGCGACGCTTGACGGGTCATGCGAAACGCCGATTGCCGGGCTTGCCGTGCATGAAGGCGCGGGATTGTGGCTGCGCGGTGAAATCCTGCGCCCCGACGGGTCGGAGGTGATCCGGGGTGAACGGCGGTTCGCCGCGGCTGACGCCGCCGAGGCCGGGTCCGATCTTGCGCGGGAGCTTCTGTCGCAGGCACCTGCGGACTTTTTCGACTGGCGTTGAGCGGGCCGAGTGTCAGCCGCAACATTCCTGAAAGCTGAATTTCAGGCGCGGGCGGCGCGGGTGATCTCGTCGTCAGTCAACCCGTAGCGACCGGCAAAGCGGTGTCGCGCCGCGACGAGTCGGGGATCGTCGGGACGCAAACCGAGCGTGCGGATGAATTCGATCCGCTGCTGAGATTTCAAGGCGTCCTTATCGATCGCCGTCCCCATCGCCCGGTCGATGATCTCGCCCCCTGCCGTGACGTGGAACCATTTCGAGAAATCGCGGAAATGATGCTGGTTGTGCAGCGTCGTAACGTGGCGTTCGACGGCGGTCTTTTTCACCGGCAGGTGGGCCGTCGAATGGAACCACTCATAAGCAAAGAATGTCGTGCCGCCGCCGATCAGCACAATGGCCGCCGCGCCGGGAATGGCCCATGCGGCGCCAAACAGGGCCAGAATACCCCAGACCAGCACGAAGTTGATCGCAAGGGCCGGGAAGACCACGAAATCCGGCGCGAAGAAAAGCTCGCGGTTGGTCGGAAAGTCATGATGCCCGTAATGCGCGCGGTAGAGCAGGTCGAACTGCCACTGCCGTTGAGGCGGCCGCAGGTGGAGGATGAACCGGTGCATATTGTATTCGTTCAGCATCTGGGCCGGAATGCCAAGCAGGGCCAGTGCCCAGAGCCATGCGATGCCGGAACTGGCGACGATACCGACGCCGATCATGATCGCGGCGGCAACGCCGAGGATCGAACGGTGTCTGAACATCAGCGCCAGTCGGTCCATGTGACTCCCCTGTCAAAGCGGCGCCAGAGTCCGCCGCTGGTAGGTTCAGGTCAAGACTGACGCCGGGGCCGGGATGTCAGGACGTCGCGTCGGGTAGGGTTTTTCCGGGGTTCAGGATGTTCTTCGGATCGAATGCGGCCTTCACCGCCCGCATCATGTCGAGCGCCACGGGGTCCTTCCGCCGCCGCATCGAGGGAAGTTTCGACAGGCCGATCCCGTGTTCGGCCGAGAAGGAGCCGCCAAGTTCACGCACGATTTCCTCAACGTCTTCAGTCAGACGGTTGTCGAGCGCGGAATCCTCGCGCGTCGGGAAGACGGCAAGGTGAATGTTCCCGTCACCGAGATGGCCGACCGTATTGGTCCATGCTCCGGGGTCGATCCTTTGCAGGTCCGCCTGCATCCGGCTCAGAAACATCTCCACCCGGTCGAGCGGCAGCGCCACATCGAAGTCGACGCTGTGGCCAACACCGGTCGCGATCTCAGCCGCTGCCTCACGCCGCGCCCAGATCGCCGAGCGCTGGGCCTCGGAGGATGCGATGACCGCGTCGAGGATCAGCCCCTCTTCCAGCATCGCGCCAAGCGTGTCTTCGAGAAGGGCCGTCAGGGGAACGGCACCGTCAGGTCCGGGCGCCGTGTCACGCGGGGCGGTGGCGCCAAGCTCGACAAGGATCGTCACATCATGGATCTCGGTGAAGGGCTGGCCGAGGTCCGGGCGGCGGTCGCGGAGCTGTTCCATGTAGTCACGCGGCATGAATTCAAAGGCTTCGACTAGGCCGCCGGTCGCCTCCTGCAAGCGGTTGAGAAGCGTCAGCGCCGCGTCAAGCGACGATACGGCAAGCATTGCAGTCGCGTGGGCGCGGGGCGCGGGGACGAGTTTCATGACCGCCGCCGTGATGATCCCCAGCGTTCCCTCGGCGCCGATGAAGAGGTCCTTCAGGTCGTAACCGGAATTGTCCTTGTGCAGTTCCGACATCAGGTTCATCACCCTGCCATCGGCCAGCACCACCTCCAGCCCGAGGCAAAGTGCGCGGGTGGAACCGTAGCGCAGGACGTTTGACCCGCCGGCATTGGTCGACAGGACTCCGCCGATCGTGGCGGACCCGCGCGCGCCGAACCAGAGCGGGAAATAAAGGCCCTCTGCCGCGGCGGCGTCATGCAGTGACGACAGGATCACCCCCGCTTCGACCACCGCGACGCGGGCGTCGGGCCGGATAGACCGGATCTGGTTCATCCGTTCGAGCGAAAGCATCAGAACGCCTTCGGCATGCGTCCCGCCGGTCAGGCCGGTTCGCCCGCCGGCAGGCACGATGGGCACGGATTCGGCCTGAGCCAGACGCAGGATGGTGGCGACCTCATCGGTATTCGCCGGACGCAGGACAGCAAGAGGGCGGCTGTCATACTTCCCGGTCCAGTCGCGACCATAGCGGTCAGCGTCGGCTCCGGTCAGGACATGGGCCGGTCCGAGAAGATCGGCGAGGCGTGCGGTCAGGGTCATCGGGTTCTCCGTTCTGGCGCCACTTTGGGCATGCGGCCGGGGGAATTCCAGCAGATTGTCGGCGGCGGAGCCGCGCCGATTAGCGCGCAGCGATTGCGCGCTTGTTGAATTCACCCGGCACGGACCGGATCGTGGTAAACGAGGTCATGAGGGTCATTGTGATGTTTCGGTCCAAGCTGGCTGCGACCGTTTTGATAGTTGGTCTCGGCGCCGCTAGCGTGGCGGAGGAAAGCCCAGCCATCACTCCGAAGCCGACCGAAGCCCCTGCAGGACATTATCTTCTGGACGCCGGTCACACCCGGCGCATGTTTTCGGTCAATCATCTGGGCTTTTCGGCGACAGGCACGATCTGGCGGTCGGATTTCGGGATCGGATTCGGCATCCCGTCACCGGGCACCACGCTGGTGGTCGGTGACGAGTTCGCGATCCGGATCGAAGCAGAGTTCATCAATCCCGACGTTTCCGGCCCACAGCTTGGCCCGTAAGGTGGGTTTCAGCCAGCCACCGTCATAGGAAACGACCGGACAGGCTTGAATTCACGCGCGGGGCCGCGTATTTCCCGTCCGTTGCAACGAGACCGAAGGCGAACACGACCATGGCCACCAATCCGCTTCAGTTCCTCCAGCAGGTCCGCTCGGAAACCGCAAAGGTTCACTGGCCGACTCGCAAGGAGGTCGTGACGACCACGATCATGGTCTTCGTCATGGCGGCCATTACGTCGCTCTTCTTCTTCCTCGTCGACAGGATCATCCAGTTCGGGCTTCTGGCGGTGCTGGGGCTGGGCGGCTGATCACGGGTCATTCGGCCTTGAAATTCAAGGCCAAGGCTTGTAGTTGAGGCCAACTTTCCCGGCACCGGCGCGCAACGATTCGGTATGCGCGCTGTTTTTTGTTCGGGCAAAGCTGGGGCAACCCATTGGAATTCTGGAATAATCCGGTGACGTATCACCGGTCGAGCGGGGTCGAAGGCAGATGGCGAAGCGGTGGTATTCGGTGAGCGTTCTCTCGAATTTCGAGAAGAAGATCGCCGAACAGATCAAGCATTCGGTCGCCGAGAAGGGCCTTGAGGACGAGATCGACGAGGTTCTCGTGCCGACCGAGGAAGTGCTGGAGATCCGTCGCGGCAAGAAGGTGACGTCTGAGCGCCGCTTCATGCCGGGCTATGTGCTGGTGCATATGGAAATGACCGACCGGGGCTATCACCTGATCACCTCGATCAACCGCGTGACCGGCTTTCTTGGCCCCCAGGGCAAGCCGATGCCGATGCG
The DNA here is from genome assembly GCF_025751495.1 of Albidovulum litorale. Classification (GTDB taxonomy): domain Bacteria; phylum Pseudomonadota; class Alphaproteobacteria; order Rhodobacterales; family Rhodobacteraceae; genus Albidovulum; species Albidovulum litorale. The sequence goes on along the minus strand of NZ_JAOWKZ010000002.1, from coordinate 261,443 downwards.
GGACGCCGAGGTGAACGCGATCCTGAACCGCGTCGAGGAAGGCGAGGCCGCGCCGCGCAATCTGATCCGTTTCGAGGTTGGCGAGCAGGTGAAGGTGACCGACGGGCCGTTCGACGGCTTCTCGGGTATGGTCGAGGAAGTGGACGAGGATTCGAGCCGCCTGAAGGTGACGGTGTCGATCTTCGGCCGGCCGACGCCGGTCGAGCTGGAATTCACGCAGGTGCAAAAAGTCGCCTGACGTGTGAACCGTGGGAGGCGAGGGCTAGGGCCCGGACCGGACCACTAAACTGCACCCCACCCGGGTGCCAGTGATGAAGGAGAGGCCAGATGGCCAAGAAAGTGGTTGGGCAGCTCAAGCTGCAAATCAAGGCGGGTGCTGCAAACCCGTCGCCCCCCGTTGGTCCGGCTCTGGGCCAGCGCGGCATCAACATCATGGAATTCTGCAAGGCGTTCAACGCCAAGACGCAGGAGATGGAGCAGGGCGCCCCGGTTCCGACCGTGATCACCTACTATGCCGACAAGTCGTTCAGCTTCGAGACGAAGACGCCGCCGGCGTCCTTCTACCTCAAGAAGGCGGCCGGCCTGAAGCCGGTTGGCAAGCGTAACCGTCCGAAGGGTTCGGAAAAGCCGGGTCGTGAGACCGCTGGCTACGTGACCGTGGCCCAGGTGCGTGAAATCGCCGAAGCCAAGATGAAGGACCTTTCCGCGAACGACGTCGAAGCCGCGATGCAGATCATCCTCGGCTCCGCCCGTTCGATCGGTATCGAGGTGAAGGGGTAAGTCATGGCCAAGCTCGGAAAACGCACAACGGCCGCGAAGGCCGCTTTCGAAGGCAAGTCGAACCTCTCGGTCGAGGATGCCGTCAAGCTGATCAAGGGCGCCGCGTCGGCCAAGTTCGACGAGACGCTTGAAATCGCGATGAACCTGGGTGTCGATCCCCGTCACGCCGACCAGATGGTCCGTGGCGTCGTGACGCTCCCGAACGGCACTGGCAAGACGGTGCGCGTTGCGGTCTTTGCCCGCGGCGCCAAGGCTGATGAGGCCACCGCGGCGGGTGCCGATATCGTCGGTGCCGAAGACCTGATGGAGACGATCCAGTCGGGCAAGATCGAGTTCGATCGCTGCATCGCGACCCCGGACATGATGCCGGTCGTCGGCCGTCTGGGTAAGATCCTCGGCCCGCGCAACCTGATGCCGAACCCGAAGGTCGGCACCGTGACGATGGACGTGAAAGCGGCTGTCGAGGCGGCGAAGGGCGGCGAAGTCCAGTTCAAGGTCGAAAAGGCCGGTGTGATCCATGCCGGTATCGGCAAGGTCTCGTTCGACGAGGGCAAGCTGGCGGAAAACGTCCGCGCCTTCATCGACGCGGTCTCCAAGGCCAAGCCCACGGGCGCGAAGGGCACCTACCTCAAGAAGGTGTCGCTGTCCTCGACCATGGGCCCGGGCGTGTCGGTCGACCTCGCGTCGGCGAGCGCCCAGTAAGAATTTGCCGGGTCTTTGATCCGGCGAATGGCGGGGCCTGCAAAGGCCTCGTCCTGTCCGAGACGGAGGGTGGGGGAGACCCCATAAATCCTTCCTGAGATGGGGAACGAGACGAGATTTACCGGGGCTAGCCTCGGGCGATCCTGGCCTCGGGACCATCACGGACCCGAACGGTCCTTTCGGGGACCAGAACTGAGCCGGGGGGAAACCCCCATACTTGGAGTGAAACTGTGGATAGAGCCCAGAAAGAGAAAGTGGTCGAGGAACTCGGCCAGATCTTTGAAAGCTCTGGCGTCGTGGTGGTTGCCCACTACGAAGGCATGACAGTTGCTCAGATGCAGGACCTGCGCGCATCCATGCGTGAAGCGGGTGGGTCCGTCCGCGTCGCCAAGAACAGGCTCGCCAAGATCGCCCTTGAGGGAAAGCCCTGCGCAAGCATCGGTGACCTTCTCACGGGTATGACCGTACTCGCCTATTCCGAGGACCCTGTCGCTGCTGCGAAGGTCGCGGATGCCTATGCCAAGAAGAACGAGAAGTTCGAAATTCTTGGTGGCGCTATGGGCGATACGGCTCTGGACCAGGCCGGTGTCAAAGCCGTGGCCGCCATGCCGTCGCGCGAGGAGCTTATCGCTTCCATCGTCGGCTGCATCGGCGCCCCCGCTTCGAACATCGCCGGGGCCATTGGCGCACCTGCTTCGAACATCGCGGGCATCCTTTCCACTTTGGAAGAGCGGCAAGCCGCGTGAGCAATCTAGTGCCTTCGTGGGGTGAAACCCGTCGTTGGATCACAAACTTAGGAACGGAACAGAGAAATGGCTGATCTGAAGAAACTCGCCGAACAAATCGTGGGCCTGACGCTTCTCGAAGCGCAGGAACTCAAGACCATCCTGAAGGACGAATATGGCATCGAGCCGGCCGCCGGTGGTGCCGTCATGATGGCTGCTGGTCCGGCTGCCGCTGCTGAAGCTGCGGAAGAAAAGACCGAATTCGACGTCGTCCTGACCGACGCCGGCGCACAGAAGATCAACGTGATCAAGGAAGTGCGCGCGATCACCGGTCTCGGCCTGAAAGAAGCCAAGGACCTCGTTGAGGCCGGCGGCAAGGTCAAGGAAGGCGCGGCGAAGGCCGAAGCCGAAGAGATCAAGAAGAAGCTCGAAGAGGCTGGCGCCAAGGTCGAGCTCAAGTAGTCGTCCGGGGCTTCGGTCCCGACGTGAGAATATGGCTGGGTCCGGGCATTCCCCGGGCCCAGCCGAACCTGTCTTGGAAGGGGCTTCCATTGCCCTGACGTAAAGGATGTCCCTTCCAAGGCGAGGTTAACGGTTCGGGAGCTTTCCGGTGGGACGGAGGGCATGAATTGAACCGGCCCCCTTCATTCGCAAGCGGCGTGGTCCCGTGTCCCCGACGGTACCACACCCGCGAAGAGACGAAAGGTGACGACGAGCATGGCGCAAGCGACCGTTGGCCAGAAGCGTATCCGCAGATACTTCGGCAAAATCCGCGAAGTCCTTGAGATGCCGAACCTCATTGAGGTTCAGAAATCTTCCTATGACCTGTTTCTGAAATCCGGTGACCAGCCTCAGCCGCTTGACGGCGAGGGCATCAAAGGGGTCTTCCAGTCGGTTTTCCCGATCAAGGATTTCAACGAGAACGCCATTCTGGAGTTCGTGAAATACGAACTTGAGAAGCCGAAATACGATGTCGAGGAATGTCAGACCCGCGACATGACCTACGCCGCGCCGCTGAAAGTGACGCTGCGCCTGATCGTGTTCGATGTCGACGAGGATACCGGTGCCCGGTCCGTGAAGGACATCAAGGAGCAGGACGTCTACATGGGCGACATGCCCCTGATGACGCCGAACGGCACCTTCATCGTCAACGGCACCGAGCGCGTGATCGTTTCCCAGATGCACCGTTCGCCCGGCGTGTTCTTCGACCACGACAAGGGCAAGACCCACTCCTCGGGCAAGCTTCTTTTTGCGTGCCGCATCATTCCATATCGCGGCTCCTGGCTCGATTTCGAATTCGATGCCAAGGATATCGTGTTCGCGCGTATCGACCGTCGTCGGAAGCTGCCGGTTACGACGCTCCTCTACGCGCTCGGCCTCGATCAGGAAGGCATCATGGATGCCTATTACAACACGGTCGAATTCAAGCTGAAGAAGAACAAGGGCTGGGTGACCAAGTTCTTCCCCGAACGTGTGCGCGGCACGCGTCCGACCTATGACCTCGTGGATGCGGCCACGGGCGAAGTGATCTGCAAGGCGGGCGACAAGGCCACGCCGCGCATGGTCAAGAAATGGATCGACGAGGGCAAGATCACCGAACTTTTGGTGCCCTTCGACCATATCCTCGGCCGTTTCGTCGCCAAGGACATCATCAACGAGGAAACTGGCGCGATCTATGTTGAGGCCGGGGACGAGCTGACCCAGGTCATCGACAAGGATGGCGAGATCACTGGCGGCACGCTGAAGGTCCTCCTGGACAACGGCATCACCTCGATCCCGATCCTCGACATCGACAACGTCAATGTCGGTCCCTACATCCGCAACACGATGGCGGCGGACAAGAACATGAACCGCGACACCGCGCTCATGGACATCTACCGTGTCATGCGTCCGGGTGAGCCGCCCACCGTCGAAGCCGCCTCGGCGCTCTTCGACACGCTCTTCTTCGACAAGGAGCGCTATGACCTCTCGGCCGTCGGCCGGGTCAAGATGAACATGCGTCTCGACCTCGACAAGCCCGACACCCAGCGCACGCTGGACCGCGACGACATCATCGCCTGCGTCAAGGCTCTGGTGGAACTGCGCGACGGTAAGGGCGAGATCGACGATATCGACCACCTGGGCAACCGTCGGGTGCGTTCGGTCGGCGAGCTGATGGAGAACCAGTACCGCGTCGGTCTTCTGCGTATGGAGCGCGCGATCAAGGAGCGCATGTCCTCGGTCGAGATCGACACCGTCATGCCGCAGGATCTGATCAACGCGAAACCGGCCGCGGCTGCAGTGCGCGAATTCTTCGGCTCCTCGCAGCTTTCGCAGTTCATGGACCAGACCAACCCGCTGTCGGAAGTGACGCACAAGCGGCGCCTTTCGGCACTAGGGCCGGGTGGTCTGACGCGGGAACGCGCGGGCTTTGAGGTGCGCGACGTTCACCCGACGCACTATGGCCGGATGTGCCCGATCGAAACGCCGGAAGGCCCGAACATCGGTCTGATCAACTCGCTTGCGACCTTTGCGCGCGTGAACAAGTACGGCTTCATCGAGACCCCCTACCGCAAGGTCAAGGACGGTCAGGTGACGGACGAAGTCCACTACATGTCCGCCACCGAAGAGATGCGCCACACGGTCGCGCAGGCCAACGCGCAGCTCGATGAGACCGGCAAGTTCAAGAATGACCTCGTCTCGACCCGTCAGGCGGGCGAATTCATGCTGAACCCGCCCGACGTCGTGGACCTGATCGACGTGTCGCCGAAGCAGCTCGTTTCGGTTGCGGCCTCGCTCATCCCGTTCCTTGAGAACGACGACGCGAACCGCGCGCTGATGGGCTCGAACATGCAACGTCAGGCCGTGCCGCTTCTGCAGGCGGATGCGCCCTTCGTCGGCACCGGGATCGAGGCCGTCGTGGCCGAGGATTCGGGCGCGGCGATCATGGCAAAGCGTGGCGGGATCATCGACCAGGTCGATGCGACCCGTATCGTTGTCCGTGCGACCGAGGATCTCGAGGTTGGTGATGCCGGCGTCGACATCTATCGTCTGCGCAAGTTCCAGCGGTCGAACCAGAACACCTGCATCAACCAGCGTCCGCTGGTGAAGGTGGGCGACAAGGTCACCAAGAACGAGGTCATCGCCGATGGCCCGTCGACGGATATGGGGGAACTGGCGCTCGGCAAGAACGTCATCGTCGCCTTCATGCCGTGGAACGGCTACAACTACGAAGACTCGATCCTGATCTCCGAGCGCATCGTGCGCGACGACGTCTTCACCTCGATCCATATCGAGGAATACGAAGTCGCCGCCCGTGACACCAAGCTTGGGCCTGAGGAAATCACCCGCGACATCCCGAATGTCGGCGAAGAAGCTTTGCGCAACCTCGACGAGGCGGGCATTGTCTATATCGGCGCCGAAGTGGGGCCGGCCGATATCCTCGTGGGCAAGATCACGCCGAAGGGCGAAAGCCCGATGACGCCGGAAGAAAAGCTCCTCCGCGCCATCTTCGGTGAAAAGGCGTCCGACGTGCGCGACACCTCGCTCCGGCTTCCGCCGGGCGATTTCGGGACGGTCGTTGAGGTTCGCGTCTTCAACCGCCACGGCGTCGACAAGGACGAACGCGCGCTGCAGATCGAGCGTGAGGAAGTCGAACGTCTGGCGCGTGACCGCGACGACGAACAGGCGATCCTTGAGCGCAACATCTATGCGCGCTTGAAGTCCATGATCCTCGGCAAGACGGCTGTCAAAGGCCCGAAAGGCATCAAGCCGAACGCCAAGATTGACGAGGAACTGCTGGAATCGCTCTCGCGCGGCCAGTGGTGGCAGCTTGCCCTCGGCGAAGAGGCAGATGCCCAGAACGTCGAGGCCCTCAACGCCCAGTTCGAGGCGCAGAAACGCGCGCTCGAGCACCGGTTCGAGGACAAGGTCGAGAAGGTCCGTCGTGGCGACGATCTGCCGCCGGGCGTCATGAAGATGGTCAAGGTCTTCGTCGCGGTGAAGCGCAAGCTGCAGCCGGGCGACAAGATGGCCGGCCGTCACGGCAACAAGGGTGTGGTTTCCAAGGTCGTTCCGATGGAAGACATGCCCTTCCTCGGCGACGGGACCCCGGTTGACATGGTGCTGAACCCGCTCGGCGTGCCGAGCCGGATGAACGTCGGTCAGATCCTTGAAACGCATATGGGCTGGGCCGCGCGCGGTCTGGGTCTGCGCATCGACGACGCACTTCAGGACTACCGCCGCACTGGCGACCTCACCCCGGTACGGGATGCGCTGCGCCACGGTTATGGCGATGAGGCCTACGAAGAAGGCTTCGCCTCGCTTGATGAGGACATGCTGGTCGAACGGGCCGACACGGTGAAACGTGGCGTTCCGATCGCGACGCCGGTCTTCGACGGCGCCAAGGAAGCGGATGTCAACGACGCGCTGATGCGGGCGGGCTTTGACCAGTCCGGCCAGTCGGACCTCTTCGACGGCCGCACCGGCGAGAAGTTCGCGCGGAAGGTCACCGTCGGTGTGAAGTATCTTCTGAAGCTTCACCACCTTGTCGATGACAAGATCCACGCGCGGTCGACCGGGCCTTACAGCCTCGTCACGCAGCAGCCCCTGGGCGGCAAGGCCCAGTTCGGCGGCCAGCGTTTCGGGGAAATGGAGGTCTGGGCGCTGGAAGCCTACGGTGCCGCCTACACCCTGCAGGAGATGCTTACCGTCAAGTCGGACGACGTGGCGGGCCGGACGAAAGTCTACGAAAGCATCGTCAAGGGCGAGGACAATTTCGAGGCCGGCGTGCCGGAATCGTTCAACGTTCTCGTCAAGGAAGTGCGGGGCCTCGGCCTCAACATGGAACTCCTGGATGCGGAGGAGGAGTGAGGGCGTACGCGCCCCCACTTTCCCATCCCCTGATATGAAGGACGCAAGATGAACCAGGAACTCTCAACCAACCCGTTCAACCCGCTGACCCCGCCGAAGCAGTTCGACGAGATCAAGATCTCGCTCGCCTCGCCCGAGCGGATCCTGTCGTGGTCGTTCGGTGAGATCAAAAAGCCCGAGACGATCAACTACCGCACGTTCAAGCCGGAGCGTGACGGCCTGTTCTGTGCCCGTATCTTCGGGCCGATCAAGGACTACGAATGTCTCTGCGGCAAGTACAAGCGCATGAAGTATCGTGGCGTCGTCTGCGAGAAATGCGGTGTGGAAGTGACGCTCCAGAAGGTGCGGCGCGAGCGGATGGGCCATATCGAACTGGCCGCCCCCGTCGCGCATATCTGGTTCCTGAAATCGCTGCCGAGCCGTATCGGCCTCATGCTCGACATGACGCTGCGCGATCTTGAGCGCATCCTCTATTTCGAGAACTACGTTGTGATCGAGCCGGGTCTGACGGATCTCTCCTACGGCCAGCTTCTGACCGAAGAGGAATACCTCGACGCGCAGGACCAGTATGGCGCCGATGCTTTCACCGCCAATATCGGCGCGGAAGCGATCCGCGAGATGCTGGCCGCGATCGACCTTGAGGCGACCGCCGAGCAGCTGCGCGAGGAGCTGAAGGAAGCGACCGGGGAACTGAAGCCGAAGAAGATCATCAAGCGGCTGAAGATCGTTGAGAACTTCATCGAATCCGGCAACCGCCCGGAATGGATGGTGCTGACCGTCGTTCCGGTCATCCCGCCGGAGCTGCGCCCGCTGGTGCCGCTGGATGGTGGCCGTTTCGCGACCTCGGACCTGAACGACCTTTATCGCCGGGTTATCAACCGGAACAACCGTCTGAAGCGGCTCATTGAACTGCGCGCGCCCGACATCATCGTCCGCAACGAAAAGCGGATGCTGCAGGAATCGGTCGACGCTCTGTTCGACAACGGCCGCCGTGGCCGTGTCATCACGGGCGCCAACAAGCGCCCGCTGAAGTCGCTGTCGGACATGCTTAAGGGTAAGCAGGGCCGCTTCCGTCAGAACCTTCTGGGTAAGCGCGTCGACTTCTCGGGCCGTTCGGTCATTGTGACCGGCCCGGAACTGAAGCTGCATCAGTGCGGTCTGCCGAAGAAGATGGCGCTCGAACTCTTCAAGCCGTTCATCTACTCGCGGCTTGAGGCGAAGGGGCTTTCCTCGACCGTCAAGCAGGCCAAGAAGCTCGTGGAGAAAGAGCGTCCGGAAGTCTGGGATATCCTCGACGAGGTGATCCGCGAGCATCCGGTCCTTCTGAACCGCGCGCCGACGCTGCACCGTCTGGGCATTCAGGCGTTCGAGCCGGTCCTGATCGAAGGCAAGGCGATCCAGCTTCACCCGCTCGTCTGCTCGGCCTTCAACGCCGACTTCGACGGTGACCAGATGGCCGTTCACGTGCCGCTTTCGCTGGAAGCCCAGCTGGAAGCGCGCGTCCTGATGATGTCGACGAACAACGTTCTGTCGCCCGCCAACGGCGCGCCGATCATCGTTCCGTCGCAGGACATGGTTCTGGGTCTCTACTACGTGTCGATGATGCGTGAAGGGATGCAGGGCGAAGGCATGGTCTTTGCCTCGGTCGATGAGGTTCAGCACGCGCTTGACGCGGGTGCTGTGCATCTGCACGCCAAGATCACCGCGCGCATTCCCCAGATCGACGAGGAAGGCAACGAAGTTCTGAAGCGGTTCGAAACCACCCCGGGCCGCGTGCGGCTGGGCGCGCTTCTGCCGAAGAACACCAAGGCGCCATTCGACCTTGTGAACCGTCTTCTCAGGAAGAAGGACGTGCAGAACGTCATCGACACCGTCTACCGCTTCTGCGGTCAGAAAGAGTCGGTCATCTTCTGTGACCAGATCATGGGCATGGGCTTCCGCGAAGCCTTCAAGGCGGGCATCTCCTTCGGCAAGGATGACATGGTCATCCCGGATTCGAAGTGGACCATCGTCAACGAGGTCCGCGATCAGGTGAAGGAATTCGAACAGCAATACATGGACGGTCTGATCACCCAGGGTGAGAAGTACAACAAGGTCGTCGATGCCTGGTCGAAATGTTCCGACGCCGTCGCCAACGCGATGATGGGCGAAATCTCTGCCGTTCGCAAAGACGATGCGGGCGCCGAGAAAGAGCCAAACAGCGTCTACATGATGTCGCACTCCGGTGCCCGGGGTTCGCCCGCTCAGATGAAGCAGCTTGGCGGTATGCGCGGCCTGATGGCCAAGCCGTCGGGCGAGATCATCGAGACGCCGATCATCTCGAACTTCAAGGAAGGTCTGACCGTTCTTGAATACTTCAACTCGACCCACGGCGCCCGCAAGGGTCTGGCCGATACCGCGCTCAAGACCGCGAACTCGGGCTACCTGACCCGCCGTCTTGTGGACGTGGCGCAGGATTGCATCGTGCGGATGCCGGATTGCGGCACCGACCGGGCGATCACGGCCTCGGCCGCCGTCAATGACGGTGAAGTTGTCTCGCCGCTGAGCGAGCGCATCCTCGGCCGGACCTCGGCCGATGACGTGCTGGTTCCGGGTTCGGATGAGGTGATCGTCCGTGCGGGTGAGCTGATCGACGAACGCAAGGCGGACGCGGTGGAAGCCGCGGGCGTCGCGTCTGTCCGTATCCGCTCGGCCCTGACCTGCGAGGCCGAGGACGGCATCTGCGCGGCCTGCTACGGTCGCGACCTTGCCCGTGGTACTCAGGTCAATATCGGCGAAGCGGTCGGTATCATCGCCGCCCAGTCGATCGGCGAACCGGGCACGCAGCTGACGATGCGGACCTTCCACATCGGCGGTATCGCGCAAGGTGGCCAGCAGTCCTTCCAGGAAGCCAGCCAGGAAGGCAAGGTCGAGTTCCGCAACCCGATGCTTCTGGAAAACGAAAATGGCGAGCAGATCGTCATGGGCCGGAGCATGCAGATCGCGATCATCGACGAGAACGGTCAGGAACGGGCTGCCCACAAGATCAGCTATGGTGCGAAAATCCACGTCAAGGACGGCCAGACCGTCAAGCGTGGCGCCAAGCTCTTTGAATGGGATCCGTACACCCTGCCGATCATCGCTGAAAAGGCGGGTGTGGCGAAATTCGTCGACCTCGTTTCGGGCATCTCGGTCCGCGACGATACCGACGAAGCGACGGGCATGACCCAGAAGATCGTCACCGACTGGCGCACTGCGCCCAAGGGCAGCGATCTGAAACCGGAGATCATCGTGATGGACCCGGCGACGGGCGAGCCTGTGCGCAACGATGCCGGCAACCCGGTCAGCTACCCGATGTCGGTCGACGCCATTCTGTCGATCGAAGACGGGCAGGACATCAAGGCTGGTGACGTCGTGGCGCGTATCCCGCGCGAAGGTGCGAAGACGAAGGACATCACCGGGGGTCTTCCCCGCGTGGCGGAACTCTTCGAAGCGCGTCGTCCGAAGGATCACGCCATCATCGCCGAGATCGAGGGCTATGTCCGCTTCGGCAAGGACTACAAAAACAAGCGTCGGATCACCATCGAGCCGATCGACGAGTCCTTGCAGCCGGTCGAATACATGGTGCCGAAGGGCAAGCACATTCCGGTTCAGGAAGGTGACCATGTCCAGAAGGGCGACTACATCATGGACGGCAACCCGGCGCCGCATGACATCCTGCGCATCATGGGGATCGAGGCCTTGGCCGACTACCTCATCGATGAGGTGCAGGACGTCTACCGGCTTCAGGGCGTGAAGATCAACGACAAGCATATCGAGGTGATCGTCCGCCAGATGCTGCAGAAGATCGAAATTCTCGACTCTGGGGATTCGACGCTTCTGAAGGGCGAGCATATCGACAAGTCGGAGTTCGACGAAGAGAACGACAAGGTCATCGCGCGCGGCGGCACCCCCGCCACGGGCGAGCCGGTGCTCCTTGGTATCACCAAGGCCTCGCTCCAGACCCGGTCGTTCATCTCGGCGGCATCGTTCCAGGAAACCACGCGGGTCCTGACCGAGGCTTCGGTTCAGGGCAAGCGCGACCGTCTGGTCGGCCTGAAAGAGAACGTCATCGTGGGCCGCCTGATCCCGGCCGGTACCGGTGGCGCGACCATGCGCGTGCGTAAGATCGCCCATGACCGTGACCAGTCGGTCATCGAACAGCGCAAGGCCGAGGCCGAGCAGGCCGCCCAGCTTGCCGCGCCGAGCGAAGAGGTGCTGGACGACGTGATCGACATGGATATCGACAGCGGTCTGGTGGAAACCTACGAAAGCCGCGACTGACGGTCTGCGTGCCTGACTGATAAATGGCCCTCCGCCATCGGCGGGGGGCTTTTTTGTGGGCGATTGACAAGCGGGTAGGGCAACCACATCCTGCCCCCGCCGGAACCACCCCCGGCAGAAGACCCGGCACGGAAAGGTAAACCTTGCGAATTCAGGTCCTTGGAATGTGCCGCTTTTCGCTTCTCGTGACCAACGGGTTTCAGAAGCCGTCGCAGGATTTCGAAGAGCGCCGACGCGAGCTTTACGATCCGCTGCGCCTGACCACGCGGATGGCATGGTTCGAGCATGTGTTCATGCCATCGATCCGGGCGCAGAGCGATCCCGATTTCCACCTCGTGATCGCGACGGGCGAGGATTATCCCGAACCATGGCGCGGCCATCTGCAACAACTTGTCGCGGATGTACCGCCGATCGAGCTTCTGTTCCTGCCGCCCGGACGTCTGCGCGAAGTCTCACGCCAGGTGATGCTGGACCGGGTCGACAAAAGCGCCGATATCGTCGCGCAGTTCCGGCTCGACGATGACGACGCGGTCGCCACCGATTACGTCCGGCGCGTGCGGTCGGATTTCGAGGCCCTCGCCGCACCGGCCTATGCCTTTCAGCCGCTCGTCGCGCTCGATCACTGCAAGGGGCTGGCGCTGAACGGAACCGGCCAAGAGGTCAGCGTGCACAGGGTGGCGGCGTCCTGCTGGACCCCGGCGCTGACACTTTTCATGCCCCCGGATCACGATAAATCGGTCTTCGATTACCCGCATCATCTGGTCTATCGTCACATGACAACGCTCAGCCTTCAGGATCAGATCATGTTCGTGCGCGGCGTCCACGGGTGGAACGACAGCACCGTGACCGGTCGCAACTTCGCTGACCCGATGGAACCCGGTCCGGCGCGCTACACCCTGCGCCGCCGTTTCGGCATTGAGCCCGACCGCCTTGCCGGAGCGCTGAAGATGGCTTCAATGGCCGCGCGGGATCAGGGGCAGGCATGATCGCGAACGAAAACCTGCGCGGGGCGTTCTATATGAGCCTCGCCATGGCGGCCTTCACGATCAACGACAGCTGCATGAAGGCGGTGACGGCGGAACTGCCGCTGGCGCAGGCGATTGTTCTGCGCGGCGCGCTCGCGGTTCTGGCGCTTGTCGTGATCGGCATGCGGCAGGGTCGGCTTCGGTTCCGGTTTCCGCCGGGGGACGGCCGTTTGCTGATCATGCGATCCTTGTCCGAAGTAGCGGCCACGCTGACCTTTTTGGCCGCGCTCCGGCATATGCCGCTGGCCAATCTCTCGGCCATCATGCAGGCGCTGCCGCTGGCCGTCACTCTGGCCGCCGCTGTGGCGCTCAGGGCGCCGGTTGGCTGGCGCCGGATGGCCGCGATCGGCGTCGGCTTTGCCGGGGTCTTGTTGATCGTACGGCCCGGCACCGAAGGATTTGACCGCTGGGCGCTTGTCGGGCTGGCTTCGGTCGGATTTGTCGTCATCCGCGACCTTTCCACCCGTCGCCTTTCGGCGGAGGTGCCGTCGATCAGCGTCGCCTTCCTTGCCGGTGCCTCGGTCACCGTTGCGGCCGCCTGTCTTTTGCCATTTTCCGGCTGGGCGCCGGTCCGGCCGGGCATCGCAGCGCTCATCGGCATGGCCGCCGCGTTCCTGATCCTGGGATATCTGCTTATCGTGATGGCGATGCGTGTCGGAGAGGTCGCAGTCGTCGCGCCGTTCCGCTACACCGCCCTTGTCTTCGCCATTGCACTGGGTTGGGTCGCTTTCGCAGAACTGCCGGACACGCTTACCCTTGTGGGTGCGGGCATCATCATCGCAACCGGCATCTACACGTTCCACCGCGAACGGCGCCTGGGTCAGGTCGTCGCCACACCTGCAACGCCACCCCTGCGCTTGCGCTGACCGCGACCCGCGCTCATTTACAATCGCAGTCCGGTGAAGTACCACCGCCAGACGCAGACCCGATACATTGACACAAGCCGACTTCCGGGGCGCCCATGGTTACGGTTTCCATAGTCATTCCCGCGAAGAACGAGGCGGAGAATATCGAGACGCTGCTCGACGGGATCGACGCAGCCTGCGCCGCGCATGGGGATTACGAGGTCATCGTCGTCGACGACGGGTCCGACGATGACACCGCCGGCGTCGTGAACCGCCGGATGGACAGCCATCCGAACCTCCGGCTGCTGCGCCATGACCGCTCGGGCGGACAAAGTGCGGCTGTCCACAGCGGCGTGCTGGCGGCCAGCGGGTCGATTGTCTGTACGCTCGACGGCGACGGCCAGAATCCGCCCGAGGAACTGCCGAAACTTTTCGCGCCGCTTCTGGCCGAGGGGTCCGACGCGATCGGCATCGTTGCCGGGCAGCGGGTCGGGCGGCAGGATACCGTTTCGAAAAAACTCGCCTCGCGCTTCGCCAATGCGATCCGGTCCTGGGCTCTGAAGGACGGAACCCGCGATACCGGCTGTGGGCTGAAAGCTTTCCGTCGTGACGGGTTCCTGCGTCTGCCGTTCTTCAACCACATGCACCGCTACCTTCCGGCGCTCTTTGCCCGCGACGGCTGGCAGGTCGCGCATGTCGACGTTTCGCACCGCCCGCGCGGGGCGGGGCGGTCGAACTATTCCAATCTCCAGCGCGGTTTTGTTGGCATGATCGACCTTGTGGGCGTGATGTGGCTTTTGCGTCGTCGCAAGCTGGCACGCCCGACCGAGGCTGCGGCAAAGAAGGGCTAGGAAATCATGGACAAGGTTTTTGCCTTACTCCATGTCGGGGGATGGCTTGAATTTTGGTGGGTGGCCTTCGGGCTTTTCGGCCAGCTCATGTTCACCGGACGGTTCCTCGTCCAGTGGATCGCGTCGGAACGGGCGAAGAAATCCGTGGTGCCTTTGTCCTTCTGGTATCTGTCGATGGCGGGCGGGCTGATCCTTCTAACCTATGCGATCTACCGCAAGGACGTCGTCTTCATCCTCGGACAGTCCACGGGCGTCTTCATCTATGCCCGCAACCTCTGGCTCATTCACAAGGACCTCCGGGCCAATGGCTGAGCGTGCGGACTGGTTGCCGCGCGCGGCCCTTGTGGTCGGTGCGGTCACGCTCGCGCGGCTCGTGGCGCTGTGGTTCAACAAGACCGACCTTTTCGTCGATGAAAGCCAGTACTGGCTCTGGGGCGAGCGGCTGGATTTGGGCTATTACTCCAAGCCGCCGCTGATCGCCTGGGTGATCCGGGCGGTAACGGAACTCGCGGGCAGCGATGCGCCGTTCTGGGTGCGCCTGCCCGGCGCGATCTTTCACGGGGCGACGGCGCTGATCCTCGGGGCGGTCTCGGCGCGCCTCTTCTCGGACCGCGCGGCCTTCTGGACCGCGATCACCTATGCGACACTGCCGATGGTGGCACTCGGCAGCCTGCTCATCTCGACCGACACGATCATGGCGCCCTTCTTCGCGGCAGCGCTGCTATTCTATATCCGAGCAGCCGACACCGGCCGGGTGGCATTCGGAGCGTTCGCAGGGTTCTGCCTTGGGCTCGCATTCCTGGCCAAATACGCGGCGGTCTATTTCCTGATCGGAGCGGTGCTGGCGGCGGTCTTCGTTCCGGCTTTGCGGCCGGACTTGCGGGGCTGGGCCGCGGTGTTGACCGCTTTTGCGGTCGCGATCCTGCCGAATGTGTTTTGGAACCTGTCGAACGATCTGACGACCGTCGCGCATACGGTGGACAATGCAGGCTGGGTGCAGCACGCATCGTGGTTCGCCAACCTCAATCCCGCCGGTCTGGCCGAGTTCTTTTTCAGCCAGTTCGCTGTCGTCGGGCCAGTGATCTTTGCGGCACTGCTGTTCGGGTATGTCCGCCCCGGATCGGCCGGGGGCAGGGCGCTCGTGCTTTTCTCACTGCCCGTACTGGGTATCGTCTGCGTTCAGGCCTTCCTCGCGCAGGCCTATGCCAATTGGGGTGTCGCCGCCTATTTCGCCGGAACGGTTCTCGCCGTCGCCGTCCTTCTGGATCGCGCGCCGCGTCTTTTACCGTGGTCGTTCGCCATCAACGGCGCATTGTCGGTGCTTTTGCCGGTCCTGACGGTGATCGCGCCCGTCCCTGAACGCGGGGGCGAGCCGCTTCTGGCCCGCTATCTGGGCCGCGCCGACCTCAGCCATCAGATCATCGACGCGGCGGCCGCGGCCGGGGCCAGTGGCATCGTCGCGGGCGACCGCGATATCCTTGCTGACCTCTTTCATACCGGAAAGGGGATGGGGCTGAGCTTCTATGCGCTCCCGCCAAAAGGCCGTCCGCGCAGCTATTATGAGCAGAACTTCCCGCTTCCCGCCGATGTGGCCGGAGTGCTTCTGGTCGCGGGCGACGCACCCGCCTGCGCGGGTGCGCCTGTGGCGGAGTTCGACACCGGAAACGGGGCCCATGCGGGGCGTGTGTTGCGCGCCTGGCTTTTGCCCGAAGGGTGCCGAGATGCCGGGGATTGATCACCGCAAGGCGGCCATCGGGCTTGCCGGCGCCTTCCTAATGGCGGTCGCTGTCTTTGCACTCTGGCCGGGGATCGACCTTGCTGTGTCGGCGGCGTTCTTCCGCGAAGGCGAAGGATTCTGGCTGGGCCGGGTGGAATCGGTTCAGGCACTGAGGCATTTCATCTGGAACCTGTCGATCGCCGCGGTTCTGCTGTCGCTCGTCGCTCTCGGCCTCGCCGCGATCCGGCGGCCGCTGCCCGACTTCGGCGCGCGTCCGGCGGGGTTCGTCTTCCTGCTTTATCTTCTCGGCCCCGTGCTTCTGGTAAATGCGCTGCTGAAGAACCACTGGGGAAGGGCGCGGCCGGCCGATACGACGGAGTTCGGCGGGACACTCACGTTCACGCCCCCCTGGCTGCCGTCAGATCAATGCGCATCCAATTGCTCTTTCGTGTCCGGCGAAGGGTCGGCGGCGGTCGCACTCGCGATCACCTTCCTGCTCCTCGTACCGCTTCTGCGGCGCGTCCTGCCCGACCTCCTGTTCCGCGCCTATGTGGTGCTGGCGGTGTTTCTGCCCGCAGCGGGTCTCGCGCTGCGCGTCATGACCGGGCGGCATTTCCTGTCCGACACAGTGTTTGCTGTCCTTTTCGTGCTTGCCATTGCTCTGGGACTGCACCGCTGGCTTCTGACGGAACGACGCTGAGTACCCCTTGTTGACAACCCCCGCGACTCCCCCTATACGGCGCCCACTCGGCCACGGGTCCAATGCGCGTGGACGGGTATCAGAACTGAAGTGGTCATGATCCGGGCCCTATAGCCCCGATCCTCTGGAATTCCACCGCGTCGCCCCGCGAAGGGACGATTGCGGTTTTGGTGTTTTGCGGACGCGCAGGGCACGACTTGTGAGAAAAGCCCCCGGAAACATCGCTGACGGGCGATCGTTGATCGGGCTGCAAACAAAGGCGAGAGTTAATGCCGACGATCCAACAGCTGATCCGGAAGCCCCGGGAAGCAAAGCCGCAAAAGTCCAAGTCCCAGCACCTGGAATCCTGCCCGCAGAAGCGCGGTGTCTGCACGCGCGTCTACACCACGACGCCGAAGAAGCCGAACTCGGCTATGCGTAAGGTGGCCAAGGTCCGCCTGACCAACGGCTACGAGGTGATCAGCTACATCCCCGGCGAAAAGCACAACCTTCAGGAACACTCCGTTGTCCTGATCCGTGGCGGCCGGGTGAAAGACCTTCCGGGCGTCCGTTACCACATCCTGCGCGGTGTCCTCGATACCCAGGGTGTCAAAGATCGTCGTCAGCGCCGCTCGAAATACGGCGCGAAGCGTCCGAAATAAGGAGATCACCAGATGTCTCGTCGTCACGCCGCCGAAAAGCGCGAAGTCCTGCCCGACGCCAAGTATGGTGATCGGGTTCTCACCAAGTTCATGAACAACCTGATGGTCGACGGCAAGAAATCCGTCGCCGAGCGGATTGTCTACAACGCGCTGGAGCGTGTTGAGGGCAAGCTGAAGCGCTCGCCGGTCGAATGCTTCCACGAAGCGCTCGACAACGTGAAGCCGTCGCTCGAAGTGCGTTCGCGCCGCGTTGGCGGTGCGACCTATCAGGTGCCGGTCGAGGTCCGCCCGGAGCGCCGTGAGGCGCTGGCGATCCGCTGGCTCATCACCGCCGCGAAGAACCGCAACGAAAACACGATGGAAGAGCGTCTGGCAGGTGAGCTGACCGACGCCGTCAACGGTCGTGGCACTGCGGTGAAGAAGCGCGAAGACACCCACAAGATGGCCGACGCGAACAAAGCGTTCAGCCATTACCGCTGGTAAGACCGAAGGAAGGCAAGAAAGATGGCACGCGATTATCCGCTGCAGCGATACCGCAACTTCGGGATCATGGCCCATATCGACGCGGGCAAGACCACCACGACCGAGCGGATCCTGTATTACACCGGCAAGTCCCACAAGATCGGCGAAGTCCATGATGGCGCCGCGACCATGGACTGGATGGAGCAGGAGCAGGAGCGTGGCATCACGATCACCTCGGCTGCGACCACCACGTTCTGGCAGCGTCAGGAAGACCCGAGTGCCGAAGGCACCTCTGACACCAAGTACCGGTTCAACATCATCGACACCCCGGGCCACGTCGACTTCACCATCGAAGTCGAGCGTTCGCTCGCCGTTCTCGACGGGGCAGTATGCCTTCTCGACGCCAATGCCGGCGTCGAGCCGCAGACCGAAACCGTCTGGCGTCAGGCCGACCGCTACAAGGTCCCGCGGATCGTGTTCGTCAACAAGATGGACAAGATCGGCGCTGACTTCTTCAACTGCGTGAAGATGATCAAGGACCGCACCGGTGCGACCCCGGCCCCGATCGCCCTGCCGATCGGCGCTGAGGACAAGCTTGAGGGCATCGTCGACCTGATCTCCATGGAAGAGTGGGTGTATCAGGGCGAAGACCTCGGCGCCTCCTGGGTGCGTCAGCCGATCCGCGATGAACTTAAGGACGTCGCCGACGAATGGCGCGGCAAGCTCATCGAACTCGCCGTCGAACAGGACGACGACGCGATGATGGCTTACCTCGAAGGCGAAGAGCCGGACGTTCCGACGCTCCGCAAGCTGATCCGCAAGGGGACGCTTTCGCTGACCTTCGTTCCGGTCACCGCCGGTTCGGCCTTCAAGAACAAGGGCGTCCAGCCGCTTCTGAACGCGGTCATCGACTTCCTGCCCTCGCCCCTCGACGTGCCGGCCTATATGGGCTTCGCGCCGGGTGACGAAAGCGAAGAGCGCAACATCGCCCGTTCTGCGGACGACGCGCAGCCCTTCGCGGCGCTGGCGTTCAAGATCATGAACGACCCGTTCGTCGGCTCGCTCACCTTCACCCGTATCTATTCGGGCGTCCTCAAGAAGGGCGACCAGATCATGAATACGACGAAGGGCAAGCGCGAGCGCATCGGCCGCATGATGATGATGCACGCCATCAACCGCGAGGAAATCGAAGAAGCCTTCGCGGGCGACATCATCGCTCTGGCGGGTCTGAAGGAAACCACCACCGGCGACACGCTGTCGGATGCGTCCAAGCAGGTGGTTCTGGAAACCATGACCTTCCCCGAGCCGGTCATCGAGATCGCGGTGGAGCCGAAGTCGAAAGCCGACCAGGAAAAGATGGGCCTTGCCCTTCAGCGTCTGGCTGCCGAAGACCCGTCCTTCCGCGTCGAGACCGACATCGAATCGGGCCAGACCATCATGAAGGGCATGGGCGAACTTCACCTCGACATCCTTGTCGACCGCATGAAGCGGGAGTTCAAGGTCGAGGCGAACATCGGCGCTCCGCAGGTGGCCTACCGCGAAACCATCTCGCGCGAAGCCGAGATCGACTACACGCACAAGAAGCAGACCGGTGGTACCGGCCAGTTCGCCCGCGTGAAGCTCGTCATCACCCCGACCGAGCCGGGCGAGGGCTACTCGTTCGAATCGAAGATCGTCGGTGGTGCGGTGCCGAAGGAATATATTCCGGGCGTCGAAAAGGGCATCAAGTCGGTCATGGACTCCGGTCCGCTCGCGGGCTTCCCGGTCATCGACTTCAAGGTCGCGCTCATTGACGGTGCGTTCCACGACGTCGACTCCTCGGTCCTCGCCTTCGAAATCGCCTCCCGTGCCGGTATGCGCGAAGGCATGAAGAAGGCCGGTGCCAAGCTTCTCGAACCGATCATGAAGGTCGAAGTTGTGACCCCGGAAGAATATACCGGCGGCATCATCGGTGACCTCACGTCGCGCCGGGGCATGGTGCAGGGCCAGGACACGCGCGGCAACGCCAACGTGATCAACGCCTTCGTGCCGCTCGCCAACATGTTCGGCTACATCAACAACCTGCGCTCTATGTCCTCGGGCCGCGCGGTGTTCACGATGCAGTTCGACCATTACGAGGCCGTGCCGCAGAACATCTCGGACGAGATCCAGAAGAAATACGCTTGATAACTCGGTGCGCCAAAGCGGCGCACCCTACCACCCCGTAGGGCGCTTGGAAGCGCACCGAACAAAGAACAGGAGGCCATGATGGCAAAGGCAAAGTTTGAACGTAACAAACCGCACGTGAACATTGGCACGATTGGCCACGTTGACCACGGCAAGACGACGCTGACGGCTGCGATCACGAAGTATTTCGGTGATTTCAAGGCCTATGACCAGATCGACGCGGCGCCGGAAGAGAAGGCGCGGGGGATCACGATCTCGACCGCTCACGTGGAATACGAGACGGCGAACCGTCACTACGCCCACGTCGACTGCCCGGGCCACGCCGACTACGTGAAGAACATGATCACGGGTGCGGCGCAGATGGACGGCGCGATCCTCGTGGTGAACGCCGCTGACGGCCCGATGCCGCAGACGCGCGAGCACATCCTTCTCGGCCGTCAGGTCGGCATCCCCTACATGGTCGTCTACCTTAACAAGGTCGACCAGGTGGATGACGAGGAGCTTCTGGAGCTCGTCGAGATGGAAGTCCGTGAGCTTCTCTCCTCCTACGAATATCCGGGCGACGACATTCCGATCATCAAGGGTTCGGCTCTGGCCGCTCTGGAAGGCCGTGACGCCGAGATCGGCGAGAACTCGATCCGCGCGCTGATGGAAGCGGTCGACACCTACTTCCCGACGCCCGAGCGCGCCGTGGACCAGCCGTTCCTGATGCCGATCGAAGACGTGTTCTCGATCTCGGGCCGCGGCACGGTTGTTACGGGGCGTGTCGAGCGTGGCGTGATCAATGTCGGCGACGAGATCGAGATCGTCGGCATCCGCGACACCAAGAAGACGGTCTGTACCGGTGTGGAAATGTTCCGCAAGCTGCTGGACCGTGGTGAGGCCGGCGACAACATCGGCGCGCTTCTGCGCGGTGTCGACCGTGACGGCGTCGAGCGGGGCCAGGTTCTCTGCAAGCCGGGTTCGGTGAAGCCGCACACCCAGTTCGAAGCCGAGGCCTATATCCTGACCAAGGAAGAGGGTGGCCGTCACACGCCGTTCTTCGCCAACTACCGTCCGCAGTTCTACTTCCGCACGACCGACGTGACGGGCACGGTGAAGCTGCCGGAAGGCACCGAGATGGTGATGCCGGGCGACAACCTGAAGTTCGAGGTCGAGCTGATTGCCCCGATCGCGATGGAAGAGAAGCTCCGCTTCGCCATCCGCGAAGGCGGCCGCACCGTCGGCGCAGGCGTCGTGTCGAAAATCATCAAGTAAGACTACGGGTTCGAAGCAGGCCGGGCATGAGGCCCGGTCTGCCTCTCAACTTTGAAGCCCCGCAAGAGGCAATGAAATGACTGGTCAAAATATCCGCATCAGGCTCAAGGCCTTCGATTACCGCGTGCTGGACGCCAGCACGCAGGAGATCGTGAACACGGCCAAGCGCACCGGTGCCCAGGTCCGCGGTCCGATCCCGCTGCCGAACAAAATCGAGAAGTTCACGGTTCTCCGTGGTCCGCATATCGACAAGAAGTCGCGCGACCAGTGGGAAATCCGTACCCACAAGCGTCTTCTCGACATCGTCGATCCGACCCCGCAGACCGTGGACGCGCTGATGAAGCTCGACCTCGCCGCCGGCGTCGACGTCGAAATCAAGCTGAACTGAGGAGGGCATCAGATATGTTGCGCTCTGGAGTTATCGCGAAGAAGCTGGGCATGACCCGGCTCTTCCTCGAGGACGGCCGGCAGGTTCCGGTGACCGTCCTGCAACTGGACAACCTGCAGGTCGTGGCGCAGCGCACGGCCGAGAAGGATGGCTATTCGGCCGTTCAGCTCGGTGCCGGCACCGCCAAGGCCAAGCGGACCACCGCCGCCATGCGCGGCCACTTCGCGAAAGCGAACGTGGCGCCGAAGCGCAAGATCGCGGAATTCCGGGTTTCCCCGGAAAACCTGATCGACGTGGGCGAGGAAATCACCGCCGACCACTACTTCGAAGGTCAGTTCGTGGATATCGCGGGCACCTCGATCGGTAAGGGCTTCGCCGGTGCGATGAAGCGTCACAACTTCGGCGGTCTGCGCGCCTCGCACGGCGTGTCGATCTCGCACCGCTCGCACGGTTCGACCGGTCAGTGTCAGGATCCCGGCAAGGTCTTCAAAGGCAAGAAGATGGCCGGTCATCTCGGCGCTGTCCGCGTGACCACGCAGAACCTGCAGGTCGTCCGCACCGACAGCGACCGTGGCCTGATCATGGTCAAGGGTTCGGTTCCGGGTTCGAAGGGTGGCTGGGTCACCATCAAGGATGCGGTGAAGAAGCCGTTCCCTGAAAATGCGATCCTGCCCGCCGCGCTGAAGTCGCAGGCCGAACTTGCCCGCAAGGCCGCTGAAGAAGCCGCTGCTGCCGCCGCTGCCGAGGAAGAAGCCGCCCGCAAGGCCGCGGCCGAGGCCGAAGCCGCCGCGCAGGAAGCCGCTCTGGCTGCTGCCGAAGCGTCTGCTGCCGCAGAAGGTGAAGCCGATGCCGGTGATGCCGGTGACGCGCCCGAAGGAGAGAAAGAATGAAACTCGATGTGATCAAGCTCGACGCCAAGAAGGCAGGCTCGATCGATCTCTCCGACGAGATCTTCGGGCTGGAGCCGCGCGCCGACATCCTGCACCGCGTCGTGCGCTGGCAGCGCGCGAAGGCGCAGGCCGGTACACATTCGGTGCTGGGCAAATCGGACGTGTCCTACTCGACCAAGAAGATCTATCGCCAGAAGGGCACCGGCGGCGCACGCCACGGGTCCCGCAAGGCGCCGATCTTCCGTCACGGTGGTACCTACAAGGGCCCGACCCCGCGCAGCCACGCCCATGACCTGCCCAAGAAGTTCCGGGCGCTCGGTCTGAAGCACGCGCTCTCGGCCAAGGCCGGTGCCGGTCAGCTCATCATCGTCGACAGCCTCGACATGAAGGACGCCAAGACCGCGGTCCTCGCCAAAACGGCAAAGGAACTCGGCTGGAAGAAGGTCCTGATCATCGACGGCGCCGACGTGAATGAGAACTTCGCCCGTGCCGCAGCGAACATCCAGGGCATCGATGTGCTGCCCTCGATGGGCGCCAATGTCTATGACATCCTCAAGCGTGAGACGCTCGTTCTCACGAAGGCGGGTGTCGAAGCTCTGGAGGCTCGTCTGAAATGAGCGTGAAACCGGAACATTACGACGTGATCGTCAAGCCGATCATCACCGAAAAGGCGACCATGGCCTCCGAGGCCGGCGCGGTTGTCTTCCAGGTGACGAAATCCGCAACCAAGCCGCAGATCAAGGAAGCGGTCGAGGCGGTGTTCGGCGTAAAGGTGAAGGCGGTGAACACCACCATCACCAAGGGCAAGACCAAGCGTTTCCGCGGCCAGCCCGGCGTGCGGAGCGACGTGAAGAAAGCCTATGTAACCCTCGAAGAGGGGAACACTATCGACGTCTCTTCGGGGCTCTGATAGAAGGCGCCGAATCTCGCGGCCCCGGGTTCCGGGGCCGCTCGATTTTCTAACCGGGGACCTTCGGGGCCCTATACCCAACGGACCGACAGGTCCAAAGCAACGGAAGACAGAAGCATGGCACTCAAGTCGTATAAGCCGACGACGCCGGGCCAGCGTGGGCTGGTACTGATCGACCGTTCGGAGCTTTGGAAAGGTCGCCCGGTCAAGGCCCTCACTGAGGGTCTGACCAAAACGGGCGGCCGGAACAATACCGGGCGTGTTACATCCTGGCACAAGGGCGGTGGGGCAAAGCGCCTTTATCGCATCGTAGATTTCAAGCGTCGCAAGTTCGACGTGCCGGCGACCGTGGAGCGGATCGAATACGACCCGAACCGCACCGCCTTTATCGCGCTGGTGAAGTATGAGGACGGCGAACAGGCCTACATCCTCGCGCCGCAGCGCCTCGCGGTTGGTGACAGCGTTGTCGCCGGTGCGAAGACCGACGTGAAGCCCGGCAATGCGATGCCGTTCTCGGGCATGCCGATCGGTACCATCGTCCACAACGTTGAGATGAAGCCCGGCAAGGGTGGTCAGATCGCGCGCGCCGCGGGCACCTATGCCCAGTTCGTCGGCCGTGACGGCGGCTACGCCCAGATCCGCCTGTCTTCGGGCGAGCTGCGCATGGTCCGTCAGGAATGCATGGCGACCGTCGGCGCGGTTTCGAACGCCGACCACTCGAACCAGAACCTCGGCAAGGCCGGCCGCAAGCGGCATATGGGCGTCCGCCCGACCGTGCGCGGTGTTGCGATGAACCCGATCGACCACCCGCATGGCGGTGGTGAAGGCCGGACCTCGGGCGGCCGTCACCCGGTTACCCCGTGGGGCAAGGGCACCAAGGGCAACCGCACCCGGTCGAACAAGAAGACGGACAAGTACATCGTCCGTTCGCGCCACGCGAAGAAAGGGCGTTAATCAATGTCTCGTTCTGTTTGGAAAGGCCCGTTCGTCGATTCCTACCTTCTGAAGAAGGCGGAAAAGGCGCAAGCCTCGGGCAAGTCGGAAGTGATCAAGATCTGGTCGCGCCGCTCCACCATCCTGCCGCAGTTTGTCGGCCTCACCTTCGGCGTCTACAACGGCCAGAAGCATATCCCGGTCAACGTGACCGAAGAGATGATCGGCCAGAAGTTCGGTGAATATTCGCCGACGCGGACCTATTACGGTCACGCCGCCGACAAGAAAGCCAAGAGGAAGTAAGCCATGAGCAAGGAAAAGAATCCGCGCCGCGTGGCCGATAACGAAGCGATGGCGAAAAGCCGCATGCTCCGTACCTCGCCGCAGAAACTGAACCTCGTCGCCGCGATGATCCGTGGCAAGAAGGTCGAAAAGGCGCTTGCCGATCTGACCTTCTCGAAGAAGCGGATCGCCGAAGACGTCAAGAAGTGCCTGCAATCGGCGATCGCCAATGCCGAGAACAACCACGGCCTCGACGTCGACGGTCTGATCGTCGCCGAAGCCTGGGTCGGCAAGAACCTGGTCATGAAGCGCGGCCGTCCGCGGGCGCGTGGCCGGTTTGGCAAGATCATGAAGCCGTTCAGCGAACTGACGATCAAGGTGCGTCAAGTTGAGGAGTCCGCATAATGGGACAGAAGGTTAACCCCATCGGGATGCGCCTCCAGGTCAACCGCACCTGGGACAGCCGCTGGTACGCCGACAAGAAAGACTACGGCAATCTGCTTCTTGAAGACCTCAAGATGCGTGAGTTCATCCATGACTACGCAAAGCAGGCCGGTGTCTCGAAAGTCATCATCGAACGTCCGCACAAGAAGTGCCGCGTGACGATCCATACCGCCCGCCCCGGTGTCATCATCGGCAAGAAGGGCGCGGATATCGAAACGCTGCGCAAGAAGCTCGCGAACTTCACCGACTCGGAACTGCACCTCAACATCGTCGAGGTCCGCAAGCCCGAGCTTGACGCCCAGCTGGTGGCCGAGTCGATCGCCCAGCAGCTTGAGCGCCGGGTGTCGTTCCGCCGCGCGATGAAGCGCGGCGTGCAGAACGCGATGCGGATGGGTGCCCTTGGCATCCGGGTCAACGTCGCGGGCCGCCTCGGCGGCGCCGAGATCGCCCGGACCGAATGGTACCGCGAAGGCCGCGTGCCGCTGCACACGCTTCGCGCCGACATCGACTATGCGCTCGCCGAAGCCACGACCCCCTATGGCATCATCGGGATCAAGGTCTGGATCTTCAAAGGCGAGATCATGGAGCATGACCCCCAGGCCCGCGACCGCAAGGCGGCTGAGGCTCAGGACGGTCCGGCCCCCCGTGGCCCGCGCCGCGATGACCGCCGCGACGCCCGGTAAGGAGAGACAAAGATGCTGCAACCGAAACGGACTAAGTTCCGCAAACAGCACAAGGGCCGGATTCACGGCGAAGCCAAGGGCGGTTTTGAACTGAACTTCGGCGGCTTCGGCCTCAAGGCCACTGAGCCCGAGCGCATCACGGCGCGCCAGATCGAAGCGGCCCGCCGCGCGATCACCCGCCACATGAAGCGTCAGGGCCGGGTCTGGATCCGCGTCTTCCCGGACACGCCGGTTTCGTCGAAGCCGACCGAGGTTCGGATGGGTAAAGGCAAGGGCTCCGTCGATTTCTGGGCGGCCAAGGTCAAGCCGGGCCGGATCATGTTCGAGATCGACGGCGTGAACGAGACCATCGCCCGCGAGGCGCTCCGCCTCGGCGCGATGAAGCTCCCGGTCAAAACCCGCGTTGTCGTGCGCGAAGACTGGTAAGCCTGACCAACATGGATCAGCGAAAAGGGCGGAGGTTTCTCCGCCCTTTTTGTTTCATGGTCGTGAAAGACGCGGTTTCGCAATCGTGAGCCGGGAAACCGGGCAAACGTGTTAGGATTGCCCCACGGAAATCCTGCCCGCAGTCCTTGCGTGACCCGGGCCGGCGAGAGGGGGAGAATGACATGACGAGGACAATCGCAGCATTATTTCTGACCACCGCAATGGCATTGCCAGTTTCCGCGCAGGACAGCACCGAAGAGGTCGTGATGGCGAACCTTCGTGGTGTCGGGGCACTCGACGTCGATCAGATCGTCGCGACCTATGCCGATGACGCCATGCTGCTGACGCCCGAAAAGGTCTATTCCGGGCACGGCGAGATCCGGGGGTTTTACGAGGGCTTCGTGGCCGAGTTTTCGCAACCGGACATCACCATGAACTCCGACGGCATGAACATCGCCGGCAATACGGCCGTGATGGTATGGAGCGGCGAGTCGCCCGACAATGTCTACGACTATGCCGCCGATACCTTTGTCGTCGACGGCGGCAAGATCGTCAGCCACAGCTTCGTGGGCAAGATCATCCCGAAATAGGCGCGCAGAGGCCAAATGCCACCGGTCCGCGACCGGAAGCGTTCAGGAGGCGCTGCCGGAATCGAGTGCGACGAGGGTGCTTTGCGTTGACCTCTGCCGGATGCCCATGATGGCCATGTATTCCGGGGAATAGTACCAACCCTTCAGCGCCTCCATACTCGGAAACTCGATGATCACCATGCGCCCTGGGGTCCAGTCCTTGCCGGACTCAAGAACCTCAAGCGCACCGCCCCGCGACAGAAAGCGCCCGCCATGGGCGGTGATGGTCGGCAGCACCTGCCGCTTGTACTCGTCGAACGTGTCTTGGTCGGTGATGATTTCATCGGCGATCAGGTAGGCAGGCATGACGCAACTCCCTCTCTGCGCGTTCCGGCGCAATGGCTCGGATTCGGCAGGGTCAGTATTTGCGATTTCAGTCATGCCGCCAATCCGTGGAACTGCCCTAGGGGCTGCTTCTTTAAAGGCGCCCTGTCGTCTTCTTGCCAGATGCAAATGCTAGGCCTACGCTTTCGAAAGCGCCACAGCGGGGAGGGGCCCATGCGTGAGACCGAGAGGATTGTCCGCCAGTTCCATGAGAGCTGGGACATGCGTGACCCTGACCGGGGGGCTGCGGTCATTGCCGCAGATTGCCAGTTCGAGGATGTCGCACGGGGCGAGGCGCAGGTCGGCCCCGATGCCTACCGCGCCGATTACCAGCGTTGGCGGGATGCGTTCCCGGATGGTGAGGTCAAGGTCACGCGGGTCATCGTCGACGGCGACTGGGCCGTGGTGGAGTTCGTGAACCGGGGCACACATACCGGCACCCTCAAGTCGTCCCTCGGGGACTTTCCGCCCAGCGGACGACGGCAGGAGTCCCGCTACTGCTCGGTGATGCGGGTCAGGGACGGCAAGGTCGTGGAGGGGCGCGACTATTACGACAGCGCCAGCATCGCGCGGCAGTTGGGGCTGGTGGATTAGGGCTGTCGGCTTGCATCGGAAGGCAATGGCTCTATGACGCTGTGAACGAAAGCCCCGTCTTAGCCCGGATATAGGGAAAAACTTTCCCTTGCCCCCCAGCCCCACCTCCCTTATAGGGACGCATCCTGCGATTCCGGGTTCCCGGATTCGTACGTTTATCATTGACTCCACCGGGCTGAAGGCAACCCGTCCACGGGCCTTCCGGTGATGTTGAAAGGAAGAAGGCGACATGAACGCCACTGAACTGAAAGCGAAGACGCCCGACCAGCTCCGCGATGAGCTTGTCGCGCTCAAGAAGGAGGCCTTCAACCTCCGCTTCCAGCAGGCCACCGGCCAGCTTGAAAACACCGCCCGCATGCGCGCCGTCCGCCGTGACGTCGCCCGCATCCAGACGGTCCTGAACCAGAAAGCCGCTGAAGCGGCGGCGAACTGAGGAACACACCCATGCCCAAACGTATCCTGCAAGGCGTCGTGACCTCGGACAAGAACGAGCAGACGATCACCGTCCTCGTCGAGCGTCGCTTCAAGCACCCGCTGCTGCACAAGACCGTGCGGAAGTCGAAGAAATACCGCGCCCATGACGCGGACAACAAATTCAAGGTCGGTGACACCGTTCGCATCGAAGAATGCGCTCCGATCTCGAAGACCAAGCGTTGGACGGTCGTGACGGAGGCCTGAGGCCTAACCCCACGATCCCAATCAATCGAAACCCTGGGGATAGTCCCCAAAGGTCGGGAGAAACCAAATGATCCAGATGCAGACCAATCTGGATGTTGCTGACAACTCCGGCGCGCGCCGGGTTCAGTGCATCAAGGTCCTGGGTGGTTCCCACCGCCGCTATGCCAGCGTCGGCGACATCATCGTGGTGTCGGTCAAGGAAGCCATCCCGCGCGGCCGCGTAAAGAAAGGTGACGTCCGCAAGGCCGTCGTCGTGCGCACCGCCAAAGAAGTCCGCCGTGAAGACGGCACCGCAATCCGCTTTGACCGCAACGCCGCCGTCATCCTGAACAACCAGGGCGAACCGGTCGGCACCCGTATCTTCGGGCCGGTCGTGCGCGAACTGCGCGCCAAGAACTTCATGAAGATCATCTCGTTGGCTCCGGAGGTGCTCTGATGGCTGCGAAACTTAAAAAAGGCGACAAGGTCGTCGTCCTTGCCGGTAAGGACAAGGGCAAAGAGGGCGAGATCACCTCGGTAGACCCGAAGGCGGGCAAGGCCGTGGTCGAGGGCATCAACATCGCCATCCGTCACCAGCGCCAGACCCAGAACAGCCAGGGCGGCCGTCAGCCGAAGGCAATGCCGGTTGACCTGTCGAACCTCGCGCTGATGGACAAGAACGGCAAAGCGACCCGCGTCGGCTTCCGCATGGAAGGTGACAAGAAGGTTCGTTTCGCCAAGACCACGGGGGACGTGATCTGATGCTCGACACAGCAACCTATACCCCGCGCCTCAAGGCCGCCTATCAGGCGACGATCCGCGCCGCTCTGAAAGAGCAGTTCTCCTACAAGAACGACATGCAGATCCCGCGTCTGGACAAGATCGTCCTCAACATGGGCGTCGGCGAGGCCGTGAAGGACACCAAGAAGGTCAAGCAGGCCGCCGAAGAGCTGACGCTCATCGCCGGTCAGAAGGCCGTGATCAACAAGGCCAAGAAGTCGATCGCCGGCTTCCGCGTCCGTGAAGAGATGCCGCTCGGCACCAAAGTCACGCTGCGCGGCGACCGGATGTACGAATTCCTTGACCGCCTGATCACGATCGCACTGCCGCGCGTCCGCGACTTCCGCGGCGTGAAGGGCACGTCCTTTGACGGTCGTGGCAACTACGCGATGGGCCTGAAGGAACACATCGTGTTCCCCGAGATCGACTTCGACAAGGTCGACGAAGTTCTCGGCATGGACATCATCATCTGCACCACCGCGAAGACTGACGCGGAAGCGAAGGCGCTGTTGAAGCAATTCAACATGCCCTTCACCAGCTGATCGCGGAGGAGAGAAGATATGGCGAAGAAATCCATGGTGAACCGCGAAGTGAAGCGCGCCAAGATGGTCAAGCAATATGCTGCCAAGCGCGCCGCACTGAAGGAAATCATCGAAGACCAGTCGAAGCCGATGGAAGAGCGCTTCAAGGCGACGATGAAACTGGCGAAGCTGCCGCGCAACTCCTCGGCCACGCGGGTTCATAACCGCTGCCAGCTGACGGGCCGTCCGCACGCCTATTACCGCAAACTCAAGCTCAGCCGCATCATGCTGCGCGATCTCGCCTCCATGGGCCAGATCCCCGGCATGGTTAAGTCGAGCTGGTAAGGAGGTCGAGAAATGTCGATGAACGATCCTCTCGGCGATATGCTGACCCGCATCCGCAACGCGCAGATGCGCGGCAAATCCACCGTCCGCACGCCGGCCTCCAAGCTTCGCGCCTGGGTTCTGGATGTGCTGAAGGACGAGGGCTATATCCGCGGCTATGAAGCCGCAACCTCGGCCGCCGGCCACCCGGAGCTGGAAATCAGCCTCAAATACTTCGAAGGCACGCCCGTGATCCGCGAGATCAAGCGCGTCTCGAAGCCGGGCCGCCGGGTCTATGCCGGTTCCAAGGAGCTTCCGTCGGTCCGTCAGGGCCTCGGTGTTTCCATCGTTTCCACGCCGAAAGGCGTGATGTCGGATGCAGCTGCACGCTCTGCCAATGTTGGTGGCGAAGTGCTCTGCACCGTATTCTAAGGAGGGTTCCATGTCTCGTATCGGCAAGAAACCCGTAGAAGTCCCCTCGGGCGTCACCGCGACGATCTCGGGTCAGAAGGTGGATGTGAAGGGCCCGAAAGGCACCCTTTCCTTCACCGCGACCGATGACGTCACGATCACGCTCGACGGCAACGAAATCTCGGTGAAGCCGCGCGGCACGTCCAAGCGGGCCCGCCAGCAGTGGGGCATGGCTCGCTCCATGGTGGCGAACCTCGTCGAAGGCGTGACCACGGGCTTCAAGAAGGAACTCGAGATCAACGGCGTTGGCTACCGCGCGCAGATGCAGGGCAACACCCTGAAACTGTCGCTCGGCTACAGCCACGAAGTTAACTTCGAG
Source organism: Albidovulum litorale (assembly GCF_025751495.1). GTDB lineage: Bacteria > Pseudomonadota > Alphaproteobacteria > Rhodobacterales > Rhodobacteraceae > Albidovulum > Albidovulum litorale. The sequence goes on along the minus strand of NZ_JAOWKZ010000002.1, from coordinate 230,844 downwards.
GTGCCGCAGGGCGTGACCGTCACGACCCCGAAGCAGACCGAGATCGTCGTCGAAGGGATCGACCCGCAGCTCGTCGGCCAGGTCGCGGCCAATATCCGCGAATGGCGCCGTCCCGAGCCCTACAAGGGCAAGGGCATCAAGTACAAGGACGAGTACATCTTCCGTAAGGAAGGCAAGAAGAAGTAAGGACCAGACAGATGGCAAACAGCAAACGGGAACTGTTCCTCAAGCGCCGCCTGCGCGTCCGGAACAAGCTTCGCAAGATGGCCGACGGGCGCGCGCGTCTCTCGGTTCATCGCTCCTCCAAGAACATCAGCGTCCAGCTGATCGACGACGTCAAGGGCGTGACGCTCGCCTCGGCCTCCAGCCTCGAGAAGGATCTGGGTGTCGTTGGCAAGAACAACGTCGAAGCGGCGAAGAAGATCGGCGCGGCGATTGCCGAGCGTGCGAAGAAGGCCGGTGTCGAAGAGTGCTACTTCGACCGTGGCGGCTTCCTCTTCCACGGCAAGATCAAGGCGCTTGCTGACGCAGCCCGCGAAGGCGGCCTGAAGTTCTGATGACTGCGGGCGGCACCCGTGCCGCCCCGATGATCCGGGTCCCCGAACCGCTCGGGGACACCAGGATCGGCCCAAACGGCGCAGTGCCGCGCCACCAGTGAAGGAATGCCTAATGGCAGAACGTGAGAACCGCCGGGATCGCCGCGAACGCGAGGAAACCCCGGAATTCGCCGATCGCCTCGTTGCGATCAACCGTGTGTCGAAGACTGTGAAGGGCGGCAAGCGCTTCGGTTTCGCCGCGCTCGTGGTGGTCGGTGACCAGCGCGGCCGAGTCGGCTTCGGCAAGGGCAAGGCCAAGGAAGTGCCGGAAGCGATCCGCAAGGCGACCGAACAGGCGAAGCGTTCGCTGGTTCGCGTGCCGCTGCGCGATGGCCGCACACTCCACCACGACATCGAGGGTCGCCATGGTGCGGGCCGCGTCGTGATGCGCACCGCTCCGGAAGGTACCGGGATCATCGCCGGTGGTCCGATGCGCGCCGTGTTCGAGATGCTGGGCGTGAAGGACGTTGTGTCCAAATCGCTCGGCTCGCAGAACCCCTACAACATGATCCGGGCCACGATCGACGGTCTGAAGCAGGAAGCCAGCCCCCGCATGGTCGCGCAGCGCCGCGGCAAGAAGGTGGCCGACATCCTGAAGAAGCCCGAAACGGCTGAAGCGGCGGAGGCCTGAGACCCATGGCCAAGAAAACCATCGTCGTGAAGCAGATCGCCTCGTCCGCCCGTCGCCCCGCCGTTCAGGCCGCGACGCTGAAAGGGCTCGGCCTCGGCAAGATCAACCGCACGCGTGAGCTGGAAGACACGCCCGCCGTGCGCGGCATGGTCAACAAGATCCCGCATCTGGTGACCATCGTCGAAGAGCGCGGCTGACGTCGCAGGCGCAAATTCCTTTCAAAGGAATTTGCCAAAATTCTTCGAAAGAATTTTGAAAGCGCCCCGGGAAGCCGGGGCGCTTTTCGTTTCGTTCCGGCAGGTTAGCGTTGCACGGGGCGCAAGGCGGCTCTTCGCTATTGTCGGTAGCCGACCAGCGGTCGGCGTCCTATGTCTTTCAGCGAAAGATGTTATCGATATCAGGAATATGACCATGGTTGCTGTTACGCACACCGCCAAACCTCTCGCGGAGACGCTGCGGATCATCCGCTCGACGATCCGCCACCTGACCACCGTCGCCACGCGCGGCGAGCCTGCGCCCTACTGGACCGACTATCTCCGCGACACGCGGAAGTGATCCCGGCGACAGAGTGCGCCGAAAACGCCCCGGCCAGTCCGGGGCGTTTTCGTTTTGAGCCGGCGCCTTTCGTCTCATTTTCCCCAAACATGATTTCCTGTGCTAGACTGGCACCCGTAAGCGGTGCTTTGTTACCGGTCTTTCTCAGAAAAATCTTTGTCGCCATAAGGCGACCATCCGGGGGGAAACCATGTCTCAACACTATGCTGGCGGCTGCGAGCATCATCCCGTGCGCGCCTCCGCAGAACCAATCGACAATCATGAATGCCACTGCAATGTCTGCAAGAAGGTCACGGGCCAGCACACGACGCACGTTGCATTCTTCAATCACGGCGAACTGAAAACCGACAACGAAGCCGCGATGAAGCGCGTGCCGTTCAATGCCGACAACCCGGACGGCCCCCTGGAGATCTGCCTTTGCGAGAAGTGTAATGCGGTCCTTATGCTCGACGACAAGCAGAAGCGCATCCGCGTCGCCGTGCCGAACGTGATGGGATATGATGACGCGAAATTCCCGAAGGCGACCTACCACGCGTTCTGGGACGAATCGAAAGGCTACCCGAAGCCCGACGACGGCCGCCCCGTCTATGAGGGCCTGCAGCCGAGCTTCGTCTGGCCGAAGGGCGCGTGACGAGGCTATGATTCCGTTCCTGATCTGATCCGGGACATATAATGTGATCGCCCCCGCCCCGTGGCGGGGGTGAAGGTTTTTTCTGAAAGCTTGCATTGGCGTCTGTGCGCGTCTATACGCCCCCGGTGGTCCCTCGGGGCCCGATTCATGAAATCAAGAAATGCCGTGTGCCCCCAACCGTCGCTGGCGGGGGTCTTCCGGCCAAGGAGAAGCGACATGAAACTGAACGAACTCCGGGACAATCCCGGCGCCGCCAAGAAACAGAAGCGCGTTGCGCGTGGTCCCGGTTCGGGCAAGGGCAAGACCGCCGGCCGCGGTATCAAGGGTCAGAAGTCCCGTTCGGGCGTAGCCATCGGCGGTTACGAAGGCGGCCAGATGCCGCTCTACCGGCGCCTGCCTAAGCGCGGCTTCAACAAGCCGAACGCCAAGAAATTCGCCGTCGTGAATCTCGGCCAGCTTCAGGCCTTCGTCGATGCTGGCAAGCTCGACGCCAAGAAAGAGATCACCGAGGATATCCTCGTCGAGGCCGGCGTTGTTCGCCGCAAGCTCGACGGCGTCCGCGTTCTCGCCAAGGGCGAGGTCAAGGCCAAGCTGAAGCTCGCCGTCACTGGCGCGTCGAAAGCCGCCATCGAGGCCGTCGAGAAGGCCGGTGGTGCACTTTCGGTCACGGCTGCGGCACCGGCGGCGGAAGCCACCGAATAAGGTGTTGTGGGCGACGCAAGCGGCGCTTACATAGACACGAGTTTTCCAAAGCGCCGCCGACCGGGAAACGGTTCGGCGGCGCTGTCATACAAGCGAGACCGGAATGGCATCTGCTGCAGAGCAAATGGCGGCGAATATCAGCTGGGGGGCCTTTGGCAAGGCCACCGACCTTCGCCAGCGTATCTTATTTACCATCGGACTTCTGATCGTCTACCGCCTTGGCACCTATATCCCGGTGCCCGGCATTGACGCTGACGCATTGCGCGAGTTCATGAAGGACGCGTCGCAGGGCATCGGCGGCATGCTTCAGATGTTCACCGGCGGTGCGCTTGGCCGTATGGGCATCTTCGCGCTCGGCATCATGCCCTATATCTCGGCCTCGATCATCGTCCAGCTTCTGACGGCGATGGTGCCCGCGCTCGAGCAGCTCAAGAAAGAGGGCGAGCAGGGGCGCAAGAAGATCAACCAGTACACCCGTTACGGTACGGTCCTGCTGGCAACCTTCCAGGCCTACGGACTTGCCCGCAGCCTTGAGGCGGGCGATCTGGCCCATGATCCCGGGCTCTTCTTCCAGCTTGCCTGTGTTATCACGCTTGTCGGCGGCACGATGTTCCTGATGTGGCTTGGCGAACAGATCACCGCGCGCGGCGTCGGCAACGGCGTTTCGCTGATCATCTTCGTCGGCATCGTCGCCAATATCCCGGCAGCACTTGCGCAGTTCTTTGAACAGGGCCGGATCGGCGCGATTTCTGCCCCGGTCATCATCGGCGTGATCCTGATGGTCATCGGCGTCATCGCCTTCGTGGTCTTCATGGAGCGCGCGCTGCGGAAGATCCACATCCAGTATCCCCGCCGTCAGGTCGGCATGAAGGTCATGGACGGCTCGTCCTCGCATCTGCCGATCAAGGTCAACCCGGCGGGCGTTATCCCGGCGATCTTCGCCTCGTCGCTGCTCTTGCTGCCGACCACGATTTCGACTTTCTCGGGCGCGCAGACCGGCCCGGTCATGTCGACGATCCTCGCCTATTTCGGCCCCGGCCAGCCGCTCTACCTTCTGTTCTTCACGGCGATGATCGTCTTCTTCGCCTATTTCTACACGGCGAACGTATCGTTCAAATCCGATGATGTGGCCGACAACCTGAAGAACCAGGGCGGCTTCATTCCGGGCATCCGTCCGGGTGCGAAGACGGTGGATTACCTCGACTATGTCGTGGCGCGTATCCTCGTCGTGGGCTCCGGCTACCTGGCCGCCGTCTGTCTTTTGCCCGAAATCCTGCGCTCGCAGCTGGCGATCCCGTTCTATTTCGGCGGTACGTCGGTGCTGATCGTCGTGTCGGTCACGATGGACACGATCAACCAGATCCAGTCGCATCTGCTGGCGCACCAGTATGAAGGGCTGATCGAAAAGTCCCAGCTGCGCGGCAAGAAGCGGGGCGGGGCCAAGAAAGCGCCCTCGCGTCGCTAGACGCGTTTCGGGTTTCAGCGAAAACAAGGTGAAAAAGAATTCGAACGAAAAAGGTTCGAATTCTTTTTCATTGTAAACCCGGAACGCTGTCACGTCCGCACAGGCGGTCGGTATCCGATTGCACACAGGCGTTGGCTTGGGTAGCAATTCGGTGTAAAGCCGGCCGGCCTAAAGGGGGACCCATGACCAATATCATTCTTCTCGGACCGCCGGGGGCGGGAAAAGGAACTCAGGCCCGACTTCTGGTCGAAGAACGCGGACTGGTGCAGCTTTCGACCGGCGACATGCTGCGCGAAGCCAAGGACTCCGGAACCGAGATGGGCAAGATCGTCGCTGACGTCATGGCGCGCGGCGATCTGGTCACGGATGAGATCGTCATCGGCCTGATCGAAGAGAAGCTTGCCGATACCAAGGCCAAGGGTTTCATCTTCGACGGCTTCCCGCGCACTCTGGCGCAGGCGGATGCGCTCGGCGCGCTTCTCAAGCGCTCGGGCAACCAGCTCGATGCAGTGATCGAGATGCGGGTGGATGACGAGGCGCTGGTGCAGCGGATCACGGCGCGCTCGACCTGCGGCAATTGCGGCGAGGTCTATAACGACATCACCAAGCCGATCCCGGCCGACGGCACCTGCACGAGCTGCGGCCAGAAAGCGGAATTCAAGCGCCGCGCCGACGACAATGCCGACAGCCTGAAGCAGCGCCTGATGGAGTATTACAAGAAGACCTCTCCGCTTATCGGCTACTATTACGCGATGGGCGATCTCTTCACCGTCGACGGGTTGGGAGAGATCGACACAGTCGCCAAATCCATCGCCAATGTGCTGGACCAGGCCACGGCGACTTGACGTCCCCGGCGAAACCCACTAGGTCACGGCGTCTCTGATGAGAATCGTCTTGATTTGCTGGGTTTTCCCATAAGCGAATCAGTTCGGAAGAACCGGCCCGGCGGCACCCAAGCCTTCGGGCCATAGTTGTGAAAAAAGGTTCCGGCACTACGGAACCGCAACGAAAGGAAGCTACGCGTGGCACGTATTGCTGGCGTCAACATCCCGACGGGGAAACGCGTCCCCATCGCCCTTCAGTATATCCACGGCATCGGCAACGATATCGCCCACAAGATCTGTGAGGCTGTGAAGATCGAACCGACCCGTCGTGTGAACGAACTTTCCGACGCCGAGGTGCTCGCCATCCGCGAACACATCGACGCCAACTACACGGTCGAGGGCGACCTGCGCCGTGAAGTGCAGATGAACATCAAGCGTCTGATGGACCTCGGCTGCTACCGCGGTCTGCGTCATCGCCGCAACCTCCCTGTCCGCGGTCAGCGGACCCACACCAACGCCCGTACCCGCAAAGGCCCCGCAAAGGCCATTGCCGGTAAGAAGAAGTAAGGGGAGGCTTGACCGATGGCTCGTGACAAGACCCGCATGAAGCGCAAGGAGCGCAAGAACATCGCCGCTGGCGTTGCGCATGTGAACTCCTCGTTCAACAACACCAAGATCCTGATCTCGGACGTTCAGGGCAACGCGATTGCCTGGTCCTCGGCCGGCACGATGGGCTTCAAGGGTTCGCGCAAGTCGACCCCCTATGCCGCCCAGATGGCTGCCGAAGACGTGGCCCGCAAGGCACAGGAACACGGCGTGAAGACGCTGGAAGTCGAAGTGCAGGGCCCGGGTTCGGGCCGTGAAAGCGCGCTGCGCGGCCTCGCCGCTGCCGGTTTCAACATCACCTCGATCCGTGATGTGACGCCGATCGCGCATAACGGCTGCCGTCCGCCGAAGCGTCGGCGCGTCTGACGACTTATGCAGCGTTCCGGGCCGTGCGACCTAGCGCGGCCCGGGGCGTTTTCGTTTTTTCCCTCGGGCGTTCCCGGGCATCGGTCATGGACCGGGAACAGGTATGGAGGCAGAACGCATGATCCACAAGAATTGGGCCGAACTGATCAAGCCGCAGCAGCTTGAAGTGAAGCCGGGCAACGACCCGCAGCGCAAGGCGACGCTGATCGCCGAACCGCTGGAGCGCGGCTTTGGCCTGACGCTGGGCAACGCGCTGCGCCGGGTGCTGATGTCCTCGCTTCAGGGCGCGGCCATCACCTCCGTCCAGATCGACAACGTCCTGCACGAGTTCTCCTCGGTCGCCGGTGTGCGCGAAGACGTCACCGACATCGTTCTGAACCTCAAGGGCGTCTCCTTGAAGATGGAAGTCGAAGGGCCGAAGCGCCTGTCGATCTCGGCCAAGGGGCCGGGCGTTGTCACCGCTGGCGACATCTCGGAATCGAACGGCATCGAGGTTCTGAACAAGGACCACGTGATCTGCCATCTCGACGATGGCGCCGACCTCTTCATGGAACTGACGGTCGATACCGGCAAGGGCTATGTCGCGGCCGACAAGAACCGTCCGGAAGATGCACCGATCGGTCTCATTCCGATCGACGCGATCTATTCGCCGGTCAAGAAGGTCAGCTACGAAGTTCAGCCGACCCGCGAGGGCCAGGTTCTGGACTATGACAAGCTGACCATGAAGATCGAGACGGACGGCTCGCTGACCCCGGACGACGCCGTGGCCTATGCCGCGCGCATCCTTCAGGACCAGCTTGGCATCTTCGTCAACTTCGACGAACCGGAATCGGCCTCCAAGCAGGACGCGGACGACGGGTTGGAATTCAACCCGCTCCTCCTCAAGAAGGTGGACGAGCTGGAACTCAGCGTCCGTTCGGCGAACTGCCTGAAGAACGACAACATCGTCTATATCGGCGATCTGATCCAGAAGACCGAAGCCGAGATGCTGCGCACCCCGAACTTCGGCCGCAAGTCGCTGAACGAGATCAAGGAAGTGCTTTCCGGCATGGGTCTGCACCTCGGTATGGATGTCGAGGACTGGCCGCCAGAGAACATCGAAGACCTCGCGAAGCGCTTCGAAGACCAGTTCTGAAAGTCCTAATCCGCCGTGCGGCGTGTCGGGACGGATGCCCGACAGATGCCATACGGATGCGGGACGCTTGACAGACGGGTGGGCCGGCCCTAAACGGCCCCCCGAAATGCCCGCCGGATGCGGGGAAGACCCGGGCAGAAAGCCCCAAGGAGAGCGGAGCGAGGACCACGCCCGCCGGACAAAGCAAAAGACGATAGGAGATCAAAATGCGTCACGCCCGCGGCTACCGCCGTCTGAACCGTACCCATGAGCACCGCAAGGCGCTCTTTGCCAACATGGCCGGTTCGCTCATCGAACACGAACAGATCAAGACCACCCTTCCCAAGGCGAAGGAACTGCGTCCGATCATCGAAAAGCTGATCACGCTCGCCAAGCGCGGCGACCTGCATGCCCGCCGTCAGGCTGCGGCCCAGCTGAAGCAGGACAAGTATGTCGCGCGGCTCTTCGAGATTCTCGGCCCGCGCTACAAGGACCGCCAGGGCGGCTATGTCCGCGTCCTGAAAGCCGGTTTCCGCTACGGCGACATGGCGCCGATGGCGATCATCGAATTCGTCGACCGCGACCCGGCTGCCAAGGGCGCTGCCGACAAGGCGCGTCTCGAGGCCGAGGAAGCCGCTGAATCCTGACGTAGCGTCACCCGCTTAACGCGCGGTATTGAAATAGTAACACCCCCGTCGATACTATCGGCGGGGTTGTTTCGTTAAATGGGTGTGCTGCTAGATGATGTCGTCGATTCTGCCTGAAGACAGCCGGACCGCCCGGGCCCGCGCGGCAGCATCGTCGATTACGACGGCCAGTTGCGCATCTTCCATCGACGTTGCGCCCAGAAATTCAAGCAAATCGGCTCTGATAGCTTCAGGCAACTGCATCAGCCTTGCAAACAGCCCTGGATTGATGGTTCGCAACGACGTGATCCTCGACAATACTTCCGCCGGGGATCAATTTAAAGTTGATTGGGGACAAGGCAACTTGTCTACAGAGACATGTCTTCACACCGCGGCATAGATCTAAGACTTCACGAACTGGGGCTTCTGGCCCCGGCAGGTTATTTTGTCGGTTTGCACATTCGCTTTACCGCGCCTTTGATGACTTTTCAGACATACGATCAGGTTTGGATCGATCACTATACCAACAATGGCTATGTGCTGCGGGACCCGATGACGGCCTGGGGGTTCAGCACCACCGGAACGATCCGGTGGAGCGATGAGCGCCTGCCCGATCCGTTCGGTCTCTTCAAGGAAGCCGCACGGTATGGCCTGAAATACGGTGCGACGGTGTCCTACGGAGCGATCAGTTCGCGCACGATCGCCAGCATCGCTCACAGTGAACGTGAGTTCACCGATAGCGAAATTGCTCAGGCGGCAGAGATCGTGCATGACCTGCATGACGCGACCGAGCCGCCCAGCGAACTGACGACAGCTCAGATCGAAGCACTGAAGTGCATTGCGGGTGGCGACCGGCACGCAGCAGCGGCCGCGAAACTCGGGATATCGGAAAGTGCGCTCAAGGCCAGACTGAACTCTGCACGGCAGAGACTGATGGCTAGGACCACTGCCGAAGCAATCCAGAGGGCAAAAGACTACCGTCTTCTCTGACGGTCGTCCTCCGCAAGGTTACCAACTAACCACCCACCCTGCAGGAGGATGTCATGCAGACCACTACCCTTTCTTTTGAGAATCTCCACAACCATGGGGAGCTCTTTGCCAATATGCTTCGTGCCCGGCGAGAACTTTTCATCGGTCATAACAAATGGGACCTGCCCGAGGCGCTCGGCATGGAATACGATCAGTACGATACTCCGGCAAGCCGCTGGGTCGTCGTGCATGACGAACTGGGCCAGGTTCTGGCAGGGAACCGTCTGACGCCGACAACGGCGCGCTGCGGGATTTACTCCTACATGATCCGCGATGCACAGCGCGGGCTGCTCGACACAATCCCGTCAAACCTTCTTTATGAGGAGGCGCCGGTGGCGGAAACCGTCTGGGAGAGTTCGCGCCTGTTCGTATCTCACACCGTTCCTGCGCATCTGCGCCGCCGGGTGCATGCGAAGCTGGTGATGGAACTCGGCGGCGCCGCCCGGCGTCTTGGCGCAACGCATTGCCTGACGCTGCTTGCCGCGAACTGGCCGCGCTGGGCCGCACGGGTCGGGGTCGACATGACGGCGATGGGGCCGGTGATGAATATCGACGGGATCGACAATCAGGTCGTGTCGATGGACTTCTCGTCGAACCTGCATTGAAAGCCAGGCGGGTCGGCATCCCTTTGGCGGCCGGCCCATGCTTCCGCTTTTATCGGCATTGCCGCTGAGATAGTCTCCCGGCCATGCCGGATCTTTTCGATCAGACCACAAGTGCTGCCCCCTTGCGCGACGCGCCGCGTCCGCTGGCGGACCGGCTGCGGCCTGCCGCGATTGCCGAAGTTATCGGACAGAAGAAGGTTCTGTCCGCCGATGGTCCGCTCGGCGCGATGCTGGCCTCGGGCTCTCTGTCGTCGCTGATTCTCTGGGGGCCTCCCGGCGTGGGCAAGACCACGATCGCGCGGCTTCTGGCCGATGCGACCGATCTGGCCTTTGTGCAGATCAGCGCGATCTTCACCGGTGTGCCGGACCTCAGAAAGGTTTTCGAGGCGGCCAAGCTCCGCCGTCAGCAGGGTCGGGGGACACTGCTCTTCGTTGACGAGATCCACCGTTTCAACAAGGCCCAGCAGGACGGGTTCCTGCCGCATATGGAAGACGGCACCATCGTGCTCGTGGGCGCCACGACGGAAAACCCCTCATTCGAACTGAACGCCGCCCTTCTCAGCCGGTCGCAGGTGATCGTGCTGGAACGGCTCTCGCCTGCCGATCTGGAGCTGCTGGTACAGCGGGCGGAAAAGGAACTCGGCCGCGCTCTGCCCCTGAAGGCCGAGGCGCGCGAGGCGCTGGTGAACATGGCCGACGGCGATGGCCGTGCCCTTCTGAACCTGATTGAGCAGGTTGCGGCATGGAAGCTCGACAATCCGCTCGATACCGCAGCTCTTTCAGAACGTCTGATGCGGCGGGCTGCGAAATACGACAAGTCGGGGGAGGAGCATTACAACCTCATCTCGGCCTTGCACAAATCCGTGCGCGGCTCGGACCCGGATGCAGCGCTTTACTGGTTCGCGCGCATGCTGGAAGGCGGCGAGGACCCGCGTTTCCTTGCCCGCCGCATCACGCGGATGTCGGTCGAGGATATCGGCCTTGCCGATCCGCAGGCGCAGACGATCTGCCTGCATGCCTGGGAGGTCTATGAGCGTCTCGGCAGCCCCGAGGGCGAGCTGGCGCTGGCCGAGGCGGTGACCTATCTCGCGCTCGCGCCGAAATCAAACGCGGTCTATGTCGCCTACAAGGCCGCCCGCGCCGAGGCGCGCAAGACCGGCTCCGAACCGCCGCCGAAACATATCCTCAACGCGCCGACGAAGATGATGAAGGATCAGGGCTACGGGTCCGGCTACGCGTATGATCACGATGCCGAGGACGGGTTTTCGGGCCAGAACTACTTCCCCGAAACGATGAAACGCCCCGTCTTCTATCAGCCGGTCGAGCGCGGCTACGAACGTGAGCTGAAGAAGCGCGTCGAGTGGTTCGCGAAGCTGCGCGACAAACGCGGCTGACACTCCTCGTGCGCCCGGGCTTCGCGTCGGGGCGAGTGCCCCGCAGGGGCTTCGAGGAGCATTGGCCGGAGTTGACTTTGCCCGCGCGAGGCCTGAGGAAGGCGCCATGATCCAGACCCTGCTTCAGGTGGCCCTTGGCGGCGCGCTCGGCGCCTCGGCCCGCTACATGACCAATGTCGCCGCGATGCGGCTGATCGGACCGGGCTTCCCCTGGGGCACGGTCGTGGCGAATGTCGCGGGGTCATTCCTGATGGGGGTGATCGTCGTGGCGCTGGCCCACAAGGATGCAACGCGGATGGCGCCTTTTCTGATGACTGGCCTTCTGGGCGGTTTCACCACCTTTTCGGCCTTCTCGCTCGACGCGCTGACGATCTGGGAACGCGGCCAGACGGGGCTTGCCGCCGCCTATGTATTGGGCTCGGTGATCCTGTCGCTAGGAGGGATCGTCGCGGGCATGGCTGTGACCCGGGGGGTGTTCGCATGAGCGGCGTCAAGCTCCTGACCGTATCCGCGGATGAGGGTGAAAGCCGTCTCGACCGCTGGCTGAAGAAGCGGTTCACGCAGATCACGCAAGGCCAGATCGAGAAGATGTGCCGCACCGGGCAGATTCGCGTCGATGGCGGGCGGGTCAAGGCCTCCACCCGCGTGCAGCCGGGGCAGGAGGTGCGCGTGCCGCCGCTGCCGAAATCCGAACCCAACGCGCCGAAACCGGAGGCCGGGATCAGTGACGCGGATGCGAAGATGATCCAGGCGGCGGTCCTGTGGAAGGATGAGCATATCATCGCGCTGAACAAGCCGCCTGGCCTGCCAAGCCAGGGCGGCTCGGGGCAGGGCAACCGCCATGTCGATGGGCTGAGTGCTGCCCTGATGTTCGGCTACAAGGACCAGCCGAAGCTCGTCCACCGGCTCGACAAGGATACATCCGGCATTCTCCTGCTGGCCCGCACCGGCCGCATCGCTCGGGCGCTGAGTGAGGCGTTCCGGTCGCGCACCACGCGCAAGATCTACTGGGCCGCCGTCGCCGGTGTGCCGAACCCGAAGATGGGCACGATCCGCTTCGGTCTGGTCAAGGCACCCGGTCACGGACGGGGCGGCGAGGGCGAGAGGATGATGGCCGTCCACCCTTCGAAAGTCGATGAGATTGAGGGCGCGAAACGGGCGACGACCGATTTCGCCGTTCTCGATGCGCTCGGCACCCGTACCGCTTGGGTCGCGCTGGTTCCTGTCACGGGCCGCACCCACCAGCTTCGTGCCCATATGGCTGAGTTGGGCCACCCGATCGTGGGCGATGGCAAATATGGCGGCTCAGGGCAGGAGAACCTCGGCGATGGCTGGGGCGCGCAGCTTGGCGGCGATATCAGCCGCAAGCTGCATCTTCATGCGCGTTCGATCAGCTTCGACCATCCGATCACCGGCAAGCGCATCACCCTGACCGCGCCCTTGCCCGACCACATGAAACGCACCTGGAAGACGCTCGGTTGGGCCGAGGCTGATGTGCCCGCCGACCCCTTCGCGGAGGAGGCATGACTGGGCTGCGGCTGGTGGTTTTTGATGTCGATGGCACGCTCGTCGACAGTCAGGACCATATCCACGGGGCGATGGAGCATGCATTCGCGGCAACCGGCCATGCCCTGCCGTCCCGTGCCGATATCCTGTCAATAGTCGGCCTGTCGCTGCCCGAGGCGATGGCGCGGCTTGTCCCGCATCTGCCCGCTGTTGCGCAAGCCGATCTAGTTGAGGCTTATAAAGGCAGTTTCGGGCGCATGCGGGCGGACCGGCTGTCGCCGATGTTCGATGGGATGGCGGATCTTATCACTCGACTAAGCGCTGAGCCGGAGACGCTTTTAGGCGTGGCGACTGGCAAATCTCGCCGGGGTCTGACCCATGTGCTGGCCGGGCATGGGTTGCAGGACCATTTCATCACCACCCAGGTCGCCGACGATCACCCGTCGAAACCGCATCCATCGATGCTGCTGGCGGCTTTGGCCGAAACCGGGGTTCCGGCGCGCGATGCGGTAATGATCGGTGACACGACTTTTGACATTCAAATGGGCCGAATGGCCGGGTACCACACGATCGGGGTCAGCTGGGGCTATCATCAAGCCACTGCACTGGCAGAGGCCGGGGCGGGGAGGGTGGTCGATACAGCCGGGGCACTGGCCGACGCGATTGACGAGATCTGGGAGACGGTATGAGCGGCTGGAAGGCGAAACGGTTCTGGAAGGCGGTGACAGTCGTCGGGACGGAAGGAGGCTTTACTGTCCTGCTCGACGCACGACCTGTTCGCACACCGGCCAAGGCGCCGCTATTGCTGCCGCGCCGTGCAATGGCCGAGGCGATCGCGGCAGAATGGGAGGCGGTCGAGGAGGCGGTCGATCCCCGCGTGATGCCAGTGACGCGCCGGGCCAATGCTGCCATCGACAAGGTCGCCCTGCAGTTTGAAGAAGTGGCGCAACTAGTGGCCGATTATGGCGGGTCGGACCTGATTTGCTACCGCGCCGAAGCTCCGGAGGCACTGGCGGAGGCACAGGCGCAGGCCTGGGACCCTCTGCTGGACTGGGCGGCGGATACTTTCAGTGCACGCCTTCGTGTCACTCGGGGTGTCGTACCGGTGGCGCAGCCTGCGGACTGCCTCGACAGGTTGACTGCTGCAGTCCGCGCCACGACGCCTTTTCAGCTCACCGCGTTATACGATCTGGTCGGGCTCAGCGGTTCGCTGATCCTGGGCCTTGCGGCGGCGCGCGGCGAATTCGACGCCGAATCCCTCTGGAAACTGTCCCGGCTGGACGAAGACTGGCAGGCCGAGCAATGGGGTGAGGACGAGGAAGCATCCGCGACAGCCGCACTGAAGCGGGAAGACTTTCTTCTGGCACGCCACTTTTGGGAACTTTCGCGCCCGCTTGCGGAATAAAGTTACGCGCGGCGTCGCGTCATTCCGAAAATCCAGCTGTCAAATGGCAATTCCGCCATCTGCCGTGCTGTTTGCGACCTTGACGCGCGCAGCGCATCGTTCAACACTGCGCCGCGCGGGGGAATGAACCCCAATAAACAGGGGCCGACCACTCGGCCCGGACAGACCGCCCCGTGGGGTGGCAACTCAGGAAGAGGTACATATGAAAAAATCGCTATTCCTCGGGACGCTGGCAGCGAGTGCTCTGCTGGCTGGCTTCGCGTCGGCGGCAACGCTGGACGACGTCAAGGCCCGCGGCGAGCTGATCTGCGGCGTCAACACTGGTCTGACGGGCTTTGCGGCCCCGGATGCGAACGGCAACTGGCAGGGCTTCGACGTGGCCATCTGCAAGGCCGTCGCCGCTGCCGTGCTTGGCGACGCGTCCAAGGTGAAATACGTGCCCACCACCGGCGAGACCCGCTTCACCGCGCTTGCCTCGGGCGAAATCGACATGCTGGCCCGGAACACCACCTGGACCTTCTCGCGCGATGCAGACCTCAAGTTCACGTTTACTGGCGTAAACTACTATGACGGTCAGGGCTTCATGGTGAAGAAAGACCTTGGTGTTTCTTCGGCCAAGGAACTGGACGGCGCCACGGTCTGCATCCAGACCGGCACGACGACCGAGTTGAACCTTGCTGACTTCTTCAAGGTCAACAACATGGCCTACCAGCCGGTCGCGATCCAGACCAACGCCGAAGGCGAACAGCAGTACCTTGCCGGTGCCTGCGACGCCTACACCACGGACGCTTCGGGCCTTGCCGCGACGCGCGCCGTCTTCGCCGATCCGGAGAACCACATCATTCTTCCGGAAATCATCTCGAAAGAGCCGCTCGGGCCGCTCGTCCGTCATGGCGACGACCAGTGGGCCGACATCAACCGCTGGGTGCTGAACGCGCTCATCGCGGCGGAAGAGTTCGGCGTCACATCGGCGAACGTTGAGGAACTCGCGAAAGGCACCGAGAACCCGGAAGTGAACCGGATCCTTGGCAGCGAAGGCGACCTTGGTGCGATGATCGGTCTCGACAAGGACTGGGCGAAGCGCGCGATTGCAGCCGAAGGCAACTATGGCGAGATCTTCGCCAAGTATCTCGGCGAATCGACCCCGATCGGTCTGGCCCGCGGCCTGAACGCGCAGTGGACCCAGGGCGGCCTGCTCTACACGCCGCCGTTCCGCTGATCTGAACCCCTTAAGGCGCGCGGGCAACCGCGCGCCTTCTTCTTCCAACAAGAACAGTCCGAAGGCCGGGGCATTCCGCCCTGAACAGACGGCAAAGCCGCAAGTGCCTTCGACAACGGGGATAAAATCATGGCAACAGCCGCTGACACGCCGAGGGAGTCCTTTCGGCTAGGGATGCTTATCTACGATACACGGTATCGTTCCCTTACCATTCAGACTGTCGTTGTACTGCTTTCCATGCTGGGCGCATGGTGGCTGATCGACAACCTGCTGACGAACCTCGAAGCTTTGGGAAAAACGCCGAGCTTCTCGTTCCTGTGGAACCGGGCCGGGTATGACATCAACCAGACGCTCATTCCCTATACCAATGATGACACGCACTTTCGTGCGATGCTCGTCGGGCTTATCAATACGATCCTCGTGGCGCTGCTGGGCTGTATCGCCGCGACGATCATCGGGGTGATTGTCGGCGTCCTGAGGCTGTCCAAGAACTGGCTCGTTGGCCGACTGATGACAGTTTACGTTGAGGGTTTCCGCAACGTCCCGGTTCTCCTCTGGATCCTCGTGATCTTTGCGGTCTTCACCGAAATCACCCCTCAGCCCCGTGATTTCCGGATCACTGATGAGATGGTCGCGGCCGGAGAGGATCCTGCCGCTTCCATGATCCTCTTTGATTCCGTGGCCATCACCAACCGTGGTACGTTCGTTCCCAATGCATTGTACGAACGCTCGCTTGGCGAGTTTCAGATCGGTTTTCTGCCCATCAGCCTCAATACACTTGCGATCCTAGCGGTGATCATCGCCAGCATCTTTGGTTACCGTGCGATCAAGAAACACGCGACCGCGGTACAAGAGGCGACGGGCGTCCGGCCCGTCACATGGTGGAAGAGTCTCCTCGTGCTCTTTGGGCCGATTATCGTCCTTCTGATCGCGCTAGGCTTTCACCTGGAGATCCCGACACTCGGCGGGTTCAACTTCACAGGCGGAATTCTTGTTTCGAACGCACTGATGGCGCTCTGGCTTGGGCTCACGCTCTACACCGCGGCTTTCATTGCCGAGATCGTCCGCGCCGGTATTCTCGCCATTTCCAAGGGTCAGACCGAGGCATCCTATGCGCTGGGCCTGCGCCCGGGCCGGACCATGAGCCTCGTGATCCTGCCACAGGCGCTGCGCGTCATCATCCCGCCGCTTATCTCGCAATACCTGAACCTGACCAAGAACTCGTCTCTGGCGATCGCGGTCAGCTACATGGACCTGCGCGGCACGCTGGGTGGTATTACGCTGAACCAGACCGGCCGGGAGCTGGAATGCATGCTCATCCTCATGCTCACCTATCTGGCACTGAGCCTACTCATCTCGTCGGGGATGAACGTCTACAACAACGCCGTCAAGTTGAAGGAGCGCTGAGATGTCCGACCTTCATGCACATTCGGCAATGTTCGTCCGCAAAGAGATGCTGCCGCAAACCGACCCGCCGGCGCTTGAGTCCGGCGCGATAAAGTGGCTGCGGGAGAACCTGTTCTCCGGCTGGGTCAACACAGTCCTGACGGTTCTTGGCCTTGCGGCGATCTTCTATATCCTGAAACTCGCCTTGCCGTGGTTCCTGCACGGCGTCTGGAACGCCAATTCGCTCGGCGAATGCCGCGAGATCATCGCGGCGACCTGGGGTGAACAGGCGCATGGTGCCTGCTGGGCGGTCATCCGTGAACGCTGGAACCAGTTCATGTTCGGCTTCTATCCGCGTGAGCTCTACTGGCGACCCGTTCTTGCGCTTCTGCTTCTGCTCGTGGCATTGGCCCCGGTTCTCTTCTCGGAGAAATCAAACAAGCTCTGGATCGCTGGCGGCGTCACTGCAGCCCTGATCCTATGGCTCGCGGTCTCGTATGGCCAGTTCCTGCCGGTCGGCATCCTTGTCATCGCCGCCGCGATCACGGGTTTCCTTGGCATGCGCGGCGTCCGCTGGCCTGCGAACCTACTCTGGTTTTCGGGCGTATATGCCGGCCTTGCCTTCTGGCTGCTCTGGGGTGGAACGGTTTGGCTGCCGGTCGTGGCGTTGCTCGGCTTTGTCGTTGGCTGGGTCGTCTTCCGTCTTGCCAGCAACGCGACCGGTGCAATCGTCGGTGCCGCTGGCGGGGTCATCGCGGCGGTGCTCTGGTGGTACATCGTCGCAGGACCGCTCGTCGATATGCTGGCGCAGATGACAGGGCGGACGCAACCATTCTGGCTGCGCGGCGTCGATTCCGATGAATTCGGCGGCTTCGTGCTGGCCTTCACCATCGGCATTGCAGGCATCGCCATCTCGTTGCCGATGGGTATCATCCTCGCTCTCGGCCGCCGGTCGGACATGCCACTCGTGAAGGCGATCTGCGTGGGCTTCATCGAGTTCATCCGCGGCGTTCCGCTGATCACGCTTCTGTTCGTGGCCTCGCTTCTCCTGAACTACTTCCTGCCGCCGGGGACCAACTTCGACATCATCCTGCGGGTCATCATCATGGTGACGCTCTTCTCGGCGGCCTATATCGCCGAGGTCATCCGGGGAGGCCTCGCCGCGCTGCCGCGCGGACAATACGAGGCGGCCGACGCGCTTGGCCTCGACTACTGGAAGGCGCAACGGCTGATCATCATGCCGCAGGCGCTCAAGATCTCGATCCCGGGAATCGTCTCGTCCTTCATTGGGCTTTTCAAGGACACCACGCTTGTTGTCTTCGTGGCGCTCCTCGACCCGTTGAAAGGTATCACCGACGCCGTGCGGGCGGACATAAACTGGAAGGGCATCTATTGGGAGCCCTACATCTTCGTCGGCGCCATTTTCTTCATCGTCTGCTTCAGCATGTCGCGGTACTCGATGTACCTCGAGAACAAGCTGAAGCGTGAACACCGTTAAGGAGGTTCCCATGTCGGACCCACATGCAGTCACCCGCGAAATCGACCGCAGCCACATGCAGGTCTCGGACGAGGTCGCGATCCAGATTACCAACATGAACAAATGGTACGGCGCGTTCCACGTTCTGCGTGATATCAACGTGACCGTGAACCGGGGCGAGCGGATCGTGATCTGCGGCCCCTCCGGTTCGGGCAAGTCGACGCTGATCCGTTGCATCAACAGGCTTGAGGAACACCAGCAGGGCAAGATCGTCGTCGACGGGATCGAATTGACCAACGACCTGAAGAACATCGACAAGGTGCGGTCAGAGGTCGGAATGGTGTTCCAGCACTTCAACCTCTTCCCGCACCTGACGATCCTCGAAAACTGCACGCTTGCCCCGATCTGGGTGCGCAAAGTCCCGAAGAAGGAAGCCGAGGCGACGGCGATGCATTTCCTCGAAAAGGTGAAAATCCCCGAACAGGCCAACAAGTATCCCGGTCAGCTCTCGGGCGGTCAGCAGCAGCGCGTGGCCATCGCCCGCTCGCTCTGCATGAAGCCGCGGATCATGCTTTTCGACGAACCGACTTCTGCGCTGGACCCCGAGATGATCAAGGAGGTGCTCGATACCATGATCGAGCTTGCCGAAGAGGGGATGACAATGCTCTGCGTGACCCATGAAATGGGCTTCGCCCAGGCCGTGGCGAACCGGGTCATATTCATGGACCAGGGTCAGATCGTGGAACAGAACGAACCGAAAGAGTTCTTCAACAACCCGCAATCGGACCGGACCAAGCTGTTCCTGAGCCAGATTCTCGGGCACTGACACCTGTCGGATGCAAGGAAAAGCCCCGGTATTTGCCGGGGCTTTTTGTATTTATGGTCAGGGCGTTAGTCGCGGCCGGATGGTACAAAGAAATCCAGAACAGAACCGGACCCTGCCTTGATCGCCGACCAATGGTCGATCTGGAAATCGACGACCAGCGTCGCTCCGGTCGGATAGCGATGGAAATCCGGGTCGACGGGTGCGCGCGCGGGCAGTCTGGCTGCGAACTCTGCGATGCCGGGATTGTGCCCGATCATCAGTACGCAATCACCTGTCGCCTTCGACAGGTATTTCATCATGACATCTGGCGCTGCGTGGTAAAGTGCGGGCACAAACTCCACCTTCGGGGTCACTTCCAAGGGTGCGGCTGCCATCCGGGCCCAGGTCTCCTTGGTCCGTTCGGCGGTTGAGCACAGGACCTGATCGGGTTCATAGCCGCGAGAATGAAGCCACTCCCCCAGTTCCAGTGCCGCCCGCCGCCCGCGCCCGTTCAGGGGGCGGTCATGATCGGCGGTTGCGGGGTCATCCCACGCGGATTTCGCATGGCGTGTCAGGATCAGGCGGCGGTGGCCGGAAGGGGTCATTTGTGAAAGAGCCTCATGTGATAGGCGGATTGTTCCGGCAGCCTGCCATAGGCTTGTGACAGCGGGCAAGCGCGGCGAACACGGCAACCCGAAGAAAGGCAATCCTGTCCTGAGGGCGTGTCAAGAAAGTCGTGGCAAGAGGGCACATCGTAGCCTTCCGGCGTCAACGCTCCGCTCGGGCAGGCCGCCTCGCAGGGCCGCTCGGTGCAGGTCTCGCAGGGCGAGGCCGCGGGCGGTGGCGGCAGGTCCAGCCGATCGGGCAAGGCCAGCGCACCCCGGAACGACACCATGAGCCCGGCCCGGTCGTGGACGAGAAGCTGTACGGGCGAAGCCCATACCCGTTCCGTCCGTAGAGCCCAGCGGTAGAAGGGGGGATAGGGCGGGCCGTCCGAGGGAAAGATTGCCTCGCCGCCATGGATGAACGCGATATCGGCTAGAACCCGTTTGGACCACCTGTCTAGTGGGTCTGGCGCCCCGTCCTGCCATTCTGGCATGGTGGTGACGTGGGCCCAGAAGCCCGGTTCGGAAGGGCCTAAGAGCAGGATCGTCCCGGTACTTTCCGGACAATCGTCTCCTTGTGTGGGATGAAATCCGCCGAACACCGCCAGACGATGTCCGGCGGCCATGCTGTCGATGCTGGAGAGATCGGTCCGCGCCATGACAGAACGATGCCGTGCCGCTCGGTCCCCGGCAATGCCAAAGGCGACCACAACTGCGCGGTTTTCTCTACCGCACGCGCGGTTTCACACGCGGTTCCGTCGAGCGGATGAGCGAGCCCGCGCCATGATCGGTGAACAGTTCCAGAAGGCAGGCATTGGGAACGCGCCCGTCGAGGATGACGACGGCGCGCACGCCCTCTTCGATCGCCTTCAGCGCGGTTTCGGTCTTGGGGATCATGCCGCCCGCGATGACACCCTTGGCGGTCAGGTCGCGCACCTCTTCCGGCGTCAGTTGGGTGATGACCTCACCGGCCTCGTTCTTGACGCCCGAGACATCGGTCAGGAGCAGCAGGCGGTCAGCCTGCAAGGCACCGGCAATCGCGCCGGCCGCCGTGTCGCCGTTGACGTTGAAGGTTTCGTTGGGGTCCATGCCGGTTGCGACCGGCGCCACGACCGGGATGATGCCGGCGGTGAAGAGGTCACGCAGGACCTGCACGTTCATCTCGACCGGTCTGCCGACAAATCCAAGCTCCGGATCATCTGCTTCGCAGACCATGAGGTCGTCATCCTTGCCCGAAAGCCCGACCGCGCGGCCGCCCTCATCCATGATCGCCTGCACGATGCGCTTGTTGACAAGACCGGTCAGCACCATCTCGACCACCTCGACCGTCGCCTTGTCGGTCACCCGCTTGCCGCGCACAAACTCCGATTTGATGCCCAGCCGAGACAGAAGGTCGTTGATCATCGGCCCGCCGCCATGGACGACAACCGGGTTCATCCCGACCTGACGCATCAGCACGATGTCGCGGGCAAATTCGGCCATCGCCGCCTCATCCCCCATCGCGTTACCGCCGAATTTCACGACGACGACGGCGCCGGTATAGCGCTGAAGATAGGGCAGCGCCTCGGACAGGGTCCGGGCGGTGGCGATCCAGTCACGGTTCATGTCTTGCTTTCTCATTGGCGAAAAACCTGAAAGGGCGGATAGCCCGTGTTATCGCTTTCCGCCACCTTGGCCAAGGGTGGGTACCAAAATCCTTTCAAAGGATTTTGGGAAGGATTTTTGAAAAATCCTTCCGCCTCAGGACATCGTCGCGATGATCGAACGCAGGGTTTCGATGCCGTCGCCCTTTTCGGACGAGGTCACGACGATCTCGGGATAGGCAGCAGGATGCTTTTGCAGGGCGGCGCGAACCTGGGTCAGGATCTTCTCATGTTCCGAGGTCTTGATCTTGTCGGCCTTGGTGAGGACGACCTGAAAGGTCACGGCCGAGCGGTCGAGAAGCTTCAGGATCTCCTCATCCACCTTCTTGATACCGTGGCGCATGTCGATCAGCACGAAGGCGCGGCGGAGCGTCTGGCGCCCGCCGAGATAGGATTTCAAGAGCGCCTGCCACTTCGCAACCACCGCAACCGGCGCCTCGGCATAGCCATAGCCGGGCAAGTCGACGAGGTAATGGGTGTCTCCGGCAGTGAAATAGTTGATCTCCTGCGTCCGGCCCGGCGTGTTCGAGGCACGCGCCAGAGCCTTGCGGCCCGTCAGCGCGTTGATGAGAGAGCTCTTTCCGACATTCGATCGGCCCGCGAAGCAGACCTCGACCCGGTCGGCAGGTGGCAGGCCCGACATCGCGACGACGCCCTTGAGAAAGTCGATGGGGCCCGCGAACATCAGCCGCCCCTTTTCGCGGCTGGCATCGTCCGGAATGGGGGCCAGCGGGAAGGGAATGGTCACGGCAAAAGCTCCGCCCGGTCGCCGACATTGATCTCTCCGGATTCGATGACCTTTGCGTAAAGGCCGAAATCCTTGTCGCCATGCAGCGCTGTCAGTGCGCGCAGGGTGTCGGCATCCCGTTCACCCGTCACAGGGTTCGCGGTCGTGGCCAGACAGCGCTCTTTCGGTTCGACGATCTCCAGTACCGCGCCGCCGACCCGCAGCTTGCGGCCGATCCAGTCCCGCTCTTCCCAGGGGCGCAGACCTTCCAACCAGATATTGCCCCGCCACCGCAGGGGGGACAGATCAATGCCCATATACTCCGCCAGCGCGCGGTTCGAGGCGAGCGAGATGAGCGAGACCGACGGATAGTCCGTGTCGGTCATGCCACGGCCTTCAACCGAATATATCCGCGCGGGCAGGGCGCGGTCGGCTGGGCTGATCGGACGAACCCAGTCGATGAAGCGGGCGGCATCCGAGCTATCGTCGGGGTGGAAAGTGATATCAGGCCGCTCCGGATGGGTCAGCGTCAGGGTGGCTGCTGCCTCATCCAGCGTGGCATTGATCGCCATCAGCTTCGGCGCTTTGGACCCGCGCGAAAAGTTCTGGCAGGGCGACCATTCTCCTTCCGCGATCTTGGCCGCGTCATGGGCGACCGCCCAGTGCCGGTCCCATTGCAAGCCCTGACCCTCGGTCAGCCGGACGCGGGACAACGCCTCGCGGCCGTGCGATTTCAGCGGGTGACGCTGGAGCGAGGCGACGGTCGGCGTCATTTCGACGCCGACTTATCGCGTTTGAAGCCGCTCTTGATATTGCCGAAGAGGTCGGGCCGTTTTCCGTGCATCGACATGATTGAGTACTGCTGTACGAAGGTGATCACGTTGTTCGCAATCCAGTAAAGGACGAGACCCGAGGCAAAGCCGCCCAGCATGAACATGAAGATCCACGGCATCCAGGCAAAGATCATCTGCTGGGTCGGATCCGTCGGCGCCGGGTTCAGTTTCTGCTGGAACCACATCGAGATGCCGAGAAGGATCGGCAGGACGCCAAGCGAGAAGATGAAAAAGAGAGAACCCGGTTCAGGCGTGGCCCAGGGCAGGAGGCCGAAAAGGTTCAGGATCGACGACGGGTCGGGCGACGACAGGTCCTTGATCCAGCCGAACCACGGCGCATGGTAAAGCTCGATCGTGACGTAGATCACCTTGTAGAGCGAGAAGAAGATCGGGATCTGCAGGAGGATCGGCAGGCAGCCCGAGGCCGGGTTGACCTTGTTCTTCTTGTAAAGCTCCATCATGCCTTTTTGCATCTTCTGGCGGTCGTCGCCGGCGGCCTCCTTCAGGGCCTCCATCTCGGGTTGCAATTCCTTCATCTTCGCCATCGAGATGTAGGATTTGCGCGCCAGCGGGAAGACGATCAGCTTGATGATGAAGGTCAGCGCGATGATCGCCCAGCCCATGTTGCCAATGGCGCCATGGAGCCAGTGCAGCAGCTGGAACATCGGTTTGGTCAAGAAGAAGAACCAGCCCCAGTCGATGGAATCGACGAAGCCCTTGATCCCGGCCGTTTCTTCATAACCCTTGATGGCTTCCCATTCCTTTGCGCCGGCAAAAAGCATCGTCGTCGCGGTCGAGGTCGCACCCGGCGCGACATCCATCACCGGAAGCCGTGCCTCGGCCTGGTAGATATCCGCGCCCGGGACGTATTTGACGACCGAGGTGAAGGGCTGGCCCGGAGCGGGGGCAAGCGTCGTCATCCAGTACTTGTCGGTGAAGCCGATCCAGCCATCGGTGGTGACGGCGACGGGCTCTGCGGGTGCGCCTTCCCGGTTGTCGATGTCGAGATCCGGAATGGCGGAATACTTGGTTTCCTCCAGCACGCCATCCGACATGCGGACGACGCCCTCATGCAGAACGTAGATACGCTGGGCGTCTGGAATTCCATGGCGGGCGACGATGCCGTAAGGCGCGAGCCTGACCGCTGCGCCGGTCTGGTTATCGACCGACTGGGTTACGGTGAAGAGGTAATCTTCATCGACCTCAACCTTTCGGTGGAAGACGAGGCCCGCGCCATTGTCCCATTTCAGCGTCACGGGTTTCCCCGGGGCCAGGGTCGCGCCCGCTTCGACCTGCCACAACGTCTTTGCATTGGGCACAAGCGACGGGTCGAGGCCACCGGCGGGCAGCCAGCCATAGACCGCATAATAGGGTTTCGCTGCATTAAGTTCGGTGCCGCCGATCGGTGCCAGCAACCGGACATCCGCTGCGTCCGCATCAAGCGAGACCTTGTAGTCCTTCAGCGACAGATCGTCGATACGTCCGCCGAGAAGCGAGATGGAGCCTTCGAGACGCGGCGTGTCGATATCGACGCGCGCGGCAGCCGACAGTTCGGCGGCGGCAGTGTCGACGGCAGGCGCACCGGCGGCGGGTTCGCCTGTCGCGTTTGCGGATTGCGTTGCGTCTGTACCCTGAGCGGTTGTCGAAGGCGCATTCGGGTCGGCCTCGGGCGTTGGCGGCGGGAACAGGGTGAACCAGATCAGGATCACCAGGAACGACAGCACCGTCGCGAGAATGAGGTTCTTGTTCTGATCATCCATGATGGCGCCACTACCCGTCTGTCCGAAGTCTCGGCAGGTTCAACAGAACGGGCGGCGAAAGGTCAAGCGGTTTTCGGGTGCTGGCCTTGCTGGCAAGGGCTGTCCGGTGTCCAGAGCGGTATATTTGCGGCTCCGGGGCGATGTCCTGACAACGCTACCGTTCTGTCAAGTCGTTTTGCTTTCAGTGCTGGCGCTACTTTGAAAGAAATCGCCAAGACGTGTCTGCACACCGAAGCCAGAGGCTTGTGGGCCGGCCCCTTCGTGCACCGAACTGGTTCAGCCCGTGCGACGTTTTGCGCTTGGCGGACCGGAAAGCTTTGCGCGATGCCTGACGATCCAGTCCCGCGTCGCCTGAGCCGGCAACGGGCGGGAAATGGCGTAGCCTTGAACGTGGGTGCAGCCGAGTTGCGCCAGAATGGCATGTTCCCCGATCGTCTCGACTCCTTCTGCCAGTGTCTTCAACCCCAATCGCTCCGCCATGGATAGGACGGCGGTTACCATGCGCTGCTGCGCCGGGTCACTGTCGACCTGCGTGACATAGGAATGGTCGATCTTGATGCGGTTTACGGAGAACCGGCGGATCGCGGCGATCGAGGCATGGCCGGTGCCGAAATCATCAAGGTCAATCGGGCAGCCGAACTGCGCAAGCGCAGCGATGTTTCGTACGACGATGTCATCTTCGGTCTCTGCCGCCACGGTTTCCAGGATTTCAACCGTCAGTCGTTCAGGCTTCAGGTCAAAGCGATCCAACTGCCATTTGATCTTGTTGACCAAAGACGGGTCGCGGAGTTCATCGCGCGAGTAGTTGACCGCAACCCCAGGAACATTCAGCCCGTCGGCATCCCACATCCGTAAGGCCGAGAGCGCGTGGTTCAGAATGATTTCGCCCAGCCGTTCGGCGAGCCCTGCGTCGAGAATCGCCGGAAGGAATTCGGCCGGCGTCAAAACTCCGCGCTCCGGGTGTTGCCACCGGGCCAATGCCTCGAAACCTGAGATGTCGCCGGTATCTGTGCAGAGCTGCGGTTGGAAGTAGGCAACGATCTCACCGGTTTCCAGAGCAGCCTCTATGCGCCCCTGAAGGGCGACATGGGCCGATGCGGCCTTTGCGATATCCGCGGTATAGGCGCGGATCGTTCCCGGGCCGCTGCGCGCCGCGACAGTCAGCGCCGCTGCGGCGGCGGCGAGCAACGCCTGACCTGTCCGTTCCGGCGCCCGGACCGAAAGACAGAAACCGACGGAGACGCTGACATAGATCGTCGTCCCATCGACGCTGATCGGCTCCGCCACGGCTGCCTTCAACCGCGCGGCGACCTGGATGACCGATTCGAGATCCATCCTTCGTCCGGGCGCTAAAGCCACGGCAAATGTTTCGCCATCGGCCCGGGCGAGAACGTCCTGATCCCGCAGCACCCCCTGTAACCGGTCAGCGATCCGCCGCAGGACCATTTCATGTGCGCTTTGTCCAAATCCGGTGCGCACGCGGTGCGGTTCGTCGAGACCCACGACAAGGCAGGCGGTGGTCTTGCCGGTTTCTTCCTCGGTCAGGAAACCGCGGTCGAGCGCGTCATGAACCGCGACCGATGCCGGAAGACCAGTGACGACGTCAACAGTCTGCCGGATCGGATCGGGCATTGGATCGTGGAAACGCTGCCGTGCGAGCCAGACCAAGGGCAGACCGCTGCTGAATACAAGTGCCGCACCGGCAAGACCGAAATAATGACCGGCGACCGCCAGACCGGTGAACAACACAACAAGCTCCGGCCGCACCAGATCCGCGCCGGTTCTGATCAGGCTGGTGCGTATACCATCACGGGTCATGGCAGTTCCCTCAGTCGCCGGGCCGCGGAATTGGGCTTCGGGTCGACGCTAAGGGGAGGGGGTGAGTGGGAGGTTAATCGTCGTCCGACGAAAGCTTCGGAATTTCTCTAAAATCCGATGCTTTACTTTTGCCCGGCGCGAGACCGGCAAAATCGAAGAGTTTCGGGTCAAGCAGATGCGAGGGGCGCGCATTCATCAGGGCGCGGAACATCACCTGCCTGCGACCGGGGCTGCGTGCCTCCCAGCCATCAAGGATCTGCTTGACCTGCTGGCGTTGCAGCCCGTCCTGCGAACCGCAGAGGTCGCAGGGAATGATCGGATAGTTCATCGCCTTCGCGAATTTTTCACAATCGGCTTCGGCCACGAAGGCGAGGGGGCGGTAGACAAAAAGGTTGCCATCCTCGTTCAGAAGCTTCGGCGGCATAGTCGCGAGCCGCCCGCCATGGAAGAGGTTCATGAAAAACGTTTCGAGGATATCGTCGCGGTGATGGCCGAGGACCACGGCAGAACACCCCTCTTCCCGCGCGATGCGGTAGAGGTTGCCGCGACGAAGCCGCGAGCAGAGGGAACACATCGTGCCCCCCGGCGCGATCTTGTCGGTGACGATGGAATAGGTGTCGGCATATTCGATCCGGTGCTCGACCCCCATCTTGGTCAGGAACTCCGGCAGCACGGTCGCCGGAAAACCCGGCTGTCCCTGATCGAGATTGCAGGCCAGCAGATCGACTGGCAGAAGGCCGCGCCATTTCAGCTCGTGCAGCACGGCCAGAAGGGTATAGCTGTCCTTGCCACCCGACAGGCAGACGAGCCAGCGCGCGCCGCGTTCCACCATGCCATAGCTCTCGATCGCCTCGCGCGTCTCGCGCACGATCCTTTTGCGGAGTTTCTTGAACTCCGTCGAGGCAGGCGCGCCGTGAAACAGCGGATGGATGTCATCGAGGTCGTCGAGCATGGTCTTTGCGATACTGCATCGTTCAGTTTGCGGCAAGGTGGGACGGATCTCACTCGCGAATGGAGGGAGCGCTTCGCTACGTGTCAGCGCGTGACGCCCGGTTCGGGGCTGCAGCAGACAGGATCTATTCGGCTGCCGGGTGTTTTTGCCGAACCGGTTTCTGCGCCGCGATTTATCCGCTTGTCTTCCTAAGAATTTGCATCGGTTTTGCGGCCCCACGGTTCTCCAGCGCCTCGAGGAATTTCGACAAGGTGCCGGGCCAACTCGGGGTTGCGTCCTTCTCAGGCCAGGCCTGACGGTAGTCCGATGGCCGTCGGCCAAAGCACTTGCCGAACGAATAGGCGAAATGCGACAGCGTGTTAAAGCCCGACGCGGTCGCGATCTCGCGGACCGAGAGCGAGGTGGAAATCAAAAGAACCCGCGCGTGCTGGAGGCGGAGCAGCAGGCCGAATTGTACAACCGTGCAGCCAATCGAGGCTTTGAACTGCCGTTCCAATTGACGCTGCGACACGCCAAGCTCCCCGGCGATCTCGGGCACGGTCAGCGGTTCGGCGATGTTCTTTTCGATCAGCGTGATCGCCTCGCGCACCATCGGCGCAAGCGACTCCATCCCCCGTCCCATCGTCCGCCGTTGCGGCGCATTGGCGGGGCGGATCGGGTGATAGAGCATCTGGTCGGCGATCTCTCCGGCCAGCCTCTCGCCATGTTCATCCCCCACCACCCGCAGCATCAGATCGACCCCGGCCAGACCGCCCGCACAGCTCATCATCTGTCCGTCGATGGTGAAGAGCTGTTCAGCCACGGTCACTTCGTCGAATTGTTCCTCGAAACCCGACATCCAGGACCAATGCGTGGTCGCTCGCTTGCCCGACAGAAGACCGGCGCGGGCAAGAAGGTAGCAGCCCAACTCCACCGAGCACATCCGCACGCCGCCCCGCGCCTGTCTGCGAATCCATGCCAGTGTATGGGTGTTCTTGTAATTCTCGGCGTTCCATGAGCCGAGGACGAACAGCGTTTCGCCCCGGCGTATATGGTCGTCGGGCACTGCCGTGCCCACCGTGAAGCCGTTTGAGGCGGTGATCTCTTGTCCGTCGAAGGACAGCACTTCCCACGAATAGAGCGGCGCAGGCGAGAGGTAATTCGCGATCCGCATCACCTCGATCATGGTCATCATCGTCATCATGTTGAAACGCGGCACGATCAGGAATGCCACGTGACGGGCAGCCTGATCCCGAGGCGGCGGGGCCATGGCAGCAGGGTCGGATGAGGTGCGAATTTTCGACATGGCATATGCATATCAGTCGAATTACTGACAGGAAAAGACCTTTTGCGGCCCAAGGATTGAGAAAAGGCTGGGAGGCGTCGAATGAATTTTGAGGTGGTTCTAACCTGTGCTGTGACCGGGGCCGGTGCCACGACCCATATCAGCCCGCATGTCCCGGTGACGCCTGAGGCCATCGCGCGCGAGGCGATCGAGGCCGCCAAGGCCGGGGCGTCCTGCGCCCATATCCATGTCCGAGACCCCGAAACCGGCAAAGGATCACGCGATCCGAAGCTTTTCCGCGATGTGGTGGACCGGGTGCGTGCATCTGGCACCGATGTCGTCATCAACCTGACGGCCGGGATGGGCGGCGACTGGGTACCATCGAAGGACAACTGGGCAATGCCGGGGCCGGGGACCGACATGATCGGGCCGGAAGAGCGGCTGACCCATGTGAAGGATTGCCTGCCTGAGATCTGCTCGCTCGACTGCGGGACGCTGAATTTCGGCAATGACGACACGATCTATATCTCGACCCCGCCGATCCTGCGCCGCATGGCCGCGCTGACGCAGGAATGGGGCGTGAAGCCGGAACTGGAGGTCTTTGACCTCGGCCATATCCGTTTTGCGAAAGCGATGGTGGAGGAAGGGCTGATCGACGCGCCGCCGATGTTCCAGCTGTGCCTGGGCATCCCCTGGGGTGCCGACCAGACGGTCGAGACGATGGCGGCGATGAAGGCGCAACTTCCGGCGGGCGCAAGCTGGGCCAGTTTTGGCATCAGCCGGATGCAGATGCCGATGGTCGCTGCCGCTGTCTCGCTCGGCGGCAACGTCCGGGTGGGGCTGGAGGACAACATTTATCTGTCGCGCGGAGTGCTTGCGACCAACGCCCAGCTGGTCGAACGCGCCCGGACGATTATAGAGGCGATGGGCGCCCGCGTCCTGACCCCGCAGGAGGCGCGCAACAAGCTGAAGCTGCGGGGCGCCGACGCATGACCGAAGGCGCCGCTTCGGGGGGCCTCAGGCTTCAGGCGCTGACCAAGCGGTTTGGCAGCTTCACGGCGGCTGAGAACGTCAATCTGGATATCAGGCGCGGGGAGTTCCTGACGCTGCTAGGCCCGTCGGGGTCTGGCAAGACCACGCTTCTGATGATGATTGCCGGGTTTCTAGATATCACCGAGGGTGACATCCTTCTGGACGGAACCAGCATTGCCGGGATGCCGCCGGAGAAGCGTAATTTCGGCATGGTCTTTCAGGGCTATGCGCTTTTCCCGCACATGAGTGTGCGCCAGAACATCGCCTATCCGCTCGATGTCAGGAAACGCCCGAAGGCCGAGATCGAGGCCCGCGTTGATGAGATGCTTGACCTCGTCCAGTTGCAGGACTTCGGCCACCGCTTGCCGGGCCAACTCTCAGGTGGCCAGCAGCAACGGGTGGCCTTGGCCCGCGCGCTCTGTTTCGCGCCGCCAGTCCTGCTTCTCGACGAGCCTTTGGGCGCGCTCGACAAAAAATTGCGAATCGAGGTGCAGGCGCAGCTCAAGGACATTCACCGCCGCGTCGGCACGACATTTATTTACGTGACCCATGATCAGGAAGAGGCGTTGTCGATGTCCGACCGCATCGTGATCATGCAGCAGGGCCGCATCGAACAGGTCGGCACACCCGAGGAACTGTATCAGAAGCCCCGCACACGCTTCGCGGCGAGTTTCCTCGGCAAGTCGAATTTCCTGACCCGGGACGGCGCGCTTTATGCTCTGCGTCCCGAAAAGATCGACATCGCGCCTAAAGGCGCGGGACAGGGGCCGAACACGCTTTCGGGCACGGTTCGTGCGATGACCTATTTCGGCTCCACCCTGAAATACGACGTTACCGTGCCGGGCATGGATGAGGTCGAGGTGGATGCCGATGCCTGGCGCGGTGGCGCGCCCTTGCCCGAGGGTACCGACGTGGATCTGAGCTGGTCGGACGCGGCAGCGGTCCGGCTGGAAAGCGACTGAGCGGGAGGGAGGAACGGACCCGCGACCAAACCGGGCACAAAGCCCGACCAACAAGGAGGAGACAAGAATGCACGACAAGCAATTCATGCGTGAGACGGCGCTGGAAGGTGCCAGGGCGTTCAAGGAAGGCCGGATGGACCGGCGCAGCTTTCTGGTCCTTTGCGGCATGGCCGGGATCGCGACCCAGTCGGTGATCGCGGGCGATGCCGAGGCGGCGGCCAATGAAATCGTCATGTGGAACTGGGGCGGCCAGTCTGAGGAATGCCACGGCGCGGCCATCGGCGATCCCTTCACCGCCGAAACAGGCATGCCCTTGAAATTCGACACCTCCGGCCCCTTGCAGGGCAAGATCAAGGAGATGGTCGACAGCGGCAATGTCACCGCCGACGTCTGCGACGCTGACCTCTTCGACGCCGTGGCGCTCGGGCCGTCGGGCCATCTGGAAGCCATCGATTATGACATCGTCTCGAAAGACCGGACGCTGCCGCAATATGCGCTGGAACACGGCGTTTCGATCATCCTTTACGGCTACGCCTTCGTCTATGACACCGAGGCTTACGGGGATAATCCGCCCAACTCCTGGGCCGATTTCTTCGATACGGCGAAGTTCCCGGGCAAGCGCTCGCTTTACAAATGGGCCAACGGGGCGCTTGAAGGCGCGCTTCTGGCCGATGGCGTGGCCAAGGACGCGCTCTATCCCTTGGACATGGACCGGGCGCTCGCCAAGATCAAATCGATCAAGGATGACAGCCTCTACTGGGGTTCGGGCTCCGAGGCGCATTCGATGGTCGTCAATGGCGAGGTGTCGATGGGCATGGTCTGGCAGAACCGTGGCCGCAACATCGAGAACGACACCGACGGCCGCTACAAGCTGGTGATGAACGAAGCCCTTGCCATGCCCGGCGCCTATATCGTGCCGAAGGGCAACCCGGCGGGACGCGATGCGGTGATGAAGTTCATCGCCACGGCGCAATCGGTGCCCGCGCAACTGACATTGCTCGACTGCCTCGGCATGACGCCCTCGAACCCAGAGGCGTTCGCCCAGATCCCCGAGGATCAGCAGCCCTATGCGATCACCTCGGCGATGAATATCGACAACATCGTCTATAACGATCCGACCTGGTGGGGCGAGAATGGCGGCGACGCCGTGAACGCCTTCCTCGACGCGATCTCGTGATCCTCGACCCGGCGGCGCTGCTCCCGCGCCGCCGGCCCTGAGACTTGGCGCGGGCCTGACGGTCCCGCCCCTTTCCAGATTTCCCGTGGAAGTGACCAGATGAACGGCTCCCCCATCACGCGCATCGGCACTGGCTGGCTTCTCGTCCTGCCGTTCCTTGCGCTTGTGGTGACGCTCTTCCTTGGTCCCATCGTCAATATCCTGTGGCTGAGCGTGACCGACCCAGAACCGGGGCTGGGCAATTACGCGGCGCTCGTCACCTCGGACAACCTCACCGGAATCCTCTGGACGACGATCCGCATCTGCGTGATCACCACTGTTTTTTCGGTGATCTTCGGCTATTCCATCGCCTATGCGATGGTCCATGTCGCCCAAGGCAGCCGCAACCGGATGCTGAGCCTTTTGCTGGTGTCGTTCTGGATATCCGTTCTGGTGCGCACCTTCTCCTGGCTGATGCTTCTCGGCCGCAAGGGGTTAGTGAACGAAACGCTGGTGAATATTGGCATCATCGTCGAGCCTATCGAGTTCATGCGCAATGAATTGGGCGTGCTGATCGGCATGGTGCACTACATGATCCCCTATGCCGTCCTGCCGCTTCTGGCCTCGATGCAGAACATCGACGGTCGCGTCCTCTCCGCCTCGCGCAGCCTTGGCGCCACGGGCAACCAGACTTTCTGGCGGGTCTACCTGCCCTTGACCAAGCCCGGCCTTGTCGCCGCCTCGCTTCTGGTCTTCATCCTGTCACTCGGCTTCTACGTCACACCCGCGATCCTCGGCGGCGGCAAGGTGCTGATGGTGGCCGAATATATCTCGGTCCAGATCCTCGTCACGCTCCGCTGGGGCACGGCGGCGATGCTGGCCGCGCTGATGCTCTTCGGTGTGCTCGCCCTTCTCTTCCTCATGTCACGCTTCATGAAGCTGTCGACCATCTTCGGAGGGGCCAAGGCATGAGGCGCAACTTTTCTGAAACCCTGAATCGTTACTGGGCATGGCTTCTGCTCTTGTTCCTCGTGGCACCGGCTTTGATCGCCATCCCGGTCTCGCTGACGCCCAAGCGCTTCCTTTCGATGCCCAAAGGGGAACTGTCGCTCCGCCATTTCGAAAAGCTCTTCACGTCCGAGGAATGGATGTCGAGCTTCTGGCAAAGCGCGGTTATCGGCCTGACCTCGTCGGCGCTTGCCACGGCACTTGGCACGCTTTGCGCCATCGGCCTCTGGCGGGTTTCATCGAAATGGGGCGAGGCTGTGCGCGCTTTCCTGCTGTTGCCGCTGGTGGTCCCGCCGATCATCTCGGCCATGGCGTTTTACCGCTTCATGGTGCCCCTTGGCCTAATCGACACCTATGCAGGGCTGATCCTTGCGCACACCGTCCTTGCCGCGCCGCTGGTGCTGATCACCGTCTCTGCCTCGCTCGCAGGCTTCGATCCAAGGCTGGAGCAAGCCTCGCGCAACCTTGGCGCCTCGAACTGGACGACGATGCGGCGGGTGATCCTGCCCTCGATCCGCCCCGGCGTACTGGCGGGTGCGATCTTTGCCTTCATCGCATCTTGGGATGAGATCGTGGTGACGCTCTTCCTGTCGAAATTCAGCGTCTATACTCTACCCCGTCGCATGTGGAACGGCATCCGCGAAAACACCGATCCAACGGTCGCCGCCGCCGCCGTCGTGCTGATAGCCATCACGCTCATCTTCTTCATCATTCAGGCGCTGAACGCGCGCCGAACCCGCAATTCCGGAGAGACCTGATGAACGCCACCCTGTCGCATGAGGACGAGCTTCTGCGCGCCTCTGTCCGTACCTTTCTCGACAAGGAAGTGATCCCGCATGAGGAAATGGTCGATCAGACCGGAGAAGTCCCCGAAGAGATCGGCCGCGAGATCGAGCGGAAATCGAAGGAGCTTGGTCTTTTTGCCGCCAACTTGCCGGAACGAGTGGGTGGCGGCGGTTTAAACTACACCCAGATGTCGATCATCGAGCGTGAATTCGGGCGCACGAGCCATGCGCTGCATTCCTGGATCGCACGGCCGACGGAACTGCTGCTGGCCTGTGAGGGTGAACAGGTCGACAAGTACCTCATGCCGTGTGTCAGTGGCGAAAAGCGCGAACTCTTCGGGCTGACCGAACCCGGCGCGGGATCGGATGCGATGGGGATGCAAAGCCGCGCGCAGCAGGACGGCGACGACTGGATCCTGAACGGGATGAAGCATTTCATCTCGGCCCCGACCATGGCCGATTTCGCCATCGTCTTTGCCGCGACCGGGGTGGATGAGACGAAACGTGGCCCGCGAAAGCGCGTCACGGCCTTTCTCGTCGATCGCGATATGCCCGGCGTGACCTTCCGCGAGGGCAGCAAATGCGTCTCCAATCGCGGCTACAAGACCTACGAGCTGATCTTCGACAATGTCCGCCTCGGCCCCGGTCAGGTTCTGGGCGGGGAGGGGCGCGGCTTTGAACTGGCGGGCAAATGGCTGGGCATGGGGCGGGTCTGGATCGGGGCGTCGTGCTGCGGCAAGGCGGAACGCCTGATCGCGCTTGCCACCGACTGGTGCGCCACCCGCAAGCAGTTCGGTCAACCCATCGGCCAGTTTCAGGCGACCGGCTTCCGCCTGGCCGACATGACGATCGGGCTCCGCACCGCCGAACTTCTGGTCGCCGACACCGTGCGCCGCGCCGATCAGGGCATCATGCGCGATGAGGATGCAGCGATGGTCAAGGTCTATTGCTCTGAGATGCTGAACCGCGTCGCCGACGACACCGTGCAGGTCTTCGGCGGCATGGGGCTGGTGGAGGAGATGCCGGTGCAGCGCCTTTGGCGCGATGCGCGGATCGAACGCATCTGGGACGGCACGTCAGAGATTCAGCGTCACATCATCACCCGGTCAATCCTGAGGCCGCTTGGGGCATGACGCCGGAACGCCGCGCCAATCTGAACCGGCTTCTGAACCCGCGCCACATCGCCTTTGTCGGCGGGCGCGACGCTGAGGTCGCGATCAAGGAAGCGGACAGGCGCGGGTTTCTGGGTGATATCTGGGCGGTGAACCCCAAGCGCGACACGCTTGGCGGCTATCCCTGCTATCGCAATCTGGCCGACCTGCCCGAGACACCCGACGCCGTGTTTCTTGCAGTTCCCGCCCCCGCCGCAGTGGAGGCGGTGCGCGAGCTTGCGGCGATGGGGGCCGGGGGCGTCGTCTGCTACACGGCCGGGTTCCGTGAGGCCGGTGACATAGGGGTGGAACTTGAGCGACAATTGATCGAAGCCACTGGCGATATGGCGCTGATCGGGCCCAATTGCTACGGCATGATCAACTATCTCGACCGCGCGGCGCTCTGGCCCTTCGCCCATGGCGGCACCTGCCCCGGTTGGGGGGCCGCGATCATCACCCAGTCGGGGATGCTGTCGTCCGACATCACCATGGCGCAGCGCTCGCTCCCCCTGACCCACATGATCTCGGGTGGCAACCAGTCGGTTCTGACGATCGAGGATTTTGTCGACCACCTCGCCGACCATCCCGCCGTCCGCGCCATCGGCATCCATATCGAAGGTCTGCGCGATGTCCGCGCGTTTGAGGCGGCCTGTCTCAAGGCGCTAGACCGGGGCGTGCCGGTGGTCGCCTTGAAAACCGGATCTTCAAAGATCGGGGCGAGCCTGACCGTCAGCCATACCGGCTCGCTTTCGGGTGCCGACGATCTGCACAATGCTCTTTTCGATCGCTGCGGCGTGATCCGGGTCAAGAACCCATCGGAGCTTCTGGAAACCCTGAAATTCCTCTGCGTGGCAGGCGCGCCAAAGGGCAATCGAGTCGCAGGTTTTACCTGTTCGGGCGGTGGGGCAACGATGCTGGCCGACCATGCGGAGACGATAGGTCTCAACTTTCCCTCATTCGATCAGGCTGCCCGCGCCGAACTTGCGGCGCTATTACCGCCCATCGCCACGGTTTCGAACCCCTTGGACTACACAACCCCGATCTGGGGCCAGCCTGCCATCACCGGCCCCGTCTTCGGTCGAGCCATGGCGCTCGCGGAGGCCGACGTGACCCTGCTGGTGCAGGACTACCCCGCAGAGGGACTCGACGAATCTAAGGTCTACTACCTTAACGATGCCAAGGCTTTCACTGAGGTCGCCCGAGGTCAGGGAATCCCCGCCGCAATCTGCGCTACCCTGCCCGAAAACATCGACGCCGAGACCCGCGACGCGCTGGTCGCAGCAGGTGTCGCCCCGATGCAGGGGATCGACGAGACGCTTAACGCGATCCGCGCCGCCACGCGCTGGAGCGCGATGCGCAGACGGATTGTCGAGGCGAAACCTGCACCGCTGTTGCCCGCACGACCGTCGGGTGCCCTGCATATGATCGACGAAGCCGCCGGCAAGGCGCGTCTGCGCGAACTGGGACTGCCGGTGCCAGAGGGCCGACTGGTCAGCGGCAATGACGTGGTGGCAGCGGCGGAACATCTCGGCTTTCCTGTGGTGCTGAAAATGATCGGGCCGCACCTTGCCCACAAGACCGAGGCCGGCGCAGTCGCCGTGGGCCTGACGGATGCCGACGCGGTGCAGACGGGGCTTGAGACCATGCGGCGCACCGTCCACGCCCATAATCCCGAAGCCGTCACCGACAGTTTTCTGGTCGAGGCAATGGCGCCGAAACCCGCAGCCGAACTGATCCTTTCGATCCGCTCCGACCCGCAATTCGGCATGGCCCTGACACTCGGCTCCGGCGGCATACTGACCGAACTCGTCGGTGACAGCACGACCCTGCTTCTGCCCGCGGGCGCTGCCGAGATCGAGACGGCGCTTCGAAGGCTGAAGGTCGCGCGCCTACTTGACGGTTATCGCGGTTCAAAGGCGGTGGATATTGGTCTTCTTGCAAACGAGATCGCGGATTTTGCCGTAGCCGTTATCACCCACGTTAGTGAGATTGCCGAGGTAGAGATCAACCCACTCTTCGTGACTTTTGAAGGGTGTCTGGCGGTTGACGTTCTGTTGCATGAATGGCGTCTATCGGAAGCCGTCGGATAAGGACAGGTCCTACACCTTCGATCCGAACCGTGTGAGCTGCTTCACCAGTGCTGCGTTGTGCCAGCCGGCACCCTTTCCATGATCACGTCGGCTCGCCATTGAAGAGATTCAACCCTTCGCACCCGGTTCGTGCCTGAGAACCACCCAATTCTTAGAATGTCCTGCCACCAGCGTATTTGCTGTCAGATAGTCGCCATAGTGACTCAGGAGCCTGTAGACGCTTGGATGCGTAGCGGATTTCAGCGGCACCGCGATATATGAAACGTCTTTGAACATTTCTGCGCCCTCGGGCAAAGTATCGTCGCTCATGTTCCTGCCGAAATGCATCCACGAGTAGCCGCGCGACTTGCGCGAGGCATCGACCATAAGAGGCATCGTGTTGACAAAATCGAGTGTGGTTATCTCGCTCTTGTCAGCGCCGAGCGACTTCAAGAGCCGAGCGCCCTCTTCCAAAACCGGCAGGAATTCCGTTCGCGTCAGATGCGAAATGGGGATTTTGCCATCCAGCAGCGAAGTCATGTCGTAAGGACCGTCATAGAGATCCACCGACGAATCGGCAGCCTGACTGTCGGCTATGTCAGTCGCACTATTGTAAATGTACAGATTGTCAAATCTTGGATCCTGAATCCCAGGCAATTGACCAGTTGGAGCCCGCACATGTTGCAGCGTTACGCGCGCCCAGTCGGTCGCGTATGGGGCAACGACAAGATATGCACTTGCGACGATGATTGATGCAATGCGAAAACGGTCGCTGGCATCCGCCGCGGCACTTGCTGACAAGATCGCGAAGGCTACGGGCAAGGATACGATGAACTTGAACTGGTAGTTCTGGTCTATGATTGCGACGCCTGACACCATGATGAAGCCGACCAGTGCTAAACTTCTCCACGAAAGACCCGGTCTGAGCAACACGGCATAGGTCGCGAGGATCAGAATTCCGATGTTGTCGCGGTTAGAGAACGCGACGTCGAAATAGGAACCACGCACCGCGCTGTCGGACCGCAGCGCTTCTTGTATCGAATGGACATAACCAAAAATGACGCCTGTGGAGAACAGAGTAATAACTGTCAATAGCGCCGCACCAGTAACAAGGGCGATCAGTGCATTGCTTCGACCGTTGCCGGGTAGAGTCGCAAGCAAAGCGAGATAGGCGACCGCTACTAGGAAATAGGTGATCTTGGTAAGAAAAAGGCCCACGAGCAAGCCTCCGCAGAGTACCGCTGCGAGAAATGCCCATCGCCGACCGTTGCCTCCGGGTAAGCCAAGCAAAAACAGTGCTACAAGAAGGCCCCAACCCCAGCGGTTGTAGTGCATCGCGTGTGAGATCTGGTTTGCCCCTTGCCCCGGAACCAGCGGCACGACGATAACTGCTGCGATGGTGCCTAGGATCAGCAGCGCCATCACCGGCGATGTTCGCCGCCACAGCAAAACAGAAGCGACGGTCAATGTCGGTGCGGCGAGAAGAAGCGATCCCATCTCGACCGCGCCGCTGAAAGTACCTGTGATGCGGTAGCCAAAATAGGGCAGCAGATAGGGAATCGGCCCGACTGGCGACCAGAAATCCGCATTCGGGGACTGACCTTTCAGGATCCGGTGAATCCCGTCAAAGAAAACGAAGGTGTCACTGACAAACAGCGCCGCATGGCTGATGCCGCGGCCGTAGATGGCTGCCAGAGCGACAAACAGAATGACGTTCATCGCGACAAGAAAACCGGCCGTCGCGGTTCCACCGGCCAGCGGCGGCATGCTTGGCGACGGTGTGCGGTTTTTCATGATCCGCCCAGCACCGGCGCAGCTGACCCAAGGGCCGCCATGACGCGGATGGAGTAGAGGCGCGTTGCCGTCAGGATGCATTCCGAAAACCGGAAAGAGCGTCGAGGTAAACTGGTCAATTCAATACCTTGGGTTCAGTCACACCCCATCCCGGACTGGACAGGTCAGACGCCAAGTCCGATCCGGTCTGGCGCGGTTCCAGTGTTTGAAGGGTACGGTAGACCGGTGGCTTTTACTAAGGCAAGGAGATCTTGGGCAATCGTGCCGGCGCTCGACAAATAGCCCGCCAGCGCGCCACTGTGTCCGATCCGGACGCGATGGCGGCGCCATTGGCGATGGGCCCGCCTGATACGCTTCCGGGTGGTCTGTCAGCCGTTCGGAAGCCCGACCTCGGCCGCGATCTCGGCCCGGCTCTTCCGCGCCCGCTCGGTTGCCGACTTGAGTTGACCGCAGGCGGCCATGATGTCCTCGCCCCGCGGGGTGCGGATGGGCGAGGCGTAGCCCGCCTTGTAGATGATGTCGGCAAAGGCCTCGATCCGCTCCCAGTCCGAGCGCTGATAGGGGCTGCCGGGCCATTCGTTGAAGGGGATGAGATTGATCTTGGCGGGGATGCCGCGAATGAGCTTCACCAGCCGTTTCGCATCCTCGTCGCTGTCATTCACGCCCTTCAGCATCACGTATTCGAAGGTGATGCGTTCGGAGTTCGAGAGCCGGGGATAGTCCCGCAGCGCGCCCAAAAGCGTCTCGATATTCCAGCGCTTGTTGATCGGTACCAGCCGGTCGCGGATCTCATCCGTCGTTGCGTGGAAGCTGACGGCCAGCAGACAGCCGATTTCCTCGGCGGTCTTGGCGATCTCGGGCACCACGCCACTGGTGGAGAGCGTGATGCGGCGGCGCGAGAGGGTCAGCCCCTCGCCATCCATCACAACCTTCATCGCGTCGCGGACATTGTCGAAGTTGTACAAGGGCTCGCCCATGCCCATCAGGACGATGTTCGAGACAAGACGGGTTTCATTCTTCGGCGCGCCCTGTTCGGGCCATTCGCCCAGATCGTCGCGCGCCAGCATGACCTGACCGACAATCTCCGCCGCCGTGAGGTTGCGCACCAGCTTCTGCGTGCCGGTGTGGCAGAAGGAACAGGTCAGCGTGCAGCCGACCTGCGACGAGATGCAGAGCGTGCCGCGGTTTTCCTCGGGGATGTAGACCGTCTCGACCTCGTGCCCGCCGGCGATGCGCAGAAGGTATTTGCGGGTGCCGTCGGCCGAGACCTGACGGGTGACGATTTCCGGAAGCGCGATTTCGAACGTCTCGGCCAGCATCGCCCGATACTCCTTGGCGAGGTTGGTCATGGCGGCAAAGTCGCGCACGCCCCAGTGATAGATCCACTGCCAGACCTGCCCGACACGCATCTTTGCCTGCTTTTCCGGCGTGCCTGCCGCAATCAGCGCATCGCTGAGCTGGTCGCGCGTCAGCCCGACAAGGTTCACCCGCCCGCCTTCCGGCAGCTTGCGGGCAATGGTCACGACATCCTGCGTGACGGGGACGGTCGGTTTGGCATCAGACATCTGGCGGGTCCTGTGGATCAAGATCGCCCCATATAGGCTATTGGAGGGGGAAACGGAACACCCCCCGTCACAGCCCGTTGACGCTGCCCGCCGCCCACGATAGACAACGCAAGCCTCGGTCCGGCGGGTTGGCGGAGAGGTTACGCAGCGGATTGCAAATCCGTGTAGACCGGTTCGATTCCGGTACCCGCCTCCAAGGTTTTCCAATTACTTAGCGTATATCCGGCTCGGGCAAGTTCGCGCGTCTGGCTTTGTGTTTTGGTCCTGTTTGCCGGTTTGTGTGCCTTAACGCCCCTCACACGAGTCGCAAACTCGAGTGTTTTGCCCCGCCGAAGCGGGAGCTTCGCCATGGCTCAAGGCTGATGCTCGACCCTGTGACTGCGCGCCAGATACCTGCAGAAGTGAATCTGCAAGATTCTAACGGCGCGCGAGGTTTTCGCGAGGCAAAAAAACGCCGCCCTATAGGGCGGCGAAGGTTCTCGCGGGGAGGTAGATTTCAGATATCCAGCGTGTGATCATGTTCCCACCGGGAGAAGTGGGACACGAAGCTATTCCATTCCTTGTGCTTGAGCTTGAGGTAGGCCGAGGAAAACTCTTCGCCCATAGCCGCCTTAAGAGATTTGTCCTTGTCGTATTCGCGCAGCGCATCAAGCATGTTCAGCGGCAGTTTCGGTGCGCCCCTCACCTTGTGCCCCTCGGCATACATGTCGATGTCCCAGCGGCGGCCCGGATCGGCCTTGCTGTGGATGCCGTCGAGACCGGCGGCAATGATCACAGCTTGCAGCAGGTAGGGGTTCGCCGCCCCGTCGGGCAGCCGCAGTTCGAAGCGGCCGGGCCCGGGGACGCGCACCATGTGGGTGCGGTTGTTGCCGGTCCAGGTCACCGTATTTGGTGCCCAGGTTGCGCCGGATGTCGTGCGCGGGGCGTTGATCCGCTTGTAGCTGTTGACGGTCGGGTTGGTGATCGCGGCAAGCGCAGAGGCGTGCTTCATGATGCCGCCGAGGAACCATTTGCCGCGTTCGGAGAGGCCTACCTCGCCGGTCGGGCCCTCGCCTTTGCCGGCAAAGACGTTCGTTTTTGCCTTCGCGCCCGGCGCGTCCCAGACCGAGATATGGGCGTGGCAGCCATTGCCGGTCAGCCCCTCGATAGGCTTGGGCATGAAGGTGGCGCGGAAGCCGTGTTTTTCGGCCACCGACTTGGTCATGAACTTGAAGAACGAGTGCTTGTCGGCGGTCACCAGCGCGTCGTCGAAGTTCCAGTTCATCTCGAACTGGCCGTTGGCGTCCTCGTGGTCGTTCTGGTAGGGCCCCCAGCCGAGTTGCAGCATGTAATCGCAGATTTCCTTGATCACATCGTAGCGGCGCATGACCGCCTGCTGGTCATAGCAGGGCTTTTCTGCGGTATCGAACGGGTCGCTGATCTGCTTTCCATCCGGAGTCAGCAGAAAGAACTCCGCTTCGACGCCGGTCTTGACATGCAGCCCTTCAGACGCGGCTGCGTCGATCAGCCGACGCAGGACATTGCGTGGCGCCTGATCGACGTCCTTGCCTTCCATCACGCAGTTCGAGGCGAGCCACGCGACCTCGGGTTTCCACGGCAGCTGGATGACGGAGGCCGGGTCGGGCACCGCCAGCATATCGGGATGCGCCGGTGTCAGGTCCAGCCAGGTCGCGAACGCGGCGAAACCAGCCCCGTCTTCTTGCATGTCCGAGATCGCCTGCGCCGGAACGAGTTTTGCACGTTGTCCGCCGAATAGGTCCGTATAGGACACCATGAAATACTTGACGCCGTTTTCCTTGGCATACTTGGCCAGGTCTTTGACCATTTTTTCCTCCCAGTTCGCGTTATTCGGCTCAGAAGCCATTCTTTCCCGGATACCAGTCCGTCCCCGCCAGAGGCACACGCGCCATGGCGGCTGCCTCCATCGTCAGGGCGCAAAGGTCCTCGGGTTCAAGGTTGTGCAGATGGTTCTTGCCGCAGGCCCGCGCGATCGTTTGCGCCTCAAGCGTCATCACCTTGAGATAGTTCTTGAGACGTCGTCCCCCCAGCACCGGGTCGAAGCGGTTGTAAAGCTCGGGGTCCTGCGTCGTGATGCCGGCGGGGTCCTTGCCCTCGTGCCAGTCGTCATAGGCCCCGGCAGTGGTGCCGAGCTTCTGGTACTCGGCTTCAAATACCGGATCGTTGTCGCCGAGCGCGACCAAGGCCGCCGTGCCGATGGCAACCGCGTCGGCGCCAAGCGCCATGGCCTTTGCGACGTCTGCACCGGTGCGGATACCGCCCGAGACGATCAGTTGCACCTTGCGGTGCATGCCGAGGTCCTGCAGCGCCTTCACGGCTAGCGGGATGCAGGCGAGGATGGGCTGGCCGACATGTTCGATGAAGACGTCCTGCGTTGCCGCTGTGCCGCCCTGCATGCCATCCAGCACCACGACATCGGCCCCGGCTTTCACCGCCAGCGCGGTGTCGTAGTAGGGCCGCGCCCCGCCGATCTTCACGTAGATCGGCTTCTCCCAATCCGTGATTTCTCGCAGTTCGAGGATTTTGATCTCAAGGTCGTCCGGCCCGGTCCAGTCCGGATGGCGGCAGGCCGAGCGCTGGTCGATGCCCTTGGGCAGGTTGCGCATCATCGCCACACGGTCAGAGATCTTCTGGCCGAGAAGCATGCCGCCGCCGCCGGGCTTTGCGCCCTGACCGACTACGACCTCGATCGCGTCAGCGCGGCGCAGGTCATCGGGGTTCATCCCGTAGCGCGAGGGCAGGTACTGATAGACCAGCGTCTTGGAATGGCCGCGCTCTTCTTCCGTCATGCCACCGTCGCCCGTGGTCGTCGACGTTCCGGCCGCAGATGCGCCACGGCCGAGGGCCTCTTTTGCGGGGCCGGACAACGCACCGAAGGACATGCCCGCGATCGTTACCGGGATATCGAGGTGAATCGGGTTCTTGGCAAAGCGGGTGCCAAGCCAGACATCGGTCGAACATTTCTCGC
The DNA here is from genome assembly GCF_025751495.1 of Albidovulum litorale. Taxonomy (GTDB): domain Bacteria; phylum Pseudomonadota; class Alphaproteobacteria; order Rhodobacterales; family Rhodobacteraceae; genus Albidovulum; species Albidovulum litorale. The sequence continues at coordinate 187,792 of NZ_JAOWKZ010000002.1, read as the reverse complement.
GATAGCCTTCCAGCGGGTAGCGGCTGATCGAGGCGCCGAGGAACAGAAGATCGTCGAAATGCGGAAGGTAACGCTTGGTGCCACCGCCGCGGATGTCATAGATGCCGGAAGCGGCGGCCCGGCGGATTTCGGCATTCGCCGCATCGCTGAAGGTATAGCTCTTGCGCGGAGGGGTATGGGGAAATTCGCTGGTCATGATCGTTCCTCAGTATGCGTCCGCGTTGTCGATGTTGAAGTTGTAGAGCTTGCGGGCAGAGCCGTAGCGCCGGAATTCCTCCGGTTTGGCCTTGGCGTCGGCCTCGCCACGGCGGAGAAGGTCTTCTAGAAGATCGTAATGCTCGGGCCGCATCTCCTTTTCGATGCAGTCGGCTCCAAGGCTCTTCACCTTGCCGCGTACGAACATCCGGGCTTCGTAGAGCGAGTCCCCGAGCGCATCACCCGCATCGCCCAGAACCACGAGGTTGCCCGACTGCGCCATGAAGGCCGACATATGGCCGATATTGCCATGCACGACGATGTCGATACCCTTCATCGAAATCCCGCAGCGCGACGAGGCATTTCCCTTGATCACCAGAAGCCCGCCACGACCGGTGGCGCCTGCATATTGCGAGGCATCACCATCGACGATCACGGCGCCCGACATCATGTTCTGTGCCACGCCGGGCCCGGCCGATCCTTTGATGCGGACGGTGGCATGCTTGTTCATCCCGGCGCAGTAATATCCCGTTGATCCATGGACGGTCACGTCGAGCGGCGCGTCCAGGCCCGCCGCAATAGCATGCGACCCTTTCGGATTGACGACGTCCCAGGCCGTCTGGTTGGTCTGGCCGTTGAGCGCGTGAAGGGCCGAGTTCAGCTCTCTCAGGCTCTGGGCCGCAAGATCGAAAGTCTGTTTGCTCATTGTATCCGCGTTCCCAATCTCAGTGGTTCCAGAAATAGACGGTGGACGGCTCCGGTTCCCAGACGCGGGCATTGTCGATGCCGGGCAGGTTCACCAGCGCCCGGTATTCGCTGCCAAAGGCCACGTACTGGTCGGTCTCGGCCATCACGGCGGGTTTGCAGGCAATCGGGTCGCGGATGACGCCGAAACCGTCCTTGGTGCCGACGACGAAGGTGAAGAAACCGTCGATATCGTCAATGGAAGATTCCAGCGCTTCGCCGAGCGTCGCGCCTTCGCGCATCTTCCAGGTCAGATAGGCGGCGCCGACCTCGGTGTCGTTCTGCGTCTCGGTCCGCACCCCTTCATGTGCCAGCATCCGGCGCAGAGAATTGTGGTTCGAGAGCGATCCGTTATGCACGAGGCACTGGTCCGATCCGGTGGAGAACGGGTGCGCGCCCAATGTGGTCACGGCAGATTCCGTCGCCATGCGGGTATGGCCGATGCCATGGGTGCCTTTCATCTTGGCGAGGTCGAACCGCGCCGCGACGTCTTTGGGCAGGCCAACTTCCTTGTAGATCTCAAGGCTGTCGCCCGAGCTCATGACGCGCACCTCAGGACGCAGATGTGTCAGCGCCGAGCGCGCGGCGTCAACCTGATCCATCGGCAATTCGATAACAGCGTGGGTGCTTTTGACCTTCAGCGCGATGGGCTTGCCGATCGCCTCCTTGAGGTCCTTGTCGAGGTTCGCGAAATCTGTGTTCGGGTTCGGCGACTGGACAGTAATCTTGGCAAGGCCGTCATCGGGCCGCGAATAGATGGCGATCCCCGCGCTGTCCGGGCCGCGATCCGTCATGGTGATCAGCATATCCGTCAAAAGCTCGCCGAGCTTTGGCTCAAGCGCCGGGTCCTTGATGAACAGACCAACAATTCCGCACATTTCATGCCTCCTTAGGCAGTACGATTCTTCCCTATTTCGACACTAGCTTTATAGCGAATAGAGTCAACTTAAAAGAAACAAATATTCGTGTAAGGCAAGTCGGGCGGAGGTTTCCCCCCGCCCGACAGATCGCTCAATATTTCTTGAGCAGCTCCTTGATCTTCTCCTCGTCACCCATGTGTTTGGCTTCTTCGAGGTGCGCGCCCTCGCGGACGAACTGAATGCGGTGCCAGCCGATCCAGAAGGCGACGCCAAGGATGACCATCAGCCATTCGGTGCCCTGCAAGGGATAGACTGCGCCAACTTCGGCAAGGTCGACAGCCCAACTATCATACCCAATCGTAGACATGAGATATCCTCCTCACTTGGTTGTAAGTGCAGCCAGATCGGCTTCGGTGATTGCGTGAACGGCATCCTCGTAGGCGTGATGCTCGGCGTAATCGAGGCCCTGAAGCTCCACCTCGCGCGGGATGCGCAGAACACCTGCGGCCGCCTGAAGTCTGGCCAGCACATAAGCGGGCAGGAAGCCCAGGAGGCCGAACATGATCGCCGCGCCGATGGTGTTGCCGATCGGGTTGATCGTCGCATACCCCTCATAGGGTGACGACGGTGCGCCCCACAGAAGGAAGCCCGCGATGATCAGGCCAATGACGCCGGAATAACCGTGCACCGCGACAGCACCCACTGCATCGTCGAGCTTGAACTTGCGCTCGACCCAGTAGTGCAGCTTGTAGACGATCACGACACCGACCGCGCCGACCAACATGGCCTGGATCGGGTGGTAAAGGTCGTTCCCGGCCGAGGCCGTGATGACCCCGGCAAGACCGCCTGAGAAGGTCCAGAACGCATCACCCTTGGACACCACATAGGCCGCCATCAACCCGCCCGACAGTGACATCAGGAAGTTGAAGGTGATGGCCGAGAGGGTCGTCGGTGCCAGATAGATGTTGGTCGCCGTCCATGTCGTGCCGGTGATCTGACCGTCAATGACCTCGGGTGCTATGACCGGTACGTTGCATGCCGCGTAGAAGCCCCAGAACCCGGTATAAATGAGGAAGAGACCGATGGTCAGCATCCACGGGTTGTGCGGCGGGATATCGCGCGGCGTGCCGTCGGCGGCGAACTTGCCGATCCGTGGCCCGAGCACCATGATCACACCGAGAGCATAGCCGCCCGCGATGGCATGAATAACGCCCGAGGCATAGGCGTCATGATAGCCCAGAACCTTGACCATCCAGCCGTCCCAGTGCCAACCCCAGGCGGCGTCGATGATCCACCAGACCGATCCGATCATGACCGCATGGACCCAGAGCGCGGAAGAACGGATTCGCTCGATGACCGAACCGGACACGATCGAGGCGGCTGTCCATGAGAACAAAAGGAACGCCGCCCAGAAGACGCCGGTGATGCGGTCGCCAAGATGGGTGCCCATGTTCTCGGACCAGGGTGCGTAGGGTGCGCCGGCTTCCCAGCCGATACCGCCCATGCCGGGGAATGCATTGGGGAAGGCCCAATAGATCCACCAGCCAAAGAAGAAGAACGTGACCGTGACCAAAGGAATGATCATCACGTTCTTCATCAGCGTATGCATATGATTGCGGCGCCGGCTGGCGCCAACCTCATACATGCAGAATCCCACATGAATGAGGAACATGAACACAACGGTTACCCAATAGTAGAACTCGGTAAAGACCGTCGTGAGGGCGTTTAGATTTCCATCCACTTTTTGTCTCCCTGTCGTCGTACTCCCTGCGGTTAATACGAGTACAAGCATTCTCTTCAGTCAACTTTTTTTCCTGATGGGCGTGTGGTGGCGCAAACATATGAAAAGAATGAACAAACAACGGGGCCGGGTGTTGCCGGGTCCCGCACACTGAAGATTCGGCGGTCTAAACGTGTGAAAAACGCATTCGAACCGATGATTGCGAGAGTATGGGTGCCGACCATGAGATTGAGAGCGAAACGGAACATTAGCACCACTTCGCTTTATGCGAATCTCTATGCGTATGCGCCTGTAGCAAAGAGAGTTCTGGATCGGTTCATCGCTTACATATGCGGCCGAACAGGACGCTTCCTTGGAGAAAGCTATCCCTGTAGTGTGCCAAGCGAATTCTCTCTTTTTAAGAAAAATATTTTCTTGACAGGCATGTCTGGCGCCGCGCATCCTTTTTCGAGAAGACGTTAGCCTCGAGTTTTTCGAGCCCAAGGCCGTTGAGATTGTACGCTGAACTGACTGACCGACAGACCATAATGGCCCTGACGAAGGTCGGTTCGCCGCGACGCCTCGATCAGCCCTGGAAACGGGTCGAAATGCGACGGGCACCGAAGTCAGAACAGGGAGAGAAAAATGACGTCGTCTTGGAGATTTTCAGCGCTCGGTGACCGCCACAGGGCGCTTGGGTCCGATCTGGAGGACTGGAGCGGCATGGGCACGGCCTGGTCCTATTCAAAGGGTGACCCTGATGCCGAATACATGGCGATCCGCACCAAGGCCGGACTCATGGATGTGTCGGGGCTGAAGAAGGTTCACATCACCGGATCGGGGGCGAGTCACGTCATAGATCGCGCGACCACTCGAAATGTCGAAAAGATCATGCCGGGTCGGTCGATGTATGCCTGCATGCTGAACGATGCCGGCAAGTTCGTCGATGACTGCATCATCTACCGTTATGGGCCGAACAGTTTCCTCTTGGTTCACGGCTCTGGTCAGGGCCATGAACAAATCACCATGGCGGCGACAGGGCGCGACGTCTCGGTTCGCTTTGACGACAACTTGCACGATCTGTCCCTGCAGGGGCCGAAAGCGGTCGAGTACCTGGAAAAGCATGTCGCCGGCATTCGCGATCTGGCCTATTTCGGCATCATGCATACGTCGCTTTTCGGTGTGCCGGTGACCATTACCCGCACAGGCTATACCGGCGAGCGGGGCTATGAGATCTTCTGCCGCGGGCAGGATGCGGGCATGATCTGGGATCGTATCCTCGAGGAGGGGGCCTCCATGGGGATCATCCCCTGCCGGTTCACCACGCTCGATATGCTGCGCGTTGAGAGCTATCTTCTGTTCTACCCCTACGACAATTCCGAGATGTATCCGTTCGATAACGAGGGCCCCGGCGACACGCTCTGGGAACTCGGGCTCGACTTCACCGTGTCGCCGGGCAAAACCGGCTTCCGGGGTGCAGAGGAACATTACCGGCTGAAGGGCAAGGAACGCTTCAAGATCTGGGGTCTGAAGCTCGACGGGACCAACGTGCCGGGCAACGGCGCGCCGGTTTTCCGGGGCGGCAAGCAGGTCGGCGTCGTCACCCAGGCGATGTATTCGCCGCTGAACAAGCACAATGTGGCCATCGCCCGCCTGCCGGTCGATTGCGCCAATAATGGCACCAAACTTGAGGTGCGTTGTGCGACCCACGGAGCGATCGGCGCGGTGACGCATGCGCTGCCCTTCTATGACGAGAAAAAGGAACGGCGGACCGCAAAAGGATAGGTCCTCCCCTAAGGCAGGCAGGTCCCCTGCGGCCTGCCTGCCAGCCTTTTCACCGAAAGCCTGAATGCGAGACATGACCAAGTTCAATTTCCCACCCTCCATCGCCAGTCGCCCGATCTGGGGTACGCTGGAGCCGCGAAAGGGCAAGGCGCACCTGATGATCGCCGATGCAGAAGGTGCCGAGGCGCTAATCGATCTGGCGAATGCCGCCCCGGCACTCCTAACGATGGCCCATCTCATCTATCTGCCGAAGGATACCGGCAAACGCTACAGCGATGCGCTGGCCGCACTTAAGCCCGCCTCGATCTATGTCGGCCCCAGTTATGATGCCGCCGAAAGCCGCATCCAGCGGGTTCTGTCCGACGCGCATATGGGGCTGCAAATCTATCTGGCCGGCACTGAAGGGCTGATGGGGCGGGCAATGTCAGCCGCGCTGGCTGCCGGATTGCCGCTGGCCGCGATCCAGACCGAACACCGCGGATCGGTGGCGCGGCGGATGCAATGCGTGCATTGCAAGGGCATCACCGAAGATGTGACCACCGATCCTTTCGTCTGCGCCCATTGCGGTTTGAACCTTTTCGTGCGCGACCATTTCTCGCGCCGGATCGGCGCCTATCAGGGCGTCTGCGTCGATGCCGAGGACCCCGGAGAGGTCCCGCCGCAGAAGGAGCTTTATTCATGAGCGCGGGAACAGCAAAAATCGCAGTCCGCGTGGCCGAGGTGGTCGACGTCAATGAATTGGTGAAGCGCTTCAAGTTCGTGCGCCGCGACGGTGGTGAGATGCCCACTTTTTCCGGCGGCGCCCATACCGTTGTCGAGATGCGGGATGGCGCGACAACGCGACTAAACCCTTATTCGCTGATGTCCGATCCGGGAGACCGGTCGGCCTTTACAATCTCGGTCCGGCGCGACGACGAAGGGCGGGGCGGATCCCTGTTCATGCATAACAAGGTCAAGCCCGGCGACGAGATGGTGATCTCCTACCCGGTCAACCTTTTCTCGCTCGACCTGAGGGCGCGCAAGCACCTGATGTTTGCGGGTGGTATCGGCATCACGCCGTTCCTTGCCCAGATCAAGCAACTGAGCCATGCCGGTGGGAACTTTGAACTGCACTATTCGGTGCGCACGGCTGCGCTCGGGTCCTACGTCGATGAACTGACCACGGCGCATCCCGACCGTGTCCATATCTACTATGATGACAAGAAGCAGGCGATCGACCTCGCAACCCTGCTCGACGGGCAGCCATTGGGCACGCATATCTATGTCTGTGGCCCGAAAGGCATGATCGACTGGGTCCGCAACACGGCCCTTGATCATGGCTGGCCCGAGACTGCCGTGCATTACGAAGAGTTCCTGGCGCCCCAGTCGGGCAAACCTTTCGAGGTGGAACTGGCAAAATCCGGCAAGACGATCACTGTCGGCGAGCATCAAAGCCTTCTGGAGGCGATCGAGGCCGCCGGTGTGGACGCGCCTTATCTCTGCCGTGGCGGTGCCTGCGGCCAATGCGAGACGGATGTCATCGCCCATGAGGGCAAATTCATTCACAATGACCACTGGTTGACGGAGGACCAGCGCACGGGATGCAACAAGATCATGCCCTGCGTCAGCCGCTTTGAAGGGCGGCGTCTGGTACTAGACCGCTGAGGGGGACACCCATGACACTTCAGTTCAACGACGAAACCTTTACCGGCGACTACACCTTCCGCAACTCGAAGGAAGCGATCCGGCGGTTTCCCTTTCCGTTCCACGAAGACAGCTACATGTATTCGGTCAATCTGGAGCCGCACAAGCCGGGCCCGAAGGGATCGGCCTATGAACATCGCTTCGATGTGGACGAGCATTACCTGTCCGAGATGAAAGACCGGGCGCGGGTTCTGAACGACGATCCGCTGCGTTGCCAGTCCTTGCCGCATATGGATCTCGCCGGCTGGGATACGCTGGAATTGATAATGACCTCGAAGGCCGAGGATTATCCTGATCTGTTCGAACTGCACCGCGACGGCAACCGTTGGCGCTGGGTCAACAAGCCGATGGCGATCGACCAGAGTTTCACCTTTCTTGACACCTCGACCCTGCCTTGCGGGCCGATGGAATACATCCTGCGGCAGACACAGGGCGACTTTGCCATTCTCGACCACCGCGAGAACAACCTGTGGATGGATGCGGGCATGGTGACGACCCAGGCCGACTGGAGTCTCGATTTCGACATCGGTATGAACTTCATGGAATGGCACGCGCCGGTGCCGCTTGCACATCAACTCGGTGTTTTCGAGCGAGCGCTGAAGTTTCTTCTGAACCTCCAGCAAGGTGCGCCGGTCCGGCGGCTGAACTGGACCATGACGGTCAACCCGAACCTCGACACGAGCCCCGAGAACTACCACAAATGGGGCCCCGAAAAGACAACGATCACGCCCGAAAATGTGGGCGAGAAGCAGCACCTGCGGGTTGAGTTGCAGACGCTTTGGCGGTTGCCGCGGTCGAACGCGCTTTTGTTCCCGATCCGCTGCTATCTTATCCGGCTGGAAGATCTGGTTACGGTGCCCAAATGGGGACGCCGCCTGCACCGTGTGCTTCGCGACCTGCCGGTGGAGCTCGCGACCTACAAGGGTTTCATCCGCAACCGGCCTGTCATCGTCGAGTACCTTTCGCAGTTCGACGACGGTGCGCCGACCTCGCCGGGCTGCTTCCCCGACTAGACCTGTTTGCCCTGCGGATAGGCGATGATCGACAGATACCGGGCCGGCAGTTGATGCATCTCTGCCGGTCCGTGTGGCGCGTCGGCGTCGAAAAACAGCGTGTCGCCGGGTTCCAGCCGGTAGACATTGCGGCCATGGCGATAGTCGACGATGCCCTCCAGCATATAGATCGTCTCGATCCCCTCGTGCTGGAAGGTCGGAAACACATCGGATTCAGAGGTGAGCGTGATCAGATAGGGCTCCACCTGAACGCCAGACGCGTTTTGCCCGATATGGCCCAAAAGCTTGTACTGATGACCCGATCTGGTACCCCGACGGTCTATTTCGACCCCTTCACCGCTCTTCGTATGCACCGCCTCGTGCACGTCCTCGAACCTGCGAAAGAACATTGTCAGCGGGACACTGAGTGCATGTGACAGGCTTTGCAGCGTCGACAGGGAGGGCGAGATGTTCCCGTTCTCGATCTTCGACAGCATCCCTATCGAGAGACCGGTCCGTTTGGATAGATCGGCCACGGTCATGCCGGCCTGATGACGAAATGCCCTGACCTCGCGTCCGATTGCTACTTCGAGCACATTCTCGCGCTCTTCGCGGAGTTTATGAGGATCCTGCTCCAGCATCGAGGCGCTCATTGCCTGCTCCTTTAGCCCGTTGTGATGCCGGTAAATGAATCTCGGCGAAAAAAGAAATGGGTTCCATTGGAGTTGGGATCCCTCAGTATTGGTCGGGACCGGCCCACTTTGTTTCCTGAGAGTAATATTGTGTTGCCGCCAGCGCAATCACCCACGACAGTTGCTGTCTTGGTTTTCCCTGATTCCTATAATCTGCCAGATACGGATGGCAGTTCTGCCGAATGGTGAGCAGGTTCACCTCTGAGTCAAACGCGCTCTGTTACGTCGTCGGAAAGGGACGCCCCATAGCGCTTGCGCGCGGCGCTGGTCTGGCGAAGCCATTCGGCCACTTCCGAACACCCGGCTGACGGAATCCTCTTTTCTGGTAGAAGAAGGTAGTAGCCGAATGTGGTCCGGACGTGGGCATCCCCAAGTGGCCGGATCAGCTTGCCGGATTCCAGAAGCTGATCGACCAGGTGCCCCCATCCAAGCGCCACGCCCACGCCATCCACTGCGGCGTAGATCGACAACGGGTAGGTATTGAACAAGGTGGTTTGTTCCAGATCGACCCGGGATACTCCCTTGTGTCGAAGCCATGTACGCCAGTTCATCCATTCGGTGTGGGAACTTGAAACCTCGATCAGCGGGGCTTCGTTCAGCGCTTCCAGTTTCGCAACTTCAGGATGCTGGCGGAGAAAGTCGGGCGAACACACGGGAAATACGGTTTCCCCGAACACAAGGTGCGACTTGTAACCGGGCCAGTTACCATCGCCGCGAAGGATTGTCAGATCAACGGAGTCCGCCAGGCATTCCTCGTCGCTGTCAGACGCAACCAACATGATTTTTAGATGCGGATTGGCCTGCCGGAAAGCGTGCAGGCGCGGTGTCAGCCAAAGCGAGGCGACGGAATTGGTTGCAGCAAGGGTTACGGGGCGATTTTGACTCTTGACCATCGCGTCGTCGGCCACGTCACGAATCGTATCGAGTGCAGGTTTGATGCGGGCGAGAAATTCGCGGCCTTGCTTGGTCAGCTCAATCGCCCGGTGGCTGCGCTCGAAAAACGTCAGGCCGAAATGAAGCTCAAGCAGGCGGACTTTCCGGCTGATGGCGGTTTCGCTGATGTTGAGCGTCTTTGAGGCCGGCGAAAAGCCACCCGCGAGTGCCGACGCCTCGAAAGCAAGCAGGTAGTCAAGCGGGGGCAGCGCTTTTCGCACGCCTTTTTTTCTACGTTCAGCCATCCGTCCCGGTGTCGCGCGTGTCATGACTTGGTCGGTCATGCGTAAACTATCCCGCCCACCCGATTTTGCCAGCAAAAATTCGCGGCAACGGCTTCAGAGATTCTTCGCAGAGATTGCGCCGGACAACGTCATTATCTTTGTCACAGAAAACGACATGCAATGTCATGAAACAGGGAGAAGACATGCGCACTACTACATCTGTCTCCGTCGTGGCCCTCGTCGCGTTCGCCTCTTCGGCGGCTTACGCAGCCGACAGCTCTGATCCGATCGTCATTCCGATCCACAACTGGTCCAGCCAGATCGTGATGAGCAACGTGGTGGGCCAGATTTTCGAGGCCGCTGGCAACAACGTTGAATATGTCACCACCGACAGTCAGGCGGTCTATGAATCGGTCCGGTTGGGGGACGTCACGCTGGAGCTTGAGGTTTGGGAAGGCGCCTTTGGCAAGTCCTTCCGCGCCGCGCTCGAAAAGGGCGGGATCGAGGATGTCGCGACGCACGACGCGGTCACGCGCGAGGACTGGTGGTACCCGATGTGGACCAAGGAAGCCTGCCCGGGCCTTCCTGACTGGAACGCGCTGAACGAATGCGCCGCGCTCTTTGCGACACCCGAAACCGGCGACAAGGGCCGGTTTCTGGCCGGACCGGTGGACTGGCTCAAGCATGACCAGGAGCGTGTCGATGCACTTGGCCTGAACTACACCGTGGTCAACGCCGGGTCGGCCGCTGCGCTTTGGGCTGAAATTGCCGCCGCCGAAAAGGACAAGACGCCGATCGTTCTGTTTAACTGGACGCCAAACTTTGCCGAGGCGGTCTGGCCGGGCGAATTCGTGAACTTCCCCGAATGGGTGGATGGCTGCGATGTCGATCCGGCAGTGGGACCGAATCCCGATGCGGCCTTCGACTGCGGCAACCCTGCGAACGGTTATCTTAAGATCGCCGCCTGGGAGGGCATGAAGGACAAGTGGCCGGGTGCCTATGGCGTTCTTCAGAAAGTGAACTTTACCAATGCCCAGATCGCCGAAATGGCGAAACTGGTCGACGTGGACGAGATGGAACCGGAAGATGCGGCCGCGAAGTGGCTGGAAGATAACGCCGACGTCTGGAAACCCTGGATTTCGATGTAATCATTCACACCAGCACGAGAAGCCCGGGGGGCGCATGTCGCCCCCCGGACCGTCAAAGGAACGCCTCTAATGCCCGCTCAAGACCCCGTCATCCGTTGCCGCAACGTCTGGAAATTGTTCGGACATTCGCCGAAGAATTACCTCGAAACGGCGAAGGGCGGCCGCAGCTTCGATGAGATTCGCCAGGACGGCTATATTGCCGCTGTTCGCGATGTTTCGGTCGATGTCGGCAAGGGGGAGATGCTCGTGATCATGGGCTTGTCGGGGTCCGGCAAGTCGACCTTGGTGCGCTGTATGTCACGTCTCGTCGACATAACTGGCGGCGAGATTGCGGTGGATGGCACCGACATCATGAAGCTCGACGAACGCGAACTGATCCAGTTGCGCCGCCGCAAGATGGGGATGGTGTTCCAAAGCTTCGGACTTCTGCCGCATCGCACCGTTCTGGAGAACGTTGCCTTCCCGCTCGAAATGCGCGGTCAGGACCGTCACGACCGGCGCGAGCGGGCGTTGGAGGTGATCAAGCTCGTCGGGTTGGAAGGGCGGGAAGAATATTATCCGCGTGAACTCTCGGGTGGCCAGCAGCAGCGTGTCGGCATCGCGCGATCCTTGGCCATTGAGCCCGACATCTGGTTCCTCGACGAACCCTTCTCTGCGCTCGACCCGTTGATCCGGCGCGAGATGCAGGATGAATTCCTGCGCCTGAGAGGGATGCTGGGCAAGACGATTGTCTTCATCACCCACGATTTTGACGAGGCGCTGCGACTGGCCGACCGCATCGCGATCATGAAGGACGGCGCGATCGAGCAGTGCGATACGCCCGACAAGATCGTGCTGAAGCCGGCTACACCCTACGTCGCTAAATTCACCGAAGACGTTGAAAAAAGCCGCGTCGTTCACGCTGGCGGGCTGGTGGTTCCGGTAAACGGATATGCGTTGGAGGGCGCGCCCGTGGACGCCGGCGCCACGATCCTTCAGCTTGCCCGTCAACTCGTGAATGACACACGCGAGGTTCTGCCGGTTCAGGGCAAGGATGGCGCGATCATGGGCGCGATGAAGCGGCAGGATGCTCTCGATATCCTTCTGGGTCCGGTTTGATGGCCGTTGCCGATTTTTCCTCAACGACCACCTCTGGTCGTGGGTTCAGGCCGGGTCTGAGCGCCATGCTTCTCGGGCTGGCGGTGTTTTTGGCTGTCCTGAAGCCTTTCCTTCCGGCCTTCGCGGTCCGCCTCCCGGACGCGGCCGTCTTGCCCTATGACGTCTGGTTCCAGTCGCTGTTCGACTTCCTCAAGGATGATCTTGGATTGATCTACGTCACCCGCACGATTTCCGCGGGTCTTGAATGGCTGCTCGATATCACCGCGAACCTGTTCTACGGCAAGCACCGCTGGCCCTATATCGGTCCGATGCCATGGGCGGCGGTCGCAGCTGTCGTGGCCATAATCGGCTATGCGCTGAAAGGCTGGAAGATGGCGCTGCTTGGTGCGGTGACCTTTGTCTGGGTGGCGCTGGTCGGACAGTGGGAAATCGCAATGCAGACGATGTCGGTCATCGCGGTCGCGGCACCCGTCGCCGTCTTCGTCGGCCTGGTGCTTGGCATCTTCGCGTGGAAATTCCCGCGCTTCGAAGCATTCCTTGCGCCGGTGCTTGCGATCTTTCAGACTTTGCCCTTCTTCACCTACCTTCTGCCCGCCGTGATCTTCTTCAAGGTCGGTCCGACCGCGGGATGTGTCGCCACGATTCTGTACGCCATGCCGCCAATGGTCCTGATGTCGACGCTCGGCCTGAAAAAAGTACGTTCCGAGGTCGTCGAGGCCGGGCATATGAGCGGCTCGACCCGCTGGCAGATGCTGCGCCATGTCTACATTCCCTCAGCGCGCACCGAAATATTGGTCGGCGTGAACCAGGTCATTATGCTGTCGCTGGCCATGGTGGTGCTGACGGCCTTCATCGGGATGCCGGGGCTTGGCGCCAAGCTTCTGTCACTCATGAACTCGCTCAAGCTTGGGCGCAGTTTCGAAATCGGCGTCACGATCGTGCTGATCGCCGTCACCATGGACCGGATGTCGAAAGCATGGGTGGTCACACAGCCGGTCCACTACGAGCGCGGAACCCCTTGGTGGATACGCCATCGCTATCCGTTGCTGGCGGTCGGTGCATTCATCGGGATTACCGTTCTGGCACAGGCTTTCCCGATACTGGCCGAAATCAAGCGTGGCCAGGACCTGTCGATCGGTTCCGAGATCGACTCGGTTATCACGGCCATATTGTCCAATGATGTTGTTACCGGTGTGACCGGTTGGCTGCGTGGGTTCCTTGTCACCTCGGTGCTGATCCCGTTCCGTAACGCGCTTTTGTGGCTGCCGACCATCTCGATCCTGCTGGCTTGTGCAGCGGCGGGTTGCGCAGTCGGTGGCTGGCGGTCTGCAGCTCTTGCTTCCGGTTTTCTGGCTATAGTCGCCGCAACCGGCTGGTGGGACCGCGCGGTGATTACGCTCTATTCGGTGATTTCGGCGGTTTGCGTTGCGGCGCTGGTCGGTCTTCCGCTCGGGGTGCTTGCGGCGCTGAAACGGCGCTGGTCGGATCCGATCCTCATCGCCTGCGACACAGCACAGACCTTTCCAAGCTTCGTTTACCTGATCCCCGCAATCATGCTTTTTGGCGTCAGCGACGTGTCGGTGGTCTTCGCGATCTTTATCTTCGCCACGGTTCCCCTGATGCGCTACACGATCGAAGGCATTCGCGCCGTTCCCGAGGAGGTCGCCGAAGCCGCGGACATGTCCGGTGCGACCCGGATGCAGAAGCTGTTCAAGGTCCAGTTGCCGCTTGCGCTGCCGACCATGGTGATCGGCGTCAATCAGGCGATCATGTTCGCCTTCTTCATGGTCATCATCGCAGCCTTTATCGGCACGCAGGACCTTGGGCAGGAACTGCAAAAAACCCTTGCCGGAAACGAACTTGGCAAGAACTTCGTCCTTGGCATGTGCGTCGCCCTGATGGCGCTTGCCTTCAATCACATCCTGATGCGCTGGTCCGAAGACCGTCGCAAGACACTCGGTTTGGGCTAGGTCATGACGCAGCATGCTGCCAGACGCACAGTCGTTCGCTTCGACAACGCCACCTTCCAGCCTATGACGGCTTTCGGCGACAGGGACGGCGTGATGCAATGGCACAATGTCTCGTTCGATGAGTGCAAGGGGGCCGGCAGCTACCTTCTGATCATGGAGCCCGGCGCGTCGAGCGTTCCGCACCGCCACGACGGGCGCGAGGAGTTTTTCGTGCTTGACGGCGAACTCGTTGATTTCGACGGCACGGTCTATCGCGCGGGCGATTTTGTCAGCCTTGCGGCGGGCACGGCCCATACCTCGCTTTCCCCATCGGGATGCAAGCTTCTGGTCACAGCCTGGGGCCCGACCGAGCCGGTTGCCGTCAACAAATTGGAGCCCTTGTCATGAATGTCATGAGCGTCTTCGAAACGCCATTCGAGCGCTCTGGTGTTGTGACGCCGGGCCTGCCCGTTCTACCGCCAGGGGTGGAGCGTCACCCGGTACCGGGTGGTGGCAGCCGCGCGGTCGAGATCTACAGGGGCGACGAGATCACCATCCAGGACCGCGAGGGGCTGCAACCGGTCGAGATGGTCTTTTTTGCCCCGGATGGCCGGTCTGACGCGGCGATGATCGGGGCAAAGGGGGGGCGTGACCCAAAGGGACTGAAGGCGGCGCTTATCCGTGATCCGTCCGGCCGCCGGGTGGTCCGCGCACTGGAGGTCGCGGGGTTCGATCTTGGCAAGGCCGATGGCAGCCTCGTCTTTGCCGAGGGTTCGCGGGCGGGCGACTTTGCCGCGTTCATCGCCGGGCAGGATGGGCTGTTGATCGTCTGCGCCGCCGGTGAGCCGATGGAGCCGCACGCGCAATGGGCGCCGACCGAGGTTGTGCTTTACGTCCGGCGTGCCAATCCGGCACTGGCAAAGGCGGGCAACCAGCCACCCGATCCGCTCGCCGATCCCTTGCGCGACGACAATATCCGCCCCGGACAGGCCGTCGCCTATGAGGTCAAGGCCGGACAGTACATCCAGATTCTCGATGTGCAGGGCCGCGAATGCTCCGACTTTCAGGCCTTTTCGCTGCGGGCGCTCGACAAAGGACTGGAGCGTGAGATTGATCCGACGACGACCCGCTCGCTCATGGGGTCGCTCTATCCGATGCCCGGGCTGCACGCGAAATATTTCTCCGTCGACCATGAGCCGCTGATCGAGATCGTTCAGGACACGGTCGGGCGGCACGACACGTTCGGCCTGTCGTGCACCGCACGCTACTATGAGGATCTGGGTTATCCCGGCCATATCAATTGTTCCGACAACATCAATGTCGAACTGGCCAAATGGGGTATTCGCCCGCGCGGCGGTTGGCCGGCGATCAACTATTTCTTCAACACGCTTCTGGACGACACCCACGCGATCGGAATGGATGACCCGTGGTCGCGTCCGGGGGATTATGTGCTGGTGCGTGCGCTGACAGACCTCTTGTGCGTCTCGACCGCCTGCCCTTGCGACATCGATCCGGCGAACGGCTGGAATCCGACCGATATCCAACTGCGCGTCTATGACAAGAATGAAGATTTCAAGCGCTCGATTGGCTGGCGCAAAACTCCGGGGGCCGATTTGGAAGAGACAAAGAAAACCGGGTTTCATGACTGCTTTGCCCGCCACACGCGCAATTTCGTCGAATATAACGGCTATTGGTTGGCGGCGGACATGACCAACCACGGGGCTATCGCCGAATACTGGGCGGCACGTGAAAAGGCCGTGGTGATGGACCTCAGCCCCTTGCGCAAATACGAAGTGACCGGCCCCGATGCCGAAGCGTTGATGCAGCTCTGCGTGACCCGTGATATCAAGAAACTGCCGGTGGGCGGCATCGTCTATACCGCGATGTGCTATCCCCATGGCGGGATGATCGACGACGGCACGGTGTTCCGTCTGGGCGATACCAATTTCCGCTGGATCGGCGGCAATGATCAATCCGGACTCTGGCTGCGCAAACAAGCGCAGGAGCGGCAGATGAACGCCTGGGTGCGCACCTCGACCGATCATCACTGCAATATCGCCGTGCAGGGGCCCCTGTCGCGCGACATATTGAAAGAGGTGATCTGGACGCCGCCCGCACAGGCGAGCGTCGAGGAACTTGGCTGGTTCCGCCTGACCATCGGCCGTTTGCATGGGTTCGACGGACCTGCCGTCGTCGTCAGCCGCACCGGCTATTCCGGTGAACTTGGCTATGAAGTGTTCTGCCACCCGAAGGACGCGGAAGCGGTCTTTGACGCCGTTTGGAAGGTCGGGGAACCGATGGGCATGGTGCCGCTGGGTCTGAAGGCGCTCGACATGCTCAGGATCGAGGCGGGCCTGATCTTTGCCGGGTCGGAGTTCGATGACGAGACCGACCCGATGGAAGCGGGGATCGGCTTTGCCGTGCCGCTGAAATCCAAGACCGACGACTTCATTGGCCGCGAGGCGCTGGAGGCGCGAAAGGCCAGCCCACAAAAGCGTCTGGTCGGTCTGGAGGTTCTGGGCGGGATCGTGCCCACGGCTGGCGATTGCGTCCATGTCGGCAAGCCGCAGATCGGCGTGGTGACGTCTGCCGTCAAATCGCCGGTTCTGGGCAAGGTTATCGCGTTGGCTCGGCTGAGCGTGACCCATGCCGAGATCGGCACCGAGGTTGAGGTGGGACGCCTAGACGGCGACCAGAAACGCCTCAAGGCTCGCGTCGTGCCCTTCCCGCATTTCGATCCGACCAAGGAACGGGTTAAGGGGAACTACTGATCACTGTGGCCGTCGTGTCCGAAGCCGCGCGTCATTCCTCCTCTGCAAGTAAAAAAAATAATTGATCTAAATATGTGCACTGAAGCTTTCGGCCTCAGACAGCATCAAGACGTGTGTCTGCTCGCAGCGGGGCTTCTGAAGCTCGGCTTTTGATCTGCGCCTCAACCATTATCTGAATGTTTGGTCAAATTCCTCCCGAGTCCGAGGATCGCTCAAAATTGCCTTCGCGCACTTTTTTCGCCTTGCCGAGGCATATTTTCCAAGAAACTGTGTACATTTGGTGAGAAATGTTTACCAAATATGCTTGTTGCGTTTGACAACACTCGGTTAACCTCACCAACTCCGGAATGGGAGTGCGCAACCAACTAGGGGGAAGACTTACATGATCAAACAACTCACCAGCCGCCGTATGGCGCTGCGGACTATTGCAGCAGCCGGGGCTTCGACGCTTGCGGCTCCGCATATCGCATCTGCTCAGGCCAACGGAACAACATGGAAGATCCAGACGTCGTGGCCCGGCGGCGCGGGTCTACAGATCTTCAAGGATTGGTGCGCTACTATCGCCGAAAAAACCGGTGGGGAACTGGCCTTCCAGCCGTTCGGCGCCAATGACGTCGTCGGCGATTTCCAGCTCTACGACGCAGTGAAGAACGGCGTTCTGGATGCCGTGAACCCCTTCACGATCTATGCGCAAGGGATCATTCCTGCGGCGACATTCCTGACATCCTATCCGCTGGCATTGCGCAACCCGCACGAATTCGACGTGTTCTTCTACGGCCTCGGCGGGCTTGAAATCGCCCGCGAGCTCTATGCGGCACAGGGAATGTATTACGTGGGCCCGGTTCACCACGGACCCAATATCATCCATTCCAAGGTGCCGATCAACTCGATCGACGATTTCCGCGGCCGCAAGATGCGTCTGCCGGGCGGGATGGTGGCCGAAGTCTTCACCGAAATCGGGGCCGAGACGACCGTGCTTCCGGGATCGGAAATCTTCCCGGCGCTGGAGAAGGGCACGATCGACGTCGCCGACTATGTCGGACCGGCCGTCAACTATGCGCTCGGCTTCAGCCAGGTGACCAACTACATCTCAATGGGCCCTCCGGGCTTCATGTCGGTCTATCAGCCGGTCGACCTCATGGACATCACGGTTTCTCAAACCGCCTGGGACGCACTGTCGCCGCAAATGCGTCAGTTCGTCGAGATGGAGACACATGTCTACTCCGACATGCACCATGCCGCGATCCAGAAGGCCGACCAGGAAGCCTGGGGCAAGTTCGCCGCCGAAGGCACCGAGGTCACGCGCCTCAGCCAGGACGACGTGGAGCTTCTGACCGAGGTCGCCGTGCCGATCTGGTTCAACTATGCCAACCGCGACAAGGATGCGGCGCGCGTGTTCAAGATCCAGCTCGACTACATGATGTCCGGATCTCTGGGCTATGTGACGCCGGAACAGGTCGAAGGTCTGACGCTCGATCTGTGAACCAGTCACAGACCTGACGACGGGCCCGTGCGGACGCTTCGCGCGGGCCCTCTCTGCCGAAAGGCGCGGCCAATCCCCGGGACTCCGCAATGCCAAACATCGACTTCACGCTGCCGCACTGGGCCTACTGGCTCGGGCTGATCCTTTTCCCGGTCGCCGGAATGATCCTGGCGCGACGGGCCCGGCCGGATCGGCCGGGATACAGTGCCCCGCTTGCCTATCTGATCCTCGTGACGGGCGGTATCCTTGGGCTTCACCGGTTCTATCTGAAAAGCCTTCTGGGATTCGTCTATATTCCCATCTTCCTCTGCGTTCTTTGGAGCAACGCTGAGGAGCGCGAGGCCCGTGCCGCGATGTCGGATGCAACGAACCTCGTCAAGGTTGCCGAGCGCACACTGGAACGCGAGCGGCCGCGTCTTGAGACCGCCGAAGCCGATATCGAGAAGTTCCGTGTTGAAGCTGAGGCGGCCGAAGCTGGCTCCTTCGCCAAGAAGAGCGCCGAGCGCCGCCTGAAGCGTGCCGAGGATGGAATCGTCGTCGGTCGCGAACGTATCGCGACGGCCGAAGCCGATCTTGCCAAGGCGCAACCCATAGCTGAGGTCGCTCAGGCCGATCGGGCTTTCTGGGGCAATGCGGCGCGCTATGCGTTCTATGCCATCCTCGCACTGCTTGCGATCGATGCCCTTCTCGTTCCCGGCCTTGTCCGCAGGGCTAATGCCCTTGCGGCGCAAGAACCTGACGAGGAAAGTATTATCGACGAGGAGATCGCCGAGAAAGCCGCGCAGATCGACCCGGACGCCCGCAAGGCGGACCATGAATGGGCCGAGAACTGGATCGACCGGTTGTCGCTCTATGCCGGTGAATTCGTCAGCTACTGGGCAGTGATCGCGGTCTTTGTCTACTACTACGAGGTCATCAGCCGGTACGTCTTCAACTCGCCGACCAACTGGGCGCACGAGTCGATGTACCTGATGTTCGGCATGCAGTACCTGATCGCCGGTGCCTACGCGATGCTGACCGAAAGCCATGTGCGGGTCGATATCTTCTACGCGCCGCTGACCCGACCGAAGAAGGCCTGGGCCGATCTTGTGACATCGGTTTTCTTCTTCATCTTCGCTGGCACGCTTCTCGTGACCTCCTACATCTTCGCGATGGATGCCGTCGCCGTTCCGTCGGGCAACTCGGTCGTCTCCGACTGGGCGCGCGGCCAGATCGGCTTCGGCGAAATGCTGGGCGGCCTGTCATTGCGCGACTGGACCGATCCCGCGATCCGCTGGGGCGAAATCAGTTTCAACGAATGGGAAGTTCCGCTCTGGCCAATGAAGTGGATGATGTTCGTCGGCGGCGTCCTGCTGGTCCTGCAGGGCGTGTCGAAAATCTCAAAAGACATTCGCGCGATCGCGAGAGGAGCCTGAGGCATGGGTCTGGATATTTCCATTGAGCTTCTGACGCTCATCATGTTCGGATCGCTGCTGGCGCTCCTGATGGCGGGGCTTCCGCTGGCCTTCGTGACCGGCGGTCTTGCCTGTGTCTTCCTGTTCCTTCTGGGTGACGCGCGCGCGCTGAATATCGTGCCGAGCCGTATCTTCCCGCTGATGACGAACTATCAGCTCTCGGCGATCCCGCTATTCATCTTCATGGCGGCGATGCTGGAAAGGGCGGGCATAATCAACGACATGTTCGACGTGATCTACAAGGTTCTCGGTGGCGTGAAAGGCGGGCTCGCCTCGGCCACGATCATCGCCTCGACGATCCTTGCAGCGATGGTCGGCGTGATCGGCGCGGCGGTCGTGACCATGGGCATTATCGCCCTGCCGGCGATGCTGAAGCGCGGCTACGATCCGAAGATCGCGATGGGGTCGATCATGGCGGGCGGCACGCTCGGGATCCTGATCCCGCCCTCGATCCTCGCGATCATCTACGCCGTGGTCGCCGAACAGTCAGTGGGTGAGCTGTTCATCGGTGCGGTCATTCCGGGCCTGATGCTCTCAGGCCTCTATATCCTCTACGTGACCATCCGCTGCTACATCAATCCCGAACTTGGCCCTCCAATCCCGATGGAAGAGCGGGTGAGCACGCGAGAGAAGTTCCAGCTTCTGGGAAAGATGTCGGCCCCGATCATGCTGATCGCAGTCGTTCTGGGTGTGATCTTTTCGGGCGTGGCAACGCCGGTCGAGGCGGCTGGAATCGGCACGTTCGGTGCGTTCATCGTTGCGGCCATTCACCGGCGTCTCGACTGGCCGACGATCCGGGAAGCCTCAATCACCACACTGAAAGCCAGCGCCATGGTCATCTGGATCATGTTTGGCGCGACGATCTTCGTTGGTCTCTACGTTCTCGAAGGTGGCCAGCAGTTCGTGCAGGAGACGATGCAAGGTGCGGGCCTTGGACCTTGGGGTATCTTGATCGTGATGCAGATCATCCTGATCATCCTCGGGATGTTCCTCGATTGGGTCGGCATCCTTCTCCTTTGCGTACCGATCTTCGTGCCGATCATCAAATCGCTTGGCGCGGCGGCCTTCGGCTTTGACAGCACCGACGATCTGGTCCTGTGGTTCGGCGTTCTCTACCTCGTCAACATGCAGATGAGCTTCCTGTCGCCGCCTTTCGGCTATGCTCTGTTCTATCTGCGCGGGGTGGCCCCGGACTCGATCCCGATGTCGGATATCTTCCGTTCTGCGATCCCGTTCCTGTTGCTTCAGGTTGTTGGGTTGATGGTCTGTATGCTGGTTCCCGAAGTCATAACGTGGCTGCCAGAACTGGTCTATCGATAGATCTGGTTCGAACCAGATGCGTGGACTGTTCGGTTCCGATCGATGCCCGTTATTTCTGGCGTCGGCACGCTAGGAATTGAGTCTCGGATCGTCGATCAGGTACCGCCAACCAACACCAATGCCCTGACCGGTCTGGATTGCGGGCTGATAGACCATGAAGTTAACGGGGCTGCCGTTGCTGCCGCGATGACTTCGGCGCAAACCCGGTTGAGGCAAAGCGCCGGTCGCTGTCGAATGTAGCGGCGCGGATCGACATCGGCAGAAGCTGCGGATCGGCCAGGCATACGGAGCGGAGCTGGCCAATTTCGCAGCAGATGACCGGGTGCGCAGACCGCGACGATCCCCTCGGTGAAGAGCGGCCGACTTTGGTGCCGACCGGAGCGCCTTCGCCATATGTCATGACGAGCGGTCGTGGCGATACCGGCGACCGACGCGATTCTTGTCATCAATTTTTGCCGACAATACCTAACCGTGCCTTGCTCTGACCGAAGCCGATTTCGTCGTCACCGAGGCCGTAGTTGACAAGGCCGCCGCCGCGATCGTGTTCAGCCTTGCCGCGAGTGCTCCGCCGGCGCAGTTTCAGAGAGAAAATCCTCAATCAGTGAATGAAAAAGTGCCGGCTTTTCAAGATGTGCGGCATGTGCAGCGCCGGGGATGACCGACAGACGCACATCCGGCAGATTGGTCCAGAGTGTCTCCACCTGCGGCCAGCGATAGGAGCGGTCGGCGTCGCCCCAGACGACGAGCGTCGGCATGGTAAGACGCTTCAACGCCGCGCGTCCGTCCCAGTCCGCCATCGCGCCAAGCGCAGCCTCGGCCGCCTGACGATTTGCGCGTGAACCGATCTCGGTGACTAGGGGGTAGCCTCCCGCTTCGGCACCTCTTTTGAACCAGGTCGCGCCGATCCGGGCAATCGTCGCCGAGACCCCGTCGGACAGCAGGCGTTCGCGCGATGTGGCCAGCGGTTCAAACCGGTCCGGCATCAAGCCAAGCGGTCCTGTCCCGTAGAGAATGAGCCGCGACACGCTCTGCGGTCGCATCCGCGCCATCTCCTGGACAATCATGCCGCCCATGGAATGGCCAAGCAGGATGAAGTCTTTGATCGCCAATTCGTCGAGCAGACCGTAGACGGCCTCTGCCATTCCCGGGACGGTATCACACCCCTGACGGTCAGCCGCCGCTCCGAAACCGGGCAGGTTCGGCGCGATCACGTCATATCGGTTGGAGAAGTGATCCATCTCGCAACGCCACTGCTCCGCGCCACCAAGATAGCCGTGGACCAGAACAAGTGATGGCCCGGTGCCGGCACGGAGATAGGGAACACCGGTCATCACCGCATCTGTTCCGGAAGCCAGAGCGCCACGTCCGGTGCGACGATCAGGATCAGGATCAGCAATACCATCGCCCCGATGAAGGGCAGACAGCCCATGATGACATCGCCGATGCTCACCTGGTCCCGGCTGATTGCCTGAATGACGTAAAGGTTCAGGCCCACTGGCGGCGTCAGCACCGCGATTTCCATGGTGATCGTATACACGACGCCGAACCAGATCAGGTCGAACCCCGCTGCCGCCATAAGGGGGAAGATCGTCGGCAGCGTGATGAAGGTCATCGAAACCGGCTCAAGGAACATGCCCAGTACGATGTAGAAGACGATCACGATGGCCAGTACGGTATAGGGCGACAGATCGAAGGACAGGAACAGCTCGGTGAATTGCTGCGGCACCCGGTAATAGGTCAGGACGAAGCCGAAGAGCACGCCAGCCGACAGGAGCAGACCGAGATATCCCATGGTCCGCATCGTGGAAAACAGCGCATCCTTGAACGCCTGCCAGGTCAGACCTCCGACGGCGAAGGCGAGGATTACGGTCAGAAGAGCTGCCACGGCCGCCGCCTCGGTCGGCGTCGCGATCCCGGCATAGATGGCTACCGTGATGACGAGACCGATCAGGACCACGGGTCCGACGGTGTTCAGGATCATCATGAGCGGCATCTTCACGGCGTCTTCGCTTGTCGGAATATCCTCGGGCCGCATCCTGTCCCAGATCAGCACCACGATGACGAAGCCGCTGACAAGGATGATCCCCGGAATGACGCCCGCGATGAAGAGATCTCCGATGCTTTGATCCGTGACGATGCCGTAAAACAGCAGGATCAGGCTCGGCGGGATCAGAACCGATAGCGTGCCACCGGCGGCGAGAACGCCCGAGGAAAGTCGCTTGCCATAGCCGAGGCGCAGCATCTCGGGCAGTGCGACGCCGCCGATGGTCAGTGCGCCGACCATCGACGATCCGCAGACCGCACCGAAACCGGCACTCGCGCCGATCGAGCCGTAGGCGGCAGAGCCCCTGAGCCGGACACCTTGATGCAGGAACTGGTAAAGGTTCGGCCCGATATTCGATTTTCCTATGAGTTCTCCTAGGAAGACGAACAAGGGAACCGCGAGCAGGATATAGTCAATCCACACCCCCCAGAGTTTCAGTTCGGACGAGACGACCGAGGTGCTCCACCCCTGGATGTCCCACAGAAAGGGAAGCGATGCGGCGGCAAGCGCGAAGGGAATCGGCAGGCCGATGACAATGAAAAACATCAGAAGGATGAGCAGCCCGAGGCCAACGGTATACCATTCCATCAGACCTCTCCTTCCGCGGTGATGGTCATGAAGAGGCGGGCGAGCCTGAGCGCGACGTAGATCGCAAACAGCACCAGTGCGACCGCGCCCGGCGCCCAGAACCACCAGCGTGGCCAGTGCAGGATTTCCGATGCGACGCCCGAGTTGAAGGACCGGATCGTGGCGCTGACACCTGCATAGGCAAAGAAGAGGCCGACCCCCAGCATGATGATGTGATTGATGATCGCGAAGATGTGCTGGACCCGCAGCGAAAAGCGGTCAATCAGCATCGTCACCTTCGGCATAGCATCTTCGCGAAGCGCGAAGGCGAGGCCTGCAAAGGCAACCGGGAAAAGAAGGAGCGCGGTCGCTTCGGTCACCAGCCGGTCGGGCTTGCCCAATCCATAGCGGGTGAAGACGCCGTAGGAGATCCAGAGCATCTGGATCAGCACGATAATGCCACCGGCAGCAGCTGCCCAGACAACGAACCGTTCGACGCCACGGATCAGGCGGTCCAAACGCTCATCCATGATAAGCCTCTTTTGGCAGAGTGATTACAGGCGGCCCCGGAGGGGTCCGGAGCCGCCGGGAAATGCTCCAATCAGGGAGCGTGGCTTGCCAGAAGCGTGCGGATTTCACCGGCCAGATCGGCGCCGCAGGCTTCGTCAACAGTGACGTCCCATGTGTCCTTGACGCTGGCGATCAGGGCAGCGCTGGTCTCGGCCGACAGGTTCTCTTCCGTGCCGCCTGCAGCAACCGCAGCAGCAACCTGCTCGTCAACCCAGCCCTCGTATTTCGGCTGAAGCCAAACCTCGGTCTCGGCGGCGGCCTCAGTCATCGCGGTCTGCTCCTCGGGGGTAAGGGCGTCGAACTTGTCCTTGTTCATCATGTAGATGATGTTGCCGTAGAACAGGTTCGCATTGACCATGTGCGGCATGACATCCCAGAGCTTCCAGGACGAATATGTCGCGACACCCATATTAATGCCGTCGACGACGCCGCGTTCGGCGGACTGGAACACTTCCTTCGGCGCCACGAACACCGGCTCGCCGCCCCAGGTTTCAATCATCATGGAGACGAGCGGGCCGATCGAGCGCACGAGCTTGCCATCGAGCTTGCCGATATCGCTCATCGGCTCTTCAAACCACCATTCCTGGTCGTAGGAGTAGTTCGAGTTGATGAGCGGCACGAGGCCCTGCTTGGCAGCCTCATCGCGGATGAGGTTGGCATAGTCCGCATCCAGCTTCGGCTGTTCCGACAGGTCGATGAGCGCCGGGTAAAGCGACGTCACAGCGTAACATGGCAGGCGGTTGTCCGCGTTGATCCACGAAATGTCGGAAACACCGCCCTGAAGCGAGTCGACCCCTTCGGACCAGCCGTGAAGCGTCGCTGACGGGAATACCTCGACCTTTACACTGCCCCCGGTCTTCTCAGCGACGAGATTGGCAAAATGCGCAAAGCCTTCGTAGCGGATATCGGCTTCGTTAACGTAAGTGCTGAGACGTACCGTGGTCTCGGCGGCGGCAGGCAATGCGGCCATCGTCGCGATGGCAAGCGCAGCTGTACTGATGAATTTCGGTGTCATGGTCCTCTCCTGTTTTATCAGGCCTTTCGACAATCGTTGATACCGATGGCCCTTGCCGACTGCGCCGGGCGCAGCCTGACAGCAAGTCTACGCAGGCTGCGGCAAACCGTGCCAATTAAAACATGTCATCCAACTATACCGAATTTGCATAATCTCCGTGGCGATGTAGGGTCACGTGACTAGGGAGGTGCCGATGGACCTGAACTGGCTGCAGGATTTCGTCTGTCTCGCGCGGACGCTGAACTTCACGCGCGCGGCCGAGGAGCGAAATATTACCCAGCCCGCTTTCAGCCGCCGGATCAAGGCACTCGAATACTGGATCGGCGTTCCGCTGATCAAGCGATCGACCTATCCGGTACAGCTTTCGGAAGCCGGACAGCAATTCCTGCCGGTTGCCCGCAACGCCATCGCGGAAATCACCGATGTCCGCCAGACGATCAGGGCCCAGGAACGGGGCGTCACCGCGTTTCAGCGCTTTGCGGTGTTGCACACGATCTCGGTCAACTACCTCTCCCGCCGCATCGGCCAGATGGAGCGCGACATCCCGAACCTGCGTGTCCGGGTTTATTCGGACAACCTGCGCGCCTGTTGCCAGATGCTGTCGGACGGCGCCTGCGACTTCCTGCTGTGCTATAGTCATCAGGACGTTCAGCCGATTTTCGACGGGACCCAGTTCACGCGAAAAGACATCGGGGCCGAAAAGATATTCCCCGTGGCTCAAGCCGAGGTCGCGCGCCGTTACGGTTGGAGCCTGGACACTGCGGACGTCCCGCCAATGCCTTATCTCGGCTATGACCCCTCAAGCTTTCTAGGTACCGTGGTTGATCAGACAATTGGACGCCGCGAACCGCCGCTTGCGTTGTGCTACATGGATGCGCTTACCGAGGCCATCAAGCGCCGGACGCTTTCGGGCAGCGGCGTTTCCTGGCTTCCGGAAAGCGTTGTCGCCGACGAGATGGCGGAAGGGCGGATCGTGCGGGTCGGCGGCGAAAGCTGGGAAGCCACGCTGACGCTGTCGCTCTTCTGCTCGCCCGAACGCCTCGACAAGATAGGCCGCGATGTGTGGGAAACCCTTTAGGAGTTCACGCGAAGCGAGACGCTCGGTTCCCCCTGCAATCCGCCGAAATTGCCAGATGAACATTGACGCGCTACCGTAAAGCTGGAGGTGGCCTGAAATCTCGAAAACAAGGCAGCATATAGACGCCGTGGTCAACGCTGTGACGTCCGGCTCAGCAGCGGCGCGGTCGGGGCTGGCAGCGTCTTGGCGTCGGTCGATGGAGCATCATCAACTGGACCCTGCACGCGTGCAGTCCGCTCATCGCCTCGACGAGCAGGAACTTGAGGAGCGTCGCGGCCAGCTTGATCGGTTCCTGCAGGTTGCGGCGCCCAAGCTGGATCATCTTTTCGGCCTAGTTGGCAATTCCGGCTGCGCTGTGCTTCTCACCGACGAAAGCGGCATCGTGCTGGACCAGCGCTGCACAAATGCGGATGCCTCGATCTTCGACGACTGGGGACTTGCACTTGGCGCCGACTGGAGCGAAGCCAGCGAGGGTACGAACGGGATTGGCACCTGCCTGACCGAGAAACGTCAGATCACCATCCATCGGGACGAACATTTCCTTGCCCGGAACATCGGGATGAGCTGCATGGACGCGCCGATTTTTGGCGATGACGGAAGGCTTTTGGCCGCACTCGATGTTTCGTCGGCGCGCGCCGATCAGACGGCGGCCTACAACCGCCTGATAGGCGCGATGGTGACCCAGACCGCCCGCGCGATCGAAGCCGACTACTTCCGGGCGTCATTCCCCAAGGCACGGATCGTGGTTGCCGACGGCGGGGATAGTGATGCTGCCGTCTTGCTGGCGCTGGACAGCGACGATCTGGTCATCGGCGCGACACGGGGTGCACGCCGCGTATTTGGATTGGAAGCGCAAGGCCGACTACGGCCGCGCCCGGCCTCTGATCTCCTTGGCCGCGACGACGGTCCCTCGGGTTTCGAAAAGGCCGAACGGGCCGCTGTGATGCGCGCACTCGTGCGCGCCGACGGCAATGTCTCGGAGGCTGCGCGCGCGCTTGGCGTCGGTCGCGCGACGCTTTATCGTCGCATGAGACGGCTTGGCATTGCGGATTGACCCGACAACCTGTCTCAGATCTGAGACAGAAGGTTGTTGCCGGCTCAAGCTCCCCGACTGACAGACCGACGCCAATCCACAATACCTCCTCCATCCGGGCTGAGGACCCGGTTCAAGGAGGAGATAACATGAACGAGATGACCCAAACCGCTGGCCAATTCCGGTCGCCATTCAAGACCCGTTACGACAATTTCATCGGTGGCAAATTCGTCCCGCCCGTAAAGGGGCAGTATTTCGACAACATCACCCCGATCACCGGCGCGAAGGTCTGCGAGATCGCTCGATCATCGGCAGAGGATATCGAACTGGCGCTGGACGCAGCGCATGCCGCCAAGGACGGTTGGGGCAGGACGTCGGCCGCCGAGCGCTCGAACATCCTTCTCAAGATCGCCGACCGGATCGAGGAAAACCTCGAACTGATCGCGACCGCCGAGACCTGGGACAATGGCAAGCCGATCCGCGAGACCGTGAACGCCGACATTCCGCTGTCGGTCGACCATTTCCGCTATTTCGCGGGCGTTCTGCGCAGCCAGGAAGGCACCATGTCGGAAATCGACCACGACACGGTGGCCTATCACTTCCACGAACCTCTCGGTGTCGTTGGTCAGATCATTCCGTGGAACTTCTCGATCCTTATGGCTGCGTGGAAGTTGGCCCCGGCGCTGGCCGCAGGCAATTGCATCGTTCTGAAGCCAGCCGAACAGACCCCCGCGGCAATCATGGTGCTTGTCGAACTGATCGCCGACCTTCTGCCGGCAGGCGTCCTGAACATCGTCAATGGCATCGGTGCCGAGGTCGGCGCCCCGCTTGCTCGCAGCCCGCGCATCGCAAAGATCGCGTTTACGGGCTCCACCGCCACGGGCCGCAAGATCATGGAAGCCGCCACCGCGAACCTGATCCCCGTCACTCTGGAACTGGGCGGCAAGTCACCGAACATCTTCTTTTCGGATGTGATGGCCCAGGATGACGCCTTCCTCGACAAGGCGGTCGAAGGTTTCGTGCTTTTCGCCTTCAACCAGGGCGAGGTTTGCACCTGTCCGAGCCGTGCGCTGATCCAGGAAGACATCTACGAGGCCTTCATCGAACGCGCCATCGACCGCGTCCGGGCAATCAAGCAGGGCGATCCACGCCTGATGGAAACGATGGTTGGTGCGCAGGCGAGCCAGGCACAGCAGGACAAGATCATGTCCTACCTGACGATCGGCCGCGAAGAAGGCGCCGAAGTCCTCGTCGGCGGTGACGCCGCCCGCTTCAATGGCGATCTGGCGAATGGCTTCTACATCCAGCCCACCATTCTGAAGGGCCACAACAAGATGCGGGTCTTCCAGGAGGAAATCTTCGGCCCGGTCGTATCGGTCACCACATTCAAGGACGAGGCGGAGGCGCTCGCCATCGCCAACGACACGATATACGGCCTCGGCGCCGGTGTCTGGACCCGCGACGGGACACGCGCCTATCGCTTCGGTCGAGCGATCGAAGCGGGGCGTGTCTGGGTCAACAACTACCACGCCTACCCGGCACACGCGGCCTTTGGCGGCTACAAACAGTCCGGCATCGGGCGCGAGACGCACAAGATGATGCTCGACCACTACCAGCAGACCAAGAACATGCTGGTCAGCTACAACCCGAACAAGCTCGGCTTCTTCTGAGGTCTTCGTCAAGCATGAACGGGATGCGCCCTCGGGCGCATCCTGCCTCGAATTAAGCTCGATCTCTGTGACCGGCTCTTCGGCGAAACCTAGTGCCTGACCATGACGTGTCGGACAGCCGTGTAGTCTTCCAAAGCGTACATCGACATATCCTTGCCGTAGCCCGAGCTTTTGAGCCCGCCATGCGGCATCTCGTTCACCAGCATGAAATGCGTGTTCACCCAGGTGCAGCCGTAGCGCAGCCGCGCAGCGGTGGACATGGCGCGGCCGATATCCTTGGTCCAGACCGACGAGGCGAGGCCGTAGTCGCTGTCATTGGCCCATTGCACCGCCTGATCGACCTCCTTGAACGGCGTGACCGAAACGACCGGCCCGAAGACCTCGCGCTGGACAATCTCGTCTTCCTGACGCGCCCCTGCGATCACCGTCGGCGTATAGTAAAAGCCGTTGTCGCCATGCGTCCGCCCGCCCGTGGTGACTTCAATATGCTTCTGTTCGCGGGCGCGTTCGACGAAACTTGCCACCCGGTCGCGCTGGCGGGCCGAGATGAGGGGGCCGATCTCGTTCGTGGTGTCGTCGTCCTGCGCGAAGGCGATGCCGCTGACGGCGGAGGTCAGATCGGCGACGAGATTCTCATAGGTCTTTTCGGATGCGTAGATTCGGCAGGCGGCGGTGCAGTCCTGCCCCGCATTGTAATAGCCGAAGGCGCGGATGCCCTCGACCACTTCGGCGATATCCGCATCGTCGAAGACGATGACCGGGGCCTTGCCGCCGAGTTCCAGATGCGTGCGCTTGACCGACTTCGACGCGGCCTGAAGCATCTTCTTGCCCGTCGCCACATCGCCCGTCAGCGAGATCATGTCGATGCCGGGATGTGTCACGAGCGCATTGCCCACCGTCTCGCCCCGCCCGGTGATGACGTTGACCACGCCCTTCGGGAGTTCCTCGGCGAGGATCCGCGCCAGTTTCAGCGCCGTCAGCGGGGTCTGTTCGGAGGGTTTGAAGACCACGGTATTTCCACCCGCCAGCGCCGGTGCCAGCTTCCACGCCATCATCATCGCCGGATAGTTCCACGGTGCGACCGAGGCGATCACGCCGACCGGGTCGCGGCGGATCATCGATGTGAAGCCCTCCATGTATTCGCCCGCCAGGGGCCCGTGCATGTTGCGCACTGCGCCTGCGAAGTAGCGGTAGGTGTCGACGATGGCGGGAACCTCGTCGCCGATGGCGGCATTGATCGGCTTGCCGCAGTTCAGCGCTTCCAGTGCGCCAAAGGCCTCGGCGTCGGCCTCGATCCGGTCGGCGATCCTGAGAAGCGCTGCAGAGCGTTCGGCGGGCGTGGTGCGTGACCAGCCGTCGAAGGCCTCGTTCGCGGCTGCCACTGCCGCCTCCACCTGTTCGGCGGAGGCTTCCGGCAGGTCGAGGATCGTCTCGCCCGTGCGCGGGTTCAAAATCGCCTCGGCGGTACCCATGCCGCCGGTGAACGTGCCGTTGATCAGGAATTCAGTGTCCATTTCAGTTACCTCGCAGGTCGGATCATTTGCCGCCCCCGGCGGTGTCGGTGCCGCCGCGGGTCAGGTAATAGGCGCCCAGAATGGGCAGGAAAGTCACAAGAACGACGACCATCGCCACGACGTTGGTCACGGGCCGCTGGCGGGGCCGGACGAGTTCCTCCAGCATCCAGATCGGCAGGGTCTGCTGCTGACCGGCGGTGAAGGTCGTCACGATCACCTCGTCGAAGGAAAGCGCGAAGGCCAGCATCCCGCCCGCCAGAAGCGCGGTCGAGATATTCGGCAGGATCACATGCCGGAAGGTCTGAAACCCGTTCGCGCCGAGATCGGCCGACGCCTCGATCAGCGAGCCCGAGAGCCGCCGGAACCGCGCCACGGCATTGTTATAGACGACGACGATGCAGAAAGTGGCATGGCCGAGGACGATTGTGAGCGTGGAGAACGGAATCTCGCCGAGACTGAAGGCGGAGCGGAGCGAGATACCGGTGATGATGCCGGGCAGCGCGATGGGTAGGATCACCAGAAGCGACACCGCCTCGCGCCCGAAGAACTTCGCGCGGCTGACGGCGGCGGCGCAGAGCGTGCCGAGCACCATCGCGACAAGGGTCGAAATCGCGGCGACCTTCAGCGACAGTCCCAGCGCCGCCCAGACATCGGGCCGGTTCCAGGTAACCGCGAACCACTTCAGCGTCAGGCCGGGGGGCGGCCATTGGTAGGAGCGGTCCTCGGTCGTGAAGGCATAGACGAAGATCAGAAGAAGCGGCAGATGCAGGAAGGCGAGGCCCGCGAAGGCGGCGATCTTCAGTGCTATGGGCGCGCGGTCAGAGTGCATCGAACGCCCCCTGCCGTTTGGCCATCCAGAGGTAGAGTCCCATGATCACGATTGGCACGACCGCGAAGGCGGCCGCCAGCGGGATATTCCCGGCGGTGCCCTGATGGGCATAGACCGCCTGTCCGATGAAGAGACGTGAGGAGCCGACGATCTGGGGAATGATGTAGTCGCCCAAGGTCAGCGAGAAGGTGAAGATCGACCCCGCGATGATCCCCGGCATTGCAAGGGGCAGGATGACATGCCGCAAGGTCTGGCCCGGGCGCGCGCCAAGGTCGTTCGACGCCTCAAGGAGGTTCGCGGGCACCCGTTCCAGTGCGGCCTGAACCGGCAGGATCATGAAGGGCAGCCAGACATAGAGGAAGACGAGGAACGTGCCGATATAGCTGACCGAAAGCGAACCCCCACCGATCACCGGCAGGGCGAGGATGGCGTTCAGAGCGGCGCTTGCGCCTACCCCGTCCACGGCCCAGGTCAGGATACCCTCTTTGGCGAGGATCAGTTTCCAGGCATAGACCTTGACCAGATAGCTCGACCACAGAGGCAGCATGACGCCGAGGTAGAAGAGCGCCTTCATATGCCCCTTGGCGAAGCGGGCGGCGTAGTACGCGATGGGGAAAGCGATGATCGCTGCGGCCACGGTGACTGAGGCGGCCATCAGCGTCGTGCGCAGGATGATGTCGAAATTCGCTGGCCGCAGCAGTTCGGCATAGGTCTTCAACGTAAATTCGTAATTGATGAGGCCCGAGAACTCGTCGATGGAAAAGAAGCTCTGGACCAGAAGTGCTGCGAGCGAGCCTATATAGATCACGCCAAGCCAGAGAAGCGGCGGGATCAGAAGGACCGCAAGCAGGACCTTTGGCCGCCTCCAGAAGAGGTCCGACAGGCCCTGCGCGATGCCGGGACGGACCGCCTCCATCACTCCTCCTCCATCCGGTGCATGGCGGTGGCGGTCCAGTTCAGTCCCACGGCCGCGCCTTCGGCAGGGGCATCCTGACCGGCGGGAATGGCCACGGTGAGTTCGTCGCCACCCACATCCACTGTGACCCGCTTGACGGCCCCGAGGTAGCGCACTGTGATGACGGTTCCCGAAATCCGGCCCGAGTCCGTGGCAACGGTTTCCATCGCCTCGGCTCTGAGACTATGCCACGATTCAATTCCGCCTGCCCGGCGGCTGAGCGCGGGCGAGAGGACATTGGCCGAGCCCACGAAATCCGCGACAAATCGGGTGCGGGGGCGCTGGTAGATGTCTTCGGGGCTGCCTTCCTGCACGATGCGGCCATCGTTGAAGACGGCGACGCGGTCAGCCATCGACAGGGCTTCGCCCTGATCATGGGTGACGAAAACAAAGGTGATGCCGAGCTGCCGTTGCAGCGCCTTCAGCTCGTCCTGCATCGCCTCGCGCAGTTTCAGATCGAGCGCGCCGAGAGGTTCGTCGAGCAGAAGGACGCGCGGATGGTTCACCAGCGCGCGGGCGAGCGCCACCCGCTGGCGTTGCCCGCCCGAAAGCTGCGCAGGCTTGCGGTCTCCGTAGCTGTCAAGCTTGACGAGTGCGAGCATCTCTTCCGCGCGGGCGTGGCGCGTTCGTTTGTCGATGCCCTGAACCATCAGCCCGTAGGCCACGTTGTCGCGCACGCTCAGATGCGGAAAAAGCGCGTAGTCCTGAAAAACCGTGTTCACCGGGCGGCGGTTCGGGGGCAGGTCTTCCGAGGTTTCGCCGAAGATCCGGACATGGCCCGCCGTGGGTCGCTCAAAGCCCGAAATCAGCCGCAGGCAGGTGGTTTTGCCAGAGCCGGACGGGCCGAGCATGGCGAAGAACCCGCCTTCCTCGATAGCGATGGAGACATCGTCCACGGCGCGAACCGTGCCGAAATGGCGCGAGACGTGGTCGAATTCTACGGCGTAGGACATTGGCTATTCCGGGATGCAGGGGCGACGTTCTCCACCGCGCCCCTCCCCCGTAGCGGGGGAGGGAGACGCGAAGGGTAAATGCGGGTTGAGTGGTGGCGTTCCGTGCCACACTTCCCCTCGCCGTGTGGAGGTCGGGGCCGCTAGGCCCCGGTCAGGGTTCAGCGTCCGCCGATCACGCCGATATAGTCAGAGACCCAGCGGTAATAGGGCACACAGGCCCCTTCGCCCTGCGAGCAGTTCGACACCGGCGTGGTCCAGAAGCGGATCTTTTCGAAATCGGCGAGACCATTGGCGTCGCAGCCTTCCTGGTTCTGCATGCCGCGACCGTCGGAGCAGGCGGCGGGCACGGAGGGCACCGCACCGAACCAGACCGAAAGGTCGGATTGCAGGTTCGAGGCCAGCGAATGTTCCATCCACATGTAAGAGCAGTTCGGATGGGCGGCATCGACATGCATCATCGTCGTGTCGGCCCAGCCGGTGGCCCCTTCCTCGGGTACGACCGAGGCGATGGGTTGACCTTCGCTTTGCAGGATATTGACCTGGAACGGCCAGGAGCCGGAGGCCACGACACCCTCGTTCTTGAAATCGTCCATCTGGATGAAGGCGTCATGCCAGTAACGGTTCACCAGTTCCCGCTGCCCGCGTAGAAGGTCGAGCGCCGCCTTGTACTGGTCCTCGTTCAGCTCGTAGGGCGAGGTGATGCCAAGCTCGGGCTTGTGCGCCATCAGGTATTGCGCCGCGTCGGCAATGTGGATCGGCCCGTCATAGGCCTGCACCCGGCCCTTGTTCGACTGGCCGTCGGGCAGGGTCATTTCCTCGAAGACGACGTTCCATGATGTTGGCGGTGTGTCGCCGAAGGCGTCCTTGTTGTACATCAGCACGTTCGGACCCCACATGTAGGGCGTGCCGTAATGGGTGCCATCGACCGTGTGCCACGGCGCGTCTTTCAGCCGGTCGTCGACCGAGGCCCAGGAGGGGATCAGATCCACGTTGACCGGCTGTACCCGCTTGCCGGCGATCAGGCGCAGGGAGGCGTCGCCCGAGGCGGTGACGAGGTCGAAGCCGCCCTCGTTCATCAGCGCCACCATCTCGTCCGAGGTGTTGGCGGTCTTGACGTTGACCTTGCAGCCCGAGGCTTCCTCGAACTTCGTGACCCAGTCGAAGGCGGCGTCGGTTTCGCCGCGCTCGATGTAGCCCGGCCAAGCGACGATATCGACCTGACCCTCGCCGGCGCCGATCTCGGTCGCCATCTGCGCCAGAACAGGCTGCGCCGCGATCAGCGCAGCAGCACTCGCGGTCACAAGAAAGCGTGCGGACATCCCATTTCTCCCTGATTGCTGTGTTAACGCGCGCGGATTTTCCGTCTTCGCGGATTGGGCGAAGTCTGCCCTCCTACGCGATTTTCGCAAACTCAAAATTCAGAAGAGTGTTATCGGTTTTACCGATATCTTTGGCGCAGTGGCCTAGGTCAGAACGAGCTTTGCGCCAGCCGTACGAAATCGCGGGTAATTTCCGACAGGGGGGCACCGCGCCGCCAGGCCATGCCGACCTGCACCGTGGGCAGATCGCCCGAGACATCCCTGATCTCGATCCGGTCGCCTTCCAGCGACCATGGCCGGTAGATGAGGTCGGGCAGAATGGCGAGCCCGACGCCGGTCGCGACAAGGCTGCGCACGGCTTCCACCGACCGGGTGCGGAACGCAACCTCTGGCCGGGCCCCGAGCGAGGCCATGAGCCGTTCGGTGCTTTCCTCGATCTCCTCCAGCGACAGCATGATCAGCGGTTCGCGGGCGACCTCGTCAAGTTCAATGGCTTCCTTTGCAGCCAGTGGATGGCCAAGCGGTAGCCAGAGCCGCATGGCCGAAGCCGCGATGCTTTCGACCTGAAAGGCGTGACGGTTGTGCAGGTTCGAGACCAGAAGGAAGGCCACGTCTATCTCGCCGCCGATCAGCAGGTGTTCGAGATACTCACCGGAATCCTCGATGGCGGTTATGTGCACTGCCGGAAAGGTCCGACGGAACCGCGACAGGGTCTCGGCCAGCCCATAGCCTGCAACGAGCGAGGTAACCCCGAGCCTCAACTCCCCCGTACGCTCGGCCACCTCGATCTGGAAGGCGCGGCGGGCGTCCGACACGTCGTCCCGGATCTTCCGGGCGTGACGCAAAAACTGGTGGCCGGCATTGGTGATGGCGATCCCGCGTGCGCGGCGTTCAAAAAGCGTGATCCCGAGATCGGCTTCCAATGCCTTGATCGCCTCGGTGACCGAGGACTGCGATATGGCCAGAGCTTTGGCGGCCCCGGACACGCTGCCATGTTCGGCCGCAGCAACGAAGAACTGAAGCTGTCTGAGGGTGAATGCCATTCCAAGTCCATTGACTTACAGCTAAACGGCATCGTCATCCGGTGTCGCTAGAAGACCGTATTCGCATACATACCGTTGCAACCATGTTGTAGCTTCGAATGATCGGGTTGGACAGTATTGTCTGAATCGCCGGACAGCGTCGTCTCACAGCATCATACAAAACGTCTGCTCGATCGTGAGCGTGAACCGATGGTTCCGCCCGTTGTTCGTAACCCAACGATTGGCGTGACACGCCGGCTACGAGATCGACTGTAGCCTCCATAGATCGCTCGGCGATGCCGCTGCCCGCTCGTCCGCCGCGTCAATTGCAGGCCAAAGCTCCTCAATTGCTTCAGCGAGCATTTCCGCATGATTGAAATCGACATCCTGCGAAATAATCGACAGGCGGAGGACGGTACGCCCTTGCCACGATGCCGTTCGCACAAAGAAATGTTGTTCGGCGTTCAACCCGTCGGCCAGTGCCGCGATTTTCCAGTGCTCGTTGTTCCGGTCGTGGCAGCCGACGATGATCTGGTTGAGATCAACGCGGTTCAGCACCGAAAGCCCGCCGATCCGACCAAGGCGTTCTGCCAGGACGGTCGCCGCCCCGCAATGGCGGTCGACCAAACCGGCAACGCCGTTGCGGCCGAGGCGGCGCAGAACCGCCCAGGCGGCGAAACCTTGGGCTCGTCGAGACAGGCCAGGGGTGTATGCAGACGGGTTACGACCGTCTTCCTCGTCCGTGTTGAGATAACCTGCGGTTTTCTGCATGGCACGCTGATGGGCTTTCCTGTTCCGGACGATAGCAAAACCGGATTCGTAGGGCAGTTGCAGCCACTTATGACCGTCGACCGACCAGCTGTCGGCAAGCTCCGCCCCCGTTGCCAGATCCTTACGCGTGACCGAGGCCCGCGCCCAGAGCCCGAATGCACCGTCGACATGCATCCATGCATGATGCGACCGCGCAAGTTCTGCAATCTCGGCCAAGGGCTCGAAGCCGCCCGAATTGATGTGTCCGGCCTGAGCCACGATGATTTTTGGCCCCTCGGCGCGGATCATGGAAGCGGCCAGATCTTTCGGACGCATAAGCCCGGCCTCGTCCGACGGCAATCTGTGGAAATTGGCCTCGCCGAAGCCTAATTGGCGTAACGCCGCGTAGTTCGTGACATGGGCATCGTCGCTGAGAAAGACATGTACCTTCGGCGCGCCCTGAAGGCCTTCTGCATCGATATCGTACCCGTAGCGTCTCAGTACTTCTCCACGCGCTGCGGCCAGACTGACGAAGGCCGCCATCGTCGCGCCGCTGACGAAACCCACCGAGCTATCGCGCGGCAGGTCGAGCAGTTCGAGAAGCCAGGCCTCGACCGCCTCTTCGGCCGTCGCAGCGGCGGGCGAGGACTGGTAGATCGCCGCGTTCTGGCCCCAGGCGGAGGTGAGCCAGTCGGCCGCGACACCGACGGGGTCGGACGCGCCCATGACCCAGGCGTAGAAGTTCGGATCGGTATTACCGACAAGTCCCGGTTCGGCTGCCGCGATCAACTCATCGATCACGCGCCCGCCGGGAAATCCGTCATTGGTCAGCGGAAGACAGAACCGCTCTCTCAGCGCGGCGGCTGAGGCGGAAGGACTGATCGGGTGCTTGCTGCTCCGATAGCCCCGCGCGTAGCTGGCCGCGCGGGTCAGAACATCGGAAGGGGTAAGATGCGCAAGGGTCTGTGCCATGTCGAACTCCGATCTACCGTGGATGCATCCATCCGGGCAGGAACCCAAAGGGATTGGCCGTCTTGCTCGCGTCGAAGCTGAGGCCCAAAGCGGCGAGCCGCTCTGCCATTGAGCCATCCTTGAACGCCTCGAAAGTTTCCGTCGCCCCGCCAACATGCGTCCCGCCCACGAAGATCTGCGGAATGGTTGGCACGCCGGCCTTGACACCCAGCGCGGCCCGAAGATCGCCGCCGAGATTGTCCTTCTGCATCGCGGCCGCATCGAGCTCCACCGCGTGATAAGGCACGCCCGCCGCGGCAAAGAGCTTGCGTACAGACCAGCTGAATTCACACCATTCAAGGACGAACATCACAACGGGATGCTGCGCGACGATCTCTTCGACCATCTTTGCGGCCTCGGGCTTGCAGGTCGGTGCGGCCGCAGGGGCCGCTGGTGATGGGCCCGCGCTGTCGAAGCGCGCGCCGGGTGTGGACCGTGACAGCGCAATCTCGTCGTCGCTCATTTCCTCCTCGATGCCATCGAATAGGACCGTGGACATGTAGCGTTCGCCGGTGTCGGGCAGCATCGCAACGATGCGCGACCCTTTGGGGGCGGTCTTCGCCACTTCCAGTGCGGCAGCGAAGGTTGCACCGGCGCTGATGCCGCAGAAGATGCCCTCCTGCGCCGCAAGGTCGCGCGCCGCTTGCAGAGCGGCATTGCCGGCGACGGGTTGGAACGCGTCGATTGCGCCCGCGCTGACGGCATCTTCGGCGAGTCTCGCGATGAAGTCCGGCGACCAGCCCTGCATCAGGTGGGGACGGAACATCGGGTGGCTGGCCGGGTGGCCGTCTGCATCCCGCTCCTGCGCGATTCCGCTTTGCATCAGCGGGACGTTGTCCGGCTCTGCCACGACGATCCGCGTCTTGGGGCATTCGGCGCGCAGGACCCGAGAGACGCCCTTCAACGTGCCGCCGGTTCCGAAGCCGGTGACCCAGTAGTCCGGGCCTTGTTCGCCAAAGGCATCGACGATTTCCCGCGCGGTGGTGCGGGAATGCATGTCGGCATTGGCCTCGTTCTCGAATTGCCTTGCAAGGAACCAGCCGTGTTCGCGGGCCAGTTCTTCGGCCTTGGCGAGCATGCCCGTCCCCTTCTGTGCGGCGGGCGTCAGCACCACCTTCGCGCCAAGAAACCGCATCAGCTTGCGCCGCTCGACGCTGAAGCTTTCTGCCATGGTCACGACCAGCGGGTAGCCCTTGGCGGCGCAAACGAGCGCAAGGCCAATGCCGGTATTGCCCGACGTCGCTTCGACCACGGTCTGGCCGGGTTTCAGGGCGCCCGATGCCTCTGCCGCCTCGATTGCAGCCAAAGCGAAGCGGTCCTTGACCGAACCGCCGGGGTTGAAAGCCTCGACCTTGACGTAGAGTTCGACACCTTCGGGCGCGAGCCGGTTGATGCGGACGAGGGGCGTATTGCCGATCGTGTCGAGGATGGAGCCGTGAAGCGCCGGGGCGGTCTGGGGGACAGGTTTCATGTGCATCTCGCTTATCCTTTTCATAGGTATGATCGGTCAGGTGGCCGTTGTCATGTGAACCTTGTGCTGGACGACCTGGGCGTCGCGGAGCGCGAGGTACCAGGGGTCCTTCGACAAGGCGCGGTCGACGAGGCTCTGGACCGTGGCGCGGTCCTCGTCCGTGTCGATTTCGATACGGATCCGGGTTTCCAGCGGGGCGGCCGTGCGTGGGCTTAGCCCCATCAGCGCGGCATCGTCGAAATCGCATTCGATCGTGACATCGACCGAGCGGAAGACGAGCCCTTCACGCGCGGCCATCATCTTTACACCGATGCCGACGCATCCAACGATAGCGGCGCGGGCGAAAAATCCCGGGCTTGGCCCGGCCGCGTCGCCACCCATGCCGGGCCCCATATCCATAGTCGCATGATACTTACCCTGCGCGGCGTGGCAGATCAGGCCCTCTTCGACCCGTCCGGTTGTCACGATCGTATTGCAAGCGGCATCAAGGTCTTGCCGCATCCGCTCGATCACGGCGGTCTGCGCCTGCCGAATGACTTCGTCTCGCGCGGGGACCGGTTTCGCATCGTTATCGGGGTTCATCATGGTCATTGGTATCTCCATTCAGGCGGCCGAACGGCCGCGTGTGCAAAGAATGTGGTCGGCAAGGGCGGCGGCATCGGCGCCGACGCCATCGATGAGGGCAGAGTTACGCTGTCGCATGAACGGCAGGCCGAGGACGTATAGTCCCGGCGCAACCAACCCTTCCTGGTTGATGAGGCCGCCCTTACGGTCGAAGACCGGCAGGTTCAGCCAGCTGTAATCGGGCCGGAATCCGGTCGCCCAAAGGATGGTCCTGATGTGGCCACTGCCCAGATAGAGCGAAAGGCGGGACGAGGCGGGGCAGGGTGTCGCGGCAAAGCGTTCGACCGGGCCGATGCCGCCGATACCCGTGTCCTCGGCCCAGGCATCGAGCGTATCGAGCAGCCGGTTCATCTTCAGGTCGGACAGCGCGCAGTGATTGTGCAGCGCACCCGAGAAAAGCGCGGTGCCATCGCGGACGGCGCTGAGACGGCCGACGATCTCGACCCCTTGTGCGGCGAGGCTGCTCAGATCGCAAAAGCGCTGCTCGTAAGAGCCAATGAGTTGCAGCGATGGCACCCGGCGGGCCCGGTCAATGTCATCGACCTCGTCGACCCGCGCGGTTTGAATGCCTGCCCGGTCCATCCACCACTGGATGTCCCGACCGCGATAGTGGCGCGGCATGCGGATATGCTCGCCGGCTGAAAGAATGACCTCATGTCCGGCGGCGCGGATTTCGGCGGCAAGCTGGACACCGGTTGCCGAAGCGCCGACCACCAGAACGCCACCCGGCGCAAGTTGGTCGGGGTTGCGGTAGTCGAGGGCCGTTATCTGATCGACCTTCTCCGGAATATCCGCCGCAAATCCGGGTACCGAGGCCATATTGCAAGACCCGGTGGCCAATATGAGCGTCTCGCAACTCCAGTCGCCCCGGTCGGTCGCAACAAGGTAGCCGTTGCCCCGGGCGGTGACCAACAGCACACGGGTGCGGTCTTCGACCGGTGCCCGGCTCGCGGCGGCGTAATCGTTCAGGAAGTGAGTGACCTCGGGCATCGACATGAAACCGTCGGGATCTTCGCCCTTATAGGCGAAGCCGGGCAGGCGGCTTTGCCAGTTGGGGGTGAGCAGCCGAAGGCTGTCCCACCGCTCATGCCGCCAGGAATTTGCGATCCCTCCGCGCTCCAAAACGACATGGGGGATGTTGCGGTCCGACAGGCAGCGGCTCATCGCGAGGCCAGCCTGACCGGCGCCGATGACGAGGGTTCCAATGTGTTTCATGGGTCTTGCTCCTGTCGGACCGGCGGGGTCAGGCGACCGTCACGTTGACGGACGTCGGGTTGGTGAGAATGTCGAAGACGGCAGAGCGCTTCTGCGACTGGGCCACCAGCGCGCGGACTTCATCAGCGGTGGCATCGGCTTCGATTTCGAAATTGACGCGGATGGCCGAGAAACCGTTGCGGATGTCCGGGTCCATGCCGAGGATACCGCGCACGTCGATGTCGCCTTCGACCATTGCCCGCATATGGTGCAACTGGATGCCGCGGTGCTGGGCGACGGCCGCGACACCGCCAGAAAGGCAGCTGGCAAGCGCGGCCAGAACGATTTCCGGCGGGGTCGGTGCGCGGTCGGCAGCGGCAAAGACTTCCGGGTGGTCGCTGTCGATGCGGAAGGTTTCCTTGCGCTCGTGGTTCTGGCCGAGGCCGAAGTAACCATTGATCGCATTGGTGCTGTGGGTGCCGTCTTTCCAGTCGCAGGTGCTGCGGAAGGTGAAGGCGGCGGCCTCGGGCATTTGCTCGAACGCGCCGCGCGCACCGATCAGGGCTTCGGTGTTGACGCCGTTTGATACGGGCTTGGTCATCGTGGAGGTTTGCATGTTCGTTCCTTTCAAGAGTTTTTGTGTCTGATCTTCGAGGTTTGAGGGGATGGCCGGCTATTCCGGTCCGGGATGGCGGGCCTTTGGGCCCGGCGCATTCAGTGGTGCAGTCCGCCCAGTCGGGGCTTGGCAAAGAACGGGCTCCGTTCTGCGTACCAGCTGCGGGAAGTGTCGCTCGGGATCAGCCCCGAAAGCCCGTCAAAGCCGCTGCCATAGCCGGGCCTGCGGTCTTTCTTCATCAAGTTGTCCATTTTGCTTTCCTTCTTCGTTCCTGGCCCTTCCGGGCTGATGGGAAAGCAATACAGGCAGCTTTTGCTTGTGGTCTTGAGCAGGGGGTGGGTAATTTATGGGGAAAGTCTGAGTTTCGGTGGGGAAGGCTTTTTGCATTACGCATTCGACGGTTTCGCACTTGATCTGAACCGAGGCGACCTGCGCCGCGGCGATGATGTGCTGCCGGTCGAACCCATGGCCTACGCCGTGCTGAGCCATCTGGTGCAGAATTCCGAACGTCTGGTTGCAAAGGACGAACTGGTCGAAAAGGTCTGGGACGGGCGCTTCATCTCGGACGCGGCGGTTTCGACGGTGATCAAGTCGCTGCGCCGCGCCCTTGGGGACGATGGTAAACAGCAGCGTTATATCCGCACGGTTCACGGGCGCGGGTTTCGCTTCGTCGCGGATGTTCGGATCGTGGCGCCTGCAGCCGTGACCGAGCCGCGACCGCAAGAAGATGCACAACCTGTCGAGACGGTTCCGGCGGAGCAAAAGCCCTCAATTGCGGTTCTGCCTTTCACGCTGATCGGCAGTTCCGAGGTCTATTCCGCCATTGCCGACGCGATCCCGGGAGAGCTGATCTCCATCCTTTCAAGGCTGCGCTGGCTCAAGGTCGTGGCGCGGGGGTCGAGCTTTCGGTTTCGTCCGCCGGTGCAGGATTTCGAGGCGATCCGCTCGGCGCTTGGCGTGACCTATATTTTGTCAGGAGAGGTTGAGATCCTCGGTCCCGCGCTTGGAATCGCGATCGAGCTTGTCGATGCGCGGACCTCGCAGGTCGTCTGGGGTGACCGGCTCTCGGGCAAGATCGACGATGTGCACGACATGCGCGAACAGATCGTTGCCCTGATCATTTCGGCGATGGAACTGCACATCCCGCAACACGAAGCGCAGCTTGCGCGTTTGCGTGCGCCAGCAGGTCTTGATGCCTGGTCGCTTTATCACATCGGCCTTCAGCATGCCTTCCGCTTCAACCGGGGGGACAATGCCCGTGCCGCCGACTTTTTCCAGCGTGCGACCGAACTCGATCCGCTCTTTGCCCGCGCCCATGCGGCCCAGTCCTTCGTCAGCTTCCAGGCGGCGTTTCTGCGCTATTCGACGGATCATGCGGGCGCCATCGACGATGCCAGGCGCCATGCGGAGCGGGCCGTGGAGCTTGATCCCATGGACCCGTTCGCGAATTTCAACTTCGGCCGCGCCCATTGGCTCCGGGGTGACCCGGCGGCGGGGCAGTCCTGGCTGGAACGGTCGTGCAGTCTGAGCCCCAGTTTCGCGCAGGGTTACTACGCGCATGGCTGGGCCGATCTGATGGCGGGCGATGGGCAAGTCGCCCTTGAGAACCTTGAAAAATCAATCAGCCTCAGCCCGCTTGACCCGTTCCGCTATGCGATGCTTGCGGCAAAGGGCATGGCGCATTTTCAATTGGACGAGATGGACGAGGCCGCGCGCTGGGCAGATCAGGGCGCGCGGACGCCGGGCGCGCATTATCTGATCAACGCATTTGCCGCCGTGATAAACGAAGCTGCCGGTCGCCACGATCAGGCGCAATACTGGACGCAGGAGGCGAAGGCGCGTCGCAAGGACGTTTCAGTTGAGGCTTTCTTTACTGCATTCCCGTTCAGAGACGAAGCCAGGCGGCAGGAGTTATCTGATGCACTGGTCACACTGGGATTCCCGGAACGATAGCAATCCGACTGACAGCGATGGCGTTGCGTCGGGACTAGTCCACGCGATGATCGTACGAGACCAAGAATGGCAGTTTCAAAGGCTTGGCTTTGAGAATTGACGGTTTGGTGGCATCCTGACCGGATTGAACCAGAGATTTTTCGGAGACGGTCATGGACTATATTTTCGTCGCGCGTAGCAAGAAGGGGGATGGGTTCGGCGATGATCCGGCGACCAGCCACTTCGTCGCGGTGCCGGGTAATGCCAGCAACATCCTTTTCAAGCACAAGATCACCAAGAACGAATGGCGCAAGGCGGTCATGGATGAGGCGCAGGGTGGTACGCCCAATCCGATGACCACGGGCGATATTGTTTTCTATGTTCACGGCTTCAACAATTCACAGAAGACGGTTCTGGAGCGGCACCGCAAGATCAAGAAGGGGTTGGCCGCGCATGGCTTCAAAGGTGTCGTTGTCAGCTTTGACTGGCCGAGCGGGGATGTCGCCCTCAACTATCTTGAGGACCGTGACAAGGCCAAGGCGGCGGCACATCAGCTCGTCACCGAGGGGATCGCGCTTTTCGCAAGGCTGCAGGAACCCGATTGCCGGGTCGATATGCATATCCTCGCCCATTCGATGGGCAGCTATGTCGTCCGTGAGGCCTTTGACGATGCCGATGACCGGATGTCAGTCGCCTCACA
This sequence comes from Albidovulum litorale, assembly GCF_025751495.1. Classification (GTDB taxonomy): domain Bacteria; phylum Pseudomonadota; class Alphaproteobacteria; order Rhodobacterales; family Rhodobacteraceae; genus Albidovulum; species Albidovulum litorale. The sequence continues at coordinate 143,874 of NZ_JAOWKZ010000002.1, read as the reverse complement.
AAGCTGGTCGGTCAGTCAGGTCATGCTGATGGCGGCGGATGTCTCTGTTCATTCGCTGGATGCGGACAATTCTAAGTCTTCCTCGCTCTACCGCCACTGTGTCCGGCTGACGAACTACTACAATCCGCGGGATGAAGTGCTTTCGGTCTCGGCCGTCAAGCGGATCGGTGTCGCCCGGCGGGCGGGCAGGGTGGGGCTCGACAAGCCGCCGGTGGAGAAAGCCGCCAATGTCTATTGTGGCGAGTATTTCAAGAAGACCTATCCCGCATTGCCCGTGGACGCGCAGCATTCCCATGCTTGGTTTTTCGACGATGCGGTTTTGATGCAGGACGTCTTCTACACGATCAGCGGTGGGCTGGACCGGAACGAGTTTCCGACACGCGGGGTCACGGACAAGGGCAATCTAGCGCTGCAGGCACCGCCCGGGTGATCAAGAACGGGTCTTGTCGGCGTTCGACCCTTCAGCGGGTTGGGGTAAAATCCGCAAGTACTTCAAGATGCGGGCGGATGTCGCCGATCCGCTCGGCCACCCAGTCCGGGTTGTAGTAGGTATCCAGATAGCGCCGCCCACTGTCGCACATCAGGGTGACGATGGACCCTTCGCGCCCCGCTGCCATCATCTCGCGCGCGACCTGAAGCGCCCCCCAGATATTGGTGCCGGTCGAGGCGCCCGCCTTGCGGCCGATCAGGGTTTCAAGCCAAAGGATCGTGGCGACGCTTGCCGTATCGGGCACTTGGATCATCCGGTCGATCACGTCGTGCTGGAACGACGGTTCCACCTTTGGCCGGCCAATCCCCTCGATCCGGCTGGAACAGGCGCGGGTCAGGGTCTTGTCGCCGCTTTGATAGCTGTCGAAAAAGACGGAGTTTTCGGGATCGACCACCACGAGTTCCGTGTCGTAGCCGCGATAACGCACATAGCGGCCCAGCGTGGCCGAGGTGCCGCCGGTGCCCGCGCTCATCACGATGGCGGCGGGGATCGGATGCGGTTCACGCGCCATCTGGGTGAAAATGCTGTCGGCGATATTGTTGTTTCCGCGCCAGTCGGTGGCGCGTTCGGCATACATGAACTGATCCATGAAATAGCCGCCGGTCGTCTTGGCCAGCGCGACCGCCGCGTCATGCATTTCAGGTGCAGAGCCGACGAAATGGCACTGGCCGCCATAAAACTCGATCAGCTCGATCTTGCTGCGCGCCGTGCTTTTCGGCATCACCGCGATGAAGGGCAGGCCGAGCATGCGGGCAAAATACGCTTCCGACACGGCGGTGCTGCCGGATGAGGCCTCGATCACCGGCCGTCCCTCCTGCAGCTTGCCATTACAGAGCGCGTAGAGAAATAGCGACCGCGCCAGCCGGTGTTTCAGGCTGCCGGTCGGATGGGTGCTTTCATCCTTGAGGTAGATGTCGACGCCGATGATCCCGGGAACGTCGAGGCGGAAGAGATGCGTATCGGCCGAGCGCTGGAAATCCGCCTCGATCCGGGTGATCGCCTCACTTACCCATCCGCGCATTGTCTCGTCTCCACCTGTCATTCTGTTCCATGACCATCAGTACCGGGCACGGGATCGTATCCCGATCCACCCCAGGGATGGCAACGGGCGATGCGGCGGGCGGCAAGCCAGCCGCCCTTAAGCGCGCCGTGCTGCTCCAGCGCGTCCAGTGCGTAGACGGAACAGGTCGGCTGATATCTGCAGGAATGCCCGACCCAGGGGCTGAAGACCAGCCGATAGGCGCGCACCGGGAGCGCGAAGAGGTGGGCGAGGGGACTCACTCCGCCGACCCGTGAATATGCGCAAGAGCGCGTTTCAGATCGCGGTGCATCTCGGCGAAATCGCGGGTGGCGGTCACTTCGGGCCTGCCGATCAGAACATAGTCCCAGCCGGGACGACCCCCAGTGGGCAGGATCAGCCGGGCGATCTCGCGCAGGCGCCGCTTGGCGCGGTTGCGGGCGACGGCGTTGCCAACTTTCTTGGAACAGGTAAAGCCGATGCGGATAAGCCCCGCGTCCACCTCGTCGGCATTGCGTTCACGCGCCTGCAAGAGGAAACCGGGCGTGCCGCGCCGCCGGGCTTGGGCGGCTTTCAGGAAATCGGAACGTTTCGACAGGACCGCCAGAGAAACGGAAACCGCCGGTGGCGTCTCCGTGCCCCGGCCCATCTGGCCTTGCACGGGTGCCTCCGGCGGTGTCATGTCTTTGACTTTCCGTCTGGCCTCAGGCCGAGAGAACCTTGCGGCCCTTCGCGCGGCGGGCGTTCAGCACCCTGCGGCCGCCCTTGGTGGCCATGCGCGCACGGAAACCGTGCCGACGGGCGCGGACGAGGTTCGACGGTTGAAATGTGCGCTTCATCGCTGCAACTCCGGTACGGTGGCCCAAAGCCCGGACGGGATTCGAAGGCCGGTATCATTCGAAGCCCGGCTATTAGACGGGCGATGGTGGCAAGTCAACTCGCACGGAAGGTTTTTTTGCCTGCGCGGCACCTTGGCAGGCCGTTTCAGTGGCCCGGACCAAGTTCCGAAGTGACAGAGGTTTAATCCTCTGCAACGAATGCCTATTCTTGTAGGGACCGCAAGCCTCAAGTGGATTTCAATCAGGGCACGGCCCAGTTCGGCAGATCAGGGGAACGAAACCAGCCATGCTGTTCAATACGCTGTCCGGTCGCTTCCTGCTCTTGACGGCTGCGTTCGTAATGCTGGCCGAGATCCTTATCTTCGTTCCGTCTGTCGCGCGGTTCCGTGAAGACTACATCATGTCGCGGCTGGAGCGGGCGCAGATCGCCTCGCTGGCGCTTCTGGCTACCGATGGCATGATCGACCAGAATCTCGAACAGGAACTTCTGGCAAATGCCGAGGTCTTCAACGTTGTCCTGCGCCGGGACGAAGTGCGCCAGCTTGTCCTCTCATCGCCGATTCCCGCGCCGATCGAGCAGAGTTTCGATCTGCGCGACGCCCCGGCATGGGAACTGATCCGCGATGCGGTGGCCTGCCTTGCGGACCCGCAGAACCGGGTGATCCGGGTAATCGGTGCGCCGGTGCGGCAGGCGGGCCTCCTGATCGAGGCAACGATGGACACCGGGCCGCTGCGGTCTGCCATGATCGATTACGGTTTGCGCATTCTCGGCCTCTCGGCGCTGATCTCGGCGGTGACAGCGGCGCTCTTGTTTCTCGCGGTGCGGCGGTTGCTGGTCACGCCGATCCGGCGCGTGGTTAATCACATGTCGGTCTATGCCGAGGCGCCTGAGGACGCCCGCCGGGTGATCGAGCCGCAGTCTAAGGTGGTTGAACTGCGCGAGGCCGAAGAGGCCCTGCAAAGCATGCAGCACCAGTTGACCGGGGCGCTCAGGCAGAAGGACAGGCTGGCCCAGCTTGGCGGCGCCGTGGCCAAGGTCAGTCACGACCTGCGCAACATCCTGACCTCTGCCCAACTCTTCGCCGACCGGATGGAGACGAGCGACGACCCGATGGTCAAGCGCGCCGCGCCGAAACTGGTGAATTCGATCAGCCGGGCCGTCGGGCTCTGCGAATCCACCCTCGCCTTTGGCAAGGCCGAGGAGCCGGCGCCCACGCTCACGCGCTTCATGGTGTCGACACTTATCCGCGATGTGGTTGAAAGCGAAAAGCTTGCAGCCGGTGAGAACGACGTCGAGTTCGTGACTGACGTTCCGCAAACCCTCGCGGTTCGGGCCGATCACGAACAGCTTTACCGCGTGCTGACCAATCTCGTGCGCAATGCCCGTCAGGCAATCGAGGCGACACGCGCGCCGGGAACGATTGAGATCAGCGCCGGCGAAGAGGAAGAAGGCTGGTGGCTGCGGGTCGGCGATACGGGCCCCGGCCTGCCGGAACGGGCGCGGGAACACCTGTTTCAGCCGTTTCAGGGAGGATTCCGCAAGGGCGGGACGGGACTTGGCCTTGCCATTTCGGCCGAACTCATCCGCGGCCATGGCGGGCGGCTGGAACTCCTAAGATCCGACGCGGAGGGAACAGAATTCGTCATCCATCTGCCGCGAGACCTAGTGCTCGGCCTCGCGGCGCCCGCCACCCGGATAGTCGCAGCGACGGAAGCGTGACCCTTCGCCGGTTTTGCCCTTGCAATGCCCCGCCGGGGTCGCTAAATGCCACCGCACGCACCCGTAGCTCAGCTGGATAGAGCACCAGACTACGAATCTGGGGGTCAGGAGTTCGAATCTCTTCGGGTGCGCCATTTCCTCCCATGAACAAAATCCGATTGCCGAGCGTCGACGTTATGGTCCGCCGCCGCATTGGTCCTTGCGGATCCAGCGCAGTTCCCGTGATCCGGCAAGTGCACCGGTGGTCGGTAGGATATTCTTGCAACAAACTGATCGCCACTTCGACCAGTGAACTGAATGCCATGGAATGGCCAGAATCTCTTTGCCTAGATGCAACGAAAGATTGAACGGAAGGAGTCATCATTATGGGATTTACGGAAGCAATTCGGACCTGCCTGCGGGAAAAATACTTTACTTTCAAAGGCCGCGCGTCGCGGTCCGAATATTGGTACTACACGCTGTTCATGTTCCTCGTGTGGATGGTGCTGGCTGCGGCGTTCTTTGGCCTCGGCGGATTTGATGCAGTCGAAACGCTCGAATTCACGACGATGAACTACATTGTCGGTGGTATCGCGCTGATCGTGTTCATCGGCCTTTACATCCCGTCCATCGCCGTCATGGTCCGTCGGTTCCACGACCGGAACCTGTCCGGCTGGTGGGTTCTGGCGGTGTTCATCCTGAGCAACATTCCCTATGTCGGCTTTCTGGTCAGCATCGCCAGCCTGGTCATAACGGTGCTGAAAGGTACCGATGGCGACAACCGGTTCGGGCCTGACCCGCTGAGGGTTCAGAACGGTGCGGAAGTCTTCGCCTGACCGACTGTTGCGCTGCATCAGGCTATTGAGCATTCTGGTGGCGCTGGTCATGTCGGCCAGCGCCGTCACTGCTCAGGTTCAGGGTCCCGACTATTCTGTCGTCGAACGCGTCGCCGCTCCGCGCGGCGAGAATTGGCCCGCATACAGCGAAACCGCGGCGCGGAATGGCGCGCAGAGCACGGCCGATTATGTCAGCAAGCTGGTCGGCCGACTGGCGACCGGAAAGGCGAGGACCAGTCGGGTGCCGGTCGGTCCCGGAACTATCGATCTGAATCTCGGCGGGTTCGGTGTGTTCCTTGTGGTCGTCGTTTTGGCGACTGCACTTCTGCTCTGGCTCAAGTTCGGCGGTTCCGGCGTGTTGCTGGACCGAGCGCCTTCTGAAGATGCACGGCGTCAGGAAGCCCCGGAGAGCTGGAATATCGGACCGCGTGACAATCTGGGTACCACTCAGGATCTTCTCGACCGACTGGCCGCGATGCCGGACCGGGGTGCTGCGCTCGTTTTTCTGCTGCGTCATTGCCTGCTGGCGGCGGCTACGGCCACCGGCACCCGGTTTGCGCGTTCCGATACCGAGCGGCGCGCCTTTCGCAGGCTGCCAGACCACTGGTCGCACCATGGCGGACTTGAGACAATTCTGCGTCGAACCGAGTTGGCACATTACGGTGGACGTCCGGTTGCGGAGGATGCGTTTCAGAATGCCCTGTCGGCCGGGCGTGCCATTCTAGATGCCGGAAAGGTGAGGGCCGCGAGCCATGTCTGATCCGTCGCGATATGTTGGCCGGGACAAGGAGTCGCGCGCCACGGTCATCTTCGTGATCGGTCTTCTGATCGCTGGTGTCGCTTTGTTGACGTTGTTCGGTTCCGGTGTCGCCGACCGGGCGCTTGACCGGTCTCCGATCGGGCTCAGGGCAATCGGTCCCTGGCTGCGACAGGCGGAATTGCCAGCACGCGTGTCCCACCCACGACTGCACCCCCGGGTCGAGGATCTCGGTCTTCGCGTCCTGCCGCTTTTCGACATCGATCTTGGATATGAGGAAGGTCCGCCTGAGACACTCGAAGACCGAATGAACAGCACAACGCTGCGTGACATCGATCTGGACAATTTCACGACCAAGATCACTGAGATACCGACGGTCGTCCTTTTGCCGAAATGGCGCGGTGCGATGGTCGAGACCGGTATTGCCCACGACCAGTCCCTGATCCCACTTGGCGACCTCTACAAGCTCAAGAATCAGATCGGGCTGGAACGCGCGGGTCTGCATCGTGGCGGTCCAGAGTTCGCCGAAGTCGAAGTGGAACCGGGCCAGACCATTGCCCTGTTCCACGCGCAGACCTTCGTTGCCAGCATCCTGCCAGACCATTGCCGCTCGGAACTGGCTTTCGCGGGCGGAGTGCTGGTCATGGCCTGCGATCAGGACGAGGTCGGGTTTCCGGTCTATTTCGTCGCCGACCCGGATCTGATGAACAATCACGGGCTGGGGGTCGCCGATAACGCCGCTTTCGTGCCGGCCTTGCTCGACCGGCTTCGCGGGAGCGGAGACCTGCCGGTCTACATCGACAACAGCCCGGACCTTCTGACCACAATCGAACGCGAAGAAGAGCGGCAGGATTATTCCCGCGGCTATGAGGAATTCGCGCGATTCTTCGACTATCCGTTCACCGTCTTCTGGGCGGCGTTGCTGATGGTGCTGGCAGTTCTCTTCTGGCGCGGAGCGGTGCGGTTCGGTCCACTGGATACCGGCGAACGCTTCGCGGTCGAACGATCGAAACGTGCCGCGATCACCGCCAAGGCGCGCCTCTTGCGGTTGTCGGGCAGCGATGGGCGCATGGTGGCGGATTTTGTCCGCACCCAGTTGAACGACCTTGCGATGCGCAGTTTTGGCGGTCAGCCAATGCAGGATGTCGAACGCCGCTTCCTGACCTTTATCGCCCGGCGCGACCCCGATCTCGCGCGCGACTTCGGCGCATTGGCGGATGATCTGATACAAAACGCGGCCTCAATGCCCGAGGCGCAGCTACACCGAAATCTCGCCCATTATCATTCCCTTCTGAAAAGAGTGGTGACCATCCATGGACCTGTCTGAATTCCAATCGCTCGCCGACGACATACGCGGCGAAATCGGCAGTGTCGTTCAGGGCCAGAGACCGCTGATCGACATGCTGCTTGTTTCGGTCTTCGCCCGTGGCCACTGCCTGCTGGAAGGACCGCCGGGGACCGCCAAGACGCTTCTGGCGCGGTGCCTTGCTCAGGTTGTCGACCTCGATTTCGGGCGCGTGCAGTTCACGCCCGACCTGATGCCCGGCGATGTGCTGGGGGTGAACCTCTTCAATTTCGAAACCAATGAGTTTCGCCTGACCAAGGGTCCGGTCTTTACCGACATCCTTCTGGCCGACGAAATCAACCGCGCCCCGCCGAAAACGCAGGCGGCACTTTTGCAGGCGATGAACGAACGTGAGGTGACGATCGACGGCACCACCCATCCGCTTGGCGCCGATTTCTTCGTGATCGCGACGCAAAACCCGATCGAACAGCACGGCACCTATCCGCTGCCCGAGGCGCAGCTCGACCGGTTCCTGTTCAAACTCCTGGTGGATTTTTCCGACCGGCAGGCGGAGATCGACATCCTGAAGCGCAGCGCGGGTCTGCCGCTGGATGCCGACAGCGGCCGCAAGGAACTGCGCAAGGTCATGACGCGGGCTAAATTGCGCGCGGGCCATGCGCTGGTCGATTCGATCCGCCTCGACGAAACCATCCTGAGTTACATCGTCGATCTGGTCCGCGCGACGCGGCAGGATGGCGAGATCCAGCACGGCGCCTCCACCCGGGCGGCCAACGCGATTGCCGGGGCGGTGCGGGCCAAGGCCGCGCTTGACGGGCGGGATTATGCGATCCCGGACGACGTGCAGGCTTTGCTGATCCCGGCGCTTCGGCATCGTCTGGTGCTTGGCCCGACGGCCGAGATCGAGGGCCGGACCTCGGACGACGTGCTGACCACGATCCTCAGCCGCACCGACGCGCCGCGCTAGATGCGACCGTCCCGCCGCCTTGTCGCGCTGGTCCTGATACTGGCCGCGCTGACCGTTCTGATCGGGCTTATCCGTCAGGATGGTGGCATCGCTGCATCCATCCTCTGGGGCGCGGCGGTCCTTCTGGCGCTTGCCGATCTGGCTTTGTCGCCGTCCGCGAAAGGCTTCGCCGTCGAGGCCGATCTGGCGGAAACAGGTTTTGTCGGCAAGACGGCCGCACTCTCGCTCGATATCGCCTCCCGGCGCGGGACCTTGCCGCAACGCTTCGATCTGCGGCTCACGCATGACCCCGGTATCGCGACCGGCGAAGCGGTGTTTGCGGTCGAGCCGGAGGCGGACAGCCGGGCTGTTGGGGTAAAGGTTCCACTTGACCTCGTGGAACGGGGCGAGGCGGCGTTGCATCGGCTTTCGATGCGCTTTGCGTCCCGCTTCGGCCTTTTCGACATTCTGCCGCGCTGGCCGCTGGCCCTTAAGGTCGACATCGTTCCTGACGTGGCCCCCGTACATAGTGGCGAGATCCAGACCCGGATGCTGCCGCTGCTGGATGGTTTGAAGGACATGAACCTGCGCGGCGAAGGGTCCGAGTTTCACCAGTTGCGGGATTTCCAGCAAGGCATGGACCCGCGCAATATCGACTGGAAACGCTCGGCGCGGCTGCGCGGCCTCGTCGCCCGCGAAACACGGGCCGAGCGCAACCATCAGATCGTCATCGGACTGGATTGCGGCCATCTCATGGGCGAACGGATCGGCAAGCTCTCCAAGCTCGACCATGCGATCAATGCGGCGCTGGCGCTGACTTGGGCGGGCGGACTTGGCGGCGACAATGTCGGCTTCTTCAGCTTCGCCAGCTGTCCGCAGAGCTTCCTGCCGCCCCGCCCCGGACGCCGCGCCTTCGGTCAGATTCAGAAGCACAGCGCCGCCCTGAAACAGGAAAGCGCCGAAACCAACCACACGCTGGGCCTGACCCAGTTGAACAGCCATCTCGACCGCCGCTCGCTCGTCGTCATCTTTTCGGATTTCGTCGACAGCGTGACGGCGGAATTGCTGATCGAGAACCTCGCGGTGATGACGCGCCACCACCTGATCCTCTATGTTGCGCTTCAGGACCCGGAGCTTGAGGCCTTCGCCCAACCCGATGATGTAGCGATGACCGCGGTGGCCAATGCGATTTCGGCCCGGCAGATGCTGTTCGAACGTCGCCACGTTCTCGACCGGCTGCGCCGTCTCGGGGTCCTGTGTCTTGACACGACGCCCGACAAGCTGACCGCCGGTCTTATCTCGCGCTACATCGACATCAAATCGCAGGAACTCATATGACGGGCAGGGTCGCAGATCAGGTTGACCTCATCCGGTCGTCCCGCTTCCGCGCCGAGCGCGAGGCGGGCTGGGTCGAGCTTGACCGGCTGATCACCCGCACCGAAAAGTCGGGCACTGTCGCGCTGAGTTACGAAGAGGCGCAGAGCCTTGCCAGCCTCTACCGGCAGGCGATGAACTCACTCAGCGTGGCGCGGTCGATCTCGATGGACAAGGCGCTTCTGGCCTATCTCGAAGCGCTTTGCGCGCGCGCCTATCTGGTCGTCTACGCACCGCAGGAAAGCATCCGTGGGGCAGTGGCCCGGCTGTTTTCACACGGCATTCCCCGCGCCGTTCGGCGTTCGGCCCTGCCGCTCGCCGTAGGTTTCATCGCAATGTTCCTTGGCGCTGTCGTCGGATACCTGCTTTATTTTCAGGACCCCGGCTGGTTCTTTACCTTCGTCCCGCCGGAGATGTCCGATGGCAGGGTGCCGGGCGCGTCCGTCAGTTATCTGCGGGAAACGCTTTATGAAACCGGCGGCCGGGATGGTGAATCACTTGGCGTATTCGCCTCGTTCCTGTTTTCGCACAACACCGGCATCGCGATCTTCATCTTCGCGCTCGGGGTCTTTGCCACGCTGCCGAGTTTCGTGCTGACGTTCTACAACGGCCTTCTCCTCGGGGCGTTTTTTGCGATGTTCGCCGAGGCGGGGCTGGCGCTTGACCTCTTCGCGTGGCTGTCGATCCATGGCGTGACCGAGTTGTCGGCGATCTGTGTCGCCTGCGCGGGCGGTGCGCAGCTTGGGCTGGCGGTGCTCTTGCCGGGCAACCGGACGCGCGGCGCCGCTTTGCGCGAGGCGGGGCACGACGCGGTGAAGCTGATCATTCTGGCCGGCCTCATGCTGATCGTTGCGGCCTTTGTTGAAGGGTTCCTGCGCCAGCTTGTTCAGGGCATCGGCCCACGTCTGCTGATCGGATGGGGGCTGGGTCTGGCATGGCTGGCGTGGCTGGCCCTTGCCGGGCGCGAACCTAGCTCGACATCGGCGCAAGAACCAGAGGCGGACCTTCGATGAAAGACAGGACCGCCGATATCCTGCCGCCGGAAGGTGTGCCGATCACCTTCCTTATTTCATCCGGCGGCGCGCGCTTCGGTGCGCAATTGCTGGATATCGTGATCACCTTCGGCGGGTTGCTGGCGCTTTTCTTCGCGCTCATCTGGGTCGGCGTCTTTGACTGGTCCATCATCGCCACCCTGTTCCTGCTGGTCATCTTCTTCATCCGGATTCCCTATTACATCTTCTCGGAACTCGTCTGGAACGGGCGGACCTTGGGCAAAAGGATCGTCGGGATACGGGTCATAAGCGGTGATGGCGGGCGGCTCACACCGCATCAGATCGTCGCCCGCAACCTGATGAAAGAGGTCGAGGTGTTCATGCCCCTGACCACGCTGATGTCCGGAACGATCGAAGACGGCTGGGTCGGGCTTGCGATGTTCGCCTGGGTCATGCTGGTCCTCGCGGTGCCGGTGTTCAACAAGCGCCGACAGCGGCTTGGCGACATGATCGCGGGCACGCTGGTTGTGGATCAACCGCGTTCCGTTCTGATGCCCGATCTTGCGGTCCAGACCCGCGTGAATGAGACGGGATTTATCCTCGATACCGCGCAATTGGAAATTTACGGCCGGTTCGAGTTGCAGGTTCTGGAAGAGATCCTGCGCGAGAAGCCTAGAACGGCCGAGGCAAGGTCCCGTGTGGCGGAAGTCGCGCGCACGATCCGCCGCAAGATCGGGTTCGACGAGACGGTGGCAAACCACGATGATTGGGAATTCCTGTCGGATTTCTACCGTCAGCAACGTCAGTATCTGGAAAGCCGACAACTCTTCGGGGATGCGCGCGAAGACAAGTTCCACGAAAAGGCCAAGGCAGCGGGGGCCGCAAAGCCCTCCCGGTAATTCGCGTCAGCCTGCCTAGCTGCGCAACCGCCAGCCGGTGCGGAAGATGAACCACACCGCACCAAGCCCGAGGCAAAGGAAAATCGCCACCGCGATGAGCGACGCGGCGACCGGCACGTCGGCCTGCCCGAAGAACGACCAGCGGAAGCCCGAGACGAGGTAGAGGACCGGGTTCAGTTTCGCGACGCCTTCCCAGAAGGGCGGCAGCATCGAGGCTGAATAGAACGCGCCGCCAAGGAACACCAAAGGCGTGATCACCATCAGCGGGATGAATTGCAATTGCTGCCAGTCCTTCGCCCAGATGCCAATAAGGAACCCGAAGAGCGAGAAGCTGAAGGCGGTCAGGATCAGGAAACCGAGAGCCCAGAACGGATGCAGCATAGGCAGGTCGACGAAGAAGAGGGCCGTCAGATAGATGACCGCAGCGATAATCGTCGATTTCAGTGCGGCGGCCCCGACATAGCCCAGCACGATCTCGAAGAAGGATACCGGCGCGGCAAGAATTTCGTACATGGTCCCGATAAACTTCGGAAAGAAGATGCCGGACGAGGCATTGGAGATCGACTGCTGCAACACCGTCAGCATGATCAGCCCCGGCACGATGAAGGCGCCGTAGCTGATCCCCTCGACCGACTGGATGCGCCCCCCAATCGCCGCGCCAAAGACGACGAAGTAAAGCACTGTCGAAACGACCGGCGACGCGAGCGATTCCCAAGGCGTCCGCCAGAACCGCGCCATTTCATGGTTGAAGATCGTGCGTATCGCCTGCCAGTTCATGCCCGTTCCTCCTCCACCAGCCGCAGGAACACATCCTCAAGCGAGGATTGCTCGGTCGAGAGGTCACGCACCGCGATCCCCTCGGCGGCGAACCCCGCCAGAAGCCGGGCAATGCCCGACCGGTCGGCGCGGGCGTCGTAGTCATAGCTCACATGCATCCCGTCCGCCGACAACGTCACCCCGTCGCCCGCCAAATCAGCGGGCAGGGCCGCCATCGCCTCGGTCAGCTCAACCGTCAGTCGCTTGCGGCCAAACTCATGCATCAGTTCGGCCTTATCCCGCACGAGCATCAGCCGCCCCCTGTCAATGACTCCGACCCGGTCGGCCATCTCCTCGGCCTCTTCCAGATAATGGGTGGTCAGGATCACCGTCACGCCTTCCTCGCGCAGACGCCGGACGACGCCCCACATCTCGCGGCGCAGGTTCACATCGACACCGGCGGTCGGTTCATCGAGGAACAGAACCTTCGGCCCGTGCGACAGGGCCTTGGCGATCAGCACCCGCCGCTTCATGCCGCCCGACAGTTCCATCAGTTTGGCGTCCCGCTTGTCATAAAGCGCCAGCGATTTCAGCACGCCTTCCAGATAGGCATCATCCGGCGCCTTGCCGTAAAGGCCGCGGCTGAAGCGGACGGTGTTGATCACCGTCTCGAACATCTCGACGGAGATTTCCTGCGGCACGAGCCCGATCAGCGACCGCGCCGCCCTGTAATCGCGCACCACGTCATGGCCGCCGACCCGGACGGTCCCGCCCGTGGGCGTCACCAGCCCGCAGGTGATCGAGATGAAGGTGGTCTTGCCCGCGCCGTTCGGCCCCAGAAGGGCAAGGATCTCACCCTGATGGATGTCGAGCGTGACATCCGTCAGCGCGACCGTGCCGCTGGCATAGGTCTTGGAAAGGTCGCGGACCTCGATGATCGGCTGCATGGGGGCCTCCTCTTCGCGGAGGCGAGGCTATGCGCGGACGGGCAGGAAGGGAAGCGGCATCCTGCCGCCTCCCGACAGGTTCACCGCCGGCGGTCGCGACGGGCGCTCATCGGCTGAAAGGCGACGCCGACATGGGCCTCGCAATAGGGTTTGCCGGGCTGCGAGGCGAGGCCGCAGAACCAAAAATCCTCGGTCGCCGGGTCGCCGATCGGCCATTTGCAGGTCCGCTCGGTGAGTTCCATGAGGGAAATTTTGCGCGCCTTCTTCTCTACCTCGCGGACAGAGGCCAGCGCCTCGGGGCTGATCTCGCCGGCCGAGGGTTGCGGCGGCAGCGGCTGACCGGCCGGGATGATCGGCTTGCGCGCGGGCGTGGACGACGGGGCGGTCTGGGCCGGTTCGGGACGCGGCGCGGGTTTTGCCTCGGCCTTGGCAGGCGCTGGCTTCGGGGCCGCTGCGCGCGGTTCGGCCTTGGGCGCCGGGTCTGCCGCCTTGGCCTTTGCCGGTTCCGGCGCTCCACCTGCACGGTTCGACAGGCCGAGGCGGTGCACCTTGCCGATCACCGCATTGCGGGTCACGCCGCCCAGTTCCTTGGCGATCTGGCTGGCCGACTGGCCCTCGGTCCACATCTTCTTCAGGGTCTCGACGCGTTCGTCGGTCCAGGACATATTCGATCCTCGGCTTGGTGACCCCCATTGGCGGCAGTGGCCGGGCGGGTCGTGAATGGCACTCGTCCCATTTTAGTCGGGACGTGCCGAGATACAAGCGAGGGGCGCGAGAATCAAGCCCGTGCTGTCTCGTCCGGGCTGAAGGTCGCAGGCGGTTGCGGCGCGCGGTTGACCGACAGGTTGAAGATGTCAGGGCGGGCATAGTGGCCGGCGACGTCAAATTTCCTTCGCGACGCCTTTGCAGCCGCGACGTCGATGTCAACCGACAAAAGCCCCTTCTCGGCATGCATCGGGCCCGCTGCGACGCCACCGAACGGCTGGTAGACCACGGCGTCCCCCGGATTGATCCATTCCTTCGGATCGGGAAAGACCGCATCCCGGTGGGGCAGGGTGTCGGGGATATCGGACGCCTCAAGTGCGGTGGCGCAGCCCAGCACCCAGACACCGCCTTCCCGCGCGATGTGCTGCATGGTGGCAAGCCAGGTCGGCCCGCTGTCCCATGTCGGCGCGACGTAGATGTCGATGTTCTGGGCATAGAGCGCGAACCGCGCGAGCGGCATGTAGTTCTCCCAGCAGATCAGCGTGCCGACCCGTCCAACCGCAGTTTCGACCACGCGCAACCCCTGGCCGTCGCCGGTGCCCCAGACCATGCGCTCGGGATTGGTTGGCATCAGCTTGCGGTGGTTGTTGAGGATCTCGCCATCGGCGTCGATGATGGCACAGCTGTTGAAAAGCGTGCTGCCGCTAAAGCGCCCGTCGATCTCCTGATGGCCGACCACCGCCACCATGCCGTGTTCGCGCGCGGCCTCACGGATCGGGCGCAGGCCGTCGCGCGACAGGTCGACCGAGTTTGCCTGCGACAGGCGGAACAGCTCGTCCGTCACACCCATGCCGCGCCCCGGCAGGAGCCGCCAGACAAAGGTCGGGTAGCCGGGGAACCAGACCTCGGGAAAGACGATCATCTCGCATCCCTCACTGGCTGCCTGCGCCATCAAAGCGACGGCGCGCTCCATCGAGCGCTCCAGATCGAGATAGACCGGCGGTTCCTGTACCAGACTGACTTTCATGAACTTCCCCTCCCCTTGTTGTCCGGACCGTAACATAAACCGCGCCGATTGGCCCCCCGTGGCCAAGTTGCAATGGACATCGGCCGGATTCGCGGCTATTGGCCACGTCATGACGCACCGGACCCGCCCTTTCGCCCGTCCCCGACGCCGCCGCATCCGCGCCTGACGTCCGTCTTCCCGTGGCCCCGCCACATCCCCCATATCGTTGACTTGGCCCGCGCCCTGAGGCACCCATTGGCCTTCCCTTACGGAGTTCACCCATGATCCCGTCGATCCTGCCCACCTATAACCGCGCTCCCCTTTCTTTCGTGAAGGGCGAAGGCTCATGGCTGATCGAGGCCGACGGGTCGCGATATCTCGACCTCGGCGCCGGGATCGCGGTCAATGCGCTCGGCCATGCCAATCCCGATCTGGTGGCGGCGCTCACCGAACAGGCGGGCAAGCTCTGGCACGTCTCGAACCTCTACCAGATCCCCGAACAGCAGAGGCTCGCCGACCTTCTGGTCGAGAATACCTTCGCAGATACCGCCTTCTTCACCAATTCCGGGACCGAGGCGGCGGAGCTTGCGATCAAGATGGCGCGGAAATACTGGTATGAGAAGGGGGCGCCGCGCGAAGAGATCCTTGCCTTCGAAGGCGCGTTCCACGGCCGCTCGACCGGCGCGATCGCGGCGGCCGGATCGGAGAAAATGGTCAAGGGCTACGGGCCCCTGATGCCCGGCTTCCGGCAACTCCCCTGGGGCGACATGGACGCCCTGAAGGCGGCGATCAGCGACAAGACCTGCGCGGTGATGGTAGAGCCCATTCAGGGCGAGGGCGGCATCCGGCCGATGGCCGACGCCGATCTGAAATTCCTGCGCGCGCTTTGCGATCAGACCGGCGCGCTTCTGATCTTTGACGAGGTGCAATGCGGTGTCGCCCGCACCGGTCGGCTCTTCGCGCATGAATGGGCGGGCGTCACGCCCGATATCATGATGGTCGCCAAGGGCATCGGCGGCGGCTTCCCGCTGGGCGCGGTGCTGGCCACCGAGAACGCCGCCTCCGGCATGATCGCAGGCACCCATGGGTCCACCTATGGCGGCAACCCCCTGGCCTGTGCCGTGGGCGCGAAAGTGATGGAGATCGTCACCGACCCCGCTTTCCTCGCCGAGGTCAACCGTAAGGCGGGCCTCCTGCGACAGAAGCTCGAAGGGCTGGTTTCAGCCCATCCCGACATCTTCGAAGGCGTCCGGGGCCAAGGCCTCATGCTCGGACTTAAATGCAAGGCGGCACCTGCCGATATCGTCAAGGCGGGCTATGCCCAGCATATCCTGACGGTGCCGGCCGCCGACAATGCGCTCCGCCTGCTGCCGCCGCTCACCATCACTGATGAAGAGATCGCCGAGGCCGTCAGCCGCCTCGATGCCGCTGCGACCGCACTCGAAACCGCACCTTCTTCTGTTTGAAAATACCTCCCGGGGGTCCGGGGGCAGGAAGCCCCCGGTGCCCGGTATAAAGGACGACGCCGATGAACCATTTCCTCGATATCCACAAGACCACGCAATCCGACCTCCGGGCGATGATCGACCAGGCCCGCGCGATGAAGGATGCCCGCAACAACCGCCCCAAGGGGATGCGCGACGATGAAACCCCGCTTTCCGGGCGGCTCATCGCGCTCATCTTCGAAAAGCCCTCGACCCGGACCCGCGTTTCCTTCGATGTCGGCGCCCGCCAGATGGGGGCAGAGACGATGGTGCTGTCGGGCAAGGAAATGCAGCTCGGCCATGGCGAGAGTATCGCCGACACTGCCCGCGTCCTCTCACGCTTCGTCGACCTGATCATGCTGCGCACCTTTGAGGAGGCGACGCTTCTGGAGATGGCCGAACATGCGACCGTGCCGGTGATCAACGGGCTGACGGATGCCAGTCATCCCTGCCAGATCATGGCCGATATCGTGACCTATGAGGAACATCGCGGCCCCATCGCCGGGCGCAAGTTCGTCTGGTCGGGCGACGGCAACAATGTCTGCTCAAGCTGGCTGCATGCGGCTGGCCAGTTCGGCTTCGACCTGACCTTCACCGGCCCCGAAACGCTCGACCCCGATCCCCGCGCCGTGGCCTTCGCCCGCGAGCGCGGTTCGAAGGTGGAGATCGTGCGCGACCCGCTGGAAGCCGCGAAGGGTGCCGACGCCATCGTCACCGATACCTGGGTCTCGATGCACGACCCCGAAAGCGCGCGCGAACGGCGGCACAACCAGCTGCGCCCCTATCAGGTCAATGCCGACATGATGGGACAGGCGAAACCGGATTCGCTCTTCATGCACTGCCTGCCCGCGCACCGGAACGAAGAAGCCACCAACGAGGTCATGGATGGCCCGCATTCGGTGATCTTCGACGAAAGCGAAAACCGGCTTCATGCGCAAAAGGCGATCCTGCGCTACTGTCTCGGCGTTTGAAACGGCGGTGCAGCCGAGGGTGGCGTGACACCCTATCCCGAACCTGCGGGCAATGATCAGAATGCACGGAACCGGCATTGCAACCGGTGGACAGGTCGCGACAGTGAGTTCCGGCACCGCACATCGTTGTATACGGCGTTAAAGCGCGCCTGTTTTTACACGCGCCGGAAACACACTACGTCTTGCTCTTTCGACACCACTTCCATACCCGAAGATCGGATCGACGCGAACATCCGATCGAGGTCCTTATCTCCGTTCGGATACGCATGCGGATGGGTTTCGAGGATAATCAAGGACATACGTGACAGGAGATCGTGCTCCGAGTCGATGAGTGCCAGTTCAGCGCCCTCTATGTCGCAGACCAGTGCGAACGGACCTTCGGGCAGGTCCTTTACAAGATCGGAAAGCCGCGCAGT
This sequence comes from Albidovulum litorale, assembly GCF_025751495.1. GTDB lineage: Bacteria > Pseudomonadota > Alphaproteobacteria > Rhodobacterales > Rhodobacteraceae > Albidovulum > Albidovulum litorale. The sequence goes on along the minus strand of NZ_JAOWKZ010000002.1, from coordinate 126,436 downwards.
CGGCACCTCAATGCCACCTGCCGCTGCACCGACGCGGCCATTGTGGGCGTTTTCGCCGGGTGCAAACATGACAGTATTCGCGCCGGAATAATCTATGGCTGCCCCAACCATACAGGTTTTCCCAGCATCCGCTCCCTGCTTCGCATTGGCTTCGCAGATCGGACGCAGTTTCGGGTCCGCCTCCACCACGATATGAACCGCCTTTGGACCGATCACACTGCGGATCAGTGCCGACACAATTCCCATGCAGCCGCCGAGTTCGATGACATTGGTGTCTGTGGCCAGAAAGCGCCGGACCATGTCGGCCTCGCTTTGCTCATACGGGCGGCCCCGGGCCAGCTTGTAGCTGAAAACAGGGTCAATTCCGTCGGGAATGCGCACATTGACGCCGTGGGGTGCAAACACCTCCGTATTTCGGCCCAGAAGTTTGCGGAAGAAAAGATAAGCGCGGCGTCTGAAGGCCTTCATGGCGCGATTCCTAAAGTTCTGTGCGTCGCAAAGAAGTGCAATTCAGTTCGGTATGGAACGGGTGCTCACATCGCGAATGCAGGGGCCCGGAGTGTTTCCGGGCCCTCAATTTTTTTCGGACGGGATCACTCCTGATCCGCGTCGGCCTTTTCCTTTTTCTCCGGCGCGATTTCTTCGCCGGTTTCCTGATCGACCATCTTCATGCCAAGGCGCACCTTGCCGCGGTCGTCGAATCCGAGAAGCTTGACCTTCACTTCCTGACCTTCTTTCAGCACCTCGTTCGGGTGCTGCAGGCGCTTGTTTGCGATCTGGGACACATGGACCAGACCGTCGCGCTTGCCGAAGAAGTTCACGAAAGCGCCGAAATCGACCAGCTTCACGACCTTGCCGGTATAGATCTTGCCCTCTTCCGGCTCGGCCACGATCGAGTAGATCATGTCGTAGGCCTTCTTGATCGACTCGGCATTGGCCGACGCGATCTTGATCACGCCGTCGTCGTTGATATCGACCTTGGCGCCCGACACTTCGACGATCTCGCGGATGACCTTACCGCCCGAGCCGATCACTTCGCGGATCTTGTCGGTGGGCACGGTCATCGTCTCGATGCGCGGGGCATGGGCGGAGAACTCGCTCCGGCCTTCGGTCAGCGCCTTGGCCATCTCGCCGAGGATGTGCATCCGACCGTCTTTCGCCTGCGCCAGCGCCTGTTCCATGATCGCGGGCGTGATGCCCGCTACCTTGATGTCCATCTGGAGCGAGGTGATGCCGTTTTCCGTACCCGCGACCTTGAAGTCCATGTCGCCGAGGTGATCCTCGTCGCCAAGAATGTCGGTCAGGACCGCGTATTTGCCGTCATCTTCCAGGATCAGGCCCATGGCGACACCGGCGACCGGCGCCTTCAGGGGTACGCCCGCATCCATCATCGACAGCGACGAGCCGCAGACCGTGGCCATGGACGACGAGCCGTTCGATTCCGTGATCTCCGACACGACGCGGATCGTGTAGGGGAAGTCGGTCGGCGCCGGCAGAACCGCCTGAAGCGCGCGCCACGCGAGTTTCCCGTGGCCGATCTCACGACGGCCCGGAGGACCGAAACGGCCAACCTCGCCGACCGAATAGGGCGGGAAGTTGTAGTGCAGAAGGAAGTTCGAGCGGAAATTGCCGTGCAGCGCGTCGATGATCTGCTCATCCTCGCCGGTGCCGAGCGTGGTGATCACGAGGCCCTGGGTCTCGCCGCGGGTGAAGAGCGCCGAACCATGCGTGCGCGGCAGGATGCCGACTTCCGACACGATCGGGCGAACCGTCTTGGTGTCGCGGCCGTCGATGCGCTTGCCGTTGGCAACGACATCGCCGCGCAGGATCGACGATTCCAGCTTCTTGAAGGCCGAGCCGAGATTGGCGTCGTCCAGTTCCTCTTCCGTGAGCGTCGCCTTAACGGCGTCGCGGGCGGCGGCGATGGCGTTGGTGCGCTCCTGCTTGTCGAGGATCGCGAAGGCCGCGCGCATCTGCGTCTCTCCCGCCGATTTCACCTTGCCGTAAAGCTCGGAATAGTCCGGCGGAGTGAAGTCGAAGGGTTCCTTGGCCGAAGCCTCGGCGAAGGCGATGATCAGGTCGATCACCGGCTGCATCGCCTCATGGCCGAACTTCACGGCGCCCAGCATCTCGGCCTCGGAAAGCTCATAGGCCTCCGATTCCACCATCATCACCGCGTCCTTGGTGCCCGCGACGACGAGGTCGAGCCGTTGCTCGGGGTTCATGCGCAACTGGTCCATGTCGCTGACTTCGGGGTTCAGCACATATTCGCCGTTCGAGAAGCCGACGCGCGCAGCGCCGATCGGGCCCATGAAGGGCACGCCCGAGATGGTCAGCGCCGCCGAGGCCGCGATCATCGCGACGATGTCGGGATCGTTGACGAGGTCGTGGGAAAGAACCGTGCAGATCACCAGAACTTCGTTCTTGAAGCCATCGACGAAAAGCGGACGGATCGGACGGTCGATCAGGCGCGAGGTCAGCGTTTCCTTTTCCGAAGGACGCCCTTCACGCTTGAAAAAGCCGCCCGGGATCTTGCCAGCGGCATAGGTCTTTTCCTGATAATGCACGGTCAGCGGGAAGAAGTCCTGCCCCGGCTTCTGTTGACGGGCATAGGTCACGTTGGCCATGACGGATGTCTCGCCAAGGGTGGCGATGACCGAACCGTCGGCCTGACGGGCAACCTTTCCCGTTTCCAGTGTCAGCTCTTCCTGGCCCCACTGGATGGATTTCTTTGTCACGTTGAACATATATCGTTTCCTCTTGGAGGCACGCACGGGCGTATCCCGTGTCCTCCTTTTTGCATAGCGGCCCCATTGCCGCCGCCCCCAATCCTTCGCATGCGCCCGGGGGCATGGGCTCACGTCACAGATGGAGCGGGGCCATACAGGAAAACGGAGAGGTTGGGAAGGGGCGGGTTGGGGCTGGGGCTGGGCAGCTAGTCCAACTCCTTAACAATCCGGAAGCCACGATATTGGCTTCTCTCCATTTTTGGGCCGATCGCCCTCCGACTGGCTGCGCGCGCGCCATCCAAGGGCGATCCAAACCCGCCGCCACGCGCCGTACGTTCTTCACAGCTTTCACTGAAGCTCTTGTCCAGCCATTCGCTCGTAGTCGACCAACCCTCGTAACGCATCGTATAGCAGGAAAGCGTTATCTCGCCTGCGTTGCCGGACATGTGCCGCAAGTCCCAGCGATTGGTGGCGTCCATTTCATTCACCGGCACCGGGTAGCCGAGATTGCGCAGGTCTGGCCGATCCTTGTGCAATACCATTTCGGTCGCCTGACCTGATGTATTCACCTGATCCGGGCTCGGCTCGAACCCTTGGGCAAATCGCGTTGTCGTACCGGCACGCGCTGCATATTCCCATTCCGCTTCGGTCGGCAGCCTGTAGGCATCGGTACCCAGCTTTCGGTTCAGCCATGCGACATAGGCTTGCGCATCTGAATACGACACTCTCAGAACCGGGTAGTTCCCGCCGATCTTCAGGAACCGATCCTCGACAATTGCGTCAAGCATCGAGCTGCTCGACGGAAGATGCGAGAACCGTACGTCGGTCAGTGACCGGATGATCGCATCCTTCGTTCCCACGCGACCAATCCGGTTGTCCGGGACATAGCCATTGCACCCACCGTCCTCGATGCACGCCATCCATTCGGCATAGGTCACTTCGTTACGCCCCATGGCGATGGGGATGTCGACTACGACGCGGTGTTGCGGGCCTTCATTGTCGGGGATGTAGGGATTGTCCTCTGTCGCCATACGGATGGCGCCATCCCGGTAATAGACGATCCGCCGGAACTCATCATCGGGCGCGCCCATGACAAACTCGCCCAGTGGCAGTTCGATCATCTCCGGGCAGACCTCGCAGTCGCGGAAGATGTCCAGCGGCGCGGCATAGGCGGCGAAAGCCAACAGAAGCCAAGCGGCCAAGGCGTGGAGTGTGAACTTCACCTAAACGACCTTTCCGAAACCATATCGCCGTCTCCGCGCCCTTCTGGACGAGCGACCGATCAAGCCGACGCGATATCTGCGACCCCGGCAGACACGTTGCCATACGTTTTGCCGACACTTTGCAGACGCTGTGCCGACGGGCCTCATCCGCTGCAAACTGATGCTCAGAGCGTCAGGTGACGTGCCCTTGCGCCGCGTTCTATGGCGGCGGCGTGGAGTCGATCGATGGTCAATTCGTGGCGGATTTCCTCCAGAAGCCTCAACTCCCCCTGCCGGATCGTGCCGTCTGCCGCTGCCACATCGCAGGCCAAAGCATAGGCGGTTTCCCAAAGCCGGTCGGGCAACGCGTCCCTGACCATGGCAAATAGCGTGTCGAGGCCGTCTTCATCTTCCATTAGCTTGTAGACTGTCTCGGCGACCTCTTTCGCGTTGTCGATGTCGTAGTCGGCAAAGATCGGCAGGTGGTTGACCTGACGTTCGATGGCGACGAGTTCGGAGGTACGGATCGTCTCATCCGAGACCGAGACGGTGACCATGATCGCGACAAGGGCGTCCTGGGCGGAGAAGGCGGGAAGGGTATGGGGCAATGGCTCTGTCCTTTCGGGCTTTGAAGGGCAAATTATTGACGATCCCGCCCCCGTTCAATAGGAGACGGGGCTTGTGGCACACGGGGTGCCATTCTTTCGGGAATTACTGACATGTCTTCTCTGCGCGACGCCGCGATGAACTCCAAAGCCTGGCCTTTCGAGGAAGCGCGCCGCGTGCTGAAACGCTATGAGAAGAAGGACCCCGAAAAGGGCTATGTGCTGTTCGAGACCGGCTATGGCCCGTCCGGCCTGCCGCATATCGGCACCTTCGGCGAAGTGCAGCGCACGACGATGATCCGCCGGGCCTTCGAGATCATCTCGGACATCCCGACGCGGCTTTTCTGTTTCTCGGACGACCTCGACGGAATGCGGAAAGTTCCCGAGAACGTGCCGCAGCAGGAGCTTCTGAAGGCCAATATCCAGAAGCCGCTGACCTCCGTGCCCGACCCGTTCGGGGAATATGAAAGCTTTGGGCACCACAACAACGCGATGTTGCGGCGGTTCCTGAACACATTCGGCTTTGAGTATGAATTCTATTCCGCGACCGAGTTCTACAAATCGGGCGCCTTCGACGACACGTTGCGGCTGGCGGCTGAACGGTATGAAAAGATCATGGAGATCATGCTGGCCAGCTTGCGCGAGGAGCGTCAGCAGACCTATTCCTGCTTCCTGCCGATCCATCCTGAAACGGGGCGTGTGCTTTACGTTCCGATCAAGCACGTCGACAAGAAGGACCACACCGTCACCTTCGACGATGAGACGGGCCGCGAATGGGTGCTGCCGGTGACGGGCGGCAACGTAAAGCTGCAGTGGAAGCCGGATTTCGGCGCGCGCTGGGCGGCGCTTGATGTCGATTTCGAGATGTATGGCAAGGACCACTCGACCAATACGCCGATTTATGACGGCATCTGCGAGGTTCTGGGCGGCAGGAAGCCCGAGCACTTCACATATGAGCTGTTTCTCGACGAGCAGGGTCAGAAAATCTCGAAATCGAAGGGCAACGGCCTGACGATCGACGAATGGCTGACCTATGCGGCAACCGAGTCCTTGGGCTATTTCATGTATCAGAAGCCCAAGACCGCAAAACGGCTGTGGTGGGACGTGATCCCGAAGGCGGTGGACGAATATCACCAGCAGTTGCGGGCTTTCCCCGATCAGGACGATACGGGAAAGCTCGCCAACCCTGTCTGGCACATCCACAACGGCCAGCCGCCGGCCTCGGACATGGTGGTGCCCTTCGCGATGCTCCTGAACCTCGCTTCGGTGGCCGGGGCCAAGGACAAGGACGGGCTTTGGGGCTTCATCCGCAAATATGCGCCCGACGCCTCGCCCGAGACCAACCCGCAGCTCGATCAGGCGGCGGCCTTTGCAGTGCGTTACTTCAACGATCATGTTGCGCCGACACGGGTCTTCCGCGCACCGACCGACAAGGAACGGGCGGCGATGGAGGATCTCGTTTCGCGCCTCAAGGTCTGGGATGGCGGGCTTGATGCCGAGGCGTTGCAGTCGATGGTCTTTGCCGTTGGCAAGGAACATGAATTCGAGCCTTTGCGCGACTGGTTCACGGCGCTTTACGAGGTGTTGCTGGGCGCATCGCAAGGGCCGCGTTTCGGCGGATTCATCGCGCTCTACGGTGTCGAAGAGACGGTTGCGCTGATCGAACGGGCCCTCGCAGGACAATTGGCCGCATAGGGGAAAACGGCGCTGAATCTCCTCGTGCGGTGCGTACAGCGGAGCTAGGATCGGACCATACACTATTGCGTATCCGGAAAGGGAATCGCGATGCGGCTTATTGTTCTGATCCTGCTCACGGCCTTGCTGGGTGGTTGCGGCAACGGCGTTCCTCTGGTTCCGTTCATCTGAAGTCGAAGAGTTTGATTACGGGGCTTCGCCGCCGCTGTTTGGCTGCGATCGGATTGTGCGCTATAAGTGAGTAACAGCGTCGGTTGCGGAGGCAGCGATGCCACGAACAATACTGGCTTTCGTGCTGATTGCCGGAGGGGCCTTGGTCGGTAATTCCGGCGTCGCGTTAGCTGACGACAAATCCGATATTCAGACGGTTATCGGTCGGCAGATCGAGGCTTTCGCGGCCGATGACCTTTCAGCCGCGTTCGATTTCGCCTCGCCGATGATACAGGGTATTTTCCGCGATCCCGAGACGTTCGGGCGTATGGTGGAGACCGGGTATCCGATGATCTGGCGGCCCGATGCGGTTCGTTATCTCGACCTGCATGAGGAGAACGGGCACGTCCTGCAACGCATGGGGTTCCGGGATGCGTCCGGGCAGTTCCATCTGTTCGATTATGAGATGATCGCAGGTCCCGATGGCTGGCGCATCAACGGGGTATATCCGGTGCCGCCCGCGGATGTAGGGGTCTGATTCTTTGCGCGCGCTGACCTAACTAATTCCAAAGCCTTTCCCGGTAGAGCTATTCGCCGAGGGCCCGGCGTGGCCCGTTGATTTCCCAAGATGAGCAGTCTCCGCATCCGCCCGCATCGCGGGTTTGCGCCGCCTGTCCGGGGCTGCGCAACGCGGGCGCCGCCGGACGGGGTGTGGACAACGACAAGGGGTTCTGCGCGATGAACAAGGCGATTACCGACGGGCTGGTCTTCATGCCGCCCGCATTCGAGAACGGGCTGACGGTGTGGTCGAGCGGCGATGGCACGCCCGGATCGCCGACCTATGACGGTGCGGTCAACGCGGCGCTCGTGACGGCCGATCAGGATTTTGCCTCGTGTCTGGAGCTTCAGAAAACGACGACGGTTACCAAGTTGCGCTACATGGGTGAGACGACGATCCTGCCCGGCTGCTATCTGCGCATCCGGGCGCGCGTCAAGGCGATGAGCGGCAATCTGCCCTCGGCCCGGATCGCGGCCTGGGCTGGTGGCGCAGGTGGTGCGCATGTGGCGGGCGTGGTCGAGACGGGTCCGAGTGTGGCGTTGACCGCCTATGGCAAGGTCGAGACCGTCGAGGCCATCGTCGGCACCGGCAATCGCACCGGCGTCGACATGAGCTGGGGCACATCGGCGCTTTACGGCCATTTCGGCATTGATCTGACCGGCGCGAATGGCGGCATCGTCCGAGTTGACGATATCGAGATCGAGGACATCACCTCGGCCTTCCTGCGCACGATGATGGACTGGGTCGATGTCCGCGACTATGGCGCTGTTGGCGATGGCGTCACGAACGACGCGGTCGCGGTCGAGGCCGCTGATGCCGTCGCCGACGCGACCGGCCGGACACTTTTGTTCTCGGCCGGGACCTATTTCCTCGACGCTGATGTGACGCTGGAATCTCCCGCGCGGTTCGAAGGCACGCTGACGATGCCGGTCAACCGCCGGATCGCGATGACCCGCAGTTTCGATCTGCCAAGCTATGCGGATGCATTCGGGAGCGAGGAGCTGGGCTTCAAGAAGGCCTATCAGGCGCTGGTGAACTTCGCCGATCACGACACGCTGGACATGTGCGGGCGGCGAATCGAGATCACCGCGCCGATCGACATGCAGGCGGCGGTGAACAACAAGACGAGCTTTTCGTCGCGCCGGACGATCCGCAACGGGCAGTTCAACGTCATCGCCGGACCGGCATGGGATACGGTGACGGTGACATCGCAGGCGAGCTATTCGGCCGGCAATGAACTGGTTCTGTCGGCGGTCGCCAATATCGCCAATATCCCGGTTGGTGCGCTGGTGGAGGGGGTCGGCGTGGGCCGCGAGGTCTATGTCACCTCGGTCAATGTCGCTGCCGGGACCCTGACCCTGAGCCAGCCGCTTTACGGCGCGGCGGGAACGCAGGTCTATACGTTCACGCGCTACAAGTACGTGCTCGATTTCTCGGGCTTCGCCTCTTTGTCGAACATGATCCTAGACGATTTGCAGTTCGAATGCGGAGGCGAGGCCAGCGGGATCATGCTGGCGCCGGCCGGGTCGATCTTTCAGTTGCGCGACAGCCATGTCCTTGGCCCGAAGAACCGGGGCATCACCTCGATCGGGCGGGGCTGTCAGGGGATGCTGATAGACCGCTGCCAGTTCGTGTCGAATGAAAGCCCGCTCCGGTCGCAGGACCGGATTTCGGTCGCGATCAACACCAACGCAAACGACGTGAAGATCCGGGATAATCGGGCGGTCCATTTCCGGCATTTTGTCGTGCTGGGTGGCAACGGCAACCTGATCGCGGGCAATCACTGGTTCCAGGGCGATCAGGAGACGGCGGGGTTGCGCGTTGCGGGACTCGTTCTGGCCGGAACGGATGTGAAATCGACGATCAACGGCAACTATGTCGACAACTCGTTCATCGAATGGACGAACGAGTATGAATCCGATCCCGATTTCGCCAACCAGTTTTCGTTCGGCGGTCTGACGATCACCGGTAATACGTTCACTGTCGCCGATGTCGCGCCTTGGTTCAGCTGGATCGTCGTCAAGCCCTATGGTTCGGGTCACTATATCCGCGGGCTTAACCTGTCGGGCAATGTATTCCGGTCGCTGAACGGGTCGGTTGATCGGGTCGAGAAGGTGGACACGACCTTTGCGCCGCTGGTCAATTTTTCCATGCGGAATATCTGGGTGGGCGAGAACACCTTTACCAGCGTCAATCAGGCCATCGCCAATCCGGTTCTGGTGCAGCATGACCAGGTCACCGAGGCGACGGTCTGGACCATCGATCCGGGCCCTTATCTGCCCTTCGGGGGCTGGGCCCGAAATGTCGATGCGGTTGTGGCCGAAGGGATGATCACCGGGCCTTCGAGCGTAAGGCGAACCGATATGCCCTATGTCGATGTCACCCAAGGCGCGTCGAAGAACCAGATCACGCTGAACTGGGCCCAGCCTTCCAAGGGGCGTGTCAATGTTACGGTGCGGATGGACAATCCAAACTAGCCTGTGCCGACGACGATAAAGGGGCCGGGGGAACCCGGCCCAACTGCATGCAGTTAAAGCGGTGGCGGCGGCGGGGCGGCTGTCAGGATCTCGGCCCAGAGCAGGCGTTTGTCCACCGGCTTTGTCAGATAGCCGTTGAGCCCCAGCGCCATGTAGTGATCACGTTGATAGGTCACCGCATCGGCGGTAAGTGCAATGACCGGAATGCTGGCCCAGTCCTGCCCGGAATCGCGGATCTCGCGGAGGGTCGCCTCACCATCCATATCCGGCATGTTCATGTCCAAGAGCACGAGGTCGAACGTCTCGGCACGAAGCCATTCGAGCGCTTCACGGCCGCTGTCAGCTTCGATGGCCTCGATGCGGAGCGAGCGGAGCATCTGGCACACGACGAAGCGGTTCGAGGCAACATCGTCAACGACAAGAGCACGAAGCCTTCCATAGACGGTTTCCGCCCCGGTTGCGGGCGGTTCCGGGATGGTAACAAAGGGAAACTCCATTCTCGCTACGAGGCTTCCATCGGGGGACCTCATCAAATCGGTGTTGCCGCCGATTACACCGGCCACCTGTTGGACAAGCGCCAGCGCGAGAGACCCGTCGGTGGCAGGCACCGTTTCTGTATCTACTCTTCCGCTTTTTGAGGGCTCGCCTGCGATTGTCAGCCTTATCCGGCCTTGGCGTCCGGGGGCCAACGCGCAGCGCAATTCGAGATGTGGCCGGGCATCTGCGTTTTTATCCGCCGCGACGACGGCACAGAGATGGCTCAGGCATTTCCGCATAAGAATCGGGTCCAGCCGCCCGAATTCCGGAACTTCCGGCGAAATCGAAACCGTGATCTCGGGTTCCTGCCCTGGTTTGACCGGCAATTTCATCGCCGCCGCGTATTCCAATTCGCGGTGGATCACGGTGGTGACCGGATGGAACCGGATTTTACCCTCGGTCGCTTGGGCCAGATCGATCACATCCTCGACCAGCATTTTCAGCGCGCGTGCCGATGCCTCGATAATTTCTGCATGATTATCCGCCACTGCCCCGTCGCTCTCTTCGCGCAGCAGCTGACTGTGACCGAGAATCGAGTTCAGCGGCGTGCGCACTTCATGGCTCATCGCCGCGAGAAAACGCGACTTGGCGCGGCTGGCGGCGTCCGACTGTTCGATTGCTTCCAACAGATGCGACTGGGCGTTGTGGTTCTGGATCAAAGCTGACAGGAAATAGCCAATCAGGGCGATGACGGCCGCAGTCGCAACTGCGGCCGGAAGCGCCGCGCCGGGTTGCAGCAGTTGCTGGACGGGCAGCCACATAAGTGTCAGCGCCGGGGGTATTCCGCTGAGTATGCCAAGCGGCAGATGTACCGAGCGCACGACGGATACGTTGAGCAGCGCCCCGATAAGAGGCAGCACGCCCGCGAACATGACCAGCGGCTCCCCCATGGTCCACAGAACAAGGGCCGGGACGCAGTACGCGGCAAGACCGAAGAAGGAATTGGCGAGGAAGGCGGCGCGGATTCGGGGCAGCGGCGTTTCTTCGTAAGCCCGCATCATGCGAAGCTGGCCGATCTCAGTTCCGACGCAGGCGAGATAGACGAAGAAAACAAGCCAGAAGGGCAGGAAGAAGAAAAACAGGATGCAGCTCAGGGCGACGCCGATCTGGCGTGAGACCAGGTCGGCCTCCATCCGCTGCCTTTGGCGCGATATCTCATCCGTCGAGGTTGTCCGCTCAACCATGCGCACCCGCCCGTTTTCTCCGTTGCGACAGGGGCCGGGGCGGGTGGGGCCACCGGATCTGCGCAGTCTTAACGCACTGTAAGGTCTTTCTGGTCAAGTGCATAGGCCTTAGCGAAGCCCGCATTCAGGTGGCCACTGACGATATCGAACAGGACGAAGTGGAAATCGGCAAAATCGACATAGAGGGCGGCCTTCGGATGGGTGCCAAGCCATGCAGCGCGCAGGTCCGTATGATGACTTTCTTCCCGCAAGGCAAACCGCGCCGTGACGCAGAGCGTTAGCCGTGGATGGGCCAGCGGATCGCCCTTTTGACCCGGCTCGCCGATCAGCAGGGCCGCGCGCGCGTCGTTGCGCAGCGCCCGGCTGTGCAGCGCGAGATCGGAGATGAGCGTCATTGGCATGCCCGCAGGTGAGAGGCCAAAGCCGATGCGGCTGACGAATGGTGCGCGGGTGTCGGCCTCGGTCACCGCAAGCGCTGCCGTGGTTGCATCGCGCAAAAGCTTGCGGGCAATTGCGCGCGCCTCGTCGTTCGTCTGCGTAAAGGGATTGGAGCGATTGGTCATCGTATCCTGCGGGGTCCTTTCCTTTGCGGTATCAGCCGGACCTGTATCGGGCAAGCAGGGCTTGCAAGTGTTGTCACGCGGGCTCAGCGCCTCAGATATTGCTGGTTTCTACATGTAAAAAACCTGTCGTGATCACGGGTTCGGACATCGGCAGTGTCATTGGTTTCGGTCATTCGAATCGCGGCGGGATGTGAGCGTTAACGGTGAAAGAGCCACAGAAAGCCGACAATTCGGGGTTCGAATGCGCTGGCTGGCAAGCGGTGCCGGGTTCGATGTCTGCTCACGCGGCTGTGCACAACCAATCAATTGAAAATTCATGGCAAAAATGTGCCGATAGGCATTATATTTACAAACTTACCCCAGTATTTGTGAATAAATTAACAGAAAAATTCAATATAAAAAATAGGTTACAAAAAAAAGTACAATTAGTTTACAATGCTCAGAATAGGGCTTTGAAGGGGGCGGTGCGGTCATGCGTGCGGCTCCGGGAAAAGTCGGCACCTGACGGATGGAGGACAGCCATGGCGGCACAGAGCGCGACGGATGCAACGGCGAAGCGGGCAATCCCGGCCGGGTTTGAGAAAGCCCACGCAACGCCAGAGACCTACGCGAAGATGTATGCCGCCTCGGTTTCCGACCCTGCTGCTTTCTGGGGAAAAGAGGGCAAGCGCCTCGACTGGATCAAGCCCTATACCAAGGTGAAGGACACGAACTTCAAGTTCGGCGAGGTTTCGATCAAGTGGTACGAAGACGGCGTCCTGAACGTCGCGGCCAACTGCGTCGACCGCCATCTTGCGACCCGTGGCGACCAGACCGCGATCATCTGGGAGCCGGATGATCCGGCAACGCCGGCCCGCCATATCTCGTACAAGGAACTGGCCGACAAGGTCGGGCGCATGGCCAATGTGCTGAAGGCGAATGGCATCTCCAAAGGTGACCGGGTCGTCATCTACCTGCCGATGATCCCCGAGGCGGCCTATGCGATGCTGGCCTGCGCCCGGATCGGTGCGATCCATTCCATCGTCTTTGCGGGTTTCTCACCGGATGCCTTGGCCAACCGGATCAACGACAGCGAGGCGAAGGCCGTCATCACTGCCGATACCGCGCCGCGCGGCGGGCGCCGCACGGCACTGAAGTCGAACACCGATGCGGCGCTGCTGCATTGCGATGACGACGTGAAATGCCTTGTCGTGAAGCATACCGGTGACCAGACAACTTGGGTCGATGGTCGCGATGTCGACGTGCTGGCCGGAATGGCCGATGCCAGCCCGGACTGCCCGCCGGAGCCGATGGGGGCAGAGGACCCGCTCTTCATCCTCTATACCTCCGGTTCCACCGGCAAGCCGAAGGGCGTGGTTCACACCACGGGCGGCTATCTCGTCTATGCCGCGATGACCCACCAGTACACATTTGACTATCACGACGGCGATATCTTCTGGTGCACGGCCGATGTCGGCTGGGTGACGGGCCACAGCTATATCGTCTATGGACCTCTGGCGAACGGCGCCACGACCCTGATGTTCGAGGGCGTGCCGACCTATCCGGACGCGGGGCGGTTCTGGGCGGTGTGTGAAAAGCACAAGGTTAACCAGTTCTACACCGCCCCGACGGCCATCCGCGCGCTGATGGGGCAGGGCCCCGAATGGGTCGAGAAATACGATCTTTCGTCGGTGCGCCTTCTGGGCACGGTGGGCGAACCGATCAACCCCGAGGCCTGGGTCTGGTACGACAAGTATGTCGGCCGCGGCAAATGCCCGATCGTCGATACCTGGTGGCAGACCGAAACCGGCGGCCATCTGATCACGCCGCTGCCCGGCGCGACCGAGACCAAGCCGGGATCGGCGACGCTGCCCTTCTTCGGCATCCAGCCCGTTGTGCTCGATGCGACCAGCGGGGTGGAGATCGAGGGCAACGGTGTTGAGGGCGTTCTTTGCATCAAGGACAGCTGGCCCGGTCAGATGCGCACCGTTTGGGGCGATCACGAGCGGTTCCAGAAGACCTATTTCGCCGACTACAAGGGCTATTACTTCACCGGTGACGGCTGCCGCAGGGATGAGGACGGCTATTACTGGATCACCGGCCGCGTCGATGATGTGATCAACGTCTCGGGCCACCGGATGGGCACGGCCGAAGTTGAATCGGCACTCGTCGCACATGAGAAGGTCGCTGAATCCGCCGTGGTCGGTTACCCGCACGCGATCAAGGGGCAGGGCATCTATGCCTATGTCACCCTGATGAACGGCGTGGAGCCGAGCGACGACCTGCGCAAGGAACTGGTGAAATGGGTGCGGACCGAGATCGGCCCCATCGCCTCGCCTGACCTGATCCAGTGGGCGCCGGGCCTGCCGAAGACCCGTTCGGGCAAGATCATGCGCCGCATCCTGCGCAAGATCGCCGAGAACGACTACGGCGCGCTGGGCGACACCTCGACGCTCGCCGATCCGTCGGTGGTCGATGACCTGATCGAAAACCGCATGAACCGGGGCTGACGGGATGAGCGAGGTTGTCACGACCCCCGCCGTCCTTATCCTTCTCGGGCCTCCGGGCGCGGGCAAGGGCACGCAGGCGCGGATGCTGGAAGAAGGTTTCGGCCTCATCCAGCTTTCGACCGGCGACCTTCTGCGCGCGGCCGTGGCCGAGGGCACGCCTTCCGGCCTCGCCGCGAAGGCGGTCATGGAATCGGGTGGCCTTGTCAGCGATGAGATCGTGCTGGCGATCCTCAAGGACCGGATGGCCATGCCGGACGTTCAGGCCGGTGTCATCCTTGACGGTTTTCCACGGACAGCCGGACAGGCCGCGGCGCTGGACGGATTGCTGGCCGGCAGCGGCCAGCAGGTCACGGCTGCCATCAGCCTTGAGGTCGATGACGAGGCGATGATCGACCGCGTGGCGGGACGCTTCACCTGCGCCCATTGCGGCGAAGGATACCACGACACCCACAAGCAGACCGCCAAGGCGGGTGTTTGTGACAAATGCGGCGGTTCGGAGTTCAAACGCCGGGCCGACGACAATGCCGAAACCGCGCGTGAAAGGCTGAAAGCCTATCACGCCGACACGGCACCACTGATCGCGCACTATGACCAGTTGGGAGTGTTGCAGACGGTCGATGCGATGGGCTCCATCGACACGATCGCCTCGGCGCTGAGGACAATAGTGAAACGCGCGACTGAATGAGGGGAGGCCCGCATCCCGGGATGAGCCGGGGCGCGGGAGAACGAGGGAACTCAGGGAGTAAGACAATGGCGGACAAATCTTCGTCCAACGCCTATTGGGCAGCCAACGTACGGCTCATCAAGATCTGCTTGGTGATCTGGTTCGTTGTGTCCTTTGGCTTCGGCATTCTTCTAAGGCCGATGCTCGCAGGTATCAAAGTCGGGGGGACAGATCTTGGCTTCTGGTTCGCCCAGCAGGGCTCGATCATCGTGTTCCTGATCCTGATCTTTGTTTACGCCTGGCGCATGAACAAGCTCGACGCCGAACACGGCGTGGAAGAGTAAGGGAGAGCAGGGACAATGGACCAGTTTACACTCAACCTGCTGGTGGTGGGCGCGACCTTTGCGCTTTACATCGGCATCGCAATCTGGGCCCGTGCGGGCTCTACGGCTGAATTCTATGCCGCCGGTCGGGGCGTTCACCCGGTCATGAACGGCATGGCCACGGGCGCTGACTGGATGTCGGCGGCCTCCTTCATCTCGATGGCGGGTCTGATCGCCTTCGGCGGATACGACACCTCGGTTTACCTCATGGGCTGGACCGGCGGTTACGTTCTGCTGGCGATGCTGCTTGCGCCCTATCTGCGCAAGTTCGGCAAGTTCACCGTGCCGGAATTCATCGGCGACCGTTTCTATTCGCCGACCGCGCGCATGGTGGCCGTCATCTGCCTTATTGTTGCCTCGGTTACCTACGTTATCGGCCAGATGACCGGTGTTGGCGTTGCCTTCTCGCGCTTCCTTGAAGTGTCGAGCACCACGGGTCTTCTGATCGGTGCGGCGATCGTGTTCATGTATGCGGTTCTCGGCGGCATGAAGGGCATCACCTACACCCAGGTGGCGCAGTATGTCGTTCTGATCACCGCCTACACCATCCCGGCCGTGTTCATCTCGCTTCAGCTGACCGGCAACCCGATCCCGGGTCTTGGTCTCTTCTCGAACGATGTGGCCAATGGTCAGCCGATCCTGTCGACGCTTGAAGGTCTCGTGACCGATCTGGGCTTCAAATCCTATCTGACCCAGTCGGACACCACGCTGAACATGTTCCTGTTCACGCTGTCGCTGATGATCGGTACGGCAGGTCTGCCGCACGTTATCATCCGCTTTTTCACGGTGCCGCGTGTGTCGGATGCCCGCTGGTCGGCTGGCTGGGCGCTCGTCTTCATCGCGATCCTCTACATCACGGCCCCGGCCGTGGCGGCGATGGCGCGCATGAACCTGATCAACACGATGTATCCCAACGGCGTGGCCGAACAGCCGGTTGCCCGTGCGGACGTGCCTGATTGGGTCGACAACTGGGAAAAGACCGGTCTGTTGAAGTTCGAAGACAAGAACGGCGACGGCCTCATCCAGTACGTCGGTGACAAGGACGCCAACGAACTGACCGTGAACAACGACATCATGGTTCTGGCCAACCCCGAGATTGCCCAACTTCCGGGCTGGGTTATCGCGCTGGTGGCCGCTGGTGGTCTTGCCGCCGCGCTGTCAACGGCCGCGGGTCTGTTGCTCGCCATCTCTTCGGCGATCAGCCATGACCTGATCAAGGGGCAGCTGAACCCGAACATCTCGGAAAAGGGCGAGCTTCTCGCAGCCCGGATCTCGATGGCGGTGGCGATCGCGGTGGCGACCTATCTCGGTCTCAATCCTCCGGGCTTCGCAGCGCAGACAGTGGCCCTGGCCTTCGGTCTGGCGGCGTGTTCGATCTTCCCGGCACTGATGATGGGCATCTTCTCGAAGCGCATCAACAACAAGGGTGCCGTGGCGGGGATGCTCGTGGGTCTGATCGTGACGCTGGTCTACATCTTCCTGCACAAGGGCTGGTTCTTCCTTCCGGACACCAACTCGTTCAGCGACAGCGACCCGCTGCTGCTTTCGATCAAATCGACCTCGTTTGGTGCGGTCGGTGCCCTGATCAACTTCGTGGTGGCCTATGTCGTGTCGAACGCGACCGAGGATACCCCGGAGGAAATCCAGGAACTGGTGGAATCGATCCGCATCCCGAAAGGCGCGGGCGCTGCCACCGGGCACTGAGCCTGATCTGATAACGGCGCGTCCCTTATGGGGCGCGCCATCCCGCTTCAGGAGGTTTTGCGTGAACGACATATCCGGAACCGTTCAGGCCTTTCTCGAGACGGTTCATCCTTACGATGCTCTGCCGCAGGACGAGCTGGCGCGGGTCGCCGGCTCCTTCGGCCGCAGGGAACTGGCGCAGGGCGCCGAGATCTATGCACAGGGCGATGTCCTGCCGGGCCTCTTCCTGATCGAGCGTGGAGGTGTCGAGATCCTCGATGCGAACGGCGCGCTGGTCTCGCTGCTTGGTCCGCGCAATTCGTTCGGGGAACGCGGCCTGATGCGTGACGGACGCGCCGCGACGACAGCGCGGACGACCAGTTCGTCCCGGCTTCTGGTCCTGCCGGTGGAGGAGTTCCGCCGTCTGGTTTCCGACGCCCCCGCCTTCGCCAGGTTCTTCAGCCGGGGCAGGGGGGCGGAGCCGCGCGGCAGCGACCTTGCCACCCGACGCGTCGGCGATCTGATGGCACGGGACCCCGTGACCTGCACTCTGGATACCACGGTGGCCGAAGCCGCCCGGAAGATGCGCGAGGCGCATGTGTCGAGCCTTGGCGTCACCGGCGCGGACGGAAAGTTACAGGGCATCGTCACGACCCGCGACCTGTCGCACAGGGTGCTCGCCGAGGGGCGCGATGCCGATACCCCCGTGGCGGAGATCATGACGGCGAACCCCGCGACGCTGGCGCCACAGGCGCTGGGCACGGATATCCTGCACCTGATGCTCGAACGCCGGATCGGTCATGTGCCGGTGACCGAGGGCGGCCGGCTCGTCGGCATGATCACACAGACCGACATCACCCGGCATCAGGCGGTCAGCTCTGCCGTCCTCATCCGCGATATCGCGCTTGCGGCCAGCGCCTCCGAGATGGCCGAGACAACCGCCCGAATTCCGGGCCTGCTGCGTCAGCTTGTCGGCGGCCATAATGCGCATGAGGTGACGACGCGGCTCATCACCGACATTGCCGACGCCGTCACGCGCCGCCTGCTTGCCTTGGCCGAAAAAGATCTGGGACCGCCGCCGGTCCCCTATCTCTGGCTTGCCTGCGGGTCGCAGGGGCGGCAGGAACAGACCGGCGTTTCCGATCAGGACAACTGCCTGATGCTGGACGATGCCGTGACCGAGTCTGACATGACCTACTTCGCGTCCCTTGCGAAATACGTCTCTGACGGGCTCAACACCTGCGGCTATGTCTATTGCCCGGGCGACATGATGGCGACCAATCCGCGCTGGTGCCAGCCGATCCGCGTCTGGCGCGACTACTTCCGGGGCTGGATCGTGACACCCAATCCCGAGGCGCAGATGCTTGCTTCTGTGATGTTCGACCTGCGCCCTATCGGCGGGGCTGCGCATCTCTTCGGCGACCTTCAGGCCGAGACGCTTCACGCCGCCTCAAAGAACTCGATCTTTGTCGCCCATATGATCGGTAATTCACTGAAGCACACGCCGCCCCTTGGCCTCATCCGGGGTTTTGCGACGATCCGTTCGGGCGAGCACCGCAACCAGATCGACATGAAACATTCCGGTGTCGTGCCGGTGACTGACCTCGCCCGCGTCTACGCGCTTCAGGGGCGTCTGACGAAGGTCAATACCCGGGCGCGGCTGGAAGCCGCGATCGACGCCGGCGTCGTGTCGAATTCCGGTGGCCGGGACCTGATCGAGGCCTATGACCTCATTGCCGAAACAAGGCTCAACCATCAGGCGGCACGGGTGAAGGCGGGTGAAAAGCCCGACAATTTCCTTACGCCTGCGAGCCTTTCCGATTTTGAGCGCAGCCATCTGCGCGATGCCTTCGTCGTGGTCCGGACGATGCAATCGGCGGTTGGCCACGGTAAGGGAGCCCTGAATTGAAGGACGAACCATGCTGATCGATTTCATCTCCATGATTGCCATCGGGTTTGCGATTGGCGGCTCGCTCCTGCTCGTCAATCACATGACCGGGCGGCGTGTACCGAAATGGACGATGCCGGCTGCGGTCGGGGTCGCGATGCTGGGCTTCACCATCTGGAATGAATACAGCTGGGCCAATCGCTATGCCGCGCTTTATCCCGAAACTGCGGTGGTCACGTTCCGCAATTCGCAAAGCCAGGTCTGGCGGCCTTGGACCTATCTCGCCCCGGTCACCACACGGATGGCGATGCTGGATCGCGGCCCGGAGGCCGAACTGCCCGCTGATCCCGGACCCGACTACCGCCTTGCGCGCATTCATCTACTGGAACGCTGGAAGCCGTCCTACGCCCTGACGGTTGTATTCGATTGTGCGGGGGGACGGCGGGCGGACGCCGGTGTGGAGGGTGCTACGGCCGAGGACCTGACCGGTGCCAACTGGCTGGAGATCGACCGGAACGACGCGGCCTTCATGGCCGCTTGTGGGGGAGGTGTGAATGGATAAAGGCAAACGCCACCGGGTTTTGATCGTCGAGGACGAAGACAATATCGCCCTGGCGCTCGACTATGTTCTGACGCGCGAGGGGTATTCCCATGACCGTATCGCCAACGGGGCCGAGGCCTTGCCGAAGATCCGCGACACCGCGCCCGATCTCGTGCTTCTCGATGTCATGCTGCCCGAAGTTTCCGGTTATGAGATCTGCCAGAACGTCCGCATGGACCCGAAACTTAAAGACGTGAAGATCCTGATGATGACGGCGCGCGGGTCGGCGATGGAACGCCGCAAGGGATTGGCGCTCGGCGCGGACGGGTTCATCGCCAAGCCATTCGAGCTCAAGGAACTCCGCGACGAGGTGCGCAAGCTTCTCGAACCCGGTGCCGAAGGGGCGGGAGGCGATGCTTGACCGGTTGAGCCTGCGCCAGCGCCTGCTCCTGTTCTTCGCCGCGATGGCCGCAGGGGGCGTCGGCGCGGTCGTGGCCGGTCTCTGGTTCGGATACCGGCAATTCGGTGATCCCGGCGCGCTTTCAGCCTTCGTGACCGCAGGGACCGTTGCGGGCTTCGCAATCCTTGGTCTCGTCGCCGGTATCTGGTTTCTCTTCGACGAAAACGTGGGCCGCGCGCTTGACCGGCTGGCGGCGGGAATGCGGGCGCAGGCCCATGCCGAGAGTGCGGGTACATTCGACGCCGCTCCCGGCCGCTATCTCGGCGATCTCGGCCCGGCCGCGACCGCACTGACCGACGCTTTGTCCGAAACGCGGGCCGCGCTTGCCGATGCGGTTGAACGCGAAACCGGACGATTGCAAAAGGAAAAGGCGCGTCTGGAGGCGCTTTTGTCGGACGTACCGGCCGGTGTGCTTCTCTGTTCGGGGACGCATCAACTCGTCTTTTACAATGGTCCAGCCAGCGACATTCTCGGCGCCACCCCGGGCCTTGACCGCAAGGTCTTCGACCATCTCCGCGAAGCGCCGCTTCTGCATGCCTATGAGCGGCTGGTGGCCGCCGGGGATGCCGAGGCCGTGGCCGACCTCATGGTCGCGACACGCGACGGTGCAAAGGTGCTTTCGGGGCGGATGCGGCTTCTCGACCGCGGAGGATCGACTGGCTACGTGCTGACGCTTCGGGACGTGACGGGTGACCTCGCCGCCCATGCCGGCCGCGACCGGTTGCTGGAGGATATCTTCGACCGCATCCGTCGCCCGGCCGCGAACCTTCAGACCGTGATCGGCGTGATGGACGTGGCCGAAGACAAGGCGGCGCTGAACGCCGCACTTATCGAAGAGGTTGGCACACTGGCCGGTTCGGTCAACGACCTCGCCGACCGCTACGACGCGGCGCGGGGCAGCTGGAATGTCCTTCCAACCACCCGCGCTGCCGATCTCTTGGACGGGTTCCGGGCGCGGGTTGAGGCTGCGGGCCTGATCGTCAGGTCGGAGGCCGCCGATCTGATTGTGCGGTGCGACGGGTTCGAGATCGTCGCGCTTCTCGCGGGCCTCGCGAAGCGGCTCGGTGTGGCTGCCGTGACGCTTGAGGTGAATGAGGACGGTCCAGGCGCGATGGTCACGCTGGGTTGGGAAGGGAAGGCTCTTTCAGTCGGGACCCTTGAGGCATGGCTTGCCGACCCCATCGACCCGGCTGCGGGCGAGGTGACGGGGCGCTCTGTCCTCGCGGCGCATGCGACCGAATGCTGGCCGGAATGGCAGGATGGACGGGCCGCGATCCGCCTGCCGATCCGCGAGGCCCGCCGCGCCGGAGCCAAGGTTGCCCCGATCGCACGCCATGTCGTCTATGATTTCGACCTTCTGCTTAAGGCGGCGCCCGCCGATCTTGCCAATACATCACTCGACCGCCTGACCTACGTCGTCTTCGATACCGAGACGACGGGCCTTCTGCCCGAGGAAGGCGACGAGATTGTCCAGATCGCCGGGCTGCGGCTCGTGAACGGGCGGCGGGTGCCGGGCGAGGTCTTCGACATGCTGGTCGACCCGGGCCGGACGATCCCGCCCAAGGCGACTGCCGTTCACGGGATTTCAGACACCATGGTCGCCGGGGCCCCGAACGTCGCTGAAGCATTGACCCGGTTCCACAAATTCACCGAAGGCGCGGTTCTGATCGCCCACAACGCACCATTCGACATGACGTTCCTCAGGCGGCGTGAGAAAGAGACCGGCCGCGTCTTTGACCACCCGATCCTCGACACCGTTCTTCTGTCAGCGGTGGTCTACGGGCAAACCGAAAGCCACTCGCTCGACGCGCTGTCCTCACGGCTTGGCATAACCATCCCGGAAGAGGCCCGCCACACGGCGATCGGCGATACGATCGCAACGGCCGAGGCTTTCCTGAAGCTGCTGCCGATGCTGAAGGGGCGAGGGGTGGAGACATTCGGCGATGTCCTGACCGAGGTCAGAAAGCATGGACGGCTGCTGAAAGACCTCAACGCCTGACGTAAGGTGGGTAATGCGCCGTCGCGAACCAAGGCGGTGTTATTCAACGTCTTCTTCCGCGCTCAGCCTGATGTGAAACTTTAAACAAGACTACCGAAAAACGAGCGGATTTCGGCGACAGATCGCTCCGGGTCGGAGCGAAGACCCATAATGTGATCATGGCCTTTCAGTTCGACGCGTTGCGCCCATGGATACCGCGAGAGGTTGTAGTGAACTGCGGCAGCGGTAAGCATGGAGCCCGCGTCCGGATCGCCGTCGAGGAATAGCAAGGGTGCCCTATATTGTCCCGGCCAGCGCTGAAGCTCGGCAACCATGATCCAATTTTCGAGCCCATTGGCCCAAGGCGCAAAAGTTTCCGGGTCAATTTTCGAAAGTTGGTGGGCGCGCTCGAGAATCTCACGGTCATCCATTTCCTCAGCCCAACTGCGTCCATTGGAAGTCAGCAGACAGGACAGCCGCTTTTTCAGCTCGTCGACATCTCTGGCCGCCCGCAAAGCTGCCAACATTTGCCCGACGGCCGATGTGTCCGTTCCATGTGCGATGACGTGATCTTCGGGATTGAGGGGTTGGTCAATCGACACGAATGCACTGAACAGATCAGGGAAATCGTTTGCCGCGGCGAGGCCGAACCACGCGCCGGCTGAATGCCCAATTCCGAGAGCTCCGCCACCTATGACATCGCGCAGAAAGGCGATGGTATCTGTGATGTAGGACGCGATCGTGTAGGGTGGCGAGCGCTGCGACAACCCCTGTCCGCGCATGCTGAGCGCGAACAGATGGTAGTGCGGTTCAAGCTTGTCGAGCAGAGGACGATATTCGCTCCAGTATCTTGGGAAACCCGGCAGAAAGACGAGCCTGCGTCCGTTGGGACGACCTTCGCCATAGTTAAAACGAACGCCATCAAGTTCGACGAATTTGGATTTCATGATCGGCTCCCTTAATGCCGCGGCAACCTGTCGAAATTGTCCGAGGGCCACACTGACCGCGCGGACGTCCTTTCGGAACCGAGACTAACGCATTTGAAGGGAATGCCGAATGGCAGCGTTGTTCGGACAACGTGCCGTAAGCTCAACAGACGTGTCTTTCCGCTGTGCCGACACAAACGGGTCACCGTTATGGAAAACGTTAGAAAGGTAAAAACCTTCGACGATGTCCTGACGGAGCTGAGAAAGCATGGATATGTGCGGAAAGACCTCAACGCCTGACAAGGCTCAGCGCTACAAATCCGGGCGAAGCTCCGCGCGCAAAAGGTCGATCAGCCGGTCGGCGTCGTCCTCCGTCAACTTCGGCAGGTCCTCGCAGGTATGATACCAGGGCAGCTGCGTGTCGGCGTAGATGTGCCGCGTGACCCGCGCTTCGGCCGGACGGTCCAGACTGCCGACGGTGACATTGGTCAGCCAGTCATCCTCTGCCGCCAATGCCTGCCATACGATGCGAGAGCCGCAATTCGCGCAGAACCCGCGTTTTCCCGTATCCGAGGACACATAGTATTTTGGTTCTTCTTTCAGATACTTGAGTTCCGGCCTTGATCAGGACGGTGATTTCGGCAGGCTGGCCGGTGCTGCGCTGGCAGATGGTGCAATGGCAGATATAACCATCGTGCAAAAAGACATCGGCTTCGTACCGGATGTTTCCGCACAGGCAGCCGCCCGTAACATGCGTGGCTTGGTGTTCCATGGGACCCTCTGCAAGATCTGCCGAAACCGTGCGGGCAATCTACGCCTCGACGGAACCCCGGTCCAGAACGCACACCCGTCCACTCATCTCACGCGAACGGGTCTTCCGGATAGCCAACTCCGGTCAGGTAGAGCCCGTCCGGCGGGCATACCGGGCCACAGGCGGCGCGGTCCTTTGCGTCGAGTGCGCTTCGCACATCTCCGGGCGTCCATGCCCCGGCGCCCACCCGTTCCAATGTGCCAACGATCGAGCGGACCTGATTGTGCAGGAAGCTCCGGGCGCGAAGGACAAAGCGGTATTCGGTCCCGTGGGCGATCTCGTGTTCGGTGATCGTGATCTCGTCCAGCGTTTTCACCGGGCTTTGCGCCTGGCACATGGTCGACCGGAACGTCGTGAAATCGTGCCGACCAACCAGATGCGCCGCACCCGCCCGCATGGCATCCCCATCGAGTGCGCCGAGTACCCGCCACGCAAGCCCTGCGTCATGCGTCAGCGGCGCGCGGCGCGAGATGAGGCGGAAGAGATAGCGCCGTTCGACGGCCGAGAAACGGGCGTGGAAATCATCCGGTACCCTTGCGGCTTTCAAAATCGAGACCGGTGCGGGCTTCAGGTGCCAGTTCAGCGCCTCGGACAGCCGGAACGGGTCCCAGTCCTTCGCGAGGTCGCAATGTGCGACCTGCCCCGTCGCATGCACCCCGGCATCCGTCCGCCCCGCCGCCGCAATCCCCGGCGCGTCTGCTTCGAGCTTGCGCAGGGCGGTCTCCACCGCCTCCTGTACGGACGGCTGGCCAGATTGCCGTTGCCAACCCGCAAACGGGCCGCCGTGGTATTCGATTTTCAGCGCGTAGCGGGGCATGGCTTTCCCTAGCTGCCAAGCGGCACCTTGGCAATCGCCCCTACACACTCCGCCGCCGCGCGCCTATCTTCGGAGGAAAGCGAGGGGCAGAGTTTGGGCATAACCGACATCGCGGATGACCTGTTGCGCGGCCTTGGCGGCATCGGCAGCGGCATGGCCGCGCCGTTTTCCGATCCGGTGATCCGGCTGGGCGTGACCGGTCTTTCACGCGCCGGGAAGACCGTCTTTATCACCTCGCTCGTCGCCAATCTCATGGATCGGGGCCGGATGCCGGGGCTGAGAGCGGAGGCGGAGGGGCGTGTCCTGTCGGCCTTCCTTCAGCCGCAACCCGACGACACGGTGCCGCGCTTTGACTATGAGGCGCATCTGGCCGCGCTGACGGGCTCAGAGCCGCGCTGGCCCGAAAGCACCCGCGCCGTCAGCGAGTTGCGCCTCTCGTTCCGGCTGCGTGAGGGGGGCATGTTCGGCACCTTCCGGGGCCCAAGGACGTTGCATCTGGATATCGTCGACTACCCCGGCGAGTGGCTTCTGGACCTCGCGCTGATGGACCGCGACTACGCGGACTGGACGGCGGAGGTGCTGGAGCGGATCGGAACACGGGCCGAGGCTGCGGGGTTTCTGGCTGCTTTGACGGATGTGGACGGGGCCGCGCCGCTCGACGAACCGCAGGCCAAGGCCTTGGCCGACCACTTCGCCGCCTATCTTACCGCTGCCCGCGCCGCAGGTTATTCCGACTGCACGCCGGGCCGGTTCCTATTGCCGGGCGAACTGGCGGGATCGCCCGTCCTGACCTTCGCGCCGATCCCGAAGCCCGGCACCACCCCGCGCGGGTCGCTCTGGCGCGAGATGGAACGGCGGTTCGAGGCCTACAAGGCCAAGGTCGTGAAACCCTTCTTCCGCGACCATTTCGCCAAGATCGACCGGCAGGTCGTCCTGGTCGATGCATTGGGCGCGATCCATGCCGGCCCTCGCGCGGTCGAGGATATGCGCCGCGCGATGGCGGCCATTCTCGATGCGTTCCGGCCGGGGCGGGTTGGTTGGCTGACCGGTCTTCTGGGTATGCGCCGCGTCGAACGCATCCTCTTTGCCGCAACGAAGGCCGATCATCTGCATCATTCGCAGCACACGCGTCTGACCCAGATCATCGCCGCGCTCATGCGCGAGGCGAAGGACCGGGCTGATTTTGCCGGGGCCGAGACGGCGGCGATGTCGATCGCCGCGCTCCGCGCCACGGTCGAAGAGACGGTGCGCCATAACGGCGATACGCTCGACTGCGTGCGTGGGCGGCTGATCACCGGCAAGGAGGCCGCGTTCTATCCCGGCGAGTTGCCCGATACCCCCGGCCCGCTTCTGGCCACCGCCCGGGAAGGCGCGGAAAGGTGGCTTGATGCCGATTACGAGATCATGAGCTTCGCGCCCGCGCGGCTTAGCCTCAAACCCGGCGAGGGGCCGCCGCATATCCGGCTCGACCGGGCGGCCGAGTTTCTGATCGGGGACCGGCTTTGAGGATGCAGATGAAACGGAGGCCCCGGCAATGACGAAACCGAAAAAGCCGGTCCTGATCGAGATGGACGCGCCGGTTGCCGAGGGGCCCGACCGCGCGGCGCCGGTGCCTGACGTCATCCCCGCGCCGGGCGAGGGGCGGGCGATGCAGGCGGTGATCGGGCTCGGCGCGCGCCCGCGATCGCGGCTCGGCCGCTTCTTCTGGGCGACGGCGACGGCCCTTATCGGCTTCATCATCTCGGTCGCGGCCTGGCGCTTTGTCGAGGGGCTTCTCGCGGCGAACCCGGTGCTGGGCTGGACGGCGGCCGTGCTTGTCGGACTTTTCGTCTTTGCGACGCTGCTCATCGCCCTGCGCGAATGGGCATCCTATGCGCGGCTGGCGCGGCTCGACCGGGTCCATGCGGCTGCGGTCAGGGCGGCGGGATCGGGGGATATGACAGCGGCTGGCCGCGTCGTCGACAACCTCGCAGCC
The DNA here is from genome assembly GCF_025751495.1 of Albidovulum litorale. Taxonomy (GTDB): domain Bacteria; phylum Pseudomonadota; class Alphaproteobacteria; order Rhodobacterales; family Rhodobacteraceae; genus Albidovulum; species Albidovulum litorale. The sequence continues at coordinate 100,120 of NZ_JAOWKZ010000002.1, read as the reverse complement.
CTCTATGCAGGTAGAGATGAGACCGCCTGGGGCCGGTCCCGGCTGGCCGAGCGGCGCGGCGATGTCTTCGACGCCGACGCGCTTCTGGAACTGGCCGAAACCGAACTCATGATCCCTCTCGACCGTGCCGCACGGGCCGAGATCGAAGGCGCGGCGCGGCAGGTCGCGACCGTCACCGCCATCGTGCCATTGGCTCTGGCCGATGTCGCAGCGGCGCTCATCGCCAATCTGCGCATGATCCGACGGATTGCCGAGATCTACGGCGGCAGGGCAGGCGCATTCGGCAGCTGGCGGCTGTTGCGCACCGTACTGACCCATCTCGTCGCGACCGGTGCCGTTGCTGTGGGCGACGATCTGATCCAGTCCGTCGCTGGCGGCGGCCTTCTGTCGAAACTCTCGCGCCGCTTTGGTGAGGGGGTCATCAACGGCGCACTCACGGCCCGCGTGGGCGTCGCCGCGATCGAGGTCTGCCGCCCCTTGCCGTTCACCGCTCTACCCAAGCCGCGCGTCACAAATCTGGTCAGCCGTGGCCTCGCCGGTCTCTTTGGCGCAGCAAAAGGGGACGACGCCGAAGGGAAATCCTGACTGGCCCCGCGCCGTTCCTGCGTTATGAATAGGCTGAAGGCCCCGGCAGACGGGCAGGACAGAGAGGGAGTAACGGATGTACGGGCTTGAGACTCTGGCCGTGATCGCTGGCCTGATCGTCATCGCAACGCCGATTGCCGTGATCGTCCTTCTTGTTTGGGTCTCTAACCTCAAGGCCAAGGTTGCGCGGCTGGAAAGCGAACTGGTGTCTCAGGGCGGTGCGCTGCGGCGGCTGGCCAATGGCGCGAGCGCAGAGCCGAAGCCGGCTGAGCCCCCGGCGCGCAAAGCACCGCCGGTCGAGGAACCTACGGCACCGGTCCCCGAAGCCGTTGCCGAAAGCCCGGTCACGGTCGCGGGCGATGTGACGGAGAGCCCCGTACCGGCCAAGCCCGCGAGTGGCCCATGGTCCGAACCCGCCCGCCCCGTCGTACCGCCCCCGTCGCCCGCAGGTCCAAGCCGCACGTCGGCGTTGGGCGAATGGCTGGTGCAGAACTGGGTCTATGCGGTCTCGGCCGTGTCGCTGGCGCTCGCGGGGATCTTCTTTGTCCAGTACGGGATCGAGAAGGGGCTCTTGCCGCCACCGGTGCGGGTGATGGCGGCAATCCTCTTCGGCTTTGCCCTGATCGCGGCGGGCGAATGGGTGCGCCGCCGCTGGGGCGACGATGAAAACGAGGTGACGGCCTATCTGCCCTCGACGCTTTCCGGCGCGGGGCTGGTGTCGATCTTCGGCGGCATCATCGCCGGGCGGCAGCTCTATGACCTGATCGGGCCGGAAACGGCACTGGCGGGGCTCGTGGCGACGGCCATTCTCGCCATCGTGCTCGGCTGGTACTACGGGCCGTTCCTGGCCGCGGTCGGACTGATCGGCGCGGCAGCCGCCCCGTTCCTCGTCGGCGGCGAAAGCGATGCTCCCTACTGGCTTTACGCCTATTATGCGGTGATCGCGGCCTCCGGCCTTTTCATCGACACCGTGCGGCGCTGGGCCTGGGTTTCGATCCTGGCATTGGTTCTGGGTTATGCCGGTGCCGGAATGGTGCTGGCCGGGACCGGTGGGGCGGGATGGTTCGCATTCACGCTCGTGGGCCTTGCCGCCTTCGCGATCTGCATTCCCGCGCGGGGGATCATGCCGGACCATAAGGGGTCGATGCTTGTAACGGCGCTCCGCTCCCGCAAGGCGGAAAGGCCGATCTTTCCGGTCCTGCTGGCCGCCGGGGCGGTTGCGGCCTCTTCGGTAGGGCTTCTCTATCTTCCGGCAGACAATGCCGCCGAAAGCACGGTGGCCTTTCTCTGTCTGGCTGCTTTGACGCTCCTTCTGACCGTCTGGGCGGGCAAGGACGCGCCCGCGCTTTCGGATCTGACCGTCCTGCCCGCAGCCGCATTCCTGTTGCGGCTGGGATTCGAGGGGATGGACCGTTGGCCACTGGCGCGCGACTTCGCAGCAAAGGCAATAGACCTGCGCGAACCCGAAACCGCCGCGCCGATGACGGCGGCTTTGCTGCTGGCGCTCGCCACCGCCATATCGCTGATGGCGGCCGTCACCAGTACCGGGGCGGGGCGGCTGAAGCCCTTCTGGGCGGCGGGTGCGGCGCTGGTCGCGCCCCTGACCGCATTGGTGCTGGAGCTTTTCTGGAACCCCTCTGCCGTGATCGGCGCCTATGGCTGGGCGCTGCATGTCATTGGTCTGGCCGCGCTGATGGTCGGGCTGGCGGCGATGTTCGCGCGTCAGGACGGCGGCGACATGCGGCGCGCGGCCTATGCGACGCTGTCGGCCCTCTCCTTGATCGCACTCGCGCTGTTCCTCCTGACCACCAAGGGCGCCCTTACGCTGGCGCTCGCGGCGCTGGTGATCGTCGCGGCGGGGCTCGACCGCCGCTTCCGCCTGCCCGAAATGGGCTGGTTCATTCAAGCAGGCGTCCTCGTGATCTCGTGGCGGCTTGTGGTCGACCCGGGCCTGATCTGGGCAGTCGAGGATGCGGCCTTGTGGGAGGTCATCGCCTCCTACGGCGGCGCGGCCGCGGCGATGGCGGCGGGGCTTTGGCTGATCGCCGGGCTGGAGCGCCGCGCCGCACGGGTGTTCCTCGAAAGCGCAGGGGCGGCCTATGCCGCGCTTTTCGTCAACGTGCTGATCACGAGGCAACTGGTCGACAGCGGGGGTGACTGGGTCGCCGCGCACTGGGCGCTGACGCTGAACGCACTGCCATGGCTGATCCTGATGCTGGCGCAGTTCTACCGGCTGAAACTGGGCGGCGTCCTACGCTGGCTGCGCTGGGCCATCGCGGTCGTGGCGGGTCTAATCGGCTTTGGCGGGCTGCTGGCGGCCGTTCTGCCCGCCAATCCGGTCTTCGGACTGCTGGGCGGCAAGGAAGAACTCGTTTACGGCCCCCTCGTCATTGACACGCTGTTCGTCGCTTATGCGTTGCCGGGTCTGCTGCTGCTGGTCGCCCTGACCCGGCTTGCCCATCTGCATGCGGTCCTGCGCTGGGGGCTAACCGCCATCGGAGCGGCGCTTCTCGCGCTCTACGCAGTGCTGGAAATCCGGCGTTTCTGGCGCGGAGACGACCTGTCGGTGCCGGGCGTCACCCAGCCCGAGCTTTACAGCTACACGATCGCGATGATGGCGGTGGGTGCCGCCCTTCTCTATCAGGCCATCGCAAGGCGGTCGCAGACCCTGCGCCGGATCGCGATGGGCGTGATCGCGCTGACCATCGCCAAAGTCTTCCTGATCGACATTTCCGGGCTTTCCGGCCTGACCCGGGTCTTTTCCTTCCTCGCGCTCGGCCTGTCGCTGATCGGTCTTGCGGTACTGAACCGCTGGGCGGCGGCGCAGCAGGGTGATGGACGAAAGAAAGACGGCGACAGCTAGACGAGACGCGCCAGCAGGTCGGCGAGGCGGCGCGCCTCGTCCCCGGCCAGCCGGGTGCCGATGGCCTGTTGCATCGCCGCCGCATAGACCGGCCACATCGCCTTGCGCGCAGCCGCGCCCGCTTCGGTCAGGGCCAGGATCTGGCCCCGGCCATCCTCGGGGCAGGGCGTGCGGGTGATCAGCCCCGCCCCGGCAATCCGGGCGATGAGGCGGGACAACCCGTATTGCGGCAAAAGTAGCCGTTCCTGCAACGCGAACTGCCTGAGCCCGTCAGGCTCCGCCTTCTCGATCTCCCACAGCACGTCATACCAGTCGAGCGGCGGCAGCCCTGCCGCCTTCAGCGCGGCTTCGATCTCGGCCTGAACGCGGGTGGAGGCCCGGATCAGCCGGGTCCAGACCGTTTCGGCATGTGGGTTCGGGGCAGGTGTGCTGTGCATGGCTGAACATATATGCATCTGCATGCGGATTGAAAGGGCGCCGTCGCAATCCATATAAATGCATATGCATCTACATGCGAAAGGACGCGACATGACCCCGAAACTGACGCTGATCAGCCATCACCTCTGCCCCTATGTGCAGCGCGTCGCGATCGCGCTGGCCGAAAAGGGTATGGATTTCGAACGCATCGACATCGACCTCACCAACAAGCCCGACTGGTTCCTGAAACTCTCGCCCACGGGCAAGACCCCGGTTCTGGTCGTGGACGGGCGGCCGATTTTCGAATCCTCAGTGATCCTCGAATATCTGGAAGAAGTCGGCCCCAATCCGCTGCATCCCTCAGACGTTCTCGACCGGGCAGACCATCGCGGCTGGATGGAATACGGCTCGTCGATCCTGAACGACATTGCCGGGCTCTATAACGCGCCGGACGCCAGCGCCTTTGCCGCCAAGATCGAGGACCTGCGGTCGAAGTTCGCCCGGGTCGAGGAACGCTTGCCGGGCGGTGAAACCTTTGACCCAAAGGGGCTTTCCCTGCCCGATGCGGTCTTCGCCCCGGTCTTTCGCTATTTCGACACGCTTGACCGGATCGGCGATGTTGCCGGACTAGCGGGCCAGCCGAAACTCAGCCGCTGGCGGTCGGCGCTTGCCGGGCGGGCCTCGGTCCGAAGCGCGGTGGCGACGGATTATCCCGCCCGTCTTCTGGATTTCCTGAAGCGGCGCGGGTCGCATCTGTCGACGCTTCTGACCTGACGGGTCATGCGGTGGCGAGCGCGAGCAACCCGACAAGGATCAGGCTCGCCGCCCAGACCCGTTCAAGGTCGAACCAGCCCCGGGTCAGGAACTTAAGCCCGAGCCAGCGATAGACGCCCCATGCCACCGCCCCACCCGCCGCGATCATCGCGGCGGTATGGATCAGCGCGACGCCAAGCGCCACGGCCAGATTGCGCGACATCAGCGCCCCGGCGGCGCGGTGGGCGGTGTCGAGGTCCTCGGCGCGGCAAAGCCCGAGATAGATCGGCACCAGCATCAGAGCAGCCCCGTGGGCGAGCGCGACAAGGAAAGACCAGAGCGCGAGGCGGGTGGGTTTCACCCGGGCGAGGAACCTCGGATGGCGTTTGGTGACGAAGATCCAGAGGCCGAGCGCGATGACGGCAACCCCGGCGGCAACACGAATTTCCCGCTGCCAATCGATGAGGAGCGTCATCACCGCAAAGGGCATCAGGATCGCGACCATCGCCAGAAGATGCCCGGCCGCGAGGGCCGCGAGTGCGCGCCAAAGCGCATCCCGGCGTTTCTCCATCAGTGCAGCTGACACCGCCAGCGGCCAGCCCATGCCGGGATTGACCCCGTGATAAAGGCCGCTTGCCACCACGGCGAGCCAGAGACCCGCCGTGGTGCCGATCATGTCCCCCAAGGATCAGACCGAGGGATAGCAGAAACTGTCGGTCGAACAGTCGCCGCCCTCCAGCCGGATCTGGTGGCTGCGATAGCCCTTCGGGAACTCGACATAGAATTTCTTGTCGAGCGTCAGCCCGCCTTTCGCGCCGACATCGGCCTTGACCATCGCCCCGCCGCGTTCGCCGGGGTAGAACTGTTCGTCCCAAGTCGAATAGAGCGAGTTGGTCCAATAGACGCGTTTGCCGTCGCGGCTGATCTCCACCATCTGCGGCCCGTAGCCGAAAGCCTTGCCACTCGGGTGCTTGGTCTTCTTGACGATGCCGCCGATCTCGACCTTTCCAGCGAGTTTGGGCTTCATCGGGTCTGAGACATCGTATTGATGCATCTCGCCCGTGCCCCAGCAGGCGACATAGAGATACTTGTCGTCGAGGCTGAGGTCGATATCGGTCACAAGGGGCGGCACGGCCGAAAAGCCCTTCAGCATGTCCGGCAGGTCGTCCGGATCGGCGGGCTGCGGCGGGATCGTCACCGTCTTCTTGGCATGCCACTTGCCCTTCTCGCGCCACCAGGTCCAGATCGAGCCTTCGAGGTTCGTCGTGTCCACGACAACCCCGCAGAAGCCGTATTCCTTGACCGGGTCATGGGCGGGCCTGATCTCCAGCGCCATCTGGTGGTTCTCGCCAAGGTCGATGGTCTGGATGTTCTTGCGCTCACGCAGGTTCCAGAAATGGATGCGGTGGCCGTATTTGTTCGACAACAGATCCTCGGGTACGAGGCCGTTTTCAAATTGCGGGGGCAGGCCCCATTCGGAACTGACCATGTAGTCGCGCGGCAGGTTCCACCAAAAATCGTATTGCTTGTCCTGCGGGCCCCGGTCGATCTCGTACCGGCCGATGACGTCGAAGGTTTCGCAATCCATGATGAAGATGCCCGGAGGGCCGTCCGTCCCGTCCTTGCCGCCGCCGCCCAAAGTCGAGACATAGATGCCCTCGGGCCCGCAATGGATCGTGTGGGGGCGGGAATAGCCGGTCTTGGCAAAGACCTCTTCGGGCTCAATGATCTTGTGGATCTTGGCCTTCAGCGGGTCCTTCACATCGACGACATAGATGCGGGATGAACGGATGCCGGGAATGATCAGGTAGCGCCGCTCAAGGAAGGCATGGCCGGTCAGGGGCGAGAGCGCCGAAGAACAGGCGTTCCAGCCGAAATGGTGAAACTCATCGCCCTTGTTGGGCATGATCACCTTATGGACGATCTGGCTGTAGGTTTTGGACTTCGGATCGACATCGACAACGGCAAGGCCATCAGGCTGCGATCCGTCGGGGCTGAGCATCAGCGTGAAGGCGAGCTTTTCGGGCGGGCCTTCCATGGCAAGCTTGGCCGAGGGGTAAAAGGTGGGGTCGGGTCTCAAATTCATTTCGTTCCTCCGGGTTGAACGGGCGGACTTATGTTTCTTGATCTCCGCGTTGGTTTGTCGCGTTCAAAGCTTGCGCGATTCTCGCTCAGAAAGCGACATTTCTTTTGTCTTACATTTACAGCGGTCTAACCGCCCAGCGCGATTCCCTCGCGCCGCGGATCGGCGCCACCGGTCAGGCCGTCACCGATGGCAATGGCGTGAAGACCGGAATTCAGATCGCCGGTCTTGACCTCGAATCCCATCGCCTCTAGCTCCGGCCCGAGGGCTTCGGCCCCTGTTCCCGCCTCCAGATCAAATGTGCCGAACCGGTTGAGGGCGTGGCCCATCGCGACCGCTTGCTGCACATCCATGCCCCAGTCGAGATGGGCGATGATCGCCTGCGCGACATAGCCGATGATCCGGCTGCCGCCCGGCGATCCGATCACCAGAACCGGCTTGCCATCCTTCAACAGGATGGTCGGCGCCATCGAAGATCGGGGCCTTTTGCCCGGCTCCACCCGATTGGCAATGGGGCGGCCATCCTCATGCGTGGCAAAGGAAAAATCGGTCAGCTCGTTGTTCAGAAGGAAGCCACCGCCGGTCATCAGGCGGCTGCCGAAGCCATTTTCGATGGTCGTCGTCATCGACAGCGCATTGCCATAGCTGTCGACGATGGAGATATGGCTCGTGGAGGGGAACTCGATGGACTGATCGTCACCCCAGAGCATTGCGTGATCCCAGTCGGGCTCGCCCGGCGCGACCTCTTTCAGCGCCGTGCCGGTGTCGAGAAGTTTCGCGCGCTCGGCCAGATAGGCATCGGCGGTCAGTCCGGCGGGCATGGGCACGAAATCGCTGTCGGCCATGTAGCGGCTCCGGTCGGCGAAGGCGAGGCGCGAGGCATCGCCGATGCGCCGCCATGCCTCGGTGCTGGTGGGACCAAGCGCAGCCAGATCCGTATCCCGCAATAGCCCGACGATCTGCCCGACCGTCAGCGCGCCGGACGAGGGCGGGCCCATGCCGCAGACATCATGCGCCCGGTACGCGACGCAGACCGGGTCACGCTCCACCACCCGGTAGGTGGCAAGGTCAATGGGAGCAAGCTTGCCGGGATTGCCCTCGGCCCCCGTCACGGTCGCGACGATATCCTCGGCAATGGGTCCGTAATAGAACGCGTCCGCGCCACCCGATGCGATGGCTTTCAGCGTGGCGGCATAGGCCGGATTTGTCAGCCTGTCGCCCGCAGCAACGGGCGTGCCGTCCGGCAGGAAATAAGCCGCAGTCGCGGGAAAACGGCCGAGCCGTTCGGGATCCTCGGCCACCAGTTCCGCAAGCCGGGGCGAAACCTCGAACCCGTCCTCTGCCAGAGCGATGGCCTCGGCGAAAAGTCCGGGCCAGTCGGACGTGCCCCAGCGTTTCTGCGCGACTTCCATCAGGCGCGGCGTGCCGGGTGTGCCGACGGAGAGCCCGCCAACAACGGCATCGAAGAATTCCAGCGGCTGGCCGGTTTCGTCGAGGAAGAGTTTGGGCGTAGCCGCCAAAGGCGCGGTTTCACGCCCGTCGAGCGTGGTCAGCTTCCCGCTCGCCGCATCGTACCAGACAAGGAACGCCCCGCCGCCAAGGCCCGAGCTTTGCGGCTCCACCAGCCCCAGCACCGCCTGAACCGCGACCATCGCATCGGCCGCCGTGCCGCCCTCGCGCAGAACCCGCGCCCCGGCGCTGACCGCCAGGGGATTGGCGGCGGCGACCATCCAGTTATCGGCGGTAACCGGCAGCCCCGCCGCCTTTGCCGCGAGCGACGACGCGATGTCCGGCGATGTCGCGGTGATTGTCGTGGAAGTCCCGCTCTCGGGCGCGACGGTGTCGGTTGCGGTCTGGGCGAAACCTGATGTCGCGAAAGCGGCGACGGCGAGGAAAACGGCAATCGGGCGCATCTGTCATCTCCTGAATATCGCGGGAATGATGCGCCTCGGACCGGTGCAGCGCAACCTTGCCATGGCCTTGCAGAATGCCGGACGGTTCCGAACTCGTAAGCTGCGCACAGGTTCTGTGAATGGCATGCCCGCGTCCGGCCGTGCTAGTCTGCGTCCCTAAGCACCGATTTCGCGACCAGTCCGCACGGGAGACCCAGATGAAGATCAACGCCGATTTCACCAAACGCGTCGTGCTTCATGCCGACGAGATCGACTGGCTCGCCTCGCCCATGGCCGGGGTGGAGCGCCGCCCGCTGGACCGGATCGGCGATGAGGTCGCCCGTGCCACCACGATCGTGCGCTTCGCGCCGGGCAGCGCCTTTTCCGCCCATACTCATGGCGGGGGTGAGGAATATATCGTGCTCGATGGCGTGTTTCAGGACGAGGCAGGGGATTTTCCCAAAGGTTCATACGTCCGCAACCCGCCGACTTCGCGCCATACGCCCGCCTCCGCGCCCGGCTGCACGATCTTCGTCAAACTCTGGCAGTTCGACCCTGCCGACCGGGAAGAGGTCCATGTCGATCTGACCAAGGCCAAGCCCGTGCCCGATCCGGCCCGGCCCGGAACCGCCACAGTGCCGCTTTACGACGGCTATGGCGAGTCGGTGCGGCTGGAACACTGGTCGGCACATGCCGCGTTTCGTCAGGATGTGCCGGGTGGCGCGGAACTTCTGGTGCTGGAGGGTTCAGCCACCGAACACGGGGATGCCCTGCGCAAGCAAAGCTGGGTGCGCATTCCGCCGGGCGGTCAGATCGACGCCAAGGCTGGCCCCGACGGGGCGCAGGTCTGGATCAAGACCGGGCATCTGAACCAGATTTCGGTTCCCGGCGCTGCCGGGACCTAACGTCCGGCCTTTTCGGCGATGCCAGATGTGCCTTCGCGCCGCTCCAGCTCGTTCAGAACCTCGGAGAGCGGGACGTCGCGGGACGCGAGCATGACGAGGAGGTGGTAAAGCACATCGGCCGCTTCCGATGTCAGCCGCGCGCGGTCGCCCTTCACCGCCTCGATGATCGCCTCAACGGCCTCTTCGCCGAATTTTTCGGCGCATTTCTCAGGCCCCTTGAACAAGAGCTTGGCGGTCCACGACGTGTCGGGATCAGCGCCCTTGCGCGCGGCGATCGTGGCGGCGAGTTTTTCCAGCGTGGTCATTCGAGCCTCATCGGGATGCCCGCTGCGGCCATGTGTTCCTTGGCCTCGCGGATCGTATAGGTGCCGAAATGGAAGATCGAGGCGGCGAGGACCGCGCTCGCATGGCCTTCGGTCACGCCTTCGACGAGGTGGTCGAGGGTGCCGACGCCGCCGCTGGCGATGACCGGTATATCGACCGCATCGGCAATGGCGCGGGTCAGCGGCAGGTTGAAGCCCGCCCGCGTGCCGTCGCGGTCCATCGAGGTCAGGAGGATCTCGCCCGCGCCTTTCGCCTCGACCGACTTCGCAAACTCCACCGCGTCGATGCCCGTGGATTTGCGCCCGCCATGGGTGAAGATCTCCCACCGGCCCGGCTCCACCGTCTTGGCGTCGATGGCGACGACGATGCACTGGCTGCCGAAGCGGTCGGCGGCGTCTGCGACGACATCGGGGTTGGCGACAGCAGCGGAGTTGAAGCTGACCTTGTCGGCGCCGGCCAGCAGAAGCGCCCGGACGTCCTCATGGCTGCGCACCCCGCCGCCCACGGTCAGGGGGATGTAACATTGTTCGGCCGTTCGGGTGACAAGGTCGAACATCGTGCCGCGATTTTCATGTGTCGCATGGATATCGAGGAAACAAAGCTCGTCCGCCCCCGCCGCGTCATAGGCCTTGGCCGCCTCGACTGGATCGCCCGCATCGATGAGATCGACGAAATTGACGCCCTTGACCACGCGGCCATCGGCGACATCGAGGCAGGGGATGATGCGGGTCTTGAGCATGGGCGTTCCTTTCGGCCCCTCCTAACGCGGCAGGGGCGTCGCGAAAAGGGCTTTCGTCCCGGCTGCGCCGGGCCGACCCGCCGGGGAGGCGCTGCCTCCCCGGACCCCTCCGGAGTATTTCAGCCAAGAAGAAAAGGCGGGGAATTGCCGATCACGGCAACTTTTCTTGGCAGCTTAAGGGGCCGGGCCCGAGACTGGTGCCAAACCGGAACTGACAGGGAGGATCGTGGTATGAGACGGATTGCAGTTTTGGCCTTGGCTGTGGCATCGGGGCTTCCGGCATCGGCAGGTGAGGTGATGCGGGTGGCTGCGGTTGGCAGTGTCGCGGAGGTGACGGACCGGCTGGAAGCGGCGGTGACGGGCGCGGGGGCCACGGTCTTCGCCCGGGTCGATCACGGCGCCGGGGTGGAGAAGATAGGCATGCCCATCGGTGTGTCGCAGCTTCTGATCTTCGGCAACCCCGCACTCGGCACCCCGGCCATTCAGGCCGATCCGCTGGCGGGGCTCTACCTGCCCCTGAAAGTGCTGGTCTACGAGGATGCCGAAGGAGTCTGGCTGGTCTATGAGCCGCCCGCCGAAAGCTTCGACGATCTGGCGGTGCCCGAGGACGCCGAGGTCATCGGCAAGATGACCGGGGCCTTGGCCAAGCTGACAGCAGCCGCAGCGGGCGGTTAGGCACGGAGCGCCGTAATCGCCTCGCCCAGATCGATCGCGCCATCATAGAGCGCCCGGCCCGAGATTGCCCCGGCGATCACCCCGGTATCGCGAAGCGCGGTGAGGTCGGCAAGGGTGGAGACCCCGCCTGAGGCGATGACCGGGATCGTGACCGCGCGGGCAAGCGCCTCGGTCGCGGCTATGTTCGGCCCCTGCATCGCGCCGTCGCGCAGGATGTCGGTGTAGATGATCGCGGCCACCCCGGCATCCTCGAAGCTTTTGGCCAGATCGGTGACCAACACATCGGTCTCCTCGGCCCAGCCCTTGGTCGCGACGCGCCCGTTCCGCGCATCGATCCCGACGGCGACCTTGCCCGGGAAAGCGCGGGCGGCTTCTCGCACCAGATCGGGATTTTCGACCGCCACGGTGCCGAGGATCACGCGGGCGAGGCCCTTGGACAGCCAGGTCTCGATCGTCGCCATGTCGCGGATGCCGCCGCCAAGCTGGGCAGGCACCTTCACCCGCTTCAGGATCGCCTCGACCGCCGCGGCATTGACCGGCTGGCCGGCAAAGGCGCCGTTCAGGTCCACGAGATGCAGCCATTCGCATCCCGCCGCCTCGAACTTCGCCGCCTGTGCCGCCGGGTCGTCGCCGAAGACGGTGGCCTTGTCCATCTCGCCATGCAGGAGCCGGACGCAGTTGCCGTCCTTCAGGTCGATGGCGGGATAGAGGATCATGGGCGGTCTCCGGGCCGTTGCGGGCGCCTCTTGCCACAGCCGACCGGGGATTGCAAAGGCGCTGCAACGTCACGTTACACTGGACGGGCAACAAGGCTTCGCGGATGATCCCGCGCAACTGTCAGGGAGGACATCCACCATGAAGAAACTCGCCATCGCAGCCCTGCTGTCCCTCGTCGCCGGAGCCGCCATGGCCGACCCGGTCGAAGGGGTCTGGCAGACCGAACCCGACGACGGTTCCTATGCCCACATCACCATCGCGCCCTGCGGCGCGGCCTATTGCGGCGTCATCTCGCGCACCTTCAAGGCGGAGGGCGAATACGCCTCTCCCAATCTCGGCAAGACACTGGTCATCGACATGGTGCCGAACGGCGAGGGCAACTATGCCGGCAAGGTCTGGCGGCCGTCGAACGACAAGATCTATATCGGCAAGATTGAGCTGAACGGCGACAACCTGAAACTGGCGGGCTGCATTGCCGGGGGGCTTCTCTGCTCCAAGCAAAGCTGGCAACGGGTGAAGTGACCCTCTCGCACCGATGAAATCGTCACGCCCGCGCTTGAGTGCGGGCGTTTTCATTCCTACCTTCAGGGACAGACAGGCGGCGCGGGCCGCCCGGTGCGGATGGGGGTCGGTATGGCGTTTCGTCCATTGCTCTTCGCGGCACTTCTGGCGGTTATTCAGGTCTGGTCAGGCCCCACCTCCGCCGACCCAATTCTCGGCACATGGCAAGTGGAGCCCGACCACAAGGGCCAGATCGGGCAGATCGTCATCCGCCGCTGCGGCGAGGCGTTCTGCGGCCGGGTGATGAAAGTTCATGACAAGGCCGGAAAAAGTGTCGTGACCCGGGCGATGGGGCGGGACCTCTTCTGGGGGCTTCGGTCCTACGGCGGTGGCAATTATGGTGGCGGTCGTGTCTGGGTGCCGCTCTTTGACCGCGAATACAATGCCAAGGCCCAGCTGTCGGGCGACAAGCTCCGGGTGCGCGGCTGTCTCGGGACGATCTGCGACGGTCAGATCTGGTGGCGTCTGCACTAGCCCGATCCGCTGCCTTGTTGCCCTTTTCGTGCAGTTTCGCTAAGGCGTTGCGACGCCAAAACCACCGAGCGGGACGACATCAAAATGGCCATGGAAAAGACCTTCAACGCCGCCGAGGCGGAAACCCGCCTCTATGCGCAGTGGGAGAAATCCGGCGCCTTCCGCGCCGGGGCCAATGCCTCGCGCGATGAAACCTTCTGCATCATGATCCCGCCGCCGAACGTGACGGGTTCGCTCCATATGGGCCATGCCTTCAACAACACGTTGCAGGACATCCTGACCCGCTGGCACCGGATGCGGGGCTTCGACACGCTCTGGCAGCCGGGGCAGGACCATGCGGGCATCGCGACCCAGATGGTCGTCGAACGCGAACTGGCCAAGACCAATCGTCGCCGCACGGATATGAGCCGCGATGACTTCACCGCGCTCGTCTGGGAGCAAAAGCAGAAATCCGGCAACACCATCATCGACCAGCTGAAGCGCCTCGGCGCCTCCTGCGACTGGTCGCGCAATGCCTTCACCATGTCCGGCGCCCCGAACGCACCCGCGGGCGAAGAGGGCAATTTCCACGATGCCGTCATCAAGGTCTTCGTGGACATGTACAATAAGGGGCTGATCTATCGCGGCAAGCGCCTCGTCAACTGGGACCCGCATTTTGAAACCGCGATCTCTGACCTTGAGGTCGAGCAGATCGAGGTGCAGGGCCAGATGTGGCACTTCAAATACCCGCTCGCGGGGGGGGAGACCTATGAATATGTGGAGAAGGATGAGGACGGCAACGTCATCCTGCGCGAGACGCGCGACTACATCTCCATCGCCACCACCCGGCCCGAGACCATGCTCGGCGACGGCGCGGTCGCGGTCCATCCCTCCGACGAACGCTATGCGCCCATCGTCGGCAAGCTCTGCGAAATTCCGGTCGGGCCCAAGGAACACCGCCGCCTGATCCCGATCATCACCGACGAATATCCCGACCCGACCTTCGGAAGCGGGGCCGTGAAGATCACCGGCGCGCATGACTTCAACGACTATGCCGTCGCCAAGCGTGGCAATATCCCCTGCTACCGGCTGATGGACACCAAGGCCGCGATGCGGTCGGACGGCGCGCCCTACGCCGAGGCCGCGACCATCGCCATGGCCGTCGCCAAGGGCGAAGGGACGCTGACCGAGGCCGAGACGGACGCGATCAACCTCGTCCCCGACGACCTGCGCGGGCTGGATCGGTATCAGGCGAGGAAGCGCGTGATCGACCAGATCACCTCCGAAGGGCTGGCCGTCACCATCCTTCACAAGAGCATCGACAAGGAAACCGGCGCCGAACACCTCGAACGCATTCCCTTGGTCGAGCAGAACAAGATGATGCAGCCGCATGGCGACCGGTCGAAGGTGGTCATCGAGCCGATGCTGACCGACCAGTGGTTCGTCGATACCGCGAAGATCGTCGAACCCGCGCTTCAGGCCGTCCGCGACGGCATGGCCGCGCAAGAGGACGGAACCTTCGACCCGGACGCAGGCTATACCCGCATCCTTCCCGAACGTGACGCCAAGACCTATTTCCACTGGCTGGAAAACATCGAGCCCTGGTGCATCTCCCGCCAGCTCTGGTGGGGCCACCAGATTCCGGTGTGGTATGGCTTTAACTTCGAATACCTGAAAGACATTGACGGGAACGGATCGCCGACCGCTCTACAGGCCGAAGTTCTCGAGTCCGCTGACATCGGCAGTTCCATCACAGTGGGAACAGTCAGAAAATGCGCCGCAACATGCGCGGAAGCCATAGTCAAATTTGAAAATGAGGAGACTTTCCAGTTTCCTAGCTGGTTCCGACCGATCAAAGTCACGGAAGTAAAGGACCGCGCCGAAGCAGAAGAGGCTTTCCTCCAAGGACTCCGCGCTTATCGCTTCAGCAAATCGACGCAAGATTTAGTCTACCCTGTCTGGCGCGACCCCGACGTTCTCGACACCTGGTTCTCCTCCGGTCTCTGGCCCATCGGCACGCTCGGCTGGCCCGAGAAGACCGACGAACTGAAGAAGTACTTCCCCACCGACGTCCTCGTCACCGGCTTCGACATCATCTTCTTCTGGGTCGCCCGGATGATGATGATGCAATTGGCCGTCGTCGATCAGGTCCCCTTCCACACCGTCTATGTCCACGCCCTCGTCCGCGACGAGAAGGGCAAGAAGATGTCGAAGAGTTTGGGCAACGTCCTCGACCCCCTCGATCTCATCGACGAATACGGCGCCGATGCCGTCCGCTTCACCCTTACCGCAATGGCCGCGATGGGCCGCGACCTGAAGCTCTCGAAAGACCGCATCGCGGGCTACCGGAACTTCACCACGAAGCTCTGGAACGCCACCCGTTTTGCGGAAATGAACAACGCCCTCTGTCGGGACGCTGTCGGGACGGATGCCATACGCGTGCCAGACGCAAAGCATACGGTAAACCGCTGGATCATCGGAGAGACCGCCCGCGCCCGCATCGCCGTCGATGAGGCTTTGGGTCAGTTCCGTTTCAACGACGCTGCCAACACGCTTTACGCTTTCGTCTGGGGCAAGGTCTGCGACTGGTATGTCGAGTTCTCCAAGCCCCTGATGGACGGCGACCATGCGGCCGAAACACGGGCCACGATGGCCTGGGTTCTTGATCAGTGCTACATCCTGATGCACCCGATCATGCCCTTTATTACCGAGGAATTATGGGCACTTACGGGCGACCGCGCCAAGATGCTGGTCCATGCCGACTGGCCGGAATACGGGGCGGAACTGATCGACGAAGCGGCCGACCGCGAGATGAACTGGGTGATCACGCTGATATCCGACATCCGCTCCGCCCGCGCCGAAATGCACGTCCCCGCGGGCCTGAAACTGCCCATCGTGATGACCGCGATGGACGAAAAGGGCCGCGCGGCTCTGGCCAACAATATCGAGCTGATCCAAAGACTTGCCCGCCTCGACGGCATGACCGAAGGCACCGCCCCCAAAGGCTCGATCACCGTCGCCGTCGAAGGCGGCGCCTTTGCCATTCCGCTTGAAGGCGTCATCGACATCGCCGAGGAAAAGGCGCGTCTTTCCAAGGCCTTGGAAAAACTGGAAAAGGATATGGGGGGGCTCAAGGGGCGTCTCAACAACCCCAAATTCGTCGAAAGCGCACCGGAAGAAATCGTCGAGGAAACCCGCGAAAAACTGGCGCTGGCCGAAGAGGAAGCGGCAAAGTTGAAAGCCGCGCTGAAAAGATTGGCGGATATCGGCTGACCCCTTCATCTTGCCCAAAACACTCCGGGGGTCCGGGGGCAGCGCCCCCGGCGTAACTGCAGGAAAACATGGCATGAATATCGACTACCCGACCCTCGCTGCTGTCATCGAAAGCCTCGCCGAAGGCGAGACGGATGAGATCGCGCTGATGGCGACGGTGGCCTGCGAGGTGCATCACTCCGATGCCCGGTTCGACTGGACCGGATTCTACCGCGTCACCGCGCCGGGGATGATGAAGATCGGACCCTATCAGGGTGGTCATGGCTGTCTGGCGATCCCCTTCGACAAGGGCGTCTGCGGCGCAGCCGCATCGACCGGCGCGGTTCAGATCGTTGCCGATGTCGATGCGTTTCCCGGCCATATCGCCTGTTCCTCGACCACAAGGTCCGAGATCGTGCTGCCGGTCCATGGCAAGGACGGACGCCTGATCGGCGTCTTCGATATCGACAGCGACCAGCCCAACGCCTTCACGCGTGAGGATGCGGAAGGGCTGGGCGCGATCCTGACGTCGGTTTTCGGCAGGATCTGACGCGGGCAGGCTGGCAGATAGCCGCCATGCAGAACAGTCTCCAGCTGTGGCCGGAGACTGCACATGAGCGACACGGAACATCACCGGGGAAGCTGCCTCTGCGGCGGCGTGCGGTTTGAGACGATGGGCCCCCTGCGCGATGTCTGGGCCTGTCATTGCGGGCAGTGCCGCAAGACCAGCGGGCATTACTGGGCGGCGACCTCGGTGCCGCTCGACCGGCTTTCCATCACATCGGACGAAACCCTCGCCTGGTATGACAGTTCGCCCGCAGCACGGCGGGGGTTCTGTTCGCGCTGCGGCGCAAGCCTTTTCTGGGAACCAAAGGACGGCGGGCGCATGGCCATTGCGCCGGGTGCTCTCGACGGGCCGACGGGACTGACGCTGACCCGGCACATCCATACCGAGGATCGGGGCGACTATTATTCCTGCGAAGGACCGCCGCCTGAAGCCCCTCTCAATCTGCGCGAACAACTCGATTGTTCCTGCCTCTGCGGCGCGGTTTCGTTCAGCCTGCCGGGCCCTGCGGGCGACATCACCGCATGCCATTGCGGCCAGTGCCGCAAGCTGTCGGGGCACTACTCCGCCTCGTTCGACGCCGATGAGGCCAAAGTGACATGGCACCGCAGGGACGGGCTCGCCGAATACCGGACGCCCGGAGGAGGTCTGCGCGGGTTCTGCAAGCATTGCGGGTCGAGCCTCTGGTTCCGCTCGGCAAAGGGAGAGTTTTCGGTCGAGGCCGGATCGGTATCGGGTGCGACCGGCGGGCGGCTCTCAGACCATATCTTCGTGGACAGCAAGGGGGACTACTACGAAATCGACGACGGGCTGCCACAATCCGGTGGTTGGTAGCAATCCCTCGGCTACGGCCACCCGGCGCGGTTAGGGGCACCGGATCGGAAAAGTTTTGTTCAGAACTTTTCCGATCCCGCGTGAAGGATTTTGTATCAAAATCCTTCACGTCCCGACCGGCTTCCGGGTCCGCACCCGGAATCACAGCCGTCGGCTCGGCACCCAAGCATAGCCGTTTTCGCAAAGGATATAGCATTCCCTGAGCCCGTGCGGCTTGTCTGTCGGTTCCTGCAGAAGCGTCGCGTCAGGGATGGCCGCAGCCCGTTCCGCCGCTATATCGGGGTCGGTTTCGTAAAGCCGGATCTCCAGCCCCGCACCGCGCGCGCCCGCCTCGGGCAGAAGCCCGAGCAGCGGGTTTTCGGAATAGGTGCCGTCGGAATGCAGCTGAAAGACCTCGCCGTGATAGGTCATGATCGCAAAATCGGCC
The DNA here is from genome assembly GCF_025751495.1 of Albidovulum litorale. Lineage (GTDB taxonomy): Bacteria > Pseudomonadota > Alphaproteobacteria > Rhodobacterales > Rhodobacteraceae > Albidovulum > Albidovulum litorale. The sequence goes on along the minus strand of NZ_JAOWKZ010000002.1, from coordinate 82,075 downwards.
GTGAGCCGGTGCGCCTTCATGTCAAAGACGGCCTCCAGAAACGCCGCGAGCCGTTTCACATCGCGCACGACGAGGTTGAGCCCGATCCCCTTCAGCGACCGCCCGAAATCCTCTGCCTTGACCGTTTCGAAATCCATTCCCGCGACCTCTTGCTGCTGGTCGGAGGCTCGCATCCGACCCGGCCCCCGTCAATCTCAGCTTGACCCGTCCGCCGGTTTCCGCCAGCGCTGAAAGCGACAGGATTGCAGGCAGATCGGACGACGGTCCGCAAAGGGAGAGAACAGATGGCCGATATCACCCTTCTCGACGGCGGCATGGGGCAGGAACTGGTGGCGCGGTCGGGCGATGCGCCGACGCCGCTCTGGTCGACTCAGGTGATGATTGATCATCCCGGCCTCGTTCGCGCGGTGCACGAGGATTACTTCCGGGCCGGAGCGACGGTGGCGACCACGAACACCTATGCGATCCATCACGACCGGTTGCTCAAGGCCGGGATCGACGACCGTTTTGCGAGCCTTCACATGCAGGCCCTGGCCGAAGCCGCCGCGGCGCGGGCGGCGCATGGCTCAGGCCGGATCGCCGGGTCGCTCGGCCCCCTCGTCGCCTCCTACCGGCCCGAGACCCATCCGCCGCATGACGAGGCGGTGGCGAAATATGCCGAGATTGCCGGGCTCTTGGCCCCCGCGGTCGATTTCTTCATTGCCGAGACCGTCGCATCGCTCGCCCATGCGCGCGCGGTGCTTGAGGGCGCGAAGACCGGTGGCAGGCCCGTGTGGCTGTCGGTCACCGTGGATGACGAGAATGGATCGCGGCTGCGCTCGGGTGAGCCGGTCGCCGCGCTTGGTCCGGTGCTGGAGAAGGGCGGCGCGGCGGCCGTCTTGGCCAATTGCTCTGCCCCCGAGGCGATGGCGGCAGCGCTTGACGGGTTCAGGGCGTTCGGTCTGCCCTTCGGCGCCTATGCCAACGGCTTCCAGCAGATCACCAAGGATTTCCTGAAAGACAGCCCGACCGTCGATGCCTTGCACGCCCGGCCCGAGATGACGCCAGCACTCTATGCCGATTTCGCGATGCGCTGGGTCGATATGGGGGCGACGATCATCGGCGGCTGCTGCGAAACGGGTCCCGCCCATATCGCCGAGATCGCCCGGCGAATCCGGGCGGCAGGACACCGGCTGGTTTGATCCCGGCGAAGCCGGGGGGTGGTTTCCGTCGTTACCGTCGTGCTATCGCCCGCAGATGACCGATGCCGCCTATGCCCCGCCCGACACGCCCCTCACCGTGATCCATGCCGATCACGCAATCCTTGTCGTCGACAAGCCGGCCGGGCTCTTGTCGGTTCCCGGCAAGGGCGAGGATCTTGCCGATTGCCTGATCGCGCGAATTCAGGCGCTTTATCCCGAGGTGCTGCTGGTTCACCGGCTTGACCGGGACACCTCCGGCGTCATGGTCTTTGCCCTGACGCGCCATGCGCAGCGCGAGCTTTCGGCCCAGTTCGAATCCCGCAAGACCAAGAAAGCCTATCGCGCGCGGCTTTGGGGCCATCTGGAACCGAAAGAGGGAACGGTCGATCTGCCGCTGATCGTCGACTGGCCGAACCGGCCGCGCCAGCATGTCGATCACGTCAACGGCAAGCCCGCTCAAACCGGCTGGAAGGTGCTGGGCCATGACGAGGACGGCACGACCCGCGTTCGGCTTTTCCCGCTGACCGGGCGCAGCCATCAGCTTCGGGTACATATGATGGAACTCGGCCACCCGATCCTTGGCGATCCACTTTATGCAGAAGGCGCTGCCCGCGACCATCCTCGGCTAATGCTGCATGCCGAAAGCCTGCGTTTCAACCACCCGGAGACCGGCAAGGGCATGACCTTTACTGCCCCGGTCCCGTTCCGGTGATCGTCCGGTTCCACGAGGCGGCGGGCACCAGGTCTGAGGCGCGCTATTCCGAATGCGGTGCGTATCGCTATCTGCTCAGCCGTGATTGGGGCGCGGGCGGGCGGTTGGTCTATATCCTTCTCAACCCCTCGACCGCTACGGAAGAGCGTAATGACCCGACGATCGAACGCTGCGAAAGGCGGGCGCGGGCGCTGGGCTTTGGCGGTTTTGCTGTCGCCAACCTGTTTGCCTATCGCGCTACCGATCCGCGCGACCTGAAGCAGGCGGAGGCGCCGGTCGGTCGCGACAACGACGCACAGCTTCTGGCGGCCGCAACTTCGGCCGGGCGCATCCTGTGCGGCTGGGGCGTGCATGGGTCTCACCATGGGCGCGGGGCCGAGGTGGCGCAGCTTCTGCAGGGGGCGGGGCTCCCGCTCTGGCATCTCGGTCTGACAAAAGCCGGATTTCCCCGGCACCCGCTTTATGTTGGCTATGTGCAGAATCTGCAGCTTTGGGTTGAGTTGTCCCGCCCTAAAAGTTCCAAAAATTGAATCTATCCCGCCCGCCATTGTGACCATGTTAACGTGACCGGCTTTGACTGGTCGCGGGGTATGCCGGCGATGGGGATTGCCGGTCGCGAAGATCTGGGGGTGCGGGATGTTCATGCTGGCCGGGTTGCTGGGGCTGTTCGCGGCGGGCGTCGCCGTCGAACTCAGCGGTGTTCTGAAAACCGGGGACGAGGATGCGTCAGACCCGGAGACCGAGGGAGATATCGACGCGCCCGAGGCGGAACAGCCTGAAAACACCATTGAGGGCACGCCGCTGGCCGAGGTTATTTCCGGCACGGACAGCGCGGACGAGATCCACGGTGGTGGCGGTGATGACCAGATCGGTGGTTATGACGGCACCGACGCGATCCATGGTAATGCGGGGAATGACGACCTGCATGGTCTGGGCGGAGATGACACGCTGGACGGTGGCGATGGCGATGACAGCCTCCATGGTGGCGACGGGGCGGATGAGCTCTACGGTCACGCTGGGGACGACTACCTGGCCGGCCATGAGGACGATGACCGCCTCGACGGCGGTGCGGGCGGCGATCGCCTGATCGGCGGAGGCGGGCAGGACAGCCTTTATGGAGGCGACGGCGATGATGCGCTTCAGGGCGCGCGCGGTGACGATCTGCTGGTCGGCGGACTGGGGCAGGACACGCTGATGGGCGGGGACGGCAATGATATGCTGGACGGCCGCGTCTCCGGTGGTGCCGGTCCCGATGCCGATGGCCGAGACTTTCTCAATGGCGGCGGGGGCGACGACACGATTTTCGCCGGTCACGACGACTGGGTCGAGGGCGGGGGTGGGGCGGACACCTTTTCACTTTCGGACTGGCTCAGCGGCGATGCTGGGCCTGCGGTAATCGCCGACTACAACCCGGCGGAAGATAAATTGGTGCTGAATTACGATCCCGTCGCGCATCCCGCCCCGGTGGTGACCGTCCTACCAGACCCGGATCTGGAAGGGGCGATGCAGGTCCTGATCGACGGGGAGGTCGTGGCCCATGTATTGGGGGCTGACGGGCTCAGCCCCGCCGAGGTCCGGTTGATCGCCGAAGACTCCGGGCCTGCGGCCTGATCGCCCTGTCGATTAGAGCTTTTCTTTCAGGGAAATTTCCCCTATACGCCCGCATCCGCCTGAAACGGCGGCTACTTCTCCACGGGCCTTGCTGGACGACATCCCGGCTTGCGCCATAACCCTTAATCCGAAAGGAGATCCCGATGTCGATCACTGCTGAAGAAAAAGCCCGCGTCATGAAGGAATTCGCGACCAAGGAAGGCGATACCGGTTCGCCGGAAGTTCAGGTCGCCATCCTCACCTCGCGGATCACCACGCTGACCGAGCATTTCAAGACCCACAAGAAGGACAACCACGGCCGCCGTGGCCTTCTGAAGATGGTCGCCCAGCGCCGCAAGCTTCTCGACTACCTCAAGAAGAACGATGACGCGCGCTATCAGGACCTGATCAAGCGCCTCGGCATCCGCCGCTGATCGCGAGCAGAGCTGAGTAAGACCAACGCGCCCTTTCCGGGCGCGTTTTTCTTTTCAAGGCCAAAACTACGTGGGACCTGTTTCTACTGTAATTAAGTCGTTGTGGCGCTGATAGACGCAGCGTTGGCGTTCTGTCGGCAAAGTGTATGGCAAACTGTCGGGCCAAAATCTGAACGGAACGGAATGTATAGACCGTGCAGAGGGCAAACCTTCGCCGCGCGGTAGTGCTGCGGGCGACTGATCGGTGTTGCTGATTGAGGTCAGGCACTGCACCGAACCTCACCTTTTGGCTGCCACATCCACATCTGTCAGCGGCACCCTCTCGCCCTTACGGATGACCTGCGGGTCATAGGGCGTGCGGGCGAAGACCTCGCGGACCATGGGCGCGAAGAACTCGATCGGCAGGTCGTCGTAGTCGGGGTCGAAGCTCGCCTGATCCCAGCGTTCGCAGAACTCGGCACAGTCGTCGAAATAGGGATTGCCGCGATGACGTTCGCGCTTGTGCTGGTCGAAGCCCTCAAGGTGATGACCGTAATAGAGCATCTGGAAGTCGCCGTGGGTCTGGACGCACCATGTGCATTGCTCGCGCACGAAGGGTTTCAGGATCGTCGCCGCGTATTCGTCGTGATTGTAGGGCGCGTAGATGTCGCCGATATCGTGGAGGAGGGCGGAGACCACCCAGTCGATGTCCGCTCCGTCGCGCCAGGCCCGTGTCGCTGACTGGACCGAATGGCCGAGCCGCGTGATCTGGTAGCCCGAGAGCGACTTGTCGAGGTCGACAAGGGCCGTTAGCAGCCGGTCGGCAGTGTGTTTGGTGTGGTCGATCTCGTGCGCGGTGAGGAACTCGTATTCCTCCTTCGTGCCGTCCTTCATCTGGGTGAAGCTGACCTTTTCCATTAGCGTGCCTCCGCGTACAGACCCTTGGTGTTGCTGGTGCCCTTCATCAGGAACTTGGCCTGAGCGGAGCGGATTTCCTCGTAAAGCGCAAGGCTCGCGGGGGTGAAGTTCGCCGTTGGCGGCGCAAAGTTAATGAAATTGCCGACGCGGTCGGCGCCGCGCGCCAGCATCGCATAATCCTTATCACCGACCAGTTGCGCAATCTCGGGAGTGACATAGCGCACCACTGCGCCGATGCGGCGGTCGTCGGTGGTGTTTGGGCCGGAACCGTGGATAGTCAGCCCGTGATGCAGGCTGATCTGGCCGGGCATCAGTTCGATAGGCACGCGGTCCTCTGGCGCGACATTGACCTTAACCTCCTGCCCGCGGGAGAGGAGATTGTCCTCGGCGAAGGTGTCCTCGTGCGGAAGGATCGGATTGAGGTGGCTTCCCTGAACGAATTCCATGCAGCCCGAGGCGCGGGTGGCGGGCGAAAGCGCCAGCCACATCGTCACCATACCGTCGATGGCGCCGAGCCCCCAATAGGTCAGGTCCTGATGCATGGAGACCTTATGTTTGCTACGCGGCTCCTTGATGAAGAACTCGACGCCGTAGATCAGCAGGTCGGGGCCGAGGATGCCCTCGACGATATCGAGAATCGCGGGGTCGGTACCGATCCGGTGCGCCAAGGGCAGCACGCAATTGGCGTTGACGCGCTTGTAGGTGTTGAGGGGCAGCGGCAGGCCGGCGTCGAGCCAGTCATGTTCGATAGCTTCCAGTTCCGACCGCCAGGCGCGGGCCTTTTCGGGCGGGATCGCCTGAATCGGGAAGAGGTAGCCATCTTCCCAGTATCGAGCCTTTTCCACCTCAGAGAGGCGGCCGTCGATCAAGGGCACACACATTGCCGGTCTCCTGTCCGTCGCGTTGCGCAAACGCTAATGCGGAAGCATCAAAGTTCAGAACGGTATCTCTTGCCGGTCAGGATAAGCTGAGCTTATCCTCGGTTCATGGACCGCACCCGCATTCCCTCGCTCAACTGGCTCCGCGTTTTCGAGGCGGCGGCGCGGACGGAAAGCTTCGCCCGCGCGGCGGCGGAGCTGAACATGTCACCCCCGGCGGTCAGCCAGCAGGTCAAGGCGCTGGAGAGCCATCTCGGCATGGCTTTGTTCACCCGACAGCCCCATGCAGTGCGGCTGACCGAGGCGGGGCGGGCCTATCTGCCCTCGGTGCAGATGTCTCTTGTCTCGTTGGAAACCTCGACGGCGGGGCTTTTCGGCAGGGCGCGGGAGGAGCGGCTTTATGTGCAGGCGGTGCATATCTTCGCACAGGGCGTGCTCGCGCCGCTCTTTACCGATTTCACCGCGCGTCATCCCGATATCGCGCTGCATATCACCACCGGCAACGCGGTCGAGGACTTCACCCATGCCTTTTCGGACCTGAAGATCATCTTTGGCGCGCCCTCGGCCTTTGGCCGCGCCCATGACCAGCTGATGGGTGAGATGCTCTACCCGGTGGCGACGCCGGAGATCGCGGCGCGGATCAAGACGCCGGCCGACCTTCTGGCGCATCCTTTGCTGGAGGTCGCGACCCACCGCGCCGGCTGGCCGCATGTGTTCGAGAGCCTGAAACTCCTTGGGGCGGGCGCGCGGGTGGTGATGGTCGATTCGACGGTGATGGCGGCGGCGCTGGCCGGGCACGGCGCCGGTATCGCGCTTGCCCGGGCGCCGGCGAGCGATCCGATCATGCGGGCGCAGGGACTGGTGCCCTGCCTGCCGGGCGTCGCCGTACCGGGGCTGGAATATTACCACCTCGTCTATCCCGATCCGGGCACGCTGCGTCGCCCGGCGCGTGCGTTTCGCAGCTGGCTGATGGAAAGGGTGTCGGCGCTAGAGCCGGTCAGCGGCGGGATGTCCTGACCGGGCTTTAGGCTTCCGCTGGGCGTGGCTGTGATCGTCGGCAGGCCTTCGCCTTGGGCGTTACTTTTTCGCCGCCGCCTTCTTCGCCGTACTTTTCTTAGTCGGGGCTTTTTTTTGCAGCAGGCTTCTTAGCAGCGGTTTTCTTTGGCGCGGCCTTCTTGCGTCCTCCGCCCTTCTTTGCGGCCTTCTCGGCAATCAGTTCCAGCGCCTGTTCCAGCGTCACCGCTTCGGGCGTGATTTCTTTTGGCAGGGTCGCATTGACCTTTTCCCATTTCACGTACGGCCCGTAGCGGCCCGACATGACCTGAATTGGGCCGCCGTCGGGGTGCTCGCCAAGATCGCGCAAGGCGGCAGGCGCGGTGCGGCCCGTGCGGGTCGCCTTTTCGGCCAGAACCTCGACCGCACGGTTCATGCCGATGGTGAAGACCTCATCGACCTCGGGCAGGTTGGCATAGATACGGCCGTGCTTGACGTAAGGTCCGTAGCGACCGATCCCGGCCTCGATCATCTCGCCATCGTCGGGATGAGGGCCGATCTCGCGCGGCAGGCTGAGAAGCGTCAGCGCCTTTTCAAGGTCGATATCGTCGGGGGACCAGCCCTTGGGCAGGCTGGCACGCGGCGGTTTCGGGGTTTCGTCCGTCGCCTCGCCGCGCTGGACGTAAGGTCCGAACCGGCCGGATTTCAGCCAGATCTCCTGCCCGCCATCCTCGCCCAGCACACGCTCGGCAGCGCCGTTGTCTTCGCCATTGGCGCCGGACAGGGCGCGTGTATAGCGGCAGTTGGGATAGTTCGAGCAGCCGATGAAGGCCCCGCCGGAGCGTGCGGTTTTCAGGTTCAGCCGCCCCTCGCCGCAGGTCGGGCAGATACGCGGGTCCGACCCGTCTTCGCGCGGAGGGTAGAGATGGGGCGCAAGGAACTCGTCGATCTTTTCAAGAACCTCGCCGATCCGAAGGTCGGCGGTTTCGGCAATCGCAGCGGTGAAATCGCGCCAGAAGCGCGCCAGCACTTCCTTGTAATTGCGGTCGCCCGCCGAAATTTCATCCAGCTCATTTTCCAGATCTGCGGTGAAATCGTATTCGACATAGCGGCGGAAGAAGTTCGTCAGGAACGCCGTCACCAGCCGCCCCTTGTCCTCGGGGATCAGCCGGTTCTTGTCCTTGCGCACATAGTCGCGGTCCTGGATCGTTGTGACGATCGATGCATAGGTGGAGGGGCGGCCGATGCCGAGCTCTTCCATCCGCTTCACCAAAGTCGCCTCGGTATAGCGCGGGGGCGGCTGTGTGAAATGCTGCTCGGGCGCGATCTTGCGCTTGTCCGCTTTCTCGCCTTCCATGATCTGCGGCAGGCGGTTGTCATCGTCCTCGTCGATGACCGCATCGTCGCGACCCTCGTCATAAACCTTGAGGAAGCCGTCGAACATCACGACCTGCCCCGTGGCGCGCAGGACGACCTGACCATCGGCGCTGCCTACATCGACGGTGGTGCGTTCCAGCCGCGCGGCCGCCATCTGGCTTGCCAGCGTGCGCTTCCAGATCAGATCGTAGAGCTTGCGCTGATCATCCGCGAGTTTCAGCTTGTCGGGCGACATACCCATGTCGGTCGGCCGGATGCATTCATGCGCTTCCTGCGCGTTCTTGGCCTTGTTCTTGTACATCCGGGGACTGTCGGGAACGTAATCTGCCCCGAAGCGGCGCTTGATTTCGTCGCGCGCGGCCATCACCGCCTCGGGCGCCATGTCGATGCCGTCGGTCCGCATATAGGTGATGTGACCGGCCTCGTAGAGTCGTTGGGCGGCGGACATGCAGGCCTTGGCGCCCATGCCGAACTTGCGGCTGGCCTCCTGCTGCAGGGTCGAGGTCATGAAGGGCGCGTAGGGGTTGCGGTTGGCGGGCTTCGCCTCGACCGATTTCACGGTCAGATCGCGTGAGGTGATCGCCTGCACCGCCAGTTCGGCGGCGGTTTCGTTGGCAAGGTCGTATTTGTCGAGCTTCTTGCCGCCAAGCACCGTAAGGCGTGCCTGATATTCCTGCCCGCGCGGGGTGGCGAGGGTTGCGGTGACCGACCAGTATTCGCGCGCGCGGAAGGCCTCGATCTCCATCTCGCGCTCGACGATGAGGCGCAGGCAGACCGACTGGACCCGGCCCGCAGATTTGGCGCCGGGCAGTTTGCGCCAGAGCACCGGGGAGAGGTTGAAGCCCACGAGGTAATCGAGCGCGCGGCGCGCCAGATAGGCCTCGACCAGCGGGCCGTCCACGTCGCGGGGATGGGCCATCGCCTCGGACACGGCGGATTTGGTGATGGCGTTGAAGGTGACCCGGCGGACGGTCTTGCCCTTTTTGAGCGAGGAGGCCAGTGCCTCTTTCAGGTGCCAGGAAATCGCCTCGCCCTCGCGGTCGGGGTCGGTGGCCAGAATGAGCGTATCGTCGGATTTCAGTGCTTCGGCGATGGCGCGGACATGTTTCTTGCTGTCGCTCGCCACCTCCCATTTCATGTCGAATCCAGCGTCGGGATCGACGGAACCATCCTTTGGCGGCAGGTCGCGGACATGGCCGTAAGAGGCAAGGACCGTATAATCAGAACCGAGATATTTGTTTATTGTCTTGGCCTTGGCGGGAGATTCGACGACGACTACGGCCATGACTTCCTCTTGAAAACGGTTCTTCTGCTCTGACCGCGTTACATGGGCGGCAAGGGCGGGGCTTGTCAATGACCGGTCGAAAACTGCTTGTGCACAGGGGTGCCCGCGCAAGTCCGGGCTGAGTTGTCCGGCCCCGCCAATCGGTCTATGACGCGGATGCCCGTCGGGACCGGCAAGTTTGGCTGGTGACCGTGGTGGGCGGCGGGACATGCCCGGGGGCGGGCACAAGGCAGGTGCAGGACGATGGGCGGACTATTTCAACGGCGGCACGGGAATTTGCTTTTTCTGTCGCGGTCAGAGGTTCTCGATCAGGTGGCCAGCGACATAATCGCGGGCCTTCCGGCGAGCCTGACGACTCGCCGTCCCGTGCTGATCTATTGCGGCGTTCACAAGCGGTTTGGGATGAGCTGGCTTCGTCGCGGCTACAAGATCGCCATCCAGACCGAGCAGATGTACGACGAGAATGGGCGGGCTTTGTGGGGCGCGCGCAGTGAGCGCAACCGAAAGAACATCCGCTCGGCGCTTCAATGGGCAGACTGCACCCTCGACCTCAGCGCCGCGAACAGACGTTTTTACGATGAGGCGGGGTTGACGGCGAAGGCGCCAGGCAAGGTCATCTATGGGCCGCACATTTTTCCAACGCGTCGGATTTCCTACGTTTCGCCGAATCGGGAAAGCCTGATCTTTTTCGGCCATGTCGAAGGCAGCCGGCGGGAAGATCTGATCGCGAACCTGTCCGAGTTTGCGGTAGATCGGGTCGAAACCGGCACCTATGCGGACAAGCTGAGGGACCAGATCCGCCCCCATCTTGGCGTATTGAACCTGCATTTCGAGGATGGCGTCTATACCGAGGCGCCGCGGCTTCTGGCCAGTTACCTTTGCGGAAAACCGGTTGTGTCCGAACGGCTTGGTTCGGAATTTGTCGCCGGAACACATTACCATCTGATCGGGTCGGATGCCGCGTTTCGGGCTCGCGACATTTTCGAGAATTTCGCGGGTCTGGTGAGCGAAAGGTTCACGTTCAGTGGTTTCCTGAGAAACGTGTTGAAGGGTGCAGTGCAGGGCTTGGCGACTTAAGACTTAACCGGAAGCTGTTGCACAATATTTTCCGGTCGGGAGGCGCTCTGGCATTGCCGCTGGAATCACTGCGCGCGCGACCGGCTGGCTTCGGTTTCCTCTTCGTCGTTTTGTCGTGACAACAGCCCGCCGGGGTGGCGCAATATCCGGCCCTCAAGCTCCAGCGTGACGAGTTCTGGGGTAATGGCGGCGGCTGGCAGGGCGATGTCGCGGATGAGCTGGTCCTCAGCCACGGGGCTGGGGCCGAGCCGGGCGAGGATCTGGCGGTGAAGCGCGGCCATGTCGCGCCAGTCGCGGCCGGGTTTGGCGGCAGGTATCGAGAGTGACAGTTCCGGGCGCTCTTCTGCCGGTTCGCTTGTGCGGCCTACGGGCGCGTCCATGAGTGCCTCCAGCACGTCGTCGGCGCTGCGCACCAAAGTGGCCCCATCGCGGATGAGCATGTTGCAGCCTGCCGCGCGGCCATCCAGCGGGTGACCCGGCACCGCCAGCACCTCGCGCCCCTGATCGAGCGCGTTGCGGGCGGTGATGAGGCTACCGGAACGCGCCGCCGCCTCCACCACGATCACCGCGCGGGCGAGGCCCGAGACGATGCGGTTGCGCAGAGGGAAGTGGCGCGCGACCGGGTCGAGCCCCATGGGTTGCTCGGAAATTCGGACACCCTTCGCGGCGATCTCATCGGCGAGCTTCAGATTCTCCACCGGGTAGATCGCATCCACCCCGCCCGCCATCACCGCAACTGTGCCGGTGGGCAGGGCCGCAAGATGGGCGGCGGCGTCGATGCCGCGGGCAAGGCCGGAAACGACGGTAATGCCGGCCGCACCCAGCCCCTCGGCCAGTTTGCGGGCCATGCGGGTGCCGAGCGATGAGGCATTGCGGGCGCCGACAAGTGCCACCATCGGGCGGTTCAGAAGGGCGGGATCGCCGAGGACCCAGAGGATGGGCGGCGCGTCGGCAAGATCGGCGAGCGCTTTCGGATAGGCGGGCTCGCCCAGGCAGATCAGCCGCGCCCCGGCGGCTTGGCCCGCCTTAAGTTCCTTTAAGGCGATGGGTTCCGGGCAGGGCTCATAGGTTGCTACACCTGCGGCCTTCGCGACCTCCGGCAGTGCCAAAAGCGCCGCCTTGGCCGAGCCGTAGTCGTCGAGAAGCCGCCAGAAGGTGACGGTGCCGACCCTGCGGGAGCGAATGAGGCGGAGCCACGACAGTCTGTTTTCTTCCGTGGTGGGTGGGGTGAAGGGGGTGGGGTAAGACAACAAACCTTTTTCCCTCGTGCCTCCGCCTCGTTCGCAAGACCGACATTGCAACCTTAAGGTTAATCAATGGTTACGATTCGCGCTTTGATTTATTGGCCGCAAAAATTATTTTCCGGCACGCTTCGCGCAGGCTTCCGGCCACAACCGACTGTCAATTGAACTTTGACGCATTAACCCGCAACGACCACGATCGGGACAGGCGAACGCTTTCACGCCGCCGAGCCGCCGACGGTCAGCCCGCCAATCAGCAGCGTCGGCTGGCCGACCCCCACGGGCACCCACTGACCGGCCTTGCCGCAATTGCCGATGCCGGGGTCAAGCTTCATGTCATTGCCGATGGCGCGGATCTGTTTCATCGCGGTCGCGCCATCGCCGATCAGAGTCGCACCCTTGACCGGCTCGCCCACCACGCCGTTCTTCACCCGGTAGGCCTCGGTGCAGGAAAAGACGAACTTGCCGTTGGTGATATCGACCTGACCGCCGCCGAAGCCCACGGCATAGATGCCGTCCTTCACATCGGCGACGATATCGCCGGGCTCGGCTTCACCGCCCAGCATGTAGGTATTGGTCATGCGCGGCATCGGGATATGCGCAAAGCTTTCGCGCCGCCCGTTGCCGGTGGGTTTGACACCCATCAGCCGCGCGTTCTGCCGGTCCTGCATGTAGCCGACGAGGATGCCATCCTCGATCAGTACGTTCCTGCCCGAAGGTGTGCCCTCGTCATCGACGGTGATGGAGCCGCGCCGGTCGGGGATGGTGCCGTCGTCAAGCACGGTCACACCTTTCGCGGCCACCTGCTGCCCCATCAGCCCGGCGAAGGCGGAGGTTTTCTTGCGGTTGAAATCGCCTTCAAGCCCGTGGCCCACAGCCTCGTGCAGCAGAATACCCGGCCAGCCCGCGCCAAGCGCGACGTCCATGACGCCTGCGGGCGCGGGCACGGCGCGGAGGTTGACCAGAGCAATGCGCAGGGCTTCGCGGGTCTCTTTCTGCCAGTGTTCTGACGTCATCAGCGCGGCGAGCCCCGCGCGACCGCCACCACCGGTGGAGCCGGTTTCGCGCCGTCCGTTTTCCTCGACGATCACGGAAACATTGAGCCGCGCCATAGGACGGATGTCGGAGACGAGCCCGCCTTCGGGCCGCAGGATGAAGACCTCCTGCAGCGATGCCGCGATGGTGGCCGAGACCTGCACCACGCGCGGATCGAGCGCGCGGGCGAAGGCGTCGATCTCTCGCAGCGTCTCCACCTTCACGCCGAAAGCGGCGTCGGCCAAGGGGTCGGCATCGGTGTAGAGCTTCAGATTCGTGCCCGACGGGGCGGGTGCCATCACGCCGCCGCCATCGCCCACCGCAAGCCGCGCGGTTTCGGCCGCGCGTTTCAGTGCGGATTCGGAGATTTCGGTGGAATGGGCGTAGCCGGCCACCTCGCCGTTCACGGCGCGGAGGCCGAACCCCTCGGAGGCGTCATAGCTCGCATTGCGAAGCCGACCGTCATCGAAGACCAAAGCCTCGGACCGGCGGCGTTCGAGGAAGAGTTCCCCGTCTTCCGCCCCCGCAGTCGCGGCGCGCAGAATCGCCAGCGCACGGTCGGGGTCGAGGTGGGTCTCAAAGGGGGAAAAGCGGGTTTCTGTCATCGGGGAGCCGTCGCCGTCCTTGATTTCGGTCAAAAGCGGCGCTTTGCCGCGATGGTTTCGCTTGTCGCAATGTCTCTAATATGATTTTAGAAACGCCGGATACAACCGGCTGCGGGCATCTTGCCCGGAGACGGAACTGGAAGCGGCGGGACGGCCGCGGCAGGAACGGGAACACGATATGCGCTTTGCGAGACTTCTTTCCGGCCTCGGGGCCGCCCTCACCTCCACCATGGTGGCCGGTGCCGTGATGGCCCAGGACGGAATCACCGGGCTTGAAATCGTCGGTGCGCCCCATGCGGATGGTACCGGCTTCCAGCCGGCGGCGACGGAACTGGCCCGCGACCAGCAGTGGCTTGATCACATGCTGCTTTGGCTGTGCATCGCGGTCGCCGGTTTCGTGGTGCTGTTGCTGGCCATCGTCATCCTGCGCTTCAACAGCCGCGCAAACCCGACGCCCGCGAAGTTCACGCACAACACGCCTCTTGAGATCGTCTGGACCCTGATCCCGGTCCTGATTCTTGTCGTGCTCGGCTCCTTCTCGCTGCCGATCCTCTTCAAGCAGCAGGAGATCCCGGAAGGCGACGTGGTGATCAAGGCGACCGGCAACCAGTGGTACTGGTCCTACGAATACCCCGATGAGGGCATCGCCTTCGACAGCTTCATGCTGGGCCGAGAGGGACTTGAGGCGGCGGGCTACAGCCAGGACGAATACCTGTTGGCGACCGATACCGCCGTTGTGGTGCCCGTGAACAAGACGGTCGTGGTGCAGGTCACGGCGGCGGACGTGATCCACTCCTGGACGATCCCGGCCTTCGCGGTAAAGCAGGACGGCGTGCCGGGCCGGATCGCCGAGCTGTGGTTCAATGCCGAACGTGAGGGCATCTATTTCGGACAGTGCTCGGAGCTTTGCGGCAAGGACCACGCCTATATGCCGATCACCGTCAAGGTCGTCAGCCAGGAGGTCTATGACGACTGGGTGGCGCGGACCAAGACCGCCGACGCCGGTTCGTCGGCAGCCGTTCAGGTCGCTGCGGCGGAATGAACCGGACGGGGTGCGGCAGGCCGCGCCCCATCCATTCGGGGGAATGAATGAGCGATTACAGTGCCATTGACCACGGGCAGGAAGCAGGGTTCGGCGATTACGTCCAACTCCTGAAGCCGCGTGTCATGTCGCTTGTCGTGTTCACCGCGATGGTCGGGCTGATCGTGGCCCCGGGCGGTGTCCATCCCTTCGTCGCCTTCACCGCGATCCTGTTCATTGCCCTTGGCGGCGGCGCCTCGGGTGCGCTGAACATGTGGTATGACGCCGATATCGACCGGGTGATGCGCCGTACCGCGTCTCGCCCGATCCCCTCGGGCAAGGTCGGCGAAGGCGAGGCGCTGGGCCTTGGGCTCGCGCTGTCGGGGCTGTCCTGCCTGATGCTCGGGCTGGCCGCGAACTGGTTCGCGGGGTTGTTCCTCGCCTTCACCATCTTCTTCTATGTCGTCATCTACACGATGTGGCTGAAGCGCCTGACGCCGCAGAACATCGTCATCGGTGGCGCGGCGGGGGCTTTTCCGCCGATGATCGGCTGGGCTGTGGTGACGGGCGGCGTATCCATCGAATCGCTTTTGATGTTTGCCCTGATCTTCATGTGGACGCCGCCGCATTTCTGGGCGCTCTGCCTCTTCATGAAGGACGACTATTCCAAGGCCGGCGTGCCGATGCTGACGGTCACGCATGGCCGCAAGGCGACGCGCAAGCATATCCTTGTCTACACGATCCTTCTGGCCCCCTTTGCCTTCGCTCTGGCCGCAAGCTCGATCGGCGGGCCGGTGACGCTGGTGGCGGCGCTGGTGCTGAACGCGCTGTTCATCCGGGGTGCGGTCCGCATCGTCCGGCGTGACGAGGCCGTGGCCGAGGCCGATGGCTACAAGGCCGAGAAAGCCTTCTTCAAATTCTCGCTCGCATATCTCTTCCTGCATTTCGGTGCGCTTCTGGTTGAAGCGAGCCTTCAGCCCTTCGGGTTCGGGGGATGGTGATGGCGATCCGGCAGGACCACGAGATTCATACCCGCCGCAAGGGGCGCAATCTTGGCCTGGGCCTCGTGCTCGGTGCGCTGGTCGCGCTGATCTTTGGCCTGTCGGTCGTGAAGATCTCGCATCTGGTCGAGGGGAAGTTGCCGGAAGAGGAGGTCGCGCAATGAAGCGGCTTGATGGCAATTCCCGCGTTGCCGCGATGCTTGTGGGCGTCGTCGTGACCATGGGTGCGCTCGCATGGGCGGCGGTGCCGTTCTATGACTGGTTCTGCCGGGTTACGGGTTATGGGGGCACGACGAATGTCGCCACAGCGGCGTCCGACGAGGTTCTGGATGAGATCGTGACGGTTCGCTTCGACGCCAACACCGCGTCCGGAATGCCGTGGGAATTTCGCGCCAAGCAGACCGAGATGAAGCTGAAGATCGGCGAAAGCGGCATGGCTTTCTACGAGGCCTATAATCCGACCGACAAACCGGTTGCGGGCACGGCAAGTTACAACGTCTCGCCTGACATTGCGGGCTATTACTTCAACAAGATCCAGTGCTTCTGCTTCACCGAACAGGTGTTGCAGCCGGGTGAGCGGGTGGAGATGCCTGTTGTCTTCTTCGTCGATCCGGAACTTGTGAAGGACCGCGACGCGGGCCGTATCCGCAATATCACACTTTCCTATACGTTCTACCAAACCGAACTGCCTGAAGAGCAGGCGAGCCTTTCGCCCGCCGAAGGCTCTGACTATAACTGAGGCCAAATCAGGGAAACCGACATGGCGCACGCAAAGAACCACGACTACCATATCCTCAAGCCCTCGCTTTGGCCGTTCCTCGGTGCCGTTGGCGGTTTCGTCATGCTGTTCGGCGCCGTGATGTGGATGAAGGGCGTTACGCCCTTCGTCTTCCTCGCGGGCCTCGCACTCGTTCTCTACGTCATGTACGGCTGGTGGGCCGATGTGGTTCATGAAGGCCAGACCGGCGATCACACGCCGGTGGTGCGGATCGGCCTGCGCTATGGCTTCATCCTGTTTATCATGTCCGAGGTGATGTTCTTCTCGGCCTGGTTCTGGACCTTCTTCAAGCACGCGCTTTATCCGATGGGGCCGGAAAGCCCGGCGATTGACGGTGTCTGGCCGCCGGCGGGGATCGAGACCTTCGACCCCTGGCACCTGCCGCTGATCAACACGCTGATCCTTCTGTGCTCGGGTGCCGCAGCGACCTGGGCGCACCATGCCATCGCCCATGAAAACAACCGTAAGGACATGGTGAACGGGCTGGCGCTGGCGGTTGCCCTCGGCGCGCTCTTCACCTTCTTCCAAGCCTTCGAATACAGCCACGCTGCTTTCGGCTTTGCCGGTAACATCTATGGCGCCTCGTTCTTCATGGCGACGGGCTTCCACGGCGCGCATGTGATCATCGGGACGATCTTCCTTCTGGTCTGCATGTTCCGCGCGATGAAGGGCCATTTCACGCCCGAGCAGCATGTCGGGTTCGAGGCCGCAGCCTGGTACTGGCACTTCGTTGACGTGGTCTGGCTCTTCCTCTTCGCCGCGATCTACATCTGGGGCGCCTGATCGGCACCCCCCTGACGGACATGCGAAACGCGGGGGGCGACCCCCGCGTTTTCACTTTGAGGGTTCCATGCGTCGCTATCTCTCTGCCCTGATCCTCGGTGCCGGTGGCATCGCCATCCTGATGTCGCTCGGGTTCTGGCAGGTCCGGCGGTTGGCATGGAAAGAGGGCGTGATCGCCGGGATCGAGGCGCGGATCGGGGCGGAGCCCGTGGCCCTTTCGTCCATCGCAGAACCCGATCCGGTAGCGGACCTTTACCGCCCCGTCACAGTCGCCGGGCGCACCACGGGTGTGGAACTTCTGGTCCTGTCCGGCCAAAAGGAACTTGGTCCCGGTTTCCGGGTCGTCGCGGTCTTTGAGGCCGGGGACGGGCGGCGCATCCTTCTGGATCGCGGCTTCATCCCCGAATCCGGCCGCGCCATGCCGCGCCCAGGTGTGGCGTTGAACGTCACCGGTAACCTCTTGTGGCCCGACGATTCCGACAGCTTCACCCCGCCGCCAGATCAAAAGACCGGCCTCTGGTTCGCCCGTGACGTGGCCGCGATGTCTGAAAGCGTCAAAACCCTGCCGGTTCTTGTCGTGGTCCGGACGGAAGAGGGCGATGACCAAGGTATCGTCCCGGTGCCGGTCGATACGTCCGCCATCCCGAACGACCACCGCGGCTATGCGATCACCTGGTTTTCGCTGGCTGGGGTCTGGGCGGGGATGACAGCGTTTCTGCTCTGGCGTATCAGGCAGCGGAAGAATTGAGGAACTGACATGCGCTATATCTCGACGCGGGGCGAGGCCCCGGTTCTGGGTTTCGGCGAGGCGATGCTGACCGGCCTTGCCCGCGATGGCGGGCTCTATGTGCCTGAGACGATCCCGACCCTTTTGGTGGACGAGATCCGGGCGCTTGGTGGGCTGTCCTATGAAGAGACCGCCTTTCGTGTGATGCGGCCTTTCGTCGGCGATGCGTTCAGCGACGACGAGTTCCGCACGGCGATCGCGAAGGCCTATCAGGGTTTCGGCCACACCGCCCGCGCGCCGCTGGTGCAGCTTGCGCCCAACCATTTCCTTCTGGAGCTGTTCCACGGGCCCACGCTCGCGTTCAAGGATTTTGCGATGCAGCTCATCGGCCAGCTTTTCCAGATCGCGTTGAAGCGCGAGGGGCGGCGCGTCACCATCGTCGGCGCAACCTCGGGCGATACCGGATCGGCGGCGATCGAGGCGTTCCGGGGATTGGACAACGTTGATGTCTTCATCCTCTTCCCCGAGGGCCGAGTGTCCGAGGTGCAGCGCCGTCAGATGACGACGCCGTCTGAGGCCAATGTGCACGCGCTGGCCCTCAAGGGCGATTTCGACGATTGCCAGGCTCGGCTGAAGGACATGTTCAACCATTTCGAGTTCCGCGATGCGGTGGGGCTGGCCGGTGTGAACTCGATCAATTGGGCGCGAGTGCTGGCGCAGGTCGTCTATTACTTCACCTCCGCCGTGTCGCTGGGCGCGCCGGATCGTACGGTCAGCTTCACTGTTCCCACCGGCAATTTCGGCGACATCTTCGCGGGCTACATCGCCAAACGCATGGGCCTGCCCATCGACAACCTGGTGATCGCGACGAACCAGAACGACATCCTGCACCGCTGCCTGACACGCGGGCGGTATCAGATGGACGGGGTCAAACCCTCGATTTCGCCCTCGATGGATATCCAGATATCCTCCAACTTCGAACGCGCGCTGTTCGACGCCTACGGGCGCGACGGCAAGGCGGTGTCGGCCCTCATGGCCGAGATGAAGGAGACGGGCGGCTTCACCGTCAGCCAGGGCGCGATTCAGGCTTTGCGCGATCTCTTCGCCTCGGGCCGGGTGTCGGAGGAAGAGACGCTCGCCACCATCACGGCCATGCACAAGGCGACGGGTGAACTGCTCTGCCCGCACACGGCGGTGGGTGTCGCCGTTGCGGATGTGAACCGTGATCGGAACGTGCCGATGATCACGCTCGCCACCGCGCATCCGGCGAAATTCCCTGATGCGGTCGAAAAAGCCACGGGTCAGCGCCCGGGCCTGCCCGAACGCATGGGTGATCTTTTCTCCCGCCCCGAACGTGTTACATCTGTGCCGAATGACCTGGCAGCCCTTGAGGCGCTGGTCCATGAAAGGCGGAAGGCTTGACGATCAGACTGACCACCGTGCCGAACGGGTTGCGCATCGCGACCGAACGGATGCCCGGCCTTGCCTCGGCCTCCATCGGTGTCTGGCTGACGGCGGGCGGGCGGCACGAGCGGCTGGAACAGAACGGCATTGCGCATTTCCTTGAGCACATGGCGTTCAAGGGCACGGCGCGGCGCACCGCCCTTCAGATCGCCGAGGAAATCGAGGATGTGGGCGGCTATATCAACGCCTATACAAGCCGCGAGATGACCGCCTATTACGCCCGGGTGCTGGAGGCCGACGTGCCGCTGGCTTTGGACGTCATTTCCGACATCGTGTTGAACCCGGTCTTTGACGAGAAAGAGATCGAGACCGAGCGTCATGTGATCCTGCAGGAGATTGGGCAGGCGCTCGATACGCCCGACGACATCATCTTCGACTGGTTGCAGGAAGCGGCCTTTCCGGATCAGGCCTTGGGCCGCACGATCCTTGGCCCGGCCGAGCGGGTGTCGAGCTTCGGGCGCAGCGATCTGACGGGCTTTGTTGGCGAACATTATGGGCCGGATCAGATGATCCTCTCGGCGGCGGGGGCGGTCGATCACGACGCCATCGTGAAAGCGGCAGAGGGCATCTTCGGCGGCCTGAAACCCGTCGGCGCGCGACCCCTTCAGCGGGCCACCTGGGCCGGGGGGGAGCGGCGCGAGGTCAAGGATCTGGAACAGGTCCATTTCGCGATGGGCTTCGAGGCGCCTTCCGTCACCGACGCCGATTTTTTCACCGGACAGGTTTATGCGACGGCGCTCGGCGGCGGAATGTCCTCGCGCCTGTTCCAGAAGATCCGCGAGGAGCGGGGGCTCTGTTATTCGATCTATGCGCAGGCCGGTGCCTATGAAGATACCGGCATGATCACGATCTATGCCGGCACCTCGGCCGAGGAGATCGGCGATCTTTGCACCCTGACGATGGACGAATTGAAGCGCGCGGCCGAGGATATGAGCGAGGCGGAACTTGCCCGCGCACGCGCCCAGATGAAGGCGGGACTTCTGATGGGTCTCGAAAGCCCCTCGGCGCGTGCCGAGCGCATGGCCCGGCATCTGGCGATCTGGGGCCGGGTGCAGGACGTCGCCGAGACTGCGGCGGAGATCGACGCTGTCACCCGTGCGGGCATCCGCACCTTTGCCGGTGGACTTGCAGGCCGGGCCCAGACGGCGCTGGCGCTCTACGGGCCGGTCGAAAACGCGCCCTCGCTCGGGGCCTTGCGCGACAGGCTCGCGGCCTGATGCTGCTCAGACGGCGCCGTGTCCGGATCGAGACCGAGCGCATGACGCTGCGCCTGCCGCAGCATGGTGACTATCGCGACTGGTCGTCGCTGAGGGACCGGAGCCGCGAGTTCCTGAGCCCCTGGGAACCGGTCTGGGCCGCCGATCACCTGACCCGCAAAGCCTTCACCAATCGTGTCTACTGGGCGCAGCGCGCCGAGGGCGGCGGTACGGCGGTACCGCTCTTTCTGATCCGGCGCGATGACGACGCGCTTTTGGGCGCGGTGACGGTCGACAATATCCGCCGAGGCCCGGCACAGGCGGCGACAATCGGCTACTGGATCGGTGCGCCCCATGCGCGGAAGGGCTACATGGCCGAGGCGTTGCGTGCGGTTATCCATTACTGCTTCACCACGCTCGACCTGTCGCGGCTGGAAAGCGCCTGCCTGCCCGAAAACGCCGCGTCCCGCGCTGTTCTGGAAAAGTGCGGCTACAAATACGAAGGCGTCGCGCAGAGCTATCTTCAGATCAACGGTCGCTGGCGCAACCATGTCCTTTACGCCAATCTGCGCAGCGACCGCCGCGGGCGCACCGAGATCGGGTAGGGCGACTCGCGCCACGCGGCCAACTTGATATGTCAGCCGCCGTCTGAGTGCTCCCACCGTTCCGAGCTGGTTTTGACACTGCGTCGCGTCGGTTGCTACGATGATACCGGGTGGGGTGACAGCGTCATGTCCGAAAGGGATCTTGAACTCGACGACCTCAGTGCACTGATCGGGCTGGTCTACGATTCCGCGTTCGAGGGCGCGCAGTGGCAAAGCCTGATGGCGCGCATTCCCGAATTGTGCCCCGGCCATGTCGCGGCTGTCATGTCCTTCGACATGGACCATCTTCTCGACAGCTACATTACCGAGGGTGCGACGGCGGATGAGTTGCAGGACGTTCAGACCATGCTTGCGCGTCTTGCCCGCGACCCTGAGCATTACGAGAAGGACATGATCCTTGTCATGCTGGCGCGCCAGAAACAGACTTTGGGCGAGATCGTCTATTCGCGCGCACTTTATTCCGAAGAAGAGTTCCGCGACTTTGCCGCCTACAAGCAACAACTGGAGCCGCTCGGACTGGGCCACTGGACTGCGATCAACTATTCGATGTCGGACGGTCGCCGGGCGGCCTTCGTGATTGCCGAAAACGAACGCGACCCGAGGCCGAAAGATAACGCGCGCCTACAGCGTATCCTGAAGCTGCTGGCGCCGCATGCTGTGCGCGCGGCGCGGCTGGCCCGGGCGCTGAACCTCGCCAAGGAGGCGGCGGAAACCTATGCCGGATTCATCGACGCCATAGCTCTGCCGATGATGATCACCGATGGCGAGGGGCGCTTGCAGATGGCGAATGCCTCCGGCCAGCGCCTGCTGGAACGGGGACGCATTGTCCGGCTGGATGCGGGCAGCCGGGTGCATTTTGCCAATGACCGCGACCTTGCGGCGTTTCGCCGACACTTGCGCGAAACCGGAGAGGACATGTCCCCGCGCGGAATGCGGTTCGATGCAGGCGAGGGGCGTATCGCGCTGTGCATTGCGCCATTTCATCCCGCGATGACGCGTGGCACGCCAACGGATCGGGATCTCTATGACCGGCAGAGCCTTTTTGCGGTCTTCGTGGGCGCCCCTGCCGACGCCACGATCAGCACCGAGCTGTTGCGCAATGTTTTCGAACTGACTCCACGCGAGGCGGAAATTTGCAGCGCGCTGGCGTCGGGCCAGAGCCCGCAGCAGATCGCCGAGAAGACCGGGCGGGCGGAAAAGACGATCCGCAACCAGATTCAGGCGGTGCATGACAAGGTAGGTGTCACGTCGAACCGGGCGCTGGGCGAGGCCCTGTCGGTGTTCCAGACCGTAGGGGCGATGTTCGATGCCGAACCGTCAAAGGATGAACCGACGCCGCGTCTGCCGGGGTGAGCGAGAACGCCGTATCAACGCTCAGGTCTTGGTCGGGCAAGTCTGCTGTGCAGGGCAGTCTGCGTCGGTTTCCTGGCCGTCCGTCGGGGCGGGATCGGGGAATGTCAGGCGCGGCAATACGGGGCCGCCGAATTGGGAGGCGGCGGGGGTTACGCCGAATGCGGTGATCATGAGAGCTGCGAGCAGAAGCTTGGTCGGAAATACGGTCATCGGAATGTCCTTTCCTCGGTGTGCCGGGTTTGGCCCGCTGCAATGCGGATGCGTCCAAGGATGCAGGATGCCCGCAAACGCGGCATGGGCAGTTTTGCCCAGATCTCGACCATTCATGCTTAAAGCATTGAAATGTATTTAATCCTTCTGAGGCTCTCACGAGGTCCAGCCAACACGGAGGCGTTACCGATATCGGTTTTCGCTAGGGTTAGACTGAACTTGGTTTAAACTGCGCGTGGAGGAGCCGCCCGTGATCGCCCGTATCTTGACCGCCTGCCTTGCCTTTTCGCTTGCGTCGGTTGCCGCCGCGCAGACACGAACGCCCAGCCATTGCATCGCCATCGCGGATGCCGCGCCTGACATGGTGTGGCGCGCCGGGTGGGGTGATCCCCTGCCATCCGAGACGGTGCGCCTGTCCTATGTCGGCCATTCGACCTATTTCATCGAGACCTATGGCGGGCTGTCGGTCGCGACCGACTATACCGATATGCTCGGTCCCGCCGATGTGGTGCCGGATGTCGTGACCATGAACCACGCGCATTCCTCACACTGGACGTCCATGCCAGATGAACGCATCCCGAATGTCCTGCAAGGCTGGGACTGGACCGGGGAACCGGCGGAGCATCATCTTGACCTTGGCGAGATGCTGGTAAGGAACGTGCCGACCGACATCCGCCGCCCCGGCGGTCAGGTCGAAGCCGCCGGCAACTCGATCTTCGTCTTCGAGGTGGCGGGGCTCTGCATCGGCCATCTCGGACATCTGCACCACGAACCGACGCCGCAGCAATACGCGGCTCTTGGCCGTCTCGATGTCGTGATGGTGCCGGTCGATGGCGGCATGACGCTGGACCTGCCGACCATGATCGCGGTGGTAAAACGGCTCCGCTCCTCTATCGTGCTGCCGATGCACTGGTTCGGTGCGGGCACGCTGTCGGCCTTCCTTGCCGGCATGAAGGACGAGTTCCTCGTGGACATCCGCGAGGACACGTCGCTGGAGGTGTCACTGACCAGCCTGCCGTCGCGACCCACCGTCATCGTCCTGATGCCACGGCTGCTGGAATAACTCTTGCCGTCGCGCCGCTTGCATGCTTCATCGGGCCCATGCTGAACCCCGCCGATGCAAGTTTCGCCAAGAGGCTCGCCACCCTGTTGCCCGAGGACACGGTAACGGCGGCAGAGCCGCGCTATCTGGAGGAACCGCGACGTAGGGCGATGACGGCCGAGGCGCTCGTGGCGAGACCGCGGTCGACCACCGAGGCCGTCGCGATCGTCCGCGCCTGCGTCGAGGCGCGGGTCGGTATCCTGCCCTGGGGCGGTGGCACCGGGCTTGTCCTGGGGCAGGTGATGCCGGAAGGCCCGGAACCTTTGATCCTGTCTCTGGAGCGTATGAACGCGCTGCGTGGCATCTGGCCCGAGGAAGGGCTGATGATCGCCGAGGCGGGCATGACCCTGGCCGAGGTGCAGGCGGCGGCGGAGGGGGCAGGGCGGCTCTTTCCCTTGTCGCTCGCCTCCGAAGGCACCGCCCGGATCGGCGGCAATCTGGCTACCAATGCCGGGGGCACGGCGGTTTTGCGCTATGGCAATGCACGTGAGTTGTGCCTTGGTGTGGAGGCGGTTTTGCCCGACGGGTCCGTGCTGAACGGGCTGAAGCGGCTCAGGAAGGACAACACCGGCTATGATCTAAAGGACCTGCTGATCGGCTCTGAAGGCACGCTTGGCATCATCACTGCCGCTACACTGCGGCTTTTCCCGAAGCCTGCTGCCACCGGCACGGCCATGTTCGTCGTCACCGGACCCGAGGCGGCTTTGTCGCTGCTGTCGCTGATCCAGGAGGCGACGGGGGGCAATGTCACCAGTTTCGAACTGATCCACCGGCAGGGCCTTTTGTTCCTCGATGAGGTGGTGCCCGAGCAACGCCAGCCCTTCGCTGACCGCCCGGAATGGTCGGTTCTGGCAGAGATCGGCCTTCCCCCTGGCCTCGATCCCGAAATGGTTCTCGCAGGAGCCTATGAGGCAGCCGGAGACCTCGTCACCGACGGGATCATCGCATCGAGCGCCGCGCAGGCGGCCACACTCTGGGATCTGCGTGAGGCCCTGCCGGAGGGTAACCGCCGGATCGGCGCCATCGCCTCGCACGACATCTCGCTGCCGTTGTCCGAGATCGCGGC
Organism: Albidovulum litorale; assembly: GCF_025751495.1. Classification (GTDB taxonomy): domain Bacteria; phylum Pseudomonadota; class Alphaproteobacteria; order Rhodobacterales; family Rhodobacteraceae; genus Albidovulum; species Albidovulum litorale. The sequence continues at coordinate 57,464 of NZ_JAOWKZ010000002.1, read as the reverse complement.
ATTTCTGCGCGTGGCGGGGCCTAGGGTGGAGCGGCTCGGCCCCTTCCGGATCAACTGCTTCGGCCATCTCGGCGACGGCAATCTGCATTACAACGTCTTTCCGCCAAAGGGTGGACGGGCGGTCGATCACATTGAAAAGGCAGGGGAAATCCAGCGCGCCGTGCATAATCTTGTGCACGACCACGGCGGCTCCATCAGCGCTGAACACGGGGTCGGACGGCTCAAGCGGGACGATCTGGTGCGTTATGGCGACCCGGCAAAGCTGGCTGCGATGCGGGCGATCAAGGTGGCGCTCGATCCAATCGGAATCATGAACCCGGGTGCCGTCCTCTGACACCGAAGCCCCACCGGCGGAGAACCGGCGGGGCCCAGAGCGAACGGCGGTTACATGAGCTGCAAGCCTCTGCAGGTGCGAACCGGATACCGCCAATCTATTCGGACAAACCTTACCGAATGGTTAAGGTCTCACGCCCCTTCGAATTCACAAAGAACATGCACGTTCATGCCGAGCTTTTCGAGCAGTTTGCGCCCCCCGAGATCGGGCAGGTCGATGACGAAGGCGCAGCCGATGACCTCGGCGCCGAGCCTTTCGCAAAGCTTGATCCCCGCCTCGCAGGTTCCACCCGTGGCCAGCAAGTCATCGACAATCAACACTTTTTCGCCCGCCATCAGGGCATCGTCATGTACCTCCATCACCGCTTCGCCATATTCGAGCTTGTAGGCCTGGCTGATCACGGCGCCCGGCAGCTTGCCCTTCTTGCGGATGGGCACGAACCCCACCGAAAGCTGGTGCGCAATCGCGCCGCCAAGGATGAAGCCCCGCGCCTCCAGCCCCACGACCTTGTCGATTTCCTCGCCCGCATAGGGGTGCAAAAGCTGGTCGATCGCCATCCGGAAGCCACGCGCATCGGCGAAAAGCGTGGTCACATCGCGGAACATGATCCCCTCATGCGGGAAGTCGGCGATGGTGCGGATATAATCCTTGACGGTCTTCTTCATGTGCCCTCCCGGAGCGTCCGAAACGCCCCCCTCCTAGCACGGGAAACAGCGTCGGCGAAGCGTCGGCTTTCTGTCGGCAAATCGTATGGCAAGTCGTTGATGGAGGGATCGAGCAAATGGCGTCACAGCCAGGATGCACTATTTATGCCACCCAGCGCACGAATATGAAAATCAGACGCTATCGGCAGAACCTCCCGTCGGTAGACAACTCGACGCTGTATGCATGCTTGCGAACGGTGTTTGGTCAACAATCATAAGACAACGACAGTCAAAACCTGATTACCACGAGACAACACCCCAATCAGCGGCGATGCTAATTTGACAACTCTGATGAGCGCACTCAAAGTGGAGTTCGGTCTCTCTCTGTCCTTCCGGGTCAATCTCATACTGCCGGACAGATCGTGAATTGAAGTGTAAGATTGACTGCAGGCAAACAGGGTCATGATGTCAGGCATCACTGTCAAAAGCATACCAATTCAAAAGGATTAAAGGTGTCGCGCCGCACAACTCTACGGTCGGCCGTGCGGGCCCATCGGTGGCGCCAGTAGAATCTTTCGTGGAGCTGATAATGGTGAAAGCCTCCAATAACCGCAGCGTCTCTCGGGTTTCGTCAGTTCAGGCTTTTTGCCGCGGAGCGTCTGCACGGCGCGACAAAGCCAATAGCGGCAGTTCCCTGCACGTGCCTTTAAGCAATCTTCTTGGGTTAAACGCATGAAAATCAAGAATGTCATTCTGGTTCTCGCATTGTGCGCGGCATCGTTTTCCTACGGAATTGCCACAGGGTACTGGAGGCTGCCACCCATCGACCAAGTGCGGGACCTGTATCGTCTGTTCCATGAAAAACCCGTTCCGAAGATGGCGGGTTTCACGCTTAACACCGATGCGATTGCGACAGCGCTTGACGCAATGTCGGCTGACATCGAGGCGACGCGAAATGATCTTCGATCGAGGGTCATTCTGCCTTCAGACAGGGTCAAGGTGACCAGCGAAGATATGGGTGACGGATCACGACAAATTTCCGCACAGCTATACGGTCTGACGACGAAATCGCTGCTTTCAAAGGCGGCCGGGGGTGCATCCTGCCTGCGAATTTACATTCAGGGACACGGAGCCGGTCCGTTCGACATGGACTATCACAACACCCTGCTAACGAAAGCGGTAGAGCAGGGATGTGATTTCCTGTCGATGTCGATGGTCGGACTCGGGCAGAATACAGGGCCGGTGGAATTCCCGAGTGGACGCTATCCGGGTCAGGTGACGCGCATGGACTGGCGCGAGGCGCACCGTCACGGCAGTTATATGGTGTTTCACGACGTTACTCTTCCCGCCTACGATTTCCTGACCCTGTTCCTGTCTCCGCACTACTACACGATTCAGTCCATTATCGACGATTACGAGAATGTCTCGGTCATGGGGATTTCCGGAGGTGGCTGGTACACGGTCTGGATGGCTGCGCTGTTCCCCGAGATCGACTATTCGATCGTCTATGCGGGCAGTCTGCCGAATGTGTATCGCACCTCCGAAGCATTCCATGCCGACTACGAAGAGGTCGCGGCGTCGATCTATGACGCGTTCGACTATTGGCAATTATACCATCTGGGAAGCCGGCGTGGCGAGACGGCCGAAGAGAGGGTGCAATACTTTGTCTTCAATGATCGCGACAACTGCTGCTTCATGGACCCTGCGGCAAGCCATTTCGCCGGGGTCGCGAAGGAAATCTATGGCGATGCGGTCAGGGTGATCGTCGATCAGAATGACGAGCATGTGATGAACGTAAGCGTTGTCGAAGCGATCTGGCAGGAGAATGTGCCTGGGGCGGGTGCGACAAACTGAGCTTATTATGCCTTGTGTAAGGGTCCCCGGCCTGCCGGAGAGCAGGCGGGGGATCGTTGGCGGGGCGGGTCAACGACCGGCGAACCGGCAGGACACGTTCCCGTTCATGTCCGCGAACTGGCCTGCCGGGTTTTCGCGGTGGGTCCAGACATGGAGCTCGTAAAACGGGTCGAGGCCGTAGCGGTTGGGCGCGCCGCGAAAGTGCATCAGATGCCCTTCGATTGAAGCTGGCCCGACGAAGGTGATGTATTCCACACCGACCAGAACCAGGCTGCCGTCAGCCTGCGGTTCGTACATGACGGCCTCGGGCCTGGCGATGTCGAGCGCGTTGTCGTCCCCGGTCAGATATCCCATGTTGACATAGTGGATACCCATCGTGCCGCCGCCGTCACCGCTTGCACAGGGAATCGGCGCATAGCCTTCGGCCTTGGCAACGCTGATATCCGTGAACCGGTCTGTTGCAGCGCGAACCCGGTCGACGATGCTTTCGGCGAGGGCGGCATTGGCAAGGCAAAGTCCCGCCGCAACGGTGACAGGCACCGTGCTCGAAATGCGTTTCATGATGTTCTCCTGAATTTGCGGGTCAGACCGCGGTTGCAGGGTCGATGATGGTCTGGACCTCGGTTATGGTCGTGGCGGGAAAGCCGCTGATCCTGGCATGGTCCCGGATCGCGTCCTCGTCCTCGGCGAAATAGATGCAGAACGTCTTGTCGCCGGTCACGTAGGAATGGCTCCACTGAACGCGGGGCGTGAGTTTTGCCAGGGCGTCGTTCGAGGTTCTGGACGCTGCCGACAATTCATCGCCGCTCATCGCACCGACGCCGACGATGTCGCGTTCTATGACGTAACGTTTCAGGGTCATTTTCATTCTCCTTCAGTGGATGATTGAAGGATCGGCGAAGGACGGTTTGGGTTCACCTCAGATTTTCCACAAAGGTATAAAGCTGAGCTATATTGCGCGTATGAAACTCTCGCATCTCAACGGTTTGCGCGCATTGGAAGCGACCCTGAGGAAGGGCAGTTTCTCGGCTGCCGGAGAAGAGCTTGGCGTGACCGTCGCGGCGATCGGCCAGCAGATCCGGGGACTTGAGGACTATCTTGGCGTCAAGCTCTTTGACCGGCACCCGTCCGGCGTCGTGCCGACCGAGGCGGCGCGTCAGGTTGCGGCGCAACTTACCGTCGGGTTTGGTCAGATCGGAGATGCGGTGGACCAGCTTGGCGCCGTGCGGCGGGCCGAGAAACTGCGGCTGGCGACGTTCAAGTGGTTTCACGAGGACTGGCTGACCGAACGTATGCCCGCATTCTATGATCGCAGTCCGCAGGTGGAGGTGACATTCGATCTTGGCGACAAGTTCGTCGACCTTGTGCGGGGAGAGGCCGACATGGCGGTCCGGGTTTCTCCGTCCATCACGGCTGAGTTGAGGTGTGAACATCTGTTCGATGGCGGGTTCATGCCGCTTTGCACGCCGGAATTCGCAAGGGATCACGGGCTCAGTGAGACGACCCGCGACCTGACGGGTATCCCGCTTTACCGGTATTCGCCAACGGCGGGGGATCCCGCGATCGTGGGATGGGCCGAGCTTCTTGAGCGCCACGGGATCAGGCGTGATGACCGTGACCCGCCCAACCGGGTTGCGGGTGTCCGCGCCGCCCTGTCGGGGCAGGGGCTCGTTCTCTGCGGGCTGGTTTCAAGCTTTGCCGAGATGCGCGCCGGACGCCTGATTGCCCCTCTGGGCCCGCGTCTTTTCACGCACTATTCCTATCCCTACACCCTCGTCTGGTCCGCCGGCCGGTCGCTGACGCCCGCCATGCGGAGCTTCCGTGACTGGATGCTGGATGAGCGTCTGGTGTTTCTTGCCGAGGCGTCAGAACTGCTGGATCTGGAACTCCATTAGCTGTGAAAAAGGCAGGTCCGGGATGGCAGGCGCGTTTCCCCCCAGGCCGGTTGATTGCGGTGCGTGTGAGGCGAGCCATCTTTTCGCTTCTGCAGTTTGGTGATCCCCTTCGGAGTTGCAGGGCGTTGGAATGCATCACCTCGGCAGAGTTTTATTCCTGCCCCGGCCGGACCATCTCGAAAACCTCTGTCACCACCGAATAGTCGCGATAGCCGCCGCGGGCGAGGGGATGGAACCTTGTCACGTCGAAGCGGCCGTTCACGACACAATCGTCGCGCAGGTGGATGCCTGTGACTTCGCCGATGATCAGGTGGTTGTCCTTGCCCAGAAGCCGGACGATCTCTGTCACCCGGCATTCGAGTACGGCCGGGGCGTTCTTCACGCGCGGGCAGGGGATGGTTTCGCACTCGGTGCGCTCGACGCCCGCCAGCGTGAATTCGTCGGTGCCGGGGGGATAAGCGCCCGAGGTGAGGTTCATCGCCTCGCGCGCGGCATATTCGACGATATTGACGGCGAAGACGCGGGTTTCCTCGATATTCCTGAGGCTGTCCTTGCGACCCGTGGAGGCGAACATGACCTGCGGCGGGGTGTAGGCGATGCCATTGAAAAAGGAATAGGGGGCGAGGTTGTCTCCGCTTGCGCCGCGCGAGGAGATCCAGCCGATGGGGCGCGGCGTGATGATCGCGTTGAAGGGATTGTGCGGCAGGCCGTGGCCGTCTTCCGGTCGGTAGAACATCGCGCCTCTCATTCAGGTTTGAACCGATCCTGCCCGCATGTTAGGGGCGAATTCCAGCGGATTCGAGGAGAGACGCGCCCTTGTACAGGCTTGAGGAGGAGACGGAGGCCGACTGGTGGGAGGTCGAGGCGCTTTATGACCTCTGCTTTGCGCCGGGGCGGACGGCCCTGTCCTCTTACCGGTTGCGCGATGGTGTGCCGAAGGTCGCCGAACTGTGCCTGACCCTGCGCGACCCGGATGGAACGCTTGCCGCCGTGATCCGGTACTGGCCGGTGCTGGTCGGCGGGCAGAAGGTTCTGCTTCTCGGTCCCATCGCGGTGCACCCGACCCGGCAGGGCGAAGGGCTGGGTGGGATCCTGATGCATGAGAGCCTTGCCGAGGCGGCGCGTCTGGGATGGGAGCGTGTGCTTCTGGTCGGCGACTATCCCTATTACCGCAAGTTCGGGTTCCGCAAGCTTGAGGGGGTGGAGATGCCGCCGCCAACGAACCCCGACCGCGTGCTGGGCCTCGCGCTGCGGCCCGGCGCCTGGGACGGCGTTTCGGGTGCGGTTACAAGGGCGGTGGATTGAAGCGCGGCCTGCCGCTTCATATCTATAAGACATGGAAAACGAAACGAACCTTCCGGTTCCGGCGGTTTTGGACGGCGTGCCGGTCCTGACCCTGCCCCCCGACGCCCTTGTGGAGCTGTCGGCTTTGGCCCTGCGCCTTAAACGCGCCAACGGGCCGGTGATGCGGGTGATGAACACCATTGGAGGCAAGGTCGAGACACGGTTTTCGGGCCTGCCCACAAGCGTCAAGCGGCTGATCCAGACGGGCACGGCGGAAATTCTGGAAGGCGCTTACTGGGCGGCGGGCAAGGTCGGTTCGCATCCTTCCGTGCCCGAGACCGGCGATTGGGGTCACCGGGTTGCCGCCGCGACGGGTGGCGCGCTGGGCGGGTTTGGCGGCATCGGCTCGGCCATGGTGGAATTGCCCGCGACGGTCGCGGTGTTTTTCGGGGCGATGCAGAAGGTTGCGGGTCAGTACGGCTTCGATCCGGGCGCGGAAGAGACGCGGCTCATCTGTCTGGAGATCTTCGGGGCGGGCGGGCATTTGGCGGGCGATGACGGGGTCGATACCTCGTTCCTCGGCACAAGGCTGGCCGTCAACGGCGCGACCTTGCAGGCGATGATCCAGCAAGTGGCCCCGGCTTTGGCCATCGTCCTTGGCCGCAAGCTTGCCAGCCAGTCGGTGCCGGTTCTGGGTTCGGCTGCGGGGGCGGGCATCAACCTCGCTTTCCTCTCCTATTACCGCGACATGGCGCATGTTCGCTTCGGGTTGAAGCGGTTGGCCGGACGGTATGGCGATGAAACGGTGGAGGTCGAGTTCCGGCAAAGCCTGATCCGGCTTGGGCTGGAAGAGTGACGGGCCACACCGGCATGTGATGTGCAATTGGGCGGGTTGCGCTTGACCCGCGACGGGGTGCCCCCGATATGCGGGACTGAACCCGAACCGGCACGTCTTGATGGCACATTCCGAAGATACCAGGATCACCTTTGCGCGGCTGCCCGAGATCGCGCCGGAGGAGATCATCGCGCATATGTCCGATCCGCGCATGGCCGAGCATATGCCGCTCCTGACCTTCACCTGGGATCGCGACCGGCTGGACGCGTTCGTGGCTACCAAGGAAGCCTGCTGGCAGCGCGACGGCTTGGGCCATTGGGCGTTTCTGGCGGATGGGACCTATGTCGGCTGGGGCGGGTTCCAGAAAGAGGGTGAAGAGTGGGATTTCGGGCTGGTGCTGCGCCCTGAGAATTTCGGCCTCGGGATGCGGATCGCGAAACAGGCGCTGGACTTCGCGCGGGCCGATGCCCGCATTTCTTACGTGACCTTCCTGCTGCCGCCCTCGCGCCGCAAGCTCGGCGCGCTGGCGCGGCTGGGCGCGCGGGCGCTGGGCGACGTGGACTATGAGGGCGAGCGGTTCCTGAAGTTTCGCCTTGATACGATGTGACCGCGGCGGGGGCGTTGGTTTAAGTGCTGCGCTATAGTCGTTTTCCGGACCTTTGTCCCATCTTCACGATGCTGCGATCGCTGCCCCGCTTACCGGCCCTTCGCCGCGTGTGTAAAACCGGAGGTGATCGAACGCACGGTCTGCCGGACAAACCTGCCTTTGTTGCCGACACTTGATATGGCTAGTCTGTAGATCGCGGGGGCAGACGATTCACAGACGACCCATTCTACAAAGCGCATTGGCGGAATATCGACCCTGGCAGGATGTCTGCCTATCGGGACGGTCGTTTAGGGCGCGTTCCAGACAATCACAGTTCGTATTCCGGAATAACTCCCGCCTTGGCGGCGGAATCGCAACACATCGATCATGTGAGCGGTATCGGCGTTGGCAGAACGTGCAGGCGCTGCTACTCGATAGGCACGCGAACAGTCCGGGGAGGCGGCACATGGGCGGGATTACGATGACGCGGCGGGGTTTTGCCGCTTTGGCCGCAGCCGGCGCACTCACGGGCTGCGCCCGGTCGGGTGAAGTTTTTGAAGAGGTCGGCGCCGATGTCGCCCAGTCGAATTTCGTCGAAGGCTATGGCCCGGTAGCGGATGGAGAATACCTGCTGCCTGGTGTGCCTTCCGAATATCTCGAAGGCGTCAACCGCCGGTCGCTCGTCGCCTATACTGGCGATCAGGCGCCCGGGGTGATCGAGATCGACCCCTTCGCGAAGTTCCTTTTCTTCGTGAACGAAGACGGCAGCGCCTGGCGCTATCCGATCGCCGTCGGGCGCGCGGGCAAGACGCTGCGCAGCACCACCACAATCCGCCGCAAGGAGGAATGGCCGGGCTGGCAGCCCACGGCGAACATGCTGCGGCGTGAGCCCGAGGTCTATGGCCCCTTCGCCAATGGCATTCCGGGCGGGCTCGCCAGCCCCCTCGGTGCCCGCGGGCTCTATCTCTATTCCGGCTCACGCGACACGTTTTACCGGATCCACGGCACCAACGATCTCGGATCGATCGGCAATTCCGGTTCGGCAGGCTGCATCCGCCTCTTCAATCAGGACATCATCGACCTTTATGACCGCGTCCCTCTCGGTACCCGCGTGGTGATCCGCACCTATGAGGACTCAGTGCGGATCGAGGGAGAGGCGATGGCCAATCGTGGCATGGAACTGCCGCCAAAGATCGTCTCGCCCGAGACCATCTATGGCGCGCTGGAGGACAGCGCGGGCTAAAGCCGGATCACGTAATCCTTCCGTGTCGTCTCGATCACTTCCCATGTGCCGGAAAAGCCCGGACGCAGGATGAAGCTGTCACCGGCAGCCAGAGGATATTCCGTGCCGTCGTCCGATGTAATCACCGAACGGCCCTTGAGGATGCGGCAATACTCCCACTCGTCATATGAGATGCGCCACTTTCCCGGCGTCGCTTCCCAGATGCCGCAGTAAAGCCCGTCGATTTCCTCCGCATTCCAGGTGGTGAACCGGGGATCGCCTGAAATCAGTTTCTCTGGCGCGGGGGCATCGTGTTCCGCCTTGGCGGCGTCGGGGGTCAGGCGGAGGAAGTCGGGCATGGTTGTCTTTCCTGTTGGGGCACGGTCGCAAGATTTGCCCTCTGCCCGTTTCAAAGGCAATGGGGCACAAGCCTTTGCTGGACCCGCCCGACGGGCGGCGTATAGTAGCGCGAACTCGAAGCTGGAAATGATGCTGCGTTGCGGCTATCCTTTTTCTGCGACTGCGAAGGAGGGCGGTATGAGTGCGACGGGTGAAGTGAAGCGGCCGGTTCCTCCCGATATAAGGGCACGGAAGGGGGGCACGCCGCTGGTGGTCCTGACCGCCTATACGACGCCGGTAGCCCGGCTCGTCGATCCGCATTGCGATATCGTCCTGGTCGGCGACAGCCTCGGCATGGTGGTACACGGCCTGCCCTCGACGCTGGGTGTCACGATGGAGATGATGATCCTGCATGGTCAGGCCGTTGCGCGCGGAACCGCGAAATCCATGCTCGTCATCGACATGCCCTTTGGCTCCTATGAGGAAGGGCCTGAGCAGGCCTTCCGCAACGCCGCGCGGCTGATGGTGGAAACCGGGGCGGCGGCGGTCAAGCTTGAGGGCGGCGTGCATATGGAGGAAACCATCGCCTTCCTCACCGCGCGCGGCATTCCGGTCATGGCCCATATCGGGCTGACCCCACAGGCGGTGAACACGCTTGGCGGGTATCGCGTACAGGGGCGCGGCGAGGATGCGGCGCGTATCCGCCGCGATGCCGAGGCGGTCGCGCGTGCCGGGGCGTTTTCGGTCGTGCTGGAAAAGGTGCCCGATGCGCTGGCGCGTGAGATCACGAACGCGATCGACATTCCGACGATTGGCATTGGCGCCTCGGTCGACTGTGACGGGCAGGTTCTGGTCGTCGATGACATGCTGGGGCTTTTCACGTCTTTCCGGCCGAAATTCGTGAAACGCTACGCGGAACTCGGCGAAGAAGCCGACCGTGCCATCGCCGCCTATGCCGCCGAGGTCCGGGCGCGGACCTTCCCGGCACCCGAACATGTCTTTGGTGAAAAGGTCCCCGGTAAATGACCGAGGTGATCCGGAGCGCAGAGGCTCTGCGCGAGAAGGTGGCGGGCTGGAAACGCGCGGGCGCGCTGGTGGGTGTTGTGCCGACGATGGGAGCACTGCATGACGGGCATCTCAGCCTCGCCCGCGAAGCGCGCAAGCAATCCGACCGGGTGATCGTGACGATCTTCGTCAACCCGATGCAGTTCAACAATCCCGAAGACCTGAAGAAATACCCGCGTGATGAGGCGCACGATCTGGCGCTCCTGGAGGCGGACGGGGTCGATGTGCTCTTCGCGCCCGGCCCGGAGGAGGTCTATCCCGACGGGTTCGCCTCCAAGGTCACGGTCTCGGGCGTGTCCGAACCGATGGAGGGAGCCTTTCGCCCCGGCCATTTCGACGGCGTGGCGACGGTCGTGACCAAGCTTTTCGGCATGACGCAGGCCGGGCGGGCGTTCTTCGGCGAAAAGGACTGGCAGCAGGTGCAGGTCGTGCAAAGGCTGGTGCGCGACCTGAACATCCCGACCCGGATCATTCCCTGCCCGACGATCCGCGAGGACGACGGGCTTGCCATGTCCTCGCGCAATGTGCGGCTGACGGCGGCAGAGCGGGCCGTCGCCCCGGCGCTTCACCGGGAAATGCAGGCAGCGGCTGCGGCGATCCGGGGCGGGACGGCACCCGATGCAGCGCTTGGTGCAGCGCGGGAGGCGATCCTGGCGGCCGGGTTCGCTTCAGTCGAGTATCTCGACCTGCGCGACGCTGAAACACTTCAGACGGCCACCTCACTGGACCGTCCGGCGCGGCTTCTGGCGGCGGCGGCTCTGGGTGAGGTGCGTTTGATCGACAATATCGCGGTGTGAGGGGTTCCGGGCCTTGCGGCCCGGATTGGGCGGGGGGCTCTGCCCCCCGAACCCCCCGGAGTACTTTGGCCAAGAAGAAGTCAGGGGGTAAGGAGTTCGGTGAGGACGAGCGCCATCACCTTCGCGCTGTCTTCCATGTCCTGAATGCCGACCCATTCGTCGGGCTGGTGCGCAAGGTCCAGGATGCCCGGCCCGTAGGCGATGCAGTTCTTCAGCCGCCCGATCCGGTCGATATGCTTCTGGTCATAGGTGCCCGGCGAGACGACGTAGTTGGCTTGCCGCCCAAGCACCCGTTTGATCGCCGCTGCCGTCGTGCTGACAACCGGCGCGTCCCGTTCCGTCATCACCGGCTGAACTTCGAACAGGTCGCGGATCTCGTAGTCGAAGGACGGGCGCACGTCCTTCACCCGCTCCATCAGCGCTGTCACCTCCCGCTTCACCTCGGCCAGATCCTCTTCGATCAGAAACCGCCGGTCGATGGTGATGCGGCAGCGGTCGGGGACGCAAGCGGTGGGAAGGCCGGTATAGTCCTCGTCCTGTTCCGCCGCACCGCCATGCACCGCGTTGATGTTCAGCGAGGGTTGCCGGGCGCCATCCGGAATGACCGGCATCTCGGTGCGCTTCGTGGCCAGAAGCGGGAAGAGCGCCGCCTCCATCTCGGCCAGCACCGCCCCCATGTGACGCACCGCGCAATCGCCGAGAAAGGGCATGGAGCCATGGGCGATCCGCCCCTTCGTCTCGATCTCGGCCCACCAGACGCCGCGATGGCCAAGGCAGATGCGGTCCTTGTGCAGAGGCTCGGGGATGATGACGTGCTGCACGCGCTCCGGCGCGAACCAGCCCTGTTCGGCAAGGTAGGCGACGCCACCAAAGCCTCCAGATTCCTCATCCGCCGTGGCGCTGATCTCTATCGCGCCGCGATAGTTGGGACAGGCCGCGATGAAGGCTTCGGCCGCGATGATCGACGCGGCCAAGCCCCCCTTCATGTCGCAGGCCCCCCGCCCGTAAATGCGGTCGCCCTCAACTTCCGCCCCAAAGGGATCGCGGGTCCAGCCATGGCCTGCCTCGACCACGTCGTGATGCGAATTGAAATGCACGCAGTCCCCCGCGCCGCCGCCCTCGGCCCTTGCGACGAGGTTCCAGCGGGGATGCGCGGGCGCATCGCCAAGCGCCCCCTCGGCGCGGACCAGGTCCACCCTGAAACCCGCGCGGCCCAGCCTCTCGGCGAGGTATTCGCAGATCTCCAGATAATTCCGCCCCGGCGGGTTGACCGTCGGGATGCGGATCAAGTCCTGCGTCAGCCGGACCAGATCACCGCGGCGGGCGGCGATCTCGGCGAACAGGCGGGCGGTCAGATCGGCAGGCATGGCGCAAGGCTAGCCCCGCTGTCCCCCATGCCGCAACGACAATCCGGCGGGCAGAGATTGCAGGATGACGCCGCGTTTGGATTTTGCGATAACGATTTCGACAACCGGGGGGATGACAAACGACCCGTGCATCCCCATCATTGTAAATAGGTTTAACATCAGGGAGCGCCCATGTCCGATTTCGATGCCCAGATTCTTGAAAGCCAGAAACAGGTTTCCGCGGCGCAGGCCAAAATCTCGGAACTGACAAGCCGGATCGAAACTGCGCGGCAGAAGCTCAAGACCGGCGACGACGTGTCGATCGACATCGAGAATGCAACGCTCGATGACGTCCATGCCCATGCCGAGATCATGAACGCGAACATCGCCGAACTGATCATGGGGCTCGACGATGTCACGGCGGGCTTTTCCAAGGATTTCGATGAGATGCGCAACAAGACGGGGCTGGAAAGCTTCATCGGCATCTTCTCCAAGGGCAAATCCGAATCGATGCGGCAGGAACGCCTGCGCGGTGCCTCCATCGACGACAAGTTGCAGGACCTGATCGGCAAGTCCGACGTGATCGTGAAACTCTTGGAAGGTCAGCTCAACATCCTCAATCAGCACAAGGACAAGGTCGAGGCCAACCTGACCGAGACGCTTTCGGACCGCGAGGTGACGGTGGGCGAGTTGGAAACGCTCCGTGCCGATATCCAGAAGCTCGACCCCGAGATCATCAAGATCGAAAACGCGATCAGCGTCGAACAGGACGCGGCAAAGCGCACGCAGCTGGAAAGCCAGCTTGCCGAGTTGAACAAGCGCTACAACGCGATGGTGCAGGATGAGCAGGTGAAGCTCGCCAAATCCCAGACGCTGGAGCGCTATATCGAGAAGGGCAAGACCTGGGTGGACAGCCTGCAAAATCAGGCGGCGACCCAGATGGTGCTGATCAACAAGCTGCAGACGGACACCAAGCAGCGGGTGGTACTTTATGATGCGTTGACCAAGAGCTTGAAGACCGCGCAGCAGCAGGACGTGGCCCACAAGATCAACGAGATCGGGGTCAAGACCGATCAGGAGGCGCAGGCGGCCATGGCCGGGATCGGCGTCGCGACCAACACCCGCATGGCCGAGATGATGGAGGCGCACGAGGACCAGATGGTCTTTGCCCGCAAGGTGCTGGAGCAGAAGGCCAAGGCCGACGAACGCTTCGCCCGGCGGTTCCAGCAGATCGTCGAGAAGCACGACAAGAACCTGTATGGTGGGTAAGGATGACCTATCGGGGTCAAATTATCCTTTCGATCACGGCAGGTATGTTCGGCGCGACCCTCATGTTGCCGGATTTCCTCCTTACCGGCTTCGCACGCACTGAAACGAACGAGCAACTTGTCTTTCGGTCGCTCTCGATGGCTGGAATGTCTGTCGCTTGGATCGCGCTCGCCTTTGGAACGGTCGCGCGCACGCTGATGCGTTCACTTTGGCTGCACGCTCTCAGGCATTCGGAACTCCCAACTCTTGATGGACGACTCCCGGCCGACATCATCCTACGAACGCCGTTTGCCGGATTCTGGCGTTGGTGGCTTCACATCGACCACGAAGGCAACGACCGCGATGCCCGACCTTGACCTGACCACCGACCACAAGGCGCTCGACGACGACCTTGCCGCGCGGCGCTATTTCGCGAAGTTCGAGGGGATCACGCGGCGGCTGACCGGGGTCGCGGAGGAGATGGAGAAGGATCGCGCCTTCTCTGCCATGGACAGCGATGTGCTGGAGGGTTACGTCCGCGCCATTGCCGCGACGTTCAAGGCGCTCAGCCTGAAATACCTCGTCTCGGGCCGGCTCGACGGGATCGGGCAGAAGCATCTGACCATCGACCTGCATGAAAGCGGCTTCCCGATTTTTCAGGAACTGGTCACGATGGCCAACGATACCGCGCAGGCGGCGCGGCATCTGGAAGGCATGCCATCGCCGGCACAGTTGAAGGACGAGATGGTGCGCCAGATCGTCGGCGAGCGCGTGGTGCCGACTCGGCTGCAATATGCGATGTCGCAGCGGCTTTATTATGAGGCCTTGCAGAAGGGCGGGCTCTATTTCCCCCAGATGCATCCGCAGGCCCAGTGGATCGCCGATGTCTCAGGCGGGCGGCGCGGGTACCTCGTGCATTGGGGTGTCTATGACAGCCAGCTGAATGTGCCGGTGATCTATCTGATGGAGGTGGTTGATTCGGGCCGCAAGGCGCTGCCCCTCGACGAACGCCGCTGGCCCGCCGCGCAGGCCCATCTGATGGCGCAGTCGGTGGGGGGGCTGAAGCTGATCACCATCGCCAAGGGCTTCGATACCGATTTCGACGACCTGCACCCGAAGCGGCTGCGCCGCCTGCATCTGGGGCCGATGTATTCCTCGGCCTTCACTCTGCAAACCGGGCCGATCCGCGAGGTGCTGGACGAGGCGAAATCGCCCAAGGGCGAGGACTGGGCGCTCGCCTGGACCCTGGAAGAGCTGGAAAGCGAGCGGGTCGAGGTCGAGAAGGGCTGGTTCAGCGATATCGAACGCGAGGTTTTCAAACTTGATCCGTTCTCGGGCCGCGGGGTGGAGACCGGGGCGACGCGGGTGACGCGGTCGCTGATCCTGCCGCAACGGCCGTTTCAGGTTCTGGCCGAGAAGGACCCCGCCGGGTTCCGCGACGTGCGGAAGTTCGTCGTCGGCAAGGAGGGCAGGGTGCTCGTTTACGGATAGGCCGGAAGCGGGGGCTGCCTGCCCCCGCACCCCCGGGAGGTATTTTTGAACAGAAGAAGATGAGCAGTGAGGGAATTCGATGAGCGCGCCGCAGAATGAGATGGAACTGAAGGAAGAAGAGATCCGGGCGCATTACATGGCGGCGACCGAGATGCTGATGGGCGTCGATCATGCCCCGCGTCTGGCGCAGCCGAAGCTGACGGTGACGGGGCCGGAGAAATCCCCCGATGTGGCGGCGATGCAGCGGCGGTTCCGGTCAACGACGCCCGGCCTCGTGACCCGGTCAATGGCGCGGACGGAGGGCGTGCGGCTGATTGACCGGATGGCGACGACCGATGACGACGATCCGCTGACATCCCCCCTGCAGGCCGCGGCGGCCCATGCGCTTCGCCGGTCCCTGTCAGTCGCGCTTGCGATGGGGGAGGCGTTTTCGGGTCAGACTGGCCTCATCGAGTTGAAGAAGGCCAATCTGGAAAACCGGATGCCCGCATCGCGGGCGAATGAATTCACCGAGCTTCTGGCCGCCGAGGCATTGGTCGTGCTGTCGGTCTTCGCCAACGCGACGGCGTTTCTTCTGGCCGAGAAGGCCAGCGAGGTTTCGGTGGAGATCGGCGCGGTGGAGGAGGTCCTGACCGACAACGCCCAGCTTGCGCTGCACGGTGCGCTCTGGGAACTGGATCAGGACATCGCAGTCTTTGCCAAGGATGAGGCGACGCTGATCGCCACCATCCTCGCCTATGCCGAACAGCTGATGCAGAAGGTCAAGCTGCGCGCCGCCTCCGCCCCGCGGCTGGAGGCTTTTACCGGCGCCAATTACCGGGTCGAGGCGGACGATTTCCCGATCTCGGGCTTTGAACCGGCGCGCAAGGCGCGGGGCTCCACCCTCGTCATGACCTTCAAGAAGCCGCATGAGGTCGTCGGCAACCATATCGCCAAGTATCAGGCCCTCAGGCTGGCCAAGATGCTGATGGCCTATGATTTCAGCCGCAAGCTGAACCCCTTCGCCGAGATGGGCGGCTTCATCTTCACTTTCATGGGGGATGGCAAGCCGGGTACGGGCAAGACGACGCTCATTCAGATGATGGCGGGGCTTCTGAATGATTACTGCAAGGTCGCGAACTACCCGTTCCGCTACGCGAACCTCTCCATCGACAATGTCGACAGCTATCAGGGCAAGTCGGGCCAGAACGCCAAGGCCTTCATCAACGGGGTGATGGACCCCGCCGTGATCGGCTTCGGAACTGTCGATGACATCGATCAGGTTGCGGGCAAACGCGGCGACCGCCAGTCGAGCGCGGGGCAGCAGGAGATCACGGCGGTGCTGATGGAGGCCTTTGCCGGCGCCAATACCGTCGTGCGCGGCAACTGCACCTTTGGCATGTTTTCGAACTACCCCGAGAATGTCGACGACGCCCTGCGCCAGCGCGCCGGGGCGCGGTTTCTGGTCGACGGGCCGCAAACGCGCGAGGATTACATCGACATCCTCGCGCTCCTCCTCGGAAAGAACCATGCGATCCCGATGGGGGAGCATGAGCTTTACGCCGCGCAGGAGATCAAGAAGGCGGTTGCCGCCAGTTTCGACGGCCATTCGGTGCCGCATGAGGATGGGCTGAAGGCGGTGTGGAATGAGGTCGAAGGGCGGATCGGGGCGCTCGATACGATCGCCAAGCTCGGCTCCTACCTCAAGGCCATTCAGGAGGCGGATGAGCGGTTTACCGGTCGCGCGATCAAAAACATTACCGATGCGGTGAAGGTCCGGGCGATGGATTTCGAACTGCCCGATGAGTGGATGGAGGAGCCGGACCTCTTCCTCTTCAAGCCCTACGACGAGAAGAAGGCGATGATTTCCGAACTCAGGAGGCCGATCACGGTCGAGATGGTGGTGCAGGAGATCAACCGCTACGCGGATTCGGAATTCCGCTATGCCGACAAGTCCGACGAGGTCGCCATCGAAAACGCGGTGCGCGAGATGGGCCGGATGGAGGAGGCCAAAAGGCGGTATCTGGAGGGGAAGGGGTGATGAGCCCGGAGGCTTGGAGTGCGCTCGCAAATTGGATGATGGCCATCTCAGCTGCGGCGGGTGCGATCGCCGCGTATGTTGGCTTGAACGCTTGGAAGAACCAAAGCATCTGGCAGGCCGACCATGAACTGGCGCGCAAGACCCTAGTTGCGTTGTACAGGTATCGAGACTCGCTCTATTCGGTCCGGCATCCTGCCATGCGAAATGATGAGATGCGCCTTGAAGAAGAGGATGCCCAACACCTAAACGAAGATCAAAAAAGAAAACAAGGTGTGATTGTTGCATATGCTAGGCGGTGGGAACGGCATTCAAATGCCAAGAACGCACTTGATGCGCTACTAATTGAGGCTGACGCGGTATGGGGGGAAGACCTATCAAATCTTGTCAAACCATTACGAGATTTGGAGCACGAGCTATTTGTTTATATTATGCTTCACCTCGACGCCCATTTTCGGAACAATGCTGACCTCCAAAATTCCTATCGAGAAATCCTGAAGAAGAAACGAGATATCCTCTACGATCTTTTGAGTGAGGACGATGAATTCAGAAAGGATTTCTCTCATCATCTTAGCGCGGTTGAAGATTATCTGCGCGACAAACTTGGGCGCAGCACATGAAACGCCTCATCGAAAAGGGCCTGATGTTCGGCAATCTCGTGCCCGTCGAGAGCCCGGCGCTGGTCGAGCGCTATAACCGCGCGCTGAAGGCGCTGACGGGGAAGGAGACGAAGCTTGCCGATTTCCATATCGACATCTCCGGCTATTCCCCCGAGGTGGGCGACGAATTGGGCGACCACCTCTATCTTAACGCCAATGGTTGCAACCGGCAGTTCATCCTTCTGACCACCGACCAGAAGACTGCGCCCCTTCTCAACGCGAAATTCTCCACCTCGCGCGGCATCCTCTCGCGCTTCATCGAGGAGAACGAGGCGCAGTTGTTCACCCTGACCGCCCGCGACGCCGTGGCGGGGGAGTTGGAGAATACCGTCTACGACCTCGATGAGCCGAAGCGACTGTTCGACATCCGCCGCATCACTGTCGTCGCCGATACGACCGGCAACCATGTGGCCGAGGGGCAGAAGCTATCGGGCCTCATCGAACGCTTCCGGAGTGAGGAGGACGGCTGGTGGGATGACGTGCTGATCGGCGAGATGATCCAGCTTGCCGAAAAGACCGGCGATGTGACGCGCAACCCGGTATCGCTGAAGGCCACCAGCTTCGATCAGGGCAATTTCTGGACCGCGCATTTCGGCGGGCTTTATATCTTCCGCGATGTGGAGCATCCGGCAGCCCTTTCGGTCGGGCCGAAGGAGAAACTGGGCGCGTTGCCGATCACCTATGTCTTCGACCTTTCCGACCGCAATCAGGTGGCGAAGCTTCTCGACATCAACGACCTCGTGGAGCCGATCCACGAGGCGCGCGGCACTGACGCCGCCGCGATCCTGCGCCAGAAGATGGATTTCATCGTGGTTGCGGCAGCGGCGGAGCTCGGCCTCGATATCGGCCACGGATCGCGCCGCGATCTGCGGCAGGCGGCGGCCAGCATGGGGTCGCGGCTGCCCGAAGAGTTCCGGGGGCTCGCCGAACTGCTCAGATGGGTCGAAACCGGCGGTCGCTTCCCGCGCATCACCGCGATGCATCCGGCCTATTTCTACACTCTCCGCGCCAAGCCCCATGCCGACCGCGATCTGGTAAACATGCTTCTGGCAGAGCTTTCGCCCTTAGACGTGCGCCAGCTTTATATCTGCCACAAGGAGCTATTCTACGACCTCTACCGCTCCTGGCCCGAGGCAAAGAAGCAGTTCGTGGCTGACTACCTCGAACGCGAATACCAGATCGACAAGGCCGGCGCGCGGCGTGACCTTTTCGGGCCCGAGCCGGGCATGGCCGATACCGGGGTGGTGGTTGAAGCCGGACCGTGGAGTCGACGGACCAGCCGCAAAACGGATATCGTCGATGCCGTCGGCCCCTGGGGGTCTGTCAGGAAGGACCGCAGATGATCGCCTTTGTCCGCCTTGCCGTCTTTGGTTTCATCGCCATGACGATCATGTATGTGCTTCTGTCGATCTATTCCCGGTCGGTGGAACGCGAGCGGCTGGAAAAGGAATGGGACGCCGAGCGCGGCGGGGGTGAATCCGACGCCCGCGATGCATATATCGAGGCAGGCATGAAGACGTATGAGAAAAGCCTGCGGGCCAAGCTGATCTGGCTGGTCTACGTGGTGCCCACACTGGCCGTGCTGGTGCTGATCTATCTGACGAACTGAGCCCGGGAGTGGCGGTTATGAAATACGCGAAATGGACGATCCTGACGCTTCTGGCGCTGACCGTGATCGGGTTCTTCCACTACACGCTGCCGCAGCATGACATCGTGCGGGTGGTGAACACCTATCAGGAACGGCAGGACCTGAACGACTGGACCCGGATCTTCTGGTCGAGCCCGGATGACCAGTCCGGCACGCTCGTGAACCGCGATGTGCAGTTCATCCAGACGGTCAAGGCCAACGGCAAGCCGATGGTCTACCGCAACGAGGATACAAGCTGGTCCTGGCCGCCCTATTTCAAGTTCGACACCGCCAACCTGCAGACCGAGGCGGAGGACCTGAAATCCACCGCCGCCGCGCCGCAATGGGTCTCGGTCACGCATTACGGCTGGCGGATCGTCTATTTCTCGGCCTTCCCGAACGCGATCTCGATCAAGCCGGTCGACGGGCCGGATGCGACGATCATCCCGTGGTTCAACATCTTCTTCTTCGTGTTCCTTGCCGTGATCCTGCTGGTTCTGCGCCGCATGTGGCTGCAGTTCCGCGAACGCTCCATCGACCCGGTGCTGGAAGACATGGGCGAGGCCTGGGACGGGGTGGAGGATCGCGCCGACGCCGCCGCCGGACGCGCGCGGGGCGTCTGGGGCCGGTTCAGGGCCTGGCTTGGGACGTGGAAGGGCAAGCCGCGCCCTTGACCGGCAGCCGGTCAGCCGGTCCAGCCGAGACCGGCGGCGATGCAGTTCATCGATTGCATCAGGGGCACCGTCGTTCGCGCGGCATGACCTGACCGTGCCTCGCCCAGCAATGCCACCTGCATCCGGTTGATCCGGTCCAGCTGCGGCCGGACCCGTTCGAACCTGCCGAGCATCATCGGGAACCGTGCACCGACCTCCTTGCTGCCGGTCAGGAACCGGATCGCGGCGATGGACCGGTCGTATTCCGCCCCGACCGTGCCAAATATCGCGTCGCGGACTGCGTCGTTCTCGACCAGTGACGCGTAACGCGCCGCGACCTCCATATCCGTCAGCAACAGCGACTTCTCCACCTCGTCCACGATCAGCCGGAAGAGCTTGTGGCGCGTGAACATCTCGGCCAGAAGCCGGTCGCCCTCGCCCGCGCGCACCTGCCGGAACGAGGCGATGGCACTGCCGAACCCGTACCAGCCGGTCAGAAGATGCCGGTTCTGCGACCAGGCAAAGACCCAGGGAATAGCGCGAAGGTCCGAAAGCCCGCCCGCGCCGAACCGCCGCGCGGGGCGCGAGCCGATGCGCAGCATCGCCAGTTCCTCGACCGGGCTCGCCTGCAGGAAATACTGCATGAATTCCGGCCGGTGCAGCAGGTTCGAATACGCCGCCTGGGACATGCCCGCCAGCGCCTCCAGCGCGTCGTCATGTTCGGGGTTCGGAACCGGTTTCACCGTGGCCAGCGAATGCGACAGGACCGAGGCGGCCAGAAGCTCCAGTTGATTGAGCGCGGTGCCGCGATTGGCATATTTCGACGACACGACCTCACCCTGTTCGGTCAGCCGCAGGCGGCCATTGATGGTGCCGAAGGGCTGGGCGGCAATTGCACGTTCGGTGGGCGCCCCGCCCCGGCTGACCGATCCGCCACGGCCATGGAAGAAGACCGGTTGCAGATCATGCCGCGCCAGCGTCTGGGATATCCGCCGTTGCGCCTTTTCCAATTCCCATGTGGAACAGACGAAACCGCCATCCTTGTTGCTGTCGGAATAGCCGAGCATGACCTCGACCGTCCCCGCATTGCTGCGGAGCGACCGGCGGGCGACCGGCACCGAAAGGAGGTCGTCAAAGACCGCAGGGGCTGCGCGCAGGTCGTCGATCGTCTCGAAAAGCGGCACCACGGCGAGGTCGATCTTTTCAGCTCCGAATCCGGCATAACGGGCCAGCAGGTAGACGCCGAGGATGTCGTCGCTGGACCTTGTCATCGACAGGATGAACGGGCCCACCGCATCAGGGTCGTCGCCATGCCGGATCTCGCGCATGAGCCCGAGGAGGTTCAGCAACTCATTGGCATTGGCGCTGAGACGCGCGCGGTCGGGCCATGCAAGGTCGGGCAGGGCAATCTCGCGCCGCAGCCGCGCCGACCAGTCGGCACTGCCATAATCCGGCGCCGGGCCGCTCAGCCCCCAGATCTCGGCCAGAACGGCGGTCGTCACCGTCGAGTTCTGGCGGATGTCGAGCGTCATGGTGCGGAAGCCGAAGGCCTCGGCCTGCCAGCGGATCGGGCGCACATGCCGTTCCGCCGCCCGCGCCGCGCCAATCTCGATCAGCGCCGCCTCGACCGTGGCCAGATCGGCGACGAAATCCGTGGCCGCCCGGTAGGCGCCCGGCGCAGTCGACAGGGTTGCCCGGATACGGTCCGCCATGGCGGTCAGGGCCTGACGGAAGATCTCGCCGGGATTGCGCTTTTCCGAGGCTTCGGGCGATGCCCCCCGCGCGATGATCGCGCGGATGCGGGCCTCGGTCGCGGGTGGGATCTTCACGATCAGCGAACTGATGCTGATCCGTGCCGCCGCCGCGCCCAGCCCGACAAGATAGCGCTCCAGCACAGCCTTCCGCGCCTGCCCGACAGCCAGACGCGTCATGTCCGTCGTCACATTCGGATTGCCGTCGCGGTCGCCGCCGATCCATGAATGAAAACGGATGCAGGGCTTTACCTCGCCCGCCTTGCCGAAATGGCTTTCCTTGGCGGTCGCGAAACGTTCGAAAAGTTGTGGCACCGCGTCATAGACGCTGTCGCGGAAGAACTGCAGCCCCCATTCGATCTCGTCCTTCAGGCTCGGCCGCTCGCGGCGCAATTCGCCCGTCATCCACAGAAGGTCGATTTCGCCCTCGATATCTAACAGCAGGTCCTCGCGCTCGCGCGGGGTCCAGCGCTGGGTTTCAAGCGCCACCAACAGCCGGTAGATGCGCCGGTGGATTTCCAGAACCGTGACCCGTTTCGCCTCGGTTGGATGGGCCGTCAGCGTCGGGCCGACCGACAGGCGGTAGGCGAGCGCGGTGAAACTCGCGGCATTCAGACCCGTCGCGTTTTCGGCCAGTACCTTGGCGAAACTGCCCTCGACCGCGGCCGCACCGTCGCGCGCCTCGGTCTGGCGGCGGTCGCGCATGGCGGCATTCTCGTCGATGATCTTCAGCAGCTGGAACCAGATATTGATCGCCTGAAGGCAGGGAATACTGTCCTCGCCCATGGGAAGCGGCGCTTCGCCCGTGTCGATCAGGTCGGCGATCTGTGGCGCGCGGCGGCGGATCACATTCCGCCACAGCGCCCCGAGTTCACGGCGCAGCTCTGCCGCGTAATCCGGCCCGCCGCGCCCGTCTTCTGCCCGATGCAGGTCCGGTGCGGCGCCCATCGCTCAGGCCACCCGGTCCTGCGGCTCCCGGCCTTCGAAGAAGTCCCGGAGGTTCTGCAGCACGCGCATTCCCATCCCCTCGCGCGTCTCGCGCGTGGCGGACCCCAGATGCGGCAACATGACGAGGTTGTCGGCATCCTTGAGGTCGGGATGAATGAGCGGCTCGCGTTCAAAGACATCAAGTCCCGCGCCACCGATCGTGCCGAACCACAATGCCTGTGCCAGCGCATGTTCGGCCACGACCTCACCGCGCGCGGTGTTGATCAGGAAGGCCGTCGGCTTCATCAGGTCCAGCCTGCGCGCATTGATCAGGTGCCGGTTCGCAGCACCGCCGGGGCAGTGAAGTGAGACGAAATCGCACTGTGGCAAGAGGTCCTCGACCGTGTCGACCTGCACCGCATTGTAGCGGGCGAGGATTTCCGGTGCGACCTTGGACCGGTTCTGGACGAGGATCTTCATGCCGAAGCCGTGATGGGCGCGCTGCGCCATCGCCTGACCGATGCGGCCAAAGCCGATGATCCCGAGCGTCGCGCCCGAAACCTTGGTGCCGATGAGATGCGTGGGCCGCCAGCCGGTCCAGCGCCCCTCGCGCAGCTCACGTTCACCTTCGCCCGCCCGCCGCGCCACCATCAGCATCAGCGTCATGGCAATATCGGCGGTGCATTCCGACAGCACGTCGGGCGTGTTGGTTACCGCGATGCCGTGCGATTTCGCGGCCTCGGTGTCGATATGGGCAAAGCCCACACCATAATTGGCAAGGATGCGGGTCCGGGTCTTGGGCAGATCGAAGACCGGGGCGGGCAGACGGTCGGTCACGGTCGGCAGAACCGCGTCGTAATCGGCCATCGCCGCCCTTATGTCATCCGGCCCCAGAGGCCGGTCGTCGCGATTGATGGTCAGGTCAAAGACCTCGGCCATCTTTGCTTCGACCGCTTCGGGCCAGCGCCGCGTGACAAGCACTCTGGGTTTCGTCATCTGGAAGCCTCCTCAGGCCGCTTCTTTCTTCATCACCTTGGCGATCGTCTCGCCGATGATCGAGGGATGCTCTGCCACGGTTACACCCGCCGCCGTCAGAATCTCCACCTTTTCAGAGGCGCTTTCGCCAAAGGCCGAGATGATCGCACCGGCATGGCCCATCGTGCGGCCCTTGGGTGCGGTCAGACCCGCGATATAGGCGATGACCGGCTTGGTCATGTGGTTCTGGATGTATTCTGCCGCTTCTGCCTCCTGCGGCCCGCCGATCTCGCCGATCATGCAGATCACATGGGTGTCGGGATCGGCCTCGAACTGCTCCAGGATATCGCGGAAGGACGAGCCGTTGATCGGGTCGCCGCCGATGCCGACCGAGGTCGAGACACCGATGCCGCGATCCTTCAGCTGCTGGGCAGCCTCGTAGCCCAGCGTGCCCGAACGGCCCACGATGCCGACATGGCCGGGCAGGTAGATATGGCCCGGCATGATGCCGCAGAGCGCCTTGCCCGGGCTGATCGTGCCCGCGCAGTTCGGCCCCGTCAGGACCATGCGGCGCTCTTTCGGGTAGCGGTACATGTAGCGCTTCACGCGGATCATGTCCTGCGCCGGGATACCGTCGGTCACGCAGACCGCATAGCGGATGCCGCCATCGGCCGCTTCCATGATGCTGTCCGCCGCAAAGGGGGGCGGCACGAAAACGAGGCTGGTATTCGCCCCGGTCGCTTCCACGGCCTCTTTCACCGTGTTGAAGACAGGCACGCCATGGGCGGTCTCGCCACCCTTGCCTGGCACGACGCCACCGACGACATTGGTGCCGTATTCGATCATTTCCTTGGTGTGAAAGCTCGCGAGGCGCCCGGTGATGCCCTGGACGATGACGCGGCTGTCGCGGTCGAGATAGATGCTCATCAGACGGCCCTCAGCTTGGAGTTCTGGGTCTTGTCGTTCTGCCACGCGGTCACGGCGCGTTCGGCGGCTTCCATCAGCGTGGTGGCGCGGATGATCGGCAGACCGGACTGGGCGAGGATCTTCTGACCCTCTTCCACATTGGTGCCCGCAAGGCGGACGATGACCGGGACATCGACCGGGTTCGCGGTCAGCGCCTGGACGACACCCTCGGCCACCCAGTCGCAGCGGTTGATACCGGCGAAGATGTTGACCAGAACCGCCTGCACATTCGCGTCCGACAGAACGAGCTTGAACGCCTTCGCCACCCGCTCGGGCGTCGCACCGCCACCGATGTCGAGGAAGTTTGCAGGCTCACCACCCGCCAGCTTGATCGTGTCCATCGTCGCCATGGCCAGACCGGCGCCATTGACGATACAGCCGATATTGCCGGTCAGACCGATATAGTTCAGCCCCCGGTCGGCCGCGCGCGCCTCGCGCGGGTCTTCCTGGCTCTTGTCGCGCAGTTCCGCAACATGCGGGTGACGGAACAGAGCATTGCCGTCGAAGGTCATCTTGGCATCGAGTGCAAGGATGCGGTCGTCCGATGTGATCACCAAGGGGTTGATCTCGACCATCGTCGCGTCAAGCTCGGTAAAGGCGCGGTAGCAGCCCTGAAGGGTGCGCACCATCTGCTGGGTCAGCTTGGCCGGAATGCCAAGCGCAAACGCGATCTCGCGTGCCTGGAATTCCTGCAGGCCGACGGCCGGTTCGACGGTCGAACGCACGATCGACTCGGGCTTTTCTGCCGAGATTTCCTCGATCTCCATCCCGCCTTCCGAGGACGCGACGATCATCACCCGCTGCGAGGTGCGGTCGAGAACGAAGCCCAGATAGATCTCCTGCTCGAACGGCACCGCCGCCTCGACATAGACGCGGTAGACGCCCTTGCCCTCGGGCCCGGTCTGATGCGTCACCAGCTTCTTGCCGAACATCTCGTCAGCGGCATCGAGGATTTCGCCCTCGCTGTCGCAGAGTTTCACGCCGCCGGCCTTGCCCCGGCCACCAGCATGAACCTGCGCCTTGACGATCCAGCGGTTGCCGCCAAGCTCACGGGCGCGATAGGCCGCCTGTTCGGGGCTGTAGGCCAACCCGCCATCGGGCACCGTTACCCCGAAACGTCCAAGGATTTCCTTGGCCTGGTATTCATGAATGTCCATTCGCGAGCCTCCTCCGCCCGTGACTATTCCGTAATTACTCAGCCGCCATCGCGGCTTGATAGTGCCTGTCCAGCCCTGCCTGCACTGCGCCCATGTCGATCTCGGCACCCATCTCCTTCATCGCCACGGCGAAACGCATGACGATATCGGTGATGGCGCGTTCCGAAAGTTGGTTCAGGATGCCGATGCGGACCTGAACCGGCTCCGACAGTGTCGGCCAGATGCCGAAGCCCTTGGCGCGGCAGCCCTGCACCAGTTCCTTTTCGCGACCCGCAAGCGAGGCAGGCAGGTTCAGGACGACAAGGCTGGTCATGTTCGAGGTCACGTCGCAGCCCATCGCGGTGACGGCATCGCGGAGCGCCTTCTCGTGGAACGCATAGTCGCGGGCCTTCTGGGCGCGGCCATGCTGAAGCGTGATGCGCAAAGCTTCATGGAAAGCCGCGACGGCATAGCCCGAATGGGTGCGGTGATAGGCGCCCGCCGGTACGTCCTTGCCGTCCATGATGCCCCAGTGGCGCGCTTCCAGCACCGGGTTGTGCACGTAGGAGGCGCAGCCATTGGCGCGCACATGGGCGATGTAGGCATCGGTGAAGCTGACCGGAGCATAGGTCAGCGGCAGGCAGAGCACACCCTTCTGCGGGCAGGACGCCCAGCCGACCACGCCCGGATAGGCGTCGATGGAAAAGTCGGCGATCCCGAGGGAAGAGACCGCGTCCACGAGCCCCATCGCACCATGCCGCTCGCAGGCATCCGAGAACCCTTGCAGGTCGTTGATCCGGCCCGAACCGGTTTCCCAATGCGCCATGAAGGCCCATTTCGGTTTGTGCTGGCTGAGCGCCTTCTCGACGATCTCGCCCGTCACCGACTGGCCGTGGGGAACATTGACGATCGTCACCGACGCGGCCTGCGGGTCCATTGCGTTCGCGGCCAGCTCCTCACGGGTCGCCGCCTTCATGCGGATCGTCAGCCCGTCGATGCCGGAAAAGGTGCCGTTGACGAAAGCCACCACCGTGTCGCCCGGCAGGATCGCGCCCAGCATGCAGTCGAGGCCGGAAAAGCCGGTGCCGCCGACGCCGTAGGTGTAAGTGTTCTTCGTGCCCCAGACCTGCCGCAGCATCTCCTTGCACTCGACCATGCCGCGCAGCACGTCGGCCTGCATGTGGTCGGCAAGGCCGGTCTGGGCAAAGCGCGCCAGAACCCGCGGGTCGGTATTGCCGGGGCCGGGGCCCGCGGCAAGCGTCTCGGGAATGTCGAGCTGCGGGAAGATCGTCGTATCATTCATCGGGCGGGCCTCCACAAAATCTGCCTTCTCCGGATCGCTCCGGTGTCAGGATTCAGATAATCGGGCTTGCCGTGGCGTCACAACCTGCGTTACTCCTGCTTTTGGGTATCCAGTTTGGTTGGAAAAAACCTACCCAAAGCGGTATGAATACTGAGGTATACCAAAATTAGACCAACCTTAATGGGTAGGTTTTTCGAAAAAGGCCAATGAATGCAAAACCTTGATCCTTCCGCCAAGCCGATCTCGGTCTCGCTCGCAGATGGCAATCCGCTGGTGCTTTCGGCCATGTCAGAGCTTTTCGACCGTGACCCCCGATTCTCGCTGGTGGCGACATCCGCCACGGCCGAGGGGTTTCTCGGCATGGTGATGCGGGTGCCGGTCAGGATCGGCGTCGTCGACTGGAATGTCCCGGCACTTGGCGGGCAGAAACTGATCGAGGTTCTGCGCGAACAGGCCAATGCGCCGCGCTTCGTGGTTTACGGCGATGACCCCAAGGGCGAAACGGCGCGGCAGGCGATGCTTTCGGGCGCGGCCGGGTTCGTGGGCCGCAACACGCCGGTTGAGAAGCTTCTCGAAACCTGCCTTGCCGTGGCGCAGGGCCAGATGGTGTTTCCCTTCCTCGACATCCGCGAATTGCAGGCCGACCCGATCCACAGCCTGACCCGCCGCGAACGCGCGCTGCTGGAGGCGTTGTCGCAGGGTCTGACCAACAAGGACCTAGCCCGGGATTTTGAGATTTCGGCCAACACGGTGAAGTTCCACCTGTCGAACCTTTTCGAAAAACTCGGGGTCACGAACCGGGCCCAGGCGATCGCGTTTTACTACTCGTCGCGCCTGCCCGGCGAGCGCGCCGGGCCGCGCTGACCGGGCACCTGCCAGACGCTTGCCATACGTTTTGCTGACAATGCGCCGACGCTTTGCCGACCGCCGAAAATGGCTTTCTGGACATTGCTCAGCGTCATTCTGTCGCGCAAGAATCTTTCTTGACAGGCGAAGATTTTTCCGTCCTTGAATGGCGCCCGTTACCCAACGGCAACCCGACCAAGGACTTTCCCCATGAGCTTCCATGTCATCGAACAGGCCCCCGCGCGGCTCAACCGCAGCGAACTGGCCGTCCCCGGCAGCGCCCCGCAAATGTTTGAAAAAGCTGCACAATCTGATGTCGACGTGATCTTCCTCGACCTCGAGGACGCGGTCGCACCGGACGACAAGGCGCAGGCCCGAAAGAACATCATCAAGGCCCTGAATGAGGTCGATTGGGGCAAGAAAACCATGTCCGTCCGAATCAACGGTTTGGACACGCATTACATGTATCGTGACGTGGTTGATGTCGTGGAACAGGCCGGCGAACGGCTCGACCTGATCATGATTCCGAAGGTCGGAACCGCCGCCGATGTCTATGCCGCCGACATGATGGTGACCCAGATCGAGGATGCGAAAGGCCTGAAGAAACGGATCGGATTCGAACACATCATCGAGACCGCTTTGGGCATGCAAAACGTGACCGAGATTGCCGGTGCGTCGAAGCGGAACGAGAGCCTGCATTTCGGCGTCGCCGACTATGCCGCCTCCACCCGTGCGCGCACGACGATCATCGGCGGCGTGAATCCGGACTACTCGGTCCTGACCGACCCGCTTGAGGATGGCAGCCGTGCGGTTCACTGGGGTGATATGTGGCACTATGCGCTGGCCCGCATGGTCGTCGCCGCCCGCGCCAATGGCTTGCGTCCGATCGACGGTCCGTTCGGCGATTTCCAGGACCCGGACGGCTACAAGGCCGCCGCGAAACGCGCCGCG
This sequence comes from Albidovulum litorale, assembly GCF_025751495.1. Lineage (GTDB taxonomy): Bacteria > Pseudomonadota > Alphaproteobacteria > Rhodobacterales > Rhodobacteraceae > Albidovulum > Albidovulum litorale. The sequence goes on along the minus strand of NZ_JAOWKZ010000002.1, from coordinate 28,713 downwards.
GTTCTGGGCTGCGAGGGCAAATGGGCGATCCACCCGAGCCAGATCGCGCTCGCCAATGAGGTGATGAGCCCGTCGGAGGCCGAGGTCACCAAGGCGCAGCGTATCCTCAAGGCGATGGAAGAGGCCGCTGCAGCCGGCAAGGGTGCCGTGTCGCTTGACGGTCGCCTGATCGACTATGCCTCGATCCGTCAGGCTGAAGTGCTGGTCCAGAAGGCCAAGCAGATCGCGGGTGCCTGAGCCATGTCCGCGTTGCGCGAGAGGGCGAAAGAGCTGTTCCAGACCGCCTGCCGGGCGGCCGATCCGGCCCTTGCCCTTCGCGCGGCGCTGACCGAAAATCCCTTGCCCCGCCCCGATCCGGGTGGGGTATATCATGTTGTTTCTATTGGGAAAGCTGCCGTCCCGATGGCGACGGAACTGCTGCGTCAGTTGGGCGATGACGCCCACGACGCGCTCGTGATCACAAATTATGAAAATGCCTGTGACCTGCCCGGCGCGACGGTCATGGCCTCGGGCCATCCAGTGCCGGACGAGAACGGCGCAAAGGCGGCGGCGGAGGTCATCAGCCGTCTCACAAACACGACGAAAGCCGATCGGGTCATCGCCCTTATCTCCGGCGGCGGCTCGGCGCTTCTCCCTGCCCCGGCGGAGGGGCTGACGCTCGCCGACAAGGCCGAGGTCAACCGCCTGCTCCTCGCCCACGGCTTCGAGATCACGGAGGTCAACCTGATCCGCCAGCAGCTTTCCCGGCTGAAGGGCGGCGGATTCCTGCGCCATGCTGCCCCTGCACCGGTCACCGCCTATATCCTGTCGGACGTGATCGGCGACGACCTGCGGGTCATCGCCTCGGGCCCGACCGTCGCGCCAATCGGTACCGTCGAGGATGCGAGGGCCCTGCTGACCGAACGCGGTATATGGGACCGGTTGCCTGCCACTGTCCGCGCACATCTGGATGCCGAGAAACCGCAACGCCCTCTGCCAAAAGCAAAAAACATCCTGATCGGCTCGAACCGCAAAAGCCTTGATGCTGTTGCGACAGCTGCCGGAACCGGTGCCCGGATCGTCAGCGACCACCTCACAGGCGATGTCGCCGAGGCCGCTGAAGCGGTGATCCACACCGCCCGAACCGCGCCAAGGGACCGCCCCGCCTGCCTGATCTTCGGCGGCGAAACCACTGTTGTCCTAAAAGGCAACGGCCTCGGCGGACGCAATCAGGAACTCAGCTTGCGCGTCGCGATTGCGATGCCCGATCTCGGCCGCGACTGGGTTTTCCTCTCGGGCGGTACCGATGGCCGCGACGGGCCGACCGATGTGGCGGGCGGCATCGTCGATGCCGGGACGGCGGGGCGCATCCGCGCCGCCGGGCAGGACCCAGAGGCGCTTTTGGCCAACAACGACAGCCATGCGGCTCTAAAGGCCGCAGGCGACCTGCTTATCACCGGCGCCACGGGCACCAATGTCGCCGATGTCCAGATCCTGATGCTGAAGTAGGGCTCAGCGCCCGATTACGTCCTCTTCGCGGGCAATCGACCAGTCGATGAGCCGCCGCCAGAGCGCCTCGGCCAAAGCGGGATCGAATCCTTCCGCCTCGGCCCGGTCACGGACTTTCGCGACGACCTCTTCGACCCGGTCCTCGATCCGGGCGGGAAGGCCGAGCGCGGGCTTTAGGTCAGATGCGCGGTCGATATAGGTGGTGCGTTCGGCCAGAAGCGCGACAAGCGCCGCATCGACCCGGTCGATCTCGGCCCTCACCTCTTCCATCGTCGTGCAATCCGCCGCTTTCATTCCGTTCTCCGTCCGCTTGCGTCCGCCTCATAGCGCCATGGGCCGCGCTGCACAATGCGGCCCCTTGTCCGTCACAGCGCCGTCCGTCCTGTCGCCCAGGCGAACCAGAGCGCGATGAGTGCCAGGAGCGCCGACAAAACCCGCCGCACGATCCGGCTGCGGCGCGGGTCGTCGAGGATATGGCGGGCGAGCCCGGCCAGGGTCACGATTGCTGCGTGGATGACGGTCGCGACGGCCACGTAAGCCATTGAGAGAGTTATCGTTTCCGTCAATACCTTGCCCGCTGGATCGGTAAATGCGGGCAGGACCGCGATATAAAAGACGGCCGCCTTGGGGTTCAGAAGATTGGTGATCAGACCCCGCCGGAAATAGCGCAGCATGCGCGCGCCAAAGGGCATCTTGTCGACCCCGTCGCCGCCGTCCCGCCAGCCATCCCATGCAAGCCAGAGAAGGTAGAGAACCCCTCCCCAGCGCAATGTCTCGTACAGGAAGGGAGAGGCAGTCACTGCCGCCGCGACGCCAAGGGCCGCCGCGAGGCCCACGACTGCAAGGCCCAGCGCCACGCCCGCCACTGCAGCAAAACCCGGCCGCCGCCCTTCCGTCGCGGCCACGATGGCAAGCCAGGCCATGTTCGGCCCCGGTGTCAGTTCGATCACCGCCGATGTCAGGATGAAGGCCGCCAGCGTTTCAAGGGCAAGGCCATCCATCGCCTGCTCAGACCCATTTCGCGAGCGGAGGTAGGCTCATCAGCACCGCATTGGCGTCGTGCCCGGTCTCCAGCCCGAACTTGGTGCCCCGGTCGTAGACAAGGTTGTATTCGGCATAAAGTCCGCGATGGACAAGCTGGGTGTCGCGATCTTCGTCGCTCCACGGTGTTTTGCGCCTGCGTTCGACCAGTGGCAGGAAGGCGGGCAGGAACGCCTTTCCGACCGACTGGACGAAGGCGAAATCGGCCTCCCAATTGCCGGTGTTCAGATCGTCGAAGAAAATGCCACCGACCCCGCGCGCACGGCCCCGGTGTGGCACGAAGAAATACTCGTCCGCCCAGGATTTGAAGCGGCCGTAATAGCTCGGATCATGTGCGTCACAGGCCGCGGCCAGCGCCGCGTGAAAATGGCTCGTGTCGTCTTCATATTCGATGCAGGGATTGAGATCGGCCCCGCCGCCGAACCACCAGGCGTGCGGCGTCCAGAACATGCGGGTATTCATATGAACGGCCGGGACATTGGGGTTGCGCATATGGGCGACAAGGCTGATGCCCGAGGCCCAGAAGCGCGGATCGGTTTCCATCCCCGGCACACCGCGCGCGGCCATCGCCGATTGCGCCCGGGCACCGAGATTTCCGTGCACGACCGAGACATTGACGCCGACCTTCTCGAAGACCCGCCCCCCGCGCATGACATTCATGCAGCCGCCGCCCGCATCTTCCCCATGGGTAGACTTGCGTTGAGTTTGCGTGCGTTCGAACCGTCCGGGCGCGAGGTCGGAGGCAGGCCCGGCAGAATGCGCGTCCTCGATGGCCATGAACGCGGCAAGGATCTCGTCGCGCAGCGCACGGAACCAGGCCGCTGCCCGTGCCTTCTGTGGTTCGAATTGCCGGGTCATTCCGATCGCACCTCTTTTTACCCGATCCCGCCTAGCATCTTTCCGTATTCCCCGCCAGATCGGCCCGGTTGTTTCGTGATTTGGCCGGGGTTGAAATGTGGCGTATTGTCAGACGTGTAGCCATTACCGGGAGTTGCCCAATGCCGCCAAGTCCACGAACCGCCTTTGTCTTGATGTCCCTTGCGCTGACCGCCTGCGAGACTGACCCCGTGACGAAATGCGCGGGACCCGAGCAGCGGGAATTGCGCACGGTCGAGGAGCTGATCGCCGAAACCCGGGCCCGGATCGACCGGGGCTATACAATGGAACGTCAGGACAGCGGCGCGAATGTGAACTTCTGCCTGGGTGGACGTCAGTCCCATGTCGGGGTGAGCTTCTGTACCGATCCCGGGACGCGCAGCCGGGCGGTGGCCATTGACAGTGCCGCCGAGCAGAGGAAACTGAGATCACTTGAAGCCCGTCGGGATGCGTTGCGTGCCCGGATCAATGCGCTTCTCGCCTCCTGTGGAAAAAGCTGACCCGAGGAACCGATGCCGATACCGAGATTGATCCCACTTTTCCTGCTGGCGGCACTCGCTGCCTGCGGCACGCCGCAGGAACAATGCATCCGCCGGGCCACGCAGGAAGTCCGCACCCTCGACCAGCTCATTGCCGAAACGGAAGCCAATCTGGCCCGTGGCTACGCCTATGAGGAGCGGGAAGTCGTTCGCCATGTCTGGCAACGCTGCGACGATTTCATCGGTCAGATACCCCATCGCCGGATGTGCCTTGAACCGGTTTTCGACACGGTCAAGCGCCCCGTTGCGATCGACCCGGAGGTCGAAACCCGCAAGCTTGAAGGTCTGAAGAGCCGTCGCGCCGCCCTTGTAAAAAGCGCGCAGGCTGAAATTGCCGCCTGCCGGGCCAAATACCCCGAATAGGATCAGTAGGCGGGAACCGGTGCCGGGTCGATAAGACTGCGGCCGCCGTCGACTGTCAGGATCTGGCCGGTGACGAAACCCGCCCCGTCCGAGGCGAGGAACTGCGCGACTTCGGCCAGTTCCGAGGGCGGTGCAATTCGGCGCATCGGTGTCGCGTCGGTGATCGTGCCGCGCCAGTCCGGATTGTCCTTGAGGCTCGCCTGCAGGCTCGCGCTCATGACGCTGGCCAGCGCGATGCCGTTCACCCGGATACGTTCCGGCGCAAGCGCCACCGCAAGCGACCGCGTCGCCTGATCGAGGGCGGCGGCCGATACCGAATAGGCCAGAAGCTCGGGCTGCGTACGTCGGGCGGCAAGGGTCGAGATATTGATGATGGAGCCGACCGGCCCCTCTTCGCGCCCTTCCTTTTCGGCCTGCGCGATCATCCGCTTCGCGGTCATCTGGCTGAGCTTGAGCGAGGTCACGAGGTTCTGCGCAAGCATCGCCTCGAGCGCCTCGTCATCGGGGTTGAGCGGGTCCGAGGTGACGACGCCCCGGCTGGCATTGACGAGGATGTCGATCCGTTCGAACGCATCGATTGTCGCCGAAAGCAGGTTTGCGAGCGTGAGTTTCTGGCTCAGATCGCCGCCGAAGCAGCGCACATTGCCCTCTTCCGCCGCCGCGGCGCCGACTTCTTCGGCAAGCCTTGCCTCGTCGGCATCGGCGAACATGACTTTGGCGCCGAGATCGACGAAATGACGGGCAATGGCGAGGCCGACGCCCCGCGCGGCGCCTGTGACGATGGCGGTCTTGCCTGAAATGGAAAGGGACATGAGCGGTCCGGGTTTGATTCTGTTGGCGCAGGTTAGAGGATTTCAGCGGCGCGGGCGAGGCACCTGCACCGGGCGGGCGGCACTGAAGAGTTTGAATGCGCCATCGCCGCCGATTTCCGAGACATCGCGGAAATGCGACGAGAGTACAGCCTCATAGGGCAAGTGCCGGTTGGCGACCATGAAGAGCCGCCCGGACGGCACCAGCATTTCTGACGCCGCCGCGATGAAAGCCACGCCAAGTGCGGGTTCGGCCGCGCGCCCGGTATGGAAGGGCGGGTTCATCACCACCGCGTCAAAGCGTGCCTCGGGGTGGAACCGGGTCGCGTCCGCCCAGTGAAACCGCGCACGGGGGTCGCTGATATTGGCCCGGGCGCAGTCGAGCGCGGCATGGTCGGCCTCGATCAGATGGAGTTCCGTCACGCCCGGATGCGACAGAACTTGCGTCGAAAGCCAGCCCCAGCCCGCGCCGAGATCTGCGACGCGGCCTTTCAGCCCGGCGGGCAGGGCGGCTGCAAGCAGCGCCGAGCCGGGGTCGATCTTTTCGGCCGAAAAGACGCCCGGCCGGGTGATAAAGCCGGGGGCGGGGTGCTGATCCTCCGCCGCCCAGTCGGCAAATTCCGGACCGGCGGCAAAGGAAAATATCCGGCCATGCGCTTTCGACAGGGACGACGTTACCGGCACCCTTGCGCGCACGTCCTTCAGCATCGACTCGACGCCGTCGGTCTTTTGCCCATCCACCCAGATCGTGCCACCAGGGGTCACACGGTCCGCTGCCGACGCAATCCATGCCCGTCCCGCCATCCGCGACCGGGGCAGGCACACCAGCGCGGCATCGAAGCTGTCCCCGGCCGACCCGAAATCGGGAACGACCCGGATCCCCCGCGCCGCCAGAGCATCGTGATCGGGGCGGAACCCCTGTACGGCCACGATGGTGTTCGGGGGCAGGGCGGACAGATCCGTATCGGCCACCGGCCCGACCACCAGCCAGCGGGATGCGGGCAACGGTTCTGCGCCCTCAAGCGCGAGAGAAAGTCTCGGATGGCTCATCTGGGCACCGGGCGCGCCGCCCTATTCCTTTTCCATCGTGCATTGCAGCGGATGCTGGTGCCTGCGGGAAAAGTCCATCACCTGCGCCACCTTGGTCTCGGCCACCTCGAACGAGAAAACGCCGACAACCGCCAGACCCTTCTTGTGCACCGTCAGCATGATTTCGAAAGCCTGACTGTGGTTCATGCCGAAGAAACGCTCCAGCACATGGACGACGAATTCCATCGGCGTGTAGTCGTCGTTCAGCAGCATGACCTTGTAGAGCGGCGGGCGCTGCGTCTTCGGACGTGTCTTGGTGATGATCGCCGCATCCGGAGAATCGCCGTCTTTGCGGTCCGACATGAGGATGGGGCGCAAGGGCAAGCGATAAAACTCCTTCAGGCACGGCAACCGGAATCGGGCGCAGTGGGTTCAGATCACCAATATAATCCCTCAGGCGTTTGAGAAAAGGGTAGCAATGTCGCGGATTGAAGCGATTGCCCCAACGCGTCAGACTGGCGCTGCGGAGACGACCATGCCCAGACTCACCACTATAGGCTTCGATGCCGACGATACGCTCTGGCATAACGAGCGGTTTTTCCAGCTCACGCAGGAAAGGTTTGCCGAACTTCTCGCCGATTATGCGCCGCGCGATCATCTGCATGAGCGGCTCCTGGCGGCTGAGCGGCGCAATCTTGGCCATTATGGGTTCGGCATTAAGGGCTTCGTCCTGTCGATGATTGAGACCGCCATCGAGGTAACCGAAGACCGCGTACCGGCCACCGTGATCCGCGAACTGATCGCGGCGGGGCAGGAGATGCTCGCCCATCCGATCGAACTTCTGCCCCATGCGGGTGAGGCGGTGGAGGCTTTGCGGCACGACTACCGGTTATTGCTGATCACCAAGGGTGATCTGCTCGATCAGGAGCGCAAGCTGGCGCAATCAGGGCTGGGTGACCTGTTCCACGGGGTGGAGATCGTGTCGGACAAGACGGACCCGGTCTACTCCTCTCTCTTCCACCGCCACGGTGTTTCGCCGGACGCCGCGATGATGGTGGGCAATTCGCTGAAATCGGACGTTCTGCCGGTTCTGCGGATCGGCGGATGGGGCGTTCATGTCCCCCATGATCTGACCTGGGCGCTGGAACATGAGGCGCCCCCGGAGGGCGAGGAGCGGTTTCGCACTCTGTCCGATCTGGGAAAGCTTCAGGCGCTTGTGGCCAGAATTGAGGAAGATTTTGTGGCCGACGGTTGACGCGCTACCATATATGCGCAGGCGGGTTTCATCTAAGCCAGGGCGACATCGATCAAGGACACAATCGGCAAAGATGTTGAATTAAGAGTGTTTTCGCATTGATCTGCCTATGTTATCGTCGAGCAAATCAAAGAAGTTCCGGCACCAATGACCGGGGCGTGAGGCAGGATAAAGGTGAGACAGGTGGTTGCTTGTCCGGGGCAGTGCGTCCATCGCACTCTGATAGCTGTCGCGTTCGCACTCGTCTGCGTATTCGCACCGGTGCTTGCCATCGCGGCACCCTATGCCGATTTCGTCATCGACGCCCGGACGGGCGAGGTCCTGCATCAGGACAACGCCGACACGCGGTTGCATCCGGCCTCGCTGACCAAGATGATGACGCTTTACATTGCCTTCGAGGCGATCGAGCGGGGTGAAATCACACTCGACAGCAAGGTCACGATCTCCAAACATGCCGCTTCGCAGCCGCCGTCGAAGCTGGGGCTGCGCCCCGGTCAGACCATTGCGCTGCGCTACCTGATCCGGGCTGCTGCGATCAAATCGGCGAACGATGCCGCGACTGCGATCGGCGAGGCGATTGAAGGGTCGGAGCCTGCTTTCGCCAAGCGCATGAACCGGACGGCCAAGGCACTGGGCATGACTCGGACCACCTTCGTCAACGCGAACGGCCTGACCGCCAAGGGGCACTTGTCGACCGCACGCGACATGACGACGCTCGGGCGCCACGTCTTCTACGACTTCCCACAGTATTATAACCTCTTCTCCCGCACGACGGCTGATGCCGGGGTGGCGCGTGTTGCGCATACCAACCGCCGGTTCCTCGCAGCCTACAAGGGCGCGGACGGGATCAAGACCGGATATACGGCGGCGGCTGGTTTTAACCTGACCGCCTCGGCGCAGCGCGGCAACAAGCGCATCATCGCCACGGTTTTCGGCGGCAAGTCCACCGCGACGCGCAACGCCCGGGTGGCCGAGCTTATGGATCTCGGTTTCGGCAAGGCGCCGAACCGGGTCGCCGTGCAGAAACCCGCGCGTCCCGTCTATGTCGCCGAGGTCGAGGAGAAGGACGATGAGGCCGCGCGCATTCTGGCAGAGGCGGTGACCGGCTCGACGACGATGCCGGCGGGCAAGGTCATCCGCCTGAACACCGCCGTGAAAGTCAGCCCGCGCCCGAAGCCGCGCCCGACGCCCGCCGCAGCCCCGGCACCGGAAGACGTTCTGATCGCAATGCAGGGCGCGATCGAAACGGTTGTTGCCGAGGTACAACCGGCCTCGACCGCTGCGGCGCGGCCTGAACCGAAGCCCGAGGCCTTGGCTGAGGCTGTGCCGACGGAAACGGATGCGGCGACAGCGGCGGTTGAGGTTGCTGCCGGCACCGAGGCTGAGGCCGAAACCGAACTGGCCGCTGCGCAGGAGCCCGCCGAACCGGCCTTTGTGCAGTCGACCAAACCGCAGCCCGAAACCCTGGCCGCTGTCGATCCGACCGTTGCGTCTGCGCCTGAGGCTGAGGCCACGCCTGCCGAGGATGATGACGCGATCGCCATGGCCCTCGCCATGGCTGTGGCCGCCGCACCCCTGACCGAAGCGGAACCCGCTCCGACCGTCGAGGCTGAACCCGTCCCTGCGACCGAAACTGTGCTCGTCGAGGCGGTCCCGGCCGCAGAAGCGGCTGAGCCGACCTTGCTGCAGCCAACTGTTTCAGAGAACGGCACGGCACAATCGACCGAACCGCAACCCGAACAGGTCGTGCTCGCCTCGCTTGCGGCGGAAGAGCCGGAGACCGAGGAGCCGCTGGAGGTTGTCACCCGTGTCTCCACCTCAGGCGGGCGTCAGTGGTCGATCAATGTCGGCCATTTCTCGTCGCGCTATAATGCCGAGCGCCAGCTGCTCCAGACCGCGCTGATCGAGACCAACACGCTTGAGGAAAGCCTGCGCAAGGTGGTCGCCCGCCGTGGTGGGTATGACGCCAATTTCGTCGGCATGACCGAGGAAATGGCTGCGCTCGCCTGCCGCCGGTTGCAGGCGCGGCAGACCGAATGCACGGTGGTCGGTCCCTGAGAAGGATCAAGGCTTGGGGTGGTCGTCCCAGTCGTCGCCGAGGATGCGATGCGCGTCGCCATCCGGGTCGTCATATTGCCGGTGTCTTAGCGTCCAGAGGAAGGCAACCAGCCCAACCCCGCCGAGAAACAGCGAGACCGGGATCAGGAGCGCGAGCATTTCCATCTATGGGTCCTACTTCAGCCTGAGCGCGTTGAGCGACACGGTGATCGAGGATGTGGACATTGCGAGTGCCGCGATCAAGGGCGTGGCGAAACCCAGAAGTGCGACCGGCACGGCGATGGCGTTATAGGCAAGCGACAGGGCGAAGTTCTGCTTGATCCGGGTCCGGGTCTGACCGGCGATGCGGATCGCGTCCGACAGGGGCGAAAGGTCCTGCCCCAGCAGCACGATGTCCGACGCCACGCGCGCGGCGTCCAGCGCCGTCGCGGGCGAGATCGAGACATGTGCCGAGGCGAGGGCGGCGGTGTCGTTCAATCCGTCGCCTACCATCAAAACCCGCGCGCCCTCCTCGTGCAGCGACGCGACACGCGCCGCTTTCTCTTCGGGGCGCTGGCTGGACCGCCACTCGTCGATGCCAAGGTCGCGCCCGAGGCGCGCGACTGGCACCTCGGTATCCCCCGAAAGCAGGATCACCCGCTTGCCCGCCGCCTTTAGGGCGGCGATGGCCTCTGCCGCGCCGGGGCGGGGGCGGTCAGTGAAGGTGAAGGCGCGGGCGGGGCCGGTGCCTGTGGCGAGATAGGTCGCGGTGCCTTCGGCGGCTTTCGCGCCCACCCATTCGGCACGGCCGAGCCGGACGATCTTCCCGTTCAGCCGCCCTTCGATCCCGTAGCCCGGAACCTCGCGGATGTCGGTGACCGCAGCAGGGGTGATCCCCATTTCGCCAAGTGTCCGGCTCAGGGCCCCGGCCAGCGGATGGGCGGAGGCGGCGGCGAGCGCGGCGGCGGTTTCCAGATCGGCACGGGGACGGGCGGCGAGGTCGATGGGTTCGGGCGTGCCCATGGTCAGCGTGCCGGTCTTGTCGAAGACGACCGTATCCACCTCGGCCAGACGTTCCAGCGCGGTGCCGTCCTTGATCAGGAGTCCCTTGCGAAAAAGCTTGCCCGAGGCCGAGGTCACAACCGCAGGTACCGCGAGGGCGAGCGCACAGGGGCAGGTAATGATAAGCACTGCCGCAGCGATGTTGACCGCAAGGCGCAGATCGCCGGTCAGGTAGAGCCAGGTCGAGAAGGCCGCGAGGGCCATGATATGCACGACCGGCGAATAGGCGCGGGCCATCCGGTCGGCGAGCGAAGTGTAGCGGGTCTTCGCACTTTCGGCGACGGCGACCAGATCCGCCATCCGGTGGAGCGACGTGTCCCGCCCCGCAGCGGTTACCCGCAAGGTCAGGGGACCCGTCAGGTTGACCTCACCGGCACTGACCGCGCTACCCTCACCCGCGCGAACGGGCAGAGTTTCCCCTGTTAGCAGCGAGCGGTCGATCTCGGACGCGCCCTCGGTCACGATGCCGTCTACGGGCATTCGCGCGCCGGGTTTCACCCGCACCAGATCACCGACCGACAGTTCGGCGATGGGCACGGTCGTTTCCACCCCGCCCGCGATCCGGACCGCACGCGGCACTTCGAGTGCGGCCAATTCCTCGGCTGCCGACCGTGCTGCGGCGCGTGAACGGTAATCGAGATAGCGGCCTGCGAGCAGGAAGAAACAAAGCGAGACGGCGGCGTCGAAATACGCGTGATGGCCACCCGCGAAGGTTTCGTAGAGCGAAATCGAGGAGGCAAGGATCAGCGCGAGTGAGATCGGCACATCCATCCCCAGCCTGCGCGCCTTCAGGGATGCAAAGGCCGACGCGAAGAAGGGCTGACCGGAAAAGGCCAGAACCGGCAGCGCGATGGCCGCCGATATCCAGTGGAAGAGATCACGCGTCGCGGCCTCGGCCCCTGACCAGACGGCCACGGACAGAAGCATGATGTTCATCATCGCGAAGCCGGCGACGCCGAGCCGCATCAGCAGATCGCGCCCGGCGCGGTCGGTTTCTGTCGTCGACAGCAGGCCCGGGTCAAGCTCATGCGCCGGATAGCCGATGGTCTTCAGCGCCGCGATCATCGTGTCCGCCGTCACGCCGGGGGCGGCAGCGACCGAGACGCGTTTCTGTGTAAGGTTCACCCGCGCGGAGCGTACCCCCGGGATCGTGGAGAGCGTGCGCTCGACATCGGAAATGCAGACGGCGCAATGGGCGGTCGGCAGCGACAGGACAAGCCCCGCCTCCTTCGCGGCCCGGCGTTCGGCTACCGCCTCAGCCGCAGGCGCCGCGACACAGGCGGGGCAGGCCGATACCGATGGCGCGCCCGCTGACATCAGCCTGCCACGAAAAGGTCAAGGCGCTGATGGAACCGGGTTCCGTCGGCGGCAAAGGCTTCGAGAAGGATCATCCACTTACCGGGGCCCAGATCGGCGGCGGTGACATAGTCGCCGTTTTGCCATGCGAAAACTGGCACCAGATCACTGGCCGCCTCCGTCGTACGCCCGATCGTGGCAGACAGTTTCTCCACCTTCACCGGCAAACCGGCCGTATCGCGGAAGGACAGGCGCAGTTCGCCGCCCTCGTAGTTCTCGGTCAGGGTCCAGCCCAAGGCCTCTTGTGCGGCGCGTTCGGCATCGAATATCTGCGACGCGACATAGGAGTTCTTGACCTCAAGTCCGGGAAAGGTCCGGACCGCCTGAACCGCCATGACCACATTGACGCCGATGATCACGGCAAAGGCCGAAACAGTGATTGCGAGAACCTTGCGGCCCGTCAGTTCGCTCTTCATCTCACTGGCCCTTTCCGTTGAAGACCGTATCGGCAGAAACCCTGTCGTTGCCGACAGTATCGCTGATCCAGAGCCGGATGTCGCTACGTTCCGTTGTCGCGCCCGACGTGCCTGCCGGTGCCGTTATGTATAGCCGCTGGGTGAGCGTTGCATCGGCCGGCACGATCACCTCCAGTGTCTCGCTCCCTTCCAGCGCCAGCTTCAGACGCGCGTCCGAACTGATCGAGATCCGGAATGGCCGGTCGTCAGGATGCTTGTTGCGCAACCGCAGGGTATAGGTGTTGCGGATCGATCCGTCCGAGAGCGTGACGAAAAGCGGGTTGCGTTCGGGCGTGACGTTCACGTCGATGGGCGAGCGGATGAAAAGCGCGACGATCATCGCGACGCCCACGAGCGACCAGAGCGTCGTGTAAAGGATCGTCCGGGGGCGGAAGATGTGCTTCCAGACATTCTTCGGATGCCCGCCCGCGCGTTCGGCAGTCTCGTCCTTCAAAGCCATGTAGCCGATCAGGCCGCGCGGCTTGCCGATGCGGTCCATCACCTCGTCGCAGGCGTCGATGCACAGCGCACAGGTGATGCATTCCAGTTGCTGGCCCTCGCGGATGTCGATGCCCATCGGGCAGACATTGACGCAGGCCATGCAGTCGATGCAATCGCCCTGCTGGGCGTCGGCCTCAGCCGCCTTCAGCTTGCCGCGCGGTTCTCCCCGCCAGTCGCGATAGGCGACGACCAGCGTATCCTCGTCCATCATCGCGGCCTGAATGCGCGGCCATGGACAGGCATATATGCAGATCTGTTCGCGGGCGAAGCCGCCGAAGAAAAAGGTGGTGAAGGTCAGGATCGCCATCGTCGTGTAGGCGATGGGATGGGCGTTGCCGGTCACCAGATCGACCGCAAGGGTCGGCGCGTCGGTGAAATAAAAAATCCAAGCTCCGCCGGTCGCGAGGCCGATCAGAAGCCAGATGAACCACTTCGTCAGCCTGAGCCGCCACTTGCGGACATCCCACTTAGCATTCCAGAGGCGCACACGCGCGTTGCGGTCGCCCTCCACCCAGCGTTCGACAAGGATGTAGAGGTCGGTCCAGACGGTCTGCGGGCAGGCATAGCCGCACCAGACCCGGCCGAGCGCCGAGGTGAAGAGGAAAAGGCCGAGCCCCGCCATGATCAGCAAACCGGCGATGAAATAGAACTCGTCTGGCCAGATCTCGATCATGAAGAAGAAGAATCGCCGGTTGGCCATGTCGACCAGCACGGCCTGGTCAGGCAGGTTTGGACCCCGGTCCCAGCGAATCCATGGCGTCAGGTAGTAGATGCCGAGGGTAACGGCCATGATCCACCATTTCAGATTGCGAAATGGTCCGCTAACCCGGCGGGGAAAGACCGGTTCACGCGCGGCATAGAGCTTCGGCGGGTCCTGAATCTCATTCATGATCGTGAATATCCGACTGTTCGCGCGCCGCTTATTGCAGGGCAGGCTCGCCCCAACCTTGACCCAGATCAAGTGTCGTTGTGGTCGGCGGAGCAGCAAACGCGTCAATCCGCGCGAATTTGCCCCGAATTGACGGCGTCATTCCTATTCGATGCCCAATTTGGTTTGAATCGGCGGCGCTCCGGTCTATGTCCTGTCGGGAAGTGAATTCGTGAGCGGCTTATGAAACTGGAAAAAGGACGGGGCTTCACAAGGATCATCGGAGTGGTCGGGGTTGCATTCCTGTTGTTCATGTTAGGCTTGTTTCTGGGCGTCCAGTCGTTGCCACCAGCAAAACAACTTAAAAACGTGATCGACTCCACCGGGCAGATCAAGTCACTTGCCGTCGCTGCTTTTAAATCACGGCCTGATCAGCATCTCAGCCGACGCTGGTATCCCGAGGACGGGGTCACCATCGCGGATCCTGCCAGGATGGAGCCGGGCGTCACATTTATCTCCGGTCTTTTCGGCCAGCGTCTCGGGTTTAGGCTGTTTGGGGCGGACGGGCAGTTACTTTACGATTGGCCCATCGACTTCTTCAAGATCGCGCCCGAGAAAATGGAGCACCGCTACCACGCGCTGATTCACGGTGCGTTGCTTTTCCCTGACGGAGATGTTGTCGCCAATCTGGACGGCCGCGGTATGGTCCGGTTCGACGCCTGCGGGCGCGTAAAGTGGATGAACGAAGACCGGACACATCATTCCATCTTCGCCGATGAGAGCGGTGTACTCTGGGCCCCGACCGGGGTCGTTGAGTACGACAAACCCACTTTGGCTAATGTCATATTCCGTGTCGACCGCATTGCCTCCTTCGACCCGGAAACCGGGGCCAAACTGTCCGAAATTGACCTCGTCGAAGCGATTGAAAAGTCCGACAGGATCGGCCTGATCCAGGACATGTACCGGCTGAAGGATGACGTCGTGCATCTGAACGATATCGAGGTTCTGAGCGCTGCGATCGCGTCTGCTTTTCCGACGTTCAACGCGGGCGACATCCTCGTGTCCTTGCGTAATCTCAAACAACTTTGGGTCCTCGACGGGTCCACGCATGAGATCAAGTGGATTTCGGCGGGTCCGACTATTGGCCAGCACGACCCCAATTTCGAACCTGACGGCACCATCTCCGTATTGGATAATCGACCGCTTTCGTCGATCAACGCTCCCGACGGCTATCCCGGCGTCCATGGTGGCAGCCGCATCCTTGCCATCGACCCGGCGGACGGAACGCACAGAACGCTGTACCGCGGCGACGCGCAGAACACGTTCTACACGCCCTATCGTGGCAAGTTTCAGCGCCTGGCGAATGGCAACCTTCTGATCGCCGAAACCGATGCCGGGCGGGCATTCGAAGTGACCCCTGCGGGCGATGTTGTCTGGTCTTATGTCAACGGCTGGGATGCGGAGAATGTGGGCTGGGTCCTCGATATCGGCCGCTATCCTGCAGATTACGGCGATTTTGCAGGAAAATCTTGCAATTAACCCTTGCCGGTTAGGGCCCTCCGGCGCTCAAATGAACGAGGAAAAACCGCGGCAGCCAGCGCGGGTGTCGCGAGGGGGAGCGCGACCATGTCCGAAAAACGTCAGGCACGGAAGTCCGAAGAATTCTCCGCCGCCGAAATCGGTGCACTTGCCCATCTTTACCGGGCCGAGGTCTATCGTTCGACCGTCTGGCGAACGCGGCTGGATACGACGACGAACTGGTCGGTCGTTACCTTGGGAGTGGCCTTGTCGATCACCTTTTCCGCGCCAACGGCCTCACCGGTTCCCCTATTGCTGGTCGGTGTCCTGATCATGCTCTTTCTGGCGCTGGAGGCCCGGCGCTACCGCTATTTCAACGTCTTCCGAGCAAGATCACGCTGGATGGAGCGGTTCTTCTACGTCGCCATGCTGCGCGATGGAGACCTGCACACTGAGGATGACTGGCCCGATGTTCTGGCCGATGACTATTACGCGCCGCGTTATCATGTGACCTTCATGGTCGCCATCGCGCGGCGGGTCAGGCACAACTACCTGTGGATCCTGCTTATTCAGGCGATGGCTTACATCGGCAAGCTGATCGTGCATCCTTTCCCGGTCTCATCGCTCGAAAATTTCATCCACCGTGCCCGGATCGGGCCGCTGGTGCCGGGTGAGGCGGTTCTGGTGATCGGTGCGCTTTATATCGCCAGTTGGGTGGCGCTTGCCATCTGGGTCGGCCGCCGCGACGCGCGCCGTGCGGATGAACGGGGTGGTCTGCCGACCATGGGCTGAGTGCGGTTCGCGACCTACTTATCCGCCTAATCCGCGTCAAGTGGTCGGTTCGCTTTGAACACCAGTCAGTCGACCGTAACATTGGCCTCGCCCTTCAACAGATGCTTTGACGAAAAACCGCTTGCGGCGTCGAATTTTCGACAGCTGCTGCCCCTGAAGCGGCGAACATTGGAGGTGTGGACGATCCGGGGAGGGACGGGATGAAATTCCAGTTGGCGATCAATATGGAGCGGATGGACGCATCGCTCGACATGAAGGACGTGGCGCGCCACACGCTGGAGATGGTGCAGATGGCCGACGGGGGCGGCTTCAACATCGTCTGGGCGGCGGAACACCACGCGCTGGAAATGACCATCGCGCCGAACCCGTTCTCGATCCTCGCCTGGTGGGCTGAGAACACCGACCGCATCCGCCTTGGCACGGCCGTGGCCGTGGCCGCCTACTGGCATCCGATCAAGCTGGCGGGTGAGGCCGGGTTCCTCGATCTCATCTCGGGCGGGCGGCTGGAATTCGGCATCGGCTCGGGCGCGTATCAGCGCGAATTCGACCGCATGGCGCCTGGGCTGAAGCAGTCGGACGCCTGGCGTTACATGCAGGAGATGCTGCCCTGCGTCCGAGAACTCTGGAAAGGTGACTACGAACACAACGGCGAATTCTGGTCCTTCCCGACCGCCACCGCCGTGCCGAAACCGGTGCAGAAGGAGGTGCCGGTCTGGGTCGCCGCCCGCGCGCCGATCACCTATGACTACGCCGTGCGCGAAGGCTGCAACATCATGTCCTGGCCCCTGACCCGCGGCATGGATGAGGCCGAGACCTATATGGGCCGCCTGAACGAGGCGATGGCGGCCCATCCCGGCGCCAGACGCCCGGTCATGGCGATGATGCGCCACACCGCGCTCTATGACCGGAAAGAGGACTGGATGGTCCCGGTCCGAGCCGCCCAGCGTCAGCTTGGCCAGTTCGAGAACCTCTTCAAGAATCTCGGCGACGTGAAGGACGGGTTCCCGAAACAGATCCCCTTCGAAGACCTCGGCAACCGCGCCGAATACGATCCGAAGATGCTGCACGACAACCTGATGTTCGGCACGCCGGACGAGGTCATCGCCAAGCTGAAGCAATATGAGGCGATCGGCGTGGATGAGTTCATCTACTATGCCAGCCTCGGCCTCGGCCTGCCGGAACAGAAGCGCTCGCTGGAGCTGTTCATCAACGAAGTCATCCCCGCATTCTCGTAAGGAAACCCCATGTCTCATGTTGAAACCACCCGCAGGGGGCGGGTGCTGGAAGTCACGCTGAACAAGCCCAAGGTCAATGCCATCGATATCGAGATGAGCCGCGATATGGGCCGGGCCTTTGCCGAACTGCGCGACGATCCTGACCTTTGGTGCGCGATCCTGACCGGGGCGGGGGAAAAGATCTTTTCCGCAGGCTGGGACCTGAAGGCGCTGAACAAGGGCGAGATGGAGCTGGATAACTGGTGGGAGGAGGATTACGGCGACGGCGGCTTTGCCGGGCTGACCGAGAACTGGACGCTGAACAAGCCCGTGATCTGCGCGCTGAACGGTCTTGCCATCGGCGGGGGGTTTGAGATCGCGCTCGCCTGCGACCTGATCATCGCCGCCGAGCATGTCGAGTTTGGCTTGCCCGAAATGCCCCTTGGCATCGTCCCCGATGCCGGTGCCCTGCAACGCCTGCCCCGCCGCATCCCCCACAATATCGCGATGGAGATGTTCCTGCTGGGCCGCAGGATGAAGGCCAGTGAGGCCGCGCATTACGGGCTGATCAACAAGGTCGTGCCGAAGGACCAGTTGATGGACGCTGCCCGCGCATGGGCCGACCAGATCGCATGGTCCGCACCCTTGGCAATGCAGTCCGTCAAAGAGGTGCAGCGCGAGATCGAGTGCAAGCCGCTTGAAGCGGCCTTCGCCCATATGCGGGAAGGCGAGCTGCCGACCTACCGCAAGATGCTGACCTCAGAGGACGCGAAGGAAGGCGTGGCGGCCTTCGTCGAACGGCGCGATCCCGTTTTCAAGGGGAAATAGATGTATCCCGATCCTTCCATTGTGACCCGCGTTACCACGCTCGGCGCCGGGCCCATCGGCGGCGGCTGGGCCGCGCATTTCCTTGCGCGCGGTTATGACGTCACCGCCTATATCCATTCCGAGGCCGAGCGTGCCGCGCTCATGGCCGTGATCGACACCGGCTGGATCAGCCTAGAGGCTTTGGGTCTGGTCGAAGGCGCATCGCGTGACCGGCTGACGGTGACCACCGATCTGGACGCAGCCGTCCGCAACGCTCAGTTCATTCAGGAAAGCGCGCCCGAGCGGCTTGAGTTGAAACAGGCGCTCTACAAGCGACTGGGGGAGGTCGCGCCGAAGGATTGCGTCATCGCCTCATCCACCTCCGGCCTGATGATGACGGATATCCAGAAGGATTGCCCGACGCCCGAACGCACCGTCATCGGCCATCCCTTCAACCCGCCCTATCTGCTGCCATTGGTTGAGATCATCGGTGGCAAGAGAACCGATCCGGCGGCAGTTCAATGGGCGGCAAAGTTCTATGAGGTCGCGGGCAAGGCGCCCCTGATCATGAAAAAGGAAATCCCCGGCTTCGTCGCGACGCGGCTGCAAGAGGCGCTATGGCGCGAGGCGCTGCACATGGTCGCAAATGGCGAGGCGACACCCGAAGATATCGACAATGCCCTGATGAACGGTCCGGCCCCTCGTATGGCGGTGCAGGGCCAGTGCATGGCCTTCCACGTCGCCTGCGGCGAGGGCGGCATGGCCACCAATCTTGACCAGTTCGGCCCGGCGCTGAAATGGCCCTGGACCCGGCTGGAAGCGCCGGAACTGACGCAGGACCTGCGCGATCGCATGGTGGACGGGTGCAATGAAATCGCCGCTGGTCGGCATTTTGAGGAGATGGCGGCCCAGCGCGATCGCGAGATCGTTGCTGTCCTGAATGCGATAAGGACGGCGCGGGAATAGGACACACAGAGCGGAATTGCGAGGAATTGCTCAGCGGGTTTCGGAGAGGGCTTTCGCCGTCAGTTCGGAAAGAGACCGCTTCTGCCGCCCGTCCGCATCGAAGTTCTCCGGGGCGAGCCAGCTTAGGTAGGCCCGCTTCAGGGCAGGCCATTCACGATCGATGATCGAGAACCACGCCGTGTCGCGGTTCCGGCCCTTGATGATGAGATGCTGTCGGAACAGGCCCTCGAAGGTGAAGCCAAACCGCTTGGCCGCGATCTTCGAAGGTTCATTGGCGTTGTCGCATTTCCATTCGAACCGGCGATAGCCGAGACCCTCAAATACATGACGCATGAACAGGTACAGTGCCTCGGTCGCCTTGGCGCTGCGCGCCATGGCCGGACCCCAGTAGATGTGACCGATCTCAGCCGAACCATGCACCGCATCGACCCGCATCAGGGCTTGCCGCCCGACGGCCTTTCCCGTTGCCTTGTCGATGACCGCGAAGAACATCGGATCTTCGGTGGTCTCGACCCGTTCCGCCCATTCGCGAATGATTGCGGGATCGTCCGGTGGGGCATCCGGCAGGTAGCGGTATTTCTGATCCCGATCGGGAACATGACCTGCTTCGAAAAGGTCATCTGCGTGGGCGGTGGCTGACAGCGGCTCCAGTCGAACAAGGGTGCCGTCTAAGACGCGTTTACGGGCTTGGGGGAAACCTGTTTTCAACATCTGGCGCTTTGCCTTTTACAACTTTTCCCGACGGTTCAGTTCTGCCGCTGCGAATTTGAACATCTTCCGCGACCAGTGTTCAGATTTTTGGTCGATCTCAGCAATACCGGTATCATGAAAAAGCCGGGGGAATTACCCCCCGGCTATCCCGCTCAGTTGCGCGTGACGTTTACTTCTGCAGCTCGGTCCAGATGGCCGCATAGTATTCCTGCGCCTTGGGCGAACAGGTCGGAAGGAACTGCCCGGCCGCCTTCAGATCGTCCGCCACGACGATTTCAGGCGCCGTCTTCATGTCTTCGGGCATGAAAGCATCGGAACCGGCGATACCGTTCGCGTAACGCGCAAAGGACGAGATCAACGCTGCGTTTTCAGGATCTGCGATGAAGTTCAGGAACTGATGCGCCTCATCGACGTTCTGCGCGTCAGAGAGCAGCATCACTTGGTCCATCCAAAGCGGATAACCTTCCTTCGGGTAGCCATAGACGACATCGGGGTTCTGCAGACGCGCCCGGAAGATCGCGCCATTCCAGTAGACCGAGGCCACCACGTCATTCGCGGCCATCTTTTCGGTCATGCCGTAATCCATCGAAAGCCATTTCGGCTTGGCTTCCATAAGGGCATCGCGGGCTTTCTTCAGAACTTCTGTATCTTCGGTGCAAGGCTCGCCGCCGACATACCAAAGGGCGAGCGACATGACGTCGTTCATCTCGGGCGTCACGTTGACCTTGCCGACAAGCTCTTCGGGCGGGTCCATGAAGATCGCCGATGTGTTGATGTCGCCGCTATAGGCGGTCTTGTTCACCGCGACACCGGTTGACCCCCACTGCCACGGAACGGAATACTTACGACCCGGATCATAGGGCGATTCCAGCCATTGCTGGTCGATGTTCGCATGGTTCGGGATCTTCGAAAGATCGAGTTCCTGGACGAGCCCTTTCTCGATGAAAATCGGCACCCAGCTGTTGGACGGTACGACGAGGTCGAAGCCGTGACCGCCCGCCTCAATCTTGGCCAGCGCGGTGTCGTTGCTGTCGTAGTCGGTGATCGTTACCTTGATACCGGTTTGTTCCTCGAACTTCTTGATCATGTCCGGGCTGGTATAGTCCCCCCAGTTGAACAACTGCAGCTCGCCTTCCGCGCAGGCCAAAGTTGTGCTGGCCAGCAGGATGCCGACGGCAGAGAGTACTTTCTTCATTATATTTTCCTCCTTGTTGGTCTTGGTCTTACTCCCGTTTCCGCGTGAGCAAGAAAAATGCCGTCAACAGAACAACGGTCAGCAGCAGAAGCAGGGTCGAGATCGCATTGACCTCGGCCGAAACCGACCGCCGGATCTTTGCCAGCATGTAGGTCGGCAGGGTATCCTGACCTGCCGATTTCACGAAGAGGGTAATGACGACGTCATCGAGCGAGGTCACGAACGCCAGCATCAGCCCGGCAATGATGCCCGGCATCAGAAGGGGCAGCGTGACGAACCGGAATGTCTGCCAATGCGTCGCGTAAAGGTCGGCTGCGGCGGTTTCAAGAGTCGTGTCCATTCCTTCAAGCCGCGCCCGGATGGGCAGGTAGGCAAACGGGATGCAGAACGCCGTATGCGCCGCGATGAGGTAGGCGAGCCCCTGATAGCCGGTCGCAACTTTGATCGAAGCAAAGAAAATCAGAAGCGCGACGGCGGTCACGATCTCGGGCACCATCAGCGGTTGGTTGATCATCAGGTAGATGAACGTCTGCCCGCGGGTTTTCCGACGGCGCGTCGTGCCGAGGGCTGCCAATGTCGCCACGGTCGTCGCGATTAGCGCGGCAATCGTCGCAACGGTCAGCGAACGCATCGTCACCTCACGAACCTGTTCGTTGTTCCATGCGATCGGGTACCATCTGAACGAAAAGCCCTCCCAGATCGCGATGCTGTCGCCGACGTTGAAGGAATAGGCAACGAGTATGACAATCGGAGCATAGAGCGCGCAGAAAACCAGTATCGCGACCGTGGCGAAGCCGGGAATACGGGATGCGGAGAAGTCGCGCCTAGCCATGGGGTGCATCCCTGTTCGCGGCGCGGACGTAGAACATGAGCGCAATCGCCACGATCATGAGCAGCAGAACGGAAAGTGCGGCGCCAAGCGGCCAGTTGCGGCCCTGCCCGAACTGAAGCTCGATGAAGTTACCGATCATCATGTTGCGGCCGCCGCCAAGGATACGGGGCGTCACATAGGCCCCGAGCGCAGGGATAAAGACCAGGATCGAACCGGCGATGATGCCGGGCTTCACGATCGGCAGGATGACCCGGCGTAGCACCTGCAATCTTGACGCGTAAAGATCGTAGGCGGCCTCGATCAGCCGCATGTCGAACCGGTCGATCGCGGCAAAGAGCGGCAGCACCATAAGTGGCAGGTAAACATAGGTCATGCCAAGGAAGACCGCGAAATCCGAATAGATGATCAGGATCGGTTCATCGATCACACCGAGATACAGCAGGAAGGTATTCAGCATGCCTTCGTTGCGGATGATCTGATTGATCGCGAAGGTCCGGATCAAGAGGTTGGTCCAGAACGGAATGGTGATCAGGAAGAGAAGCGCGGTACGCGCCCGCGCCGATCGCGTGGCGATGAACCAGGCTGTCGGGAACCCGACGATAAAGGTGAATATCGTGGTGATCAGCGACAGCTTCACCGAGCGCCAGAAGATCGTCAGGTGCGCGTCGGCGAGATGGTAGGTACCGTCAAAGATGTCGCGTGTCAGGACCGTGCTGACCCATGCGCCGGTCGAGAACTCCCATACCACATTGCCGTATTTGCCGGGTTCGAGGAAAGAATAGACCAGCATGATCAAAAGCGGGCCTGCCGCTGCAAGCGTCAGGATGATCAGCGCCGGCGCAGACAGAAGCCAGGTGTTGCGGGCGTCGCGTCGTGCTTCTTTCGTTTCGCCCGTACTCATGGCATCAATCCTCGAGAACCTGGACCGCGCCGGGCGCGAAAGCCACACCTACCTCTGTGCCGGGCGGCGGCACTTCGCCGCCGGTCGCCTCGTTCTGATGACGGGCGATGATCTCCGTGCCATCTGCCAAGAGTAGTTGGATGTGGCTGTCAGTGCCGAAATACACGGACTCGCCGACCTTCGCCGTCAATGGAACGTCCCCACTGACCGGAACGATCCGGACATGTTCGGGCCGCACTGCAAGCGTGTGCGCACCTTCAGGGGATGCCGGATCGACCGGTATGGATACGTTGCGCACGATCGTCGCCTTGGCGTTTCGTACCTCCGCGGGGATCAGGTTCGTTTCACCGATGAAGTCCGCGACGAAACGGTTTACCGGGTGGTTGTAGATTTCCCGCGGCGCACCGATCTGAAGCAGGCTACCTTTGCTCATCACACCGATCCGGTCGGACATCGTCAGCGCCTCTTCCTGATCGTGGGTGACGAAGATGAATGTGATGCCAAGCTCGTGCTGAAGCCGCTTGAGTTCGGACTGCATCTCCTTTCTCAGCTTGAGGTCCAGCGCCGAAAGCGGTTCGTCCAGAAGCAGCACCTCGGGTGATGGCGCAAGCGCACGGGCAAGGGCCACACGCTGCTGCTGACCGCCCGAAAGCTGTTGCGGTTTGCGGTCGGCGAGGTCTTCCAGACGGACGAGCGATAGTGCCCGCTTCACCTTGTCTGTGATTTCGGACGCGGCGACGCCTTGCATCTGAAGACCGAAACCCACGTTCTGACGCACAGTCAGATGCGGAAACAGCGCATAGCTCTGAAACACGGTATTTACCGGCCGAAGGTTCGGCGGCGCATCGGTGATGTCGTTGCCATTGAGCAGGATTTGCCCGGAGGACGGTGTCTCGAACCCGGCGATTAATCTCAGGAGCGTCGTCTTCCCGCAGCCGGACGGTCCGAGCAAGGTGAAAAACTCACCCTTGCGGATGGCAATTGAGACATCGTTCAGGGCCACGACCGTTTGCTGGCCAGTTCTAAACACTTTACGCGCTGCGCGCGCCTCGATCACCGCGTCCGCCGGCACCTGCTCCCCCCAATTCTTGCGAGCACGATGGACGAAGGTGCCGTGAATAAGCAAGAAATTTATTAGAACGGGTGTCTTTGCGTCATGGCGCCCGTTGCCATTTGGTCAAGTAAGAAAATCAGAAACAACATCAGTTGGTCGAGTGACGAGCGGCACCTCGAACGTGTTCTGGCGAAGCCGCACGGCCAGTGTTCCGTCAGACTGAAGTCATTGACCTTACCGTACTTAAGAGGTGTCCGTGGTCCGGGTTTTCGGGCTTTGGAGGCGTTTGTAACGGAGGCAATGGTTTGGTCTCTGTTTGGGCTCAGGCTCCAGACTCATTGTTTTTCAGATTACGAATCCCTGAACCAGACGACAGCCTGCCCACAATGGCATCCCGATCAAGCAGGCCCGCGCCAACCATCACGGTGACGATGAGCGCCAGCTACACCACTCCAAGGGACAGCATCTCAGCGCGTCCTGTCCCTAACCATGTTGGGGGAAAGCCGAGTATGATCGAAGCGGTTGGAACGCGTGCATGTTCCGTGATGTGAGCCTTCAAAGCAACTGCACGGATATAGCGAAAATTAAAGACGCCGCTTTCGCGGCGCCTTTCCGAAATGATCAGCCGACGACGTTGAAGTCAGGCCCATAGGGATATTTGGTGATATCCTCGTTACCGCCCTCGGTGATGACGAGGATGTCGTGCTCACGGTAACCGCCTGCGCCGGGCTGGCCTTCGGGAATGGTCAGCATGGGTTCCATCGAGATCACCATGCCGGGTTCCAGCACGGTGTCGATATCCTCGCGCAGTTCCAGCCCGGCTTCGCGGCCATAGTAGTGGCTGAGTACACCGAAGGAATGGCCGTAGCCGAAGGTGCGGTATTGCAGAAGCTGGCGTTCCTCGAAGAAGTCGTTGATCTTCGCGGTGACCTCGGCGCAGGACACGCCGGGTTTCAGGAGGCTCATCCCGTATTCATGGGCGGCGACGTTTGCTTCCCAGATCTTCAGGGAGGCCGCATCCACCTCGCGCACGAACATCGTGCGTTCGAGCGCGGTGTAGTAGCCCGAGATCATCGGGAAGGTGTTGAGGCTGAGGATATCGCCGATCTGGCATTCGCGCGAGGTGACCGGGTTGTGGGCGCCGTCGGTGTTGATGCCCGACTGGAACCAGACCCAGGTGTCGCGGTATTCGGCATCGGGGAAGCGCTTCGCAATCTCCATTTCCATCGCATCACGGCCCGCCATGGCCACGTCGATCTCGCGCGCGCCGACCTTGACCGCGTCGCGGATCGCATAG
Organism: Albidovulum litorale; assembly: GCF_025751495.1. Lineage (GTDB taxonomy): Bacteria > Pseudomonadota > Alphaproteobacteria > Rhodobacterales > Rhodobacteraceae > Albidovulum > Albidovulum litorale. The sequence goes on along the minus strand of NZ_JAOWKZ010000002.1, from coordinate 3,747 downwards.
CCGCCGACATCGGCGACATTGGCGCCATGCTTGATCAGCGCAATTTCGGCGGCCGATTTGTGCATGCGCTGCTTCATCGTCGCGGGGGCGATGTCGACCGTCTTCGACGGCGAGAGGAAGGATTTGAGCTTGTCGGACTGAAGAAGCGTCAGGTGATCCGCCTCATAGCCGATCACCTTGCCGGCACCGGTCACCGACAGGATCGCGCGCCAGTAGTTGTCGCGCTGCCAGTCGGTATAGGTGATGTTGTCGCCATGGCTGCGCCGCCAGGGCTGGGCCGCGTCGATACCCGCCGAGATCGTCACATCCTCGGTCGCGGTCACGACGAGGGCATAGGGCCGCCCGAAGGAGCAGTAGAGGAAACCCGAATAGTAGGCGATGTTGTGCATCGAGGTGAGCACGACCGCATCGACGCCCTGGGCGTCCATGATCGCGCGCAACCCTCCAAGCCGCTGATCATATTCCGACGCGGCGAAGGGCAGGACCTTGGTGCCCTGATGAAACCGGTATTGCTGGGGACGTTCCGTCATTCGTTCAGACCTCACATGTTGGGGTCCGGCCAGTGGCACGGGAACCCCGAAAGGTCCCGGCGTACAGGACTGCGGCGGATTTCTCCGCAAGCGGCGGGGCATCTTGCCCCTGCGGCGACGCCATCGCCACGGGCTCGGGCGCTGTCTAGCGCATCGCACGCCGTGGGGGCTAGTCCAAAAACGACCCTTGCTGGTGTCGCCTGTTGGACACCGTCCTGGTACTTGGCTTTGACGAAGCAGATGAAATCATCCGCCTGAAGAGCTAACTGTAAGGAAGCCGGGGGCGCTGCCCCCGGACCCCCGGAGTATTTCAGGACAGAAAGTGAGGCTTTGATGAGGGTGGTCAATCTTGCGGAGAAGCTCGCCATGTTCGACACGCACTGGGACCCTAAGGTTGTGGCCGGATACAACGGCAATGACATCATGGTTGTGAAGTTTCAGGGGGAGTTCCCGTTCCATGACCATCCCTATACCGACGATTTCTTTCTGGTCATCGAAGGCGAGGTCATGCTGGATGTCGGTGATGACACGCATGTGCTTAAGGCGGGGGAATTGTTCGTAGTGCCGAAAGGCGTCCGGCACCGGCCGCGCGCCGAGCAGGAGGCGAAGGTCATGCTGATCGAACCGCAGGGCACGCCGAATACCGGCGATGCGGCGACGGCTGCGGCCAAGGCGCATATCTGATGCGCCCGGGGCTGCGAAATCTGATCACCGATGTCGCCGGCGTGAACGTCGGCAATGCCGAGGATCACCGTCTGCGCTCGGGCGCGACGGCTCTGGTGGGCGACCGCCCCTTCGTCGCCGGGGTCCATGTCATGGGTGGCGCGCCGGGCACGCGGGAGACTGATCTTCTGGCGCCCGACCGGTTGGTGGCCGAGGTAGATGCGCTGGTCCTGTCGGGCGGTTCGGCCTTTGGCCTCGACGCCTGTTCCGGTGTTGCCGACGGGCTCCGCGCGGCGGGGCGGGGATTTGCTGTCGGCGATCAAAAGGTGCCCATCGTGCCGGGGGCGATCCTTTTCGATCTTCTCAACGGCGGCGACAAAGGCTGGGCGGAGAACCCCTATCGCGCGCTCGGTCGCGCGGCCTTCGATGCGGCTGATGTGACGTTCGGGATAGGCACGGCAGGGGCCGGGACCGGCGCCACGACCCATGACCTGAAAGGCGGGCTTGGTTCGGCGTCGGCCGTGCTGGAGAGCGGCATCACCGTGGGGGCACTGGTAGCCGTCAACGCCATCGGTTCGGTGACCGCAGGCACCGGCCCTCACTTTTGGGCGGCACCTTCGGAAATCGGTGCGGAGTTCGGCGGTTTAGGCCCTGCCGTGGCGCACGATCCGGCAGCGGAACCGGCTCTGTCGAAACGACAAGGCGAGGCCACGACCATCGCCATCGTCGCGACCGATGCGGCGCTCGACAAGGCGCAGGCGACGCGGATGGCCATTGCCGCCCATGACGGGCTGGCCCGCGCCATCGTACCGGCCCATACGCCTTTCGACGGTGATCTGGTCTTCGCCGCCGCGACCGGGGCGAGGCCCCTGACCGATCCTCATGCCGATGCGTTCCTGATCGGCCACGCCGCCGCCTGCTGCCTTGCCCGCGCCATTGCCCGTGCGATCTATGAGGCCAATGCACGGCCGGGCGACCGCGTCCCGACCTGGCAAAAGCGCTTCGGCAATGGCTGAAGACCCGCTTTACCACGATGCGCGATTGGCCCGCTTCTATGACCTCGACGTGGGCTGGGGCGCGGATCGTGACTGTTGTCTGAACCTCGCGCGGGACGTCGGATCAGTGCTTGATCTCGGCTGCGGGACCGGGGCGCTGGCCGTGCGCATCGGGGCGGAGACGCGGGCAGAGGTCACCGCGCTCGACCCGGCTGCGGCGATGCTCGATATCGCAAGGGCCAAACCCGGGGCGGAGCGGGTCAACTGGGTGCAGGGCGATGCACGGTCGGTTGATCTTGGGCGCTGCTACGACCTGATCCTGATGACCGGCCATGCTTTTCAGGTCTTCCTGACCGCCGAAGACCGCGCCCGATGCCTTGCCACCATCGCCCGCCACCTTGCCCCTTCTGGCCGGTTCATCTTCGACAGCCGCAACCCGGCGGTGAGGGAATGGGAGGAGTGGCGTCCCGATCTATCGCGGCGCCAGTTGGACGCCCCCGAACTTGGTCGGATCGAGGCATGGAACGATGTGCATTGGGTGTCCGTCGTCAGAGTTTTCCGGACATCTTGGGCTGTTTAGTAACGGAGGCTCGCTCTGATCGCACTCTCCCACACCTCGTATCATAAAAAAGCCAGACGCAGACTTCTGGCCATTTAGGCCCTCATTCGTGGCGCCGTGGCGGTCTGCGCAAACGCACCCTCTACGCAAGTCGCTGAAAGCGCGCGACTATCCGAGGTCAACCTCGCACCGTCTCGATTTACAGAACTGGGTGGCTGGGGCGGTAGGATTCCCTCCCCACCGTTGGAAAAAATCGAGAACCGCCAGAGACCGCTAAAACTGGGGCACTATCTGGGGCATTCTGGGTGGCGCTGGGCTTGCTTTACTGCTGCACCCTGCTGCCCTGCTACCACTGGTCCCAGACTGCCACCTAGGGCCACTCTCTGGGCCGCTGGTGGACGGCGGAGTGGTCTGGATGGGGGAGGCTATGGTGAGGAGGAGTGGTCGTCTAGGGGCGGCTAGGTGGGGCGGTGTGGGGGCGGTGAATGTCTGGACTGCGGACAGAACCGCCCATTGCATGTTAAGGTGGCTCGACATGCCGACTAAGGAGTGGAACCCATGCCTCTGATCGACATTCACGTTTTGGAGGGCGTCTTCTCCGAAAAGGAAAAGGCGCAGCTGATAAGTGAGACGGCCAAAGCCTTCGGAACAGTGGCTGGCAAAACGATGCAAGACAACACGTCTGTCCGAGTTCACGAGGTAAGGAGCGGGCATTGGGGCGGGGCTGACGGTGTTTGGACAACCGAAAGTGCTCTGGAGTTGAAGACCAAAGGTTAGCCCAGTACGCACAGGGCTCGGAGCGGACGCTAGGCCAAAACTGCTCAATGGCCCCTATGCGGGACAAAGCCGACATCTGAGAAAATTTTCGGAAGATTGTTCAGTCCCGATTATCCTCGCGTTGTGTGACGGCCCTTCTCTGCCTTGCATGGCAGGTGACAAGCTTGATGAGTTCTATCATGATCAGACCTTCAATTTGCCTATGGAATTGAAAGATGCTGAT
>NZ_JAOWKZ010000013.1 GCF_025751495.1 Albidovulum litorale | reverse complement strand
GCATGGCAGGTGACAAGCTTGATGAGTTCTATCATGATCAGACCTTCAATTTGCCTATGGAATTGAAAGATGCTGATCCAAGTAGATGGGATTGAAGTCAACTTCGAGGAACGCGGTTCGGGGTGGCCGATCCTCATGCTTCATGGCGGTTATCTTGATCACCGGCATATGATGGACGAAATGGAGCCTGCGTTCCAAGACCGCGCCGGATGGCATCGGGTATATCCTGACCTGCCCGCCCACGGACGCACTCCGACCCTGCCAAGGCCGATGACTTTCGACGCACTTCTGAACCATGTGGTTGGGTTCATTGACGCTGTCGCGCCCGGAAAACGATTTGCGGTTGCAGGAATGTCGGCTGGCGGACACCTTGTTCGAGGACTTGCAGCCAAGTACCCGGACAGACTTCTTGGGGTGTTTATCAATGCCACGCCCTTTGTAATTGACTATGAAACGCGTGACTTGCCCGAACCATCGACCATCTTCGAAGAGGATGGGTTCGCAAAGAAGGCTGGAGACCGAACCGATACGCTGCGCTTCATTCAGCCTGTTCGCGACACCGCTCTCGTTGATTGGGACACTTCATGCCTTCTCCCGGCGCTATCCCTGCTTGATGAGGCGGCCGCTTTGGAAAGCTGGCGCCCTGAAAACTACGCTTTCAGTTTCAACCCGGACGAGGTCGGCGCACCATTCTCTGCCCC
>NZ_JAOWKZ010000012.1 GCF_025751495.1 Albidovulum litorale | reverse complement strand
GGTGCTGGCAGACAAATGCGAACTCGTCTCTACAAGGACAGGATGGCTGTCCCTTATGCCGCGCCGAGCTGGCGCCACTCGGCGAGAGCGGCGGCGCGGTTCAGTTTGAAATGGACTCGGGAGGAGAGGCTGCGTTCCTGATTGAAGTGATTGGAGACCGAGGCGTGGACGGAGGCAAACTTCTGTAGCGTTCGGATCCGCCGGAAGCGGAGCATCGCCCGCTCTCGTCTTCGGAACGGCTGGTGCGAATTCTCCGCGCGGTTGTTCTCCCAGCGGCCGGTCTCCTGTCTTTCGCTGATGCCGAGTTCACGCAGCGCTGCCCCATAGGATCGCAGACGATCCGTTACGATCTCCTCCGCGCGGCCGTGCCGCTTCAGAGATTTCTTCAGGAATTTCAATGCCACCTTCTTGTCGCGCGTCTTGGTCACGAAGCTCTCAAGAACCTCGCCTTCATGATCGACGGCCCGCCAGAGGTAGTGTCGCTCCCCATTGATCTTCACAAAGACCTCGTCCAGGTGCCAGCGCCAGCGACTTGAGCGCATGCCCCCGACCCGCCGTTTGCGGATCTCCGACGCAAACATCGGGCCAAACCTGTGCCACCAGAACCGCACCGTCTCGTGGCAGATATCGACGCCCCGCTCATGAAGCAGGTCCTCGACGTTCCGGAGCGAAAGAGGAAAGCGGATGTACATCATCACCGCCAGGCGGATGATTTCGGGTGACGTCTTGAAGTACTTGAAGGGCGAGCGTTTGGTCATCGGGGAAGGCTACTCAGCCCCCTGCCCCGCCGCAAGCCAAGTTCTTCTGACACAGCC
>NZ_JAOWKZ010000011.1 GCF_025751495.1 Albidovulum litorale | reverse complement strand
GTCGCCGCAACCGGCGACCAGAGGGAGAATGCAGATGGGCGGGATCGTGATCATCGGTGCGGGCCAGGCTGGGGCGTCGCTCGCGGCGAAGCTTCGTTCGCTTGGCTATGACGGGGCGATCACCATGATCGGCGAGGAACCGGCCCCGCCCTATCAGCGCCCGCCCCTCTCGAAGGGCTACCTGCTTGGCGAGATGGAGCTTGACCGGCTTTATCTGCGCGCGCCGTCTTTCTGGGCGGACCAGAATGTCACGCTGAAGCTCGGCGCGCAGGCGACCGCGATCGACCGCACCGCGAAGACAGTGCGTGTGGATGGCGAGAGCATCTCTTACGATCATCTCGCGCTCACCACCGGCTCTCGCCCGCGCCGCCTGCCGGCGGCAGTCGGCGGCGAGTTGAAGGGCGTCTACACCGTCCGCACGCTGGCCGATGTCGACGCGATGGCGCCTGAGTTCAAGGCGGGCCGCAAGCTTCTGATCGTCGGTGGCGGCTATATCGGGCTGGAGGCGGCGGCGGTCGGTGCGAAGCTGGGGCTGTCTGTCATGCTCATCGAAATGGCCCCGCGCATCCTGCAGCGCGTGGCCGCGCCCGAGACCTCGGACTATTTCCGCAAGGTCCATGCCGAGCACGGCGTAAAGATCCTCGAAAACACCGGCCTCGACCGGCTGACGGGCGAAGGCCATGTCTCGGGCGCCCGCCTTTCGGACGGCACCGAAATCGCCGTTGATTTCGTCATCGTCGGCGTCGGCATCACGCCGATGACGATCCTTGCCGAGGAGGCCGGGCTGGAGATCGAGAACGGCATCCGCACCGACGAACTTGGCCGCACCTCGGACCCTTCGATCTGGGCGGCGGGGGATTGCGCCTCCTTCCCGCATCGGGGCGGCCGTATCCGGCTGGAAAGCGTCGGCAACGCCATTGATCAGGCCGAGATCGTCGCTGAAAACATGCTTGGCGCAGGCAAACCCTACGAGGCGAAACCGTGGTTCTGGTCCGACCAATATGACGTGAAGCTGCAGATCGCCGGGCTGAATACCGGCTATGACCGGATCGTCACGCGTCCCGGCGAGGGCAATGCCATCAGCTTCTGGTACTACAAGGGCGACGCGCTCCTTGCGCTCGACGCGATGAACGATGCCCGCGCCTACATGATCGGCAAACGTCTGATCGAGGCGGGCAAATCGCCCGATCCGGCGGTG
>NZ_JAOWKZ010000001.1:255919-1150557 GCF_025751495.1 Albidovulum litorale | reverse complement strand
GCCAGTCGTCATCGGCCTCGCCTCTCAGCGTGTCGAACCCGTTGCCGCCCCTGAGCGTATCGGTACCCGCACCGCCCCATAGCCGGTCGACCCCGCCGCCGCCGTCGAGCGAGTCGTTGCCATCGTCGCCATAGAGGAAATCAGTACCGACGCGACCGAAAAGGTTGTCGTCATTGGTTCCTCCTTCAAGGGTATCGCCGCCGCCGCCGCCATCGAGCGTGTCATTGCCTGACAAACCCTGCAGATGGTTGTTGCCGCCGCTGCCGGTCAGTGAATCAGCGAGACCCGTACCCCTCGCGTTTTCTATGCTGATCAGCGTGTCTGTCGCGCCAAACCCATCCGTGGCAGTGCCCTGACCCAGATGAACCGTAACCCCTGAGATGACGTTGTAGACGCCATCCCGATCATAGAGCACCCAGTCCTGACCGGCGCCTCCGTCGATCGTGTCCGCACCGTTGAGCGCGCGAAACAGATTGTCGCCGTCGTCACCCGTTAGAAGATCGTTGAAGTTCGATCCGCGCACCATCTCAAAATTGCTAATCGTATCGGTGCCGCCCATACCGTCCGTGGCTGTCCCTGTACCGAGGTTTACAGTGACGCTGCTGGAGGAGTTGTCATAGTTCAGTTCGTCGATGCCGGTGCCGCCATCCAACGTGTCGTTTCCCTGATCGCCCCGGATGTAGTCGTCGCCATCTCCACCAAGAATGTTGTCGTTGCCGGTTTGGCCAAAGATGTCGTCGTCACCCGCAAGGCCGTCGATCGTGTCATCGCCGGTAAGATCCCTTGGGTCAAGGAAATCGCCAATGACATCGTTGCCGCTGGTGCCCGTAATATTAGCCATATTTTTACATCCAATCTTAGGCGCTTACCCTTTAGGGAAATGCTGCCACCACCTTCGTTTCGATGGGCCACCCCCTCAAAGGCGCAAAAGGCTGCCACTCGAATCCCATTGGAAAGAATCGAGAAGGAACGTCGCGCCGTCAATGTTGGCTTTCGCCTTTTTCGCTCACGATTTTTCTGGCTTGCCGAGGTTTGACCACATTTCGATTTGTGCGCGGGTAATGCTGGGGCCCAAAAAACAGTTCAATAATTTGATTTCAAATGAAAAACTTTCTGCGATCTATGGGTTTCTCGCGGCGTATGCGTCGGTTGATCGTTGGTGTTAGGGTGTCTCTAGGACTCGCTTAGTGCGCATCACATATGGACGATTGTTCGCGCTCTTGAACCATTCTGCCGCCAGAGCGGACATCGTTTGGTTATCAACGCCCGGAACGTGATTCAGACTGATAGTCTAAAGGTTGACACATCGACGCTGTGGTGCTGGTGGGGTTCGTCGAAGGGACCGGTGGTTGCATCAACCAGATTCCTCTAACAAGGCCTCAAGGTTAAGCCTGCGCGTAACCATAGAAAGGCTTCCGTCGGCTTCTCGCGGCCATTCCGCCTCGGGCCGGTCTCGGTAGAGTTCCACCCCGTTGCCGTCTGGATCGGTGATGTAGATCGCCTCGCTCACGCCGTGATCCGATGCGCCATCCAGCGGGTAGTTTGCTTCGACCAGACGCTTCAGCACGGTCGCGAGCGACGCCCGGTCGGGGTAGAGAAAGGCGGTGTGAAAGAGGCCGGTATGACCGGGGGCAGGAGGTGTGCCGCCCTTCGATTGCCACGTGTTCAGACCGATATGGTGGTGGTAACCCCCGGCCGACAGGAACGCCGCCTGGGTGCCGTAGCGCTGCATGAGGGTGAAGCCGAGCAGGTCGGAATAGAACCCGAGCGCGCGGTCAAGGTCGGCGACCTTCAGATGGACGTGGCCGATGCGGGTGCCGGGCGGGGCGGTGTAGTTCATGACAGATCCTCTCTCGTGTGACAGGCCCATCCTACGTTATTTACGTTTTGCACAGAAGATCCGATATCGCAGTTATGATGTGCGAAAATGCATAGGCCCCCGGAGCGCGTCCAGGGTCCTGTGGGTCGGTACGGGGGGACCAGTGACCGCACTGCGTCCGGAACATCGTCGCGTCGGGGACAGGCAGTATCGACAAGACCGGACGGGGCAATGCTGCCCCGTTATTGAATCACCCGTGTGACGATTCCCGCCCCGGCTCAGCCGCGCGAGCGGATCAGCCCGACAATGTCGTAGGTCTGCTCGAGGATCGGCTGGGCGATGGCATTGGCGCGTTCGGCCCCGTCGCCGAGGATGCGGTCGATTTCGGCCGGATCGGCCATCAGCCGCGTCATCTCATCGGCGATGGGTGAGAGTTTGGCCACGGCCAGATCAGCCAAGGCCGGTTTGAACGCGCCGAAGCCTTTCCCGGCAAATTCCGACACCACGGCTTCGGGCGTCACTTCCGCAAGGGCGGCATAGATGTTGACGAGGTTGCGCGCCTCAGGCCGGTCCTTCAGCCCCTCGACGTTCTCGGGCAGCGGCTCGGCATCCGTTTTCGCCTTGCGGAACTTCTGCGCGATCGTGTCGGCGTCGTCGGTCAGGTTGATCCGGCTCGCATCCGAGGGGTCGGATTTCGACATTTTCTTCGACCCGTCGCGCAAGGACATGACGCGGGTCGCGGCACCTTCGATCACCGGCTCCGTCACCGGGAAGAAATCGACCTTGTAGTCATGGTTGAACTTGATCGCGATATCGCGGGTCAGTTCCAGATGCTGCTTCTGATCCTCGCCGACCGGGACATGCGTCGCGTGGTAAAGCAGGATGTCCGCCGCCATCAGCGACGGATAGGCGAAAAGGCCAAGCGACGCCTTCTCGGCATCCTTCCCGGCGGTCTTGTCCTTCCACTGTGTCATGCGGCCCATCCAGCCCATGCGCGCGACGCAGTTGAAAATCCAGGCGAGCTGGGCATGACCCGGCACCTGGCTTTGATTGAAGAGGATCGAGCGCCTGGGGTCCAGCCCCGAGGCGATGTAACCCGCCGCCAGTTCCCGTGTGGCGCGGGTAAGGTCGGTCGGGTTCTGCCAGACCGTCATCGCATGGAGGTCGACGATGCAATAGATCGTCTCGATGCCGCTGTTCTGCATCTCCACAAACCGCTTCACTGCGCCGAGGTAATTGCCCAGTTGCAGGTGGTTCGTGGGCTGGATGCCCGAGAAAACACGCGGAGTGAATTTGGACTGCGCCGCGTCGGTCATGACTGTCCCCATAGGTTCGGCTGGAAATTCGAGTTTTGTTCGCGTATCGCAGGGCAGGGGCAGCGTCAACATGGGGAGGGGCAATGCGTCCGGGATATGATGAGCGGCCGGTCAACCCGCTGCCGCGCGTCGTCTGGCTGATCGTGCTGCCGCTGGCTGCGATGGAGGCCTGGATCAATGCCGGCATTCTGGGGCTGGCCGGTGGCCGGTCGGGGATCGGCTGGCGCAACGCCATGGCGCAGGACTGGGCGCTTGAGCCGCAGATGCTCGATCAGATGCTGCAGGGCGGCGGGTTCAATGCCGATTTCGCGATGCGGTTTCTGACCTATCCGCTGGTGCATGGCAGCTTCACCCACGCGCTTCTGGCGATGGTTTTCATCCTCGCGCTTGGCAAGTTCGTGGGCGAGGTGTTTCGCGGCTGGGCGGTGCTGGCGGTGTTTTTGGCTGCCACCGTCGCCGGAGGCGTGGTCTATTCTCTGGTGCCGGGGCTGACGACATGGCTCTTCGGCGCCTATCCGGGGGCTTATGGCCTGATCGGGGCCTTCACTTTCATCCTCTGGGCGCGGCTTGGGGCGGAACATGCGAACCGCGCGCGCGCCTTCACACTGATCGCCTTTTTGCTGGGTATCCAGCTTGTTTTCGGCGCGCTTTTCGGTGGCAAGCCTGACTGGGTGGCCGATCTGGCCGGTTTCGCGGCGGGGTTCGGGCTTTCGTTCCTCGTCGTGCCGGGTGGGTTCGCTCACCTGATGCGGGTGATCCGTCAGCGCTGACGGCTGAGGCCCGAGCGGAAATCGGCAACGCGGAAGGCGCCAAGCGCGTAGGCGGCGAGTCCATACACGGCCATGCCGCCCAGAACCAGTACCGCGAGCGCCCAGTACCGGTGCCCATGGGCGCTCAGTTGATCTGCCAGCACATAGTCCAGCGCCCAAAGCGCCACACCCATCACAACCGATGCGGCGATGGTGCGGGGCAGGCGGGTGCGCAGCCGGTCATCTGCGCGCGCGGCCTCTCCCATTCCACGGGTTCCCCACCAAAGCTGGAAGGTCATCGCCCAGCCCGCAAGAGTGGTGCCAAGGGCGGCTGCGATGAAGCCAAGGAAGGGCGCAAGGCCGATGGCGAGTGCGGCGTTCACCACCATCGACCAGAGCGCGAAGCGGAACGGCGTGCGTGTGTCTTCCCGCGCGAAATAGAGCGGTTGCACCACCTTCTGCAGCACGAAGGCAGGCAGGCCAGCGCCGTAGACCGCAAGCGCGAGTGCTGTTTGTGCTGTGTCGGTGGCATCAAAGGCACCGCGCTCGTAAAGGACGGAGATCAGCGGAAGCGGGATCACCATCAGAGCGATAGCGGCGGGCACGGTCAGGAACAGCGCGAATTCGGTTGCCCGGCTCAGTGCATAGCGGCTGCCGAACGTGTCGTCGGCTTTCAGACGGCGGGAAAGGTCGGGCAACAGCACAATGCCAATGGCGATGCCGACGACGCCAAGCGGAAGCTGGTAAAGCCTGTCAGCATAGCTGAGCCAGGCAATCGCACCTTCAAAGAAACTGCCGACCTGACGGCCGACCAGCAGGTTGATCTGCACCACGCCTCCGGCCAGCACGGCAGGGCCTGCGATGGTCAAGAGCCGCTTCAGGTCCGGCGTCATCCGGGGCCGCTTCAGCTTCAGTGCAAATCCCATCCGCGCCGCCGCGAACCAGACGAGCGCGAGCTGCGCAAAACCGGTCACGGGCGTTGCCCAGGCCATGGTCAACCCCATGTCCCAGCCTGCCCAATTGGCGGTCAGCATCGCGGCGATGAAGATGATGTTGAGAAGGACCGGTGCGCCTGCGGCGGCGATGAACCTGCCACCGGCATTCAGCAGACCTGAGAGGAGTGCGGTGAGCGAGATGAAGAGGATATAGGGAAAACAGATGCGCCCGTATTCGACCGCCAGCGGCAATCGCTCATCACTGGCAAAACCACCCGCCATGGCCAGTACCAGCCACGGCATTGCCACGATCGCGACCAGCGAAACCAGCAGCACGACGAAGGCAAGGCCCGACATCGCGTCCTCTGCAAATCCCTTGGGGTCCTCGTCTGCCTCCAGCTTTTTCGAAAAGAGCGGCACGAAGGCGGTGTTGAACGCGCCTTCGGCAAAGAAGCGGCGGAACATGTTGGGGAGCGTGAAAGCCACGAGAAACGCCTCGGCCACCGGCCCGGTCCCGAGATAGGCAGCCGTCAGCACGTCGCGCGCGAACCCCGCGATACGGCTCAGCAAGGTCCAGGCCCCGACGGTGAGGAAGCCCCGGATCAGACGGATCGGTTTCATTCTGCTCTCGCCCGCTCCGCGCCTTCGGTGATCGCCTGGCGCAGTTTCCTTTCCAGGCTGTCCTGCTTCGGTTTCGTATGCAGTTTCAAGCCGAACATGTCTTTCACGTAAAACGCGTCGACGACCTGCGCCCCGTAAGTCGCGATCACGGCGCTGGCGATGTAGATATTGTTGGCGGCGAGCGTCCGTGTCAGGTCATAGAGCAGGCCCGGCCGATCGCGCGTATCGACCTCGATGATAGTGTAGATCTCGGACCCTTCGTTGTCGAAGGTGATATGGGTCGGGAACTGGAACTGGCGTTCGCGTTTCTTGATCTTGTCGCGGTCCTTCAGCGCGTCGCGCGCCACGACCTCGCCCTTCAGCGTCTTTTCGATCATCGCGCGCAGGCGGGGCAGCCGGGCCTCTTCATAAGGATGCCCCTCGGCGTCCTGCACCCAGAAAACCGCCGTGGCGTACCCGTCTTTCGAGGTATAGGTCCGCGCATCGACGACGTTCGCGCCCACCAGCGCCAGCGCGCCCGCAAGGCGCGAGAAGATACCGGGATGGTCCCCCAGTGCGAAACAGGCCCGCGTCGCGTCGTGGTCAGGGTCGGGCTTGATGTCGATACGGATCGCGTTGTCGGGAATGTCCTTCAGAAGCGTCGCGAAGACGGCTTGGGTTTCGGTCGCAAGGCCCTGCCAGTACGGCCCGTAGTGCCGCCCGGTTTCCTTGCGGATGTCCTTCGGGTCCCAACCATCAAGCGCCTCTCGCAAGGCACGCTTTGCTTCCGCCTCGCGCTTGCCGGCGTTGAGGGTTTCCAGGCCGCCTTCCAGCGCATCCGTCGTCTCGGCATGAAGACGCCGCAGCAGCATGGCCTTCCAGTTGTTCCATGTATTGGGGCCGACGCCCCTGATGTCGCAGACCGTCAGAACCGTCAGAAGGTCGAGCCGCTTCTTCGTCTTCACGATCTTGGCGAAATCGCGCACCGTCCTTGGGTCCGCGATATCGCGTTTCTGCGCCATGTCGGACATGAACAGGTGATAGCGCACGAGCCATTCCACCGTCTCGCATTCCTCGGCGTTCAGGCCGAGCCTCGGCGCCACTTTCCGTGCGATCTGGGCACCGAGGATCGAGTGATCCTCGGGCCGACCCTTGCCAATATCGTGCAAAAGCAGCGCCACGTAGAGAACCCGCCGGTTCACGCCCTCTTCGAGGATCGAGGACGACAGTGGCAGTTCCTCAATCAGTTCCTTGCGCTCGATCTGGGCGAGGGTGGAGATCGTCTGGATCGTATGCTCGTCCACCGTGTAGCTGTGATAGACGTTGAACTGCATCATCGCGACGATCGGTTCGAATTCCGGGATGAAGGCGGACAGAACGCCCAACTCGTTCATCCGTCGAAGCGCGCGTTCAGGGTTGCCGTGCTTCAGGAGCAGGTCGAGGAAGATCCGCGCCGCCTCGCGATCCTCGCGCATGTCGTCGTCGATCATGTCGAGATGCTGAACCACGACCCGCATCGCGTCGGGGTGGATGAGGTTGCCGGTCCTTACCCCTTCTTCGAAAAGCCGGAGCAGGTTCAACTTGTCTTTCAGGAACGCCTTCTGATCGGCGATGTTGATCCGCCCGCGCTCCAGCCGGAAGCCTTCACGGGTCTTGCGGCGGCTGCGGCGCAACAGGCCCGCCAGCATCGCCTCTTTCTTGACGTGGCGTTCTTCCAGAGCGGTCAGGAAGACGCGGGTCAGTTCGCCCACATGCGTCGCGTGGCGGAAATAGTCCTGCATGAAATGCTCGACCGCGCGCCGCCCGCCCGCATCGGAGTATCCCATCCGCGCCGCCACCTCGACTTGCAGATCGAACGTCAGCTGGTCCTGCGCGCGCTTGGTGATCAGGTGAAGATGGCAGCGCACCGCCCACAGGAAATCCTCGGCCGCCGCGAAGGTCTGGTATTCCTCGCGCGTCAGCAGCCCCTGATCGACCAGTTCCGCCGCCTGCCGCACCGCATGGATATACTTGCCGATCCAGTAGAGCGTCTGAAGATCGCGCAGCCCGCCCTTGCCCTCCTTGACGTTGGGTTCAAGCACGTAGCGCTGACCGCCCTGCCGCTTGTGCCGCTCGGCGCGTTCCAAGAGCTTCGCCTCGATGAACTCGGTGCTGGTGCCTTTGAAAAGCTCGTTCCTGAGCTTGTCGCGCAGCTTTATCGCCAGGTCGTGATGACCGCAGATATAGCGCCGTTCCAGAAGGGCCGTGCGGATCGTGTAATCCTCGCGCCCAAGGCGCAGACAATCCTTCACCGTTCGGCTGGCATGGCCGACCTTCAGCCTGAGATCCCACAGGATATAGAGCATCGATTCAATGACGCTCTCGGCCCAGGCGGTCATCTTGTACGGGGTGATGAACAAGAGATCGATATCGGATTGTGGCGCCATCTCGGCCCGGCCATAGCCGCCGACCGCCATCACCGCCATATGCTCACCCTCGGTCGGGTTGGCGCGGGGATGCAGAACCTCGCTCACCAGCGTGAAGACGACCCGCACCATCGCATCGGTCAGCGTGGCATAGGCATGTACCGTCGCCCGTGCGGCGCGGGGATGGGTGGTGAAATCCGCGGCAATGGTATCCAGCGCTTCCCGCCGCGCGGCGGCAAGCGCCTGCACGATCAGGGCGCGCTGTGCCCTTGTGTCCTCGGCTTCGGCAAGGTCCGGGCGGAGCCCCGCCACGAACCTGTCGGTGTCGAATATCGGATGCGCGCCGATATCGGCGGGAAGCGCGACGACCGGCCCGCGCAGGACCTGCTCAGAACCCGGCGCCACTGAAGCTTCTCGGGGCGCTGTCGATCACAACCATCTGCGCGTTTCGCACCTGTGCGATGGCGAGGCCGCGTTCATTGGTGCCGTCAGCGCGCAGGCGGAAGACGCCGCTCACACCGGCAAAGCCCGCGCCCTGCGTAAGCGAGGCGGCCGAGAAGGCGTCGGGCCGCCCCTGCTTGGCCAGCGCGCCGATGGCGGCGATCCCGTCATAAGCAAGTCCGGCGATGGGATGTGGCACATCGCCATAGGCGGCGGTGAACCGCGACTGGAACAGGGTCTGAAGCGCCGGATCGGGTAGGGCGAACCACCCACCCTGCACGCCGGGCATGGCGAGCGTTGCGGTCGGGATGTCCCAACGTGTCAGGCCGATGAACTGGGTATCACCGGGCCGGAGGCCGGATTCAGGCAGAAGCTGCGCCAGCAGGGGTAGAGCGCCTGCCGTATCGGCGGTGAAGAACACGGCATCAGATGCCGAGGCCTTGGCGGCGCTGGCGATCCGCGGGGCGGCATCGATCACGCCCTGCTGCGAGAAGGAATAGGTTTCCGCCCCCGTTATGGTCGCACCGGAACGCGCGGCGGCAGTTTCAATCGCGCGCTTGCCAAGAGCACCGGCAGGATTCTGATCATAGACGACCATGATCCGGCCCTTGCCGTTGCGTGCCGCGTAAGAGACGAGCCGGTTCGCGGTGTTCTGGAAGGTCGGGCCGAGGACAAAGACGTTGCCGCCGGCGATGTCGGTGTTGTTCGAGAAGGACAGCACATTGACGCCCGAGCCGCGCACCGCGATGCCAGCGGCGTTGGCGGCCTCGGCGTAGACCGGACCCAGGATGACTTGTGCGCCCTCCTGAACCGCCTGTTGCGCCATCGCCGCCGAGAACGCAGGGTCGGAACCGGCGTTGTAGACCCGCAGGTCGATTTGCACGCCCTGAAGATCAGCAATGGCCAGATCGGCCGCCTGTTTCAGATTTCGCGCCAGCACCTCGTCACCCGAATTGCCGCTGCCACTGGGCAGAATCAGCGCGACCTGAACCGGCGCGCCGGGGTCGAGGGCGGGTCCGCGGCTGGAGGGCGAGGGGACGCAGGCCGTAACGACAACTGCTGCCGCGAGCAGCGCGGCGCGGGTCAACGCCTTGCGGCGGCTGGTGAAAACAGCGAACATGGTACAATCCTTGGCTCGGTCACGGGGCGATGGAAACGACGGCGAGACTAAGCGGTCTCTGGCACGAAGTAAACGCATCAGCAGGAAGGACGGCGATGACCGGCCAAAGGCACCCCCTCGGCCCCGGATTGTACTTCATCGCCACGCCGATCGGGGCGGCGCGGGATATCACCTTGCGCGCGCTCGACATTCTCGCCAGCGCCGATGTGATCGCGGCAGAGGATACGCGCAGCCTGCGCCATCTGATGGACATCCACGGTGTCGCCCTGGGCGACCGGCCGCTTCTGGCCTATCACGACCACAATGGCGAGCGTGTACGGCCGCGCATATTGGCGGCTCTGGCCGAGGGCAAATCGGTCGCCTACGCGTCTGAGGCGGGGACGCCCCTTGTGGCCGATCCGGGCTTTCAACTCGGCCGCGCGGTTATCGCGGCGGGGCATCAGGTGATCTCGGCCCCCGGCCCCTCGGCGGTTCTGGCCGCTTTGACGGTTTCGGGCCTGCCCTCCGACCGGTTTCTTTTCGCGGGCTTCGCGCCGTCCTCTGGCTCACAGCGGCGGACCTGGCTGAAGGAACTCGCGGCATTACCGGCGACGCTCATCCTCTATGAATCTCCAAAGCGTCTTCAGGCACTCTTAACGGATATCCATTTAGTCTTCGGGGCAGACCGGAAAGCGGCGATCTGCCGCGAGTTGACCAAGAAGTTCGAGGAGGTCACGCGCGGCACTGTCGCCGAACTGATTTCGGCCTATGCGGACCGAACGGTCAAGGGCGAGATCGTGGTCGTCATCGATCGGGCGGGCGTTCAGTCCGCAAAACCGGCCGACATTGAGGCCGCTCTGAGGGAGGCGATGGAATGCCATTCGATCAAGGATTCGGCGACGCTGGTCTCGCAGGCGCTGGGATTGCCCCGCCGCCAGGTTTACCAGATCGCGCTCAAACTGGCCGGAGACGGTTGACGGGGGCGATGGCCCATGCCGCCGGTATGGCTGCCGAGGATCAGGTGGAGGCGCACTACATGCGGTCGGGGCGAACGGTCGCCGCGCGCCGGTGGCGCGGCAAGGCCGGCGAAATCGACCTGATTCTGCGAGACGGATCAGGCTTGATCTTCGTGGAGGTCAAACGCGCTAAGACGCATCGTCTGGCCGCAGAACGGCTCAGCACGCGCCAAATTCAAAGAATCCGCGCCGCCGCATCAGAGTTCGTCGCCGCGGAACCCGCCGGACAGGATAGCGAGATGCGATTTGATGTGGCGCTGCTTGATGCGGCGGGACAGATTGAAATCGTCGAGAATGCACTCGGTCCCTGATCGCGGATTGCATCCCGCGCGCGCCTCGGCCATCAATCGCAACGGTTGAAGCAGGAAAGGCCCGGCGCATGTCCCTGAAAGTCGCATTCCAGATGGACCCGATCGAAAGCGTCAATATCGACGCCGATTCGACCTTCCGCATCGCGCTGGAAGCGCAGTCGCGCGGGCACGCGCTTTTCTACTACACGCCGGGGCGGCTTTCCTACCGTGAGGGACGGGTTCTGGCGCGCGGCTGGCCGCTGGAGGTGCGCCGCCAGAAAGGAAACCATTTTACCTTGGGGGCAGAGGTTGAGGCCGACCTCGGCGACATGGACGTGGTATGGCTCCGTCAGGACCCGCCCTTCGACATGGGCTACATCACGACCACCCACCTTCTCGACATGATCCACCCGGAGACGTTTGTGGTGAACGACCCCTTCTGGGTCCGGAACTATCCAGAGAAACTGCTGGTCCTGAACTTTCCGCATCTGACACCGCCGACACTGATCGCGCGCGATCTTCAGACAATCCGCGACTTCAAGGCCGAACACGGCGATATCATCCTCAAGCCGCTCTACGGCAACGGCGGCGCGGGCGTCTTCCGGCTGGATCCGAATGACCGCAATCTCGCCTCGCTGCACGAGTTGTTCATCGGCATAAACCGCGAGCCGCTGATCGCGCAGAAATACGTGCCTGCCGTGGTAAAGGGCGACAAGCGGATCATCCTTGTGGACGGCGAACCGGTTGGAGCGATCAACCGCATTCCGGCAGAGGGCGAGACCCGGTCGAACATGCATGTCGGCGGAAGACCCGAGAAAGTCGGCCTGACCCAACGCGACAAAGAAATCTGCGCAGCGATTGGCCCGACCTTGCGCGAAAAGGGCCAGATCTTCGTCGGCATCGACGTGATCGGGGACTGGCTGACCGAGATCAACGTGACCTCTCCCACCGGCATTCAGGAACTGGAGCGCTTTGACGGGACCAATGCGGCGGCGAAGATCTGGAAGGCGATCGAGGCGAAGAGGTGAGCCTCAGGCTCACGCTTCTGAATGCGGGTCTCCGCGTCCTTGCCCGGCCGCGGCTTGCCCGTCTTGCCGACCCTGCCGAGGCGCGGCGGGAAATGGCACGTATTGCTCGCTATTATCTTGCCCGGCCGAGGGGCGTAGCGATCGAGCGGAGGAAGGCCGACGGCACCGTGCCGTCGCGGCTTCACGTGACCGCGCCCGGCGTGGGTCGGAAGGTGCTTCTTTACTTTCACGGCGGCGGCTATGTCGCTGGCTCTCCGGACACGCATCTCGGTCTTCTCGCGGCGCTGGCGCGGGCTACGGGGATGGTGGTGATCGCACCGCGCTACCGGCTTGCGCCGGAGCATCCCTTTCCGGCCGCACAGGACGATGCTTTCGTGGCCTGGCAAGATCTGGTCGCGCAGGGATGCGAACCGGGCGACATCGTGCTGGCCGGCGACAGCGCAGGGGGCGGTCTGGCCTTGTCGCTTCTGGCAAGGCTCTGCGCCGATGGGGTGCCGCCCGCGGCTGTCGTGACATTCTCGGCATGGACCGACATGACCGGTTCCGGCCCGTCCTGCAGCGAGAATGCGGGGCGCGATCCCCTACTGCCGGCCGCTCGTCTGGATGAGCTTGCCGGGTTCGCGCTTGGTGGCCAAGACAGGCGCGATCCAGCAGCCTCGCCCTTGTTCGCCGCCTATCCCGGCTGCCCACCGGTCTTCTTCGCGGTGTCCCAAGCCGAAATCCTGCGCGACGACAGTCTGCGTCTTGCCCGGCGGCTCGAAGGCGAGGGGGCGGTGGTCGAGGTCGAGTTGCATGCCGATTGTCCCCATGCCTGGCCGATCTTCACCCGGCGCATCCCCGAAGCCGATGCCACAATCGGCCGCGCGGCCGACTTTGTGCGGCGGGTGATGGCGCCGGTCGCTGCTCAGCGCCCGGCCTGAATGCTCAGCCGGTAGCTGACGGCTTCAGCGACATGCGGTTTGCGCACCTCCTCCGACCCGCCGAGATCGGCAATGGTGCGCGCGACGCGCAGGATACGATGATACCCGCGCGCCGAGAGGCCGAAGCGTTCGGCGACCCTGGCGAGCAGGTCGCGCCCCTCGGCGTCAGGGCTCGCCACCTCTTCAAGGAGCCGCCCTTCGGCATCGGCATTGACCCGGATACCGGCATGAGACGCGAAACGCGCTGCCTGCCGGTCGCGCGCGGCGGCAACGCGTTCGGCAACGGCAGATGACGCTTCGCCGCCGTCGGGAAGATCGAGATCGGTATAGGCTACCGGCGGCACCTCTACCCGCAGGTCGATCCGGTCCATCAGGGGGCCGGAAATGCGCCCCAGATAATCCTCCCCGCATTGCGGCACCCGGGCGCAGGAGCGGGCGGGGTCGGTCAGGTAGCCGCACTTGCAGGGATTTGCGGCGGCCACCAGCAGGAACCGGCAGGGATAGCGGATATGGGCATTGGCGCGGGCCACGACGACCTCGCCGGTCTCGATCGGCTGGCGCAGGGTTTCCAATACGGCGCGCGGAAACTCGGGAAACTCGTCAAGGAATAGGACACCGTTATGCGCGAGGCTGATTTCGCCCGGTTTCGCACCCCTGCCGCCGCCGACGATGGCCGCCATGGAGGCGGTGTGGTGCGGTTCCCGGAAGGGCCGCGTGCGGCTGATCCCGCCCTCGTCCAGGAGCCCCGACAGCGAATGGATCATAGAGGTTTCCAGCGCCTCGGGCGCCGTCAGCGGCGGCAGAATGCCCGGCATCCGTGCGGCGAGCATCGATTTGCCGGATCCCGGCGTGCCGACCATCAGCAGGTGATGCCGCCCGGCCGCTGCGATTTCCAGCGCGCGTTTGGCGCGTTCCTGTCCTTTCACGTCCCGCAGGTCGCGTGCCGCCTCGCCGCGCGTCACCTCACCGGGCGTGGCAGGCGTGATCGGCGACTGGCCGGTATAGTGGCGCAATACGTCCGCGAGCGTGCCCGCCGCAATCACGGGCGTGGCGCCGACCCATGCCGCCTCGGGGCCACAGGCCTTCGGGCAAAGCAGCACCCGTTCCTCCTCGGCCGCCGCCATCGCGGCGGGCAGTGCACCGATAACGGGCACAAGGCGGCCGTCGAGAGAAAGCTCCCCGAGTGCAACTGTCGCCTCAACCTCTTCCCTTGGAAGTATGTCGATGGCAGCCAAGAGCGCCAACGCGATCGGCAGGTCGAAATGCGAGCCTTCCTTGGGCAGGTCGGCGGGCGAGAGGTTAACCGTGATTCGTTTCGAGGGCAGCGCGATCGACATCGCGGTCAGCGCGGCCCGCACCCGGTCGCGCGCCTCGCTGACCGCTTTGTCGGGCAGGCCGACGACGGCGAAGGCGGGCATCCCGGCCGCGACGGAGCATTGCACCTCGACGATGCGCGCCTCCACGCCTTCAAAAGCCACCGTATAGGTGCGCGCGACCATGAGCCGTCCCCTTCAGATTGGTTAACGGCTACTCCGGGCGTGGTTTAGGAATGATTAACGCGCCACCATTGCCATGAAGGCGGGCCAGACTTCCGGATCGGCCAGCGTCTTGTCGCGGCAGAACGGGTTGCAGAAGCCCCAGACCTTGCCGTCCAATGTGAGGAAGTCGGTCACCGGGGCGCCGGAATAGGGGCAGGCCGTGTTCTCCGACGGGCCATCGGCGATCTTTGCGGCCAGTGGCATCGGGCCGGGCCAGGGCCGTTCGGCATAGGGCTTGGCGTAACTTGGCTGGATCAGGTTCTGCGCCTTGCCCATCGCCCGCCAGCGGCGGAAGGAGGGATCGGCAAGATGCGCGTTCACATAGGCCATGGCCGCGTCCGAAACGGGCAGATTGTAGGTGGCGATCCGCGTCGCCACCGGGGCGAAGAACGCATCGGCCGCCGTGTAGCGGCCAAAGAGCCACGGGCCCTCCGCGCCGAACCGTTCGCGGGCGCGGGTCCAGATGAGTTCAATCCGGGCGAGGTCGGCCATAACCTCGGGCCGTGGGGCGCTGTCCTCATAGCTCAGCAGCAGGTTCATGGCGCAGTCGCCGCGAAGCGCGGTAAACCCCGAGCACATCTCGGCCGCCATGTAGCGGGCCATCGCGCGGGCGGCGGGATCTTCGGGCCAGAGGCCGGCCTCTGGGTGGCGTTCGGCCAATGCTTCGGCGATGGCGAGGCTTTCGCCGATCACCTCGCCTTCGGGTGTGCGCATTGCCGGAACCAGACGGGCGGGGGCAAATTCTGACATAAGGCGCTGAAAATCATCGGAATAGAGGATGCCGGTATGGCATTTGACCGGAATTCCGAACTTTTCGAACAACAGCCAGCCGCGCAGCGACCAGCTGGAATAGGACCTGTCGCCGATGGCGAGATGATAGGTCATGTTTGCCTCCGTTTTTTGCTTGCTAGCGCGGCCTTTGGCCCGCGTCACGTTCAACTTCGTGGGCCAGTCCATCACCATCCGTGATGCAGCCTGCGGCTTGTCTTCGGGGCGGGGGCACCCTAATCCTTTGGGGGACAAGCGAATGAGGCCCCCATGCTTTCGGGCAAGCGCATCCTTCTGATCATCGGCGGCGGCATCGCAGCCTATAAATCGCTCGACCTGATCCGGCGGCTCAGGGAGCGGGGCGCGGCGGTGACTCCGGTTCTGACACGGGCGGGCGAGGAGTTTGTGACGCCTTTGTCGGTTGCCGCTTTGGCCGGTGAGAAATGCTACCGCCACCTTTTCGATCTGACCGACGAGGCGGAGATGGGGCATATCGAACTGAGCCGCGCCGCCGATCTGGTCGTGGTGGCACCCGCGACGGCGGACCTGATGGCGAAGATGGCAGGAGGACATGCAGACGACCTTGCCTCGACGCTGCTGATGGCGACCGACAAGAAGGTGCTGATCGCACCGGCGATGAATGTGCGGATGTGGCTGCACCGCGCCACCCAGCGCAACATCGCGATGCTGCGCGCCGATGACATCCGTTTTGTCGGCCCGAATGAGGGCGATATGGCCTGCGGCGAATACGGGCCGGGGCGGATGGCGGAGCCTCTGGAGATTGTCGCGGGGATCGAGGCGATGATGGGCGACGGCCCCTTGCAGGGCCGCCATGTGGTCGTAACCTCGGGCCCCACGCATGAACCCATCGACCCGGTGCGTTATATCGCCAACCGCTCCTCGGGCGCGCAGGGAACCGCATTGGCCCGGGCATTGCGGGATTTGGGCGCGCGGGTCACGTTCGTGACCGGGCCCGCCTCTGTGCCGCCGCCGGGCGGGGTGGAGGTTGTGCAGATCGAGACGGCCCGTCAGATGCTGGACGCGGTGAAGACCGCGCTCCCCGCCGATGCGGTCATCTGCGCCGCCGCCGTGGCCGACTGGCGGGTGGCGAATGCTTCGGGGTCCAAGATGAAGAAGGACGGGTCGGGCAAGGCCCCTGCGCTCGACTTCGCCGAGAATCCCGACATCCTCGCAACGATATCGCAGATGAAGAAGGGCCGCCCCGCGCTCGTCGTCGGCTTTGCCGCCGAGACCGATGACGTGGTCGCCCATGCGACCACCAAACGGGAGCGCAAGCACTGTGACTGGATCGTCGCCAATGATGTGCGCCCGGCCACGGGCATCATGGGCGGGACCGAGAACGCGGTGACGCTGATCAGTGAAACAGGGGCCGAGGAATGGCCGCGCCTGCCGAAGGATGAGGTGGCAAGGGGGCTTGCCGCGCGCATCGCTGCGGCTTTGGGCGCTGGTGGATAGGGCAAATGCCTCCGGCGGGAGTATTTTGGCCAAGAAGAAGGGGCAGGCGATGATCCCGACGATTCGGGTTCTGCGCGAGGATTGGGCGGACCCTGCGGTGCCCTTGCCGTCTTATGAGACGGACGGCGCGGCGGGCGCGGATATCCGTGCGAACCTGCCCGGGGAGATGCGCGCGGCGGGCTTTGTCCTAAACCCGATGGAGCGGCGGATCGTACCGACCGGGCTCAGGGTAGAGATTCCGGCGGGGTTCGAGATGCAGATCCGGCCGCGCTCCGGGCTGGCGCTGAAGCACGGAATATCGCTGCCCAATACGCCCGGCACGATCGACAGCGACTATCGCGGGCCTTTGGGAGTGCTGCTGATCAATCTTGGAGCAGAGCCCTTTACTGTCGCCCATGGCGACCGCATCGCCCAGATGATCGTGGCGCCGGTCGTGCAGGCGGCGTTCGAGCCGGTCGACGCATTGGGCGAGACTGCGCGCGGAACGGGCGGGTTCGGCTCCACGGGGCGGCAATGAGCGTCTTTCTGATCGCGGTGGCATTGGTGGCGCTTGGCCTCGTCCTGCGGCTACCGGGGCGGATGATCCTCGCCATGCTCGGGCTTCTTTGGGCCGGGGTGATGCTGGCGCTTTTGGCGCTGCCCGAGGGAAATGCGATGCGCGCGGCTCTGGGCGACGACTGGCGGCCTTGGGCGGCGCTGGGCGTCGCTCTGGCGGCGGGACTGGCCTATCGCGGTTTCCTGGCGTGGTTGAGAGTAAAGGCGGAGAACATAGCCGCCGCGCCCGCGTCATCGGGCCCATTCTCGGAAGCCGAGCTTGACCGCTATGCCCGCCATATCGTGCTGCGCGAAGTGGGCGGCATGGGGCAAAGACGGCTGAAAGACGCGAAGGTTCTGGTCATCGGCGCGGGCGGGCTCGGTTCTCCGGCGCTCCTCTATCTCACGGCGGCAGGGGTGGGCACGATCGGGGTGATCGACGATGACGAGGTGTCAAACTCCAACCTTCAGCGGCAGGTGATCCATACCGACGCGAGGATCGGCCAGCCGAAGGTTTTTTCAGCCGAAGCGGCGATGAAGGCATTGAACCCGTTCATTTCGGTGAAGCCCTATAACCGGCGGCTTGGTGAGGGTGAGGCGGTCGCGCTTTTTGCCGAATATGATCTGATCCTCGACGGGTCAGACAATTTCGACACGCGTTACATGGTCAACGCCGCCGCCGTCGCCGCGAAGAAGCCGCTGATTTCGGCCGCGATCACGCAGTGGGAAGGCCAGATCAGCCTTTACGACCCGGCGCGGGGTGCCCCCTGCTATGCTTGTATCTTTCCCGACCGTCCTGCCGATGGCCTTGCGCCCGCCTGTGCGGTCGCGGGCGTGATGGGCGCCTTGCCTGGAGTCGTCGGGTCGATGATGGCGGTCGAGGCGATCAAGGAGATCACCGGGGCGGGCGAGGGTCTGCGCGGCAGGATGCTTATCTATGACGCACTTTACGGTGAAAGCCGCCAGATCGCTTTGAAGCGCAGTCCGGGCTGCGCGGTCTGCGGTTGCGGGTAGGGCGGCCCTCGGGGGGCATCGAGCCCCCTCGGCCCGCGCCTCCGGCGGGAGTATTTTCCCGACAGAAAGTGAGAGCTGGTTCTGGTCTTTGACGGCTCACGCGCCTAGCTTCGCGCTCAAAGGAGAAACCCATGACCAATCCGTTGCTTGAGCCCTGGACCGGTGAGTTTGATCTGCCGCCCTTTGACGCGATCCGGGATGCGGATTTCGCCCCTGCCTTCGAGTGGGCTTTAACCGAGGCGCGGGCGAATATCGCGGCGATTGCCGGAAATGCCGAGCCGCCCGGTTTCACCAATACGGTTGAGGCGCTGGAACTGGCCGAGGAGGCGCTAAACCGGGTGGCGGGCGTGTTCTACAACCTTGCAGGCGCGGATTCGACGCCGGAACGAGAGGCCTTGCAGCGCGATCTGGCGCCGAAGATGGCCGCGTTCTCGTCGGAAGTGACGATGAATGCGGCCCTGTTCGCGCGGATCGAGGCTTTGTGGTCGGGCCGCGATACGCTGGGTCTGTCGGCGGAACAATCCCGGGTGCTGGAGCTGTACCGGCGCATGTTCATCCGCGCCGGCGCGGCGCTGGACGCGGCAGGCCGCAAGCGCATGGCCGAGGTCAAGGAACGGCTGGCGGTGCTCTCGACGTCCTTCACCCAGAACCTTCTGGCCGATGAACGCGACTGGTGGATGCCGCTGGCCGAGGCGGATCTGGACGGGTTGCCGGATTTCGTCATCGCCGCCGCAAAGGCCGCCGCCGAAGAGCGCGGGCAGCCGGGCCATGTGCTGACGCTCAGCCGCTCGCTCGTGGTGCCATTCCTGCAATTCTCGCTCCGCCGCGATCTGCGCGAAAAGGCCTATGAGGCATGGACTGCGCGCGGTGCGAATGGTGGCGCGACCGACAACCGGGCGCTGGCGGCCGAAATCCTGAAGCTGCGGGAGGAGCGGGCAAGGCTGTTGGGTTACGACAGCTTCGCCGCCTACAAGCTGGAACCCGAAATGGCCAGAACGCCGGACGCGGTGCGCGACCTTCTCATGCGGGTCTGGGAACCGGCGCGGGCCAAGGCCATGGCGGATGGAGAGGTGCTGACGCGGATGATGCATGCGGACGGCATCAATGGCGATCTGGAGGCCTGGGACTGGCGCTATTACTCCGAAAAGCGGCGGCTGGCCGATCATGACCTCGATGAAGGCGAGCTGAAGCCTTATTTCGGGCTTGAGGCGATGATCGGCGCGGCCTTCGACTGTGCCACCCGGCTGTTCGGACTGGAGTTCCGGCCGCTCGACGTACCGCTCTATCATACCGATGCGCGGGCCTGGGAGGTGACACGGGGCGGACGTCACATCGCAGTCTTCATCGGCGACTGGTTCGCGCGATCGTCGAAACGCTCGGGCGCATGGTGTTCGGCCTTCCGCGAACAGCGCAAGCTCGGCGGCGATCAACGGCCCGTTGTCGTGAATGTCTGCAACTTTGCAAGACCCGCGAAGGGGGAACCGGCGCTGCTCTCATGGGACGATGCGCGCACACTTTTCCACGAATTCGGCCACGCGCTGCATCAGATGCTGTCGGACGTCACCTATGGCTTCATCTCCGGCACCTCGGTCGCCCGTGATTTCGTCGAACTGCCGAGCCAGCTTTACGAACACTGGCTGGAAGTGCCCGAAGTGCTCGACAACCATGCCCGGCATGTGAAGACCGGCCAGCCGATGCCCGCCGCCTTGCGTGACCGGCTTCTGGCGGCATCGACCTATGATCAGGGCTTCGCCACGGTCGAATATGTGGCGTCCGCGCTCGTCGATCTGGCCTTCCACGAGGGGGCCGGACCGGCCGATCCTATGGCGGTGCAGGCCAAGGTGCTTAAAGAGATCGGCATGCCCCACGCGATCCGCATGCGCCACGCCACCCCGCATTTCGCCCATGTCTTCGCAGGCGACGGCTATTCCTCGGGCTATTACAGCTACATGTGGTCCGAAGTGATGGATGCCGATGCCTTCGAGGCGTTCCGCGAAGCCGGGGATGCCTTCGATGCTGATACGGCGCAGCGACTTGAAGAGCACATCCTGTCAGCGGGCGGGTCTCAGGAAGCCGATGCGCTTTACACCGCATTCCGGGGCAAAATGCCGGGGGTGGAACCGCTTCTGAAGGGGCGTGGTCTTCTGGAACCTGCGGCATGACCACGGATTTCCTGATCATCGGTGGCGGCATTGCCGGGGTCTCGGCTGCTGCGCGGCTGTCGCATCTGGGGAAGGTCGTGCTCCTGGAGGCTGAGGATCACCTCGCCTATCACACATCCGGCCGGTCCGCCGCGCTTTATGAGCCGAATTACGGCCTCGCGCCGGTCGTCGCGCTGGCGCGGGCGAGCGGTGCCCATCTACGCCATACGGGTGTTCTCAGCCCGCGCGGCATGTTGCTGGTTGCGTCACAGGAGGAACGTGCGCCGTTCGAAGCTGATTGCGAGGCCCTCGGCCTGGAGGAAATCGCAGTCGAGGCGGCGCGCGACATTGTGCCGATTCTTGATCCGGCGCGGCTGGACAGGGCGGCTTATGGCGCACATGCCGAGGATATCGACACGGACCTGCTGATCCAGACCTTTGCGCGTGAAGCAAGAGCGAACCGGGCTGAGATCATCACCGGTGCGCGGGTGACGACGATTGCCCGGACGGGTGGCCTGTGGCGGGCGGATACGCGGAAGGGCACATACGAGGGCCAGTTGGTGGTCAATGCCAGCGGGGCATGGGCCGATGAGGTTGCCGGCATGGCCGGTATCCGGCCCATCGGTTTCACACCGCTCCGCCGTTCGATGGCCCGTATTCCCGCGCCCGGCGGCCACGACCCTGCCCGCTGGCCACTGATCTTTGGCGCGGGCGAAAGCTGGTATGCGAAGCCCGATGCCGGTGCGCTGATCGTGTCTCCCGCTGAGGAGGACCCGACCCATCCGCATGATGCTTGGGCCGAGGACATGGTTCTGGCCGAGGGGATCGCACGGTATGAGGCGATGGTGACCGAACCGGTGACGCGGCTCATTGCCTCATGGGCGGGGCTTCGGACCTTTGCGCCCGATAGGGTGCTAGTCATAGGCCCCGATCCGTCGGAACCCTCGTACTTCTGGCTGGCGGGGCAGGGCGGATACGGGTTCCAGACCGCACCGGCTGCCAGCCAATTGGCTGCCGACCTGATTGCCGGCCGCGCGCCGGAGATTGATCGCGCTATGGTAGAAGCCCTTTCGCCAAACCGCTTTTCGTGACATCCTGTCTGAAACAGGCAAGACCCCGGGCAGGAGGGCGGAATGGGACGGATCAGGCAGTTTCTGGCTTTTGCACTGGTATGCGGGCTTGCAGCCTGCGGTGGAGGCCGGATTGACGGCATCCCGCATCGGTTCAGCGATATTGACCCTTACGACTGGCGTGGTATCACGCCCGCGCATCACCCGATCCACGGTATCGACGTGTCGCGTTATCAGGGCGATATCAACTGGCACCGCGTCGCCGCATCTGATGTGGCTTTCGCCTTCATCAAGGCGACAGAGGGCGGTGACCATGCCGACCCGGCCTTTGCCCAGAATTGGCAGGGCGCGGCGCGTGCAGGCATCCCACGCGGGGCCTACCACTTCTACTATCTCTGCCGTTCGGCTGAAGAGCAGGCGGCGTGGTTCATCGCCAACGTGCCCTACACGCCCGGCGCCCTGCCGCCGGTTCTGGATGTTGAATGGAATCACCAGTCCCGCACCTGCCGCACCCGCCCCGATCCGGCGGTTCTGCGGGCCGAGATCCTGACCTTCCAGCGCATCGTCGGTGTGCGCTATGGCCAGCGGCCCCTGATCTACACGACGGTCGATTTCTGGTCGGACAACGAACTGTGGAAACTCAGGGGTGAGGAATTCTGGCTGCGGTCGGTCGCCGGTCACCCGCGCCAGAAGTTCCCCGGCCAAAGTTGGGCCTTCTGGCAATATACCGGCACTGGAGTGGTGCAGGGCATTTCCGGCCAGACCGACCTCAATGCCTTTGCCGGGACCGAGGCGGACTGGTCCACCTGGCTGATGCGGCGGCGGCTCTGATTTCACATTCAAAATACTGAATGGATTTGACCGAAGTCAAAGTCGACCGTGCACGCCCCATGTCAAACCTGCCGCCAAACCAACGCGGAGACCGACATGAGCTACAAGGGCCAGATCGACCAGACGCGCACCGAATTGCGCGCGCTCTACAAGACCATTCCCGCCGCGACGGCGGGCTTCACAACGCTATCGAACGCGGTGAAGGAAAACGGGCCGCTCAGCATCAAGGAAAAGGAATACGTGGCGCTCGGCATGGCGGTGGCCTTGCGCTGCGAGCCCTGCATCAACTTCCATGTCGAGGCGTTGATGAAGGCGGGCGCGACACGGGAAGAACTGGGCGACGTTCTTGCCATGGCGGTGCAGATGGGCGGTGGCCCGACGCTGATGTATTCCGCCGCAGCACTTGCCTGCTGGGATGAACTGGCGGCGGCAAAAGGGTAGGTTGCGGCTCTCACACGTCACTGGGCGGACCTGGTGTGGCTTGCATCCATTTTTGGTGGTTTTTTTTTAAAAGCCGACCAAGGTCGCTTTGCCGTCAGAGCGGACAAACCTGGGATGGTGCTGTAGTCTGAAAATTGTTGTTACAGAAAACACAGGCCGCGCTTGTCATGCTTGAACTACAATACACGGCCGGTTCACCCTACGCCCGCGCTGTCCGCATTCTGCTGCACGAGCTGAAGTTGGACTATGTGGGGTACGAACCCGAAGCAGCCCCGACGCCAACCCAACTCGGCGCGGATACACCGACGATGCAGGTGCCATCGCTTCGGGATGGCGAAGTCGTTCTCTGGGAAAGCGGCACCATTGCCGAATATCTTCTGCGCAAAGCCTCGCAACGCATTGATGAAAAACCGCAGCTTGCGGCGGCGTTATGGCGGCCAATGCAAGAATGGGAGGACAAACTCCTGTTTTCGACAATTCAAACACTGGGGACTGCAATCACGACAATATCCCAATTGACATGGACCGGCGTCACCGTTCGGGAAAACCCGCATCTGCAAAGGTGCGCCGAGCGTGCGCAGTGGATCCTGAAATGGCTTGAAGACAGATTATCCGACGACGCCCACGGGTTTTTTCCAGGTGCCTTATCGGTTCAGGACATCTTCCTAACCTGCCACATTCGGTTTGCTCAAGCACGACCACTCGGTCTGGAGTTCAATCTCGAAAAAATGCCAAAGTGCAGCGCATTGCTGGAACGAATGGACCAAAGAAATAGCTTTGTCGCCAATCCCATCTGGTGGTGGGATCCTGATGTCATTGGGTATTCTGGCGTTGGTAAACCGGTCTATGAAGCAAACCGCTAGGACTTCAGGTTATCCAGACGCTGGCGGCTTTCCGCCTTTAGTTCATCCGTCACCAGAGTGTGAGCATCGAAGACTAGTGGTTTGGACGCGACCCCTTCGGACTGCCAGTAATGAGCATCATAGATGTCAAAACCGGCGGGAAGCACAGTGCCCTTTGGCGCGGTACTGAGGAAGAAGTGAAGCGAATTTTCTTTGGACCGTTCAAACCAATCCTTGTCGTCGAAAGTTCCGGAATAGACGCCGACGATTGTCGGGAAGCGTTCGAACATCATATGCGTTTTGGTTCCGCATTTGGGGCAAAAGTGGATATCGATTTTTTTCCCGCTGCCTGAACTCGTGTGCTGATAGACGCTGGGTTCTCCGCGTTGCAGGTGAAAGTCTTGCCTCTCGAATATCGTTTCAACGAGATACGCACTTCCCGTCGCTCTCTGACAAAACTCGCAGTGGCAGTTGATGATATCACGAGGTTGCCCATCAACCGCGTATTCGATTTCACCACACAGACAACGCCCGGTATGCATTTCCGTCCCTTCCACGTTTGGATCGACCTAAGACCGAACTCCGCCTGACCGTACTGGCCATCTTCGCAAAAAAACACGCCCCCGCAAAGTATTGCGGGGGCGTTTGGACAGTCTGGTTCAGAAATCGGGGCTCCCGCCCCCTTGTCTCTCTTGCCTTAAATGCGCCGGGGATCGCCCATAGGCATGCTCGGTTTCGAGAGCCAATGGACGACGCTTAGCACCGCTCGGGTCAGCCGTTGACGCGGATGCGTTCGTTCGACGGGTCGAACGGGCTGTCCTCGACGACGACCGCATCCCATTCCTGACGCAGCATCCGCACCTTCAGCTTGGTGCCGACTTCCGCCAGCTCGGGGCTGACATAGCCCATGCCGATCTGCTTGTTGAACGCGACCGAGTAGCCGCCCGAGGTCAGACGGCCGACTTTCTTGCCGTCGACAAGAAGCGCCTCCTTGCCCCAAGGATCGGTGTCCGACGGTCCGTCGATCAGCACGGTGACGCATTTGAAGCGCACGCCGGTGTCGATCATCGCCTGCTTGCCCTGGAAGTCCTTCGAGAGGTCGATGAAGCGGTCGAGGCCAGCCTCGGCGGGCGTCGCGTCGCGGCCAAGCTCGGTGCCGAAGGCGCGGTAGCTCTTCTCCTGACGCAGCCAGTTCTGGGCGCGGGCGCCGACGAGCTTCATGCCGTGCTTCTCACCGGCCGCCAAGAGCAGATCCCAGAGGTAGCGTTGCATCTCGATCGGGTGGTGCAGTTCCCAGCCGAGTTCCCCGGTATAGGCCACGCGGATCGCGTTGACCGGGCACATGCCAAGCTCGATCTTGCGGGCCGAGAGCCAGGGAAAGCGCTTGTTCGACAGCGCGGTTTCCGGCTCGGCATCTTTGATGATCTCTTTCAGGATGTCGCGCGACTTCGGACCGGCGATGGCGAAGACGCCCCACTGGGTCGTCACGTCATGCATGTCCACATGCGCGCCGCCATTTGCGATGAAGTCCTCGATCGACTTCTTCAGGTAGTCGGCGTCATAGGCGGTCCAGGCCCCGGCGGAGACGAGGTAATAGTCGTTCTCGCCGTTCCGCACGATCGTGTATTCGGTTCGCGTCGTGCCGGTGGGGGTCAGCGCATAGGTCAGGTTGATACGGCCGATTTTCGGCAGCGCGTTGCAGGTGAACCAGTCGAGGAAGGCGGTCGCACCCGGGCCCCGCACGATGTGCTTGGTAAACGCCGTCGCGTCGATCAGACCGGCCGTTTCGCGGATCGCCTTGGCTTCGTCCACGGCATATTGCCACCAGCCGCCACGGCGGAAGCTGCGGGAATCGTGGTCGAACGATTCAGGCGCATCCTTCGGCCCGTAATAGTTCGGGCGTTCCCAGCCGTTCACCTGACCGAACTGCGCGCCAAGTGCCTTCTGGCGGTCATAGACCGGCGCGGTGCGCAGCGGGCGGCAGGCCTCACGCTCTTCGTCCGGGTGGTGCAGGATGAAGACGTGGTCGTAGCATTCCTCGTTCTTGCGCGCTGCATATTCGGTCGTCATCCAAGACCCGTAGCGCTTGGGATCGAGCGAGGCCATGTCGATCTCGGCCTCGCCCTCCACCATCATCTGGGCGAGGTAATAGCCCGTGCCGCCCGCAGCGGTGATCCCGAACGAGAAGCCTTCGGCCAGCCACATGTTGCGCAGGCCGGGTGCGGGGCCGACCAGCGGGTTGCCGTCCGGCGTGTAGCAGATCGGGCCGTTGAAATCGTCCTTGAGGCCCACGGTCTCGGACGACGGCAGACGGTGGATCATCGACATGTATTCTTCCTCGATCCGCTCCAGATCGAGCGGGAAGAGGTCGGCGCGGAAGCTGTCGGGAACGCCGTATTCAAAGCGCGCGGGAGCGCCCTTTTCGTAGGGCCCGAGGATCCAGCCGCCACGCTCTTCGCGCACATACCATTTGGCATCGGCATCGCGCAGAACCGGGTGCTCGGGGTTGTTCTTGCGGTATTCGACCAGCATCGGATCGGGCTCGGTGACGATGAACTGGTGTTCGACCGGGATCGCCGGGATCTTGATGCCCAGAAGTCTGGCGGTGCGCTGGGCGTGGTTGCCGGTCGCGGTGACAACATGTTCGGCACGGATCTCAGCGGTTTCTTCCGAGGCGACCAGGTTGCCGCCCTGTTCGACCATCTTGGTGATCGAGACGATCCACTCCGAGCCGGTCCACTTGTAGCCGTCGACCTGCCATTTGCGTTCGATCGTGACGCCATGCTGGCGTGCACCCTTGGCCATCGCCTGGGTCACGTCGGCGGGGTTGATATAGCCGTCCTGCGGGTGAAAGAGCGCACCCTTCAGGTCATCGGTGCGCAGGAGCGGCCAGCGCTCCTTCATTTCCTTCGGCGTCAGGAACTCGTGATAGACGTCACAGGTTTCCGCCACGGACGAATAGAGCATGTATTCGTCCATGCGGTCCTGTGTTTGCGCCATGCGCAGGTTGCCGACCACGGCAAAACCGGCATTGAGGCCGGTCTCGGCCTCAAGCGACTTGTAGAAGTCGACCGAGTACTTGTGGATATGCGTGGTGGCATAGGACATGTTGAAGAGGGGCAGAAGACCGGCCGCATGCCAGGTCGAACCCGAGGTCAGCTCGTCCCGCTCCAGCAGCATCGTATCCCAGCCTGCCTTGGCCAGGTGATAGGCGATCCCCGCTCCGACGGCACCGCCGCCGACGACAAGGGCTTTGACATGGGTTTTCATCGGGCCGACTCCTCGGGTGAAATTTCTGGCCCCTATCTGCCAGAGCCGGAAAAACGGGGAAATGTCAGCCCGACCTAAAGCAGAGGAAAAACGACATACCGGCCTGTCGCTGATGGACTTGACCGGAAATCCGGCGCAAAACCCCTCGACCCCGGGCATTCGCCTGCCTAGGGTCGTGCGGTGTCAACAAGAGGGGGCCGGGATGGCGCGGACGGTTGTGATCGAAGCTCATGGCGGGCCGGAAGTGATGAAGATCGTGGACCGTCCGGTCGGTGAACCGGGGCCGGGTGAGATCAGGATCGCGCATAAGGCCTGCGGGCTGAACTTCATCGACGTCTATCAGCGCGAGGGGCTTTACAAGCTTGCCTTGCCCGCCGCGCTCGGCATGGAGGCTTCCGGTATTGTTGAGGCGGTTGGCGAGGGCGTGATCCATCTCAAGCCCGGCGACCGCGCCGCCTATTCCAGCCAGCCGCCCGGCGCCTATTGCGAGGCGCGCGTCATGCCCGCCGCGCAGGTCTGTCCCCTGCCCGACAGCATTTCCTTCGAGGAAGGCGCAGCAATGATGCTGAAGGGGCTGACGGTCGATTACCTTTTCAACCGCACGACGCCCATAGCGAAGGGGGACTGGGTACTTTTCCACGCGGGCGCGGGCGGCGTGGGGCTGATCGCCTGCCAATGGGCGCGATCGGAGGGCATCAACCTGATTGCGACCGCCGGATCGGACGCGAAATGCCAGATGGCGCTCGACCACGGCGCCGTACACGCGATCAACTACCGGACCGAGGACTTCGCCAAACGGGTGCGTGAGATCACGGACGGGCGCGGCGTGGATGTGGTGATGGATTCGGTCGGCAAGGACACGTTCGAAGGCTCGCTCAATTCGCTCCGCCCGCTTGGCATGATGATCTCCTTCGGCAACGCCTCGGGGCCCGTGCCGCCGGTGGATCTCCTGGCGCTCGCCTCACGCGGATCGCTGAAGATCACCCGGCCGACGCTCTTCACCCATATCGCCGACCATGCGACCTGTCAGGAGATGGCCGGGAGGCTATTTTCCAAGGTCGCGTCCGGTTCGGTGCGGATCGAGATCGGCCAACGCTTCCCGCTTGATCAGGTCGCCGAAGCGCACCGTGCGCTTGAGGCGCGCATGACCACCGGATCGACGATCCTGACGCTTTAAAGCGTTTCGGGTTTTGTCTGAGACAACAAGTATCGGAATTCGAACGAAAAGGGTTCGAATTCCGATACCAAGTAAACCCGGAACGCCCTAATCGCCGATCGTGCAGCGCTTGGCAGAGCCAAGTTCGCTGCAGTTTCCGAATGTACCCCGGTTAACCTTCACCTCGGCCTGGGGCGCGGCTTCGGCCTTCGACGCGCCGCCACCGAACAGGCCGCTCAGCATCGACATGATGCCACCGCCACCAGTTGCCGGAGCTTCTGCTGCGGGAGCTTTCGCCGCCGCCTGCTGGATCTCTTGCGGCGCCTCTGGCTCGACTTCGGCTTTCTTTTCCTCGACCACGACCTGAGGAGCGGCAGCTTCGTCAAGCAACGCCTGACTCGCCGCTTCAAGGCGCGCCTTCGCGGTCTCATACTGCTCATCGTCGAGCCGCCCATGCCGACGGTTGATCTCCAGCGCCGCCATCTGCAAGTCGATATCGGCCGCGCGCGCCCTGATCCTTTGTTGCCGCGAAGCCTCTGCGACCCGGCGCTGTGCCTCTGCCTTCTGATCTTCTTCCGCGATTACGGGGGCGTCCGATCCGATGCCCGGCAGCGGTTCGGTCAGCATCGCATTCAGCCGGTCATAGTCGATCAGGTTGAGCAACGTCAGGACATCCCCGTCTTCTGCCAGCGACCGCACCGAAACGCGCAGTTCCTTTCCGATCTGCCCGGTGATGACCTTGTGGTCACGCTCCATGGCTTGTGCGCCGAAAAGACCGAGTTCCTCGCGGTAGGTGACGCCCTTTACAATCGCATAACCATTCTTGCCGGACATCGCCTCGATATTGTTGGCAGCCATCTGCATCGCCATCCCGCTGAAACCACCGGGTTCCGGCGCAAGACGGGTCAATCGCATCGCAATGACCGCGCCGGGTTTCTGGTAGACATAGACCTCGCTTGCATCCTGTGCATCGACCATCGCCTTGCCGGCAGAGCTGAGCGCCTTGAGCACAGGATCATTTTTCAATTCGTCGGGCGCGAAATCGTCCTTCTGCAGGTCGTACCGCCCGCCGAACAGCGCCTCGGCCCCGGCATCCCAGTCGGTCCGGGTCCAGCCCTCGGGGGCCTCCGGCAGGTGGTCGCGCGGATCCATGCCGCGCAGGCGGTTGCGCTCCGTCTCGGCCGCAAGAGCGGCCTGATGGTCGCCAAAGCGGTCCGAAATCGTCTTCAGATAGTCTGTCGCCCCGAACGCGCCCGGTGTGCTTTCCGCCCGGCGCGCTTGATTGACATAGTCCACGGCCCCGACGGCGATCACGGCCAAGGCGACGAATGCGCCAAGAAAAACCTTGGACATGGCTGCTCCGTTAAATCAATTCGATCAACGGTTTCGCAGCCGAACACGACCGAAATGTGACCTCAGCCTGAAGAAAATGTGTGTCAGGCTCATCGGCCGGCGAAAAGGCGTGTCAGAGCATCGACGGCACCACCAGATCGGGCGGACGATGGCCGTCGGCGAAGGTCTTGATGTTGATGATCACCTTCTCGCCCATCTCGGTCCGACCTTCGACCGTGGCCGAGCCCATATGCGGCAGAAGGACGACATTCGGCAGCGCCCTGAGCCGGGGATTGATCTCATGCCCGTGCTCGAAGACGTCGAGACCTGCGCCCGCAATCTCGCCCGCGCGCAGCATCCGCGTCAGGGCGTTTTCGTCGATCACCTCGCCGCGCGACGTGTTCACGATCACCGCACCGTCTTTCATCAGACGCAGGCGGCGGGCGTTCATCAAGTGGAAGGTTGCGGGCGTATGCGGGCAGTTGATCGACAGCACATCCATCCGGCTGACCATCTGATCGAGACTTTCCCAATAGGTGGCCTCAACCTCGGCTTCCTGTTCCGGGCGCAGGCGTTTGCGGTTGTGGTAGTGGACCTGCATGCCGAAAGCATGGGCGCGCCGCGCCACCGCCGTCCCGATCCGACCCATGCCGAGAATACCCAGACGCCGTCCGCCGACGCGCCCGCCCATGAAGGCTGTCGGCGCCCAGCCTTGCCAGTTGCCTGACTGCATCACGGCCAGCCCCTCGGGAATGCGGCGGGTGACGGCAAGGATCAGCGCCATTGTCATGTCGGCGGTATCTTCGGTCACAACGCCCGGCGTGTTCGATACCAGAACCCCCCGCTGTCGGGCGGACTGAACGTCGATATGGTCAATGCCCGCGCCATAGTTTGCGATCAGCTTCAGCTTGTCGCCCGCCTGCGCCAGAAGGTTCGCGTCGATGTGATCGGTCACGCAGGGAACGATCACATCGGCGCGGCGCATCGCGGCGGCAAGCTCATCGCGGCTCATCCGTGTGTCGGGATCGCGCAGTTCGACATCGAACAATTCCTTCATCCGGGTCTCGACGACCTCGGGCAAGCGTCGCGTGACGACAACACTCAGACGCTGTGATCCCATCGGATGCTCTCCTCTCTTCCAAACCGGCGTTTCTCTTGGCAAAGTATGGGCGCAACGGGGCGGGCCACAAGCCCCGAATGACAGCGCCCTTCAGGCTTGGGCGAAAAACGGGCAGACGATGCAGGCAGGCATGACCAAGTCACACAAGTTTCGGGCGTTTCTTGCCCAGATCGCACTTTGCGCCGGGCTGGTAGCGCCCGCCTTCGCGGCTCCGAACGGTGACGGCGCCCGAGGCCCCGTCACCAACCTGCCGCTGCCGCGTTTCGTGTCGCTGAAGGCCGCCGAGGGCAATGTGCGGCGCGGCCCGAGCCTCAGCCACCGCATCGACTGGGTGTTCCGCCACCGCGACATGCCGCTTCTCGTGACGGCTGAGTTCGGTCACTGGCGCCGGGTCGAGGATCAGGAGGGGCAGGGTGGCTGGATCTATTACAGCCTGCTTTCCGGTTCACGCACCGTCAGCGTCGCAACCGACCGGGCCGCTCTGCGCAGCCGCCCCGATCCCGAGGGGCCGGTGGTCGCCGAGGCCGTGACCGGCGTGATCGGGCGCCTTGGCGAATGCGGGCCTGACTGGTGCCGGATCGCGGCAGGCGGCACGAAGGGCTGGGTCGAGAAGACCGCGCTTTGGGGCGTGGCGCGCGACGAATTGCGGGAATGACGCCCGAAGATATCGCCTGCGCCTGACGCGTTTTGGATATTCACTGCCCTGAGCGAATCCAGTCCGAGAAATTGGCGCCTGCAGGCACCTCTTGTGCCCACGCGGTAATCGCGCCGCGGCTGCGACGCTCGCTCATCGCGATCTCATCGCGCAGCCCGCCAATCTCGTCGAGGTATTCGGGCAGAAGCCCTGACTTCACCAGCCGGATATCGATCGGCATTTCGGGCGCGACCAGTTTCGCGAGTTGATAGACCGTCGTCGTGCAATTGTCGGTGATCGTGTTGTAGAATTCAGGGCGTTCGGCCAGCGCGTTGCCGAAACTTGCATAGGTCAGGAACATCTCGCGCATCCGGGCCTGATCCAGCCGGACCGGATAGAGGCGCACGTCTTCCTTACGGTGATTTGTCCGCAACCTGACGATATCGTTTTCCTCGGCCGCGATCAGCACCAGTTCGAATTTTCGGAAGAAGCCGCCGAGAATTTCGAACTCCTCATCCGCCTCGCGCCGGATCTCGACCGAGAAGACGACATGCTGGCCATCGCCGAAGCCGAAGCTGACCAGAAGATGGGCGATGTCGGGATTGTCCCAGACCGAGGTGAACATGTCGATGCTGTCGAGCTTCGTCAGATCATAGTGCCGCCTGCCCCAGTGTTCTTCGGCCCTGTCGCGATCCTGCCAATCGAAGGCACGGATATTGTGCAATGTGACCTGGTCGCCCGATATCTCTGCGGTGACACCACGTGCGACATCGGCGGCCCAGTCGCGGTCGTTCGAAGGTTGGATGGTCATGTACCAGCCCCCGATAGTCACCGCGATGAGCGCGAGGCCCGCCCAACCCGCCCGCCGTGACCGGAAGCGCAGGGCAAGAGTGGCCAAAGCGGCGGCGATCAGCGCGGCCTCAAAGGCAATCAGAAGGGCACCCGAGAAGTGAACCGACAAGGCCGCAGCGGCCCAGGCGGTGGCGCTAAGTGTCAGGACGACAAAGCCCGCAAGGGCGGCAAGGCGCAGGAAACGGGCGCGGCGGGATGGTTGGGTCATGGGGCATCCGTACACAAAGAATGACCGCCGGGCGAGGGGTCCGACGGTCCACAATGTCACGCGGCCTTTCAGTGGCCGACTTGCCGCAGCACCCTGCCACAACGTTTAACCCTGCAGCACATCTTGCGCATCCGCCGTCACTGACCAACCACGCCGTATCGCGTGAATACCGACCGCCATCAGCGCCAGACCGAAACCCGCCGCCGTCAGACGCGCCAGTGCCAGACCACCAACTGGGCTTAGTCCGATACCGAAGGCCATTGCGGTCAACGCCAGCGCGAGCCCGACAAAGCGTGGGACGACGCCAATCCTCAGCCAAACAATGCCGAGCATGGCGTAACCGGCAACAGTCAGAAGCCCGGCCAGCGGGAAGAAAATCGCCACCGGCCCCATTGCGTCACCTGCGCCGTGATCCTGAATGACTTCCGGATAGTTGACGGCAAGGAAAGGCGCGATCAGTACCTCGTAATAATCCAGCCCGAAGATCATCATCATCCCGACGAAGAGCATCACAAACCCTGTCAGGCCGAGCTCTCCAGCCATGAGGGCGGTCGGGGCATAAAGGGCCGTCGTGCCCAGAAGCCCGAGCACCAGCGAAAGCGCGAAAAGCGCGTGAATGATAATCCAGCCCGACGACGCGATCGTCTCTGCGCTCATGTGATGTGGATGCGCGACGTAGGAATAGCCGAGTGCGGCCCCGGACAGGATCAGCCCGGCGGCCCCGGCGCGCGTGATGGAAGCGAGTGTCATGGTAAGTCCTTTCATTGATGGATCAGATTGGCAGGCGAAGGCCACGGAACTTTCGGTAAAGTGCCAGCCCGCCGAAGATCGCCATCAGAGCCGGGAGTCCGATCAGCATCATCTGCGAAACAGCCGCGAAGACGTTCATGCGCAGGTGGATGTCCTGCCGGGCGGGAGCCTGGCCGACATCAAACGCGACCTCCTCCCATTGCGGCAGGCCAAGACTCGTCCAGGCGCCATTTGAATAGCCGTAAGGTTCCTGCGGCAGGCCAAGGAACGGACGGTTGAGCTCGTCATCTTCGTCCCCGTCATGGTGCGCGATGATCGCGTAGCGGCCGGACGGAATGTCGTCCGCAGTCCAGACCGCGCGACCATCGTGGATCGGCACCGAGACGATGCGCGCCACCGGTATCTCGCCGCGATAGCCTGCTTCACCCTCCATCAGGACGATGCGGGCCATGCCGGAACTGTCCGCAAATCCGGTGATGGTCAGGTTGATTTCACCGGCCGCCAGCGGCAGTGCGGTCGCAAGTGCCAGTATCAGACCCGGAATAAGTGATTGATTCATCTGTTGTCCTTTCATGTGCGTCGTGGCGACGACATGACTGCTGCGGACCCGCCCGGATTTCGAGCACGAGTTCGTCAGATGAGAAGGTTGTTTCGCGAAACCGGGCGATGGTACGCTTCGCGAAGCGTGAACCGTGACGGGATATCCCCGCGATCCGGTGCTGCGGGACCGCTTGGAAGCGTCGCGCTGCGCTATGTGATTGCGATTGCGGCGACTGCGGCCCTCATGGTCTGGCAGGCGGGCGATGCAGTGCGCGCGGGGTCCGACCTGACCGACCTGACGCTTTTCTGGACGGTTTCGGTGACCGCCGGGTGGTTGCAGATGATCCTGATCGCGCGCGGTGTGCGTGCCTCATTCGGGGCGGATCGTTACCCCGGCTGGAGCCTGCTCATCGCCTCGTCCCTCATCGGAGCCGTACCTTTGACCTTCGAAGTGCGTTGGCTGGTGGAAAGCATCGTCGCCCCGCGCGCGGGCTTGCCGCCGCCATGGGTGACCTATCTGAACGTCACTGTCATCAATACGGTCTTCTCGCTCATCCAGTATGTGTTCATCGAACGCTGGCCGCTGCTGAACCGCGTGGCGTCCGAAGCCGCGCCGCGTTTCCCAGATCACCCCGAAACACCGCTATCCGGCGCGCCGGAATTGCCTGCGGTCAACCTGCTCCGCCGACAGCCCGAAGGCGTCAATGGCGTCATCCGTTTCCTGCAAATGGAAGATCACTATCTGCGCGTTCATACCGACGAGGGCAGCGGACTTGTCCTTTACCGGATGAGCGACGCGGCGGAGGATCTTGCCGGTACGGACGGCATGCAGGTTCACAGAT
Source organism: Albidovulum litorale (assembly GCF_025751495.1). GTDB lineage: Bacteria > Pseudomonadota > Alphaproteobacteria > Rhodobacterales > Rhodobacteraceae > Albidovulum > Albidovulum litorale. The sequence continues at coordinate 1,116,580 of NZ_JAOWKZ010000001.1, read as the reverse complement.
CATGGTGGGTTTCACGCGCTGCGGTCGAAGACGTGCGGCTGGAAAACCGCAAGCGGACAATCGAGACGAAATCCGGCGTCGAGATTCCGGTCGGCCGGTCGTTCGAACCGGCGCTTCGAAAGGCGGGGTGGTTCTGAGCCACTGAAATGCAAACGGGCGGGGTGGTCCCCGCCCGTTCTGTATATCACTACCGGTATCAGACCGACAGGCAGATGTACTTCATTTCCAGATAGTCCTCGACACCGTGATGGCTGCCCTCGCGGCCGAGGCCGGACTGCTTGACGCCGCCGAACGGGGCGACTTCGGTCGAGATGAGGCCGGTATTGACGCCGACCATGCCGTATTCCAGCCCTTCCTGCACCCGCGTGATGCGGCCGATGTCGCGGGCGTAGAAATATGAGGCAAGGCCGAAGATCGTGTTGTTGGCGAGCTGGATCACTTCCTCTTCTGTGTCGAATTTGAAGAGGGGGGCGAGGGGGCCGAAGGTCTCTTCGGTCGAAACCTTCATCGCGGGCGTGATGCCGGTGACGACGGTCGGTTCAAAGAACGTGCCACCAAGGGCGTGGCGCTTGCCGCCCGTGACGACCTTGCCGCCGCCCGCCAGCGCGTCGGCGATATGTTCCTCGACCTTCTCGACAGCCGACTCGTTGATCAGCGGGCCAGTGGTCACTCCGTCCTTCAGCCCGTCGCCCACGTTCAGCTTGGCGACGGCGGCCGACAGCTTCTCGGCAAAAGCATCGTAGACGCCCGCCTGCACATAGATGCGGTTGGCGCAGACGCAGGTCTGACCGTTGTTGCGGAACTTGGAGATCATCGCGCCCTCGACCGCCTTGTCGAGATCGGCGTCGTCAAAGACGATGAACGGCGCGTTGCCGCCAAGCTCCATCGAGCATTTCATCACCTGATCGGCCGCCTGACGCAGCAGGATGCGGCCAACCTCGGTCGAGCCGGTGAAGGTCAGCTTGCGCACTGCGTGGTTCTCGCAGAATTCCTTGCCGATGGCCGAAGATTTCTTCGAGGTGATGACCGAGAAGACACCCGCAGGCACTCCGGCGCGCTCGGCCAGCACTGCCATGGCGAGCGCCGACAGGGGCGTCTCGGCAGCGGGGCGCGCGACAAAGCCGCAGCCTACGGCGAGCGCGGGGCCCGCCTTGCGGGTGATCATGGCGTTGGGGAAGTTCCACGGCGTGATCGAGGCAGCGACCCCGATCGGCTGTTTGATGACGGTGATGCGCTTGTCACGCTGATGGCCGGGGATCGTCTCGCCATAGATGCGCTTGGCTTCCTCGGCGAACCATTCGATGAACGAGGCGCCATAGACGACCTCACCCTTGGCCTCGGCCAGCGGCTTGCCCATCTCCGCGGTCAGGATCGCGGCAAGGTCATCGGCATTCTCGACCATCAGGTCATGCCACTTGCGCAGGACCGCAGCGCGTTCCTTGCCGGTGCGGGCGGCCCATTCGTGGCGCGCCTTGTCGGCGGCGGCGATGGCGCGCGCGGTTTCGGCGCGGTCAAGATCGGGGACGGAACAGATCACATCGCCACGGGCGGGGTTGATCACCTCGAACGTCGCGCCGTCATCGGCGTCAATCCATTCGCCCGCGACATAGGCCTTGGTCGCCAGAAGCGTCGGGTCCTTCAGAAGGGCGCGGAGGTCGGTGACGGAATCGAGCATGGGAATCTCCTTTCTCAGAACCGGCCGGGCCGGGACGGTCGTTGTTATGCCCGCGAGGGGGCGGAATGCAAACTTAAAATATTCATCACCCGCAGAAAATTTTGATCGCCTGTCGGGTTTCGCACGCGGAAAACCGCCGGCATTGCAAAAACTGCCAAAGAGCGCGATGCATGGCGGCGGAGGACCGACCATGCGCTATGACGATGCCTTTGCGAATGGCAAATATATCGAGGGGGCCGAGGCCTATCCGCCGCTTTGGGCGGAAAAGGCTGCACAGTTCCGTGCGGCGCTGGGCGCACGGGCCCGGCTTGGCCTGCCCTATGGCACGGGTGAGCGGAACTGGTTCGACCTCTTCCTGCCCAAGGGGAAGCCCGAGGGGCTTCTGGTCTTCATCCATGGCGGCTACTGGCGCGCCTTCAGCCCGCGCGATTTCTCGCATCTCGCCGCCGGGTCCACCGCGCGCGGCTGGGCCTGTGCGATGCCCGCCTACACTCTGGCCCCCAACGCACGGATCAGCGCCATCACCGCCGAGATTGCCGCGAGCCTGAACGTCATGGCGGCAGAGGTGGCGGGTCCCATCGTCATGACGGGGCATTCGGCGGGCGGTCACCTCGCCGCGCGGATGGTGTGCCGCGATATCGCGCTGCACGACGCCGTCGCCGCATGCCTCGCCCGTTCCGTGCCGATCTCCCCCCTGACCGACCTGCGCCCGCTAATCGAGACCGCTATGAATGACGACTTCCGGCTAACCCGTGCCGAGGCGGCAGCCGAAAGCCCCGCGCTTCTGACGCGCCGTTCCGGTGTGCCGGTTCATGTCTGGGTCGGCGGCGCCGAACGCCCCGCCTTCCTCGATCAGGCCCGCAGGCTCGGCAATGCCTGGGCCTGTCCGGTGACGATCGATGCCGGGCGGCACCATTTCGACGTGATCGAGGGGCTGGAAGCACCGGATACCCCGCTGATGATGGCATTGAGCGGTGCGACCCTTACCCACTAGAAGTCGAGCCGCCCAGTTCGGCCCTGTTTCGATTATCCGCGTCGCCGGTTATTGCCCATTTTCCGGTGCCTTCGGCTCGATTGCGGGCGGAGAGTGCTATTCCCCACGCGGCGGCTTTGTTCCCGCGGCGGAGAGGCAAACTGAAGCATCGGTGCGGCGGGGAATGGCTTTCCTTGGTCCTCTCGATGTTCTACATCGGCGCCGATGGGGGACGCTGTGTAAGGCTCTGACGACATGGATCACTTCCTTTACCGCGACGGCGCGCTTCATGCCGAGGACGTGGCGATCGCCGAGATTGCCGCTTCGGTCGGGACGCCCTTCTATGTCTATTCGACGGCCACGCTGACCCGGCATTACAAGCTCTTTGAGGAAGCTCTGTCGCCCCTGCCGCATCTCATCTGTTTCGCGATGAAATCCTGCGGCAACCTGTCGGTCGTAAAGACGCTCGGCGCGCTTGGCGCGGGCGTCGATGTGGTGTCCGTCGGCGAATATCTGAAGGCAAAGGCCGCGGGCGTTCCGGGCGAGCGGATCGTCTTTTCCGGCGTCGGCAAGACGCGGGATGAAATGCGGATCGCGCTGGAAGGCGGCATCCGCCAGTTCAATGTCGAAAGCGAGCCTGAGCTTTTCGCGCTGAGCGAGGTTGCATCGTCGATGGGCCTGACCGCGCCGATCACGATCCGGGTCAATCCGGATGTCGATGCCAAGACCCATGAAAAGATCGCGACCGGCAAGAAGGAAAACAAGTTCGGCATTCCGATCAGCCGCGCCCGCGAGGTTTATGCCGAGGCGGCACGCCTGAAGGGGATCGATGTCGTCGGCATCGACGTGCATATCGGCTCGCAGCTTGTCGATCTGGTGCCCTTCGAGGAGGCGTACCTGAAGGTCGCCGAGCTTACCCGGCAACTTCGCGCCGACGGCCATGACATCCGCCGGCTCGACCTCGGCGGCGGTCTTGGCATTCCCTATGAGCGGTCGAACGCCGCGCCGCCCTTGCCCCTCGACTACGGCGCGGTGATCAAGCGCACCGTGGGCGATCTGGGTTGCGAGCTGGAGATTGAGCCGGGACGGCTGATTTCCGGTAATGCGGGCCTTCTGGTGAGCAAGGTCATCTATGTGAAGTCGGGCGAGGAGCGGGATTTCCTGATCCTCGACGCGGCGATGAATGACTTGATCCGCCCGTCGATGTATGGCGCGCATCACGACATCGTCCCGGTGGTGGAGCCTGCCCCGGCGACCCTGCCGCAGCCCTATGACATCGTCGGGCCGGTCTGCGAAACCGGCGACACCTTCGCCAAGCAGCGCGCCCTGCCGCCGATGCGAGCGGGCGATCTGGTGGCGTTCCGGTCGGCCGGCGCTTACGGCGCGGTCATGGCCTCGGAGTACAATATGCGCCCCCTCGTGCCCGAAGTGATGGTGCACGGGGATCAATTCGCCGTAATCCGTGCCCGTCCCACCTATGACGAGATGATAAACCGCGATAGCATGGCCCCATGGCTTTAGCGCGCAATCCCGCGTGCTGGCCCGGAACGGAGGCCGGCAACCGGCGTGAGAAAGGTCAGAGCCCTTCCACATGAGGCGCTGAGGCGTCTCAAATGGCCCGTGCGCATCACGCGGGCCGGGATGGCGGCTGAACGGATCACGCGGGGTTTCTGGCCGGTCTGGACGATCCTCTTCACTGTCATTGCCGCCTTGGCGCTGGGCCTGCATGACACGTTGCCGGTCGAGGCGGTGTGGATCGGCGGCGTTCTGGCGCTGGGCGGGCTTGGCTGGGCGCTCGTCAGAGGCATACGCGACTTCCACTGGCCCACCCGCGCAGAGGCGCTGGAGCGGCTCGATCTTGCGATGCCGGGACGCCCGATCGCAGCGTTGCAGGACAGTCTGGCGCTTGGGCATGAGGACAAGGGTTCGACCGCGGTCTGGCGCGCCCATGTCGCGCGGATGGCGGAACGAGCCGTGGGCGCAAGACCGCCGGTCCCCGACCTGCGCGTGTCGCGCCGCGACCGTTTCGCGCTGCGCTACGCGGCGCTTACGGCCTTTATCATCGCGCTTCTTTTCGGCTCGCTCTGGCGGGTGGCCGAGGTGCCGGCACTCGCCCGGCCTGGCAAGGCCGTCGATGTGGCGGGCGGGCCGTCATGGGAAGGGTGGGCCGAGCCGCCACCCTATACCGGTCTTCCGAGCCTTTACCTCAACACCATCACCGATGAGACGATCCATCTGCCGGAAGGCACAAGGATCACCTTGCGCCTTTACGGCGCGGCGGCGGATCTGGCTGTCGAGGAGACGGTGTCGGGCCGGGTGCCGGAGCCTGCGCCGGACGATGCGGGCGCGGAGCCTGCTGCGCTCGATACCGTGCGCGCGGTGGAGTTCGAGGCGGTCGCGAATGGCCGCCTGACCATTTCGGGCGAGGGCGGACGTGCGTGGAATGTGACGATCCTGCCCGACGAGCCACCGATGGTCGAGATCGCGGGCCGGATCATGAAAGAGGCCGATGGCCGTATGACGCAGCCGTTCATTGCCAATGACGATTATGCGGTTACGTCGGGCCGTGCCGTGATCGAACTGGACTTCGATGCGATTGACCGCCGCTATGGTCTGAGCGCCGAGCCCGAGGCACGCGATGTGCTGATTTTTGACCTGCCGATGCCGATTTCGGGCGACCGCAAGGAATTCAGCGAGGCGCTGGTGGAGGATGCGTCGAAGCATCCCTTCGCCAATCTGCCGGTGAAGATGACCTTCGAGGTCACCGATGGCCGCAACCAGACTGGGCGGAGCGCAACGGAAACGCTGCTTCTGCCGGGGCGCACCTTCTTTGACCCGGTTGCGGCGTCGCTGATCGAACTCAGGCGCGACCTGCTTTGGACCCGCGACAATGGCAGGCGCACCAGCCAGGTCCTGCATGCGCTGACCCACAAGCCCGAGGGGCTGCTGAGGAACGAACGGGCGTTCCTGATGATCCGGGTCGCGATGCGGCGGCTGGACGGGGCGCTGGGACAGGGGCGGCTGAGCGTCGAGATGCGCGATGAACTGGCCGAGGCTTTGTGGAACATCGCCGAACTGATCGAGGATGGCGGGCTCGCCGATGCGCTGGAACGGATGCGGCAGGCGCAGGAGCGGTTGTCGGAGGCGATCCGCCGCGGTGCCTCGCCCGACGAGATCCAGCAGTTGATGGACGAGCTTCGGCAGGCGACCGACGACTATATCCGCAAGCTGGCGGAAAACATGGAGCGTCAGGGCACTGACGAGCCGGGCCAGCAGCAGGCAGAGAACAATCAGTCGATCACCGGCGACCAGATCCAGCAGATGATGGACGAGATCCAGCGCCTGATGGAAGAAGGCCGTATGGCCGAGGCGCAGGAGCTTTTGGAGCAATTCCAGCGGATGATGGAAAACCTGCGGGTGACCGAAGGCCAGAACGGCGAGGGTCAGCAGGGGCCGGGCGGCAAGGCGATGGAGGGTCTGCGCCAGACGCTGAGGGATCAGCAGGGCCTGTCGGACGAGGCGTTCCGGCGGTTGCAGGAGCAGTTCGGCCAGCAGGGCGAGGGCCAGCAGCAGGGGCAGGAGGGTCAGCAGGGCCAGAACCAGTTCGGTCAGCAGGACGGTGAGAGCGGTGAAGGCGACGACCCCAACGGAATGGCGCGAGGCGACGGTATGGGTCGCGACGGCCTTGCTGAGCGCCAGCAGGCGCTGCGCGAGATGCTGCGGCGGCAGGAAGAGGGCCTGCCCGGCCTGCCCTCAGAAGATGGCGGTGCGACGCAGCGATCGCTGGACCGCGCGGGCCGGTCGATGGACGGCGCCGAACAGGCCTTGCGTGACGGCAATCTTGCTGAGGCGCTGGAACGTCAGGCCGAGGCGATCGAGAGCCTGCGTGAAGGATTGCGCAGTCTTGGCGAGGCTTTGGCCCAGAACCAGTCGCAGCAACCGGGGCAGCAGGGCGAGACATTTGGCGCGACAGGGCCGGATGGGACGCGCGACCCGCTGGGTCGCCCAACCTATGGTGTCAATCCTGAGATCACCGGGCGCGGATATATCGGCGAGGATGGCGACGTCTATGGTCGTGCCCGCGATCTGCTGGACGAGATCCGCCGCCGGTCGGGCGAGCAGTCTCGTCCGTCGGATGAGCTTGATTATCTCAAACGTCTGATGGACCGATTCTGATCCGGTCGGGGCACCGGATCAGGAAGCGTCGCCCTTGATCGCGGCTGTCAGCGTTTGCATCTGGCCGTCCAGCCAGACCCGCGCCGCGTTCACCGCCTCGACATAGGCTGAAAGTGCCGGTTCGAGCGCCGGAACCGATTGCGCCAGCGTCGGGGCCAGAACGTAAAGTCCAAGCGCAAGGGCGGCAATCAGAACGGCCAGCGAGAAGCCGCGGCGGAAGCCCGAGCGCTGCCTGACGGCCATCGCCTCGGGTGCGTCGCGGGCGGCGGCTTCGTCGCCGCGTTCCGAAGTGGCACGCAGGGTCGAGTTGATTTCCTCGATATCGGGAAGCAATTCGCGCCGGGAGGCGCGCGATGTCAGCGCATCGTCGTCAAGATCGTCCTCATCGCCGCGGACCCGCACGACACGGTCGCGCACCGGTTCGGTGGCGGCTGCCGCCGTTGCAGCGGCGACGGCAAGGCCGAGATCGGGCTGGGTTTCCAGCGCCGCGCTTTCGGATTTGCGAGCCCTTGTCTCGCGCTCGGCCTCTTCCTTGAGAACGCCACGCACGGCGTCGTCGAGTGTGCGGCGGCGCAATTCGCCTTCGGGGGCGGCGGGGACAGGCATTTCTTCGGCTGTGTCCGGTGTCGCCTTGTCGTCATCGGGCGCGTCGTCTTCTGACGCGCTGGGGGCATCGTCTTGTTCGGTCTCGTCGGGGGTATCGTCCGGCTCGGTCGTCGGTTCGGGTACTGCGACTTTTTCTTCGACGGGCGGCGGTGCGCTCGGCGCTTGCGCAGCGGGTTTCTGCGGCGCCGGTTCCGCGATCTTTACAGGCGCCGGCGTCGTCAGTTTCAGCGAAGCTTGCTGAAACCACGCATGTCCGCAATTCGAGCACTGGACATCCCGGCCCGTCTCGGGGATGACGCTGTCGTCCACCTCATATTGTGCACCACAGCTCGGGCATATCAAACGCATGTCGTTCCCACCGATTTCGCCAGCCACAATCGCGGCCCATGTGACCGCTTCGTCATTATTGTTGGCCATTTGTAGCAAGCAAAGGCGCAGGCTCCAAGTCTTGATGCTGCAGCGCGGGATTTCCCTGCAAGGTGATGCAGCGGCGACTCGGCAGAACATGTGTGTTCTACGATGATTGCGTTCGACGATGTCAGCTATGGGTATGGCGGTACGCCGCTGTTGCGCGGGATTTCCTTGCGGCTGACGCCGGGGTCGTTCCATTTCCTGACCGGTCCCTCGGGCGCGGGCAAGTCGACCTTTCTGAAACTTTGCTACGGCGAGTTGATGCCGGTTGACGGCAAGGTCTCGCTGATCGGGCAGGACCGCGCGGCGATGTCGCGCGACGATATTGCCCGGCTGAGGGGGCGGATCGGGGTTGTGCATCAGGATTGCCAGTTCCTCGACCATCTTCCGGTGGCCGAGAACGTGGCGCTGCCCCTGACCGTGGCCGGGCGCGAGGCCGATGCTGGAGAACTGCGCGAGCTTCTGTCCTGGGTCGGCCTTGGATCGCGGGCACGGGCCCTGCCGCCGTCGCTGTCGGGCGGCGAACGCCAGCGCGCGGCTTTGGCTCGTGCGGTCGTCCTGTCGCCCGACCTCCTGCTGGCCGATGAGCCCACCGGCAATCTCGACTGGGAGATGTCGCTGAGGCTTCTGACGCTCCTCAGCGAGTTGAACCGGATGGGCAAGACCATCGTGATCGCGACCCATGATCTGAACCTGATCCGGGCCGCCAAGCCGATGGTCTCTGCCCGGGTGCTGCGGATCAAGGACCGCCAGATCATTCATGCGGGGGCAGAGCTGTGAGCGCCATGATGATCCGCCTGAAGTTGCTCGCCGGTGGCGAGGGCAGCAGTGACCGGGTGGTTCCGCCCTCGGGCGCGCCCGCGATCCTGACGATTGCCTCGGCCGCTGCGATGGCCTTCCTTGCCGTCTTCGCGCTGGCGTTGTCGTTGGCCGCCGGACGGCTGGCCGAGCGCTGGTCCGAGGCCCTGTCGCAGGGCGCGACGGTGCGCATCTCCGCCCCGACGGGTGAGATGGAAGCCAAGACCGCGCGCGTTCTGGCAATTCTGGCCGAAACGCCCGGCATCGCGTCGGCCCGGGCCCTGGAGCCGTCCGAGATGCAGGCGCTGATCGCGCCGTGGTTCGGGCCCGACCTGCCGGTTGACAGCCTGCCGATCCCGCAACTGGTGGAGATCGCCGAGGAGGGGCAGGGTTTTGATGCCGAGGGGCTACGGCTCCGGCTGTCGGCGGAAGTGCCCGAAGCGGTGATCGACGATCATCAGGGCTGGCGGAGGCCGCTGGTCGCGGCGGCGGGGCGGCTGCGGCTGCTGGGGTTCCTCTCCATCGTCCTGATCGGCGGGACGATGGCCGCAATGGTGACGCTGGCGGCCCGTTCAGCGCTGGCCGCGAACGGGCAGGTGATCCGGGTGCTGCGCCTTGTCGGCGCGCGCGATACCTTCATCGTTCGCGCTTTCGTCCGCCGGTTCACGCTGCGCGCCGTCGTCGGGGCGCTGGCCGGGACGCTGGCCGGGATGGCCGCCGTAGCACTTCTGCCCGCCGCGTCTCAGGCGGGTGGGTTCCTGACCGGGCTCGGGTTCAGCGGGGCGGGTTGGCTCACGCCGCTGGCAATTCCCGCCCTGACCGCTATCGTGGCCTTTGTCGCGACCCGCGCGGCGGCGTTCCGCAGCCTCAGGGAGGTTCAATGAGACTGCTCCTGCAATACGTCCTGTCGCTGATCTTCATCGTGCAGATGTATCTGGCGATGGTGGTCTATGCGCTTTTCTGGACGCCTTTCGTGATCTTCCGGCGCGAGGCGGCCTTTGATGCGGTTCATGCCTATTGCCGCTGGGTCCGCGCCTCGGCTGCGCTGCTGGTCGGGCTGAAATCCGAAATTCGCGGCGAGGTCCCAGAAGACGAGGTGCTGATCGGTGCGAAGCACCAGAGTTTCTTCGACATCATCCTGATCGTCTCGGTCGTACCGAGGCCGAAATTCATCATGAAGAAGGAGCTTCTCTGGGCGCCTATCGTAGGCTGGTACGCAAAAAAACTTGGCTGCATTCCTGTTGATCGTGGCAAGCGCGGACAGGCGGTCAAGCGCATGGTGGCGGATGTGAAGGCGGGGCGGGCCTGGCCGGGGCAGCTGATCATCTATCCGCAGGGCACGCGTGTCGCGGCGGGGGCGACACGGCCCTACAAGGTGGGCGTCGGCGTCCTTTATTCCCAGCTTGGGCAGGATTGTGTGCCTGCTGCCACCAATGTCGGCGTCTTCTGGCCGCGCCATGGGCTGTTGCGCAAGCCGGGCCTTGCAGTCGTGGAGTTCCTGCCGCGCATCCCGGCAGGGCTTACGGTCGAGGAATTCATGGACCGGATCGAGCCCGAGGTAGAAGGCGCTTCGAACCGTCTGATGGCAGAGGCGGGGTTCGTCGGTCAGGAGGGCTGAAGGGTGCAGGCGATCACGTCCGTCGAGGAACTGGAGCGCCACTAGGGAACGCCCGCACAGGCCTCGCTCGTGAAAGTCGCGCGGTTGATGACCCCGACCTATCGCACATGGATCGGTCGGTCGTGGCTCTGCATCCTTTCGACCGTCGGCCCCGAGGGCACCGATGCCAGCCCGCGCGGCGATGATGGTCCGGTGGTGCGCGAGATCGATCCGGGTACGCTGGCCTTGCCCGACTGGAAGGGCAACAACCGCATCGACAGCCTGCGAAATATCGTCCGCGACCCGCGCGTGAGCTTGATGTTCCTCGTCCCCGGCTCTGACAACGTGATCCGGGTCAACGGCACGGCACGGGTCACGGCGGACGAGGCCTTGCGCGAGAGTTTTGCGCGGGATGGCAAAAGCCCCCGCACCGTGATCCTGATCGCCATCGGGGAGATATATTCGCAATGCGCCCGCGCGCTGATGCGCGCAGGTACTTGGAGCGGCGATCAGTCCGAGGGCCTGCCGACCATCGGCGACATGCTGGCCGAGATGAGCCGGGGCGCCATCGACGGGGCGGCCTATGACGCGGAATGGCCGGGACGGGCGCAGGAGTCGCTGCGGTGAGCCGCGACCGGTTGCCCTATGTGCTGACCGCCTTCGCCGTTTTGGCTGCCGCGGCGGTGCTTCTTGCGATGGGGCGCGTGCCGATCTGCACCTGCGGCTATATCAAGCTGTGGCACGGCGAGACGATAAGCAGCGAAAACTCGCAGCATCTGACCGACTGGTACACGCCATCGCATCTGCTGCACGGGCTGATCTTTTACGCCGCGCTGTCGCCTCTGGCCGTGCGTCTGGCAGTCGGCTGGCGGCGTCTCATCGCGACAATTGTCGAATGCGCATGGGAGATCGCGGAGAACACCAATGCGGTCATCGAGCGCTACCGCGAGGTGACGATCTCGCTCGACTATTACGGCGACAGCGTGATCAATTCGGTCTTCGACATTTTTGCAATGATCGCGGGGTTCTGGCTCGCCCGGCGCATTCCGGTTCGCGCGAGCGTCGCGATCCTTCTGGGGTTCGAGTTGTTGACCGCCTATGTGATCAGCGACGGGCTGGCGCTGAACGTTCTCATGCTGGTCTATCCGCTGGACGCCGTGCGAATGTGGCAGGGCGGGCTTTAAGAGAGCCGGGCCTCAGGCCGCGAGGCCCTTGGCGCCCATGGCGAGGAACTTGTCGCGGCGGTCCTTGACCAGTTCGGCCGGTTTCTTGCCCGACAGCTCCTTCAGCATCTCGCCAATGGCCTTGCCGACACTTTCGATGGCGTCCTTGCGCATGCGCTGGGCGCCGCCAAGGGGTTCCGCGATGATCCGGTCGATGACGCCGAGCTTGTGCAGGTCCTGCGCGGTCAGGCGCAGCGCATTCGCGGCCTCGCGCATGCGCTCGGCATCCTTCCACAGGATCGACGCGCAGCCTTCGGGCGTGATCACCGAATAGATTGAATGTTCCAGCATCGCGATACGGTTGGCCGAGGCGAAAGCCACAGCCCCGCCCGATCCGCCCTCGCCGATGATCACCGAGATCAGCGGCACGCCGATCTCAAGGCATTTTTGGGTAGAACGCGCGATGGCCTCGGATTGCCCGCGTTCCTCGGCGCCCTTGCCGGGATAGGCGCCGGGCGTATCGACAAGCGTGATCACCGGCAGGCCGAAGCGGTGGGCGAGGTCCATCAGGCGGATGGCTTTGCGATAGCCCTCGGGCCGCGCCATGCCGAAATTGCGTTCGATCCTAGTCTTGGTGTCAGAGCCCTTTTCCTGCCCGATGACCATCACCGGCTGGTCGTTGAAGCGGGCAAGACCGCTCATCACCGCATGGTCATCGGCAAAGTTGCGATCGCCCGCGAGAGTCGTGAACTCGGTGAAAAGCGCGTCGATATAGTCCTTGCAATGCGGCCGGTCCGGGTGGCGCGCGACCTGGCATTTCCGCCAGGGGTCAAGGTTCTTGTAAAGGTCCTTCAGAAGGTCCGCCGCCTTCTTGTCGAGCGCGGCCGCCTCCTTGGCGACATCCATCCCCTCATTCTTGCGCGCCAGCGCCCGAAGCTCCTCGGCCTTGCCTTCGATCTCGGCCAGCGGCTTTTCAAATTCGAGGTAATTCATCCCGCACTCCCTGAAGGGTCACGGCCTATATGCCGCCCGGTCGGGCGATTTGCAACGGGGCAGGCCGGGTCTGGCGCCTGACCGCTCCTGCTTCTTCTGTTCCGGAAATACTCGCGGGGTGAATTGGCCGAAGGCCAAGAGGGGGCGGCGAGCCCCCTTTTCAGCCTGCGATCATTTCTGATTGCCGCACGATCACCTCGGCCTGCTTGATCGAGGCGATATCCACGAGCCGCCCCTTATAGACGGTCGCGCCTTCGCCGCGGGCCTTGGCGGCTTCCATTGCGGCAAGGATTTCGCGGGCCTCGGTCACCTGTGCCTCAGACGGCGTGAAGACCTCGTTGCAGAGCGCGATCTGCTTGGGGTGAATCGCCCATTTGCCGACCATGCCGAGCGTGGCCGAGCGCCGCGCCTGCGCCAGAAAGCCCTCGTCATCGGAGAAATCGCCGAAGGGTCCATCGACCGGCAAGATGCCATGGGTGCGGCAGGCGGCGACGATGGCGGCCTGGGCCCAGTGCCAGGGATCGGACCAGTGCTTCTGTCCCTCGCGGTGCATGTAATAGTTTTCCTGGGTGCCGCCGATGCCTGTCGTCTGCATGCCCATGGAGGCGGCGAAATCGGCAGCGCCGAGGCTCATCGCCTGAAGCCGGGGAGAGGAGGCCGCGATTTCCTCGACATGGGCGATGCCGGCCGCCGATTCGATGATCACTTCCAGCGCGATGCGCTTCTTGCGGCCCTTCGCGGCCTCGATGGCGGTGACGAGGGCATCGACCGCGTAGACATCGGCGGCGCAGCCCACTTTCGGGATCATGATCTGGTCAAGCCGCTCGCCCGCCTGTTCCAGAAGGTCGACCACGTCGCGATACCAGTAGGGCGTGTCGAGCCCGTTGATGCGGACGCTGAGATGCTTGTTGCCCCAGTCGATATCGCCGATGGCCTGAATGATGTTCTTCCGCGCCTCGGGCTTGTCGTCGGGCGCCACCGAGTCCTCCAGATCGAGGTTGATTACATCCGCCGCCGATGCCGCCATCTTTTCAAAGATCGCGGGGCGCGATCCCGGGCCGAAGAGCTGGCAGCGGTTCGGGCGGGCAGGGGCGGCGGGCTGGAGGCGGAAGCTCATCGGCAGATCTCTCGGTAAGGAAGTTACGTTTGGCGTTACCGCTCGGATAGAATATTGCGCTGCAGCATGCAAGGTTCTTTCGCAGGCGCAGAAATTTCGAAAATGCAGTGCTCGAACGGAGAAAGACGGGCCGGGCGCAATTCTTTATCGAAGAATCTTGCATAAGCGTTGGTTTGTACGGGACCAGATTGCGAACTATCCGGGTAGCTCGCCTGAAATTCCCATGAATTCCGTGGGAAATTGATGCAACTTTCCATCAAACGCGGGAGGCTGCCATGATCGAAACCCCCTATCTTCTTTTCCTCGGCGATGCGCCGGACCAGCTGGCCGCGAAGGTGGCGCAGGGCATCAAGGACTGGCGTCCGGAATTTGCGTTAGGCCAGTACCGGATGGAGGGCTGTAAGGCCGACATGAAGGTGCCCGACATGGATCTGGCCGAGGCCCATGCGGCAGGTGCGCGGACGCTGGTAATCGGGGTCGCCAACCGGGGTGGCGTGATTTCCGACAGTTGGAAAGCGGTTCTGCATACGGCGCTGGAACAGGGGTTTGATATTGCGAGCGGCCTGCACAACCTTCTGCGCGACGAGGCCGATCTGGTCACCACCGCCGCACGGCATGGCCGTATCCTGCACGATGTGCGGGTGCCCTCGGTCAAATACCCGATCGCCAACGGGGTGAAACGGTCGGGCAAACGCTGTCTGGCCGTGGGTACGGATTGCTCGGTGGGCAAGATGTATACCGCGCTCGCGATGGATGCCGAGATGCGGGCGCGGGGCATGAAGGTGAGTTTCCGCGCCACCGGTCAGACCGGCATCCTGATCACCGGCGACGGGGTGCCGCTCGATGCCGTGATCGCCGATTTCATGGCGGGGTCCATCGAATACCTGACGCCCGACAACGATCCCGATCACTGGGATCTGATCGAGGGGCAGGGAAGCCTTTTCCACGTCTCCTATTCCGGCGTGACCATGGCGCTGATCCATGGTGGCCAGCCCGATGCGCTGATCCTCTGCCACGAACCGACGCGGACCCATATGCGCGGCCTGCCGGGCTATGCACTGCCAAGCCTGGAGCAGGTGCGCGATACGGCCCTCGCGATGGCGCGGGTTGCGAACCCGGCCTGTCGGGTCGTGGGCATTTCGGTCAATACCCAGCATCTGAATGAGGAAGAGGCGGCGGCTTGTCTGGCCGAGGTCGAGAAGCGGATGGGCCTTCCCGCCGTCGATCCCTTCCGTCATGGTGCCGCGCGACTGGTGGACGCGCTGGCCGCAATATAGCCCCGGGGGTGCGACCCGCGTCCTCGCGGACGACGGCCCGCCCACCCGGCCTTCGCGGGCGCCCGGAATGGAGAGGATTGTCATGGCGATTGAGGTTCGGGCCGAAAGCTTCCGGCTGGCCGAGGTGTTCACCATCTCGCGCGGCTCGCGGACGGAGGCGAAGGTGCTGACCGTGACGGTGACGCGCGATTGCGTGGCGGGGCGCGGCGAATGCGTACCCTATGCGCGCTATGGCGAGACGTTGGAAAGCGTGACTGCCCAGATTGCCGGTCTGCCGGAGGATATCACCCGTGGAGCATTGCAGGCCGCCTTGCCCGCGGGCGCGGCCCGCAACGCGATCGATTGCGCGCTCTGGGACCTTGAGGCGAAGCGAGCGGGCCGTCGTGTCTGGGAACTTGCGGGCCTGCCCGCGCCGGGGCCGGAGATCACCGCCTTTACCCTGTCGCTCGACACGCCCGAGAACATGCGGGCGGCGGCGGCGCGCCATGCCCATCGCCCGCTTCTGAAGATCAAGCTTGGTACGCCCGACGACATGGCGCGGCTGGAGGCGGTGCGCGCGGGGGCGCCTGCGACACGCATCATTGTCGACGCGAATGAGGGCTGGACGGCGGAGGTCTATTCCGACCTTGCCCCGCATCTGGTGCGTCTTGGCGTGGCATTGGTCGAACAGCCGCTGCCTGCGGGGGATGACGGGATGCTGAGCGAGATCGCCCGTCCCCTGCCGGTTTGCGCCGATGAAGCCTGTCACGACCGCGCCTCGCTGCCGGGACTGAAGGGCAAGTATGACATGGTCAACATCAAGCTCGACAAGACCGGCGGGTTGACCGAGGCCTTCGCGCTGAAAGAGGCGGCCTTGGCCGAGGGCTATGGGCTGATGGTGGGCTGCATGGTTGGTTCCTCGCTCGCCATGGCGCCGGCTGTGCTGGTCGCGCAGGGGGCGGCTTTCACGGATCTCGACGGTCCGCTGCTTCTGGCCGAGGACCGCGACCATCCCCTCTTCTACGATGTCGCAGGTGTGCATCCGCCCGAGGTGGCACTGTGGGGGTGATGACCCTATCAAGGCGGGCTTGACCTTGTCCGCGTCAGGCCCGATGAAACGGCAACTGACCGGAGGAAAGCCCCATGAGCCGCATCGTCTATGTCAACGGAGACTATCTGCCCGAGGAAGAGGCGGTGGTATCGGTTTTTGACCGGGGCTTTCTGATGGCCGATGGCGTCTATGAGGTGACGAGCGTTCTGGGTGGCAAGCTCATCGACTTCGCCGGGCACACCGCGCGGCTGAACCGGTCGCTAAGGGAGCTTGATATGGCGAGCCCCTGTTCGGACGAGGAGCTTCTGGCGATCCACCGTGAGCTTGTGGCGCGGAACGGGATTGAGGACGGGCTCGTCTATCTTCAGGTCACGCGCGGCAATCCTGGCGACCGCGATTTCGTCTTTCCCGATCCGAAGGTCACGAAGCCGACGCTGGTGCTCTTCACCCAGTCCAAACCCGGTCTGGCCGACAGCCCGGCGGCGAAAACGGGGTGGAAGGTGATTTCCATCGACGACATCCGCTGGGGGAGGCGCGATATCAAGACGACGCAGCTTCTTTACCCCTCGATGGGCAAGATGATGGCGAAGAAGGCGGGTGTGGACGATGCCTGGCTGATCGAGGACGGGCTGGTGACCGAGGGCACGTCGAACAACGCCTATATCGTCAAGGGCGGCAGGATCATCACGCGACAGTTGTCGAATGACATCCTCCACGGCATCACCCGCGCGGCGGTTCTGCGCTTTGCCGCCGAGGCGCAGATGGTTGTTGAAGAGCGCAGCTTCACGATCGACGAGGCGAAGGCGGCTGACGAGGCGTTTGTTACGTCCGCGTCGGCTTTCGTCATGCCGGTTGTCGAGATCGACGGGGTGGCGCTTGGGTCTGGCAAGCCGGGGCCGGTCGCAACACGGCTGAGGGAGATATATCTGGAAGAAAGCCTGAAGGCGGCGGTCTGAGACGGATTTCAGGCCGGGGGTTTTCCACCCCCGGACTCCCGGAGAGTATTTCTGAACAGAAGAAGATCAGGCGCTTTCAACAAGGTGCAGGGTGACGGCGGCGTAGAAGACGAGGCTCGCCGTCAGCACGAAGACATGCCAGATCGTGTAGTGGAAGGGCAGGCGTTCGAAGAGGTAGAAAGCCACGCCCGCCGTATAGAGAAGGCCGCCGGTGACGATCAGGATCAGGACCGGGGCGGAGAGCGCACCAAGGAACGTGCCGCCAGCGGCGAGCCCGGCCCAGCCCATGCCGAGATAGAGCGCGAGCGTGAGGGCGCGGAAGCGGTGGGGCCAGAAAAGCTTGATCCCGACCCCGGTGAGGGCTGCAGCCCATAGTCCTGCGAGGAGCAAGTGGCCCTGCCCGGAAAGCAGGGTGAAAGGCGTGTAGGTGCCAGCGATCTTCACATAGATCGCGGAGTGATCGAGCCGCTTCAGCAGCTCTTCCCAACCCGGCGCGGGGATCATGTTGTAAAGCGCCGAACAGAGGATCATCGCGATAAGTGCGAGCCCGTAGACCGTCACGCCGAACATCGCGGTGAAATCGCCGCGCAGGAAAGCTGCGGCGGTGATCAACACCGGGACGGCGATCAGGACAAGCGTCAGCCCGGAGGCGTGGATCACCGCATCCGTGAGCCGTTCGGCCCGGCTGTAACTCGTGCGTACGCTCAGGAGCTGCATGGCGGAAGTCTATCAGGCGCGGCTATTCCAGACTATGGCGGCGCCCGTAAACATTTGGTGTCAGGCGTGACATATCTGCGTGATCGGGGCGCCCGGCCCTGCTTCCCATCGGGTTTCACTGCCGCTACTGTCGCGGGCAAAGAGAGGTGAATCCATGCGCTGCGTCTTCGTCCAGTTTCGTTGCCATCCCGGTCAGACCTATGCCGTCGCCGATGCGATCTATGACCGCGAGGTTGTCTCGGAGCTTTATTCGACCTCGGGCGATTATGACCTGATGGCCAAGGTATATATCCCCGAGGATGAGGATGTGGGCCATTGGCTGAACGAGAAGCTTTTTGATATTCCCGGTATCAGCCGGACGCTGACGACGATGACGTTCAAGGCGTTCTGAGGTGGCGGGCACAATCGTCGTCACCGGTGCCTCGGCCGGGATCGGGCGGGCAGTGGCCGAACGGTTCCTCGCGGGGGGCTGGAACGTCGCGATGATCGCGCGGCGGGGGGATGTGCTGGAGGAAATCGCCGAAGGCCATGACAGCGCCCAGCCACTGGCCTGCGATGTGGCCGATGCAACTGCGGTCGATGGGGCATTTGCTGCGGCGGTCACGCGCTTTGGCCGGGTCGATGTGCTGTTCAACAACGCGGGCATCATGCGGCCGGGCGGACTGATTGACGAGATTCCGCTTTCCGACTGGACCGACATGCTGGCCGTGAACCTGACCGGCATGTTCCACGCTGCCCGCGCGGCCTTTCGCCAGATGCGGGCGCAGAACCCGCAGGGTGGGCGGATCATCAACAACGGGTCCATCTCAGCCCATGCGCCGCGCCCAGGGTCCGTGTGTTACACGACGACGAAACACGCGATCACCGGGCTGACGAAGACGCTGGCGCTCGATGGCCGCCCCTTTGGCATTGCCTGCGGCCAAATCGATATCGGCAATGCCCACACCGAACTGGCGGCGAAGATCGCGACAGGCGTGCCGCAGGCCGATGGCAGCATCCGGGCCGAGCCGATGATGGATGTGGCAGATGTGGCGGGAACCGTGTGGTCGATGGCGACCCTGCCGCCCGGCGCCAATATGCTGTCGGTCACGGTGATGGCGACCAACATGCCTTTTGTCGGGCGCGGTTAACCCGTCGGATCAGCCTTTGAAGTACCGGAAGATCGCCGAAGCACCCCAGCCCGCGGCGATGGCGATGAAGATCGACAGGAGTCCGTAGACCAGCGGCCGGTCATGGGCGAGACGGTAAAGGAAGCGTTCCAGCCCGACCTTCTGCACGGCAAGATTGGTCGTATAGCTGGTGACCACCTGCCGGTCGCGGGTCAGGTAGAGCGTGACCTTGTAGGTCCCCTCGGTCAGGTTCGCGGGCAGTGTGACGGCGGTCTTGAAAAGCGTCTGGTCAAAGAAGGCGACGGTGCTGGGCCTCGCCTGATAGCTGCCGTTTGCCGCCTTGATGCGCATCAGGGCGTCGGTGAACGCATGCGAATCCATGACCGTTTGCGGCGCGCCGACGGAGCGGATCGCGCGAGGGATGGAGATCTTGTAACGCAGATCCTCGGTATCCGAGAGGATCTGGTTCAGGGGGCGGGAGGTGGCGATGGCGTAGAAGGACGGGGCGCTGTCGATCTCCACCGCGTCGGTGTTGATCCAGATGCCTGCCACCTTTTCCTTGCGCCGAACGGTGACCGGTTTCGACGGGCCCGCGACGGTGATGATCACCGACAGGGGTTCGGTGATCGAAATCGGGGTTTCGCGCTTGACCGCGCCATAGAGGATCAGTTCCGATCCGTCGAAATCGGCGGTGATCGGAACCTGCCGCTGGCTAAGATCGGCGACGATTTCTTCCTGCGCCGCGGCTGGCAGGGCCAGCGCGGTCAGAAACACCGCAAGAGTGAGAAGGCGCCCCATCATCCGTGCCCCGCCGGGCCGATGGAATAAAGTTCTGAAGGCATGATCAGAAGATCGAGCGCCAGTTTCAGGCAGACCGCGAGGACCATCATGGCGAGGAGGATGCGCAACTGTTCAGCCTTCAGCCGCGTGCCGATCATCGCGCCGAACTGGGCGCCGATCACGCCTCCGATCAGGAGAAGCACCGCGAGTGGCATATCTACGGTGAAGTTCGTAGTGGCATGTAGAAGCGTGGTGAAGGCGGTGACGAAGATGATCTGGAAAAGCGACGTGCCGACGACGACTTTCGTGGGCATGCCCAGCAGATAGATCATCGCGGGCACCATGATGAACCCGCCGCCAACGCCCATGATGGCGGCAAGGATGCCGACCAGCACACCGACGAGCAATGGCGGGATGACCGAGATATAAAGCCCCGAGGTGCGGAACTTCATCTTGAAGGGCAGGTTGTGGACCCAGTTGTGCTTCTTGCGCGTGGGCACGGCGCCGGTCTTCTTCGCCCGCCGGATCGCGCGCAGGCTTTCGATGAACATTAGCCCGCCGATGATGCCGAGGAACACGACGTAGCAGAGCTTGACCAGCAGATCGACCTGTCCGAGGCTTTTCAGGAAGTTGAAAAGCTGGACGCCAAGTGCCGCGCCGATCAGGCCGCCGATCAGTAGAACCGTCCCCATCCTGAGATCGACCGTCTTGCGTTTGAGATGCGCGAGGACGCCTGAGAAGGAGGAGGCGACGATCTGGTTCGCCTCGGTTGCGACAGCAACTGCTGGCGGGATGCCGATGAAGAAGAGAAGTGGGGTCATGAGGAAGCCGCCACCCACCCCGAACATGCCCGAAAGCATGCCGACGATACCGCCCAGCCCCAAAAGCAGGAACGCGTTGACCGAAACCTCGGCGATGGGGAGGTAAATCTGCATTAGAACGCGGTACCGAACGGCAAAAGAACCCTTGACCACTCATGCCCCCATGTGGGGCCGGTGTCAAACCGTTGCGACGCTTGTCTTTAGGCCAGTTGCAAAATCCGCATAAGGCCAAATATCCTGTTCAGCGTTCCTTAACATAGGGCTCTCCGCCGGCGCGTGGCGGAATGGCCCGTCCGACAAAGCCCGCAAGCACGATGACCGTCAAGATATAGGGCAGCGCATCAAGGGCGGGGACGGGTACGTCGAAGCCAAGCGTGCCCTTGATCACGTCGGGCCTGAGCGCCAGCGCCTGGAAGAAACCGAAGAGAAGCGTGGCCATCAGCGCGTACCAGGGCCGCCACTTGGCGAAGATCAGCGCGGCGAGCGCGATATAGCCGCGGCCTGCGGTCATTTCCTTGCCGAAACCGGTTTGCAGGCCAGCGGCCATATAGGCGCCCGCAAGGCCGCAAAGGACGCCGGTGATGATCACGGCGGTGTAGCGCAGCCGCACGACCGAGATGCCCGCCGTATCGACCGAGGCGGGATTTTCGCCGACGGCCCGCAGGCGCAGCCCGAAGCGCGACCGGTAGAGTACCCACCATGTCAGCGGTACGCAGAGGAGCGCAATATAGACAAGCGCGCCGTGGCCCGAGATGACCTCGGCATAGAAGGGGCCGAGGATCGGGACGCCGGAAAGCGCTTCGGCAAAGGGTAGCTCGATCGGGTTGAAGCGGGCGGGGCCGGAGAGCGGCGGCGTGCGTCCGCCCTGCCGGAACAGCGACTGGGCGATGAGCACGGTGATGCCCGAGGCCACGAAGTTCAGCGCCACGCCCGAGATCAGCTGGTTGCCCCGGAAGGTGATCGAGGCGATGCCGTGGATCAGCGCGAAGATCATCGACCCGGCGATCCCGGCCAGAAGCCCGATCCAGACCGAGCCGGTCAGGGCAGCGACCGCGCCGGTGCACATCGCCGCCATCAGCATCTTGCCCTCAAGCCCGATGTCGAAGATGCCTGAGCGTTCGGAATAGAGCCCGGCAAGGCAGGCCAGAAGCAGCGGCGTCGCGAGCCGCATGGTGGAGTCGAGGATCTGGATGAGCGTTGCGAAATCCATCACGCCACCTGTGTTCTGCGGGGGCTGAAGAAGAGCCCGAGCAGCATGCGGACCATGTGGTCGAGCGCGCCCGTAAAGAGGATCACGAGGCCCTGAACGACGGTCCTGAGTTCGATCGGGATCGAGGTCCAGAGCCCGAGTTCTGCCCCACCCTGAAAGAGGAACCCGAAGAGGATCGCGGCAAGGAAAACGCCAATCGGGTGGTTCCGCCCCATCAGCGCAACCGCGATGCCGATGAATCCCGCACCTTCGGTCGAGTTCTGCAACAGCCGTTCGCTTTCGCCCATGACGTTGTTTATCGACATGAGCCCCGCCAATGCGCCCGAAATCAGCATGGCGATCATTGTCACCCGGACGGGCGAGATGCCCGCGTAAAGTGCTGCCGGTTCGGATTTGCCGAAGGCGCGGATTTCGTAGCCGAGGCGCGTGCGCCACAGGAGAAGCCAGACCAGCCAGCAGGCAATGAGCGCCACGAAGAGCGTGACATTGGCCGGGATCTGTTTGTCGAAAAGGACACTCAGCCCCGGGATTTCATGCAGCGTCGGCAGGTTCGTCGTTGCCGGAAACCGCGCCGTGGCCGGGTCCATCTGGCCCGCGGGTTTCAGCACGGAAACCAGCATGTAGATGATCAGGGCCGCTGCGATGTAGTTGAACATGATCGTGGTGATCACGACATGGCTGCCGCGCTTGGCCTGAAGATAGGCGGGTATCGCCGCCCAGGCAGCGCCGAACAGCGCGCCCGCTATCATCGCGCCGGGCAGCGCCAGCGTCCAGTGCGGCCAGGGGATAAAAAGGCAGGCCAGCGCAACGCCAAGACCGCCGATCTGGGCCTGCCCCTCGCCGCCGATATTGAAGAGCGAGGCATGGAAGGCGACCGTCACCGCTAGGCCGGTGAACATGAAGCTTGTGGCGTAATAAAGTGTGTAGCCCCAGCCGTAGGCCGAGCCCAAGGCACCCGTCACCATGGTGCGCAGCGCCTCCATCGGGCTTTGACCGATGGCAAGGATGACGAGGGCCGAGATAATGCCCGCCAGAAGCAGGCTGATGAGCGGGACGAGGACCACATCGGCCCAGCGCGGAAGTCTGGTCATCACGCGGCCTCCCCGGTTTTGCCGTTGGTTATCCCGGCCATCAGAAGGCCAAGCTCGCGTTCATCGGTCTCATCTGGCAGGCGTTCACCCATGATCTTGCCGTCGAACATCACCGCGATGCGGTCAGAAAGGCTCATGATTTCATCGAGTTCGACGCTGACCAGCAGAACCGCCTTGCCCGCGTCGCGCAGCTCGACGATGCGCTTGTGGATGAACTCGATCGCGCCAATATCGACGCCGCGCGTGGGCTGGCCGACCAGAAGAAGATCGGGGTTCCGCTCGATCTCGCGCGCGAGGATGATCTTTTGCTGGTTGCCGCCCGAGAAGCTCTTGGCCGAAAGCGTCGGGATCGGCGGGCGGACGTCGAAACGTTCCATCTTGCCCTTGGTGTCCTCAAGGATGGCGGCATTGTCCATCAGCCAGCCATTCTTCTGATAGGCCGGGTCGTGGTGATAGCCGAAGGCGGTGTTTTCCCAGGCCGAGAAATCCATGATCATGCCGAGATGCTGGCGGTCCTCGGGCACATGGGCGATGCCGCGCGCGCGGCGTGACTGGCCGTCGGAATGCTGGCCCGTCAGGTCGATCTGATCGCCATTCAGCCGGATCGTGCCGGTGCCGTGGGCGATCCCGCCGAGCACGGCCAGAAGTTCCGACTGGCCGTTGCCCGCGACGCCCGCGATGCCGAGAATTTCGCCGGCGCGGATCTGAAGCGAGATTCCCTTCAGCCGTTCGACCTTGTCTTCATCCACAACACGAAGGTTCTCGACCTCCAGCACGACCTTGCCGGGCTGGGCCGGTGTCTTGGCGACATCGAGCAAGACCTTGCGCCCGACCATCAGTTCGGCCAGTTCCTCGGGGCTGGTATCGGCGGTCTTGACCGTCGCCGTCATCTCGCCCCGCCGCATGACACTGACCGTATCGGTAATCTCCATGATCTCGCGCAGCTTGTGGGTGATCAGGATGATCGTCTTGCCCTGTTCCCTGAGATTGGAGAGGATGCGGAAGAGGTGGTCGGCCTCGGCGGGGGTCAGTACGCCCGTAGGCTCATCAAGGATCAGGATATCGGCGTGGCGGTAAAGTGCCTTGAGGATTTCCACCCGCTGCTGGTGGCCGACGCTCAATTCCTCGATCAGTTCGTCGGGGTCGACATCGAGTTCATATTCCTCGGCCAGTTCGCCCAGCACCTTGCGGGCCTTGGCGAGCGAGGGGCGCAGCAGTGCGCCGTCTTCGGCGCCGAGAATGACATTTTCCAGCACCGAGAAATTCTGCACCAGCTTGAAATGCTGGAAGACCATTCCGATGCCGGCGCGGATCGCGGCCTGGCTGTCGGGTATGGCGGTGGGGGTGCCGTTGATCAGGATCTGACCTGAATCGGCCTTGTAGAAGCCATAGAGGATCGACATCAGCGTGGACTTGCCCGCGCCGTTTTCGCCGATGATCCCGTGGATCGTGCCCTTGGCAACGCTGATCGAGATGTCCTTGTTGGCCTGAACCGGGCCAAAGGCTTTCGATATCCCGCGAAGCTCGATGGCCGGAGCGGCAGTGGCCTGCCGCTCCTTTCCCGTGTCCCCCGTCATGATGCTGCTCAGTTAACCGGGCAGCTGTCGTCGGTCATGTAGTCGTGCACCGCGATCTCACCCGAGGTGATCTTGGCGGCGGCGTCATCGACAGCGGTCTTCATCTCGTCCGATACCAGTGCGGCGTTGTTGTCGTCGAGCGCATAACCGACGCCACCCGAGGCGAGGTCCATGACCTGCACGCCGCCTTCGATTTCGGTGCCTGCCTTGAACGCCTCGTAAACGGCGTTGTCGACGCGCTTCAGCATCGAGGTCAGAACCTGACCTGGATGCAGGTGGTTCTGGTTCGAATCGACACCGATCGAGAGGATGCCCTCATCAGCGGCGGCCTGAAGCACGCCAATGCCGGTGCCGCCCGCCGCAGCATAGATCACGTCCGCGCCCTGCGATTTCTGGGCCTTGGCGATTTCGCCGCCCTTCACCGGGTCGTTCCATGCGGCCGGGGTCGAACCGGTCATGTTCTGGATGATCGTCGCATCCGGGTTTGCGGCCTTGACGCCCTGCACATAGCCGCAGGCGAATTTGCGGATCAGCGGAACATCCATGCCACCGATGAAGCCGACCGTGCCGGTTTTCGACGCCATCGCCGCCATCATGCCGACCAGATAGCTGCCCTCATGCTCGGCAAAGCTGATCTGGCGCACGTTCGGGAAGTCGAGCCAGTCGACGTCGATGATCACGAACTTGGTGTCCGGGAAGTCGGGGGCGACCTGGCCCAGAACGTCGCCGAAGGCGAAGCCGGTCATGACGACAGGGTTGGCGCCCGACTCGGCCAGTCGGCGGAGCGCCTGTTCGCGCTGCGCCTCGGACTGCATTTCCAGTTCCTTGTAGGTGCCGCCGGTTTCGGCCTTCCAGCGCTCGGCGCCGTTATAGGCGGCCTCGTTGAACGACTTGTCGAACTTGCCGCCGAGGTCGAAAATAATGGCGGGATCGGCAGCCGCGAAGCCGGCCGAAAGCGCGAGCGTTGCGGCCGCGCCGAGGAATGTCTTCATGAGGGTCATGGGTCGCTCCCAGTTTGGTTATGCGTATCCGCATCCTGTGGGCCCAAATCGGCCTGTCGCGCGGATTGCGTCCGATTAGGGCGGATGCGTGGGGGGCGGTCAATAGCTATTTGGAGTGACGAAGGGTCGGTTTGACCTTTTGGTCAGGAATTCTCCGGTGTCGGAGGTAGGGGCCGGGCGAGGATGAGCGCGTCGGTCTTTTTTCCGTCGGGTTTGACGTAGTAACCGGGCCTGCGCCCGGTCTCGGCGAATCCGGCGCTGGCATAGAGCGCATTGGCCGCGTGGTTGTCGGCGGCAACTTCGAGAAAGGCCGTCGTGGCACCGCGCGCGCGGGCTTCGCGGAGGAAGGTGGCGACAAGTCCGGCGCCAAGGCCACGGCCCCGGGCTTCGGGCCGCACAGCAACTGTCAGCAGTTCAGCTTCGTCGGCGATGACGCGGCCGATGAGGAACCCGTCCGGTTCGGCGATGAGGAAAGCCCCCGGCCCTGAGAGGAGGTCGGCGATCTCTGCCGCGTTCCATGGCCGGGGCGTTGTGAAGGCGGCGGCGTGGATCGCGGCCAGTTCTTCCGGTGAGATGGTCACGGCAGAATGACCGGTGGCGCCTCACGCGGCGGCGCGGCATCGGCGGGACGGATGTAGAGAGGGGCGGGCCGAACGGGCGTGTCGCGCCAGCGGCGGGCCGCGACGCGGGCGATATGGGTCGCATGTCTGTCGCCCGGGATGGTGTCGAGCCGCAGGATAGGGGCGTCCAGCGTGGTCAGATCGGCCTCGGGCAGCAGCTCCGGCTGTCCAGTGTCAGCTCCAAGGCGCTGGGCATAGACCATGCCGCGCGGGGCGGGGATCACCGCCCAATGTGGGTCTGTTTGGTCAGGGGCCGTCGCCTCGAATCCCGACACGCCAACGGCCGGGATGCTGAGCGACAAGGCCAGCCCGCGCGCGGCGGCGACCGAGATACGGATGCCGGTGAAGTTGCCGGGGCCGGTGCCGACGCCGATGGCACTGACGTCGGACCATGTCCGGCCTTCGTCGCCGAGCATCTCTTCCAGCATCGGCATCAGCCGTTCGGCCTGACCGCGCCCCATCTCTTCGACCCGGGCCGCGAGCACGGATTCGCCTGACAGCAAAGCGGCCGCGCAATGCGCGGCCGATGTGTCGAAGGCAAGGATCAGGGGCTCAGGCGGCAACGGGCCGCACCTCGACCACTTCGGGGATGTAGTGACGCAAGAGGTTCTCGATCCCCATCTTCAGCGTGAGGGTCGAGGACGGGCAACCGGCGCAGGCGCCCTGCATGTGCAGGTAGACGATGCCCCGGTCGAAGCCGTGGAAGGTGATGTCGCCGCCATCCTGCGCGACCGCAGGGCGGACGCGGGTGTCGAGAAGTTCCTTGATCTGTTTCACGATCTCGCCGTCCGGGCCGTCATGCGCGGCATGGGCGCTTTCGGCCTGTTCGCCCTCGATCACCGGCTGGCCAGACTGGAAATGCTCCATGATCGCGCCGAGGATCGCGGGCTTGATATGGTCCCACATCACCGACTCGGCCTTCGTAACCGTGACGAAATCGGTGCCGAGGAAGACGCCGTTCACGCCCTCGACCGCGAAGATGCGCTTGGCCAGAGGCGACTTGCCTGCCGTATCGGCCTGCGGGAAATCTGCCGTGCCGGTGCCAAGGACGGACTGGCCGGGCAGGAATTTCAGCGTCGCGGGGTTCGGCGTGGATTCGGTCTGGATGAACATGGGGGCAGCCTCCGTTGCGCATCTGATATGCGCCCCGATGGGGGTCAAGTCAAGGTTTGGAATGATTCTAAACTGGGGTGCTTGTGACCGATGCACCCGGGCGGTAGGAGTTCGGTCAGGGAGGTCGCCGGATGAGCCTGATCGTTTTCCTGTCGGTTCTCGGTGCGGCGCTTCTGCACGCAAGCTGGAATGCGCTGGTGCGCGTGGGCGCGAGCCGGGTCGGCACGATGATGGTGCTGTCGGGTGTGCAGGGTCTGATTGGTCTGGTCATCGCCATGACGATGGACTGGCCCGGCGCGGCGGTCTGGCCCTGGCTGGTCGCCTCGGGCGTGGTCCATTCGGCCTACAAGATCTTCCTGACCTTCGCCTATGAACATGGCGATCTGAGCCGGGTCTACCCGCTGGCGCGTGGCACCGCGCCGATGATCACGCTGATGGTCGGTGCGATCTGGCTGGGCGAAGCTGTGTCGATGAACGAAACGGCCGGGATCGTTGTGCTTGGCGTGGGCATCCTCGCGCTGGCGCGCGGGGTCTGGACCTCGGGCGAGTCGCGGCGAATGCTGCCTTTTGCCTTCGGCGCGGCCTGTGCGACCGCGGGCTATACGGTCGTCGACGGTCTGGGCGCGCGGGTGGCCGAAGATGCGGCTTTGTTCGTGGCCTGGCTCTTTGTGCTCGACGGGATCATCTTTGCCGCCGCGATGCTGGCGCTGCGCGGGCGCGGATCGTTGCCCACGGGCTGGCGGGTCTGGACGGCGGGAAGTCTGGGTGCGGCGGCGTCCTACGGTTCCTACGCGGTCGCGGTCTGGGCGATGACATTGGCGCCGATCGCGCTGGTGGCGGCGCTCAGAGAGACGTCGATCCTCTTCGGGGTTCTGATCGGCTGGCTTATGTTCGGCGAGCGGATGACGCCCGGCAAAGCGCTGTCGGTCGCTCTGATCGCGGCGGGCGTGGTGCTGACGCGGATCTGACGGGTCAGGCGCGTTCGGGCAGCAATTGCTGGGCAACTCCGGCGACAAGCAGGTAGACCGAGGTGATCGCCAGTCCCCAGTGCGCCAGTTCCCCCGGCGCGAAATCGACCCATGCGGCGCGGGCGGCGAAAACGACCCACGCCAGCGCCACCGGCAGGGTGATCCAGCGCCAGCGTTCGGAACGCACCGGGTGGACGAATTTCAGGTTGGTGAACATCGAGGCAGCGAGGGCGACGATGATCGCGGTCATAAGGTAAAAGTTCGGTTCCAGCGCGAAGAGGACCAGCACGACCATGTTCCAGCAGGCCGGGAAGCCAGCAAAGGAATTGTCCGTCGTTTTCATCCGCGTGTCGGCGAAGTAAACGACACTCGAATAGGTGATGACGATGATCGCCAGCCAGCCGGTCCAGCCAGGCAGAAGGCCGGAATGGAAAAGCGCGAAGGCCGGGATGAAGACATAGGTGAGATAGTCGATGATGAGGTCCAGAAGCACCCCGTCATAGGTCGGCCAGTTCGTCTTGACGTGGTAATGGCGCGCCAAGGGGCCGTCGATGCCATCGACGATGAAAGCCACGACAAGCCAGAGGAACATGAGACTCCACTTGCCTTCGGCGGCTGCAAGCATGGCGAGCATCGACAGCACGGCCCCGGTCGCGGTGAAAAGGTGGACGCAAAGCGCCTTGATCTGGGGCGTCATGTCGTGCCGTTCCCTTTCCGCCCTCAAAGCGCCGCTTGTCAGGCGCGTGGATGGGCCTCTTCGTAAATCTCCATCAGCCGGGTGCTGTCAACCGCCGTATAGGCCTGTGTGGTCGAAAGCGAGGCATGGCCGAGCAATTGCTGGATCGCGCGCAAGTCGCCGCCGGCCGCCAGCAGATGGGTGGCAAAGCTGTGGCGCATCGCATGCGGCGTGGCCGAGGCGGGCAGGCCGAGCCCGGCGCGGGCCTTTTCCATGACGCCAGCGATCAACCGGGGGTTCAAGGGCCCGCCCCGCGCGCCGCGGAAGAGCGCCTTTCCGGGTTCCTCGGCAATCGCCATCGGGCACAACTCAGCATAGCGCGCCACCGCCTTGCGGGCGGCGGGCAGCACCGGGACGATGCGTTCCTTGCCCCCCTTGCCGCGAATACGAAGCAGTTCAGGCAAAGGGTGATCGGCGCCGGTTAGGTTCAGGGCCTCGGATATCCGCAGACCGCAGCCATAAAGCAATGTCACGACCGCGATGTCGCGGGCGGCGATCCAGTCTTCGCGGGCGAAAGTGCCGACCTGATCAATCACCTCTCGCGCGGCGTTTTCCGAAAGCGGGCGCGGCAGCTTGCGCTGATATTTGGGACCGCGGGCCGCAAGGATCGCCGTCGGATCGAATCCGTCGCGTTCCGCGAGCCAGCGGGTGAACCCTTTCACCGCCGAAAGCGACCGGGCGAGTGAACGCGACGCCGTGCCGCGCCCGCGTTCACTGGCCATCCAGGCCCGCATGTCCGACTGGGTGACCCGGGCGAGCCGCGCGGGTCCGATGCTTTCGCCGTGATGGGCGGCGAGGAAGCTCAGAAACCCGGTCACATCCGCGCGGTAGGCGGTCACGGTGTTCTCTGCCGCGCCATCCAGAGCTGTCAGGTGGTCAAGCCAGTTCGTGAGCGCGTCACGCAGCGCGGGGGAGAGGGCGAGGCTCATCGCCCCGGCTCAGGCGAGCCAGCGGCGCATCGCGCGTTCGAAGACGCCACCGAAGAAGGTCAGAAGGTCTGTGCCCTGATTGGGACGGAACTGGTGCGGGTCCTCGGAGCCGAGCGCGAGAATGCCCGGCAGCTTACCGTCGCCGAAATCGAGCCGCAGCGCCGCCTCGGAGCGAATCCAGTCACCGGTGGTGCCATAGATCGTATCGGTCGAGGGCTGGGTCTGGCGCAACGTGACGCGGCGGGCGGGGGCCGAGCGTCCGCCCGACATGTACTCGTCGACAAAGCCGGGCCCGACGATGCAGAGGACATCGCCGACGCGTTCCAGCGCCGGTTCGCGCTCGACATGGACGGTTTCAAGAACCAGCCGGACGCAGTCCACGCGCAGAATCTGCGCGACCTCGCCGCCGAGGTCCTTCAGGAATGTCTCGAAATCGGTCGGCTCCAGCATCCGCAGAATGGCGCGGTGGATCTGGTTGGTTCCGGCGAGGTTTTCATAGGCGGCCGCGATGACGGAGCGGTGCGTATCCTCAAGCCGGTCGAGCCGTGCCTCAAGCCGTTCCATTGCGATGCCGCGCAGATCGACGATATTTGCGCCCATCGTGCGTTCATTCGCGCTGATCAGCGCTTTCATAAGGTCGCGGTCTTCCAGAATGACCTCGGGTGCGGCCAGAAGCCGGTCCCTGAGTTCATTCGCTATGGTGGCTGTATCGGCCATGTCTGCCCCGGTCGTCTTTGTCTGTTTTGAAGACCTTAGCAGCCTTGGCGCTGAGTTTCCGCAATTTTTTCGGAAATCCGTGACTGGAAACAAACTGTTGCCGGAAGGAATCAGTTGGTCGCGGGCCGGTGCGTCCGGCCCGCGGTATACACGTGGTCAGAGAATTTTCTGCCCGGTCTTGGCCCAATCCTTGAGGAACTGGTCGAGCCCCTTGTCGGTCAGGACATGGTTGGCCATCGACTTGATCACGCTCGGGGGTGCGGTCATTACGTCGGCGCCGATCCGGGCGCTTTCAATCGCGTGGTTTACCGAACGGATCGATGCGGCGAGGATTTCCGTGCGGAAATCGTAGTTGTCATAGATCTGGCGGATATCGGCGATCAGGTCCATCCCGTCGAGATGGATGTCGTCGAGCCGACCGATGAAGGGCGAGATGAACGTGGCCCCGGCCTTGGCGGCCAGAAGCGCCTGAGCCGGAGAAAAGCAAAGCGTCACGTTGACCATGTGGCCTTCGGATGCGAAAGCCTTGCAGGCGGTGAGCCCGTCCCAGGTCAGCGGCACCTTGATCGCGATGTTCGGCGCGATCTTGGCAAGCTTCATGCCTTCGGCGATCATCTCCTTGGCCTCGGTGGCCACGACTTCGGCGGAAACGGGGCCCGAGACCATGTCGCAGATCTCTTTGGTGACTTCGAGGATGTCGCGGCCCGATTTCAGGATCAGCGAGGGGTTGGTTGTGACGCCGTCCACCATGCCAAGGTCATTGAGTTCCTTGATGGCGTCGGTGTCGGCGGTATCGACGAAGAATTTCATGGCAGCTTTTCCCGGGCTTGAGCGGATGTTCGGGCGACCTATTAGCGCAAACGGCGCCCTGCCGGAACCCATGATCGGGGGCGGGATTGACTGAACTGGAGTTTTTCGACGAAGGCGCGCTGGTTTCGGTTCTGACGACTGAACCCTTGGGAAAGGCGCTCGACTACCGCGCGCCCGAGGGCGGCTGCTTTCTTGGCGCCTTCGTCGAGGTTCCATTGGGGCCGCGCCGGGTGATGGGCGTGGTCTGGGGCGTCGGCGAGGGGGGATATGACCTGGCCAAGGTCCGTCCCGTCACCCGGGTGCTGGATGCCGCGCCGATGGGCGATGCGATGCGGGCATTTCTGTTCCGCGCTGCGGATTACACTCTGACGCCGATGCCCGCGATGCTGCGCCTTGCCACCCGCGCGCCGGGTCTTGCCGACCCGCCGGGGCCGCGCCGGGTCTATCGCAAGGGCTGGTCCGAGCCGGACCGGATGACCGAGGCGCGGGGGCGGGTGCTGGATGTCTTGGACGAATATGGCGGGGCGGCTTTCACGCTAGGCGAACTGGCGGGGCTCGCCGGGGTGTCGACGAGCGTCGTCAAGGGGCTTGTGAAACAAGGCGCGGTCGCGGAGGAAGAAGCACCGCGTGACCTGCCCTATCCCGCGCTTGATCCCGACCTGCCGGGGAAGAAACTGGCGGAGGATCAGGCCAGCGCCGCCGGACAGCTCTGCGAGGGGATCAGGGCCGGGCGCTACGGGACGACTTTGCTGAAAGGCGTCACCGGATCGGGCAAGACCGAAGTCTATCTGGAGGCCGTGGCCGAATGCCTGCGGGCCGGTCGGCAGGCTTTGGTGCTGTTGCCCGAGATCGCGCTGACGGCGGAGTTCCTGACCCGGGTTGAGGCGCGGTTCGGCGCCAGCCCCGGCGAATGGCATTCCGGCGTGACCCAGACCGAGCGGCGGCGTTTGTGGCGCATGGCGGGCGAAGGCGGCGTGGGCCTTGTGGTCGGTGCGCGGTCGGCTTTGTTCCTGCCCTTCCGCGATCTTGGTCTGATCGTCGTCGATGAGGAACATGACACTTCCTACAAGCAGGAGGATGGCGCGCTCTATAATGCCCGCGACATGGCGGTCCTGCGCGCCTCGCTTTGCGATGCGCAGGTGGTGCTGGCCTCGGCCACGCCCTGCCTCGAAAGCTGGGCCAATGCCGAGGCCGGGAAGTACAGCCGCATCGACCTGTCCTCGCGCTTCGGTGTGGCCGAGATGCCGGAGCTGTCCGCCATCGACATGCGCGCCGAAAAGCTTGAGCCCTCCCGCTGGATCGGGCCGACGCTCGCGGGCGCGGTCAGGGCGCGGATCGAGCGGGGGGAGCAGGCGCTTTTGTTCCTCAATCGACGCGGCTATGCGCCGGTCACGATCTGCCGCGCCTGCGGCCATCAGATCGGCTGCGAGCATTGCGATGCGCGCATGGTGGAGCACCGGTTCCTCAAACGCCTCGTCTGCCATCAGTGCGGTGAGACCAAGCCGATGCCGACCGCGTGCCCGTCGTGCAAGGCCGAGGACCGGCTGGCCCCGGTGGGCCCGGGGGTGGAGCGACTGGCCGAGGAGGTGGCGGCGCGTTTCCCCGAGGCAAGGGTGGCGGTGCTGTCCTCGGACCTCTTCGGCTCGGCCCGTGCGCTGAAGGACAAGATCGCCGAGATTGCGGGTGGCGGGGCCGATATCATCATCGGTACGCAACTGGTGGCCAAGGGACACAACTTTCCGCTTCTGACTTTGGTCGGTGTGATCGACGCCGATCTGGGGCTGCAAGGCTCTGACCTGCGGGCGGCGGAACGGACCTTTCAGCTGATGCGGCAGGTTTCTGGCCGGGCCGGGCGGGGCGAAAAGCTCGGTGAGGCGATGTTGCAGACCTACCAGCCCGAACATGCGGTGATCCGCGCGATCCTTTCGGGCGACGAGGAGGCGTTCTGGAAGGCTGAGGCGGCTGAGCGAGAGGCGGCGGGGATGCCGCCCTATGGGAGGCTTGCCGGGATCGTGCTGTCCTCGCCCGATGTGCAGACGGTCTTCGATTTCGGCGCCGAGCTTGCCCGCCGCGACGCGCCGCTGCGCCGGATCGGGGCGCAGGTCTTCGGGCCCGCGCCCGCGCCGGTGGCGCGGGTGCGGGGACGGCACCGGGTGCGGCTCCTCGTGAAGGCCGCGAAGGGGGTGGCGCTGCAACCGGCGTTGGCGGAGTGGGTCGGGCAGATGCGGGTGCCGAACAATCTGCGTCTGTCGATCGATATCGACCCGCAGAGCTTCTACTGAGGTGCCGGGGGTTCTACCCCGTCGTCCATTGGTTCTCGAACCAATGGCGCACCAATGGACGACCCCCGGAGTACTTTTAGACAGAAAGTGAATGATCCGGCGCGTGTGAGGCGCTCAGATCAGCTGGTCATAGGCGGCAAGGGCAATGGTGCGAAGCCTGTCACGGTCAAGGTCGCCGATCACCGCATAGCTGAGACCGGCATCGTGCCAGTAGAAGCCCTGCGTCTCCCCGTACGACATGAACTGGAAGGCGCTGTTTTCCGCACCGCCTTCGGGCAGGGCGTAGAGCGTGAGGCGGCGGCCGGTATCGTCTTCATACATGAAGAGCGCAGCTGGGCTTTTGTCGCCGGGCAGCAGGCGACCGCCCATCAGGCGAAAGCCCTCGGCGGCGAAGTCAGGCGCCTTGATGGCATGGCCGAGCCGTTTGGACAGCCATTGCACGAGGTGATCGGCCTGATCGGCGGCGACCTCTACCGGATGGACGACCTCTGCGACATAGGTGACGTGGGCGCGGAGCGCGTCGTCGGCAATCGTGAAGGCGTGTACCCCCGGTGCGCGCGCGCCCGCGGCAAACCACCCGGCGGTCGAGCCGATGGCCAGAAGTGCGAGTGCCGCGGCCAGAAGCTGCGCAGTGGGGCGGCGGGGCGGTGTTGTGGCGGCGGCGAGGAGTGCGCGGTGCGCCGCGGGCAAGGGTTCCTCGGCGACGGGCCCATAGAGGGCCGCAAGGGCTGCATCCTGCCGGTCCCATTCGGCGAGCGTCGCCCGCGCTGCGGGATCGGCGGCGATCCGGGCTGAAAGCGCGTCACGCGCCGCCGTGTCGAGCGCGCCGGAATGGTAGGCGACAAGGTCCTCCTCGCGGATCGGCTCTGGTCCGGTCATGCGCGGCCCTCCTTCTTTTGGGGCGCGGTCCGCCCGGTCATCTCGCGAAGCGCGGCCCGCGCCCGGCCGAGCCGCGATACCAGCGTGCCCTCGGGAATGTCGAGAAGGGTTGCGGCTTCGGCAAGGCTCATGCCTTCCAGCGCCACCAGAAGGAGCGCCCGGCGCTGGTCGTCGGGCAGGCGGCCGATAGCCGCCTGCACTTCGCGCAGGTCCATATGCGCCTCTTGCCGTTCGGGACCTGCGGGCTCTTTCGGCAGGCTTTCTACCGCGACGAGGTGGCGGCGCGGGGCCTGCCTGAGACCGTCGCGGTGGAGGTTCAGAAGGATGCGGAACATCCAGGCCCGGACGGGGCCGTCGCCGCGCCAAAGATGCCGCCGCGAAAGCGCCCGTTCGAGGCTGTCCTGGACGAGATCGTCGGCTGCATCGCGGTCACGCATCAGCGCATGCGCATAGCGGCGCAGGCTCGGGATGGCGGCCTCGATCTCGTCCAGAAGGCTCATTGTTGGTCCGTTCAGGGTTTGGCGGCGTGCCAGACGTCCTTGACGCCGTCGCCGGTCACGTCGCCCGGGGCGGCGTCCTTGACCCACGTGTAAAGCGGCATGCCCTTGTAGGTCCACTGCATCGTGCCATCAGTGCGCTCAGTCAGGCCGTAATCGCCTTCGGCCTCGGCGCCGTCCGCGGCCATCAGAGGCGGCCAGTTGGTCGCGCAGTCGTCGTAGCAGGCCGAGACGCCGCCCTCGTCTTTGTCGAAGGTGTAGAGAGTCATGCCGTCAGCATTGGTCAGGACCGGACCAAGGCTGCTTTCGCCGGTCAAAATGCCTGTTTCGGCAAGAGCGACACCACCGGCGAAGGTGGCAGCGACGGTCAGGGTGAGAAGGGGCAGGCGGTTGGTCATCGTCATCTCCTGTTGGCCCGGGATCGGGCGTTCTGCGGGCGGCCGTTTCGGGGGACGCCTGAAGAGATGACGCTTGAAGGGGCGTTTCCATCCCGGGTGCTGGGAGCAATCACGGCAACGTGATGGCTCCGCTTCAGGCGGTGGCGGTTTGGGGGCGGTCGATCAGGGCATCGGTGACCACGGCCCCGACCCACATCGCGGTCAGGGCAACCCATGCGGTTGCGGCGAAGATTGAGCCGCCGGTGACGCCTGCGCCGATGGAGCATCCGCCTGCCAGCATTGCACCGAAGCCCATCAGCACTGCGCCGGACATGGCCCGGCGCATGTTGCCTTCGTTTTCGAATCCTTCGAAGCGGAACTGCCGCGACAGGAGCGCCGACGCCCCCGCACCGATCACGACGCCGGGGACGAGGCCCACATCGAATTCGAGGATTTGCACAGGCTGAAGGAAGAACATCAGCGTCGTCGCGGACGGGCCGGAAAAGGTGACCGAACTGATCGTCACCGGATCGAAGCTGACCTGCGCCAGTGCGAAGGTGGATATCCAGCCGAGCGCAACCGCAAAGCCGACGCCTGAGGCGAAGATGAGCGTCGAAGCGCCGATCCGGTTTCGGCGGGCGAGGGCGAGCGCCAGAAGGGCGATCATCAGGCCGAGCACAAGCCCGCTTTCACGCGGCAGGCCGCTCCAGTCGATGAGGTCGATGTTGCGGCCGCCGGGCGTCGTCCACGACGCGGCGATCCTGTCTCGGAGGGGGGCGAGGAGGCCCTTGAGGCTCATCTGGGCGACGACCGCGAAGATCAACCCGGAGACGATGGCGCGCAGGTTGCCGGATGCGGCGAGGACCAGAAGCCGCCCCGGACAACCCCGCGCCAGCACCATGCCCGCGCCGAAGATCAGCCCGCCGATCACCGCCCCGCTCCATGATCCGGCCACGGCCATCATCCGCGCCTCTTCGGTCCTGAGAAAACCGGCGAGCGTGGCGCCCTGAACCCAGACGAGCGCGGTCGAGAAGCAGAGCAGCCACACTGACATCCGGGGGCCGAGCGAGCCGCGGGCGAACTCGACGCAAGCCGCGCGCAGGCAGAAGCGCGACCGTTGGGCGGCCACACCAAAGATGACGCCGGTCACGAGGCCAAGCAATGCGGCCGCCGGTTCCTCTCCGATCTTTTCGACAAGTGCCAGAATGTCCAATGTGGCCCCTCCGGTTTTTCAAACCCATGCCGGAATGTGAATGTATCCTCCTTGATCTAAATCATGCCTGTGCGGGACGGAGCAGTGGCCTGTGCGCGCCTGCTCTCGCCAAGGCCGGGAAAGCGGCGTATGTCGGGGCCATGTTGATCCGGACCATCACCCTGAAAGATGCGGAAAACCTGCCGCGCTGGCGGCGGCCCGCCTTTCTTTTGTTCCTGATGGCCGCCGCGATGCCGATCGCTTTTGCAACATGGTCCGCACTTCTCAACAACTTCGTGAAAGAGGCGGCGGGGTTCACGGGAGTCGAGATCGGTTGGCTGCACACGGTCCGCGAAATACCCGGTTTTCTGGCCATCGGGGTGATCGTCCTTCTCTGGGCGATGCGCGAGCAGGTTCTGGCGCTTCTGTCGTTGGCGCTTCTGGGCGCGGCAACGGCGGTGACGGCGATGTTCCCGAGTTTCGGCGGCATCCTGATGGTGACGCTGCTGTCCTCGATCGGCTTTCACTATTTCGAGACGGTCAACCAGTCGCTGCAACTGCAATGGATCGACAAGAAGCACGCGCCTCAGGTGCTGGGCTGGATCGTCGCCATCGGCTCGGGCGCGTCGCTGGTGGCCTACGGGCTGATCGTGCTGACCTGGAAGACCTTCGATCTGAGCTATGGCGTTGTCTATGGCATCTCTGGTGGGTTGACTTTGGCCATCGCGATCATTGCCGCCCTTGCATATCCGCAGTTCGAGGCGCCAGAACCGCAGCTAAAGCATTTCGTGCTGCGCAAGCGCTACTGGCTTTATTATGTGATGCAGTTCATGGCCGGTGCGCGGCGGCAGATCTTCATCGTATTCGCCGCCTTCATGATGGTCGAACGCTTCGGGTTCGAGGTGCATGAGGTCACGGCTTTGTTCATGATCAACTTCCTCGCCAACATGGCGTGCGCGCCCCTGATGGGCAAAGCGGTGGGGCGGTTCGGCGAGCGAAATGCGCTTCTCTTCGAATATGCCGGTCTGCTTTGCGTCTTCCTCGCCTATGGCGGCATCTACTGGTTCGGCTGGGGCGTTGTCGTTGCGGCCGTTCTTTATGTACTCGACCACCTTTTCTTCTCACTCGCCTTCGCGCTGAAGACCTATTTCCAGAAGATCGCCAGCCCCGGGGATATTGCGCCGACGGCGGCGGTGGCTTTCACCATCAACCATATCGCAGCGGTCTTCCTGCCTGCGCTTCTTGGGTATCTCTGGGTGATCTCGCCCGGCGCGGTTTTTGGTCTTGCCGCTGGAATGGCTGGCGTCTCGCTGCTGCTTGCCCTGATGATCCCCCGCCATCCCGAGCCTGGAAACGAGACGATCTTTGCCCGAGGTCTGCCGATAGCGGCGGAATGAGTTGGGCAGCGCACGCGGCGATGTGATCGCGGGCGTTGTGGCAGTGCTGCGGATGCAACGCTATATAGGTGCTTGAACCGGGCGGAGGTCGCCGCCACCGCCGCTGAATAGGAGCCATGCATGCTAAACGCCCTTTTCGGAAAGAAGACCACGATGCCCGCCAAGGATGACGCCCTGCCGGGCCGTGCCGACCCGATTCCGACGGCGGAGGAGCATTTCCTCTTTCACCGTCCGCTGAAATCGCCGGTGCCAGAGGGGATGGAAGAGGCGACGTTCGGCATGGGCTGTTTCTGGGGCGTGGAACGCAAGTTCTGGCAACTCGACGGTGTCTGGCTGACCATGGTCGGCTATTCCGCCGGTCTGACGCCCAACCCGACCTACAAAGAGACCTGCACCGGCATGACCGGGCAGAATGAGGTGGTGCGGGTGATCTACGACCCTGCGGTTATCACCTATGACGATCTGCTGAAGGTCTTCTGGGAAGGCCACGACCCAACACAGGGCGACCGGCAGGGCAACGATGTCGGCACGCAGTATCGCTCGGGCATCTACACCTATACCGATGCGCAGGCTGAGGCGGCCGAGGCCAGCCGCGAAGTTTATGCGGAGAGCCTGAGAGGCGCGGGTTATGGCCCGATCACGACCGAGA
Source organism: Albidovulum litorale (assembly GCF_025751495.1). Lineage (GTDB taxonomy): Bacteria > Pseudomonadota > Alphaproteobacteria > Rhodobacterales > Rhodobacteraceae > Albidovulum > Albidovulum litorale. The sequence continues at coordinate 1,078,336 of NZ_JAOWKZ010000001.1, read as the reverse complement.
TAAAACCCGCGACGGAATTCTACTTTGCCGAGGATTACCACCAGCAATATCTCGCCAAGAACCCCGGCGGCTATTGCGGCATCGGTGGCACCGGCGTGACCTGCCCGATCGGGCTCAAGGCCTGAGCCATGCCCCGTTCGCCGCGAGAGATCATGGCGAGCGGGGACTGGTATTCCTGTCTGGGCGGAGAGTACGAGGCCCTGCGCCGTGCCGCGCGGCGGGCCTGCCATCAGCATGCCACCATGGCCCCGGACGAACGCGGGGCCTGCGCCCCCGCGTTGGCCGACCTGATCACTATGGGCCGTGACTGCTGGATTGAGGCACCGTTCCACTGCTCCTATGGCATCCACCTGACGCTGGGCGACCGGGTCTATCTGAATGCAGGTTGTGTGGTGCTGGATTCGGCGCCGGTGACGATCGGATCATATTCGATGCTGGGGCCGGGCGTGCATATCTATTGCGCCGACCATCACCGCGACGCCGAAAAACGGCGCGAGGGGATCGAGCGCGCATTGCCGGTCACTATCGGCGCCGATGTCTGGATTGGTGGCGGCTCGATCATCCTGCCGGGGGTGACGATCGGCAACGGGGCAATCGTCGCGGCGGGCGCGGTGGTTTCGCGCGATGTCGAGACTGGGAACCGGGTGGCGGGCGTGCCGGCGCGGCCGATCTGAGTCAACATTGCCTCTACAACGCCTTCGCTTCGACCTCCATCCGGTCAAGGAGTTCGTTCAGCCCATGTTCGAACATCTCGCCGTGATGGGCTTTGCCGAAATACTGGCCGATGCCGATGATCGAGGGGTAGTCCCGTGCGGCTACGTCTCCGGGTACAGGTTCAACCGCTGACGACCCTTTCGCATAACCGAGACTTTCGTCCACACCTGCGCCCGTAACGTAGTAGCTGATCGCCCTGAAATGCAGAGCGAGCCGTTTCGGCTCGAGGCCGGAGCCCGCCATCATCTTCACGATGGCATCGAGAAAGGCGAGGCCTGAGGCGTTGTTCAGTCGGAACGTCGCGAAATAGAGGAAGAAACCGGGATGACGCAGAGCCGTGTCTCGGTAGTTCAGGCAGAACCGGAAGATCCGCTCGCGCCAGTGCAGGTCTTCCGGCGGGAGCGGCGTTTCGGCGATGCAGATGTCGATGAGCGCCTCGAAGAGATGCGCCTTGGACGGGTAGTAGTGGTAAAGGCTCATCGCCTGACAGCCGAGCCGTGCGGCGAGGTTGCGGAAGCTGAACCCGTTAAGACCGGCTTCGTCGACAAGCTGCATGGCCTCGGCGGCAATTCGCTCGGCGCTGAGCGGTACGCGTTTACTGCGTGGTTTCTTGGCGGTCGGTTCGGTCATGTTCCCGGCTCAAACAGAATTCGGCCCGGCACGCTGGTGCACGCCGGGCCGGTGCGGCTCGTCAGCTTCCGCCAAGCTCTTTCCTGAAGGTCGCGAAGTCAACCTGAAGCCCGTGGAAGATTGTGCTCCAGTTGCGGGTCATTCCAGCCAAGGCGACGGCCTCGCCGATCTCCTGATCGGTGGCGCCTGCCTGACGGGCGGTGTTGGTGTCCATCCAGATGCAGTAGTCGCAGGGGATGGTCGAGGCGACCGCGAGAGAGATCAACGCTTTGGTTTTAAGGTCGAGTGCGGTTTCATCCGACATTTCCAACATCTTCAACTCGGTCCAGAGCCCGGGAAGGGCAGCGTCAGGAACCTGATTGATGAAGGTCGGTACGGCCCCGAAGGTGGCGGCGATTTCATCGCGCGCAGCCTGGGCTGCAGCCTGGGCGGCATCCTGGGCGCGGGACTGACCCGGAAGTACTGCGGTCAAAGCGACGAATGACAGCGAAACGATATGGCTCTTGATGCGCGGCATTTCGTGTTCCTCCTGATTAACCTTACAGCGTAAGAGATGCTTAATGAATAAACTTACACCGTAAGAAATCAACTCACGAATTCGTGATCGGCGCCCGGCACCCGACCCATCAGGACGATCGCAGCAGTTGTCTCTGCCTTGACGCCAAGGACGTGCCGGACTAAGGCCCGCGCGTTCCGCAAAGCACCTTGGGGAGGTCGCCATGCCCACGTTTTCCGCCCTGACGACCCTGTCGACCAAGGAATCCGCCGAAGCCTTGGCCGTAGCGATGGAGAACTTTCTGCCCGAACCGACCGGTATCGGCTGCTTTGAGATCGAGGACGGGTCGGGCCGGTACGAGGTTGGCGTCTATTTCGAGGAGGAACCGAACGAGGTCGAACTGGCGCTGATGGCGGCGATTTACGGGGCAAAGCCTTTCGCCGTCTCGGAAGTGCCGGAAACCGACTGGGTCGCCCATGTGCGGCGCGAATTGCAGCCGGTCGAGGCGGGGCGGTTCTTCGTCTATGGCAGCCACGACGCCGACAAGGTGCCGGAGGGCTGCGTTCCTCTGCTGATCGAGGCGGCGATGGCTTTTGGCACCGGGCATCACGGAACGACCAAGGGCTGCCTCATGGCGCTCGACCGGCTCGACCGGGCCGGGTTCAGGGGAAAGCGGGTTGCCGATATCGGTTGTGGAACGGCGGTGCTGGCGATGGCCGCCGCTGCGATCTGGCCCGACCCGGTCATTGCGTCGGATATCGACCCGGTCGCGGTCGATGTTGCTGCGGCCAATGTCGCGGCGAACAGGCTGACGGGGCGGGTCGATTGCGTCGAGGCGGTCGGTTTCGGCCATCCCGACCTGAAGGCCCGCGCACCCTACGATCTTATTTTCGCCAATATCCTGAAGGGTCCGCTGATCGATCTTGCCCCAGATATGGCCCGTTTTACCGCCCCCAAGGGCCACGTGATTCTATCCGGTATCCTGAACAGTCAGGCCGACGAGGTGGTCAGCGTCTACACCAAAGCCGGATTTCGTCAACTGAGCCGCGACGAAATCGGTGAATGGACGACATTGGTTCTGCTTCGGGATCAATAGCCTAGCCGCCTTGTCGGGTCGCATTTTTGCCATATTTTCAACCCAACCTTGGCTCTCACGGGGGCGTAATGATTTTGGGAGATCGGCATGGTCGACCGTAATTTGCAGAATTTCTATGGTCGCATCGGCCGCATCGAAAAGATTCACCGGGCCGGTGGCGGATTTGAAGCCCAGGGCACGCTCGGCATGTCGCATTACAACGCGCAGCGCCGGTCTGCGAGCCGCCGCGGGTTCCTGACGCCTCTCGTCCTGATCCTGATGTCCATCGTCCTGATCAAGTCGATGATCCACGCCTCCATCGGCGCGACCGCCTATGACGAGCGGATTGCCACGCTTCAGGCCGGCGAATATGCCGACCGCGTCGGCGCCTATGTGCTGCAGGCCGATCCGCTGACCATCGCCGTTTCCGATCGCATCCGCGCTTTTCTGTTCTGACGCTCGCACGCAGAAACGGAAAAGGCCGTGTCGGGTATGCCCGGCACGGCCTTTTTGCGAACCGAAGTCGCGTGTAGTGTCAGTCGATCAGCCGCGCGAGGCGATCATGTCGATGTCACCGCGCGACAGGCCGATATCGTCCAGTTCACGGTCGGACAGCTTGGACAGCGCGGCGCGCGTCACACGGGCGTCGTTCCAGCCGGCGAAGGCCGAGACAAACAGGCCGAAGATGCCGGACATCGAACCGGCGGCGGGGCGGTGGGCTTCACAAACAGCCATGGTCGTTTCCTTGTCTTCGAAGGCGCGTCCCTACGACGCGTCTCGTTGAAGCGGCAGATAGACCTCGTGCTGCGCCGCGGCAAGGAGCGGAAATGCATGTCGGACATGCATCCATTGCAAGTCTCATTTTTGCCGTAAGGTATTAAAACAAATGGGTTTCCTTGGGGTGCCAAAATGTCGTTTTCCAGCGATGCCAAGGCGAATTCCGTCCTCCGCCGTCGCGCGTCCGTGATCAGTGCCAATCCGGCTTTCTTCCTTTGCGATGTTCGCTATTCGTGCTAGTCGTGTGAAAAAAGCAACATAAGAGGGAGCAGATGCGCGTTCTCGGGATCGATCCGGGGCTCAGGAACCTCGGTTGGGGGGTTATCGAGGTCGCCGGATCGCGACTCACCCATGTCGCAAACGGCATCGTCCATTCAGAAGGCAGTGACCTCGCCCAGCGTCTCTTGTCACTTTACGACGCCCTGAAGCAGATCGTTGCAGACCACGCACCGGATGCCGCAGCGGTGGAGCAGACCTTCGTCAACAAGGACGGTGCGGGCACGCTGAAGCTCGGTCAGGCGCGCGGCATCGCGATGCTGGTTCCGGCACAGGCGGGGCTGACCGTCGGCGAATACGCCCCGAATACCGTCAAGAAGGCCGTTGTCGGCGTTGGCCATGCCGACAAGGGCCAGATCGCGCATATGGTGCGGTTCCAGCTTCCGGGCGTCGAACTGGCCGGGCCGGACGCTGCCGATGCGCTTGCCATCGCCATCTGCCACGCCCATCACCTGCAAAGCGCGGGCCGACTGGCGTCCGCCATCAGGGGGGCGGCATGATCGGGCGGATTGCCGGGGTGATCCTGCACCGGGCGATGGATCACGTGCTGATCGACGTGCGCGGCGTGGGCTATATCGTGCATGTCTCGCAGCGCACTGCGGCCAGTCTGCCACCGGTGGGCGAGGCCTGTGCGCTTTATACCGATCTGCTGGTGCGTGAGGATCTGTTGCAGCTTTTCGGCTTTCCCACGCTTCTGGAAAAGGAATGGCACCGGCTTCTGACCACGGTGCAGGGCGTCGGCGCCAAGGCCTCGATGGCGATCCTCGGAACGCTCGGGGCCGAGGGTGTCGGCCGCGCCATCGCCCTGGGCGACGCCTCTGCGGTCAAGGCCGCGCCCGGCGTTGGGCCTAAGCTGGCCCAAAGGGTCGTGCATGAGTTGAAGGATAAGGCCCCGGCTGTCATGGCCCTCGGCGGCGCGCTCAGCGTTGATACATCCGGGATGGACGACGTTATTGAACGCGCCCCGGCACCTCGCAAAACATCCGCCCCAAAACCGCAGCCCTCGGCTTCGGCCAGCGCCACGGCGGAGGCACTCTCGGCGCTGATCAATCTCGGCTACGGACAGGGCGAGGCGGCGGCCGCCGTCGCCGAGGCTGCAGGCGCGGATGAGGGTGCGACCACGCCCGCGCTGATCCGCGCATCGCTGAAACTGCTGGCACCGAAGGGGTGACGATGGAACCCGATCGCACCCTCCGCCCCGCGCCGCAGCCCGAGGATGCCGACCGGTCGCTGCGTCCGCAGGCCTTGTCGGATTTCGTCGGGCAGGAAGAGGCGCGCGCCAATCTGCGGGTCTTCATCGAAAGCGCGAAGCGGCGCGGCGAGGCGATGGACCATACGCTGTTTCATGGCCCGCCGGGCCTCGGCAAGACGACGCTGGCGCAGATCATGTCTAAGGAGCTTGGCGTCAATTTCCGCATGACCTCGGGCCCCGTGCTCGCACGCGCGGGCGATCTTGCGGCGATCCTGACCAACCTTGAGGCGCGCGACGTGCTTTTCATCGACGAGATTCACCGGCTGAACCCGGCGGTGGAGGAGGTGCTCTATCCCGCGATGGAGGATTTCGAACTGGACCTCGTGATCGGCGAGGGGCCTGCGGCCCGGACGGTCAGGATCGAGTTGCAACCTTTCACGCTGGTGGGCGCGACGACGCGGCTTGGCCTTCTGACGACGCCCCTGCGCGACCGGTTCGGCATTCCGACGCGGCTTCAATTCTACACCGTGCCCGAACTTGACCACATCGTCACGCGCGGGGCTCGGCTGATGGGCATCTCGTCGGACCCTGAAGGCACTCTGGAGATCGCCAGACGCGCACGCGGCACGCCGCGTATCGCCGGGCGGCTTCTGCGCCGGGTGGTCGATTTCGCGCTGGTGGAGGGCGACGGGCGGCTGACGCGCGAGATTGCGGATAGTGCCCTGACGCGACTTGGCGTCGATCACCTCGGTCTCGACGGGGCCGACCGGCGTTATCTGACACTGGTGGCGGAGAATTACGGCGGTGGGCCGGTGGGGGTGGAGACGATCTCGGCCGCGCTTTCGGAAAGCCGCGACGCGATCGAGGAGGTGATCGAGCCCTATCTTCTGCAACAGGGCCTGATCCAGCGCACGCCGCGCGGGCGGATGCTGGCGCAGAAGGCATGGACCCATCTCGGGATGGCTGCGCCACGCTCGACCGGGCAGACGGATCTGTTCGGAAAGTAGGGGCCGGTTGAGGCGGGCTGGTAAAACTTCTATGCCTCCGGCGATTTGTTTGCGGAAAGATGAAGGGACCTGCCCGTGACACCGGATGAGATCGCTGCGCTCTTTACCCGCTCATCGGGCGACTATGTCTTTGCCCGCTGGTCGCGTCCCATCGTTCCGGTCGTCTTCGGCACCGATGATGCGACGCTGGCCACGGTGAAAAGCGCGGTAGAGGCGGTGGTTACACTCGCTGGCCACAAGATGGCCGAGACCGATCCCGAACAGGGCGCCAACCTGATGATCTTTTTCTTCCGCGAGTGGCGCGAATTGCTGGAGGTGCCCGACCTCGACCGGCTGGTCGAGGGGCTGGGCGGGCTTGTCGCCCGGCTGGAGGCCGAAGGCGCGAACCAGTATCGCCATTTCCGGTTTGAGGAGACGGGCGCGATCCGGGCCTGCATCGCCTTCGTACGGATGGACGACAGTCTGCAGGAGATGCCCGCCGAGACGATCGCGCTGAGCCTTGCCGCGCAGGTCGTGCTATTGTGGTCCGACACCGCCTTTCGCGAGCAGTCGCCGCTTGCGCTGGTGAGGGGGACGGTGGTTTTCAAGCCCGAAATCGGCGGGCTGATCCGCGCCGCCTACGACCCGGTGATGCCGGATGCAGCGCAGGATCCGAGCCATGCGATGCGGCTTGCCGCGCGGATGGCCTGATCAGTGGAGTCAGCGGCGGGCTGAAAAGACGTTAACGGTTGCCGGAATCCGCAGCCCGTCCGGCCCGACAAACGCTGCCAGCCGGTTCGCCACGTCGGCCGTGATGGCTTTGCGGTCTTCCTCAGTGCCGTTCTTTTCCCGCATGAGCACCGCGACGGGGCCGATGGAGGTGGCAAGTTCGGCGGCGTCGTCGGCCGTGCCGGGAACAAAGAGGCGAGTCTCTGTCTCTGCCCCCTCGATGTCTGTCAGGCCGGCCTTGCCGAGAATACCCGTTACGTAGTCAACCTCTGCAAAGGCGAATTGTCCAGGCGTGCGCGGCGGGTCGGCGGGCAGTGACCCCAGACGCTCAGTTCCGGCGGTCTTCGCAATATGGCTCCATGGGTTCTGAGCGGCCGAGGCCCAGCTTGCGAAGACGAGCCTGCCGCCTGGCCGCAGAGCGGACGCGATGTTGCGGAAGGCGGCAACCGGATCGGCGAAAAACATCGTGCCGAAGCGCGAGATCATGATATCCGCCGCGGCCGGCTCAAAGGCGTGGGTCTGGGCGTCAGCAAGCGCAAATCGGATATTGGCGCGACCGGCCGCACGCCCACGCGCGACGGAAAGCAGCGTTTCCGATATGTCGACGCCAAGTGCCCGGCCTGCCGGACCGCATTTGTTTGCCGCTTCGAGAGTGAGCGCGCCGGTGCCGCATCCGATATCGAGTATGCTCTCGCCGGGCGCAATCGCGGACCGGGCGATCAGCAGATCGGTTGCCTCGGTGAAGAGCGTGTCGAGGCGCGTCTGGTGAAGCGCCCATTTCTGGCCGGGCTGTTCGGTCCAGAATGCCGCCTGAGCGGCGTTCGGCCCGTCTGTGGCGTCGACCGCCACCCGTCAGTTGCCGCTGATCTGTACTTTGCCTACGAGCCGCGCGCCTTTTTCGGAAATCAGCGTGCGCGCCGATACATCCGCCTTCACGTCCGAGCTTTTCTCAAGCGACAGTTCCGTGCACTTGATGCGGCCCGACTGAACGCCCTGGATATTGACCGTTTCGGCCGAGATGGCCCCGTCGACGCGGCCGCTGGGGTGAATATCGACGGCGCGCGCATCGACATCGCCGGTGACTTTGCCCTTCACGTCGATCTCACCTTCCTTGGAGGTGATATTGCCTTCGATGGTCAGGTCTTCTTCGATGACGGAGCGGGTCATGCGGGCTCTTTCCTTTGCGGCGCGGCCGGTGCCAGCGCGATGTGGGTTTCCCCATGGCTACACGAGGGTGGGTTTCCTGCCAAGCGGATTGGTCCCGGGGCGGGCGGTACACCGCTTGTCAGAATGCGGCGCGGACCTGTAGGGAGGGTGCGAAGCCATGAGGTCAGTGATGAGCCATTCCTTCCCGATCCGCGTCTATTACGAGGATACCGACCTCGCCGGGATCGTCTATTATGCCAACTACCTAAAGTTCATCGAACGGGCGCGTACCGAATGGGTCCGGGGGCTTGGTGTTGATCAGGGACGGTTGAGGGCCAAGGAGGGCATCGTCTTTGCGGTGCGCCGGGTAGAGGCGGACTATCTGCGTCCGGCGAAGTTCGACGATGAGCTTACCGTGACAACGGTTCTGCAGGGGGCAACCGGGGCACGGATGGTGCTGGACCAGACCGTGGCGCGCAGCGGCGAGGTGTTGTTTCAGGCCAATGTCACGCTTGTTTGCCTCACTGCATCGGGCCAACCAGCGCGTATTCCGGCGGAAATTCGCCGCCTTCTCGGAGCTGCGCTGCACTAAGCCGGGGCGCGGAATTGCCAACCACGCAGATGTGTTGGCTTTCCCACTAAAACCCGGATAGAATCACGTGTATGAGAGCCGCAACAAACGTGGCCCAACCGGCGAGCAGTAACATATGGAAACTGAAACCCTTGCGATGGCGCAGGAGATGGACTTCTCCTTGCTTGCGCTTTTCTGGCGCGCCTCCTTTGTCGTGCAGCTGGTGATGATCATGCTGACCGTGGCCAGTTTCTGGTCCTGGGCGATCATCATCCAGAAATTCATCTCTTACCGGCAGGCGCGGCAGGAGGCCTCGATCTTCGACCGCGCCTTCTGGTCGGGTGAGCCCTTGGACGAGCTTTTCGAAAAGATCGGATCGCAGCCGGACGGGGCGAGCGAGAAGATCTTTGCCTCGGGCATGGTCGAATGGCGGCGGTCGCACCGGCAGGACGGTGAGTTGATCGCGGGCGCGCAGGCCCGGATCGACCGGTCTATGGATGTGGCGATCGTGAAAGCGACGGAAAGCCTGACGCGCGGGCTGCCCTTCCTTGCGACCGTGGGTTCGACCGCCCCCTTCGTCGGCCTTTTCGGCACCGTCTGGGGCATAAAGGTCGCGTTCGAGCAGATCGCGATCAGCCAGAACACCTCGCTTGCCGTTGTCGCCCCCGGCATCGCCGAGGCGCTGGTTGCCACCGCGCTCGGCCTACTCGCCGCGATCCCTGCCGTGATCTTCTACAACAAGCTTTCGACCGACAGCGACCGCATCATCTCGGGCTACGAGGCCTTCGCCGACGAGTTCGCCACCATCCTTTCGCGCCAGTTGGACGGCTGATCCGATGGGCGCAGGGGTAGTGAAATCGGGCGGCGGGGGCGGCAGGCACCGCCGCCGTGGCGGGCGTGGCAAGGCAGCTGTGATGAGCGAGATTAACGTCACGCCCTTCGTGGACGTGATGCTGGTCCTCTTGATCATCTTCATGGTGGCTGCGCCGCTTCTGACCGTCGGCGTGCCGCTGGAACTGCCGAAGACCGCAGCACAGGCGGTGGCGACCGAGCAGGAGGAACCGCTGACCATCTCGGTGCAGGAGGATGGCACAATTTCCATCCAGAACACGCCGACGCCCGAGGGTGAACTGATCGCCAAGCTGCGCGCCATTGCGGCTGAGCGGACCGATGACAAGCTTTTCCTGCGCGCGGACGGCAAGATCCCGTATGAGCGGGTCGTGCAGGTCATGGGGGCGCTGAATTCCGGCGGTTTTTCCAACATCGTTCTTGTCACCGACGCCGGTGGCCCGAGCTTTGACGGGCAGGCGGGGAACTAGGGCATATGCCCATGGAGAGGTCCGAACGCACAGGTTTGATCGTTTCGGGGGCCGCGCATCTTGGCGCGATCCTCTGGCTCATTCTGGGCGGGATCTTCTTTTCGCATGACCTGCCGCCGCCGGTGGAAACCGCCGAAGTCACCCTGATGTCCGAGGCGGAGTTTGCAGCCCTCAGCGCGGCGGCGCCCACCGCGCCGACCGAGACGGAGCCCGCACCTTCCCTGCCAGAACCCGCGCCCGCCGACGAAACGCCACCCGCGCCCGAGCCGGAGCCCGAGATTGTGCCGGAAGTGACCGAACCGACCCCGCCGGAACCGGTGGTGGAGGAAACGCCGCCCACGCCGCCGACCCCGCCGACCGAAGTTCCGCTGGACACCCAATTGCCCGAACCGCAGCCCGACCCCAAGGCCGCGCCTCGGGTTGCGCCGGACCCGACCGATGCGCCGGATGAGCCTGCCGACGTTGCGCCCGAGGCTGTGGCCGAAACGACGCCGGAGCCCGCCGAGGAACCTTTGCCCGAGCAGCCTGCGGAAGCCGCCGCGCCGCCTGAAAGCGGACAGGTGCTGGAAACCGAGGCGAACAAGGAACAGACCGAACTGGCCTCGGCCGCGCCGCTGACCTCGCCGCGCCCGAAGCCGCGCCCCGAGAAGACGCCCGATCCGGAACCCGCGCCCGAGCCGGAACCGGCCGCAGAACCCGCGCCGGAGCCCGAGCCCGAACCTGAGCCCGCCCCTGAGCCGGAACCCGAAGCCGAGCCTGCGGAGGATGCTGTCGCCGATGCGCTGGCCGAGGCACTGGCGGGTGCGGCATCGGAAGAACCGTCGCCCGGAACCGGCACCGCGCCCTCCGGCCCGCCGCTGACCGGCGGCGAGAAGGACGGCTTCCTGCGGCAGATTTCGCAGTGCTGGAACCTCGGCGCTTTGTCGACTGATGCGATGGCGACCAAGGTGACGCTGGCCTTTTCGATGACGCCCGAAGGCCTGCCCGTCGATGGCAGCATCCGGCTGGCCGGGTTCGAAGGCGGCAGCGAGGCCGCAGCGCAGCAGGCCTATGAGGCCGCCCGCCGCGCCCTGATCCGCTGCAAGGGGCAGGGCTATGCTCTGCCGCCCGAGAAATATGAACAGTGGCGCGAGATCGAACTGGTCTTCAACCCGGAAAACATGAGGCTGAGATGACCCATCCCGCCCAATCTGAGCAGCAAAACGCCGATCCGTGTAACAATCCCGAAGGGGCTGGTTGTTCCCCAGTCCCGCGTAACGCAGCCTCCCCCCGACACATAGCGAAAGGGTATGCCCCGATGCTCCGGACTTTCATCGCCGCCGCCTTCTGCGGTCTCGCCCTCCCGTTTGCCGCCGCAAGCGAGCCCCTGCATCTGGAGCTTGGCGTCGGTGTGATCGAACCCTTGCCCTTCGCCGCCCCGACCTTTGTCGCCGAAAACCCCGGCGCAGCGGAGATCGCGCAGGCGATTACTCAGGTTGTCGCCGCTGACCTTGCCGGGACCGGTCTTTTCCGGGAAATCCCGTCTTCGGCCTTCATCAGCGGGGTCACGAGCTTTGACGCGCCGGTCGCCTATGCCGACTGGAAGGCGATCAATGCGCAGGCCTTGGTGACGGGCGCGGTGGCCGCGACCTCGGACGGGCGGATCAACGTGAAGTTCCGGCTTTTCGACGTCTTCTCGGATGCGCCCTTGGGCGACGGCTTGCAGTTCGGCGGCGGGCAGGGCGACTGGCGGCGCATCGCGCACAAGGTTTCCGACCAGATCTATGCCCGGATCACCGGCGAAAGCGCCTATTTCGACAGCCGTGTGGTATTCGTTTCGGAAAGCGGGCCGAAGGATCAGCGGCTGAAGCGGCTGGCGATCATGGATTATGACGGGGCGAATGTTCAGTACCTGACCGACAGCTCGACCATCGTGCTGGCCCCGCGCTTCTCGCCCGCAGGGGACCGGATCCTCTATACCTCGTTCGAGACCGGTTTCCCACGCATCAAGCTGATGGATATCGCGACTGTCACGTCGCGGGCATTGGCCGAGCTTTCCGGCAACATGACCTTCGCGCCGCGCTTCTCGCCCGATGGGGGCACGGTCGTCTTCTCGCTTGAAAACGGCGGCAATACCGACCTTTATTCGATGCAGCTCTCCTCAGGTCAGATGACGCAGCTGACGAACGCACCCTCGATCGAGACGGCGCCGTCCTTCTCGCCCGATGGCAGCAAGATCGTCTTTGAAAGCGACCGGTCTGGGAATCAGCAGCTCTACATCATGCCGGCGACGGGTGGCGAACCGACGCGGATCAGCTTTGGCGAGGGGCGGTACGGAACCCCGGTCTGGTCGCCGCGCGGCGACATGGTGGCCTTCACCAAGCAGAATGCGGGCCGGTTCCACATCGGCGTGATGCGCACCGATGGCAGCGAAGAGCGGCTTCTGACCGCCTCGTTCCTCGACGAGGGTCCGACCTGGGCACCGAACGGTCGCGTGATCATGTTCACCCGTGAAACCCCCGGTGCGGGCGGCGGGGCGCAGCTTTTCTCGGTCGATATCACCGGGCGGAACCTGCGCGCGGTGCCGATGGAAGGGGCGGCATCCGATCCGGCATGGTCGCCGCTTCTTCCCTGAACGGCGTGGATTCCCAATCGCTACGACGAATGATAAGGTAACGGCCATCGAGCCAAGAACAGAGGCGGTAAACGCAATGATGAAAGTCTCCTCCATCCTTCTGGTCGTGGGCGCGCTGGCGCTGTCGGCCTGTAACAACCCTGACCGCTACGGTGCAGGCGGCGCCGGTGGCGCGGGCGGCATTGGTGGTGCCGGTGGCATCTCCTCCGGCGCGCTGGGCGACCCGAACGACCCGAACTCGCTGGCCTATTTCCAGCAGACGATCGGCGACAAGGTGCTCTTCGCCGTCGACCAGTCGACCCTGACGCCTGAAGCGCAGTCGGTGCTGGCACAGCAGGCGGCCTGGCTGAACAACCATCCCGGCAACACCGCCATCATCGAAGGCCATGCCGACGAACAGGGCACGCGGGAATACAACCTCGCGCTTGGCGCACGCCGCGCCTCGGCCGTGCAGCAGTTCCTGATCTCGCAGGGCGTCGCGCCGAACCGGCTGCAGACCGTGTCTTACGGCAAGGAACGCCCGCTGGCGGTCTGCTCGGATGAGGCCTGCTATGCGCAGAACCGCCGCGCTGTCACCGTGATCGGTGCGGGCGCGGGCGTCTGAGCACGATGATGATCCGGCTTCCCTCCCTTCTTCTGGCGGTGGCGCTTCTTGGCGCCCCCGCTTTCGCCCAGGACCGTACCCAGACCATCGCCGATATGCGCGCCGAGCTTTCGGCCCTTGCCGGGCAGTTGCAGGCGCTCCGCTCGGAACTGGTTGCGGGCGGCGCCTCGGCGATGCAGGCGGCGGGAGGGGCGTCGGCCCTGGACCGGATGAATGCGATGGAGGCGGAACTGTCGCGCCTGACATCGCAGACCGAGGCCTTGCAGAACCAGATAAACCGGGTGGTTTCGGATGGCACCAACCGGATCGGCGATCTGGAGTTCCGTATCTGCGAATTGGAAGAGGGCTGCGATCCGGCCAACTTGCCGATCACCCAGAGCCTTGGTGGCGGAACGGGCGCGGGGGCGGCCTTGCCCGCCGTCACGACACTGCCTGCCACCAACACCGGCGCTGCGCCGGAGCTTGCGATGAGCGAACAGGCCGATTTTGACGCCGCCAAGGCAGCGCTCGAGTCCGGCGACTATCAGGGCGCGGCAGACAAATTCTCGGCCTTCACCACCAACTATCCCGGTGGGCCATTGACCGGAGAGGCGCAGTTCCTGCGCGGTGAGGCGCTGTTGCAGTTGGGCGATACGTCGAACGCGGCGCGGGCCTATCTCAATGCCTTTTCCGGTGCGCCGGACGGACCGCGCGCGCCTGCGTCGCTTCTGAAACTTGGTGCTGCGCTCGGCGTTCTGGGCCAGACACAGGAAGCCTGCGTGACATTGGGCGAAGTCGGTGTGCGGTTCCCGACCGCGCCGGAAGCGGTCGAGGCTTCGACCGCCATGCAGGCGCTTGCCTGCCAGTGACGCCGGAGGCGCAGTCTGCCGCCTTCCGTGAGGCTTTCACGCCGAGCCTGCCCGACAGGCTCGGCGTTGCCGTTTCCGGTGGCGGCGATTCCATGGCACTTCTCTGCCTTGCCGCCGATTGGGCGGCCGAAGGTGGCCCACCGGTGATGGCGGTCACCGTCGATCACCGGTTGAGGCCCGAGGCGGCAGAGGAGGCGCGGATGGTCGCGCGATTCTGCAAAACGCTTGCTGTGCCGCACCAGACATTGGTTTGGGACCATGCCGGGATCGAGGGAAACCTGCAGGATGCGGCACGGCGGGCGCGGTACCGGCTGATCACCGGCTGGGCCCGGGACAATGGTGTCACTCATGTCGCGACGGGTCATACGGCGGACGATCAGGCGGAATGCGTGCTGATGGGGCTTGCGCGGGCGGCAGGGATCGACGGGCTGTCAGGAATGCGGCCAAGCTGGATTGACGCGGGTATTGTCTGGATGCGCCCGCTTCTTGGAATGACGCGGGCAGCGTTGCGCGACCTGCTGACCGCCCGGGGCGTAAATTGGGCCGAGGACCCGACGAACGAGGATGATCGCTACACACGGGTAAAGGCGCGCAAGGCGTTGCAGGCGCTCGCTCCGCTCGGGGTGACAGTCTCGGACCTTGCCACTGTTGCGGAAAACCTGGCCGAGGCGCGTCAGGTCGTGGCCGAGGCGACAATGGCAGCGGCCGACCGGGTGGCCCGAGAAGCTGGCGGCGAGGTAATCTTCGATCGCGAGCAATTCCTTCGCCTTGCGCCTGAAGTGGCCAGACGGTTGTTGGTCGCGGCGCTGCAATGGCTGTCCGGCGCCGACTACCCGCCTCGCGGCGACGCCGTTCAGCGGCTGAAGGCTGCGGTTCGGGAACGGCGGGACGCCACGCTCTGGGGCTGCAAGCTGGCGGTGCGGGGCAATGACGTGCGCCTGACCCGTGAACCCAAGGCCGTTAGCGGGATGGAAGGCAAAACCGACGCGATCTGGGACAATCGCTGGCGGCTTACGGGGCCGCATGAGGCTGGATTGACCGTCCGGGCCTTGGGGTCAGCGGGACTCAGGCAATGCCCGGACGGGCGCGAGATCGGATTTTCGCGGGCGGCGCTGGTCGTTTCCCCTGCCGTCTGGCGCGACGAAACACTGATTTCGGCCCCATTGGCCGGGTTTTCGAACGGATGGGGTGCGGAAATCGTCGCAGGCTTTCGCTCATTCCTGATATCGCATTGAACCCGGCCTCTTTATCTCTATTTTAGGGAGGAACCCGCACGGTGCGCCGTGGCGGCAGAATTACGTGTGGAGGATTCCCGTGGGTAACGCGCGCAACATCGCCTTCTGGGTCGTGCTGTTTCTGTTGATCCTGGCGTTGTTCAATCTGTTTGGCAACGGACAGTCGACGATGAACTCGCGGACGCTGAGCTATTCCGACTTCCTCGCGAAGGTCGACGCCGATGAGGTCAGCGCGGTCGTGATCGACGGTGAACAGGTGCAGGTCCAGACCAAGGACGGTACGACCTATGTCACGATCAAGCCGGAAGGCGAGGAACTGGTCGAGCGGCTGATCGAGAAGGATATCAGCGTGAAGGCCGAACGGCAGGAGCAATCCGGCTTCTTCTCGGTTCTGTCGCTGTGGCTGCCCTTCCTCGTCCTGATCGGCATCTGGATCTTCTTCATGAACCGGATGCAGGGTGGTGGTCGCGGCGGCGCCATGGGCTTTGGCAAGTCACGCGCGAAGCTTCTGACCGAAAAGCATGGCCGGGTGACGTTTGACGACGTTGCGGGCATCGACGAGGCCAAGGAAGAACTGGAAGAGATCGTCGAATTCCTGCGCAACCCGCAGAAGTTCTCTCGCCTCGGCGGCAAGATCCCGAAAGGGGCGCTGCTGGTCGGTCCTCCGGGCACCGGTAAGACGCTTCTCGCGCGTGCCATCGCGGGCGAGGCAGGCGTGCCCTTCTTCACCATCTCGGGCTCCGACTTTGTCGAGATGTTCGTGGGTGTGGGCGCGAGCCGGGTCCGCGACATGTTCGAACAGGCCAAGAAGAATGCGCCCTGCATTGTCTTCATTGACGAGATCGACGCCGTTGGCCGGTCGCGCGGCGTCGGCTATGGCGGCGGCAATGACGAACGCGAACAGACGCTGAACCAGCTTCTGGTCGAGATGGACGGGTTCGAGGCCAATGAGGGCATCATCATCGTCGCGGCCACCAACCGGCCGGACGTTCTGGACCCCGCGCTGCTGCGCCCCGGTCGTTTCGACCGGCAGGTGCAGGTGCCGAACCCCGATATCAAGGGTCGCGAGAAGATCCTCGGCGTTCACGCCCGCAAGGTGCCGCTCGGTCCCGATGTCGACCTGCGCATCATCGCGCGCGGCACGCCCGGCTTCTCGGGCGCGGACCTCGCCAACCTCGTGAACGAAGCCGCGCTGCTGGCAGCACGTGTGGGCAAGCGGTTCGTGACGCTCGACGATTTCGAAAAGGCCAAGGACAAGGTCATGATGGGGCCGGAGCGCCGGTCGATGGTCATGACCGAGGATGAAAAGAAGCTGACCGCCTATCATGAGGCCGGCCACGCGATCGTCGGCATCCATGTGCCGCAGCATGATCCGGTCCACAAGGTCACGATCATCCCGCGCGGCCGGGCATTGGGCGTCACATTCTACCTGCCGGAACGCGACAAGCTGAGCCTGACGCGTGAGGCGGCCCTGTCGAAACTCGCCTCGGCGATGGGCGGCAAGGCGGCGGAGGAACTGGTTTTCGGGGCCGAGAATGTCACCAACGGCGCTTACAGCGATATCCAGCATGTGACGAACCTCGCCACCGCGATGGTCAGCCAGTGGGGGATGTCCGACAAGCTTGGCAACATCAACTACACCGCGACGCAGGAAAGCTTCCTCGGCGCGCAATCCTCGTGGAACGCCTCGGCCGAAAGCCGTGAACTGATCGATCAGGAAGTACGCCGTCTGGTGGATGAGGCCTATGATCGCGCCAAGAAGATCCTCAAGGATCACTGGGATGAGATGGAAAACCTTGCCCAGGGCCTGTTGGAATTCGAGACGCTGACGGGCGAGGACATGATGCGGGTCATCCGCGGCGATGCGCCAAAGAGCGGTGACGATGGCGACGACAGCCCGGACACGGGCAGCCCGGCGCCCTCGCTGACCGCGATCCCGAAAACCAAGAAGCCGAAGACGCCGAAGGGCGGCGGGCTGGAGCCCGAACCGTCTGCCTGACTCCAGCGCAAGGGGAGCTGTCATGGCAAGGGAGCGCGACTGGAATCCCGACGCTTATGCGCGGTTTGGTGACCTTCGTTTGCGCCCCGCGCTCGACCTTCTGGCGCAGGTTGGGGACCTTCCGGACGGTGATGTCGTCGATCTCGGCTGCGGCAACGGTGCGGCCGGGCCGACGCTGGCGGAGCGGTTCAGCGGGCGGCGTCTTTTGGGTGTCGACATGTCCCCGGCGATGCTTGCCGCCGCCGAAAAATGCGCCTGCTACGATAAATTGAGCGAAGCTGATGCCGCCGAGTGGCAGCCGGAGAGCGCCACCGCTCTCATCTTTTCCAATGCCGCGATGCACTGGCTGCCCGATCATGCTGACCTCTTTCCCCGGCTTGCATCTGGGCTGGTTCCGGGTGGGATGCTCGCGGTGCAGATGCCCCGGCAATACGGTGCGCCATCGCACCGTTTCCTGCGCGATTTCGCGGCCGAGATGTTTCCCGACCGCTTTGACCTCAAAGGTTGGGTCGCGCCGGTTTCTCCGCCAGTCGAATACCACCGCCTTTTGTCGCCGCTTGGCCGCATTACCGTGTGGGAGACGGATTATGTCCAGCGGCTGGAACCGGCGGATGGTGCCCATCCGGTTCGCCGCTTCACGCAATCCACCGCAATGCGCCCCTATCTGGAGCGATTGAACGACGAAGAAACCGCCGCTTTCATCAAGCGCTATGATCAGGCGCTGAGTTCGGCTTATCCGGTTGAGGCCGACGGGTCCGTCCTTTTCCCGTTCCGGCGGATGTTTTTCGTTCTTACCGTCTGACGCGGCCATCGCCGACCGGGCATGTTGTTGCGGTCGTCGGGGGTGGTTAGACTGCGATAAACCCACGTCAAAGGACTCTTCATGCCCGCTCTCATCCCGACAGATCACCATGCGACCGTCATCTGGCTTGGCTATGTGCCGCATCGCGACGAGGCGGCCATCGAGACGTGTGCGCTCGACCAAATGACGCTTGGCTGGGACGGATACTCGGGCGACTGCCATTCGGGCGTGACACGGCCATCCTGTTCCCGCGTGGTCAGCCAGCACCCGAAGAACACCGAGATCCGCAATGTCCGGCAAGTATCGGTTGTCAGCGCCGAGGAACTGGCCGACATCGCCGCGACGCTTGGTCTCGACGCGATCGACCCGGCATGGCTCGGCGCTTCGGTGGTTCTGTCCGGCATACCCGATTTCAGCTATGTCCCCCCGTCCTCACGTCTTCAGGCCGAAAATGGCACGACCTTGGTCGTCGACATGCAGAACCGGCCCTGCCGCTTTCCCGCATTGACGATTGGAAAGGCGCGGCACGGGCAGGGGCGCGGCTTTAAGGAAGCGGCCGAAGGCAAGCGCGGTGTGACCGCCTGGGTGGAGCGGCCCGGTGGCCTGACGATCGGCGACCGCCTCAGACTGCATATTCCCGACCAGCGCGCCTGGTTGGCCAATGGAACCGGCTGGCCGGGGAGGGTGGAATCGGCAAGCGAAATGGTTTCCGATTAGAAACTCGCACTGCCGAGGCTGGCGATTCCGCCCGGGAAAATGTCGGAATTCAACCGTACACAATGGCGGTCGGGGGCTATATCCCGGGGGAACCGATCACCCGGCAGCCGCCGACAGGGAGAGATGTGACTGATGGCTTTCAAATCCGATATCGAAATTGCCCGCGAGGCAAAAAAGCGCCCGATCCAGGAGATCGGCGACAAGCTGGGCATTCCGACCGAGCACCTTCTGCCCTACGGCCATGACAAGGCGAAGGTCAGCCAGGACTTCATCACCTCGCTTGAGGGCAAGAAGGACGGCAAGCTGATCCTCGTGACCGCGATCAACCCGACGCCCGCGGGCGAAGGCAAGACAACGACGACCGTGGGTCTGGGCGACGGTCTGAACCGGATCGGCAAGAAGGCGGTCATCTGTATCCGCGAAGCCTCGCTCGGGCCGAACTTCGGGATGAAGGGCGGCGCGGCCGGTGGCGGCTACGCACAGGTCGTGCCGATGGAGGAGATGAACCTCCACTTCACCGGCGACTTCCACGCGATCACCAGCGCTCACAACCTCCTGTCGGCGATGATCGACAACCACATCTACTGGGGCAACGAGCTGGAGATCGACGCCCGCCGCGTAACTTGGCGCCGCGTCATGGACATGAACGACCGCGCGCTGCGCGACACCGTCGTCAACCTCGGCGGCGTATCGAACGGCTTCCCGCGCCAGACCGGTTTCGACATCACGGTGGCTTCGGAAGTCATGGCGATCCTCTGCCTCTCGAAGAACCTCGACGACCTGCAGGAGCGTCTTGGCCGCATCGTCGTCGCCTATCGCCGCGACAAGACCCCGGTCTATTGCCGCGATATCAAGGCCGACGGCGCGATGACCGTGCTTCTGAAGGACGCGATGCAGCCGAACCTCGTGCAGACGCTGGAAAACAACCCGGCCTTCGTCCATGGCGGCCCGTTTGCCAACATCGCCCATGGCTGCAACTCGGTCATCGCGACCAAGACCGCGCTGAAGCTTGGTGAATATGTCGTGACCGAGGCCGGTTTCGGTGCGGATCTCGGCGCAGAGAAGTTCTTTGACATCAAGTGCCGCAAGGCGGGCCTCAAGCCCGCTGCCGCGGTGATCGTGGCAACCGTGCGCGCGATGAAGATGAATGGTGGGGTGGCCAAGGCCGACCTCAACAACGAGAACGTGGACGCCGTCAAGAAAGGCTGCCCGAACCTCGGTCGTCACATCGCCAACGTGAAGGGCTTTGGCGTACCGGTCGTCGTTGCGATCAACCACTTCTACTCCGATACCGACGCGGAAGTGCAGGCCGTCAAGGACTACGTGGCCGAGCAGGGGTCGGAAGCGATCCTCTGCCAGCACTGGGCCAAGGGTTCGGAAGGCACAGTGGATCTCGCTAACAAGGTCGTGCAACTGGCCGAGTCGGGCAGCGCCAATTTCGCGCCGCTTTATCCGGATGACATGCCGCTCTTCCAGAAAATCGAAACCATCGCCAAGCGCATCTACCATGCTGACGAAGTGCTGGCCGACAAGTCGATCCGCGATCAGCTGAAGACCTGGGAAGAGGCCGGTTACGGTAACCTGCCGGTCTGCATGGCCAAGACCCAGTACAGCTTCACGACCGACCCGAACCGCCGTGGCGCACCCACCGGCCACTCGGTCCCGGTCCGCGAAGTGCGGCTTTCGGCGGGCGCAGGCTTCATCGTCGCGATCTGCGGTGAGATCATGACCATGCCGGGCCTGCCGCGCACTCCTGCGGCGGAAACGATCCGGATCAACGACGAAGGCAACGTCGAAGGTCTCTTCTAAGAACAGGGGCGGCCGGGTGGGATATCGAACCCCGCCCGGCCTCACATCTTGCGCCCTTGCCGGGGCGCAATCCGTCTGGCACATGCCGGGCGGCAAGAGCAACGGAAGGATGCGGGAATGAGCGCCAAGGTGATCGACGGCAAGGAATTTGCGGCCAATGTGCGAGCCAAGGTGGCAGAGCACGTAGCACGGCTGAAGGAAGAAAACGGCATCACGCCGGGCCTTGCGGTCGTGCTGGTGGGCGAGGACCCGGCGTCGGAGGTCTATGTCCGCTCCAAGGGCAAGTCGACGGTCGAGGCTGGGATGAATTCCTACGAACACAAGCTCGACGCAGACACGTCCGAGGCCGATCTGCTGGCGCTGATCGACAAGCTGAACAACGATCCCGCCGTGCACGGCATCCTTGTGCAATTGCCACTGCCGGGGCATCTGAATTCGGATCTGGTGATCAACTCGATCGACCCGGCGAAGGATGTCGACGGCTTCCACATCTCGAACGTCGGCCTCTTGGGCACCGGGCAGAAGTCGATGGTGCCGTGTACGCCGCTCGGCTGCCTGATGATGCTACGCGATCACCACGGCTCGCTCTCCGGTCTGGATGCGGTTGTAGTGGGCCGCTCGAACATCGTCGGCAAGCCGATGGCGCAATTGTTGCTGGGCGACAGCTGCACCGTCACCATCGCGCATAGCCGCACCAAGGATCTGGCCGAGGTCTGCCGCCGCGCCGATATTCTCGTCGCCGCCGTGGGTCGCCCCGAGATGATCCCGGGCGACTGGGTCAAGCCGGGCGCGACCGTGATCGATGTGGGCATCAACCGGATTGAACGGGACGGCAAGAAAAAGCTTGTGGGCGACGTCGAATACGAAAGCTGTGCCGCCGTTGCCGGGGCGATCACCCCGGTGCCGGGTGGCGTCGGGCCGATGACCATCGCCTGCCTTCTGGCCAATACGCTGACCGCCTGCTGCCGCGCCAATGGTCTGGCCGAGCCCGAAGGGCTGACGGCCTGAGGCGTCAGACCGGGACCATCGTTCCCTGAAGCACCGCGATGAGGCGGCGTTCGCCCGCCTCTTCCACCTCGACTTCGGCGGTCACGACCGTCAAACGTCGACCGGCCTTCACGACACGGCCCGTTGCGATCAGACGGTCGCCCTTCGCAGGCGCCAGCAGGTTGACCTTCATCTCTGCCGTCATCACCTCTGCCTTATCGGTCATCAGTGTCAGTGCGGCATAACCCGCCGCGGTGTCGCCCAAGGCAAAGGTCAGTCCGGCATGACCGACATCGTGCTGCTGACGGGCAAGCGGCAGGATCGGCGCGGTGATCTCGCAATGGCCCGGGGTCAGCACGGTGATCCCGGCCCCGAAGGTGGTCATCAGCCTCTGCCGGGCGAAACTCGCCCTCACCTTCGCATCGCGGGTCGGGGTCAGGGCCTCGGTCATGCGGGTTCCTTTCTGCGTGGCATCGGCATCGGTCGCGCGGCCTGACCGGTCAGGATGGCGATGGCGCCGGGTTGCATCAGATCAGATAGCGCGGGGTCGTCGCTGTAAAGGCCACCGGTATAGGTGCCATAGGCAGGCAGAATCAGCCGTCGTGTATCCACCAGAAAGCAGCGCCGGGCCTGCCCCGCGATGCGGGCCTTGGGATGGTAGTGGCCAGAGACCTCACCGACCGCTCCCTCGGCAACGATGTGCCGGAAGGTCAGCGGACCCATCACCAGTTCGGCCCGATGCTCCCCGCCAAGGTCAACCGGCCCCGGATCGTGATTGCCCTCGATCCAGACCCAGCGCCGACCGGCCATCAGGCGGGCGAGCCAGAGCGTATGCGTCTCCGCAAGCTCCGCCGCCTGAAGGTCATCAAACGTATCGCCAAGGCAGATCACCGTCCGCGCGCCCGTCGCCGCGATGTCAGAATCGAGCCGCGCCAGCGTCTCATCGACTTCATAAGGCGGCAACAACGCCCCCGCCCGCCGCGCGTAGCGTTCCGAGCGGCCAAGATGCAGGTCAGAGACGGTCAGGCAACCCTCTGACGCCCACCAGAGCGCGCCCGAGGGGAGAGCGGTCAGCCCTGCTTCTCCGAGATGGAAATTAAATCCGTTCATGTCTTGTTCCTGCCGCGCCCGATCCCAAAAGGCAATGCCATCTTCTTCTTGGCAAAAATACTCAACGTCCGACGGTTCAGCCAAGTCCGGCCTCTGCCATAAGCCGCGCGGCGGTTTCCTCCATCAGCCGTTCCCGGGCGGCACCTTCGACCGGTACTTTGCCGTGTTCGAGGAACAACGGCGCGGCAAAAGGCGTCAAGCGGGGCAGGGCGAGATGGTCGATCCGGTCGCCTACCCGGTCCAGCATATTCTCGATCCGGCCGAACCCCACGAGACCCCGCATCGCCTCTTCCCTTGTGACCTGCATCAGCAGGTGATCGGGGTCGTAGCGGCGGAGCGTGTCGTAGAGGATGTCCGACGAAAACGTCGCTTGCCGTCCGGATTTCCGTGCGCCGGGCAGATTGCGGGCGATGAGCCCTGCGACAAGCGCCACGTTGCGGAAGGTGCGTTTCATCACTGCATTGCCCGCAAGCCAGCCCTCCAGCCCGTCCCGCAACGCGGCCCGGTCGAAAAGCGCAGTGGGGTCGGGCACCGGATCGAGCCCCCAGATCAGCGTCGCGTAATCGGTGGCGACAAAGCCCAGCGGGTTCAGCCCTTCCTCCTCCATGCGCTTGGTCAGGAGAAGGCCCAGTGTCACCTGCGCGTTCTTGCCCATGAATCCATAGGCGCAGAGATGGGCGCGACCCTCGGCGGGAAAGGTCTCGATCAGGAGGCGGTCAAGCTGGGGCAGCCGCGACATGTCGCGCTGCAGCGCCAGCCATTCGGCGGTATGGGCAGGCAGGTCCGGCCAGCTGTCCTGTCGCAGCATCCGCAGGATGCGATGCGAAAGCTGGGTCGAGGTGGAAAACTTAGTCCCCGAATAGACCGCGATCTTCGGTTCGCGCCCCGGTGCGGGTGCCACCTCCAGCGCCATTTCGCGCAGGCCCACATAGCGCACAATCTTGCCGCCGATCAGGAACGTATCGCCGGGGGCGAGTTTTGAGGCGAAGCTTTCCTCGACCTCTCCCAAGGGCTGGCCCCCCAGCCGGTTCTGCCAGCGGACCTTAACCATTTCGGCATCGGTGATCGTGCCGATATTCATGCGGATATCGCGCGTCGCGCGTGGGTCTCGGAGCGTCCAGAGCCCATCGCGCAGCATGAGCCGCTGCCAGCGGTCATAAGCTTTCAGCGCATACCCCCCGGTCGCGCAGAAATCGAGGCAGGCGTTGAAATCCGGTCGCGTGAGCGCGGCATAGGGGCCGGCACTCGTCACTTCGGCGAACAGCGCATCGGCATCGAAGGGCGCGGAGCAAGCGGCTATGAGTATATGCTGACAAAGGACATCGCGCGGCCCCGGCCCGCGCGGATCGCCGTCAAGGTCATGGTCCTTCACAGCCTGCAACGCGGCCTGACATTCGACCACCTCCCACCGGTTCGCGGGCACCAGAAGCGCCTTGGAGGGCGCGTTGTAGCGGTGATTGGCACGGCCGATCCTCTGCACCAGCCGCTTGACGTTTTTCGGCGCACCGACCTGGATCACGAGATCCACATCACCCCAGTCGATGCCGAGGTCGAGGGAACCGGTGCAAACCACGGCGCGCAACTCGCCCGCGACCATCGCTGCCTCCACCTTTTCGCGCGCCTCGCGCGAGAGTGAGCCGTGGTGGATGCCGATGGGCAGCCCCTCATCATTCGCCATCCAGAGGTCGCGGAAGAAGAGCTCCGCCTGCGCGCGTGTGTTGTGGAAGATCAGCGTCGTGCGGTGCCGGCTGATTTCGGTCAGCACCTCCGGGATCGCATAACGCCCGCCACCGCCGGACCATGGCGGTGGCCCTTTGGTTTCCAGCATGGCGATGTCGGGATCGGGGCCGGGATCGGCATGGATGATCTCGCAGGGGTCCGGGTGGCGGGCGAGGAAACGGGCGATGGCCACCGGGTCTTCGACCGTGGCCGAAAGGCCGACGCGCCGCAGGCCCGGGGCAAGGGTGCTCAACCGGGCGAGCGACAGCATGAGTTGGTCGCCACGCTTCGATTCCGCGAGCGCATGGACCTCATCGACAATGACCCGGCTGAGCCTTGCGAAGATATGCGGGGCATCCTCGTAACTCAGGAGAAGCGCCAAGCTCTCCGGCGTCGTCAGCAGGATATGCGGCGGGTCGGCGCGCTGGCGGCGGCGTTTAGTGTAGGAGGTGTCGCCGGTCCGGTCCTCGATCCGGATCGGCAGGCCCATCTCGGTGACGGGCCGGGTCAGGTTGCGGCGGATATCGGCGGCGAGCGCCTTGAGGGGCGATATATAGAGTGTGTGCAGACCGCGATGCCCGCCATCGGCCAATTCCACCAGCGTCGGCAGAAAACCCGCCAGTGTCTTGCCGCCACCAGTCGGTGCAATCAGCAGAAGCGAAGGTTCATTCGCCCGATCCAGCAGCGCTTGCTGATGCGGATGAATCTGCCAGCCACGGGCGTCGAACCAATTGGAGAACGGGGCGGGCAGGGGGCGCATGACGCCAGTCTAGGCACCGACAAAACCTTCGCAACTAGTGAAGCGCGCGTGCCTTCATCCCACGGAAAATCTTTTCCATCGAGCGTGGCGGCGTGAGATGCGCGCCGGTCAGTGCGGAGTCGAGGGCGTTTTCGACATCGCGCACCAGCGTTGAGACGCTGTCCTCGTTGCTGTTGCCGTCCATCAGGTCATAACCGGGCATCGTCAGACCCTCCAGCAAGTTGCCTGACATGTCGAGCAAGCGTGCCTCATCTATGCCCTGTGCCTCGGCCCAGTCCAGCGCCAGACGTGTCATCGCGTTAGAGGATGCCGCGAGGAAGTCGTTCATGACTTTCGCGGCCATCGCCGCCCCAAAGCCGCCCATCCGCACCACCTGCCGTCCGAGCAGATCGAAGATCGGCATGAGTTGTGCGATTTCTTCCTTCGGACCGCCAAGAAAGAACGACAATCGTCCCTCCTCAGCCGCGCGTGGCGTGCCGGAAAAGGGTGCGTCCACGAGTGCGATGCCATCCGAAATCCGCCCGCGAAGCGCCCGGACATAGCGCGGCGAGAGCGTTGCGGCGATGACGATGGTCTTCAGGCCGGGTGTATTTTTGGCAAGCTTCTGCCCTTCGAAGAGCAGGCCTTCGGCCTCGTTGATATCCCGAGGCACAATGATCAGCGTCCGCAAACCGGCGGCAAATCCGGTGCCATCATCGGCCTGGCCATCGGCCGTTGGCGACAGGTCGCAGGTGCTGACCTGAATGCCAGCCTTGTGCAGACGCGACATGAAGCTGCGGGCGGCGCGTCCCGACCCGGCTATACCCAGTGCATGCATCATCAGTGTATGATCTTTTCGTCGCGGACGAACATGTTTGCCCAGGCACGGTCAATCAGTTCCGGCGTCATCTGATAGGGAATACCTTCGAAGTTGCAGATCGCGATCATCTGGTCGATCAAGAAGACCGGCTGATAGTTCGCGTAGATGTTGTCGATGGTCGGGTATTTGACCTTCAGCAGGTGCAGTAGCGCTTTCTCGTCGAGCGGCATCTTCTTCTTCTTTGCCACCATCGCGAAGATCTTGAGGAAGATCTCCTGGTTCGGGCCGTCGATCTTGATCTTGAAGAAGATCCGGCGCAGGGCGGCCTTGTCGAAGATCTCATTCGGATGGAAGTTGGTGGAGAAGATTACCAGCGTGTCGAAGGGCACCTCGAACTTCTCGCCCGATTGCAGGGCGAGAATGTCGCGGTTTTCTTCCAGCGGCACGATCCAGCGGTTGACGATCTTCTGCGGGGGTTCGGCCTGACGGCCAAGGTCGTCGATGATGAAGACGCCGCCGGTGGCCTTCATTTGCAGCGATGCCGTATAGGTCCGTGCGGTCGGGTTGTAGGTCAGGTCGAGCATGTCGAGCGACAATTCACCGCCGGTGATCACGGTCGGGCGCTCGCAAAGAACATAGCGGTTGTCGAAGCGGTTCGAGGACCGGCGCAGGCTGTTCGGATCATCGACCGACTGTTCCGCGGCGGAATGCACGATCGGGTCGTAGACCGTAATCACCTGACCGGCATATTCAATGGCCCTTGGGATATAGATCTTATCGCCGATCGCATCGCGGATACCGTTCGAGATGGAGGATTTACCGTTACCCGGCGGGCCGTACATCAGGATCGAGCGCCCCGCGCCGACGGCGGGCCCGAGATGGTCGAGGAGTTCATCAGGCAGGATCAGGTGCCCCATCGCGCCGGTAAGCTGCTGCCGCGTCATCTGGACATTGCGGATCGATTGCTTGCGGACCTGCTCGCGGTAGACGTCGAGCGGCACCGGCATCGCGCCGTAATATTCAGACTGGCCGAGCGCGTCGAGCGCGCGCGCCTTGCCGCTGTCGGTCAGCTGATAGCCCATTTCACCGCCAGAGGTCGCGTGCAGCGTACCCGTTGCCTGAAGCAGTTTCTGAGTACGCGCAAGGTCGATCAGCTCCTGTGTCGCGGGGATCGGCAGGGCAATCTGGCGCGAGATTTCTGATACGAATTCAAGATTCATGCGGAAGATCGTCTTCAGAAGTAGATCGCGCATCATCACAGTCGACAAACCGGTTTCCGCCAGTGATTTCGGCGGGATAGGCGCGATGACGTTGGGCACCTGCATATTCATTCTATGGGACCTTCTACGACCGTTTTGCGAGACGGAGACCGGAGACGCGATTAATCGCTCGGCCGGTTGCCGCATGGGATTCACAGGGGCACTCTGACGCGCTAATGTGGCTAAAAAATGGAAACAATTTACGGATAGAGGCGCAAATGGGCAGATCGAGCACCGCCCGCCTGACGGCGTTCCTGATTGTGCTGATTGCGATCCTCGGCACGGCACCGATCCTGAAAGGTGCATTCTACCTCGGCAAGCACGAGGGCGACACGATGCATCTGGCGGAGCTGGTGCTTCGCATGGCTGACGGGCAGTGGCCGCATCTCGATTTCATGACGCCGATCGGTGTTCTTGCGCTAGCGCCTATGGCGATCTTCGTTAAGGCGGGCGCCGGTCTGGGGCACGCGATCTTCTATTCGCAGATATTGGTCGCGGCGGTTCTGCTGCTGCCGGTTCTGCGCGTGGCGACCAGCCGGCTGACCGGCATCTGGCCCTATGCCTATGGTGGCTTTGTCATGCTTTTGTGCCTCGCGCTGGTCCATGGCGAGGCGCAGAGTGATATTTCGATTTCGATGCATTACAACCGATGGGCCTGGGCGGTGAGTTATATCATCATCCCACTTGCGGTTCTGGCACCGCACGACCGCCCCAGACCTTGGCTGGACGGTGCGCTGATCGGGATAGGCCTGGCGGTTCTCGTTCTGACGAAGGTCACCTATGTCGTCGCGCTTGCGCCAGGCATATTGGTCGCGCTTCTTGCGCGGCGGAACTTTTGCATGATCGTCTCGGCATTCCTTTCGGGACTGGTGATCGCGGTTGTGTTTACTGCTCTTGCCGGCTTTGACTTCTGGTTCGCATATGTTCGCGATCTTCTGTCTGTGGCGCAGGGCGATTCTCGTCCAGCGCCGGGGATGAGTTTCGGGAGTGTTGTCGCCGAACCTATATATTTGGGGGGGTCCCTGACCTTGATTGCGGCCGTGATCTTCCTGCGTCAGGCCAAACAGTCTGTCGAAGGTTTGGCGTTATATGTACTGATGCCAGGCTTTTTCTACATCGCCTACCAAAACTGGGGTAATGATCCGCAATGGCTGTATCTTGTTGCCTTGTGTGCCTTTCTGCTGCGGCCTGAACGCGGGGTGACGAACGGAATCGGCTGGGACCTGCGCGATGCTTTGACCTATACCGGCGTACTTGCCTTGGCCTTCGGGGCGCCATCAGCGATAAATCTGGCCTTCAGCCCGTGGCGTCACCTTGCTGCCGAGACCGAAGAAACCGTACCGCTTCTGTCGAGATTGCCAGCGCACGATGACATCAAGATGTCGCGTGCACGCCTCTATACAAACCATATAGTCCTTCCCTATGACCGGCCTGGTGAGCCGTTTGAAGCGTACCACGAGTATGCCGACCGGGAGGGTCCAGCGATGCTAAACGGTGATGAACTGGCTGATTGCGAGCTGACAGGCGGGTTCTCTGCCTGGTTCGAACTGGTCACAGATGATTTGGAGGCGGCCGGTTATGCCGGATCGGCCGTCATGGGCACGGATCTGTTTTCAGCCTATTGGATGTTCGGCGACTTCCGTCCCGTAAAAGGCGGGGCCCCATGGTATTACAGTGGAACACCGGGGATCGAGTATGCCGATTACGTGGCTGTGCCGCTCTGCCCTACGTCGTTATCGCGGCGGGCTTCCATGCTTGAGGCGATCAACGAAGGTGGCTGGACCCTTCGTGAGGTGCGGCGCACCGCGCTGTACATCCTGACTCAGCCGGTTGGGCCTTGAAAGAATGTCGAGAACGCCAGAAGCGTCAGATAAGTAAGGAATGTGCCGACCAGCGCCAGTCCCATCGGGAATTTCGCGTGGGTCCAGGAGACCCAATCAGGCGTCATCGCCCGCACCGCAGGGATTGCCCGAAGCAGGCGATGGGAAGCAAACGCACCGAGCAGAAAAGCCGCGAGGAGTATCGCGGCCTGGCGCGCATCGTTCACGCTTTGAACGAAAAAGGGCGCGGCCGCAGCCGCAAATTTTGCATCACCAGCGCCCACACCGGCCACGGCATTTAGTACAATACCTATGACAAGGACGACGACTAGGCTCAACCAGCGCCAAAGCCATATATCGAAGGGCACGAGCAGAATGCCCGCAACGGCAAAAATTCCCACGAGGGCATAAACCGCCTTGTTCGGGATCTTCATGTACTTGAGGTCGGACCACGCGACCCATGCACAGACTGGAACGCAAAGGACAAGGAATATCCGGTAGGCGAACGCGACCGCCTCAGGACCGGCGTAGGGATTGAGCATCGTTTTCAGCCCTTGGTGACGGTTGCGTTCAGGGTTTCCAGCGCGCGGGTTGCCTGCTCGAAATGGCGTGGGCTGGTTTCCACCGCGTCTTCCAGAAGGCTTTTGCCGATCGTTACATCGCCCTGCTTGATCGCGGTCAGGGCTGCTGTGTAGAGCAATTCGGCCTGTTCCTGCTGGGTCATTGTGATGATCGGAAGATCATATTTGCGCTGCGCCGCGCGGGCCAGAACCAGGTTGTTCTTCGTCGTGAAATTGGAACTGTCATAGGTCAGCGATTCCGAGAACAGCCGTTCTGCCCCGGGGAAATCACCACGGGTCAGTTTCGAATATCCCCAGTTGTTCAGGATACCGGCGGGTCTGGTGGTTAGGCCGAAAGCGGTCTCGTAGAAGCTGTCAGCCTTGGTCCATTTCTTGTTGGCGTCCGCGATCATCGCTTCCAGACGGTAGCGGTCGAAGGTTTCGTGGGTGGGCGGAATAGCATTCAGCGCGGCTTCAGCCTTTTGCCATTCATTGGCGCGGATCAGTGCGTCTGCGTGGCCGACGCGGTCCTCGTTGGTGCCTTCAGGGCTGTCGATCACCTGCTTCCAGACGACGGCAGCTTCTCTCGGCTTCTTGGCTCTGACAAGGGATTTGGCGAGGCCCCGCCGGATATCTATCCGTTCCGGATGCTGTTGAGCGGTTTTTGAGAAATAAGCCACCGCCTCGTTCGGATCCGCGACCGTAAGCATCAGGTCGTTGAGATTGCTCTCGTCAATGACATTGACATCTTCGATGGCACGTCTGACCTCGGCATCAGTATTCTGCTCGCAGGCCGATAAGATTACCGCGCCAAGTATGCACAACGGTGTCAGGAACGGGTGGCGCATTTGCTGCGTCCTTTGCTGCTTTGCCTCATTTCTTTGCGAGAAGCAGGTATCGCCCATGCCCGCGCCTCACCAGCGTGAATTCGCTGTCTTGGGGCGCATCATAAGTTGGTTTTTCCAGCATGGCGAGGGAAAGACGCAGATTGTCGCGGATGGCGTCCGAACGGCCACTATCAAGAGCGAATGCGGTCTTGAAGACGCGGCTGGCTTCGGGAACCCGTTCGGTTTCCATCAGCACGACGCCGAGATTGTTCCAGGCGGGCACGAAGGTTTCGTCTTCGTCAATAGCGCGACGCAGCGCGCGTTCAGCCTGACCAAGGCGGCCGAGCTGGAGATTGGCGGACCCTATGGCCGAGAGCGTATCGACGTTGAGCCCGTGAACACCCGCTGCACGATAATAGGCCTTGAGCGCGAGTTCATATTCGCCCGCTGCCATCAGCCGGTGGCCAACGATCAGACCATCCACAGCCTCTTCGCCCCGCACCACGCCTGCCGGCGCGTAGGGTGAAGTGTCTTTAGCGGGAAAGCCGCCTGTCGACTGACAGGCGGCCAGAAGGCCGACGAGGGCCAAAAATCCGAATTTGCGTGCAGTCATGGCCTCAGGGGCGGAAATTGGCGAACAGCTGCAGCATATCGTAAACGGACGGACCAACAAGGATGATCAGAAGCGGCGGCACCGTGAACATCATCGTGCCGAGCGTCATTTTGGTCGGTAGTTTGTTTGCGGCCTCTTCGGCACGCATCACGCGCTTGTCACGCATTTCAGCCGCATAAATCCGCAAGGCTTCGGCAATCGAGGTGCCGAATGTCTGCGACTGGATCATCACGGTCACAAAGGATCCGACATCGGCAACACCAGAACGTTCTGCGAAGGCGCGCAGAACGCTTGTCTTGTCCTTGCCGGCCTTGATTTCCTGCGCGACGATTTCGAATTCCTCGGCAAGTGCGGGGTAGCCTGTCTTCAACTCCTTGGAGACCCGAATGATGCCCTGGTCGAGTGATTGGCCAGCCTCGACACATACGAGAAGCATGTCGAGCGCATCGGGAAAGCCGTTCTGGATTTCTTCCTGCCGCGTCTGAATCCGCCGCTCAATCCAGTATCTCGGCAGATAATAGCCGATCGCGCCGGGCGCGATGACCGCCAGAACGAGCGTCGTGGTGGTAATCTCTCCGGTTGCTGATGCGATGATCGCATAGATGACGCCGATGACGAGGAACACGATGCCGAGGATGAACTGGATGGCGTGGAATTTACGCACCGCGTCTCGGCCGCGATAGCCTGCCCGGGTCATCTTCAGGCGAGACGAACTCATCTCTTCCTCGGTCTTCGGTTCGAGGAAGTTGGCGAATTTGTCGAGCTTGTCGTTGCGGTTCGACGAGCGCAGGGATTTCTTCTCGAACCCACGTGCTGCCGCGACCGGTTTCGAGGTTTCTTTCAGCTTGGAGTAGGGGTCCTTCTGCTTCTTCAGCATCACGGGAAGCGTCACGGCAATCAGGAGGATGCCGAGAATTGCGACCGCGAAGAGCGGGCCAAGTGGCCCCATCTTTTCGATGAGCAGGTCGTTGATTGCAGTCAGCATGAGTGAAGTCCCCTCAGACCTTGATGTTCACCATCATCTTCATGAAGATGATGTTAATTCCGAGAAACACGAAGACGATGAGCGCCGCTGGGACGAAGGCAGCGGTGTCCTTCACGGTGTCGAAATAGTCCGGCTTCAGAATCTGAATGACCGCAAGCACCACCAGTGGGAAGGCCGACAGGAACACGCCGGACCATTTCGCCTCGGCGGTGATCGCGCGGACACGGCGGAACAGCCGGAAACGAGCCCGAATGACCTTTGCCAGACCGTCGAGGATCTCGGCCAGGTTACCACCCGACTGCTGCTGGATCGTCACCGCCACCGCAAGGAAGCGCAAATCCTGCATATCCATGCGTTCGGCGAGTTCCTTAAGGGAATCCGAAACGTCCCGGCCATAGGCGCTTTCATCCGCGATCATACCGAACTCGGTGCCCAGTGGATCGGGCACTTCCTTGGCGACGATCTGGATCGCCGAAGAGAACGGGTGGCCGACACGCAATGAGCGCACCATCAACTCGACGGCCTCGGGCAACTGTTCCTCGACCATGTCCATGCGTTTTTTCGCGCGGCGGTGGATCCAGAAGTAGACGCCGCCGATCCCCATGGCGAGGGCAACTGCGATACGGACGGGCGTCGAGGCCGTGGTCCCAACCGTGAGTCCAAGGAA
Organism: Albidovulum litorale; assembly: GCF_025751495.1. Classification (GTDB taxonomy): domain Bacteria; phylum Pseudomonadota; class Alphaproteobacteria; order Rhodobacterales; family Rhodobacteraceae; genus Albidovulum; species Albidovulum litorale. The sequence continues at coordinate 1,045,691 of NZ_JAOWKZ010000001.1, read as the reverse complement.
GGCAACGACCGACATGAGCATCATCAGCGCGATGATTGCGCGGGGCGAGAAGGCGATGTTGGCTTTCTGGGCCTTGGTCGCGAGCAGCGAATAAAGCGGGATGCCCTTGGCCTTTAAGTGCTGGCTCGCCTCCTTGCGAAGCTGTTCGAGCACCTGTTCACGCTGTCCGCCTTTTTCCAGCAGTTCAAGCCGTCGGTTGACGCGGGAGTTGAGCGAGATCGACTTGCCGAACACGACAAGATAGATGCCGTTCACGAGCATCAGGACCGCAAGGAAGATCAGTCCATAAATAATGGGTGTCGGGCTGATAATCATGTTTGTTACTCCGCCGCGACAGGTTCGTAGATGGTGGCAGGCAGGTCATAGCCCCAGGCCCGGAAGCGATCCGAATAGGCGGAACGCACACCGGTTGCTGTAAAGCGGCCGACAATCTTTCCATCGGCGGCCAGACCCAACCGCTCGTAGCGAAAGATCTCCTGCATCGAGATGACGTCGCCTTCCATCCCGGTGATCTCGGTGATTGATGTCATGCGGCGCGACCCGTCCTGAAGGCGCGAGGCCTGCACGATGAGGTTGACGGCCGAAGCGATCTGCGAGCGAACGGCCTTGATCGGCATCTCGATCCCGGCCATGGCAACCATGTTTTCCAGACGGCTGATACCGTCACGGGCCGAGTTGGCGTGGATCGTGGTCATCGACCCGTCATGGCCGGTATTCATGGCTTGCAGCATGTCGATGACTTCCTCACCGCGCGTTTCGCCGACGATGATGCGGTCGGGGCGCATCCGCAGGGCGTTGCGCAAACAGTCGCGCTGGGTCACGGCCCCCTTGCCCTCGACGTTGGCGGGGCGGCTTTCCATCCGGCCCACGTGAATCTGCTGAAGCTGAAGTTCCGCCGTGTCTTCGATCGTCAGGATGCGTTCGGAGTTGTCGATGAAGGACGACAGTGCGTTGAGCGTTGTGGTCTTACCGGAACCGGTACCGCCCGAAACGATGACGTTCAGCCGGGTTGCGACGGCGGCTTGAAGATAGGCGGCCATTTCTTCGGTAAAGGCGCCATAGCGGACGAGATCGTCGACGCCCAACTTGTCTTTCTTGAATTTCCGGATCGAGACGAGCGAGCCGTCGACCGCGATCGGCGGAACCATACAGTTGAAGCGCGACCCGTCGGCAAGGCGGGCGTCGCAATAGGGGTTCGATTCATCGACGCGACGACCCACAGCCGACACGATCTTGTCGATGATACGAAGGAGATGACGTTCGTCCTTGAACGTGATGTGGCTCAGTTCAAGCTTGCCGTCCCGTTCGATGAAGATCTGCTGCGGCCCGTTGACGAGAATATCATTGACCGTGTCGTCCTGCAGCAGCGGCTCAAGCGGGCCGAGGCCCATGACCTCGTGATAGAGTTCCTGAAAGAGGTTGGCACGTTCGTCCTTGTTCAGGACAACGCTCATCGATTCCAGTGCTTCGGTGGAAATCGCGATGATCTCCTGCCGCAGTTCGGATTCCGACGCGTGTTCAAGCGCTCCGAGGTTGAGGTTGTCGAGCAGGCTCTTGTGCAGCTCGACCTTCAGCTCGCCCATGCGCTCCTTGCGCTTTTTCTCTTTGTCGGCAGCGACGGAAACTGCCGGGTTGTCCGCAGAGGTGCGGCGCGCGACCACAGGGCGCCCTGCGGCGGCGGTCTGCGCTGCTGCCGGGGCCGCGGCCTGCGTGGCTGCTGCTGCCGGGGCGGCACCGGGTTGGGCTGGCTTCTTGTAGCGTGAAAACATCGCGCGCTCCCGTGATTAGGCGCTTCCGGCCTCAGCGGCCTTGTTAAGCTGGTAGATCGATTGCGCCAGTTTGGCGATTTCCTTGCGCAGCGGGTTCTTCGATGCGGTTTCCGCAAGCGGCAAACCGTGATCGTTGGATTCGGTAACCTGCCTGGATCCATCGGGCAGTTGCAGTTCGATGGTGATATCGAGGCTTTCGGCGAGGCGTTTGACGCGACCCTTGCCGGACAGGTCGGTGAATTTCGGGGCCCGGTTAAGTACGTAGCGCAGCTTTTCGTAGGGCAGTTCTTCTGCCTTCAGTGCACGGATCATTCTGAGTGTGTTCTGGGCCGAGCGCATGTCGAGCTCCATCATCGCAAAATAGACATGCGACTGGCTCAGAACCGCTTCGGTCCATTGAACGACCGTGCGGGGCATGTCGACGACGACGAAGTCGAAATTCGCTCGGGCGACGTCTAGAACACGGTTGATGTCTTCTGACGTGACGATGTCAAGCGGCAGCATTTCCGACGGCGCGGTCATGATGTGCAGCTTGTCATTGAAGGTCAGAAGGGACTGAAGGAAGCTGACATTGTCGATCGAGGCCGTGTCCGAGAGCATCTCGTAGACGGCTTCACGACGCGGCAGGTCGAGATAGGTCGAGACCGAGCCGGTCTGAAAGTCGAAGTCGAGAAGACACACACGCGGACCGTTGTCTTTCTGGACGTTGGCGAGTTCCCAAGCGAGGTTCACAGCCATGGTCGTGGCGCCCGTACCACCGGCCAACCCGTGGATCGGGAGTATGACACCGTCACGATCGCCCTTGGGCTTGAAATTCGGCGTTGCTTGCCCGGCATCGATCACCTGCTCGGGCGCCGGGGCCCGGTTGAGCCGCTCGATGGCCTCATGCAACGCGTTTTCCGGCAGGGGATAGGGAACGAAATCGTCAGCGCCGAGCTTAAGAAGCTGGTGCAGTGCGATGGGGCTGACCTCATCGGCAATCAGGATCACCTTGACGCCCTTGGACTTGGCGGTGGTGATGATGCCGGAGATCCGGGCCAGATCACTTTCGTCCTGGGCGTCGACTGCAATGGCAACGAATTCGAGCGCCTTGGAGTCCGGCTGCCCGAGGAACACGATCGCGTCATCGAAGGTCAGGTCACCCCAGCTTTCGCCAAGCTCGGCTTCCATGTCCTCGATCAGAAGATCGAAATTACTGACGTCGCGCGAGATTGTGCACGCGGTGATCGGTGCCGGCTCTGGCTGCAGGGCTGCTACGCTGCTCATTCACATCCGTCCTTCTTAACAGGGGGACGGGGGTTGGTGCGTCTTCAGCGCCGGCTTCCGTCCGAATCGCGCAAGCCCCAACTTTGTCCACCCCGCCCGACTCTCATGCCGGGCCATTACTTTCAGGTTCAGAAACTCCCCGATAATGGTGGCAAGATTTGGGCTAAAAGATCGTAATTATGCGTTCAATGGAGACGATCAAAAGAATTGGGCGGCCTTTGTTGCCAAAGGCCGCCCAGTTTCGAAAGCAATCCCGTCGGAGTTAACCGCCAGACGCGATGCCCTGCACAGCTTCCTGTGCGTGCGGCGGTTCGGCGCTCTTGACGTATTCGCGCCAGATGACTGCCGCGTACTTCCCGTTGAGAAGCGCCGGGTTCTTTTCGACAAAGCCTGACACTTCCGTAACGGTACGACGGTTGCGGCGTTCCTCGGTCTGGACATAGACCAGAGGCTGTGTTTCGCCGAACGAAGCGACCGCCTCAAGCCGCGAACGGCTGATGCCTTGGCTGGAGAGGAAAGCCACGACCGCGTTCGCCCGCCGCAGACCCAAAGCCTTGTTGTAGGCATTGGAGCCGACAAGGTCGGTATGCCCGTAGACGCGGAACCGTATTTCCGGGAATTGCCGGATCCAGTTGGCCTGCTGCATGAGGGCCGCCTGCGCCTCGCCGTCAAGCGTTGCACTGTCGAAAGCGAAGTTGACCGTGTTTGGCACGTCCGAAGCAAAGCGACGGGTCAGGTCCATGACATAGGACCGTTCGCCGGATTGAACGAGCGTGTTATTCATCGTCGAATTGCCGAAATCGGCGGTTTCGATCTCAGAACCTGCCTCGGAATAGAAGGCGCGGGCGATGTTTGTTTCCTTCGAGCAACCCGCGAGTCCAGCAAGGCCGGCAGAGAGAAGGAGAAGGCTCATGTGCTTTTGCATCGTCTTACTCCATCACGTAGCCGTAAGAACCGGAATAGTCCTGCTTGGCGACTTCGCCAACGGCACCATTTCCGCCGGTTGCCGAAGTTTTGCCGAACAGGAACAGTCCAGCCTCGGTGGGCGGTTTCACACGGTCAGTCGGCAGCGCCAGCGCTTCACCCCGTGTCGGTGTCACAAGATGCGGCGTGACAATGATCACAAGCTCGGACTGCCTGCGATTAAAGTCTGAGCTGCGGAACAGGGCACCCAGGATTGGAATATCACCTAGCCAGGGAACCTGGTTGGCGTTGTCAAGGAAGTCATCCCTGATGAGCCCCGCAATTGCAAAGCTTTCACCATCGCGCATTTCGACGGTCGTTTCCGCTTCGCGCCGGCTGAACGTCGGCAAGGTGATATTGTTACCGATGTCTACCGTGTCGCTTGTGTCAACGGCTGAGTAGGCGGTGTTAATCATCAAGTTGATGACGTCGCCATCAACAACCCGCGGCGTAAAGGCCAGTTCCACACCGAAGGGCTTATACTCAACAGTGATCTGGTTGTTTTCGGCCGCAACGGGAATCGGTACCTCGCCACCGGCGAGGAAGCTGGCTTCCTGGCCCGACAGGGTTGTCAGGTTCGGTTCGGCCAGCGTGCGGACAAGCCCCTTGGACTCAAGCGCTTCCAGCAGAATGCCGAACTCGAAGGCGCCGACGCCAAAACCAACACCGACCGCGCCGTTCGCGCCTGTCGAGACCGAGCCACCGGGACCGGTCAGGACATTGTTGATCCCATCGATATTTCCGGCCGCTCCGGCCTGGAAGTGCGATCCGCCGATCCGCTGGAAGCCGATCGAGCCGTCCAACTGCTTGGTCACGTTGCGTTGCACTTCGGCGATGCGTACCTTCAGCATGACCTGCTGCACGCCACCGACCATCATAAGGTTTGACACCCGGTCGGGCGCGTAGCGCTGAGCCAGATCAAGCGCGCGGTCGAGTTTCGCAGTCGAGGAAACCGTGCCCGACAGAACGATGCCGTCATTGGCGGTTCGGACTTCGATCTGCTCGCCCGGCAGGATCTGCTGAAGACGTTCCTTGAATTCCGCCACATCGAGCGAGACCTGAACGTCCACGTTGGTGATCAGACGGCCATCCGGCGCAAGCAGGGTCAGCGTCGTGCGACCCGGCGCCTTGCCGAGAATATAGATCGATTTGTCAGACAGCGTTGAGATATCCGCGATGCCCGGGTTGGCGATCGAAAGTTCCGCAAATGGTTCGTCCGCTTCAACAACAACAGCGCGGTTCATTGGTACTGAAAGCGCGCTCGACACGGAACCCGTAACAATCTTAAGGGTTTCCGCGTTGGCGGCTGGAATGGCGGTCATGGTGAGCGTTGCGCCCAACATCCCTGCCGATACAACTGTTTTTATATACATGTGACCTGCCTTTCCGATCACGCCTCGTGGAAGGGTTATTGGTACCCAATTGCCGCAAGAATGCGTGACAAGGTGTTTTATTGCAATAATCAACTGTTTGCAGTGTGCTCTTTATGTGGGCCGTAAGCAACACTAGGAAGGGGTTGCGACAAAAGATTGCGCCGACCACTTCATATGGTGGTCGGCGCGGAACATTCTCAAAGTCGGCTCGGGTCAGTTCGTGCAGGGGATCTCCACCTCGACCACTTCGCCGCCCTTGTTGGTGCGGATGGTGCAGGGCTTCTTTTCCTCGACGGCTTCCTCAGGCGCCGCCTCGACTATACCGAGTAGGGCGTTGCGGTTGATTTCGACCGCACCCACCTCCGCGCTGTCGCCGGTCCCTACTAGAGACAGTGTAAGACGACCCGTACGCTGCGCCAGAGCAAAGGCCGCAACCTGCTGCGGCGTCGCCTCGATAGTCACGGTTTCGGCGATCATGGTCTCTTCGCTGCGGTCGGCGTCCGCGCTCTGGTTGATGGCAATAAGCCGCACGGCCTCGTCGATAAGTTTTGTGACTTCCTGGCCGTTGATCGTACCGCTCCAATAGACGTCGACACGATCATCCGGCCGCAGGAAGCCCGACACGCCCGATGTCACGTCGACAGTGATGGTAAAGGCGCGCATGCCCGCAGTGAGGTTCGCGTTGATGCCGGCATCGATGCCGGGTTCGGTTATTTTTGCGCCAAGGATCGGTTCAAACGGCTCATAGCTGCGTAGGGCAGCGCGCGGCCGGGTTTCACCTTCCCAGAAGACCGGCAGGATCGACTTGTCGCCACCTTGCGGAGCAACAACTGTGTTGAACGCCCCTGCCGGAACCTTGTCGGCCTGCCATCTGATGACCTCAAGGTCGTCGCGGGTGAACCGGTCGCCGTATTTCATTGGTTTCTTGGCAACGACGACGTTGACGAGCGGTGTTGCCCTCGCCTGTTCTGCCGCAAGGCGGTCACGTTCGGCCTGAGTCTGTTCGATGAAGCCCTGTGCCATATAAACGGCGAAACTCGCCAAGGCGATGCCGACGACCAAAACCAAACCAAATACCAACCGCATGGCGCGTCCTTTCGTGGTTCAGGCGGCAACCCCCATGGCTCAGCCAATGGGCTTGCCCGCCTCCTTATCGCGGAATATCGGAATGGAATACGGCGAAATGGTGGTCAAAGCGAGCCCGGGTGGTGGAATCTTGCCGGTTTTAGAAACATTCAGCCCATTCCGTACTCTTAAAGCCGTTCGGCGCCCCGTGGGACGCCGTAAGGACGCCATTTATCTGGCATCGGATAAACAGCTGCGTTTTAGAACGTGGTGGTGATCGTCGCACTCGACAGGTGGTCTTGAACCCGCTGGCCTATGCTGGTCATGTTGCCGCGAAGGCCGGCCATTGCGATTCCAACCAACGCGCAGATGGCAGCGGTCAAGACGACCCAGTCAACGGTCACAGCGCCGGTTTCTTCTGTGCGGAACCGTGAAAACATCCTGATGAATTTCATCGTTTGCTCCGTTCATTTTGAGGCCGGTGCCATTCCGGCATGCGGGCCCATAATCCTTGACTTCCCTGATGCCAGCTAACGCCACCAAGATGGCACGATTGCGGCGCATGTCGTTCATTTTCACGCGATAGGCCGGTGGTTTTGAAACGATGCGTTTCCGAAACGTCAACGAAAAAGCCGCGCCTCCCGGGCGCGGCTTTCGCGTGACTTTTCGGCCAGGTCTTAGAACGTGGTCGAGATCGTCTGGCTGGAAAGGTAGCTGTTGATTTCGCCGGTGAGCTTGCCGGTGCCCTTCTTGACGGCGGCGAGCGCAGCAACGCCGAGGCCGACGACAGCAGCGGTTAGCACGACCCAGTCAACGGTCACAGCGCCATCTTCTTCGTTGTGGAACTTCTTAAGCTTGAACAGTTTCATGTCTCTCTCCGTTTGGTTCGCTCTTCAGGTTCATCCGCGAACCGTGTTGTAAGTCGGAGGGCCATTGCCAGTTCCCGACACCGTCGCGGCATAGGGACTTTTTGCCTGCGAATCGTGACCCAACTAGGGCAGCGACAGTACATTTCCGTGCTTTTATGTCCGGCTTCGTAAACAGCGGATGAGGAATGTTTCTGATTTAAGATCAATCCGAGCGCGAGTTGTATGCAGCTACGTGGTTGCAGCGCCGCCCTCCGAAACGAGCTGCGCTGACTCAGAAATACCAGGGCGGGCAATTTCGTGGATTCGGATGCGCGTCAAACCGCGTTCAGACAAACGAAAAAGCCGCGCCTCCCGGGCGCGGCTTTCGCGTGACTTTTCGGCCAGGTCTTAGAACGTGGTCGAGATCGTCTGGCTGGAAAGGTAGCTGTTGATTTCGCCGGTGAGCTTGCCGGTGCCCTTCTTGACGGCGGCGAGCGCAGCAACGCCGAGGCCGACGACAGCAGCGGTCAGAACGACCCAGTCAACGGTCACAGCGCCATCTTCTTCGTTGTGGAACTTCTTGAGCTTGAACAGTTTCATTTCTCTCTCCGTAATTTTCGCCCGTTGCGCATCCGCGGCCAGTCTCTTGAAGTGGCGCTTTCGCCAGCCCCAGACCAACGCGGGATGGGCATATCTGGCTAGTCAAACGTGGCAGGAGTTGGGCAGCCTTCGTACATTTTATGGTTGCCTTGAGGTTTTTGAGTTTGACGGCATTTTCCGTTGTTTTTTCGCATTTCTGCGTGATCAAACAGGTTTCCGGCGGCCCTATTGTTGTTGCTGAAAGGACGATTCGATTCCGAAACACCGAGGCGTGACCTCTAAAGTCTGGCTCTTGGAAGCGGATTCTGAGAAAAAGAGCGCGCAAAAAGTGTGGTCAGGCAAATGAGCAGCAGGATGCAGGGCATCGTTTTCAAGGTGCTGCCGTGGTGCGTAGCGGTAGCGCTTGCGGCGGGATCGGCTGCGGCGGAAGAGCCGCCTGCGGGCTATCCTGACTTTACCTTCAAACGAATTGGCGCGCCGAAAGCGAGCGTCGGCAAACGGATCACCGTGCAAATCGACCCGGCAGAGCAGGCGCGTCGGCTTGCGGCCGGACCGCTGCCGCCTGCAGAGAAACCGATACCCCATGGTGGCGCCGCTCCGGGGCTCCGCCCGTCGGCACCAGCTTCACCCTCCAAATACGACTGGTACTGGGAAACCGTGTCGCCTGCATTGGTGGACATGGACGGGCGGTTCCCGAAAGCCATTGCAGCACTCCTTCAGGGACCGGGCGGCACAGCAGTTCCCTCGCCGCGTTTGCAGCATCTGCAGGACATCGCGACCGTCCACGGCACCGAGATCCTCAAGGCGACGATCGGGACCGAGGTTTCGCCGGCGCTGGTTCTCGCGGTGATCGGTATCGAAAGCGCGGGTCGGTCCGATGCCGTGTCGTCGGCAGGAGCGGTAGGCCTCATGCAGCTTATTCCGGCCACGGCGAACCGGTTCGGTGTGTCGGACAGCACTGACCCTGTCCAGAATATCAAGGGGGGCGTCGCCTATCTCGACTGGCTGATGCGAGAGTTCAACCGCGATCCCCTCATGGTGCTGGCCGCCTATAATGCGGGTGAGAATGCCGTCAAATCGAATGGCGGCGTGCCACCTTATGCCGAAACGCGGGCCTATGTTCCAAAAGTGCTGGCCGCCTGGACGGTGGCGCGGGGGCTTTGCGTGACGCCGCCGGAACTGGTGACTGACGGTTGTGTGTTCGCCGTGAAAGGATGAGTTTCCCCAGATGACCGAAGTTAAGCCGCTCGTCCTCGATGTCGATGGGACGTTCCTGAGGACAGACATGCTCTTCGAAACCTTCTGGGCGGGGTTGGGGCGTGATCCGGTCGCGACGTTACGGGCGGCGGTCTTGTATTTTCGCGATCCGGCGCGGCTGAAATCAGAACTTGTCGCTATCGCGCCCATCCGGACGGACCTTCTGCCGGTCAATCCGGAGATCGCTGATCTGGCGTTGCAGTCACGCATGGCGGGTCGCGAAGTTGTGTTGGCCTCAGCCTCCGACAGGCGCCTCGTTGAACAGCTCGCTGCGGATTATGGCCTGTCGGACGAGGTTTTTGCATCCGATGGCAAGATCAACCTGAAGGGGAAGAAGAAGGCCGAGACTTTGGTGGCGGCCTATGGCGCGGGTGGGTTCGACTATGCCGGAGATTCAGCGGTCGATCTGTCGGTCTGGGAGCAGTCGGAAAATGCCCTCGTCGTCGGACGTATCGCATCGGCCCGTGAGCTGACGGCGCGGGGTCACAACGTCGTCGAGATGCCGGGCGGATGGAGCTGGCGGGCGCTTTTCAAAGCCCTGCGGCCCCATCAATGGGTCAAGAACGTGCTTCTGGTTCTCGCGATGATTGCGTCGCACCGCTTCGATCTGGAAACCCTGGTGCCGATTCTCTGGGGTATCGTCGCGTTTTCCGCCGCAGCCTCCTCTATATATATCGTCAACGATCTGCTCGATCTGGAAGCGGACCGCCTGCATCCGACGAAATGCCGCCGTCCGTTTGCCAGTGGCGATGTGCCCATCGTGGTCGGCATGGCAACGTTCGTCTTGCTCGCGCTCCTGGCGCTCGGCGTCGCTGCGGCTTTAAACTGGGCGTTTTTCGGGGTGGTCGTTCTCTATATGATCACGTCGCTGGCCTATTCGCTGAAGCTTAAACGCATGCGCTGGGTCGATGTGGCGACGCTGGCGGCACTTTACACGATCAGGGTCGTCGCCGGTGCGGCGGCGGGCGAGGTCGATGTCTCGGTCTATATGCTGATCTTCATCTTCCCGATCTTCATTACGCTCGGCTGCGTGAAGCGGCTGACCGAACTGACGCTTGCCACCAATGATGATCCGCTGCCCGGTCGAGGTTACGGCCGCAAGGATCGGAGCGATCTGCTGAACGTCGCCGGGCTCGGCATCTTCGGGGCTCTGCTGATCTTCTTCCTCTATTCGTTCAGCGAACAGGGGCAGGAGCTTTACCCGACCACATGGCTTCTTTGGGTCGCAATGATTCCAATGGCGATATGGCTGATCCGCATGGTTCTGCTCGGCTGGCTTGGAAAGCAGGATTACGACCCGATCGTCTTCGCGATGCGCGACAAGTTTGGCATCGGTCTTTTGATGATCACGCTCAGCCTGATGTTCTGGGCGGCTGGCCTTTGGTCGCAGTGGTTCGGCGGTTGAGCCTCAGCCCTTCGGTTTCAGCCGGTAGACGCCTTCGGGCAGGTTGAGCGCGGCCGCCAGTTCGCGCACCTGTGCCATCGACATGACGATCTTGCAGACCTCATCCTTGCGCGGATCGTATTGCTCGATCGTGACGCATTCGGCAAAGCCCTGAATCGTCACATCCTCTTCCAGATGTGTGCTGCCCTCATCGACGAGGGTAATGACGGTGGCGTCGAAATCGTGCTCGATGGTGAACATGGGATCACACTAGCGCGGGGCGCAGGCACGCTCAATATCCCCAGGCATTCACGACCCGGAGAGGCGGCTGGCTGCCCCTTCCGTCGGACAAGGCGGGGCGGTATCATGAGGCAGGCGGATCGACGCAGTCAAAGCGCCCGGAGAGGCACATGAAGAAGTCACTTGTCATCGTTTTCCTTGCACTCGCGGCCTGTGTCGAACAGGGGCCGGTCGTGCCGGTATCGGGCCCGCCGCCGGTGTCGGCAGGACCGGCTGTTGGACCCAAGGTCGCGGCGCGCAACTTCGTTTCGGTCGTGGCCCGGATGGAACCGGTGATCGAGCGGGAATGCCGCGCGCGGCAGGCCCGCGCGAACTGCGATTTCCAGATTGTCGTCGATGACCGGCCGGGCCAGCCGCCGAACGCCTTCCAGACAGTGGATCGCTCCGGCCGTCCGATCGTCGCCTTCACGCTGGCCTTGATCGCGGACGCCCGCAATACCGACGAACTTGCCTTTGTAATGGGCCACGAGGCGGCGCATCACATCGCCGAGCACCTGCCAAGGCAGCAGCAGGAGGCGATGACAGGGGCGCTGATCCTCGGCGGCCTGACGGCGCTGACCGGTGGCGGCGACACGGCGATCAGGGAAGCGCAGCAGATCGGCGGCACGCTCGGTGCGCGGCGTTATGCCAAGGACTACGAACTGGAGGCGGATGCGCTGGGGACGATCCTCGCCTGGCAGGCCGGATATGACCCTGAACGGGGTGCCGCCTTCTTCACGCGTATTCCCGACCCGGGCAACCGGTTCCTCGGAACCCATCCACCCAATGCCAGCCGGATCGATACTGTGCGCCGGACGCTGGCGACGCTCCGCTGACATTGTGACTGAACCTGCGCGGCGCAGTTCCGACGTCGTCTGGCTTGACATGGATCAAGGCGTAGACCCCTCCGGAGCGGTGATCCTGTCGTCAGGATCAGCGCAGCGAGAGGAACGCCGCCATGAGCGAGGTTGTCAGATTCAGCACCCGCCGCACCGGGACCCAGCCGGATATGCCCTATTTCCTGACCGATGCGGAAACCCGGCGTCACGGGGTGGATATTGGCAGGGCTGTGCATTCGGGCATGTTGACGGCTGAAGACTTCCGCGAGATCCTCGCCTTTTGCCGCGATTGCCACGAGGGGCCAGCGATCCGCCGCGAACCCGGCCATGACCGCCTCGCCGATTGCGCGCCCGACTGGTGCGCCAACCGTGCGATCCTAGAAGGCCTGCGCGGGCTCGTCTGAATCCGCCCTTTCCCGGCAGTCCGTTCCCCGATACACCGGGGCCGGAGGTGCCATGCGGATCATTGAAAACGTCATTTCGGATCGGGGATCACGCTATGCCGTGTCAGGCGGGCTGGTCGCAGACCGCGCGGCGGCGGATGCCTTCATCCGCGACCTGACGACGATCAAGAAATTCGCAAAGGCAACGCATAACAGCTGGGCTGTGCTGCTTGAGACCGATGGCCAGCCGGAGCCGCTGAAGAACGATGACGGCGAAAGCGGGGCTGGCGCGGTCATCCTGCGGATGCTGGAGCGCGAAGGGCTGACCAACCACATCGTCGTCGTCACCCGCTGGTATGGCGGCGTGAAGCTGGGTGGAGACCGCTTTCGCCATGTGACTGCAGCGGTGCGGACCTATCTGGCCGAACGGGGCTGACCGTTCCGGCCTGTGGCATTTCAGCCAACCCCAACAGTTCAGGGACACGTCGGAACAGCGGCAATGCTGGCGATGCCCATGTGTCGCCGGTAGTCTCGCCTGCGAACAGACGGGAGGAGGCGATGGCTTTGGACATTGCTGCGGAGTTGCGGCGGTTTGTGAACACCGCCACATGGTCATGGCAGGGTTTCGCATCGGCCTGGGCGACCGAGAAATCACTGCGCCAATGGGTCGTGGTAAACGTTCTTTCGGCCGGACTTGCCTTCTGGCTGGACCTGACTGCGGGCGAGCGGGCCCTGATCATCGCACTCGGCCTCATCATCCTTGCGGCGGAGCTTTTCAATACCGCGATCGAGGAGATCGTCGATTTGGCTTCGCCCGAGCGCAATCCACATGCCGGCAAGGCCAAGGATTGCGGATCAGCGGCCGTGGCGCTGACCGCACTCGCGGGCGGCTGCACCTGGCTGGTCATCCTGCTGGGGTAGGGGATACCGGTATCGTTGAAGGGCCGGGTCTATGCTAGCCTTCGATTACGGTGCTTGGGTGGGTGGCCCGCAGCACGCGAGACATCCGACGTGATGCGAAGACCCCGTCGCCGTGCTCCCCGGCGGCGGGGTTGGCATGTGAGGCCTATTTCAAAGTTTTGAAAGCGAAAGCCGTTGTGCGGTTGAATGCTGCGGTCGGCAGAACGTCTGCTGAATGTCGGCAAAACGTATGGCAAAGGTCGGGTGGGCACCACTTGCGTGTTTCCGCTCGCAGGCCTCGCATAAGCAGTTACGCTCGCCGTCCCCACAGATCGTATTCGCTGGCTTCCTCCACCTCGACGGTCACGATATCGCCCGGGGCGAGCCCCTTGAAATCCTCGTCGATGAAGAGATTGCCGTCGATTTCGGGTGCATCCGCCTTGGTGCGGCAGGTGGCGCCTTCGTCATCGACGGTATCGACGATGACCTCGATGCGCGTGCCCACCTTGGCGGCCAGCTTCGCCTCGGAAATCGCCTGCGCCTTTTCCATAAACCGGTCCCAGCGGTCCTGCTTGACCTCGTCGGGCACATGGTCGGGCAGGGCGTTTGACCGCGCGCCATCGACATTTTCGTACTGAAAGCAGCCGACCCGATCGAGCTGCGCTTCGTCCATCCAGTCGAGCAGGGTCTGAAACTCTTCCTCCGTCTCGCCGGGATAACCGACGATGAAGGTCGACCGCAGCGTGATGTCCGGGCAGACAGCGCGCCACGCGGCGATTTCGTCCAGAGTTTTCGCCGCCGCCGCAGGCCGTGCCATCCGCTTCAGCGTGTCGGGATGGGCATGCTGGAACGGGATGTCGAGATAGGGCAGGATCAGCCCCTCTGCCATCAGCGGAATGAGGTCGCGCACATGGGGGTAGGGATAGACGTAGTGCAACCGCACCCAAGAGCCGAGCGACCCCAGATCGCGGGCGAGGTCGGTGATATGGGCGCGGTGGCCGTTCTTTTCGGCATGTTTCAGGTCCAGCCCGTAGGCTGAGGTATCCTGGCTGATCACCAAGAGTTCGCGGACGCCCGCCTCGACCAGCTTCTCGGCCTCGCGGATGACCGCGTGGGCGGGACGCGAGACGAGCCGCCCACGCATGTCGGGGATGATGCAGAAACGGCATTTGTGGTTACAGCCCTCGGAGATCTTCAGATAGCTGTAATGGCGGGGGGTCAGTTTCACCCCGGCCGCAGGCAGAAGGTCCACGAAGGGATCGGGTGCGGGTGGCACGGCCACATGCACCGCGTCCAGCACCTGTTCGTATTGATGCGGGCCGGTTACGGCCAGAACCGAAGGGTGCGCACCGGTTATATAGTCAGGCTCGGCCCCGAGACAGCCGGTGACGATGACGCGGCCGTTTTCGGTCAGTGCCTCGCCAATCGCCTCAAGGCTTTCGGCTTTGGCGCTGTCGAGAAAGCCGCAGGTATTGACGATGACCGCATCCGCCCCCTGATAGTCCGGGCTGATCGCATAACCTTCGGCGCGCAGGCGCGTCAGGATGCGCTCGCTGTCCACCAGCGCCTTGGGGCAGCCAAGCGAGACCATGCCGATCCGGGGCTGGCCGGGCCGGGCGGGACTGTCGAAGACGGGCTTCGGCGCGAGGTCGGGGCGGAGGTTGGGCGGGTTCTGGCTCATCCGCGGCATATAGCCTAACGCGCGAGGCACGTGAATGGGGGTCAGGGTGAATCTCGCCGCCGGTCAACCCGGCATATTTTGAATGCCGTAACATGATGCTGGTCAAAGTGCATGGATGTCCAGTGTGTCAGCATTTGTGAACGCACGGGCCAGAGCAGGAAGGGTGATGATTGTCGAAACTTGTATTACACGCCGCGAATTTTCTGACGCCCCGGGGCCGGAATATCTTGCAATCCGGAAAATACATTCATAAATGTGAATGTGAAAGAAACATGTGAGGTGCACTATGACCCTTGATCGCTCTGTTCTTGCTTTTGCCGGTATCATGGTCCTGCTTTCGGTGGCGCTGACCGTCTGGGTTTCGTCCTACTTTGTCTGGTTCACCGTCTTTATTGGCGTGAACATGCTGCAATCGGCCTTTACCGGTTTCTGTCCGGCGGCCTCGATCTTCCGCAAGCTGGGGATCAAGCCCGGCACAGCATTCTGAAAGGCATTCCGATGCGCGCGCTTTTGTTCGTCTCTTTCCTTGCGGTTGCCGGACCGGCTCTGTCCGAGACGGTGACACTTTCGCCCGTGATGCTTCCCGAATGGAAAGCCGTCTACGGCCGGATCGAGACGAAGGAGACGATCCCCGCCCGCGCGCGCATCGGCGGCACCATCCGATCGCTTTCGGTCAGCGAGGGCGACACGGTGACCGAGGGGCAGGAGATCGCTGTCGTCCATGACGACAAGATCGAGTTCCAGATCGCCGCCTATGATGCCCAGATCGCTGCTTTGAAAGCCCAGCTTGAAACGGCGGAAACCGAACTCAAGCGTGGCGAGACGCTGGTGGAACGCGGCGTGGCGACGGTGCAGCGGCTGGATCAGCTGCGCACGGCGGTCGATGTGGTGCGCGGTCAGATCAGTGCGACCGAGGCGCAGCGCGATATTTCGGTCCAGCAGGCGACCGAAGGCCGTGTCTTGGCCCCCGCTGCGGGAAAGATTCTGACTGTTCCTGTCACACCGGGGGCGGTGGTCCTGCCCGGTGAACCGGTGGCGACGATCGGTGGGGGCGGGTTTTTCCTGCGTCTTTCCGTGCCCGAGCGTCATGCGACCGCTCTGGCAGAGGGCGATGCGATCCGCATCACCACTGACAGTGGTGAAAACGAAGGCCGTATTGCCAAACTTTACCCCCAAATCGACAACGGTCGCGTGACGGCAGATGTCGAAGTCGCCGGTCTCGACACCGCCTATGTGAATGCCCGCGTTCTGGTTCAACTGCCGGTCAGCGAGCGCGAGGCCTTGCTTGTTCCCGCAGCGGCCGTCGCGACCCGCTCGGGCATCGATTTCGTGACGGTCAGCGAGGCCGGGCAAGAGGCTGAGCGCGCCGTCGTCACTGGTGAAACCGTCGTGACCGACAGTGCAGAAATGGTCGAGATCCTATCGGGCCTCGCCGCTGGCGATACAGTGGTCACGCCATGAGCGACGCCCCCAAACTTGGCATCGCGGGTGGTCTGACCCGCGCCTTCATCGGTTCGCCGCTGACGCCGCTTTTCCTGCTTGCCGCCTTTGTCTTCGGCCTCGTCGCGCTCGTCTCGCTGCCGCGCGAGGAAGAGCCGCAGATCTCGGTGCCCATGGTCGATATCATGGTGCGCGCCGACGGGCTGAAGGCTGCCGACGCCGTCAAGCTGATCACCGAACCCCTGGAGACCATCGTCAAGGGCATCGACGGGGTCGAGCATGTTTACTCGCAGAGCCGCGATGATCAGGTCATGGTCACGGCCCGATTCCTTGTCGGCACCTCGTCTGACGCGGCGGTGCTGCGGGTCCATGACAAGGTGCGCGCGAATATGGACCGCATTCCCGTGGGTGTGCCGGAACCGCAGATTATCGGACGCGGCATCGACGATGTGGCGATCCTGTCACTGACGCTGTCACCGACCGAAGGTGCCGCCGACCGGGTCAGCGCCAACGATCTGACCCGCATCGCCCGCGAACTGAGGACCGAGATCGCCAAGATTCCCGATGTGGGGCTGACTTATATAGTGGGCGAGACCTCTGAGCGTATCCGCATCGCGCCCGATCCGGCGCGGCTCGCGCTTTACGGCGTCACGCTGCAACAGCTTGCGGGCAAGGTGCAGGGTGCGAACCGGGCCATGCCGGTGGGCAATGTCCGCGATCAGGGGCAGCAGATCGAGGTCATCGCGGGCGAAACCCTGTCCTCGCCGCAGGAGATCGGAAACCTTCTGATGACCACGCGGGACGGACGTCCGGTCTATGTGCGCGACGTTGCCGATGTCAGCTTTGTCTCAGGGGCCGAGGAACTGCGCGTCGCGACCGTCACCAAGACCGAAACCGGCCTTATTCGCCGCCCCTCCGTGACGCTCGCCGTTGCCAAGCGGGCCGGTTCAAACGCGGTTACTGTGGCCGAGGCGATCCTGCACAAGGCGCATGCACTGGAAGGCACGCTGATCCCGCATGACATCGAGGTCGAGGTCACCCGCGATTACGGCGAAAGCGCCAATGAAAAGGCGAATGAACTGCTCTATCACCTTGCATTGGCGACGGTGTCGATCATCGCCCTTGTCTGGCTGGCTATCGGGCGGCGTGAGGCGGTTGTGGTCGCGGTGGTGATCCCGGTCACGATCCTCCTGACGCTCTTTGCCTCCTGGCTCATGGGTTACACGCTGAACCGCGTCTCGCTTTTCGCGCTGATTTTCTCCATCGGTATCCTCGTCGACGATGCCATCGTGGTGATTGAAAACATCGCCCGCCATTGGGGGATGCATGACGGGCGCGACCGGCGGCAGGCCGCCATCGACGCCGTGGCCGAGGTCGGCAACCCGACCATCGTCGCTACGCTGACGGTTGTCGCCGCCCTTCTGCCGATGCTGTTCGTCTCGGGCCTGATGGGCCCCTACATGTCGCCGATCCCTGCCAACGCCTCTGCCGCGATGATCTTTTCGTTCTTCGTTGCGGTCATGGTCACGCCCTGGCTGATGCTGAAGGTGGCGGGTAAGGCGCCGACCCATGGGCATGAGGAAGGGCAGGGCGGTCCGCTTGGCCGCGCCTATTCGGCGGTGGCGAAGCCTATCCTCGCGTCAAAGGCGCGCAGCTGGGGGTTCATCGGGGCGGTGCTTGTCCTGACCTTCGGTTCGCTTGCGCTCTTTTATACCAAGGACGTGACGGTCAAGCTCTTGCCCTTCGACAACAAGTCGGAGTTGCAAGTCACCATCGACCTTCCCGAAGGATCGTCGGTCGAGGCGACCGATGCCGTGGCGCAGGCGGTTGCCCGCGCGGTGCTGGACCTGCCCGAGGTGCGGTCGGTCCAGACCCATGCGGGTACGGCGGCGCCCTTCAACTTCAACGGTCTCGTGCGGCATTCCTACCTGCGGTCCATGCCCGAGATGGGCGAGGTCGCGATCAACCTTTTGCCCAAGGGCGAACGCGACCGGACAAGCCACGATATCGCGCTGGAAATCCGCGACCGGATTATGGCGCTTCCGGTGCCTGAAGGTACGTCGCTGAAAACCGTTGAGCCACCCCCGGGGCCGCCCGTGCTGGCCACGCTTCTGGCCGAGATCTATGGACCGGACCCCGAAACACGCAGGCAGGTTGCTGAAAAGGTCGAAGACGCGTTCCGTTCGGTCCCGTTCATCGTTGACGTAGACAATTCATACGGGCAGCCCGCACGGCGGCTGCGCGCGACGATCTCGACCGACAATGCCGAGTTCTTCCAGGTCCAGGAATCCGATGTCTTTGATACGATCGCAATCCTGAACGGCGGCACGACCATCGGTTATTCCCATCGCGGCGAGGGTCGCCAACCGATCCCGATCCGGGTCGAGCGGCCAAAGGGCGAACGCACGCTTGACGAGACGTTCCTCACGACGCCTATCCCGGCGAACGTGCTTCCGGGCGCGCGCGGCGTGGTCGAACTGGGCGACGTTGTCGAAGTGACCGAGGAAACCGCTTCTTTCCCGGTCTTCCGCCACAACGGCCGTGAGGCCGAGATGGTGACAGCGGAACTGGCGGGTGATTTCGAGGCCCCATTGTACGGAATGCTCGCCGTTCAGGATGCGCTTGATGCGCAGGACTGGACCGGATTGCCGAAACCGGACATTTCGCTCCATGGCCAGCCCGAGGACGAAACCGGACCTACGCTTCTCTGGGACGGGGAGTGGGAGGTAACCTGGGTCACCTTCCGCGACATGGGCGCGGCCTTTGGCGTGGCGCTCCTGGGCATCTACATCCTCGTCGTCGCGCAGTTCGGATCGTTCAAGGTGCCGCTGGTGATCCTGACGCCGATCCCGCTGACCTTCATCGGCATCCTCGGTGGTCACTGGGCCTTTGGTGCGCCGTTCTCTGCGACGTCGATGATCGGCTTCATCGCGCTTGCCGGTATCATCGTGCGGAACTCGATCCTGCTCGTGGACTTCATCCGCCACGCGCCGAACCGCGATAGGCCGCTGACCGAGATCCTGATCGAGGCCGGCGCGATCCGCTTCAAACCGATTCTGCTGACCGCTCTCGCCGCCATGATCGGCGCGGCGGTGATCCTGACCGACCCGATCTTTCAGGGCCTCGCCATCTCGCTGCTTTTCGGGCTCGCCTCCTCGACGTTGCTGACCGTTTTGGTGATTCCGGCGGTCTACCGCGTCCTCAGAACCTGACCTTCGGGCGATTGATTCCTCTCCGCTCCCAGTCCGGGGGCGGGAGAGCGCATTAGGGATGCACCGTGTGCAATCGCCTCAACTGTCGCGAGAAATCCCCTGAATGTCCCACAACGCGCCAATTTTCGGACACGGTGCTCGGTCAAGACTTCACTTACGGGGCGCATGCTAAAAGGCAGGACAGGAAGATGAAACTCGCAACCGCCATTCTGAGCCGCTTGTTCCGCAACCGCACCGACAAGCAGGACGCGTTCGAAAGCCGCCTCGTAACCATGGGCAGCGAAGTCAACCGGACCCGCCGCCCTGTGACGACGACGCGCCCGCCGCTCTTCGTCCGTCAGGCCCGTCAGATCGCCTGACAATTCCTGACATAGAGAATACGGTAACGGTCAGAAATTGACCGTTACACCCGGCAGGTTCAGTTCACGCACCAGATCGCGCACTTCCTGCCGCGCCGCCACGTTGGAGATGTTGAGCTTCTCCACCCCCACATCCTTCAGATCGAGAAGCGTGAGACCCCGCGGGAACAACTCGCGGAAGATAACGCGCTCGGAAAAGCCGGGCGCCACGCGGAAGCCGATCCGCTTTGACAATTGTTCAAGCGCGCCGCCGACCTTGCGCTTGTTGTGCATCTGCTGCGCGCCAAGACGGTTTCTCAGCACGATCCAGTCGATGGGCTTCAGCCCGGCGCGGGCACGCAACTGCCGGGCATGCCACACCATTTCAGAATAGATCGACGGGCCGATGACCCGGCTGGTATCGGGATCGACACGGGCCAGAAGGTCGAAATCAATGAAGCTGTCATTCAGCGGCGTGATCAGCGTATCGGCCAGAGAATGCGCCACCTGGCTCAGGCGGGTGTGCGAGCCGGGGCAGTCGATGATGATAAACTCGGCATCCTTTTCCAGCCCGGCGACGGCGGCAGAGAGGCGGCGGTCATAGACGTTCTCACCGGCGGCGAGCGTCGACTGATCCACCTCGGGCAGGTCGCGGTAGTCCGGGGTCGGCAGGTCTAGGCCCTCTTTCCGGGCGAAGGCGCGGCGGTTTTCGACGTAACGACCGAAGCTGCGCTGCCGCAGGTCGAGGTCGAGCGCACCAACCTTGTGTCCCATCCGCGCCAAGGCCGTCGCCACATGCATGCAGGTCGTCGATTTCCCCGACCCGCCCTTTTCGTTGCCCACGACGATGATATGCGCCACGTGTCTGTCCCTGTATCTCGTTCCGTGTTCCCGGAATCAAAAAGGCGCGCCGTCCCCAGCGCGCCTCTACTATATGTTGCGCCCCCACTCTTGGGAAGCGCAAGGGGCTCAGAATCCGAGGCCCGCGTACTTGTTCTTGAACTTCGACACGCGACCGCCGGTATCCATCAGCTTGGCCGAACCGCCGGTCCAGGCCGGATGCGCGGAGGGATCGATGTCGAGCGACATCGAGTCGCCTTCCTTGCCCCAGGTCGAGCGGACCTGGAACGTGGTGCCGTCGGTCAGCTTGACCTCGATCATGTGGTAGTCGGGATGGATGTCTTTTTTCATGGCCCGGCTCCTTACACGGCTTTTTCTTTGTAGTTGGTGACTTCGGCGATCCGGGCAGATTTGCCGCGACGGTCGCGCAGGTAGTAGAGCTTGGCGCGGCGGACACGGCCGCGGCGCACGACCTCGATCGAGTCGATGTTGGTCGAATAGAGCGGGAAGACGCGCTCGACGCCCTCGCCGAAGGAAATCTTGCGGACGGTGAACGAAGCGGCGATGCCGGCGCCACCCTTGCGGGCGATGCAGACGCCTTCGTACATCTGCACGCGCGAACGCGTGCCTTCCGTCACCTTGTAGCCGACACGGACCGTGTCGCCCGCCTTGAAGTCCGGGATGGACTTGCCGAGCGCGGCGATCTGCTCGGCTTCGAGTTGCGCGATCAGGTTCATCGCGTGATCCTTTCCATGTGCTCGCGGTGGTTCCGCGATGGTGTTCGCGCCTCAGAGCTCCGTGTCTTCATCGGGTCCGCCTTGGCGCCCGCCGGAGGTCAGGTCATCGTTCCTTGTTTTTGCTGCCGCTCGCCGCCCTAGCCGAAGAAAACAAAGGGCATGGGCCAACAGACAACAAGCCCGGCCGACTCGGATGAGCCCCGGACGGGGGGGGTATAGGGGTGTCGGATTGGTCGGTCAAGGGGATGCGCTTTCGGAGTTGAAATTCATGGTTTTATTAAAGGTCTTCGTGGCAGGCGGCATCAATTCAGATCTGCCGAAGGGATTATCGGGAAGAAGTCGCCACCGGACCAGAGGCCGAACCAGCCTTCGCCATCCTGCTCCTCGTGCGCGCCAAGGTTGATCAGCCGGTAGAAGGTCTTGCGGTCGATCAGAGCCTCAAGGTTGCGTCGGACAAGGATGTAGGGCGAGGGTTCGCCTGTGTCGGGGTCGCGGACGACGCGGATCGGGTGGTCGGGGCCAGCGGTGACTTCATCCTCGACATTGGTCACGAAGGTGATCGTCTGATCGCGGCCGTCGCCCGTGGCGTTTGCATCGACGGCCACGAAAGGCGCATCGACGACGCGGATGCCGACCTTTTCGACCGGGGTGACAAGATAGTAGTCATCGCCGTCCCTTCGGATGATCGAACTGAATAGCTTTACCAGCCCATGGCGGTTGATCGGTGTCCCAAGGTAGAACCATGTCCCGTCGCGTCGGATTTCCATGTCCAGATCGCCGCAGAAGGGCGGGTTCCAGAGATGCACCGGTGGCGGCCCCTTCTTGCCTGCGGCCTTCGCAGCGGCTGCGAGGTTTTCCGCCGAAGGTTTCACGATCAATTGTTCTTTTTCCGAATTCGTCATTGGTGCCGGGTCGAATTTCTGCCTTTATGATCCCATCTATACTTAACTCATCGTGAGAGATGAAGGAGCGCGCGTCATGGCCGAGGCCAATGAACTTCTGACCGAGATCGAAGCCCTGGGCGAAAAGATCGCCGAGGCGCGGCAGGCGGTCGGTCGCCGTTTTATCGGGCAGGAACGGGTGGTGGAACTGTCGCTGGCGGCACTTCTGTGTGGCGGGCATGGTTTGCTGGTCGGCCTGCCGGGCATGGGCAAGACGATGCTGGTCGATACGCTGGGCACGGTCATGGGCCTCACGTCGGGCCGCGTGCAGTTCACGCCGGACCTGATGCCCGCCGATATCCTTGGCTCCGAGGTGCTGGAGACGGCAAAGGACGGCTCACGCAGCTTCCGGTTCATCGAAGGGCCGGTCTTCTGTCAGCTTTTGATGGCGGACGAGATCAACCGCGCCAGCCCCCGTACCCAGTCGGCTTTGTTGCAGGCGATGCAGGAACGCGAGGTGACGATCGCCGGTCAGCACCGCAAGCTGCCCGCGCCGTTCCATGTGCTTGCCACCCAGAACCCGATCGAACAGGAAGGCACCTATCCGCTGCCGGAGGCGCAGCTTGACCGGTTCCTGGTCCAGATCGACGTGGAATACCCGGATCGTAACACCGAACGCGATATCCTTCTGGCGACGACCGGCGTCGCGAAACAGGAAAGCCCGCGCATCTTCACGGCTGAAGAACTGATTGCGGCCCAGACCACCGTGCGGCGCATGCCGGTGGGCGACAAGATCGTCGAACTGATCCTCGATCTGGTCCGCGCCTGCCGTCCGGGCGAGGCGGAGGCCGGTCAGGCGATCAACGACAGTGTCAGCTGGGGGCCGGGGCCCCGCGCGGCGCAGGCCCTGATGCTGACGGTCCGGGCGCGGGCGCTTCTGAACGGCCGTCTTGCGCCCTCGGCCGAGGACGTTCTAGCCCTCGCCCGACCGGTGCTCAGCCACCGCATGGCGCTTTCCTTCGCTGCCCGCGCGCGGGGCGAGGAACTGGCCGATATCATCGACGGGGTGGCGCGTGACATCACCCGGGCCGAAGCGGCTTGACCACCACCGGACATATGTCGGCCCGCCCGGCGGGTCTGAGACGCAATGCGGAAGGTTTGGCGTCTGCCCTGCCGCCCCTCATGGCCGATGCCCGCCATCTGGCCTCGACCGTGCAGCTTGGCGAACATGGCCGCCGCCTCTCTGGCATGGGGTCGGAGTTCTGGCAGTACCGCCCCGCCCATGCGGGCGATGAAGCGCGGTTCATCGACTGGCGCCGGTCGGGCAAGGCCGATGCGCAATTCGTGCGTGAACGGGAATGGCAGGCGGCGCAGTCGGTGCATCTTTGGGTCGACGATGCACAGTCGATGGAATTTACCGGCGACCAGAAACGACAATCCAAGGCCGATCGCGCCCGCCTTCTGGCGCTCGCGCTTGGCGTTCTTCTGATCCGGGCGGGCGAAAGGGTCGGGCTGACCGATCCTATTGCGCCGCCGCGTTCGGGCGAGGTGCAGCTTCTGCGTCTGGCTCATGCCTTCACCCGCCCGGCGGGCGAGGCGGATTTCGGCGCACCCGAGGCACGCGCCATTCTTCCGGGGTCGCGCGCGGTCTTCATTTCGGATTTCATGGGTGCGCCCGAGGGGGTTGAAAAGGCGCTGGGCCTTGCGGCTGACAAGGGTGTGACCGGGGTCCTGATGCAAATCTTGGACCCTGTGGAAGAGGCTTTTCCTTATGACGGGCGCACGATCTTTGAAAGCATGGCCGGGACCATGCTGCATGAAACTTTGAAGGCGGGCGACCTGCGCGACCGCTATCGGCAACGGCTGGCCGAACGCAAGGAACGGCTGGCTGCGCTTGCCCGGCGGGCAGGGTGGCTGTTCACCACGCATCATACGGGCGCGTCAGCACAATCGGCGCTGCTTTGGCTTTATGCCGCGATGAGGAAGGACCACTGATGTTCGTCCTCGGCCCCATCGGCTTTACCGTACCATGGCTGCTCTGGGGGCTCGTGGCGCTGCCGGTGCTGTGGCTGCTCTTGCGCGCCATTCCGCCCGCGCCGATCCGTCGGCGGTTTCCGGGCGTGGCGCTTCTGCTGGGGCTGAAGGACGACGAACAACAGACGGAGCGGACGCCCTGGTGGTTGCTGCTGATCCGGATGCTCGCCGTGGCCGCGATCATTGCCGGGTTTGCCGGACCGGTCCTGAACCCCGAACAAACGGAAGCAGGCGACGGGCCGCTTCTGATCCTCGTTGACGGAAGCTGGGCCGATGCCCGCGACTGGCCGCGCCGGACCCAGCGCATCGCTGCCGCCCTCTCCGAAGCGGGGCGTGCGGGGCGGCCGGTGGCGCTTGTCGCGCTCACCGATATCCCGCCGGGAGAGCTGGTCTTTGCGGCTGCCGATACCGTGGCGCGCGGGTTGCCGGGATTGCAGCCCCGTGCCTGGGAGCCGGGTGTCGAGGATATGAAAGCGCTGACTTCGGCACTGCCCGAGGAAGGTTTTGACACGCTCTGGCTGTCAGACGGGATCGCGCGGGACGGCAGAGTTGAACTGACCGAAGTGCTGGCGGCGCGGGGCCAGGTGAAGGCGGTCGAGAGCTTGCGCGATGTGCGTGCGCTCGGCGCCGCGACATACGAGGGCGGTCAGGTTGGTGTGAGTGTTTTGAGGGCGCGGGACGTGGCGGCGGGACCCACCGAGGTTGTGGCGCGCGGGCTCGATCCGGCAGGGATCGAGCGGGAGCTGGCGCGCTCGTCGGCCGAGTTCGCGTCTGGTGAAACCAGCGTTACGGCTGCATTCGACCTTCCGCCCGAGTTGCGCAATCGCATTACCCGGTTCGAGATCGCGGGCGAGGCAACGGCGGGGGCGGTGGCCCTGGCCGATGACGCGCTGAAGCGTCGGAAAGTGGCGCTGGTCGCAGGCACGGTGGACCGCGAGGGCTTGCAACTGCTGGCGCCCGATCACTACCTGCGTCAGGCTCTGGTGCCGACAGCCGAGGTGATCGAAGGCACCGTGGGCGACGTTCTATTGTCCAATCCCGATGTGGTGATCCTCGCCGATATCGCCAAGGTGACGGAGGAGGAGGCGCTGGTTGATTGGGTCGAGGCTGGCGGGCTCTTGGTGCGGTTTGCCGGGCCACGGCTTGCGGCCTCGGATGTGGGGCGCGATGCGCCCGATCCCCTGTTGCCGGTTCGGTTGCGGGCGGGTGGACGTTCAGTTGGCGGCGCGATGAGCTGGGGGGAACCCAAGACGCTTCAGCCTTTCGCCGAAGGCTCGCCCTTCCACGGGCTCGCCCTGCCAACCGATGTCGCGGTCACGGCGCAGGTTCTGGCACAGCCCGGTCCCGATCTGGCCGAGGCAACGATTGCCGAACTGTCCGATGGTACGCCGCTCGTGACCCGGCGGTCGATCGGTGAGGGGCAGGTCGTGCTGTTCCACGTCACCGCAAACGCCGAATGGTCGAACCTGCCGCTTTCGGGTCTTTTCGTGCAGATGCTTGAGCGGCTTGCGGTTTCAAGCCGCCCGGTACGGCCCGTCGAAGCCGATCTGGAAGGGACGACCTGGGTTGCCGAGCGGGTGCTCGACGCGTTCGGCAGCCTGCAGGAGGCAAGCGACCTGCCCGGCATTCCCGGCGAGCGGCTGGCAGAGCCGGTGCTCGGCCCCGACCTGCCGCCCGGGCTTTATGCTTCGGGCGACCGTCTGATGGCCGTGAACGTCATCGCGCCGGACCGGAAACTGGCCGCAGTCGACTGGCCTTCGGGTACGGTTGTCGAGGGGTTGAGCGTCCCGCGCGAGACACTTCTGAAGGGCTGGTTCCTTGCGGTGGCTCTGACGATGTTGATGATCGACCTCGTGGCGTCGCTGGCGCTTTCAGGGCGGCTCAGGCGGGCGCTACCGGGCATTGCGGCGGTTTTGGTTGCCGCAATTCTGGTGCCCTTGCCAGAGGGTGCCCGGGCGCAGTCAAATGCGGACACGCGGCTGATCGAAGCGACAGGCAGCGTGGTTCTGGCTCATGTCACCACCGGCGATGCCCGCGTGGACGAGGTCGCGCAGGCGGGGCTCCTCGGTCTCTCGGAGGTGCTCTTTGCCCGAACCTCGGTCGAGCCGATCCTGCCGATGTCCGTCGATCTGGAGACCGACGACCTGTCGGTCTTTACCTTTCTCTACTGGCCGGTGACGACAACGCAACCTGCGCCGTCTCCCGAAGCCTATCGCAAGCTCAACCGGTACCTCCGATCGGGCGGCATGATCCTTTTCGATACCCGCGACGCCGATGTTGCGGGCTACGGTGTTGCCTCACCTGAGGGCCGTCGTCTGCAGGCCCTTGCCGTGCCCCTCGACATTCCGCCGCTGGAGCCGATCCCCTCCGACCATGTGCTGACCCGGGCATTTTATCTGTTGCAGGACTTCCCCGGCCGCTATGCAGGGCGTTCCCTCTGGGTCGAGGCCGCGCCGCCTGATGCTGAACGCGCCGAGGGTATGCCGTTCCGCAACCTCAATGACGGGGTTACGCCAGTGGTGATCGGCGGCAATGACTGGGCCGGGGCATGGGCGGTTGACGAGTATGCGCGGCCGCTTCTGCCGGTCGGCAGCGGGCTTGGCGGCGAGCGCCAGCGCGAGATCGCCTATCGCTTCGGCGTCAACCTGATCATGCATGTACTGACCGGCAACTACAAATCCGACCAGGTCCATGTGCCAGCGCTTCTGGAAAGGCTGGGGCAATGAACGGTCAGGTGATTTTTGATCCGCTTCTGCCATGGCCGGTGATCTGGGCGACAGCCGTTCTGGCCGCGCTTATGACCGGCTTTGCGCTCTGGCGCGGGCTGTCGGGTGGCTGGTTACGGATGCTCGCAGCCGCCGTGCTGCTGGGCGGCATCGCGCAGCCTTCGCTGCAGACTGAGAACCGCCGACCCCTGTCCGATATCGTCATCCTCGTCGTCGATGAGAGTGCGAGCCAGAAGATATCGGACCGCGCCGAGCAGACCGCTGCCGCCGTCGCCCGGGTCGAGGCCGAGGTGGCGGCGCTTCCTGATACCGAACTGCGAAAGATTGTCATTGGAGACGGGGCAGGGGATACCGGCACGCTGGCCCTCGCCGCGCTGTCGCAGGCGCTTGCGGAAGAGCCGCGTGCACGGGTCGCGGGCGCGATCCTTGTGACGGACGGGCAGGTTCATGATCTTGAGATCGGTGCCGACATGCCTTCGCCGCTGAATGTCCTTCTGACCGGTCATGCGGCGGATTGGGACAGGCGGCTGATGGTCAAGACCGCGCCGGTTTTCGGCATCATCGGCGAGCCGATAAACCTGACGCTCCGGGTCGAGGAGCAGGGAAACATGCCGGGTCAGCTCGCCGGGCGTCCCGTGGTTTTGTCGGTGGCCATCGACGGCGGCGCGGCCCAGGACTTCACCGTGCCTGTGGGCGAGGATCTGGACCTGCCCCTGACGCTCGACCACGGCGGCCAGAACGTGGTGCAGATCAGGCTTGCCGTGGAAGAAGGTGAGTTGACCGACCGCAACAATATGGCGGTCATTCAGATCAACGGGGTGCGCGACCGGTTGCGTGTGCTGCTTGTATCGGGTGAGCCATATGCGGGCGAACGGACCTGGCGCAACCTATTGAAATCCGACAGCGCGGTGGACCTTGTGCATTTCACCATCCTGCGCCCACCGGAAAAGCAGGACGGGGTGCCGGTGTCGGAGCTTTCGCTGATCGCGTTTCCGACGCGGGAGCTCTTTATCGAAAAGATCGAAGAGTTCGATCTGATCATCTTCGACCGTTATCGGCTGAGGGGCATTCTGCCGGCCTCGTATCTCGACAATATTCGCGACTATGTCGAAAAGGGCGGGGCGGTTCTGGTCTCGGCCGGACCTGACTTTGCGTCGGTCGAAAGCCTCTATCATTCCGGGCTGGGCGACATCCTGCCCGCGCGTCCCACCGCGATCGTGATCGACGAGGGCTATCGTCCCCGTGTGTCGGATCTGGGCCAGCGCCATCCGGTGACCGAGGGGCTCGAGACCTACACGCCCGAAGGTGGCGTTGCGGGCAGCGTCGGGGCACCCGAATGGGGACGTTGGATGCGTCTCGTCGATCTGGCGGACCCGGTCGGTCAGGTGGTGATGGAGGGGCCTCGGGCCAAACCGCTTCTGGTTCTGAATCGAGTTGGCGAGGGACGGATCGCGCTTCTGGCGTCCGACCATGCCTGGCTCTGGAACCGGGGTTTCGAGGGCGGCGGGCCGCAACTGGAACTGCTGCGCCGTCTTGCCCATTGGATGATGAAGGAACCCGATCTGGAGGAGGAGGCGCTGACCGCTGAGGCAGAGGGCCAGAGCCTGACCATCACCCGCCGGACGCTGACCGAAGGCGCGCGTGAGGTGACGGTGACGGCACCTGACGGCACGGAAACGGTCTTGCAGCTTACAGAGGCCGCGCCGGGCCGCTACCGGGCAGAGTTTCAGGCGACCGAGATCGGGCTTTACCGGATGACGGATGGCGAGTTGGACCGGGTAATGGCCCTTGGTCCAGCCGCGCCGAAGGAGTTCGAGGAAACCATCGCGAGCGGAGAAAAGCTCGCGCCAGTTGTCACGCCGACGAATGGCGGGTTCCTCGCTTTGGAAGACGGCGCGCCCGATGTTCGGCGGGTCAGAGAAGGGCGGCCTGCGATCGGGCGCGGTTGGATCGGAATAACGCCGCGCGAGGCGTATCAGACACTCGATATCCACATCGCACCGCTGTTGCCCGCCTGGGCGTTTCTTCTGATCGCCGCAGCGTTGACCGTGGGCGCATGGCTGCGCGAAGGACGCCGCTGATCAGACCGGACGGGGCCCGCGCGCTCCTGGCAAGTTGATCCGAACGGCTGCAGCGATCTTGGTGCCAAGCAAGGCCCCGATCCCGGCGCGCATCCAGTTCTGACTTCACCCGATTGCGCCCTAGGTGCGGATCAGCCGCACATGGCTGAGAAGCGTGAGCGCACGGGAATTGATGCCGGTTGGCGACCGAGCCCTGTCCCTCACATTGGCGAAGGGCATCTTCCCGATGTTTCCGGCTGTCAGACCGGAACATTGTCCCACAGGCTATCGGGATCGTTGGCTGTTTCGGATACAACCTTGAGGTGTGGTCGGCGTCCGAACGGCGGAATCGGGGCGCCGAGCCGGTCGCGCAGCATGCGCTTCAGCTCTTCTGCTCGTTCGGGCCTTGCCAGCAGGTCATCCACGAACAGATCAATATCGTCGCGGCGTTTTGCCTGGCTCATGACATCCTCCCGAATTGTCTATGTTTTTTTGTGCAATGTTGGCTGCGGAGAAAAAGATACCACAACTTTTGCGATTCCCCGATGACAAGTTGATGACAGATTTACGTAACGTCCACTTTTCGGCAAAAGACCGCTGAACGATTTCCTGGGTAATCTGTTTGGAATGTTCATTCGCGTCGGGCTTCCGACCCACCCATCGAGGGTGCAGCGCGGTCGGATGAGCACATGGTCGAGCCCTTCAGGAATCGCCACGCCGGACAGCGACCGCGTGAAGGGCTGTTCCTCGACATGCGGATGGGTCAGTTCCCGATAGCCGAGCTTTGTGCCATCCGGCGCAAGGACTTCCCAGCCGCTGGCATAGTGGTCCCAGCCGGTGTCGGGATGGGCAAGCGTTACGGAAATGAACCAGTCCGCGCCCTGATGGATGGCCTCGGCGGCGACAACCTGCGGTGCGTCAGCATAAGCTGGCAGGGTGGCGAGGGTGGAAAGAAAAAATAGCCCGTTTCTGATCATGGATACAGACTGCCACGGTCGCAGAAATATCGGTATCACTTTGCCGTGCAGTAGTTCTGAAATGCATCGACCCAGGGAAACGGGCAATCAATTGGTTGCTTTATTGTATAATTGGTTATAATTTTTTACCAATTTGGAGATTGATATGCATATCCCGGCGCCAGACCCCACTATCATTGCACGACGCGCGGACATTGTCGCGCGTTTGCGTAAGGTCCTGCCCGCCGATGCGGTCATCGACGACCCGACCGAGACGCGCGCTTATGAATGCGATGCGCTCGCCGCCTATCGCTGCCCGCCTCTGGCGGTCGTCCTGCCGCGCTCGACCGGCGAGGTGGTGGCGGCGCTGAAGGTCTGCCACGCCGAAGGCGTGCCGGTCGTGCCGCGCGGGTCGGGCACATCGCTGGCAGGTGGGGCGCTGCCAACAGCGGATTCGGTCATCCTCGGCATTGCGCGGATGAACCGGGTCTTGGAGATCGACTATGCCGACCGTTTCATCCGGGTGGAGGCCGGACGAACGAATTTGTCGGTCACCGGTGCGGTGGAAGCCGACGGATTCTTCTATGCGCCGGATCCATCGTCGCAGCTTGCCTGCGCCATAGCCGGGAACATTGCGATGAATTCGGGCGGTGCGCATTGCCTGAAATACGGCGTGACAACAAACAACCTTCTGGGCGTGACCATGGTGACGATGGCGGGTGATATCATGGAGATCGGCGGGGCCCATATGGATGCGGGCGGGCTCGATCTTCTCGGCGTGGTCTGCGGGTCGGAAGGGCAATTGGGTGTCGTGACGGAAGCCACCCTGCGTATCCTGCCGAAGCCTGAAGGCGCACGGCCTGTGCTCATTGCCTTCAACGCGAATGAAGTCGCGGGGGCCTGCGTCGCCGACATCATCAAGGCCGGCGTCCTTCCGGTGGCGATCGAGTTCATGGACCGCCCCTGCATCCGCGCCTGCGAGGATTTTGCCAAGGCCGGATATCCCGATTGCGAGGCCCTATTGATCGTCGAGGTCGAGGGCGCACCCGCCGAGATCGACGAACAGCTTGGCCTCATCCGGCAGATCGCGATGCGTCATGACCCGGTGGAGTTCCGCGAGGCTGCTTCCGAGGACGAGGCAAAGAAAATCTGGCTTGGCCGCAAGTCGGCTTTCGGTGCGATGGGGCAGATCAACGATTATATGTGCCTCGACGGCACGATCCCGGTTTCCGCGCTGCCGCATGTCCTGAAGCGGATTGGCGAGATGAGCCGGGAATACGGGCTGGATGTCGCCAATGTTTTTCATGCGGGCGACGGCAATATGCATCCCCTTATCCTTTTTGACGCCAACAAGCCCGGCGATCTGGAGACCTGCGAAGCACTCGGGGCCGCGATTCTGAAGCTCTGCGTCGAGGTGGGTGGTTGCCTGACGGGCGAACATGGCGTTGGCATCGAAAAGCGGGACCTGATGCCCGATCAGTATTCACCTGCGGATATGGAGGCGCAGATGCGGGTCAAGGATGTCTTCGATCCGGCATGGTTGCTCAATCCCGCAAAAGTGTTTCCGTTGACCGTGAGTGCCGGTCGGCGCGCGGCCTGACAGCCGCCCGGGGGCGTTGCCCCGGGACTCCCGACGTATTTCGGAACAGAAGAAGATGATGAAGCCAGAGACGGAAGATGAGGTGGCCGGGATCGTCGCGGGAGCGACGGGACCGTTGCGCATCGTCGGCGGTGGAACGCGGAACGTGGGTCGGCCGGTTGTCGGCGAAGTGCTGGACCTTTCCAGCCTGTCCGGCATTTCGCTTTACGAGCCCGAGGCCCTGACGGTGGTTGCCAGGGCGGGAACGCGGCTTGCCGATCTCGAGGCTGCCCTGGCAAAGGAAGGTCAGAGACTGGCCTTCGAACCTGCCGACTGGCGCGGATTGCTGGGGCTCGACGGTCATCCGACCGTGGGTGGCATGGTGGCGGCCAATGTCTCGGGTCCGCGCCGGGTGCAGGCGGGCGCTTGCCGCGATGCGCTTCTCGGGGTGCGGTTCGTCGATGGTACCGGGGCGATCGTCAAGAATGGTGGCCGCGTGATGAAGAACGTGACCGGTTATGATCTCGTAAAACTGATGGCCGGTAGCTGGGGTACGTTGGGCGTTCTGACCGAGGTCGCGCTGAAAGTCCTGCCGGTTCCTGCGGCGGCGGCGACGCTGGTCGTCGCGGCCGAGGGGGCAACGGCCGCAGTCGCTGCCATGTCGGCGGCGCTCGGTTCGCCCCATGACGTGACCGGGGCGGCCTTCCTGCCGGGGGAAGGCGTTTTGATCCGGATAGAGGGCTTCGCGGCATCGGTCGAATACCGGGCCGACAAGCTGGAAGGGCTTCTGGTCGCCCATGGCCCGGTCCGGATCGAGACTGATCCGGACCGGGTTGCCGATCTGTGGCAGCGCGTCGCGAATGTCTCGCTATTCGCGGGCAAGGGCGGTGACGTCTGGCGATTGTCCGTGCGGCCGTCTGATGCGCCCGCTCTCGTGGCGGCGCTTGCCTGCGAATATATGCTCGACTGGGGCGGGGGATTGATCTGGGCGCTTCTGCCGGAGGGAGAGGATGCGCGGGCGCGGCTCGGTTCGTTCAAGGGGCATGCAACCCTGATCAGGGCGGCGGAGGATACCTGCGCCCGTATCGCGCCGTTCCATCCCGAACCACCGGCACTGGCGAAGATATCGGCGGACCTCCGCGCGCGGTTCGATCCGAAGGGCATTCTCAATCCGGGGCTGATGGGCTGATGCAGACGAGTTTCACCGAAAAGCAGCTTCAGGACCCCGGCATCGCCCGGGCGAACGAAATCCTCAGGTCGTGCGTGCATTGCGGGTTTTGCACGGCGACCTGTCCGACCTATCAGGTGCTGGGTGACGAGTTGGACAGCCCGCGCGGGCGCATCTACCTGATCAAGGACATGCTGGAAAACGACCGCCCGGCGGATGAGAAAACCGTCCGGCATATCGACCGCTGCCTTTCTTGCCTTGCCTGTATGACGACCTGCCCCTCGGGCGTGCATTACATGCATCTGGTCGATCACGCCCGCGTTCATATTGAGAAGACGTACCGGCGACCGTTCATGGATCGCGCCCTGCGCTGGGTTCTGGCGCGGGTCATTCCCAATCCCCGGCTGTTCCGATTGTCACTCTTGGGCGCGAAACTGGCCCGTCCCTTCGCCGGACTTCTGCCCGATGCGCGGCTTAGGGCAATGTTGGCAATGGCGCCGAAGCGGATACCGCCGGTCAGCCGCAATGACGCTCCGCAGGTGTTCCCGGCAACGGGTGAGCGGCGGATGCGTATCGCGCTGATGACCGGATGCGCGCAGAAGGCGCTGAACACCGACATCAACGATGCGACGATCCGGCTGCTGCGGCGGCTCGGCTGCGAGGTCGTCGTCGCGAAGGGGGCGGGCTGCTGCGGGGCGCTGACCCATCACATGGGTCGCGAGGCTGAGGCGCATGCCTCGGCCGCCGCCAATATCTCCGCCTGGATGGCCGAGAAGAACGGTGCTGGGCTGGACGCCATCGTCATCAACACCAGTGGCTGCGGCACGACGGTCAAGGATTACGGCCATATGTTCCGCACCACTGCTCTGGCTGCGGATGCGGCGGGTGTCGCGGCTTTGGCCTGCGACGTGACCGAACTGCTCGTGCGGCTTGGCGTGGAGGGACAGGCGCCCGAGGCCCTGAAGGTCGCCTACCACGCGGCCTGTTCGCTGCAGCATGGCCAGAAGGTGACGTCAGCGCCGAAGGCACTGCTGAAGGCCGTCGGCTTTGAGGTCGTGGAACCCGCTGACCCGCATCTCTGCTGTGGCTCGGCAGGCACTTACAATCTCCTACAGCCGGAAATTTCAGCCGAACTCAAGGCGCGGAAGGTTAAGACGCTGGAGGCGCGCAAGCCCGACCTGATCGCGGCAGGCAATATCGGCTGCATGATGCAGATCGGATCGGGTACGGATCTGCCCATCGTACACACCGTGGAACTCATTGACTGGGCGACCGGCGGGCCGCGCCCGGTTGCTCTGGGGCGCTGAGGACACGTTGCGCGGAAAAGACGCCGTCATTCTGAGTGACGTCTGGCCGGGCCGGAACGCCCGGCCATAAATTTGCCCTAACGGCCAGATAGAGCACTGGGCTGGGAGAGGTGGACAGATGTGGCAGACCCTGGCGGCGACAGTTTTGGCTTTCTTGCCGGTTGCGGCCCTAGGTGCCGAAACCGGACTCAAGAGGCTGGAAACCGGTGATGCCACGCGCGGCTGGGAGGCCGTGGGACGCATCGACATTTCCGATGATTCATTCTGTTCCGGCGCACTGATCGCACCATCGCTGGTGCTGACCGCCGCGCATTGCCTTTACGACATGAATAGCGGCGTCATGCATGACACCGAGGATTTCACCTTCCTTGCGGGCTGGCGCAACGGCCGCGCGGCGGCCTATCGCAAGGTCCGTCGTGTTCTTGCGCATCCAGATTATGTCTATGAGGGCAGGGAGCGTGTGGACCGGGTGGCCTATGATCTGGCCTTCCTTGAACTCGACACGCCGATCCGGCTGCCATCAATTCAGCCTTTTTCCATCGGGAACGATCCGCGCGGCGGCGATACGGTCGGCATTGTATCCTACGGGTTTGACCGCTCCGAGGCTCCGTCGCTTGAGGACGATTGTGAAGTGCTCGGTCGTCAGCCCGGCATTCTCGTCCTGACCTGTTCGGTTGAATTCGGGTCGTCGGGGGCACCGGTCTTCAGCATGCAGGGGGGTGAACCGGTGATCGTATCGGTCGTATCTGCAAAAGCGGAGGTCGATGGTCAGCGCGTTGCGCTCGGCACGGCGATGACGCAGCCCTTGAACGAATTGCGGGCGGCCTTTGCCGCCGATGAGGGGACGTTCCGTAAGGTTATGCCTTCGGTCGGTTTCGGCAGTGCCGACAGCCAGGGGACCGGCGGCGCTAAGTTCGTGAAACCGTGAGGGAGTGATGCGCGAGTTTGCCGGATACGTGCTGACCGCGCTTCTGCTGTCCGGTCCCTGCCTCGCCCAGGATCTGAAACGCCTGAGCCTTAGGCAGGATCTTCTGGGGCTGGAAGCGGTGGGGCGGGTCGATGTCGGGGAAAACGGCTACTGCACCGGAACGCTTATCGCACCCGATCTTGTGCTGACGGCGGCCCATTGCGTCCTTGATGAGGACGGGCCTTTCGATCCCGCGGTGTTGCGGTTCCGCGCCGGGCTCAGGGATGGCAGGTCGGTGGCGGAAAGCGCGGTTGTGCGCAGTGTCGCGGATGCGAGTTACGATCCTCAGGAGACCGACGGCGCGGCGCGGGTATCGGCCGATCTCGCCCTTCTGGAACTTGCCGAACCGATTCCCGCGGCGACGGCCGCCCCTTTCCGGGTTGCGCATCTTAATGGATCGCTGCGCAGCGTAGGCGTGGTGTCCTTCGCGCGCGGCAGGGATCAGCGCCCTCCCGGCAGGCGGAATGCGGCGTGATCGGACGGCGCGACAGGCTCATCGCGTTTGATTGCGATGTCGATTTCGGCTCATCCGGGGCGCCGGTTTTTGACCGGTCGGGAAACCGCCCAGTCATCGTCTCGATCATCTCGGGTGGCTACCGCGATGAGGGCAAGCCGATTTCGTTCGGAATGACCCTGCCGGACGCGGTCGACCGGCTGCGTCAGGCGCTGCGGACCGGGCGCGGGGTGAATGTCGCGGGGACAAGCACGGCCCCGAGCGGTTTCACCGCGCGACGGATCGTGCCCGGCGGCGGGACGACAGGCGATACGGTCGGAAACGGGGCGCGGTTCATCCGTCCCTGACCCCTTGAAATCAGGAAAATCCGCCCACATCTGATCCATGCCGGGGTGCCGAATGCGGGTCCCGGAAATGTTCAATCGCCCGACCGAAAGGTGGGCCCCAGGTATCGCTCTATGGAGGATGACCATGAGAACCTATGATTTTTCACCGCTTTACCGTGCGACTGTCGGTTTCGACCGGATCGCCGACCTGATGGACCGGGTGCTGTCGGCAGATGCGCCGCAGCCGACCTATCCGCCCTACAATATCGAAAAGACCGATGAGAATGCCTACCGCATCACGATCGCCGTCGCCGGGTTTACTGGCGATGAGCTGAATGTCGAGGTGAAGGAAGGCGCGCTGCTCGTTTCGGCCCGGAAGGCCGCCGAGGAAGAAGGCAAGACGTACCTGCATCGCGGCATCGCGACCCGCGCTTTCGAGCGCCGCTTCGCGCTGGCCGATCACGTTAAGGTCACGGGCGCGACCCATGCCGATGGTATGCTGCACGTCGATCTTGTCCGCGAAGTGCCGGAAGCTCTGAAGCCGCGCCGGATTGAGATCGCAGGTCCCTCGACGGTTGAGGCGAAGGCCGTGGAGAAGGCAGAGGTCTGATCCGAAGGCAGCAGTTTGACGCGAAGGGGCGCTTATGGCGCCCCTTTCTTTTTTTTGCCCGGGGGCTGACCGGAAGGACCGGTGCGTCAATGCAGTCAAGCCAGAAATCCCGTCGTGAGATTCACAACACGTTATTCCGGCTTTTGTGCTATGATTACTGGGATGCAGTCACGTCCTGGGGGTAGGACATGGTTGAATATGGAATTGCAGCAGGGGCTCATGCCGGTTCGGACGGGATGTCCTTCGCTTGGACGGTTCCGGCTGTCGACAACCCGGCCCTTCTGTTGATCGCTGGCATCGTGGCAGTCGGTTTCGTCTGGAAGTTTGTCCGCTGACAGACCTTGCGGGCAAGACCTGACAGACGAATGCCAGACGCCTGCTGCCGGGTAAGCTGTACCCGTCTTCAATGCAGAGGCGGGCCGACGATCTCGATCCGGTGTTCGGCACAGATTCGGGTGAGTGCGGCTTTCATATCCTCGGTCGGCTCCGCTGGTTCGGGAAGTGTAGCGGCGGTTGCCTTGCGGGCCACCCGGCGCACCATGTCCTCGAAATCCTTA
The DNA here is from genome assembly GCF_025751495.1 of Albidovulum litorale. Taxonomy (GTDB): domain Bacteria; phylum Pseudomonadota; class Alphaproteobacteria; order Rhodobacterales; family Rhodobacteraceae; genus Albidovulum; species Albidovulum litorale. Next base: position 1,008,892 of record NZ_JAOWKZ010000001.1, on the reverse strand, counting down.
CCGGTTGTTATCGCCAGAAAATGTGCCCCGTCTTTGCTTTCGACGCGGAAGCTGTGCGGCTTGCCCTTCGGCGCCATCGCAGTACCGCCAGCTTCGAGATAGACATCCCTGCCGTCGATATTGATGCGAAGCCGCCCCGCGAGACAGACGAAGACCTCATCCTCGGAATGGTGGATATGCAGGGGAGGGCTGTCACCATGGGCCGCCCATTGCTCGACGACAGAGATATTGTCCTCGCCCTGAGCGGCAGAGACCGGGATAGCCAGCAGGTTGTTGAGAAACCAGAAGAGTTCGATCCGGGACTCCGGTTGCGATAGGGCGTTCATGACGGGGTTCCTTGTCTGGTGCCACCTTCCGGGCGGCCTGCTTGCAAACTAGCGCCACTTCGCCCATCAATGAAATTGCAAGTTGTTATAGGGCCGATCCACGCCATGGATATCAATGCGCTCGACCTCAACCTGATCCGTGTCTTTGACGCGCTCTGGCAGGAACGTGGCGTGACACGGGCGGGGGACCGGATCGGCCTTTCGCAACCCGCCGTCAGTGCCGCGTTGAACCGATTGCGCCACGCGCTCGGCGATCAGCTTTTCGTTCGCCGTGGCAATACGATGATCCCGACGCCGCGGGCCGAAGAACTGGCGCCGCGCGCCCGATCCGCATTGGAAGAGATCGAGCGCATGCTGGCGCCCGGCCCGGCCTTTGATCCGGCGGCTTTGGAGCGGACGTTCACCCTTCTGACATCCGATTTCTTTTCGATGCTGATGATGCCGCAACTGGCAGAGAAGCTGCATGGCATCGCTCCGGGGGTCCGGATACGGGTACTGGACAGCTCGCTTGGCGGTGTCGAACGCATCCTGCGTGACGATCAGGCCGACATGGCGCTGGAGCGTCCGATCACCCTGCCCGAAGGTGTCGCGAAAACGCCGCTTTTCCGGTCGCCCTTCGTGATGGCTGCGGCGCGGGACGATCCGGCCGTTGCGGGTCTGACCGAGGGCGAGACGATGCCGCTTGCGGTCTTCTGCAAGCTCAATCACGCCATCCGCTCGGTTGACGGCTCGATGACGGGGCAGGTCGATACAGCATTGGAACGTCACGGCCAGTCCCGCCGGGTGACGCTCGCGCTGCCGCATTTTCAGGCGGTCGCTCTGGCCGTGGCGCGGGGCGGCATGACGGCGGCGTTGCCGGTCCAGTTCGCCCGCGTGGTGCGGGAGCCATTGGGCCTGCGGTTCTTCCAGCCGCCGGTCCCGATACCGGCACCCGATATCAGCCTTTACTGGCATTCCCGTCACGACAAGGATGCGGCGCATCGCTGGATGCGCCGCATGGTGCTGGATCTGAGTGCCGAGCTGGGCTTTCAGGACACAACGCTGTAGGTCACCGGGCAAGGCTCTGGGCAAGCCGCATCAGTTGCACAGCTTCGGCGCGGTAGCCGAACGGGTCTTCGCCCCTCGCGCCGTTCGCAAGTCCGATCGCCTCGTCCCAGCTCCACTCCCCCAGATATTTCGGATTACTGAGAAGCTGGCCCATTCCCGCGATGGCGGCGGCGAAGTTCGCGTCGGCGTCGGCCTCGCCCGGCGTTACCGGGATCGGGGTTTCGATGAGCGTCGAGATTTCTTCGCCCGGTTGCTTGTAGCGGAGCTTGAGGAAGCCGAGTTCGGCGAAATCGCCTGCAAGCGTGGGTTCGGCATAGCGCAGAGGGTCGCTGAGGATGGCAGGACTTCCGACCGGCGTGACCTCGTAAAGCGCCGTTACCTGATGGCCCGCGCCGATCTCTCCCGCATCGACCTTGTCGTTGTTGAAATCCTCGCGCGCGAGCGCCCGCGTCTCATAGCCGATCAGCCGGTATTCGGCGACGGCCGCTGGGTTGAACTCGATCTGGATCTTGACGTCGTCGGCAATGGGGAAGAGCGCGCCGGAAAGCTGGTCGACCAGCACCTTCTGTGCTTCGGAAAGCGTGTCGATATAGGCCGCCGTGCCGTTGCCGTTCTGGGCCAAGGCCTGCATCGTCGCGTCGTCGAGATTGCCGCGCCCGAAGCCGAGGACGGACAGGTAGGTGCCGCTGTCGCGTTTCTTCGCGATGAAGTCCTTCAGTTCCTCGGGGTCGTGGATGCCGACATTGAAATCTCCGTCGGTGGCCAGAAGGATGCGGCCGATACGCCCGTCTTCGGCCATGCTCTCGGCCACCTGATAGGCCTGTTGCAAGCCTTCCTGCCCGGCGGTCGAGCCCCCCGCGTTGAGCCGGTCGAGCGCTGCGAGGATTGTGGCGCGGTCGGACGCTTCGGTCGGTACCAGCACCAGCCCGGCCGAGCCCGCATAGGTGACGATGGCCACCCTATCCTCGGGGCGGAGCTGGCCGAGCATCAGGCCGAAGGACTGTTTCAGAAGCGGCAGCTTCTTCGGGTCGTCCATCGAGCCCGACGTGTCGATCAGCAAGACGAGGTTCAGCGGCGGGCGGTCATCAGTTGCGGGCAGTTCGCCCTGAATGCCGATCCGCAGAAGCTGCGTGTTCTCGTTCCAGGGCGTCTGGAAGAGGCTGATCGAGGCGCGGAACGGGGCCTCGCCCGCATCCGGCGCGGCGTAGTCATAGGGGAAATAGTTCACCATCTCCTCGATCCGGACGGCCTCCTTCGGGGGGAGGTGGCCGTTCGTCAGCGAGGAGCGGATGACCGAGTAGGACGCGGTGTCGGTGTCGATGGAGAAGGTGGAAACCGGTTCCTCCGCCACGATCTTCACCGGGTTCGGGTCATCGTTGGCGTAGGTTTCGGTATCCGGTTCGGGAAGCGGAGCGATCTCGGCCTCTGGAAGTGCTATCCCGCTCTGCGCGTAACCGCTGAATTGCGGGGAGTTGCCGTTGGCACGTTTCGCCGTCGCGACAGAGTCGGCGGCCGGTGCGGTCAGCGCGATCGACGGTTCATCCATCACGATCACAGGTTCCTCGGCCATCACCATGGGTGCTGCCTCCACGACGGTTTCCGCCCGGCCCAAGGCATCTGAGGAGGTCTTCGCATCGGCAATCGCCGTGTCGTCGAATTCCTCCTTGGTCTCCGCCTGCCGCAAGCGGTTTTCGTTTTCAGCAGGTGCGGGTTCCTGCACAACTGGCACTGTCGGTTGCGGCGTGACCTTCTGCCCCTCAAGGCTCGGCCAGATCATCACGCCGATCCCAATGGCGGCGACGGAGGCGGTGGCGGCGAGTGCGCCGCGGGTCGTGAGTTTCGTGAACATCTCGCGTACTCCTGTCAGAACTCCCGCCCGTTCGGGGCGGTCCTGATTGGGACGCGGCTTAGTCGCCGTTTCTTGGTGGCGGTCGAAATTTTCCATCGCGCGGCGCAGGGCTTCGGCCTTCGCCGCCGGATCGGGGGCGGGGTTGGCCTTCAGGCCCGCGCGAAGCTTTTCGAATTCATCGCTCATAACATGCCCTCCGCCCGCGCCATTTCGCGCAGGCGTTTCTTGACCTCGCTCATCCGCCAGGCGACGGTGCCTTCGGAAACGCCGAGCACTTCGGCGGCGTCCTTCTGGCTCAGCTCCTCGCCCAGAGTCAGCGCAACCGTGTCCCTCAGTTCCGGCGTCAGCCGTGCCATCGTGGCGGTCAGCCAGTCCTCGGCCTCCTCCGCCTCGGCAATCTCGGCCCGGCGAGCGATCTCCCAATCGCCCCAGCCATCGGCCGCCTTCCGGTGCGTCACCATCCGGCGGCGGCGGTCATGGGCGGCGTTGACGGTGACCCGGTAGAGCCAGGTCGTGAACCGCGCGGCCTGCCGGTAGCTGCCAAGCTTCGCGGGCAAGGCAAGGCAGATGTCCTGCGTCAGGTCCTCGGCCTCGGCCTTCGACCCGGTCAGACGGAATGACAACCCGAAGACCCGGTCGTAATGCCGGTTGAGGAGCGCCGCGAAGGCTTCGCGGTCTCCGTTCGCGGCGGCAATCGCCAGGGCCTCATCCGGTGTTTGCATGCGCATGACGGAACTATGACGCAGGGGCGGCGTCAATCCTTGGTGGCTGGGCGAAAAAAATTTTCGATACAAAACAGGCGCAAAGCGGACACCGGGCGCCCGGTTATCGCATAACGAGGGGCTGATTTTGCCTAGCAACCCGCGGTCGGCCATATCGGGGCAAGTGTTCAGCACGAAAGGAAACGACATGCTGCCCAATGTCAGACGCACCACGATTTCCGGTATTGCCGCCTTGTCGCTGGCAATGACCGCCGCCGCCCCCGCCCATGCCTGGGGCAAGAAGGAACAGGACCTCGTCAAGGGTCTCGCCGCTGCCGCGATCATCGGCGCGGTGATCCTGAACAACCGCAACAGCCAACCGGCCACGACCCAGCGCTACACCCAGCCGCAGTACCAGCCGCCGGCTCAGACCTACCGTGCCCCGGCAAGCTATCAGCAGCCGACCTACCAGCCGAGCTATCAGCAACCGTCCTATCAGTCCGGCATTTATTCGAGCCCGGCGGCACAGGCCTTTAACAGGCTCTCGGCCTATGAGCGCCGCGCGGTGCAGACCCGGTTGTCGAACTGGGGTTACTACCATGGTGGCATCGATGGTTCGTTCGGGCCGCAGACGCATCGGGCGATCATGGCCTATGCCGGTGACACGCAGGGCACCAACCAGCTTTCGACCACCGCCGGTGCCTACGATTTCTACGCCCAACTGATCGGGTAGCCGCCATCCTCCTGACAGGAGGGTGGCAGGAGCGCGCCGCTCACGGGCTTGGCGCTCCGTCCCCGACCATGGCAGGGTCCTTCGGGTCTTGCCATGGTCGGGGAACCTCATGGAACCGTTCAAATCCGTCTATTCACCCGGCCTCGTGAGCCTGATCGGGCGGCTGATGTCACGCCATTGGGCAGGATTTAACGCCGGAGCTTTTGAGAATGCGGTCTTGCCCGGTTTGGAGGCGCTGGAACTGAAAGCCCGCGCCCAGCTGATTGCGGATGCGCTACATGCGCAGTTGCCGGGCGATGCGGAGGAACGCAACCGCATCCTGACGGCGGTGTTGCATCCCGATCCTCTGGACCATGCCGCCGCGCCGTCGGATGAAGACGGCATCTGTGGCTGGGGTATCTTGCCGCTGACCATGATCGTCGGCCAGTACGGGCTGGACGCGTTCGACAGTTCGATGGCGGCGCTGGCCGAGATGACCAAGCGTTTTTCATCGGAATTCGGCATCCGCCATTTCCTGCTGGCCGATCAGGGCCGGGCTTTGGCCATCATGTCGCGCTGGGTTGATGATCCGAACCGCCATGTGCGCCGTCTGGTTTCCGAAGGAACGCGCCCGCGTCTGCCGTGGGCCATGCAGTTGCCCGCGCTCAGGGCCGATCCCGCGCCGGCCCTGCCGCTTCTGTCAAGGCTGCGCGACGATCCGGAGGAATATGTTCGGCGATCCGTTGCAAATCACCTGAACGATATCGCCAAGGATCATCCGGCCCTCGTGACGTGCATCGCCCGGGACTGGATGGATGGCGCCGATCAACCGCGCCGGGCGCTCCTGCGCCACGCCTGCCGTGGGCTGATCAAGGCGGGTGACGCCGATACGCTTGCCGTCTTTGGTCGGATGCCGCCACGTCTCGCGCCGGTCGTGCCGCGTCTTTCGGCGGACCGTGTGGGGATGGGCGACGACCTGACCATTGCCGCCGATTTGTCGTCCACAACGACAGAGCCGCAGGAGCTGACGGTTGATTACGTCCTCCACTTCCGAAAGGCGAATGGCCAGCTTTCTCCGAAAGTGTTCAAGGGGACGGTCCTGACGCTTGAAGCCGGAGAAAGCCGCGAGTTCCGGCGTACCCACCGCTTTCGCGAGGTTACAACCCGGCGGCACTATCCGGGGCAACATGCCGTCGCGTTGAGGGTCAACGGGCGGGATAGTGACCGGGTGGCGTTCCACCTGGACTGCGCTGCATCGTAAGAACGGTGCGCCTTTCGCGCCCCGCCCGGGGATGGTATGAGCCCGGTCAAAGACCTGCCGGATCAAGCACGTGCAAAAGACCTCTCTCAACCTCTCCGCCGGGATCGCCTCGGTCTCGGTCGCGCTGATCCTCGTTGGGCTCAAGCTCTGGGCGCTTGGCGCCACTTCGGCGCTGTCGGTCGCGGCCTCACTGGCGGATAGTGCGCTTGACCTGATGATGTCGCTCGGCGGGCTTATGGCGATATTCTATGCGGCACGCCCCGCCGATGACGATCATGCCTTTGGCCATACATCGGTCGAGGATCTCGCGGCGCTGGCGCAATCGGTTTTTATCGTCATCTCGGGCGTGGTCATAGGCACCGGCGCAGTGCGTCGGCTTCTGTCGGATACGCCGACCGCGCTTGCGCAAGAGGGGCGCGGGATTGCCGTCATGGTGGTGTCGATCCTTCTGACCGTGGCGCTTGTCCTCTGGCAGCGGAGGGTCGCGCGGATGACCGGCAACAAGGTCGTTGCGGCGGATTCCCTGCACTACATGTCCGATCTGATGCCGTCCGTGGGCGCAATCGGCGCTTTGTGGATTTCGCGCCATTTTGGTGTCGGGCAGGTCGACAGCGTTGTGGCTCTCGCAGCAGCCCTGATGCTGATCTTCGGAGCTATTCGGATTGGCAAGGGGGCCTGGGATGCGCTGATGGATCGGCGTGCCGACCCCGAACTGATCGCCGCAATCGGCGAGCTTGCCGGAACCTGGCCGGGCGTGCATGGTTTCCACGATCTGAAGACACGGATGGCGGGCAGCAGGGTTTTCGTGAATATCCACATCGAGCTCGACGGAGATCAGTCGCTGCGCGACGCCCATGCCATCGGTGCCAGTCTGCGCCGGAAGATCATCGAGACATGGCCGCAATGCGATGTGATCGTGCACAAGGATGTCGCAGGAGAGCGGTAAGACGCAGGGGACGGAAGGGAACAGGATGCACAGTTATCTGAATTCCGAGACACCTCCGCCGATCATGGTCGGCACGCCACCGCCGCCCGAATGGCGGGTGCCGATGATCGACTGGGACCGGCCGCCCTGGAACCGCTGGGCCTTCCAGCATATGCGCAAGCTGTTGCCGACTGCATCTGTTCCGCGCGGCGACTACATGCGGCCGCTGGAAGAGACGCAGGTGCCGATCGAGGGGATAACCTTTGACACGGGCGCAGGCCCCACAACCGTCGCCGAATGGATCGACCGGACCTATACCGACGGCTTTCTGGTGCTGATGGATGGCAGGATCATCCACGAATCCTACTGGAACGGCATGAGCCTCGGATCGCTGCACCTTATGCAGTCGGTGTCGAAGTCCATAACCGCGACCGCTGCCGCGCCGCTGATCGAGGAGGGGCTGCTCGATCCTTATGCGCTGGTCACCGATGTCCTTCCGGAACTTGCCGCCACTGCCTGGGCCGGTGCCACGCTCGGTCAGGTCATGGACATGACGTCAGGCGTTCGGTTCGACGAATCCGATTATGCGAACCGGATGAGCGATATCGGCAAGATGGACGTTGCATCAGGCTGGAAACCGGTTCCGCCCGGCTATGAACACGCCGACTGGCCCGCCTCGGTCCATGATCAGATCCTTTCGCTGAAAACCACAGAGGCCGTGCATGGCACGCGGTTCGAATACCGGTCGATCGAAACCGATGTCCTTGCCCATGCGATGGAGCGGGTGACGGGGCAGCGCCTGCCCGAAATCGTATCGGACCGGCTCTGGAAACCGCTCGGGGCAGAGGCCGAGGCTTATTTCACCGTCGATCCGTCCGGCTATGCGCTGGCCTGTGGCGGCTTCAACGCCAGCCTGCGGGATCTCGCCCGCTTCGGTCAGCTTTACCTCGACGGCGGCATGGTCGCAGGACGGCAGGTCATTCCCCATGCCTGGATTGCCGATGTACAGGGTGGCGATCATGGCCATTTCAACGACCACGGTCGGGATTACTTCCCGAACGGATGCTACCGAAACCAGTTCTGGATCGAGGACCGGGACCGAAGCGGTCATTTCTGTCTCGGTGTTTTCGGGCAATGCATCTATGTCTCGCCCGAACGCGGGATGGTCTTTGTGAAGCTCTCGACATGGCCCGAGGCCACGAATCCACAGCGCATGAAGGATACCGTCGCGGCGTTCCACGCCATCGCCCGTCATATGGGCCGCTGATCGAAGCTGGAAGGCTGGTCGTTTTCCGATGCTTAACGGCCCATTGCGGTGGGGCTTTGACCCTTGTCAATGCGCATCACCTATCAGTTGAACAGATTCAGAGAAGAGGCCCGCCGATTCGATGGAGACTCAAGATGGCTAAACCCGCCGCCCCTTCCGACGCCGACATGGTTACCGATCTGTCCCACCAGACATTGGCTGCGTTTCGGCTCAATCCTCTGACCGGCCCGCTCGCACGGCATTTCTGGGAAATTCAGGAGCAGCTGCTGTGCGAGGCTGAAGAATTCAGTCAGCACTGGTTCGCACGCCGCCATACCGCTGCCCGATCTGCCCTCAAGGCAAGCGAGGCGGCGGCCGGAAACACGGTCGCTAATCCCGCGGCCGTCATGAAGGCACTGAGCGAATGGCAATTGCACTCGGCCGAAAGGATTGCCCAGGACATGCAGGAATGGGCTGGGTTCTGCGCACGATGCGCCGGTCATCTTGCCAAGGCAGAGGTGGAGACGGGTCAGGAAGCGCTCGAGAAGGCTTCGGATGAGATCGCGATGATCAAGACGGAGCATTCCGACCCCGTATGAACACATGGCCCGACGGTGACGCCGGCTACGGGGGGATCATGACGAAATCGGAGAGTTCGCGCGCTTTTGCGCTCCCCCCCGAAGCGGTCGTGGCAAATATGGGCTGCGATCCCAACACGGGCCTCGACCACGACGAGGTGCGTCGGCGGCAGCGCGTCTACGGCCTCAATCGGTTGGCCGAGCATAAGCCGCAAAGCGTCATTTCGATCCTGGCGCACCAGTTCAGAAGCGTCATCGTCTGGCTTTTGACGGCTGCTGCTGCGCTCTCATTTTTTTTCGGTGATCTGGCTGAGGGCGCAGCGATCCTCGTAGTCCTCGCGATCAACAGCGTGATCGGCTTCGTCACAGAGCTTCGTGCCGCCCGATCGATGGAGGCGCTGACACGCCTTGCCGACACGCGGACGCTGGTCAGGCGTGGCGGCAATACGCGAAAGGTCGATGCGCGCGTTCTGGTGCCGGGAGATATCGTGCTTCTGGAGGTCGGCGATATCGTGACCGCGGATCTTCGGCTGCTAACTGTGTCGGCCCTGCAGATAGATGAATCCGTCCTGACAGGGGAATCCGCGCCAGTGCAGAAAGTGCCTGACGTCCTTGCCCTTCAGACCGACATCGCGGATCGCGTGAACATGGCGTTCAAGGGAACCGCAATCACGCGCGGATCGGGGGAGGGGATCGTCGTCGCGACCGGCATGAAGACCGAGATCGGTCGCATCAGCCATCTTGCGGCAACGGCCAAGGGAGAGGCGTCACCGCTGGAGCGTAAGCTCGACAGGCTTGGCCACCGTCTGGTCTGGCTGACGCTTGGACTGGCGGTGATGACAATCGGTGCTGGTGTGTTGCAAGGCCTCGGGGTCGGCGTGATGGTGCAGACCGGTGTCGCGCTTGCAGTGGCGGCGGTGCCCGAAGGGCTGCCGGTGGTCGCGACCCTCTGCCTCGCGCGGGGAATGTGGCGCATGGCGGCGCGCAACGCGGTCATTACCCGGTTGTCCGCCGTCGAGACGCTGGGCGCGACGACGCTGATCATGACCGACAAGACCGGCACGTTGACCGCGAACGAGATGGCGGTTGTCCGCTATCTACTGGCGGACGGAGATATCGAAACCGGTGAGGGATTGGCGACGGATGCGCGCCTGGCCGAGGCGTTCAGGATCGGGGTCCTCTGCAACACCGCCCGACCGGGTGACGGCACTGCGGAGGGCCTTAGCGGCGACCCGATGGAAATCGCGCTTCTGACTGCTGCCGAGGCCGCCGGACTAAGCCGCAATGAGACAGAGAATCGCAATCAGCGGGTTGCGGAACATGCCTTCGATCCCGACCGAAAGATGATGGCCACGGTTCATGCCGCCGGGGATGGCTTCCTCTATGCGGTGAAGGGTGCGCCGGAGGCGGTTTTGGACGTATGCAGCCATGAATTCGGGGCAGACGGCGCCCGTCCCCTAGGCGCTGATGACCGCGCCGACTGGACGCGGAGGCAATCGCAGGCGGCCGGGGCCGGGCTCCGGCTTCTGGCGCTGGCGATGAAACAGGAAAATTCACCCGATGAACCGCCCTATGAAGGTCTGACTCTTGTCGGGATTGCCTGCCTTCTGGACCCGTTGCGGCCGGATGTGCCTGCGGCGATCCGGGCAAGCCGCGACGCCGGGGTCCGTGTGGTGATGGTCACGGGCGATCACGCCGATACAGCGGCGAGAATTGCGCGGGATGCGGGTCTTGCTGCGCAAGGCGCTGCCGTGATGGAGGGGCGCGAATTGCGCGGGTTGGCGGACCGTCAGCCCGATGATGCCCTGCTGGAACGCATTCTTGACGCTGACGTTTTTGCCCGCGTGGCGCCGGATACAAAGTTGATGCTGGTCTCGCTGTTTCAGGCCGACGGCCATATCGTCGCGATGACGGGCGACGGTGTGAACGACGCACCGGCGTTGAAGAAGGCCGATATCGGGATCGCGATGGGCCTGCGCGGCACGGCTGTCGCGCGCGCGGCTGCGGATGTCGTACTTAGGGACGATGCCTTCGCGACGATCATCGCGGCGATGCGTCAGGGGCGGGTGATCTTTGAAAACATCCGCAAGTTCGTCGTCTACCTGATGTCCTGCAATGTCAGCGAGGTTCTGGTCGTCGGAATTGCGGTGGGTGCTGGATTGCCACCACCGCTTCTGCCATTGCAGATCCTGTTCCTGAACCTGATTACTGATGTTTTCCCGGCATTTGCGCTGGGCCTTGGCGGCGGCGATGCGAATGTCATGACGGTCCCTCCCCGCGACCCCCGCGAACAGATCATCGGTCGGGCGGAATGGAGGCGGATCGCTATTCTGGGGGCTGCGATCACGGCCGCGACGCTCGCGGCCTTTGGTCTTGCGCTCGGCTGGCTGGGGCTTGATGCACGGCGGGCGGTGACGGTCGCCTTCGTGACATTGGCGCTGGCACAGCTCTGGAATGTCTTCAATCTTCGCAGCCCGGAGTCCCGGCTTTGGGTGAACGAGGTGACACGCAACCGGTATGTATGGGCGGCGCTTATCCTCTGTTTGGCACTTATCGCGATCGCGCTCTGGCTGCCGAGCGCGTCGCAGCTTCTGGATCTGCCCCATCCCGGAGGCCAGGGTCTTGTGCTGGCGGCGGTCCTGAGCACGGGCCCTCTTCTGGCGGGGCAACTCGCCCTGACGGCGCGCCGCCGCGCGGGACGGGGCCAGCATCAATAACAGTTGCATAGGCCTGAAGCTGATGTCCGTGTTTCCGAAATAGTCACCCTTGTGGGCGGCTCTGACGCTCTGTGCCGGGCATCGAGCCTGTGCTAGGCTTGCCTTGTATCCGCATGGAAAGGCCGCCCCGATGTCCCGGTCCGTCACGATCCTGACTGGAACCACCAAAGGTCTCTTTCTGATTGCCGGGGGAAGAGATGGCTGGACTGTCTCGGGCCCGCACTGCAACGGCTGGCCAATCAATCATGCGGTTGGCGACCCGGAAACCGGCATGATCTGGGCCGGGGGCGGCGGAGAGTGGCATGGCGCGGGCGTCTGGCGGTCGGTCGATGGCGGCAGGACCTGGGCTTTGGCGAAGCTCACCAAGGGGCAGATGGACGACTGGGCCGCGAACGATCCCGGTTTCGCCGAGATGATCGGCTGGACTGGCGACGCGCCGCAATTCGGATCGGACTTTGCGCAGGTCTGGTCGCTGGGCCTTGCCCATGGTCGGCTCCATGCCGGGACCAAGCCTGCCAGCCTGATCACCAGCGACGATGGCGGTGTGACCTGGCAGACGGTGGAGGGGCTGACCGATCACCCCTCGCGTCCCGACTGGAATGGCGGTGCGGCGGGGCTGGTGCTGCACACCATCGTCGCCGATCCCGGCAATCCGAAGAAGCTCTGGGTCGGCATTTCCGCAGCCGGCGTCTTTGCGACCGAGGATGGCGGTGCGACATGGGACCGGCGCAACCGGCTTTCGAATGCCGAGGCCTGTGACCATCATGACCACCCCGCCGCGCCACGCGACGGCGAGACCGGGCATTGCGTGCACAACATGATGCGGGCGCCGGGTGGCGGCGATGTGCTTTACCAGCAGAACCATCACGGGGTCTGGCGATCCTCCGATGGCGGGCGCAGCTGGGACGATATCACCGAAGGCCTGCCCTCGACCTTTGGCTTTCCGATCCGCGTTCATCCGCGTGACCCGGACACGATCTGGACCCTGCCGTTGAACGGCGACACGGCGGGCCGGTTCCCGCCCGGTGCCGCCGCCGCTGTCTGGCGGTCGCGCGATTGCGGACAGAGCTGGCAGGCGATGCGGAACGGGCTGCCGCAGGAAAGCTGCTATTTTACCGTGCTCCGGCAGGCCATGGCGGGCGACACGCACGACCCGGCGGGCATCTATTTCGGCACCAATTCAGGTTCAGTCTTCGCCAGCGTGGACGAAGGCGACACATGGGACGAAATCGCCCGCCACCTGCCGACGATCCTTTCCGTCGAAGTTCTGGAGCGCGGCTGAGGCTCTTATCTTGCTGCAGGCGCATCCTATATCTGCCGAACGTGATCGGCGGTCCCAACGCGCGCGCGGAGTCGCGAGAAGTGGATCTCGGGCACGGCCGGCAATGTTCAAATGTGGCGCCCCATGCGTTGGGGTCTGGGAGTCGCCATCACATGGCTTTAATCGACCGTGACAGGATGAGGACGCTATGGAAGCGAGGCCGAAGGGTTCTGGTCCGGATCAACCAAAAGGTTCCGCCCGGTCTTCGCCTGCTGCTCGGCCTGCTTCTGATCGCGGGTGGTATCCTCGGGTTTCTGCCGGTGCTCGGGTTCTGGATGATCCCCCTCGGGATTGCGGTGGTCTGGCTCGACATCCGTGCGTTCCGGCGCAGGCGGAATGGGCGCGGGTGAGGTATCGGCCCCGTCGCGCGGTTTTGACTGGCCAGAATTTCGGCGTGGCTTTATCTATGAGGCAGAAGTTAAGGTGAGTTGAATTCATGAGCATCAAGATCGACATGTTGCGCTGCTTCGTGGCGGTTTGTGACCATGGCGGTCTCGCAGGCGCGGCCGAGGCGTTGGGGCGCACACCTTCGGCCGTGTCGATGATGCTGAAGCAGTTCGAAGATCACCTTGCCGCCCCCTTGTTCGAGGGTGCGCGCAAGTCTCGGCTGACGCCACTGGGCGAGATGATCCATGCCGAGGCGCGGCGGGAGCTTGATCATTTCGCCCGCACTGTCGCGATGATCGAGGGTCACTCTCGGGCCGAACTGGGTTTTGTGCGGCTCGCCGTCACGCCTTCTGTCGCCACGGCCGTACTGCCATCCGTCATCCGCAGCTTTATGGCAGACCATCCGAAGGTGCGGGTCGATCTGCGCGACATGAATTCGGCCGCCGTGCAGCACGAGTTGGAACGCGAGCGCGCCGATATCGGTATCGCCACTCTGGGCCCGATGCCCGGCTTTGATCGCAAGCGGCTCTTCTCTGACGGGTTCGGCATTGTCTGTCGCTCGGACCATCCGCTTGCAGCAGAGCGCGGGTCGGTGGGCTGGACCGATATCGCCGATCATGACCTGATCGCTAACGGGCTGTGCGATCTGATCCGGGAAGAAGCATTTGCGCCGATCCTTGCCGCCTCGCGCCTTTCAGTGCCAAACACTGCGTCTCTGCTTGGCTTCGTGCGGGCCGGAGTGGGTATCACCATTTTGCCGCGCCTTGCCGTTCTGGAAGAGCGGGACGGGCTTGTCTTCCGGCCATTGGCGGAAACCGCGGCACAGCGCGATGTGCATGTCGTATCGCAGCCGGTGCAAAAGCTGGCCCCTGCGGCGCGGGCCTTCCTCGCTGCTTTAGGCGAAATCGGTTTGTCAGGGATTCTGGACCGTCGCTCATCCTGAATTCAATTTTACTGAACAAAACTACAATGCTTTCGGTTTGAACTGAATCGGCGCTTGCCCTTACTGTCGCGCCGGGCCGCTCTGCGTCCCGATGACTGACGAACAATCCGGAAAGGGCCACCCGTGAACAAGAATTACATCGCCGGGGAATGGGTCGCAGGTGACAGCGCGATCGACAATATCAACCCTTCGGACCTTTCCGATGTGATCGGTCAATATGCGCAGGCTTCCACCGCGCAGCTCGACAAGGCACTGGATGCGGCGCGTGAGGCGCAACGGGTCTGGGCCGGTTACGGGCTGGAACGTCGTCAGAACGTGCTGAACGCCATCGGCAACGAATTGATGGCGCGGGCCGAGGAGCTGGGTACGCTTCTGGCGCGCGAAGAGGGCAAGCCTTTGGCCGAGGGCAAGGGCGAGGTCTATCGCGCCGGGCAGTTCTTCACCTATTACGCCGCTGAATGCCTGCGCCAGATCGGCGACAACGCCGACAGCGTCCGTCCGGGCGTCGAGGTCGATGTGCGCCGCGAACCCGTGGGCGTCGTCGCGATCATCTCGCCCTGGAACTTCCCGACCGCCACCGCGACCTGGAAGATCGCGCCTGCGCTCGCCTTCGGCAACGCGGTGATCTGGAAGCCCGCCAACCTGACGCCCGCTTCGGCCGTGGCCCTGACCGAGATCATTTCGCGCCAGGACATTCCGGCGGGGCTTTTCAACCTCGTCATGGGGGCGGGCGGGGCCATCGGCCAGAAGCTGGTCGAAAGCACCGGCATCAACGCGATTTCCTTCACCGGGTCGGTGCCCGTGGGCAAGCAGATCGCGGCCTCGGCCATTGGCAACCTCACGAAGCTGCAGATGGAGATGGGGTCGAAGAACGCGCTCGCGGTGATGGACGACGCCGATATCGAACTCGCCGTCAGCCTTGCCGCCGGGGGTGCCTTTGGCGGCTCGGGCCAGAAATGCACGGCCTCGTCGCGTCTGGTCGTGCATTCGGCCATTCACGATACCTTCGTGGAAAAGCTGGTCGCTGCCGCCAAGGCGTTCAAGGTCGGCCACGCGCTTGAGGCGGGTACCCAGATGGGGCCGGTGGTCAGCGAAGGCCAGTTGAACGGCAACCTTGGCTATATCGACCTTGGCAAGAAGGAAGGTGCCACGCTGGAATGCGGCGGTGAGCGGCTGACGATGAAGACCGAAGGCTTCTATATGTCGCCCGCCGTCTTCACCGGCACGAAGAACGACATGCGCATCAACCGCGAAGAGATGTTCGCGCCGATCACCTGCGTCATCAAGGTCGACAGCTATGATGAGGCGCTTTCGGTCGTGAACGACACCAATTTCGGCCTGACCTCGGGCATCGTCACCAAAAGCCTCGCCCGCGCCGCGCATTTCCGCCGCAACGCGCGCACCGGCTGCGTGATGGTCAACCTGCCGACGGCGGGCACCGATTATCACGTCCCCTTCGGCGGTCGCGGCGACAGCTCCTATGGTCCCCGCGAGCAGGGCGCCTATGCGGCCGAGTTCTACACCACCGTCAAGACCGCCTATATCGCCGCCGGCAACCCGGAGTAAGGCCAATGACCTACCGCATTGATTGCCTGCAATACGCCAACTGGTCCGAAAAAATCTTCCGGCAGATGCGGGAAGGCGGGCTCGATGCGGTCCATGTCACCATTACCTATCACGAGAATTTCCGTGAAACGGTGCTGAACATCGAACGCTGGAACCGCTGGTTCGAGCGCTATCCGGACCTGATCTTTCAGGGCCGCACCGGCGACGATGTGCGGCGGGCGAAGGAAACCGGTCGCACGGCGATCTTCTTCGGGGCGCAGAATTGCAGCCCGATCGAGGACGATATCGGGCTGGTGGAGGTCCTGCACACGCTTGGCCTGCGCTTCATGCAGCTGACCTACAACAACCAGTCGCTGCTCGCGACCGGGTGTTATGAGGCCGACGACATGGGCCTGACCCGCATGGGCCGCGAGGTTGTCGAAGAGATGAACCGCGTGGGTCTTGTCATCGACATGAGCCATTCGGCGGAACGCTCGACCCTTGAGGCCATCGAATACTCCACCCGGCCGATTGCCATCACTCACGCCAACCCGGAATTCTGGCATCCGGCGAAGCGGAACAAATCGGACCGGGTTCTGCGGGCGCTTGCCGAAAGTGGCGGGATGCTCGGCTTTTCGGTCTATCCTCATCATCTGCAGGGGGGAAGCGGCTGCACGCTGGAGAGCTTCTGCTCAATGATCGCGCAGACGGCTGAGCTGATGGGGATAGACCGGATCGGCATTGGCACGGATCTGTGTCAGGACCACCCCGACAGCGTCGTCGAATGGATGCGCACCGGGCGCTGGACCAAGAAGATCGATTACGGCGAAGGCTCGGCCGCGGCACCCGGCTTCCCCGACATGCCGGACTTTTACGGCGACAACCGCGATTTCGGCAATCTGGAGACGGGCCTGCGTGCGGCGGGTTTCGATGCCGAGGGCGTGGCGAAGGTGATGGGCGGCAACTGGCTGCGTTTCTTCGATGAGAATTTCACACCGATTCAGGCGTCCTCAGACGCCGGAAAACGCGCCGCGGAATAGTCCCGGCTCGACACTTTGGCCATTCCAAGGAGGGGAGAATGACCGAAATCACTGCGTCGCAAACAGCCGGGGGCGGCTTTGCGAGTGTCAATAAGCCACTGTTTGCGATCACAGCCGGGTTCATCGCGCTGTTCTGTCTGACGGCATTCCTCGATCTTGAGGGCCTGTCCTCTGCCGTCGATGCGGGCTTTGCCTTCTCGGCGAAGTATTTCGGTCTTTACTGGCAGATCCTGCTTCTGGCGACCTTCGTCATCGGCCTCGTTCTGGTGGTCCTGCCCGGCGGCAAGGCGGTTCTGGGCGGGCTCGACCGGCCGGAATTTACCGTGTTCCAGTGGGGCGCGATGATCATGTGCACGCTTCTGGCGGGCGGCGGCGTCTTCTGGGCGGCCGGTGAGCCGATGGCGCATTTCCTCTATTCCCCTCCGCTCTTCGGCGGCGCGGGCAATACCGAGGCTGATGTGACCCCGGCGCTGGCGCAGGCCTTCATGCATTGGGGGTTTCTCGCCTGGGCGATCCTCGGGTCGCTGACCACGATCATGCTCATGCATTACCACTATGAAAAAGGCCTGCCGCTCGCACCGCGCACGCTGCTTTATCCGGTGTTCGGTGACAAGGCGATCAACGGTCCCATCGGCCTGATTGCCGATGCCTCCTGCATCATCGCGGTTGTCGCGGGCACGGTTGGTCCCATTGGCTTTCTCGGGCTGCAGGTCAGCTATGGCCTCGGCGATCTCTTCGGCCTTCCTGACACCTTCACCACGCAGGCGATGGTCGTCCTCGGGCTTGTCGCGCTTTACACCGTGTCGGCGATGACCGGGCTGTCGCGGGGCATCCAGCTTCTGTCGAAGTTCAACGTGATCCTTGCAACCGTCCTCTTGGCCTTCATGCTGATCGCCGGTCCCACCGGCTTCATCTTCAAGAACTTCTTCGGCGGCATGGGCACCTATATCGCCAATTTCATCCCGATGGCGATGTATCGGGGTGAGGCGGGTTTCTTCGGTGATCCGGGCTGGCTTGGGTGGTGGACGGTCTTCTTCTGGGGCTGGTTCCTCGGTTACGGCCCGCTGATGGCGATGTTCATTGCGCGGGTCTCGCGCGGCCGGTCGATCCGCTCGATCGTGATCATGCTGTCCATCGTCGCGCCGATCATCACCAACTTCTGGTTCACCATCGTCGGCGGGTCTGGCATCGCCTTTGAACTCGCCGAACCGGGATCGGTCGCCACCGCGTTCGAGGGCTTCAACCCGCCTGCAGCGCTTCTCGCGATCACCAAGCAACTGCCGATGGGCTTCATCGTCTCCGTCCTGTTCCTGATCCTGACCACGGTTTTCGTGGCCACGACGGGCGACTCGATGACCTATGTCATCGCCATGGCGATGTCGGATGATGATCAGCCCGCAATGCCGGTGCGTCTGTTCTGGGGCATCGCGATGGGGGCGATGGCGCTTATCTTGATGCATACCGGGTCGGGCGGCGTCGGCAAGCTGCAAAGCTTCATCGTGATCACCGCCGTGCCGGTGTCGCTGGTGCTTCTGCCCTCGCTCTGGGATGCTTTGCGCATCACGCTGGCGAAGGGTCGCGGGGCGAACTGATCAATAAAACGGGGCGGTTCCGGTTTCGGACCGGGATCGCCCACCATCCGGGAAACGCGCGCAGATAGAATCAGGGGAACACATGGCACAGACAGCCGATCCACAGATACAGCGTCGCGATCCGAATGTCGTGATGACGCTGGCCCGCATGGGCTCATTCCACCAATGCCGCCTTTCCTTCATGCGGGTGCTGCTGCGCCGGATGAAATCCGAGAACTGGCGGTTCGAGCGGCGCCTGTTTGACATCGACGCCAAGGGCGTCGGCCGCGCGGTCTATACCGCGCATGGGCCTGAGCGCAGCTATTCGCTCATCGCTTTCGCCAATGATCTGCCGCCGGAAAAACGCTCCGACCGGGTGATTGCCACCGAATGGGATGCGACCTTCACGCTTTTCGATGGCATCCCGACCGAGGCGGATATCGACCGCCTGTCGCGGAACATCCCGAAGCAGGAGGCTGGGCGGGTCACGGAAAGCGAACTTTCCGTCTCGCGGGCCAACCGGTCGGTCCGGCTTTTCGATTATGTCATCGATTGCCTCGCCGCCGGGCGACAGCCCGACCCGGAGCAGATCTGGGCCGTGGGCTACCTGATGCGCACGACCGCCGTTTACGGCTCTGGCAAGCTCGGCGCGGCCGACCGTGAAAAGACCGAAAATCGCCCGGAATTCCGCGCGCCCTTCCAGGTGGAGATGCTGTCGGTCTATCTGACCCGCGCCTTCGTTCTGGATCTGGTCGAGGAAATGGCCCGCCTGCGGTCGCCTGAAACGGCCGTGGTGCTGGACCCGGTCCTGCGCCGCAGCCTTGGCATCGGCAATTCGACCGGCCTTGGCATGGCGCCGTATCTCATCAACCATCCGGTCCTTCTGAACAACTGGATCGCCGCGCGGGAAGAGGCGCTGGCGCGGGTGCGGTCTGTGGCATCGGCAAGCGAGGCCGAGGCCGACCGCTTCCGCGAAATGCTGGCCCGGTCGATCCTGAACATCTCCTACTGGCGTTCGGAACACCCGATGCAGCGGGAGAAGGTCATGGGCCTCGCCCGCGATATCGAGCTTCTGGCCGGTCATGTGGAGGCAGCGGGCCTTGCGGGCGGTCATCCCTGGGACGCGCTCTGGCGCTGGGGCGAGGCCAATCTGGGACTGGAGGCGCAGGAGCTTCTCGTCTCACTGATGATGGAACCCTACGGCCGCCTCGTCGACGACCTTCATATCTGCATGGCCGCCAACGAGGCCGCCGCGCACCGGATCGACGGGGCGATGCAGGTGGACGCGCTGAAAAACATCGTAGAGGATGTCTATGGCTGGGCGCTGACCACCGACTGGAATGCGCAGACCGCGCAGGCGCGGGTCTGGTACACGTCCGAGGAAAAGCTGGAGCCGAGGCTCGGCGAGCGGTTCGAAGAGCCGCTGGCACCTTACGAACAGCCGCTCGCACCGGGCCGGGATGCGGCGGCGATGTATCGTGACCTGACCGCGATGGCGGGGGACGCCACGGTAGCGGCCTTCGTCCTCGCCCATCCCGAACACCGCCATATCGTGCGCCGCGCCCAGATTGCCGCGCGCTATCCCTATGCCGAGATCCGGGACAATACGATCTCCGCTGCGATGATGCCCATCGACCTTCTGCGCGCGAAACTCGCCTTCTTCGGGGCCAGCCATTTCGATCCGCGTTCTGACCGCTGGGTCCGGATCAACATGTACCGTGACGCGCCTTTCCCGCATGAGCTTGCTGCATCGGGGGACGATGACTGGGCCTATCCGGCGCTTGAGGAGGCTGCCCAATGAACTGGTCGCTGAACGAACTGGAAGCGATGTCCCGCAAGGCTGCGCGCGGCTGCGGCTTAAGCTGGGGGCTGGCGGAAGAGGCCGGGCGGGCAAGCCGCTGGCTGGCGACGCATGACCTGCCCGCGCCGCAACTGTTGGCCGATCTGCTGACGCAGAATGACGGCGTGGCTTATACCGATCTGGCCCCGGATTGTGAGGCAGAGCATTGGTCTGCACCGGCGGGGCGGCTCTGCCCGCTGATCGCCGGGGCTGCGCTCTCCGACCGGTTGCAGGGGCTTGCACCGGGCGCGGCGATACAACTTGGCCGCTGTGCCTATCCGGCCTTCCTGCTGCCAGCTCTTGCCGGTGGCGAGGGGACGGTTGTCGTGGCCTGGGGTGGTGTGACGGTCACTGTCGGGCCGAAGGGCGTGACCTTTGACGGGCGCGCCGAGGCGCTGTCGGTGCAGGAGGTCGATACCGTGACGATCCGGCGCGGCGAGGCGACGCAAGGGTACGCGTTGCCCGAAAGGGCGCGATGCGACATTGAGCCGGACGCCATCGAAGTGCTGCAACGCTTCGCCCACCGCACCTATGCGCCCGCGACCGAGGAAAGCCGTGCGGCCGGTGCCGGTGCGGGTCTGACTGACAACGACTGAAGCATTTCGGGTTTCAGTCGATATGGCAAACATCAGAATTCGAACGAAAAAAGTTCGAATTCTGATTCAATGTGAACTCGAAATACTATTGGAGAATACGACATGGCCGAAACCGAAACGCTGAGCCTTGACGAGATCGAGACGCTGGCCTTCGATGCGTTGGTCGCCGCCGGAACCCGCCCTGAAAGCGCCCGGGCCCTAGCCAAGGCCACGGCCGAGACCGAGGCCGACGGCATTTCCAGCCATGGCATGGCCTATGTTCCGATCTATTGCGAACATGTGCAATGCGGAAAGGTCGTGGGCGACGCGGTGCCGGTCGTGGACCGTCCGAAACCGGGCCTGATCCGCGTGGATGCGGCAAACGGCTTCGCCCATCCGGCGATTTCGGCCGGGTTCGACCTGCTCTTCCCGCTGGCCCGCGAACAGGGCATCGCCGCGCTTGCGATCCACAATTCCTACAATTGCGGCGTTCTGGGCGTGCATACCCGCGCCATTGCCGAGGCGGGTCTTCTGGGCATCGGCTTTACCAATGCGCCCGCCTCCATCGCGCCGGTCGGCGCGCGTCAGCCAATCGTCGGCACCAACCCGTTCTCGATCGCGGCACCGGATGCGAATGGCGCGCCTTCGATCCTCATCGACCAGAGCGCCAGCGTCATCGCGAAAAGCGAGATCATGAAACGCTCGCGCGAAGGCCTGCCGATCCCCGAAGGCTGGGCGCTTGGCCCCGATGGGCAGCCGACGACCGACCCGGCCATCGCGCTCAAGGGCTCCATGGCGCCGTCGGGCGGTTACAAGGGCGTGGGCATCGCGCTTCTCGTCGAACTGATGGCGGCGGCGATGACGGGGGCGACGCTTGGCGTCCATGCCAGCCCGTTTTCCGGCACTGCGGGCGGGCCGCCTGCGACGGGCCAGTTCTTCATCGCCATCGATCCGGCTGCGACCTCGGGCGGCCAGTTTACCGACCGTCTGGCGACGCTCGTGGCCGAAATGCGCGACCGGCCGGGCGCACATATTCCGGGCGAGGGTAGGGCGTCCGCTCGGCGCAAGGCCTTGAAAGGTGGCGTCGCCGTCAATTCAGCGACGCTTGCCAAGGTTCGGGCGATCAGGGACGGGCAGGCCTGAAGGTTCAGAGCCTGCTCCCGGCCGGGCCTTAGACCCCGGCCGGGTTCTCCACGTCACGCCCAAGCGCGGCAAGATCGGAATAGCGGTCGCCGATCCGGTGATGCGGCCGCCCGCCGGTTGCCGCGCCCAGGGCCACCACGAGTTCGTCATGCCCCGGCGCATCGGGGATGGAGAACTGGACCGTCAGGTAATGCGACCGACGCCCGCCATCAT
Organism: Albidovulum litorale; assembly: GCF_025751495.1. Classification (GTDB taxonomy): domain Bacteria; phylum Pseudomonadota; class Alphaproteobacteria; order Rhodobacterales; family Rhodobacteraceae; genus Albidovulum; species Albidovulum litorale. The sequence continues at coordinate 986,952 of NZ_JAOWKZ010000001.1, read as the reverse complement.
GCTTGTCCATCAGCGGGATCTGGATCTGGGTGTTGGCGGGGCCGCGCGTATTAGTGAAACCCAAATAGGTCTTCGCCCCTACCGCTTCGCGATAGAAATTGCCGTAAAGCAGTGTGTGGATCAGCGCCGAGCCGTGCTCCAGCTCGCAATCCGTCCCACATAGGGCGGCCTTGCCATAGGCCTCTATCGCGTCGCCGGAACCCGCAAGCGCGATCAGCCGGTCGGTCAGTATCTTGCCCAAGGGCGGGGCCATGCGCCGGATCTCGGACGCGAGGTCTTCGACGTACCCCCTGCCATGCCATGGATTCTTCACCACGGCAGCCACCCCGATCACCCTGAGCACCGGATTGGCGGCGCGGTCGCCGTCGCGGTGGATATCCTCGTCATAAGTCACGACCTTTCGCAATTCCGGCAGCATCTCTCTCTCCCTCAGCTTCCCGTCACGCGACGGACCTTTCCGGTTGTTTCATTGCCCTGATAGATGCCGAAGGCGCCGTGGCGGAACTCACCCGCATAACGTTCAAGCATCGAGCGTTCGGCGGCATTCGCCACGCGCTCCCAAGGCACCTCATCAAGGGGGATCAGCGCCATGCCCTTGGGCACCGGGCCGTCGACCTGACCGTGATAGAAGATGCCATTCGTACCCGTCTCGCTATCCTCGTAAACCGCATAAAGGAACTCGACCTCCGGCCTCAGGCCCCGCGCGGCAAGGTCCCGCCTGAGCGCTTCAAGGTTGGGGATGGGACCTGGCGCGACGGGCACCGAAAGTGCGCCATCCGCAGCTTCACAAAGCAAGAGCCGCCCCTCATCCGTCAGCACCGCACCAATCCGTGTGCCGCCCGTCGCCGAAACGGCCGATACAAGCCGGTCCTCCAGACCGATGGAGAAGTAGCTGCCCCGGAAATAGCCTAATGGACTACCCTCGGCCGTCGCAAAATCGATCACCCGGCCGATCAGCACGATATGATCGCCCGCATCGACGAGCCGTTCACGAACGCAGGCGAACTGGGCCAGTGCCCCGTCGATCAGGGGCACATCGCCCGCGCCCGGCCGCCAGTCGCATTGATCGAACTTGTCCGCTGCGCGGCTGGCGAATAGCCCCGAGATTGCCTTCTGCTCTTCGGCCAGTACGTTTACGGCAAAATGGTCGGCCTGCATGAACGTCTCGCAGCTATGCGCGGTCTTGGCGAGGCAGACGAGCAGCAAGGGCGGGTCGAGCGACACAGAGGTGAAGGAGTTTGCTGTAAAGCCGCGCGGGGTGCCGTCCACCTGCCGTGCGGTCAGGACGGTGACGCCGGTGGCGAAAGCGCCGAAAGCATTGCGCAGGGCTTTCGGATCGACCGGCGGCGCCACCGGGCGTTCCACAAGGATCTGATCATGCTCCCCCAGCCGCGCGGGCGTAACAGGGGCAGGTGTCGGGTTGCGCGAAAAATGCAGCGGATTACCTGCAACCCGCCAGTTCCTGTGGCCCGGCTCGGCATGTGGCACATCGGCGATCATGCTGCGTGCGGCGATATGCGGATCGGCGAAGATATCGGCGACCGTGTTCACCGGGCCAAAGGGGACAAGACCGCCCAGCAGATCGGCCAGTTCTGCCTTGCTGTGCGCGGATGTCCAGTCGGCGACCAGCGCATTCACCTCGGGCGAATTCGCCCGCCGGTCGGCGCGGGTCGCGTAACGCGGGTCCGTCCCCAGCGCCGGCTGTCCCATGGCGCGGGTCAGATTTTGCCAGAACGCATCGTCGACGATGCCCAAAGCCACATGGCCGTCGCGGGCCGGAAACACCCCGAATGGGGCCAGAAGCGGATGGCCGTTGCCCTCGGGGCCCGGCACCGTGCCGTCGAAATCGTGCTGGTAGATCGCGCGTTCGCAGAGCGAGACCATGGCGTCATACATGGCGATATCGACGAACTGTCCCAGACCCGTCGCCTCGGCCTCGCGCAACGCAGCGAGAATGCCGAAAGCCATGATCGACCCGGCAAAGACGTCGCCGATCCCTGGCCCCACCTTGGTCGGCGTCGCCGCATCCGGCCCGGTCAGCGCCACGAGCCCCCCCATTGCCTGGGCTACAACGTCATAGGCGGGCCAGTCCTGATAGGGGCTGACCCCGGACCGGGGATCGCCGAAGCCCCTTATCGCGGCGTAGACAAGACGCGGATTGACCTTGGCAAGGCTTTCATAGGACAGGCCCAGCCGCTCCATCACGCCCGGGCGGAAGTTTTCCACCACGACATCGGCGGTGGCAGCCAGCTCGCGGAAGGCAGCCTTGCCCTCGTCCGTCTTCAGATCAAGCTGCACGCTTTTCTTCGACCGGTTGAGGCTGACGTAATAACCCGCCCACTCGCGATTCGGATCGTCGTCGCGGAACGGACCATTCTGGCGGCTGGTATCGCCGCCCTTGCCTTCGATCTTGATGACCTCGGCCCCATGATCGGCCAGCATCATCGTGCAATAGGGCCCCGACAGCATGCGAGAGAGGTCGAGCACACGGATGCCCCTGAGGATGCCGGTCATGGTTGCGCCCCCAGATGCCGATCAAGGAAGGCGATCAGCGGGCGGTTCACCGCCGCCGGATCTTCGGCCAGAGCCATGTGCCGCAGGCCCGGCAGGATCAGCGCCTCGGCGCCTGCGATCTCAGCCGCGATGGCGCGGGTCATTTCGGGGCCGTTGCCGTAATCCTCATCGCCAGTGATCACCAGCGCAGGCACGGTGATCGGCGGGGTTTGCGCCACGATCTCGTGGATGCCCGTCGCGAGGATACGGTAGACCTGCGGATAGATCGCGGGATCATTGGCCATGACCCAGGACCGGACGAGGTCCATCATCTGCGGATTGGCCGCGCGGTAGGCGTCGGTGAACCAGCGGACCAAAGCCGCCTCGACCGTGGCGCTCGGCCCCTCGGCCTTCGCCTGTTCGACGCGGGCAAGGATCGCGGCCTGCGCCTCGGGCGTCCGTTCATGGGGCGAATGCAGAATGCCAAGCGCAGTGACGCGCTCCGGATGGTCGTGCGCGAACCGCCGCGCGATCATCCCGCCCAGCGAAAACCCGACAATCGCAGCTCGGTTAAGCCCGAGGTGATCCAGAAGCCCGGCCAACTGGTCCGCTAGCGTCTTCAGCACCGGGTCAGGCGGTGGCGGACCGCTTTCGCCGTGGCCGAGAAGATCGTAGGCCAGAACCCGGTAGCGCCCGGCCAGTTCAGGCACCAGCCACTGCCAGCAGGCCCGGTTCAGCCCCAGCCCATGGATCAGCACCACCGTCGGCGCGCCTTCGGGGCCGGAGAGGTCATAGACGGTCCCATCCTGTGCCGTGCCGGTGGCCATTCTCCCCTCCTGCGGTCCCTGTTTATTCATGGGTGCCACCACCGGGTACAACCGCATCCGCATTTTTCGCCATGGCCTGACGAAAAATCCGATCCCACCCGGCGCGGCTTAGTGACTATTGAAGGAACAACGCGGGAGGAACGGCGCCATGGCTGACGTAAAAACTTACAAGATGCTGATCGACGGCGAATGGGTGGGCGCCTCTGACGGCGGCATGTTCGACAGCGTGAACCCCTCGACGGGTCAGGTCTGGTCGCGCGTGCCCGAGGCGACGGCGGCGGATGTCGACCGCGCGGTGCGCGCCGCCGACCGGGCCTTTACCTCTGGCCCCTGGGCCGAGATGCTGCCCTCGGCGCGCGGGCGCTGCCTGCGCAAGCTCGGCGATCTTCTGGCGCAGAAGTCCGAGGAACTGGGCCGGACCGAGAGTATCGACACCGGCAAGATGCTGAAAGAAACCCGCTGGCAGGCGAAATACATCGCCGAGTTCTTCCATTTCTACGCGGGCTGCGCCGACAAGATCTCCGGCGAAACGCTGCCCATCGACAAGCCCGACCTCTTCGTCTTTACCCGGCGCGAGCCGCTGGGCGTTGTGGCGGCGGTGGTTCCGTGGAACTCGCAGCTTTTCCTTGTGGCGGTAAAGATCGGCCCGGCTTTGGCGGCGGGCAATACGGTGGTGCTGAAAGCCTCCGAACACGCCTCTGCCGCCATGCTGGAATTCGGTGAGTTGATCGAAGAGGCCGGTTTTCCACCCGGTGTTGTCAATATCGTCACCGGCCATGGCGATCCCTGCGGCAAGGCCCTGACCTCTCACCCCTTGGTGGCACGGATTTCCTTTACCGGCGGGCCGGGCGCGGCGCGGCATGTCCTGTACAATTCGGCCGAAAACTTCGCCGAAGTGTCGCTGGAACTGGGCGGCAAATCGCCCTTCATCGTCTTTGACGACGCCGATATCGAGAGCGCCGTCAACGGCTCCATCGCCGGTATCTTTGGCGCAACGGGGCAAAGTTGTGTCGCCGGATCGCGGCTGTATCTGCACGAGGATATCGCCGACGAATTCCTCGTAAAAATGACTGCCCTCGCCGAGAAGATCCTGATCGGCGATCCCTTGGCAGAGGAAACCCAGATGGGGCCCCTTTGCACGACCGGCCAGCTGGAACATATCGAACGCGAGGTCGCCCATGCGGTCAGCGAGGGCGCGAAGGTCCTGACCGGCGGCAAGCGGCCTGAGGGGCTGCCGGGCACCTACTACGAACCTACGATCCTCGACTGTCCGCGTCAGGACCTGCGCATCGTCGATACCGAGTTGTTCGGTCCGGTGCTGGCGGTGCAACGGTTCAGAACCGAGGAAGAGGTTCTGAAACTCGCTAACGACACCAAGCACGGGCTGGCGGCGGGCATCTTCACCCGCTCGGGCGCACGGCAGATGCGGATGGCGAAGGCGATACGCGCCGGAATTGTCTGGGTCAACACCTACCGCGTCGTCTCACCTATTGCCGAGTTCGGCGGGGTCAAGGGGTCAGGCTATGGCCGTGAAAGCGGTTTTCAGGCGATGTACGACTATACGCGGCCGAAGACGGTCTGGGTCAACACATCCGATGCGCCGATGGCCAATCCGTTTGTCATGCGGTGAGGGGCGGTAAGTTCGGCACGGCTGGTACCGGCCGCTTAAGACTGCCGTTAGAAGCGTTGCCTAATCATCCGTTGGGAGGATTCCCAGCCAGTTGCATCGGGGAGGGAAGTCTATCTTCGCCCGCTAATCTTGGCTGACACGATGGTGGAAAATCGGTTAAGAGAAAGGCACCGGCGCCCCCAGGAAACGCGCGAACAGGACGGGGCGCCGATGCTCTCTACCCGGGGGGCGGGCCGGAACCCGTCCCCCGAATTCTTTATTCTCCGCCGCCGCGGCTGTGGACCCAGGCCGAGACCGCACGAATGTCGGCCTCAGACAGGCGACCGGTCCAGCCCGGCATGACGCCGAAGCGGGCATTGACCACGCTCTCGGTCACGGACTCGACATCACCGCCATAGAGCCAGATCGCGTCGGTCAGGTTCGGCGCACCCTGGAAGCGGTCGCCGGTTCCGTCTTCGGCATGGCAGGCCGCGCAGTTGTCGGCATAGACGGTGGCGCCGTCGGTCGCGAGACCGGCGTCATGCTCCTGTCCCGAAAGCTGCAGCACATACTGCACGACCTGATCAATCTGTGCGGGTTCCAGAAGCTCGTCGGCGCCAAAGCGCGGCATTTCGGAATAACGTGCGTCCGGGTCCTCGGTATTGCGGATACCGTGGCTGATGGTCAGGTGGATATCCTCCATCGTGCCTCCCCAGAGCCAGTCGTTGTCCAGAAGGTTCGGATAGCCCTTGGCACCTGCCGCACCCGACCCGTGACACTGCGCACACCAAGTGCGGAAAATCGCGCCCCCGGCATTCTGTGTATAGTTGACCAGATCCGGGTCCGAATTGATTTCTGTCAAGTCGGCGGCGACAAGTTTCGCCTCGACCGGGGCGTTCGCCTCTTCAAAGCGCTGGATCTCGGCCGCGACCGCCGTACGGTTGTTGGTCCCGATAAGGCCTTGGGTGGCCGAGTTTACCAACGGCCATGCGGGGTAGGCGATCGTGTAGAGCACGCCCCAGAAGATCGTCAGGTAAAACGTCCAGAGCCACCAGCGCGGCAACGGATTGTTGTATTCCTCGATGCCGTCCCAGACGTGACCTGTCGTATCCGGTTCGGCCTGTTGTTTGATCGGTTTCTTGCTCATGTCAGGCCTCCTCCGCCGGGGCGGGTTTGTCTTCATGCCGGAAGGGGATGTTCGAGATGTCGTCGTGCACGGACCGCGATCCGGGCCGGAAGGCCCAGAACACAACCCCGAGGAACACGAGGAACAGCGCGAGCAAAGCCCAGCTGTCGGCGAACTGGCGGGTTATGGTGTAAAGATCCATCTCCCCCTCCTCAGCGGTTCGGATCGGGCTGGAAGGTCGAGAAATCGACCATCGTGCCCAGAACCTGAAGATAGGCCACCAGCGCGTCCATCTCGGTGATGCCGGCCTGCCCGTCGAAGTTCGACACGACCGCGCCCGGATATCGCTCGATCAGCCCGTCGGTATCGGCGTCCGGATCGGCCTGCGCGGCGAAGTCGGCCTTGGCCAGTTCGATCATCTCGGACGTGTAGGGCACGCCGACCAGTGCGTCGGTCGAGAGGCGATCTTCGATGTGATCAGGCTCGATCAGACGGTTCGAGAGGAAGCCGTATTTCGGCATCACCGATTCCGGCACGACCGATTGCGGGTCGGTCAGGTGATCGACATGCCATTCATCCGAATAGCGGCCGCCCACTCGGGCCAGATCCGGTCCGGTGCGCTTGGACCCCCACTGGAACGGATGGTCGTACATCGATTCCGCCGCGAGGCTGTAGTGGCCGTAGCGCTCCACCTCGTCCCGCATCGGCCGGATCATCTGGCTGTGGCAGACATAGCAGCCTTCGCGGATGTAGATGTCGCGCCCGGTCAGTTCCAGGGGCGTGTAGGGCCGCACGCCTTCCACCTTCTCAATGGTGTTCTCAAGGTAGAAGAGCGGTGCGATTTCCACGATGCCACCAACGGTCACAACCAGGAAGGACCCGATCAGAAGCGCGGTTGCGTTGGTCTCAAGGAACTTGTGCTTGTCAAGGATACCCATCTTGCGGTCCCTTCCTTATTCAGCCGGGACCGGCGTCGAAACGGATGCCGTGGCCGGCTGTTTCGCGACGGTTGCCCAGAGGTTGTAGACCATGATGATCGCACCGAGGAGGTAGAGAACCCCGCCCATGCCGCGCACCACATACATCGGGAACTTGGCGCTGACGGTGTCGGCGAAGGCGTTCACGAGGAAGCCCTGGTCGTCGACCTCACGCCACATCAGGCCTTCCATGATGCCCGTGACCCACATCGAGGCGGCGTAAAGCACGATCCCGATTGTGGCGAGCCAGAAGTGCCAGCTGACCAGCGTCAGGCTGAAAAGCCGCTCCCGCTTCCACAGTTTCGGCACCAGGAAGTAGAGCGCGCCGAAGGTGATCATGCCGTTCCAGCCAAGCGCGCCGGAATGGACGTGACCGATGGTCCAGTCGGTGTAGTGGGAAAGCGAGTTGACCGCCTTGATCGACATCATCGGACCTTCGAAGGTCGACATGCCGTAGAAGCCGATGGAGACGACCATCATCCGGATGATCGGATCAGTGCGGAGCTTGTCCCAGGCGCCCGAGAGCGTCATCAGGCCGTTGATCATGCCACCCCAGGACGGCATCCAGAGGATGATCGAGAACACCATGCCCAGCGTCGATGCCCATTCAGGCAAAGCGGTGTAGTGCAGGTGGTGGGGACCGGCCCAGATATAAAGGAAGATCAGCGCCCAGAAGTGGATGATCGACAGCTTGTAGCTGTAAACCGGCCGTTCAGCCTGCTTGGGCACAAAGTAGTACATCATGCCGAGGAAGCCCGCGGTCAGGAAGAAGCCCACCGCGTTGTGGCCGTACCACCACTGCGTCATCGCATCCTGCACACCGGCGAAGACCTGCACCGACTTCGACCCGAAGACCGAGACGGGAATCGAGAGGTTGTTCACCACATGCAGCATCGCCACGGTGACGATGAAGGACAGAAGGAACCAGTTCGCCACGTAGATGTGGGGCTCTTTCCGCTTGACGATCGTGCCGAGGAAGACGGCGAGGAAAGCGACCCAGACGATGGTCAGCCACCAGTCGACGTACCATTCCGGCTCGGCATATTCCTTGGACTGGGTGGCGCCGAGGATATAGCCCGTCGCGGCCAGCACGATCACCAGCTGGAAGCCCCAGAACACGAACCACGCAAGGTTGCCGCCCCAGAGCCGGGCGGCAGAGGTGCGCTGGACGATGTAGAAGGACGACATGATAAGCGCGTTGCCACCGAAGGCGAAGATGACCGCCGAGGTGTGCAAGGGCCTGAGCTTGCCGAAATTCAGGTAACCATGCGTGAGTTCAGAGAAATTCAGCGCCGGAAAGGCAAGCTGGAAGGCGATGGTCACGCCGACGAGAAAGCCCACGACACCCCAGAGGGCCGTGGCGATCACGCCCGCGCGGACGACGCCGTCATTATATTCGTGAACCGGTTCCGGATGATCCTCGCCCACCCGGCGCAGGACCCAAAGGAAGGTCACAGCGGCGGCAAGCATCACCGTCATGGCGTTGACCATATAGGCCAAGTCGCGCGCGTAGTTGGCGGCGATGGCGGCAAGAACCGCAATCGCGCCGAGTACGGCGAGTTTTACATAATCCCACATCTCAGCGTTCCCTCGTCATGCCTTTGTGCCCGATTCGGGATTTGAACCGGCCACTTCTTGACTGAGCGCGTTGTGGCGGCGGGGGGCAAGACCCGCCTTGATCTGGGTCAAATGCCGGGATCGGGCGGTTTGATCCTTGTCAAAGTGGGGATGCGACGCGGGGCCTAAGGTTCATTTAGCGGTAGCCATGCACCGAGGAGATGCACCGATGGCCTTCAAATCCATTCTTACCATCATCACAGACGCCGGCAGAAGTGCTGCCCAGATCGACGCCGCCGTGGCGCTCGCACGGCGCGAGGACGCGCATCTAGACGTTCTCTGCATTGGCGTCGACCTGACCCAGACCGGTTATTACTATGCGGGTGCGACCGCGATCCTCACACAGGAAGCCTACAATCAGGCGCGGGAAGAGGCGGACAAGGCAGAAGCGGCGGTGCGTGCCCGGCTTGATGCGGAAGACATCCGCTGGGGTGTCGATACCGCCGTCGCCCAGATCGGTGCGCTGGGCGGGCCGGTGGCGATGTTGGCGCGGTTCTCCGATCTCGTCATCCTGTCGAAACCCTATGGTCCAGCGGGCAGTCAGGCCGCCGAAGCCATTGTCGAAGCCGCGCTTTTCGAGGGCCGCGCGCCGGTTCTGATCCTGCCCGAAGGCTATTCGGGGGCCGACTATGGCACCCGTGTCGCGCTGGCCTGGAACCAGAGCGATCAGGCATTGTTCGCGACCCGCGCCGCGCTGCCGGTGCTGAAGGCCGCCACCATGGTGGACATCACCATCATCGACCCGCCGACCCATGGTCCGGAACGTTCCGATCCCGGCGGGATGCTGTCCCAGCTTCTGTCGCGTCATGGTGTTCATGCCGAGGTTTCGGTTCTGGCCAAGACCCTGCCGAAGACATCCGAGGTTCTTGCCCGCCATGTCCGCGACATCAATGCCGATCTCGTGGTGATGGGCGCCTACGGCCATTCGCGGTTCCGCGAGGCGATCCTCGGCGGCACCACGCGCAACATGCTGGAACATTGCGAAGTTCCGGTGCTGATGGTGCATTGAGTCTTTCGTCGCCCGCCACGGGGCGTCGCTGCCTTGAACCCGCGCGGGACCGGTGAATCGGTCCTGCGCGTCTGTGTTCGGGGCGTCGAGCAAAGACATGTCGATCTTTACGATATCCGCCCCGCCGTGGTGATGACTGCGGTTGCCATACGAAAAACATGGCCCGGGAGGCCCGGTTATATCCTGCAATCGGTAAATTAGTTCTTTACCCCGCGTTTCCTGGATGAGTGTGCGCCCGCGCCAGCCTGATCCCCATCCCCGCACCTTTAGGGGAGGAGATGGGGGGAGGAGAGCGGAATCAGCCGGGACGCTTCGCCTTCATCGCCTGCTTGACGACCTTGGAAAACGCCTTGCCCCGGCGCCTTTTCTCGGCGGCCGATGCGGCATGGGCGGCATCTTCGGCTTTCAGCTTCTTCCAGCGTTCCAACCGGCCCGCATCGACCCGCCCCGCGGCAATGGCCGCCTGCACCGCGCAGCCGGGTTCCGGCCCGTGGGTGCAGTCGCGGAAGCGGCACTCGCTGGCGATTTCAGTAATCTCGCCAAAGGTTTCGTCGATGCCTTCGGCCATGTCGGTCAGGCGAAGTTCGCGCATGCCGGGCGTGTCGATCAGCCAGCCGCCGCCGGGGATCGCGTGCATCTCGCGCGCGGTCGTGGTGTGGCGGCCTTTCATGTCGTCCTCGCGCACCTCGCCGGTTTCAAGGTCGATCCCGGTGAGCGCCGAGGCGAGCGTCGATTTGCCCACCCCCGACATGCCGAGGAAGGCCACGGTCTTGCCCGGCCCGCACCAGTCGCGAAGCGTGTCGACGGCACCGGGGGATTTGGCGTTCAGCAGGATCGCCGGAACCGAAGGCGCGATGGCACGGAGCCGGTCGAGATAGGCGTCGGGGTCATCTGTCTTGTCGGCCTTGGTGACCACGAAGACCGGGGGAATGCCGCCCGCATGGGCCAGCGCGAGGTAGCGTTCGAGCCGCGCCTCGTTGAATTCCTCGGTGCAGGAGGTGGTCAGAAAGACCGTATCGACATTCGCGACGATCAGCTGTTCGCGTGAGGCATCGCCCGTCGCGCGCCGGAAAATCCTTGTTTTCCGGCCAAGTAGCCGTTCAGCCCGGTCCGTTGAGGGGTCGGCGAGAACCCAGTCGCCGACCGCGACATCGCCTGCGGACAGGCCGGGTGGCAGGGTGAGGAGAAGCGGGCCGCTTTCGGACAATGCGCTTAGCCGGTCGCGGTGGACGCCGGTGACGCGGGCCGGTTTCAGGCTGTCCAGCTCATCAGTATCGAGCTGGCGCAGGAAGTCCGCCGACCATCCGAGATCGGCGAGTGCATGAGAATTGGGGGTCAATGTTCTGCCCTCTTGGCAAACCGATATCTTTGCCTGTCAGCCGGTGCTGCAGGCGGGGAATGTCGGGATGGGCGGGGCAGATCGGAGGTCTCAGACAGCCCCGGCCCGGAGGGAAACAAGCTCTGCCATGTTCTACTCCTTTTGCCGGTGGTGACCGAAGGTGAGAGGCTGGACAACGACCCAAGCGGGGCTCGTTACGGCTGCTTCCTTCCGGACCTGACCGGGTTGGCGAGGCGCTCGCCCGCGCCAACCTCTCGGGGTCCGATATAAAGGCTGGTCCGCGGATTCGCAAGGCGGGGTCGGGTCGGCACGCCGTCGGCATTCTGTCGGCAAAACGTATGGCAGGACCGCGCGGCCCGTTCGGCCGGTCTTTACCCGTTCCGGCGAGGCTGAACCGGCCGAAAAGGAGCCGAGCCGATGACCGATCCCGCGCCACAAAGTACCGAACCGCCCCGCCGCTTTATCCAGACCCGCACCGCGCGGATGGCCCGCGCAAGGCTCGCGCGGCACCTTCAGGGCTTAGGCGATGACGAGGGGCTGTGGTGGCGGGTGCAGGAACGGGTGCCCGAAGCCTGGGCCACGGTCGAGGAGGATATCGACAGTGAGGAGGAGAAGGTGAAGATCACGCTCAGGCTCGACGCCAGCGTGGCGAAACTGTTCCGCGCCATGGGCAAGGGCTATCAGGCGCGGATCAACCATATCCTTGCGACCTATGCGCAGATGCGGATGGGCGAGATCGACCGTCAGGCCCGCGACCTCAGCGCGGTGATGAGCGAGTTCGGTGTCGTCCAGTCGGAAGAGGCGCGTCAGACCTATCTGTCGTTGCGCGATACCGAGGGGCTGTTCGACGCGGAAAGCCGCAGCCTGCTGGATGCGGCTTTCGGGTTGACGCGAGGATGAGTGGAAGTCGCAGGGTTCAAGGAGTCACAGCGAGAGTGCATCTGACTGAAGTGAGCCGGAAGGAGACGCATTGGAAGCGCTTCCATTCGAGCCCCATTCTGCAAAGAACACCATCTCGACGCACGGTACGATTTCGAGGTCAGCGTCGCTGCTGCACCTACCAAATAGCCCAGTTTATGCGCCGGGTAGTCGGCAGCCATACCGCCCATGCAGATATCGGATCGCATTGGTGTGAAAACTCACGAACATTGACTTTACAGCCCTCGCAAGCAGAGTTGCTCATCAGCGAGCGCCATTTGAGAGAGGCTTTGCCATAAGACTGTTCCTATTTGTCTACCTGGCTTGCCTTGGGCCGATCATCGGCCTTTCAGGTCGAGCCGATGCGTAGTCTGTCCGCCCGTTCTCGGTGGAGAGGCAAAGACCGCGTTTGAGCCGTCGTCTGAGGTGAATGTGCAGAACAAAGAGGCGATCAAGCTGGTCCAGATTGGTGGGAGAAAGGCTGTGAGGCTGCGGCTCGACCAAGCATGGCAGGGCGGTAACTTGGATTGGTATCGTCGAGGACAGCCAGGTCATGCACAGCGGCTCCAGTTTAGGGTCAGGACCCATTGATTTGCTTGAGGGCGCCCGGCCTGCGTCATTCAAGCTCCCGGACTGACGGGGGTGATGACGAGCACCCTTTTCTGGCTGACGGACGAGCAGATGGAGCGGCTTACGCCGTTCTTCCCCAAGAGCCATGGCAAGCCGCGGGTCGATGATAGGCGGGTTCTGAGTGGGATAATCTTCATCAATCGCAATGGGTTGCGATGGTGCGATGCGCCGCGGGAGTATGGCCCTCCCAAGACGCTCTGCAACAGGTGGAAGCGGCGGGCGACATGGGGGTCTTCGCGCGGATGATGGAGGGGCTGGTCTCCGGAGGGGGCGAGGCGAAGGTCGCCATGATCGACGCGACCTATCTGAAGGCGCACCGCACGGCTTGGAGCCTGCGGGCGAAAAAGGGGGCGACGACCAGCGCGGGCGTCTGATCGGGCGGACCAAGGGCGGGCTGAACACCAAGTTGCACGCCGTCACGGACGCCAAGGGACGGCCCCTGAAGTTCTTCATGACCGCAGGCCAGGTCAGCGACTACACCGGAGCCGCCGCCTTGCTGGGCAGTCTGCCCGCCGCCGAATGGCTGATCGCAGACCGGGGTTATGACGCCGACTGGTCCGGGGAAACGCTGAAAGACAAAGGGATACGTCCATGCATCCCCGGTCGAAAGTCCCGCGGCAAGCCGGTTCGCGACGACAAGCGGGGCTATCGCCGCCGCAACTGGATCGAGATCGTGTTCGGCAGATTGAAGGACTGGCCCCGCATCGCCACGCGCTACAACAGATGCGCGACGACTTTCCTGTCCGCCGTCGCCCTCGCCGCAATCGTCATGCTCTGGCTTTGACGATCAATGAGGCTGGAGCCTAGATCAACCCCTGCGCCCGGAAGAGCGCCTTGACGTCGACTTCGGGCCTTGCACCGAAATGGCTGATGACTTCGGCGGCCGCGATGCAGCCCATGCGGCCTGCCTTGGCCAAAGGCTGGCCGGTCGCCAGACCGTAAAGAAACCCGGCGGCGAACTGGTCGCCCGCGCCGGTTGCATCGACGGGCACGACACGGTGCACCGGCACCTCGGCCCGTTCCTCGCCGCGCAGGATCACGACATCCGCGCCCGACCGGGTGCAGACGACCAGCGGGCAATCCTCCTGAGCCTGCTTCAGCGCCGCTTCCAGATCCTCGGTCTGATAGAGCGAACACCATTCATGCTGATTGCCGATCACGTAATCCATCTGGTCATGCACGAGCCGCCGGAAATCGGCGCGGTGCCGGTCGACGCAGAACGGGTCCGACAGCGAAATCCCCGCCTTGCCGCCCCCCTTGTGACAGGCCTCGGCCGCTTTCAGGAACGCGGCCTTGCCCTGATCCTTGTCGAAGAGGTAGCCCTCCAGGAACAGGTAATCTGTGGATTTTACCACCTCTTCATCCAGATCCGCGGGCCCGAAATCCGCGCCCGCGCCAAGATAGGTATTCATCGACCGCTCGCCGTCCTGCGAAACAAAGATCATCGAGCGCGAGGTGGGCAGGTCCGCTGCCGCAGAGGGCGGGTTCGGAAAATCCGTCCCCTCCGCCTCAAGCGACTTGGCATAGAACCGGCCCAAAGCATCATCCTTGACCTTGCCGACAAAGGCCGTCTTCAGCCCCAGATTGCCGAGCCCCGCCAGCGTGTTCCCGACCGACCCGCCGGGCGCCTGTGTGCGTTCCTTCATCGCGGCATAAAGCGTCTCGCCCCGCTCGCGGTCGACAAGCTGCATGATGCCCTTTTCGATCCCCATCCAGTCGAGGAAATCGTCGTCGCACTGGGTCAGCACATCGACGATGGCATTGCCGATGCCGACAACCTGATACTTGGTCAAAGGGTCTTCTCCTCATAGGGGCAAAGGTCGCGGATATGGCAGGCGCCGCATTTAGGTTTCCTCGCCACGCAGATATAGCGGCCATGCAGGATCAGCCAGTGATGGGCATGTTGCTGGAACTCGGCCGGGACGTTGTCCTCGATCGCGCGTTCAACCGCCTCGACGGTTTTGCCGACAGCGATTCCGGTGCGGTTGCCGACCCGAAAGATATGGGTGTCGACCGCCTGAGCAGGCTGTTTGAACCACATGTTCAGGACGACATTCGCCGTCTTGCGCCCGACGCCGGGCAGCGATTGCAATGCCGCACGGGATGACGGCACCTCGCCGCCGTATTCCTCGACAATGATGCGGCTGAGCTTGATGACGTTCTTCGCCTTCTGGCGGAAAAGGCCGATGGTCTTGATATGCTCGATCAGCCCCTCTTCGCCCAAAGCCAGCATCTTTTCCGGCGTGTCGGCGATCCTGAACAGGGCCCGCGTCGCCTTGTTCACCCCCGCATCCGTCGCCTGCGCCGACAGGGCCACGGCGACGACAAGCGTGAAGGCATTCACATGCTCCAGCTCGCCCTTCGGCTCGGGCTCGGCCTCACGGAAGCGGGTGAAGATCGCTTGGATCGTATGATAGTCGAGCTGTCGCGCCATGAGAGCCGGTATGCAATGGCCGCGCGCGCGAGGCAAGCGCGTACAATTCGAAGGATTTCCTCCCGCCGCATTAACCGGGATTTCGCGCCCCAAGGCGACCCTCTCCCTCACGGCAAGGAGGCGTCATGGCTTTATCCCCGCAACATTCCCCCTTCCCGCAGACGACGGGCTTTGCCCCCGGCACCGGCATAGCGACGGAACGGGGTGAGGTGGCGGTCGAGGATCTGAAAGCGAACGACCGTATCCTGACCATGGATCATGGCTACCGGCGGCTGATCTGGTCCGGTGCGCTTCCCCGGCCGCAAGACCACCGGCTGGTCCGGGTTCCGGCGGACAGCCTCGGCCCCGGCCTGCCGCAGCGCCCGCTCCATCTCGGCGTGCATCACCGGTTGCTTCTATCCGGCCCCCGGGTCGCGCTGCATATCGGCGATCACGAGGCGCTCGCCACGGCCGATCATCTGGCGGGGACTGGCCGACAGTCGTCAGACTTGCTTCATTCTGCTCCCCTGTTTCAGCTATTGCTCGGCGACCATGAACTGATCCTTGCCAATGGCATCTGGTGCGAAAGCCTCTTTGCTGATGCAAACTGGTTCACCAACCCACCCGCCGCACTCGGCACCCACCTTCGCGACTGCCTGCGCACACCGCATATTCAGACCGCGCGGACCTGCCTTTCCCGGCAGCAGACCGCCGCAATCATGGGTCCCATTCGCCGCGACGGCGGCCTCGCCGCCTGATCCCGCCAAAGCCGCATGATCCGGGTCGCGCCGCCGCGCGCCCTCGCCTATCTTCAGGGGCAAGGAGATATGTTCATGCTGACCGAGACCAACGACGACCGCTACCATTACGGCGTCATCGCCCGCGCCCTGACCCTCATCGACGCCGAGGGTGGCACCGCGATGACGCTCGACGATCTGGCCGCGCGCCTGTCGATGAGCCCCGCGCATTTCCAGCGCGTTTTCTCACGCTGGGTCGGCGTCTCGCCCAAGCGCTACCAGCAATACCTGACCATCGACCTTGCCCGGCGATTGCTGGCCGACCGCCATACGCTTCTCGACACCGCGGCGGAGGCCGGGCTCTCGGGCACCGGCCGCCTCCATGACCTCTTCCTCAGATGGGAGGCGATGAGCCCCGGCGATTACGCCCGCGCCGGTGAAGGGCTGGGCGTCCGCTACGGCTGGTTCCCCTCACCCTTCGGCGAGGCGCTCGCAATGGGCACCGAACGCGGGCTCTGCGGCATGGCCTTCACTGCGGAAACGGGACGCGATGCCGCCTTCGCCGACCTCGCGGCACGCTGGCCGCGCGCCCGCTTCGACGAGGCCCCCGCGACGCTGGAGCCATGGGTCACAGCCGCTTTCGCCCAGGCGGGCGAGGCGCGGCTACACCTGATTGGCGCGCCCTTCCAGATCAAGGTCTGGGAAGCCCTCCTGACCATCCCCTCGGGCCATGTGACCACCTATTCCGACATCGCGGGCGCCATCGGCAATCCGCGCGCCGTCCGTGCGGTTGGCACGGCGGTCGGGCGCAACCCGGTCAGCTGGCTCATTCCCTGCCACCGGGCGATCCGCAAATCCGGCGGTTTGGGCGGCTATCACTGGGGCTTGCCGGTCAAACGCGCCATGCTGGCATGGGAGACCGCGCGGGCCGAGGCGGAAGGCGCCGCCTGATAGGCGAAAAGCTGCTGGAACCGAATCTGGGGCCGCGCGTTATTGCCTAACAACGGATAATCTCCGAAATAGCGCGCAGATAACAAATCGGAGCAGCTTGCATGCACATCAAATCTTTACTCGTCGCCGGGACCGCAGCGGTTCTGACGCTCACGGCCTGTACCCCGGTCGATGAATATTCGTCGAACCCGAACCAGCGCACCAAGGAAGGCGCGCTGACCGGCGCGGCCATCGGCGCCGGGCTCGGCATCCTCACCGGCGACGGCGGTAAGGACAAGCTCGACCGCGCCGTGGTCGGCGCCGCGATCGGCGGTCTTGCCGGCGGCGTGATCGGCCACAACCTCGACCGTCAGGCGGCCGAACTTCAGGCCGAGATCAACGACAGCCGCATCCGCATCATCAACGAAGGCAACCAGCTTCGCGTCGTCATGCCGGAAGGGCTTCTCTTCGCCGTCGACAGCGCCGCGGTCATGCCCTCGATCCAGAACGACCTCTATGCGGTCGCCGACAACCTCAACCGCTACCCGAACAGCCGGGTGGAGATCATCGGCCATACCGACAATACCGGCTCGGCTGCCTACAACCAGGACCTCTCGCAGCGCCGCGCCATGGCGGTTTCCGCCGTACTGCGCAACGCGGGCGTCTCGGGCGGCCGCCTCGTGGCCTATGGCCGTGGCGAGGATGTGCCAGTCGCGTCGAACCTGACGCCCGAAGGCCGCGCCCAGAACCGCCGGGTGGAGATTCTGATCATCCCGACGGGCTGATCTGTCACCCACGAACCAGAAAGGCCGGGCCATCATGCCCGGCCTTTTTCATGGCCTTTCCGGAACGGGTGTCCACTTTCGGGAAAAAGGAACATATCGGACAGATCAGAACCGCGTGGCCAGAATAGTTTTGACCAAAACTTTTCCGGCCGGCACGAAGGGTTTTGTTCCAAAACCCTTCGTGCCCCGTCGCACTGCCCAGAGTGAAGATTTTCCCGAGCTCTGCCCGCAAATGGCTCACACCCACCCCTCGCCATTTCTTGCTTTCCCGAGGGTGGCACCCGGTCAGGGAACGTGACAATACTCGTCCGACCGAGGCGCGAGGGGAGGCTGACATGACATTCGGCAAGGGCTGCCATCTGCATCTGATCGACGGCTCGGCCTACATCTTCCGCGCTTACCACGCGCTGCCGCCGCTCACGCGCAAATCGGACGGGTTGCCTATCGGGGCGGTGGCGGGGTTCTGCAACATGCTCTGGTCGCAGCTTGCCAACAACAAGGGCGATGATGCGCCGACCCATATCGCCTGCGTCTTCGACTATTCGTCCAAGACCTTCCGCGATGAGATCTACGACCAGTACAAGGCGAACCGGCCGGAGCTTCCAGAGGACCTGCGGCCGCAGTTTCCCCTGACGCGCGAGGCGACCAAGGCCTTCAACGTCGCCTGCCTTGAGATGGAGGGGTATGAGGCCGACGACATCATCGCCACGCTGGCCCGCCAGGCGCGTGAGGCCGGGGGCGAGGTCACGATCATCTCGTCTGACAAGGACCTGATGCAGCTTGTCGGCAATGGCGTCGAGATGTTTGACGCGATGAAGTCGAAGCGTATCGGTGTCGATGAGGTGGAAGAGAAGTTCGGGGTGAAGCCCGACCGGGTGATCGACGTGCAGGCTTTGGCGGGCGACAGCGTCGACAACGTCCCCGGCGCGCCGGGGATCGGCGTGAAGACGGCGGCGCTTTTGATCAACGAATACGGCGATCTGGAAACGCTTCTCGAGCGTGCGGAAGAGATCAAGCAGCCGAAGCGCCGTCAGGCCCTGATCGATAATGCCGATCTGATCCGCATCTCCAAGCGGCTGGTGACGCTTGACGATCACACGCCGGTGGAATGGACCCTCGACGAGCTGGAGGTGCGGGCACCCGAGGCCGAACCGCTGATGGGGTTCCTGACCCAGATGGAGTTCCGCACGCTGACGAAACGCGTCGCCGAGGCGCTGAAGGTGGAGGCCCCGGCGATCCCGGAGGCGCCTGCCGTTCCGGTCAGCCATGACGCGGAGGAGGAGGCCCCGGCGCCGGACCAGCCGCCCTTCGATCATGCAAAATACGAATGTATCCGCGATGCCGGGGCGCTGACCCGCTGGGTCGATCTGATCCGCGAGCGGGGCTATGTCGCCGTCGATACCGAAACCACCAGCCTTGACGAGATGCGGGCCGAGCTTGTGGGGATATCCCTTTCGGTCATCCCCGGCGAGGCCTGTTACATCCCGCTGGGCCATAAGCAGGGTGGCGGCGATCTCTTTGGGTCGAACGATCTGTCCGATGGGCAGATGGGGCTTGATGAGGCGCTGGCGATCCTGAAACCAGTGCTGGAGGATGATGCGATCCTCAAGATCGGCCAGAACATGAAATACGACTGGAAGATCTTTGCACGCCAAGGGATCCAGGTTGGACCCATCGACGATACGATGCTGATGTCCTACGCGATGCATGCAGGTCAGCACAATCATGGCATGGACCTTCTGTCGGAACGCTATCTCAGCCACAAATCCATTGAAATCAAATCGCTTCTTGGCTCTGGCAAGTCGGCGATCACCTTCGACCGGGTGCCGATCGACGAGGCCGTGAAATACGCCGCCGAGGACGCCGATATCACGCTCCGCCTCTGGCAGGCCTTCAAGCCGAACCTGCACCGGGTGCAGGTCACGACCGTCTATGAAACGCTGGAACGTCCACTGGTGCCGGTGCTCGCGGATATGGAAATGGCGGGCATCCGGGTCGATGGTCAGGTCCTGTCCCGCATGTCGAACACCTTCGCGCAGAAGATGGCGGGGCTGGAGGCCGAGATACAGGAGATCGCCGGTCAGCCCTTCAATGTCGGCAGTCCCAAGCAGCTGGGCGAGATCCTGTTTGACACAATGGGCGTCGAAGGCGGGCAGAAGGGCAAGACCGGCGCGTATGCGACCGGTGCCGATGTGCTGGAAGACATCACGACGCTGGAGGATGTGAACCCGGATGCCGCGAAGCTGGCGGCGACGGTTCTTGACTGGCGGCAACTCTCGAAGCTGAAATCGACCTACACGGACGCGCTTCAGACTGCGATCAATCCCGATACTGGCCGGGTCCACACATCCTATTCCATCGCGGGCGCGTCGACGGGCCGCCTCGCCTCCACGGACCCGAACCTGCAGAATATCCCCGTCAGAACCGAGGAGGGGCGGCGTATCCGCGAAGCTTTCATCGCGGGGCCGGGGATGCGGCTGGTGTCGCTTGACTACAGCCAGATTGAGCTGCGCATCCTTGCCCATGTCGCCGACATCCCTCAGCTGAAGCAAGCTTTCCGTGATGGGATCGACATTCACGCGATGACGGCGTCCGAGATGTTCAACGTGCCGGTCGAGGGGATGGACCCGATGGTGCGCCGCCAGGCCAAGGCGATCAATTTCGGGGTGATCTATGGCATTTCGGGCTTTGGCCTTGCCCGCAACCTGCGCATCCCGAGGGCGGAGGCGCAGGGCTTCATCGACCGCTATTTCGAGCGCTTCCCGGGGATCAAGGACTACATGGAGGCGACGGTAGCCTTCGCCAAGGAAAACGGCTTCGTCCAGACGCTTTTCGGGCGCAAGATCCACACGCCCGAGATCAATGCCAAGGGGCCCCATGCGGGCTTCGCCCGCCGCGCGGCGATCAACGCGCCGATTCAGGGCGCGGCGGCGGATGTGATCCGGCGGGCGATGATCCGCATGCCTGCTGCCATCGCCGACCTTCCCGCGACGATGTTGCTGCAGGTCCATGACGAACTTCTCTTCGAGGTCGAGGAAGGCGCAGTCGACAAGCTGATCGCGACGGCGCGGGATGTGATGGAGGGCGCGGCCCATCCGGCAGTGCATCTCGATGTGCCGCTGGTGGTCGATGCCGGGCAGGGGGCGAACTGGGCCGAGGCGCATTGACCCGGTTCAATTGCCTGTATGTCGGGTTTAAACCCACCTTACTGTCGCTCACCGCACCTTTTCCATCAGCGCGTCCCGCATCCGGCAATCGCGGATTGCATCCTCGCCGCAGGTGCGGAACTCCAGGTCGCGGGTCAGGCAGATGCGGGCCTCGTCGATCCGGCCCGCCTCGCAGGTGATGGTGATCATGTTGCGGTCAAGGCCGGGATTGGCTTCCAGAAATGCCTCCTCCACCACGCTTGCGGGCAGTTTCACGTCGCGGTCGAGTTGGGCGAGAACATCGGGGATCGTGACCTTTTCATAAGCCAGGCGCGAGGCCGCGAAATAGTCGTCAGCCGAAAGGCCGGTGCAGCGGCCGTGTTTCTTCCATTCATGCCAGGCCAGGCCCGCCGATCCCATGATGTCGGCCATCGCCCTTGTGTCCGCGCGTGAGGGGTCGCGCGCGGAGGTGCGGCAATAGCTCGGCCAGCCGAACTCGTATTGCGGCCAGAGCCCGTGCAGGGTGAAGCTGTGATCGTGCCGGGGGTCGCACTGATCCTCGCCCCGCGCATCGCCGGTCAGCGCGCAGAAGGTGGGCGACCACGAGAGCGACAGGATGTAGTAGTCGAACGCGCCTGCCGCTTCGCCTTCCGCGAAAACGGGCAGGGGCAGAAAGGCAAGGGCGGCAAGCCAGCGCATTTTCTCTTTTCTCCGGTCGCGCGAAGGACTATATAGCCCCCCAACTTCCCCGAAAACGAGGAAAGGCGGCCCGAAAGGTCGCGGCCGTTTTCCCGGCACGGGAGAGATTTGTAAAGGAGATGCCGTATGAACAAACCGCTTATGGCCAAGGCCACGGCCGTGTGGCTGGTGGACAATACGACGCTGAGCTTCAAGCAGATCGCCGATTTCTGCGGGTTGCACGAGCTTGAAGTGCAGGGCATCGCCGATGGTGATGTCGCGACTGGCGTCAAGGGTTTCGACCCGATCGCCAACAACCAGCTTGAGCAGTCCGAGATCGACAAGGGTGAGAAGGACCCGCTGCACAAGCTGAAGCTGAAGTTCAACCCGGCCTCGCTCGGCGAGGAAAAGCGCCGGGGTCCGCGCTATACGCCCTTGTCCAAGCGTCAGGACCGTCCGGCGGCGATCCTGTGGCTGGTGAAGTTCCATCCCGAGCTTGCCGACAGTCAGATCGGCAAGCTTGTTGGTACGACGAAGCCGACGATCGCCTCGATCCGCGAGCGGACGCATTGGAACATCAACAATATCACGCCGATCGACCCGGTGGCGCTGGGCCTCTGCCGTCAGTCGGAACTGGATGCCGCCGTGCAGAAGGCCGCGAAGAAGAAAGCGGCTGACGGCGCGGTAATGTCCGATGACGAGCGCCGCAAGCTCGTTTCGACCGAGCAGTCGCTTGGCATGTCGTCCGAGCCGAAGATGCCGACGGCGATTGCCGGGCTGGAGAACTTCTCCCTCAGCCAGAGCGAGGAGGACGAAGAGAAGAACCCGGCGGACTACTCGAACGCCGACAGCTTCTTCAACCTGCCGCATGACGATGATGACGACGAGGATGACGACGACAAGTGATCCCCGAACGCCCCGGCACCGCCGGGGCGTTTTGTTTCAGTCGTGTCGGGACCGCAATCGCGTGGAAACAGGGCGCCGGAAACTTTGAAAGTTTCCGGCGCGATTTCTTTTCAAGAAATCGTCTCCTGGCCCCGGGATTCGCGTTCGTGAAGGCCTGACATTCGTGTTGTTCAGCGGCTGCGCGGGCCTTTTTTCCCGCTCCGGGGCGCCGTGGACGTCAGTTACCGGCGAGACAGTCGGTGATGGCCGTGACCATCCCGACCAATATCTGATCGTAGAGCATCGGCCCAGGTTGCAGGCCGCGTCCCTCAGGGTCGAGCGGCGCACCGATGCGGGTGTCGGTGCCCTCGGCGAGAAGCGTCACCATGTCGGGGTCACCCATGGCCTCGGGGAAGATACAGACTGCGCCGCCGCTTTTGAGAAGGGCGCGAAGCTCTGACCGACGGGCGGCGCCGGGATCGGCGGCATCGCCTTCGGCAAGGCTCGCGGCGATGGTCAGGCCGAAGTGATCGGCGAAGTAACCGTAGGCGTCGTGAGCGACGACGATGGGCTGGTCTTTCACGGTGGTGAGTTGCTCTTCCAGCTCATCCTTAATCGTATTGATCCGGCTGAGTGCCAGGGAGGCATTTGCGCGGTAGGTTACGGCATTGCCGGGGTCGCGTTCGACCAGCGCATCTGCGATCAGGCCGATCCAGAGCGCGGCATTGTCGGGGTCGAGCCAGGCATGGGGATCGAGGCCGTCGTGGTCGTGTTCACCGGCTACCGGGGCATGATGCGCATGATCGTGGCCATCCATGCCATGGCTGTGGCCTGTATGAGCGTCATGGTCCGATTCGTCATTGTGGTCGGCTTCAAACTCGCGGATCGTCGTGCCCGTCTGATGAAGCAGCGACAGGGATTGTTCGCCCGATCCTTCGTCGACAATCCGGTCAAGCCATGGCGTCAGTTCGGGGCCGATCCAGACGATGAGATCTGCCCCCTGAACCGCGCTGATCTGCGACGGCCGGAGCTGGAAATCATGGGCATCCGCCCCCTGATCGAGAAGCAGCGTCGGGGTGCCGAGATCGCCCATCACTTGGGATACCAGGGAGTGCACCGCCGGGATGTCGGTCACCACCTCGGGCACCTCGGCGAGCGACGGGGCGGCGGCCAAAACAAGGCAGGTGGAGAGGGCGATTACCGGACGCATGGCAAGTTCCTTCCGGGCCGTAGATGAGGGGATTGTCGACCCGCGGGCGATATCGTATGTTATAGCATAACATGTCAAGTCGATTGCGACCAGACATCGGGGGATCACTGAGATGACCGATCCGGCATTGGCCTTTGAGGCCCATGACCACAGGACCTGCGCGGGCGATGTGCTGACCCGGGCGGAGGCGATCAGCGGCGCGCGGCTGACGCCGGTTCGCCGACGTACATTGGAAATCCTGCTCGAATCGCACCGGGCAATGGGGGCCTATGAGGTTCTTGAAAAGCTCGCCGATGCCGGGTTCGGCAACCAGCCGCCGGTAGCGTACCGGGCACTCGACTATCTCGTCGATCAGGGCCTTGCGCATCGGATCCGGCGTCTGAATGCCTTCGCCGCCTGCATGCATCCGGGCGAGGCGCACAGTCCCGCCTTCCTCATCTGCAAATCCTGCGCCGCCGTGGCCGAGGCGCCGGCAGCGGCGATTCATGCCGCGCTGGGCAAGGCGGCCGCCGATATCGGCTTCACCGTGGAACGGGCGAATGTCGAGGCGCTTGGGCTGTGCCCCACCTGTGCGGAGACGGAATCGTGACGCTGATCGAGGCGCGGGGGCTCTGCGTTCAGCACGGTGCGGCGACCGTTCTGAAGGGCGTGAATTTCGCGATCCGGCCGGGCGAGATCGTGACCGTCGTTGGTCCGAACGGCTCGGGCAAGTCGACGCTGATCCGCGCGCTGATCGGGCTGGAGCCCGCTGCGGAAGGCGAGGTGATCCGCCGGGTCGGTCTTGGTATAGGCTATGTGCCGCAACGGCTGCATATCGACGCGGCCCTGCCGATGACGGTGGGCCGGTTCCTGTCGTTGCCGCGCCGGGTTCCGTTTGACGAGGCCGAGGCGGCTTTGGTCCGAACCGGCGTTCCGGGGCTGCGAGACCGGCAGATGGCAGGATTGTCCGGGGGACAGTTACAGCGCGTGCTGCTCGCGCGCGCGCTTCTGGCCCGGCCGGAGATTCTGATCCTCGACGAGCCGACTCAGGGCCTCGACCAGCCGGGCATCGCCGCCTTTTACCACCTGATCGAGGAGGTGCGGGCCGAGACGGGTGTCGCCGTGCTGATGGTCAGCCATGACCTGCATGTGGTGATGAGCGCCTCGGACCGGGTCATCTGCCTCAACGGTCATGTCTGCTGCGAGGGCGCGCCGCATGTCGTTTCGGCGGCGCCGGAATACCGCGCGCTGTTCGGGTTCGGGACGGGTGGGGCTCTGGCGCTTTACCGTCACGTTCATGACCATGATCACGATCACGGAGATGATCACGCGCACCATGGCCATGATCATGCGCACCGGCACGAGGACGAGCATGCCTGACGATTTCCTCATCCGCGCCGGCCTGGCCGGAATCGGCCTGATGCTGGCGGCCGGTCCGCTCGGGGCCTTCGTCGTCTGGCGGCGCATGGCCTATATGGGCGATGCGACCGCGCATGCGGCGATCCTTGGCGTGGCGCTGGCGCTGGCCGCCTCGCTGCCGGTCCTTGTCGGCACGATGATCGTGGCGCTGGCGATGGCACTGGCGGTCAACGGGCTGAGCGGGCGGGGGCGGGCGGCCGATACCGCGCTTGGTGTTCTGGCCCATTCGGCCCTTGCGCTTGGCCTTGTCGCGGTGTCCTTCCTGCCCTCGGTCAGGGCGGACCTGTCCTCGTATCTCTTCGGTGATGTGCTGACGGTGCGGTGGGGCGAACTGATCTGGATCTGGGTCGGATCGGGCGCGGTTATGGCCCTGATCCTGTGGCGTTGGGACGCGCTATTGACGGCAACGGTGAACGAGGAACTGGCGATGGCTTCGGGCCTCGACCCCCGGCGCGAAAAGCTGGTGCTGACGCTGGCGCTGGCACTGGTGGTCGCGGTGGCGCTGAAAATCGTCGGCGCGCTTCTGATCGCGGCAATGCTGATCATTCCCGCCGCGACGGCGCGGGCCTTTGCCCGCAGCCCCGAGGCGATGGCGCTTTTGTCCGTGCTGATCGGCGTTGCGGCGGTGATTGCCGGTCTTTGGGCCTCGCTTCACTTCGATACGCCCGCCGGGCCGTCAATTGTCGTGGCTGCCGCCGGG
This sequence comes from Albidovulum litorale, assembly GCF_025751495.1. GTDB lineage: Bacteria > Pseudomonadota > Alphaproteobacteria > Rhodobacterales > Rhodobacteraceae > Albidovulum > Albidovulum litorale. The sequence continues at coordinate 961,525 of NZ_JAOWKZ010000001.1, read as the reverse complement.
CTTTTCGCCGTCAGCCTTTTGCCCTGCCGCCACCGGGGCTAGAGTCTGAGATCGGTTGGCAGTAATTCGGGCAGGACGAAGCAGGGGCAGGCCATGGGAAATCATCTTTACGACGCCCTCTTCGGGCGGCACGAGGGGCGCGACGCCGATTTCCTGATCCTGCCGGACGGGGGGCGGGTCAGCCATGCCGCCTTTGCCGACCGCGCGGCGCGCTTCGCCGGGGCGCTGGTGGCCATGGGCCTTGGGTCCGGCGACCGGGTGGCGCTGCAACTGGAGAAAAGTCCCGACATGCTGGCGGTCATCGCCGGGGCGATCCGGGCGGGTGTCGTCTTTCTGCCGCTCAATACCGCCTATACCCCAGCCGAGGTCGCGTATTTCGTGGGTGATGCCGGGGCGAAACTCCTGCTCTGCGATGGCCGCGCCGAGGCAACCCTCGCCCCGGTCGCGGCGAAGGCGGGCGCACAGCTTGCGGTGCTGAACGCCGACGGGACGGGCAGTTTCGCCGAGGCTGCCGCGATGGCTGTTCCCGTGCCGGTGGTGGAGCGGAACGCGGACGACCTCGCGGCTTTGCTCTACACGTCAGGCACGACCGGAAGATCGAAAGGCGCGATGATGAGCCACGCGAACCTTCTGTCGAATGCCGAGGTGCTGGTAGATTACTGGCGCTTTACGGATCAGGACGTGCTGTTGCACGCCTTGCCGATCTTTCACACCCATGGCCTCTTCGTCGCGACGAATGTCGCGCTCTTGGCGGGCGCGCGCATGATCTTCCTGCCGAAATTCGACGCAAGCGAGGTGATCCGGCACTTGCCGCAGGCCACCACGATGATGGGGGTTCCGACCTTCTATACAAGGCTGCTGGACGATCCGCGTCTGACCCGCGATCTGGCGGCGAGGATGCGGCTTTTCATCTCCGGCTCGGCGCCCCTGCTGGCCGAGACGCACAGGCAATGGCAGACCCGGACCGGCCATGTCATCCTGGAACGCTACGGGATGACCGAAACCAATATGAACACGTCAAACCCCTATGAGGGCGACCGCCGCGCAGGCACCGTGGGGTTCCCTCTGCCGGGCGTGGAGGTGAAGGTCTGCGATGCATCGGGTGTGGATCTGCCGGCGGGGGAGATCGGCACGATCGAGTTGCGCGGCCCGAACGTCTTTCAGGGCTACTGGAACATGCCGGAAAAGACCGCCGAGGAACTCAGATCCGACGGGTTCTTCATCACCGGCGATCTGGGGATGGTGGATGCAGACGGCTATGTCACCATCGTCGGTCGGGGCAAGGACCTGATCATCTCGGGCGGCTTCAACATCTACCCGAAAGAGGTCGAACTGGTGCTTGATGCGCTGCCGGGCGTTCTGGAAAGCGCCGTGATCGGCGCGCCGCATCCTGATTTCGGCGAAGCAGTGGTGGCGGTCGTGGTGCCGGAACCCGATGCCTTGCTTGATCCGCAGGCGATCCGCGCGGCGCTTGGGCAAAGCCTCGCGAAGTTCAAGCAGCCGAAGCATATCGCGTTCCGCGATACACTGCCCCGCAACACGATGGGCAAGGTTCAGAAAGCCGCGCTGCGCGAGGACTTCAAGGGCATCTTCGCGCCCTGAACTTCTTCTGTTCGAAAATACTCCGGGGTCGTCCATTGGTGCGCCATTGGTTCGAGAACCAATGGACGACGGGCAGCGCCCCGGAAGGCTTGGTCAGCGCCCGACGCCGGAATAGGCCTCGAACCCCGCTGCCTCAGCATCCTTCGGCGAATAGATGTTCCGCAGATCGGCCATGCGGGCGGTCTTCATCGTGCCGCCAAGACGGGCGAGATCGAGGGCCCGGAACTCGTTCCATTCGGTGAGGATCACCACCACATCCGCGCCCTTCGCGGCGGCATAGGCATCCTCCATCCAGGTTACGCCCGGCAGGAGGCTTTCACCCTCGCGTCTGCCTTGAGGGTCGACCACGCGGACCCTGGCGCCGTTGCCGACCAGGGCGGGCACGATGGTCAGCGAGGGCGCGTCGCGCATGTCATCGGTATTGGGTTTGAAGGTCACACCCAGAACCGCCACGGTCTTGCCGTTCACCGAACCGTCGCAGAGGTCCATGACCTTCTCGATCATCCGCCGCTTGATCTCGTCATTGACCTTGATGACCGTCTCGACGATCTGCATGGGTGCTGCATGTTCCTGCCCGATCCGGGCGAGTGCGGAAGTGTCCTTCGGGAAGCACGATCCGCCATAGCCGGGGCCTGCATGGAGGAACTTGTTGCCGATCCGGTTGTCGAGGCCCATGCCCTTCGACACCTGTTTCACATCCGCGCCGACCTTTTCGCAAAGCCGGGCGATTTCGTTGATGAAGGTGATCTTGGTCGCGAGAAAGGCATTCGCCGCGTATTTGATCATCTCGGCGGTTTCGAGATCGGTGTAGAGGATCGGAAAGTCGCGCAGGAAGAGCGGGCGGTAGATCTCGCCCATGACCTTTTTCGCGCGATCCGAGGTGACGCCGACGACCACGCGGTCGGGGCGCATGAAATCGTCGATCGCGGCACCTTCACGCAGGAATTCGGGGTTGGAGGCCACGTCAAACTCGGCCTCGGGCGATGTCTTCTCGATCACCGCACGGACGGCGGCATTGGTGCCGACCGGCACGGTCGATTTGGTGACGATGACGGCATAGCCGGTCAGGGCCCGGCCGATTTCCTCAGCCGCCGCCATCACATAGGTGAGGTCGGCATGGCCGTCACCGCGCCGCGTCGGCGTGCCGACGGCGATAAAGACCGCATCCGCCCCGTCGACAGCCGCATTCAGGTCGCCGGTGAAGGTAAGCCGCCCTGCGGCGACGTTCCGGGCCATCAGCACATCGAGACCGGGTTCGTAGATCGGCACGTCTCCGCGCAAAAGCATCTCCACCTTGCGCGGGTCCTTGTCGACACAGGTCACTTCATGTCCGAAGTCGGACAGGCATACACCCGAGACGAGGCCGACATAGCCGGTTCCGATCATTGCGATTTTCATGAATGAACCCTCGACAAATACAGTGCGACGACATGGAACGATCCCCCGCCCCCTGTCAACGCCCCGGCCCGAAAACGGCATGGCCGGGCCACGTTATTGCCAAAGTTTCATGCACAGTGACCCATGCGCTGCCGCGTTGTATCGAGCAATGAGGGGGATGATGCGAAATCTTGCTGCCAAAGCACTGTTGAGTGCCGCCATTGCCCTGACGCTTGCCGCTGGCGCGGCTGAGGCCTGTTCGCGCAACATGCCCAAAGGGGCAGAGACGATGATCAAGGCGAATGCGCGGATCGACCAGGGCCTTGCGGACAAGGCGATTCTGGCCGAACTCAACTATCACCGCTGCAAGAAGGGGCTGCATGAGCTGAAGCAGGCCACCGGACTGCGCAAAGTCGCGGGAACCCATGCGAAGTGGATGGCGCGGTCGCAACAATTGTCACACCGCTCGACGGTTGCGGGGCAGGCCACCGCAGCCGCGCGGCTGAAATCCTCCGGCATCCGGTTCCGTGCAGGGTCCGAGAACATTGGCTATATCGCCCGGTATCAGCTTGATGGTCGCCGGTTTCTGATCCGTGACCGGGCGAATTGCGGTTTCGCCACGAATGGCGGCCAGATGATTCCGCCGCACAGCTATGCCTCGATGGCGCGGACCATTGTGGATCTGTGGATGGGGTCGCCGAAGCACCGGCGCAACATCCTTGACCGCAAGGTCACGCAGGTCGGATCCGCAGTCGGCTTCGACCCGAGATCGGAATATTGCGGTCGGCTTTATGTTTCGCAAAGCTTTGCCGGGTAAGGCTGGCGGCAATGCAACAGCCAAGTCACAATCCGCCGAATCGGCAAATTCTGCTTTTCTTCACGCCATGATTGTGTTTCGCTTTAATCAATAATGGCGCCGCGCGCTTACGTATCTGAAACCGGAGAACTGAGATGAAAAAAGTTATGACCATTGCCGTTGTGCTTGGCCTTTCGGCTGGTACGGCATTCGCTGGCGGTATGTCCGACCCGATGGTTGAAGGCGAACCGATCGTTGCCGGCCCGGCGGGTTCGGGCAATGGCGCCCTGATCGGCGGTCTGCTGCTGCTTGGCATCGCGGCTGCTGCGGCAAGCTCGTCTTCGGGCACCTGATCGCCTGACTGCGACTGAATAATTCAGAAAGGCCGGGCGGTTCACTGCCCGGCCTTTTGCTTTGGGCGCGGCGTCGGTTCTGGCGGGTCAGTGCCTTTCAAAGACCACGTCTCCGCCGACCATGGTCAAATCGACATTCGTGCCACCGATTTCGTAGGCCGGGCAGGTGAAGATATCGCGGTCGAGTACGATCAGGTCTGCCGCTTTGCCGATCGCAAGGGAGCCGGTTTCAGTCGATCTCCAGGCGGCTGCTGCGGCTTCGGTCGTGTAGCCCGCGACCGCTTCCATCCGCGTGATGCGCTCTTCCGGTACGAAGGGTGGCACCTTGCCCTCGGCCGCGGGGGGCTGGCGGGTCACGGCGGTTTCGATGATCTCGAACGGGTTGAGGGTGGAGACGCCCCAATCACTGGACAAGGCCATCGCAGCGCCGCCATCGAGCAGGGACCGGAACGCATAGATCCAGCGACTGCGGTCGTTGCCGACCATCGGCACGGCGACATCGGTCACCGATGGCTCGCTCCGGGCCCAGAGCGGCTGGACATTGGCCATGACCCCGAGCGACCGGAAGCGCGGAATATCGGCGGGGTCAAGAAACTGGATATGGGCGATCTGGTGCAGAGACGGCCAGTCGCCATTCGCGATTCGCGCCGCTTCGCAACCATCGAGCGCGGCCCGCACCGCCATGTCGCCGATGGCATGGACGTGGATCTGGAAGCGCGCGGCGTCGAAGGCCGTGAACATCTCGTTGATCTGGGCGGGCGTGAACATCAGGGGCGCGTTGCCGCCCTCGGCGTCCGAATAGGGCGCGATCATAGCGGCCGTCCGGTTCTCGACGACGCCATCGAGGAAGAACTTGGCCGAATGCACCTTGAAGCGCGGCCCCCTCGCGCTGGCGCGGAAGGCGGTCAGACGCTCGACCGCGCCTTCTGTCGTGTCGAACGCGTTGACAAGCGAGGTTGCCGCAACCCGCAATGTCAGCTCCCCCGCCGCTTCCAGCGCGCGGTAGACGCGGACATGGCGCTCCTCCACCTTGGCGTCGATGACGCCGGTGATGCCATGGCGGTGCGCGAGTGCCTGCGCCCATTTCACGCCCGCGGCAAAGTCGGCGTCGGAGGGGTGAGGCATACGGCTTTCGGCCCACATGACCGCGTTTTCGTAGAGCATGCCGGTGGGCTCGCCCCTGGCATCCGTAACGAAATGGCCGTTCTGCGGATCGGGCGTTCCGGGTTCGAGCCCGACCGCCTTGCAGCCGAGCGTATTCATGCAACCGTTATGCCCGTCCGAGGCGACGATCAGGCAGGGCCGGTCGGGAACGGCGCGGTCGAGCAGGTGGCGGTCGAGGTTCTGCGCGGTGAAGATGCCGGAATACCAGCCGGTGCCATTGACCCATGGCCGGGAGTGCGTTTTCGCGAAGGCCGACAAAGTCGCCACGATATCGTCCTGGCTGCGCGCGGCCGAAAGATCGGCGTTCTGGCTGTAGTCCTGTCCGCTGTCCTGAAGATGGATATGGGTGTCCTGAAAGCCCGGCAGCACCAGTCGCCCGCCAGCGTCGATCACACGAGTGGAAGAGTGCGCCAGATCCCGGATATCGGCACTGGTCCCCAGTGCGATAACGCGCCCGTTCCGGACAGCCAGCGCCTCGGCATAGGGGATCGCCCCGTCCATCGTGACGATGCGCGCATTGATGACAATCAGGTCAGCGGAATGATGAGCGGCAACGGTCATTCAGGTTTGCGTGCTCTGAGATGGGTCGGGCAATGTTCGCCGCTGTCGAGGACGGGGATCATCCTTTGCCAGATGCCAATATTGTCATCCACGAAATCCTGCCCGACCAGCTTGGCCGCCGCCTGCCCGACCGGGCCCTGGAGGCGGTCAAGTTCTGACCGTGCCGTATCGCGGTACCAGAGGTTGCGGCTGGTAATCGTGATGTCGGTAAACCCCGCTTCATTCATGGCTTCGCGGTAGCGGCCGGGCGAGGCCATGCCGAAATCGAGCCCCTCGGCGGCGATATAGGCGGCCATCTCGGCGCTTGGCGCGCCGTCATGGCCGATCAGCCAGTCGGAAGCGATGAACCATCCCCCGGGGCGCAGCACGCGGAAGACCTCGCGCATGAGGGCGTGCTTGTCGGGGATATGGACGATGGAATCCTTGGAAAAGACGATGTCGAAGGTGGAGGGCGGGAAGGGCAGGGGACCGGGCGCGACCTTCAGGCAGCCGATGCGATCCGACAGCCCGGCGTCCGAGATCACTTCGCGGGCGCGGGTCAGCACGGTGTCCTCGACGTCGATCCCGGTGACGTATCCCGCGCCATGGTTGCCGATGAGCGCGACGTCGATCCCGCCTGCACCGCAACCGATGTCAAGAATGGCCTTGCCGCCAAGATCCATTCCGGCAACGACCCGGCCGACCTCGTCCGGGCCGCCCGGGGACAGGAACCCCGTGCCCCAGAGAGCCTCGAGCATGTCGATCAGGCGCCTGTGATAAAGCTCGCCACCTTCCGCTTCCATGTCCCCGTCCTCCCTCTCTTGTCTGTATCTGGGTCAGGCGCTGATTTTCAGACGTTCAAGCGCGTCCCAGTCCGTGGCCGCGATGATCTGCGCGGGTTCGTTCACGTCGCGCGTCCAGCAATAGATGCACAGGAACGGAACCGGGCCCACCTTGGTCAGATGCGGCTGGCCGGGCTCGTTCCAGACCGGTTCATGCGCGGGTTTGACGGCGATTGGTCCCTCCGGCGCGAAGCGCCAGCCATGCGGTCCGGTCAGGGGTGCATAAAGCTCTGGCGCGGGATGCGCGTGGTCGCGGTAGAGCAGACCGGGCGCGATCAGGAAAAGGCCGAGATCGAAGTCGTCGGCGGCAATCGCGCCCTCTCCGATCAGCGAGGTATAGGCGTGGCCGGCGTTGAAAGCGGTGCCGATCTGTTCCGGGGGGTAGCTGTCATAGACGCGCCAGCACAGATGCGGTTCGGCCATTTCGATCGCGGTGGCAAGGGCAGGGTGACTGTCGGTGAGTGCCGCAAGCGCTGCGGGCAGATGGGCGCGGACGGTCGCGTCCGGGCCGCGTGGTTCAGACCGCACGGGACCATCGCGGAGGGCAGCCAGTCCGGCGCGGGATTCTGCGATACCGGCACCGGGGAGGGTCGCGAGATAGCGGTCGACCTCATCCAGCAGAAGGCGCAATGCCTGCTCGCGGTTCAGATCGGGCGGAGGGGGCAGGTTCGGTGCAAGACCGCGCGTCGCCATGAGTGCCGCGGGGTCGTCACCATCGCGCGCCGAGCAGATGCGGTAGACCTCAAGGGCCTCGGATGACAGCAGACCCTTGCAGTTGAAGTACATCGCGGCGGCATAACGCACGCGCCCCGAACCCGGCTGTCCAAGCGCGGCGTAAAGGTCGACACGTGCGCGCGCATCGTCCCGTGCGGTCATTGGTTGGCCTGATAGGCAAGCTGGATGTCAAGCTCGCGGCGCTTTTCCGCGCGGTTCAGGAGCCAGCCCGCGGTAAAGACCCCAATGCCCACGATCACCACCGTGATCGTCGCCAGAGCATTGATATCAGGCGTGACGCCAAGCTTGACCTTCGACCAGATCAGGATCGGCAGGGTCGTCGTGCCCGGCCCGGTGGTGAAGTTCGTGATAACCACATCGTCGAGCGAGATGGTGAAGGCCAGAAGCCAGCCCGACAGGATTGCAGGGGAGATGACCGGCAGCGTGATGTCCTTCATCACCTGCCATGGGCGGCTGCCCAGATCCATCGCGGCCTCTTCAATGGCCTCATCGGCTTGGACGAGGCGGGAATGGACGATGGTCGTGACGAAGACCATTGAGAAGGTGATGTGGGCCAGCGTCACCGTGGTGAAGCCGCGCGTCGCGGGCCAGCCGATATATTCGGCCATCAGTATGAAGAGCATGAGCGAGGCGATGCCGGTGATCACTTCGGGCATGACGAGCGGGGCGGTCACGAGACCGGAAAACAAGGTGCGTCCCCGGAACCTCTTGAACCGCGCCATCGCGATGCCCGCCATGGTGCCGAGGATCGTTGCGACCGTGGCGCTGAGGACCGCGATCTCCAAGGACAGGATTACCGCCTTCAGGACCTGCCGGTTGGACAGCAGCGAGATGTACCACTTGGTGGAGAACCCGCCCCAGACGGTCGCCAGCCGCGATCCGTTGAACGAATAGACCATCATCGAAATGATCGGGATGTAGAAGAAAGCGAATCCGAAGCAGAGCATCGTGATCAGGAAGACGGGTCGGCGGTTCATGTTGCCTCCTTCTGCGCTTTCTCATGCGCCTTGCCGTCGTAATAGGTGTAGATCATCAGCGGCACGACGAGGAGGAGGAGGAGCGCCACGGCCACTGCCGAGGCCATCGGCCAGTCCCGTGCCGAGGCGAATTCGTCGGAGATGACGCGGCCGATCATCGGCCGCGAGGAGGAGCCGACGAGCGAGGGGATGATCAGCTCGCCCGAGGCCGGGATGAACACCAGAAGCGATCCGGCGATGATACCCGGCACCGACAGGGGCAACGTCACGTCGCGGAAGACCTGGAACGGTTTCGATCCGAGGTCCATCGCCGCTTCGTTCAGCGAGATGTCGAGCTTTTCGAGATTGGCATAGAGCGGCAGGATCATGAACGGCAGGTAGGAATAGACCGTCACCAGCACGACCGCGAAGCCGGTATTCATCATCGGGATGTAGCGCAGCGCCATGTCGGACGGGACGATCCAGTTGTAGGCACCTGTCAGGAGCTTGTTGAACCAGCTGTTCGTGCCCATGAGCCCCATCCAAGCGTAGACCCGCAGAAGGAACGAGGTCCAGAACGGCAGGATCACCAGCATCAGGAGGACGTTGCGCCATGACCGGCTGACCCGCGTCAGGCCCAAAGCCATCGGATAGCCGATCATGAGGCACATCAAGGTTGCGAGCGTCGCGTTGCCGATGGAGTTCAGATAGGCGCGGATATAGAGATCGTCGCTGAACAGCCGCGCGTAGTGGTCGGTGTTCATCACCGGGTGGTCACCGCCGAAGGAGAAGGGCGGCGCCGTCGGGGTGCGCGTGGCGAAGCTCATCGCCATGACGATGATGAAGGGCAGAAGGAAGAACAGCGCCAGCCAGATATAGGGCGTGGCGATCGTGATCTTGATCCAGCCGCGCCGGTTGAACCATTTCCGCAATCTTGCAGAGCGTGACGAGAGGCTCATCGGATCAGTCCTTCAGCAGGATGGCCGACGAGGGGTCGAACGACAGCCAGACCGCGTCTTCCCAGTCCGCGACCCTCTCGTTTTCACCGACGCGCCGCGAGTTGACCGAGTTGATGGACAGCACGCGCCCGGATGGCAGTTCGATGCGGTAGAGCGAGTCCTTGCCGAAATAGGCGAGGTCGCGGACCTTGCCCGAAATGGCATTCGGCCCCTCGGGTTTCGAACGTGAGATCGTCAGCTTTTCGGGGCGGATCGCCAGTGTGATTGGCTGGCCGGGCGAAAGGCCAGGGATCGCGCGCGCCTCGACGGTCGCGCCAAGCTCTGGTGCGTCCACCGTCGCGACATCGTCGCGTACGTCCCGGATCGTCGCCTCGAAGAAGTTGATTGACCCGATGAACCCGGCGACGAGTTTCGAATTGGGGTATTCATAGACCTCGGTCGCGGTGCCGGTCTGCATGATCCGGCCCTTGTCCATGACCGCGAGACGCGACGACAGCGTCATCGCCTCTTCCTGATCATGGGTGACGACGATGAAGGTCGTGCCGGTCTTGTCCTGAATATCCATCAGTTCGAACTGCGTCGCCTCGCGCAGCTTCTTGTCGAGCGCGGCGAGCGGTTCGTCGAGCAAGAGAAGCTTCGGCTGCTTGGCGAGCGCGCGCGCCAGCGCAACGCGCTGCCGCTGGCCGCCGGAAATCTGGTGCGGCTTGCGGTGGGAAAAGTCGGAAAGCTGCACAAGCGCCAGCATCTCGCGCACCCGGTCTGCACGCTGGGACGCTGTCATGTCCATATGTTTCAGCCCGTAGGCGACGTTCTTTTCGACCGTCATATGGGGAAAGAGCGCATAGGACTGGAACATCATGTTCACCGGGCGCTCATAAGGGGGCAGGTCGGTCATGTCCTGCCCGTCGATAAAGATGCGGCCCTCGGTCGGGTCCTCGAACCCGGCGAGCATCCGCAGAAGCGTGGTCTTGCCGCAGCCCGAACCGCCGAGGAGAGAAAAGATCTCTCCCTTGCGGATTTCGAGGTTGACGGAGGAGACCGCCGTGAATGATCCGAACCGCTTCGTTACGCCTTCAACGCGAATGAAGGGCGGTTCCTTTTCGGCCAGCGCGGCGGCGCGCGGAAACTGCGCGACTTTCGCGCCAATATTCGTCGCAGGTTCGGACATCCAGACGGTCTCCTCCGGTGAGTGGTTGCCAGTGGAACCGGTTGGTTCAGCCCGACTTGATGTCCTGCCAGGCGCGGGTGATGGCCCGGTCCTGCTCTTCGCTGAACGGTTTCGGCGCCCACATCCGGCCGATCGTCTCGGCGTCGGGATAAACCGCCGGGTCGTCGAGGATTTCCTGCAGAACGAATTCGCGCGCGGGCACGTTGGCATTGGCGTAGTAGGTGTAGTTCGTGCATCCCGCAGCGACTTCGGGCTGCATCATGAAGTCGAGGAACTTGTACGCGTTCTCGCGGTTCGGCGAGTCCGAGGTGATGCACATCACATCGACCCAGGCCGGCGCACCGGTTTTCGGCACGAAATAGGCGAGGTTCATGTCGATCCCGGCCTCGGCCGCGCGGCCCGCCGCTGTCGCATAGTCGCCCGACCAGTTGTTGATCGCGCAAAGTTCGCCGTTCGGGATCGCGTTGAGGTAGTTCGTGTTGTCGAAGGTGCGGATGTACTGGCGGATCGGTTTAAACGCCTCGACCACCTTCTGGTAATCCTCGACATTCGTCGTGTCGCCGTCGAGCCCGAGATATTTCAGCACCATCAGCATGATGTCGGTCGGGCTGTCGAGGATCGAGATGCCGCAATCGGCGAGCTTCGCGGCATTCTCGGGATCAAAGATCAGATCCATCGAGGTCATGTCGGCATCGGGGATCCGTTCGTTCACCATGTCGACATTGTAGGTGAAGCCGACCGAGCCCCACATGTAAGGCATGCCGTATTTGTTGCCTTCATCCCAACCCGACAGGATGCGCAGGATTTCGGTGTCGAGATTGCCCCAGTTGGGCAGCAGGGACTTGTCAAGTTCTTCGTAGATCCCGGCGGCTATGGCGCGCGGCATGTCGATACCAGCATGGTCGACCACATCGTAGCCCGTCGATCCGGCAAGCATCTTGGCCTGCATCTCCTCGGCCGAGGAATAGGTGTCATAGACGACCCCGATGCCGGTCTGCGCTTCGAAATCGGCGAGCGTCGTCTCACCAATATAGTCCGCCCAGTTATAAACATTGACGGTGCCGGATTGTGCCCAGGACGGGCGCACATACGGCATTGCAAGGCCCGCTCCGAGCGTTGCAAGCGTTGTTCTTCTTGTCAGTTTGGTCATTGCTGATCTCCTCCCTTAAACGTCGCCGTTCATGTTGAGATTATGAGGTTTTCGCGCCGGCGCTACGCAATTCTTCATTGACCGTGATGAGTGCATCTTCCGATGGTTTTTCATCGAGATTCATGACCGGAATAAGTGCGCGCAGCCGATCGTGGTGGGTGCGGACGCCGAATTCGAGGTCGGACAGGTGAAAGTCATCGAAGGCCGAGGACTTCATCGACTCGTTGGACCAGATCGAAAGCTGCTGATCCTCAACTGAGGTTTCACGGTCGATCCGGTAGGCGAGGTAGCGCGCGGCGCGCTCCTCGCGCGTTTCGTGCGGGCGACGGTAGAGCCTGCCCGACATCTCGGTCTGGTTCAGCGAATGCGGAATGTCCTGGTAGTACTGCGCGCCTTCGGGCGTAAAGGCGATGACCGAATTTGGAAAGATGCCGTAATAGGTCCAGCTGCTGCGCAAGTGATCGGGCAGCCAGTCGCGGCCCTTGCTGAATTTCACGTAGTTCCGGACCGACCAGAGGCGGCCGGGCTGGTCGCCGTATTCGGCGATTGATTGCGAAATACCGCCGGGAAAGATCATGTCCTTGTAGCTGCGGCCGTAAAGGTCCTGAAGCGCGGGATGCGCCATCGCCACATGGTAGCCTTCGTTGTCCACGTCGCGCATGGACTTCCAGTTGATCGGCAGCGGATCAACCGTCCAGTGGCCGAGCGCGTCGCTGGGCAGCAGTTCGGACGCTCGGTAGGCTTCGAAATCCGCGTCAAAAGGCTTGAGAAGTTCGGCAACCGATGGCTGCGGACCTTCGCGGAACCGCAGGAAGATGAAGCCGTGCCAGATTTCCATGTCGAGCGGTTTGAGCCCGAACTTGGACCGATCCATGTCGCCAAAGGTTTCGGGCCGCGCCGCCCCCCTGAGCGTGCCGTCGAGATTGTAGACCCAGCCGTGGAACGGGCAGACCATCGCGGATTTGCAATGGCCCGCCTCGCCGTCGGCCAGCCGCGCGCCACGGTGGCGGCAGAGATTGTGGAAGGCGCGCACCTCGCCATCGCGGCCCCGGATGATGAGCGCGCGTTCGTCGAGGAAGTCGAAGGTCAGCCAGTCGCCGGGCGCCGGCATGTCGCTGACATGCCCGGCCACCTGCCAGTGGGTCAGCAGAACTTCATTGCATTCGAGGTCGAACAGCGCCTGCGAATGGTAGGTCCAGCCCGGGAGCCCCCGGCGGTCCCAGTCGTTCGGTACGGGTATCGGTTTCAGGCTCTTGTTCATGGCGTTTCTCCGATGGTCGTATTCATCTGCCGACGCACCCAGTCATGGAATTTCGCGATGTCGAATTCCTGTGGCATCAGCCGTCCGTGCCGGTAGCGGCTGCTTCGCAACCCGCGCTGGTTCATCTCACAAGCCTCACCATCCTGAGCCATCACGATGGTTGCGAACGCGGCCACGGATGCGGCGTCAAAGCCGGGCTGGGCAAGCGTTTCTGCCGGGAACAGCCATTCGGCGGTCAGCCGGGTCCGTTCCGGCCCGAGCGGCATCAGCGAGACGGCGCGCACATAGTCGACATGGGCGACGATGTACATCGTGGGATAGATCGTCACGAAGTTGTGGCCGTTGGCACGTTCGTCGGCGGAAAGGTTCGGAAATTCCGGGCCGCAGGGTTCACCCGACATGGTCCATGTCACGGCCTTGTCGCGCAGCGCGGTTGGCCGTTCGGTGTCGGCTGACCAGTTCGAGCTCTCCTCGGGTGACATGATCCCGTCGCGGTAGACCGGGACCATGTCGCAAAGCTCAGGGTGGATGCCCGGGCAGTGCAGGCATTCGTTGTAGTTCTCCCAGAAGATCTTCCAGTTGCAGTCGATGTCCTTGACCAGACGGTGGCCCGTGCGAAGGTCCGCCATCGGCCAGTTGTCGAGTGCGGCCAGTCCCAGATCGGGCGCGAGTTCGCCGGGCTCGTCTGCGAGGTTGAGAAAGACGAAGCCATTCCAGAGCCGGACGTGGACCGGGAAGAGGCTGTGATCCTCCTTGCGGAAATCGTCGGTCGGCGTCGCATAGGCGGTCGAGATCAGCCGCCCGTTCGTATCGTAAGCCCAGGCATGGTAGGGGCAGCGGATAAGCTTGCCGAGCTCGGCATTATCCTCGATGCAAAGTTCCGAGCCGCGGTGGCGGCAGGTATTGTGAAAGGCCGTTACCCGGCCATCCCGGTCACGGCAGAGGATCAGATTGTGGCCCGCAAGATCGAACCGCCGGATGGTGCCGGGGGAGAGGTCATCAAGCCGGCCCGCGCAGACCCAGTTCCGCGCCCAGATCGTCTGCCGCTCGCGCTCGTACCAGTCGGGATCGACATAGGACGACGCGGGAAGCGTCTCGGGGCAGTGGTCGAGAAGCGGTGATGCGGGATGGCGGTGTTCGGTCATGACGTTTGTCCTCAGAACCGTCCGGGGGGTGTGGCGCGCCGACGTGGCGGGGCGAAGAAGGGGCGAGCGACGATTTCGGCCTTCATCATCAGCTTGACGTAATGCAGTTCGCGGAGCGCGTAGATTTCGGCCCAGATGCCGCCTTTCGCCTTGGTGTCATACGGGCGGCGCATATGGGCCAATGCGATGCTGCTCTTCGTCACCGGCGACCATGCGGCGGAGGTGACCTGACCGATCTCGCGGTCGCGCCCGTCATAGAGGATCGCGTGATCTGCGGCGACGTTGCCTTCGATGTCGAGCGCGACAAACGCCCATTCGCCCGATTGCGTGTCGCGTTCCTTCAAAAGCGCGCGGCGGCCGTTGAAATGGCCCTTGCCGAAGTCGATCATCCAGTCGAGCGCCATCTCGTAAGGGGATCGCACGCGGTCTTCGCGAACCGCCTGATCGGCGGGCACGAAATCGGCATTTGTGGTGATGAAGCCTGCCTCGATCCGCGCGAGGTTGAGCGCGGTGGACCCGACCGGGCGGATGCCGCAATAACTGCCTGCCTCCATCAACCGGTCCCAGAGTGGCAGCGCCCGCCCCGGCTCGATCCAAAGTTCATAGCCGAGATCGCCCGTAAAGCCGGTGCGCGAGATCGTCAGCGTGCCGCCCTTGAAAGGATAGCGCGCGATGCGGAAGGGTTTCAGCGCCGAGACGTCAAAGCCCGCCTCGGTCAGAACCGCCGCCGTGCAGGGCCCCTGAAGCGAGAGGCCCGCGATCTCATCCGTCACGTCGCGGATCGTGACGTCAAAACCGATGGCGGAATCCGCCAGCCACGGCAGGTGCCGTTCCTGACAGCAGAGCAGGAACTCGGCTTCCCCCAGCCGGAACAATGTGCCGTCATCGAGCAGTTTGCCGTGATCGTCGCACCATGCCGTGTAATGCACCGCGTCCACCGGCAAGCGTGCCACGTCCCTGAGCGTCAGCCGGTTGAGATAATCGACGGCGCCGGGCCCGGTGATCCGGTATTTGATCATCGGGCAGAGGTCGTAGAGGCTCGCGGTGTTTCGGATCGCGGTGTATTCCGTTTCCGCGTCTTCGAGAACGGTCGCGGTCGTGTATCCGGCCCATGGGGCCCATTCGTTCAGGACATTGGCTGCGGCGATACGGTTGTGAAATGCCGTGGTCCTGAGCGGGGTTTCGAAATGGTGACGCAGATCCTTCATGCCGCCACCCCCGACAGGATGCGTTCGGCCGCGTTCCAGCCCGCCGCACCCGAAATGCCGCCGCCCGGATGGCTGCCCGCGCTGGCGAGCCAGAGCCCCGCGATGGGTGTCGAATACTGAGCGGCATCGGCGAAGGGGCGCAAGAACAGCATCTGCTCCACGCTCAGTTCGCCGTGGTGCCAGTTGCCTCCGGCCATCCCGTAGCGCGCTTCGATATCCTGTGGCATCAGAAGCTCGCTTTCGGAAATCAGGCCGCCGATCCCGGGCGCATGGTCTTCAAGAACATTTAGCGTATTGGCCAGCATCTGTTTGCGCGCCTTGTCGAGCCCGTCTCGCGGGTCGTGCGGCGCGAACTGGACGATGGCCGACAGGAGATGCGGGTCGCTTGCCCCGGCAGCTTCATGCGCAGTCGGGATCACGATCTCCATCACCGGGCGTTCGGGCACTTCGCCGTATTTCGTGGCGTTGAAAGCGGTCTCGACCATGTTGATATCCGGTGCGATCACCAGTCGCGTCGCAGGGTTCGCGCCACGGAAATCGGGTCGTGCGGTCAAGGCAAGGTGCAGTTTTGCGGCACCGCCACGCGACCGGATGTTCCGGGTACGCCGGACGAAACCGGTGTCGAGGTGGAGCGCACCCACGAGGTCCAGCAGGGTCTGTTTCGGACCTGCCGCGGACACGATCGTCGGGGCCCGATAGGTTTCGCCCGAAGTCAGGACCACGCCGGTCGCGCGGTCGTCTTCGATCAGGATGCGCTCAACCCGCGCGCCGGATTGCAGCGTCACACCTGAAGCCGCGGCGGAGCGCGCCATGGCGTCTGCGACGGTGCCCATGCCGCCTTTCGGCAGCGCGAGCGCGGCACGGGTGCCTGCCGCCTCGCCCGCGAGACGGTTGAGATAGACCAGAAGCGAGTTCGGCGAGCGCGGGCCGAGCCATGACCCGAGCACGGCGTCGAAGGCCAGTACGCCCTTGAGCCGGTCATCGGTGAGGTCGTCTTCCAGCACGTCGGCAACGTTGATGAGGAAAAGCCTGAGAAACTCGCGGAACTCATCGCGACCGAGACGGCGCAGCCCAAGCCCGATCTTCGCGAGCCCGAGCATATCGTTGCCGGCCTTGCGGGCGATCCGGGGTGGGGTCAGCGCGCGGAACGGGACCAGCGCCTCGGCATAGATCAGCAGGCGCTTGCGAAGTGTCGCCCAGGCGGCCCGGTCGGCGTCGCTCAGCGAACCCGAAAGGCTGGCCCCGGCGGGGCCTTCGAGAACGAGGTGGTCGCCGGTGGCCGACAGGGCGGTCGTCGCAAGGTCCGTCGCAGCATAGGAAAAGCCGTACTGGTCCAGATCCATTCCGGCATGAACGCGCGGATCGAGCATCATCAGGAGATGCGCGAGCGGCATCTGCGAGGCACCCGACGCCCCGTCGCCACCGACGGCCGCGCCGCCGGGGCGGTCTGCGGCATCGAGCACGAGGACGCGCTTGCCCCCCTTGGTCAGGCGGGCCGCGCAGGCCATCCCGTTGGTGCCGCCACCGATCACGATCGCATCAAACGACTGCATAGGCCTCCCTCATCTCGGTGGGCGCGCGCGTGTCACGGAGGATTTCGGCGGCGGCGTTGCGGCCGGGGGCCCCCATGACACCGCCGCCGGGATGGGCGGAGGAGCCGCAGAGCCAGAGGTCGCGGATCGGCGTCTTGTACTGGGCATAGCCCGGCACCGGTCGGTTGAAGAGAAGCTGGTCGAAGGTCAGCTCGCCCTGGAAGATATTGCCCTCGGTCAGGCCGACCTCGGCCTCCAATTCGCGCGGGGTGCGGATCTCGGCATGCAGCACGCGGTCCTTGAAGCCGGGCGAGTATTCGGCGATCTGGTCGATGACGGTCTGGCCGAAGGCGTCGCGGTCGGCATCGGTCCAGTCGCGCCCGTCGATCTTCGGCGGCGCATACTGGATGAAGCAGGACATGAAATGCTTGCCCGGCGGCGCCATCGTCGGGTCGATCATCGTCGGCATCATCGTGTCCTGGAACGGATCGCGGCTGAAGCGGCCGGCCTTCCAGTCGTCATAGGCGCGTTCCATCCGCTCGACGCTGTCGGTGAAATGCAGATCGCCCTTCAGCATCGGCGATCCTTCGGGAAGCGCCGGGAAATGAGGTGCAGAGTCGAGCGCAATGTTGAGCTTGCCGGACGAACCGCGGGTCTTGAACCGCTCCACCCGACGGGTGAAGGCGGGCGGCAGTTCATCCCGGTCGACATGTTTCAGGAAGGTCCGCTTCACATCCATGTTGGACAGGACGCGCTTGGCCGCGATCTCTTCCCCATCGTCGAGTCTTAGCCCGACCGCGCGGCCGTTGCTTACCAGAACGGTATCGACGCCCTTGCCCGTCCGCACCTCGCCCCCGGAGGCGCGAAGCGATGCGGTCAGCGCCTGCGTGATCGCCCCCATGCCGCCGCGCGCGAAACCCCATGCGCCGACATTGCCGTCAACGTCGCCCATGTAGTGGTGCAGAAGCACATAGGCCGAGCCCGGGGACATCGGCCCGAGCGCGGTGCCGATGATCGCCGAGACAGCGAGATAGGCCTTGATCACCGGACTTTCGAAATATTCATCGAGGAAGTCCGAGATCGACATGGTCCAGAACCGGATCATGTCGCAGATCTGGCTTTCGGACATTTCGCCGACCTTGCGGCCAAGCCACGCCAGTTCGGCAAGATCGCGCGGGCGGAACGTCGCGGGATCGGGGGGCGTCCGCATCAGAAGCGGCCGGATGAACCGGCAGTGCCGCATGATATCGCGCGAATAGCGGTCATAGGCTTCCGCATCGCGTGGCGAATAGCGCGCGAATTCGCGGCGGTTGGCGTCGTGATCACGGAAAATCGCGAGATAGCCGCCGTCGCGGGTGAAGACAGCGCCACCCTCATAGGGCAGAACCTGCAGGCCATATTTCGGCAGTTCGAGGTCGCGCATGATCTCGGGCCGGAAGAGCGAGCAGACATAGGAACAGTTGGAATAGGTGAAGCCGGGATGCAGTTCCCGCGATACCGCGGCCCCACCGATCCAGTCGTTTTTCTCCACGACGACGACCTTCAGCCCGGCGCGGGCCAGATAACAGGCTGCAACCAGCCCGTTATGGCCCGCACCGATGATGGCCGCATCGTAGCTCATGCGCGCTTCTCGGCCTCGAAATGCTCCAGCGTCATGTCAACCGCCGTCTCGAACGCCTTCAGCGTGTCATCGAGGCAGGCCGTGTCATGGGCTTCGCACATGAACCAGGGTTCGCGGCTGTCGGGTTCGCAGATGATGCCGAGATCGTGGAGGAAATAGGCCATCTGGTCGTAGAAGGAATAATCCGACCGCTTCCAGTCGCGGTAGTTGTCGGGTGCCTTGTCGGCGAAGAAGAGGCCGAACATCGAGTCGTGACCCGCATAGGAATGCGCGATGCCGCGACGGTTCAGGACGCTCGACATGCCGGCCTTCAGATCGGCACCGTATTTCGCGAGCGTTTCCAGCGCCGGTGTCTCGTCAAGGATGCGCAGACATTCCTCGGCGGCGGCAAGGCTGACGGAATGCGCGGTATAGGTGCCGCCATGGGCCGCACCGCCATAGCGGAATGTCCGCATGACTTCCTCGCGTCCGCCGACAACCGCGATCGGGTAGCCGTTCGCCATTGCCTTGGCGAAGGTGCAGACATCGGGTGTAACGCCAAGCAGCGCCTGAACCCCGCCGCGCGCGACGCGGAAACCGGTCTTGACCTCGTCGATGATCAGCAGAACGCCGTACTGATCGCAAAGCCGACGTGCCAGCTGCACATATTCGACCGAGGCCGAGATTCCGCAGCAATTGCCCTGGATCGGCTCGATCAGCATCGCGGCCATCGTGTCGCCGTGGCGCTTGAACGTGTCCTCCAGCCGTTGTGCGTCGTTCATCGGCACAAGATGGGCGAGGGACCGCAATTCCTGCGGAATACCTTGCGAATAGGGTACGACCTCAGGGTCGCCGCCGCCCTTGCGGCTCCAGTCCTCGACATTGGCCATCCACATCGCCGCGTCGAAAAGACCGTGATAGGCGCCCTCGATCAGCAGATAGCTGTCGCGTCCGGTATGGGCGCGGGCAAGGCGCAAAGCGGCCATCACCGCCTCGGTGCCCGAGTTGGAGTAGCGCACGAGATCGACGCCCGGCACCATCTTGGCGATGCGGTCGGCAACGGCCAGCTCACGCTCGGTTGACAGCGCGAAAACCCCCCCGACCTCCATGCCGCGGCGGGCGGCCGCGTCGACCCGCTCATCGGCATAGCCGAGAATTGCAGGCCCGTAACCGAGGCGATAGTCGACATATTCGTTGCCGTCGATGTCCCAGATTCTCCCGCCCTTGCCGTGATCGACATAGATCGTGCGGTCATCACCCCAATAGCGGAAGGTCGATGCCACGCCGAGCGGCAGTCGTTTCAGCGCCTTTTTGAACTGTTCATTCGATTTTCCGATAGTACGTCGTGGCGCGGCACGCATGATCCGTTTCCTTTGCGAATAAGGCGAAGCAGCGGTGATCGTCGATCAGCGGGTCTTCGCGGTCATCGCCATTTCACACGGATTTTGACTGTACTGTCAATCAGAATTTGACTGACAGTACAGTCAAAATGTGATTTAATTGAAATCGCGGGCAGATATTCTATGTCTGTCGCAATCGAGGGCCGCGATCGGAGCAGCGAAAATGAACCAGGTCGAAGGCAATGCGGCGGTGCAGCCGTCTCCGCGCAAGCTCAGCCGCCAAGCGCGACGCGAACAATTGATCGAAGCGACGATCGAGATCATCGCCCGGAAGGGTTATGCCCGGACAACGCTGACCGATGTCGCCCGCCATGCCGGGCTCTCGCATGGATTGGTCAATTTCCACTTCGAGACGAAGGAAGGTCTGCTGGGGGAGACGCTTTCCTATCTCGCTGAGGAATACCGCCGCAACTGGACCGCCGCGCTGGAGGCATCGGGACCCGCGCCGGCGCAACGTCTTGACGCGATACTCAGGGCCGATTTCAATCCCGAGATCTGTACACCATCACGCCTTGCCGCTTGGTGCGCCTTCTGGGGCGAGGCGCAGAGCAGGCCGCTTTATCAGGAACAGTGCGGGTCGAACGACCGGGAATACACCCGCGTCCTTGAGGAGATCTGCGGCGAACTTCTGGCCGAAACCGGCCAATCCGGCGATCCCGTCCGCATCGCCCGGGTGCTGCGGATGACGACCGAAGGCGCCTGGTTCGACCTGATGACGATGAGCGATCCCTACAGCATGACGGAAGCGCTCCACACGGCATTCAACTGTGCCGCGGCCTTCTTCCCGGGGAAGTTCACCGAAATGGGCGTCGTGGGCGGTGCGGCAAAGGGTTGATGCGCCGAGCATTGCCGGCTGCTATCAGACAATCCGTTGGCCGGTAAGTTGGCTGTGTACGCGGTTGACGACAGGGTTGGCGGGGCAAGACCGCATATCCTCCAGCCGCCGATGCGCAACAAATCGGCGAGGCGTTCGAAGGGCTCGGAAACGCCAGACGTTGCGACCCATGACAATTCCAACCAGCCGGACTACCCGTGCGATCCGCCACGTCGCCGCCATCTGCTGAGTTCAGGGTTAATGATCTTGGACGGGAAAAAGTGCCAAATTCGGCAGATTACGGCCCGGCTCGTGCCAGATTTCAAGTTTACGTTGCATTCGTAAACAAGTGTCTTCGAGGAACCAGTGATGCGATTGGTTGAGTCAAATCCATTTGCGGAGGGGGTGAACCCTGGCCGGGCATTCCCGCCTGATGAGACGGTCCAGATGGCACGGCGCGAAGCGGTTATCGCGGAACTGCGAGGCCAACTTTCCGACGTTGTGGACCTCGCCAAGAAACCCGATACCCTTTGGCGTCTCCGCGCCATCCTCAACACCTAGGTTCAGGACCCATTAATAGGGTTGCGGCCGTCCGGCCTGGGTAATTCATGCTCCCGAACTGACGGGGGGTTATGATGAGCGACCTATTCTTACTGACCGATCAGCGGATGGAACGTCAGAAGCCCTTCTTTCTAGAGAGTCATGGCAAGCCGCGTGTCGAGGACCGACATGTTCTGAGCGGGATAATCTGTATCAATCGCAATGGATTGCGGTGGTGTGACGCGCCCCGGGGAAATGGCCCGCCGAAGATGCTCTACAACCGCTGGAAACGGTGGGGCGACATGGGGGTTTTCGCCAGGATGATGGAGGGGCTGGCTTCCGAGGGCACCGAGCAGAGGGCCATCACGATCGGCGCGACCTATTTTAAGGCGCGTCGCACGGCTTCCAGCCGGCAGGCGAAAAAGGAGGATCCGACGATCAGCGCGGGCGTCTGATCGGTCGGACGAAGGGCGGGCTGAACGCCAAGCTGCACGCTGTCACCGACGCCAAAGGCTGCCCGCTGCGCTTTTTCATGACGGCGGCCCCCTTCTCGGGGATGCACGCATCGCCTGTCAGGCAACGGATCAGCGACGACACCGGCGCGGCGGACCTGCTGGGCCGTGCTGGGCTGTCTGCCAGCCACCAATTGGCTGATCGCTGACCGGGGCCATGATACCGATTGGTTCAGGGATGCGTTGAAAGACAATGGCATACGCCCCTTTATCCCTGGCCGAGAGTCCCGCGGCAAAACCGTTCGCTTCGACAAACAGGCGGTATCGCAGCCGCAACCGGATCGAGATCATGTTTGGTAGACTGAAAGACTGGCACCGCATCGCCACCCGCTACGACCTACCTATGCGCCCTCGCCGCAACCGTTATCTTCTGGCTTTGACGATTAATGAGTCCGGAACCTGATCACCTGCTCAAAGCGGGCAGGCAATTAAAAGGCAGGCACCAAGTATCTTTCGCATGTCGTCGAACACGACCGGCCGCTCGCCCCGCCAGCGTGAGGAATGGCGGTGCGGTAGCGTCAAGGAGCCTGCTTCGAGCGCATCCAGGGTTTCCTCGGTTTCGACGATGATGCGGCTGATCCTGAGCCGGGTGTTGGCAAGGTAGGTCTCGCGATGGCGTGCCTCCATGCGCAGATGGAACAGCGAAGAGCGCGAACGTGGGCGCACGACCATATCATCGACATCGCCCCGCGATGCCTGCCATTGATGCCGCGCCTTTGCGAAATACCTCTTTGCTGTCACGGTCCCAGCGCCGGAGGCAATGCCAAGATTGATCAGGCTTGTCGCGATCCGGCGGTCGCTTGGAGCAAATGAAAATCGGGCCTGCCGGTAGGCCAGGTGAAACAGACAGACCGCACGGAACCGACGATGCGCTTGCCAGGCAGCAATGGCAGCTTCGCTCAGCCGTTCCCAGCGCAGATCGGCACGGCGCCAGCCGCTGGCTTTTGCCTGCCGCCAGTCGACATCTGCCGCGTCAAATCCCAAGATATGCCGCGCGGACATGCTCATTGTCATGGAGCTCATGGGCTGGACCCTCCAAAGCAAGGTTTCCGGTTTCAAGGACGTAGGCGTGGCTTGCCAGATCAAGCGCCAGACCGGCATTCTGTTCGACCAGCACCACCGGCACCCCGTCGGCATTGATCTCTTCGATGATGCGGGCAATCTCCTCGACGATGACGGGGGCGAGGCCCATCGAGGGTTCGTCCATCAACAGAAGTTTTGGTCGCGCCATCAATGCACGCCCGATGGCCAGCATCTGCTGTTCGCCGCCCGACATGGTCTGGGCGCGCTGAGTGCGGCGCTCCTTCAGGCGCGGAAAGCGGTGGTAGACCTTGTCCAGATCGCTTTCCACCCCGGCCTTGTCGCGGCGCAGGAAGGCACCCGTGCGCAGGTTCTCTTCCACCGTCATGTCGGGGAAGATGCGGCGGCCTTCTGGTACATGGGCAATGCCGCGTGCGACGATGCGGTCGGCGGGCAAGGTGTCGATCCGCTCACCCTCGAACAGGATTTCGCCGGTGGCGAGTTTCGCAAGGCCCGACATGGCGCGGAGCGTTGTCGTCTTGCCCGCGCCGTTGCCGCCGATGATGGTGACGATGGCGCCGTCGGGAACCGACATGGATAGGTGCCTGAGGGCAGAAACCTGACCGTAATTCACCGCGACATCGCGCAATTCAAGCAACATGGCGGGCACCCCCCAGATAGGCCTCGATCACTGAAGGATGGTGGCGGATGTGGTCGGGGCCGCCCTCGGCCAGCCATTTTCCAAAGCTCATGCAGGTGATGCGGTCGCAGAGCCCCATGATCGCCTGCATGTCATGTTCGACGATCAGGATCGTGGTGCCGTCATCGCGCAGCTTGCGCATCAGGCCCATCATCACCCGCGTCTCTTCCGGGTTCATGCCGGTGAAGGGTTCGTCCAGCAGGATGACATCGGGATGGGCGGCATAGGCCACGGCCATGCCAAGCGCGCGCTGGTGTCCGTGTGACAGATCACCGGCGCGGTTATCGGCCAGATGCGCGAGGTTGAAGAACTCCAGCGCCTCGCGCGCCCGCGCCTCCGCGCCGGTCCGGTCGTGGCGGTCGTAGCCGACGATGGCCGCAAAGATGTTCGGGCGGAAGGGCATATGCGTGCCCACCAGCGCGTTTTCCAGCACCGTCAATTCGGCAAATAGCGTGGAGTGCTGGAATGTCCGCACCACGCCGCGCCGCGCCACCTCGTGCATCTTCAGGCCTGAGATGACCTCGCCCCTCAGACGCACCGCGCCCGATGTCGGTTTGTAGAAGCCCGAGATTGCATTGAAGGTCGTGGTCTTGCCCGCGCCGTTCGGACCGATCAGCCCGTGGATCGTGCCATGATCGACGGTGAAACTCAGCGCGTCGACCGCCGTCAGCCCGCCGAACCGCATCGTCAATGCGTCGATCTCCAGAAACTTGGTCATTCTGCGGCCCTTTCGACGGGGATCGCGGACTTGCGACCGGGTTTCAGTTTCTGCACGAGGCTTTCGAGCCCCTTCGGCAGGAAGAGGATGGAAAGGATTAGGATCAGCCCGTAGATCAGCGGCCGGGCCTGTTCGAAGCCCATCTCACGCAACACAACCTCGTTCAGGACGGTCAGCGTGACACAACCAAGGATCGGTCCGTAAAACGTGGCGGTTCCTCCGACAATCGCCCATGTCAGGACGAAGACCATCACCTCGACGTCAAAGCTGTTGGGATTGATGGTGCCAACATAATGCGCCAGAAGCGCGCCGCCGAGACCGGCAAAACCGCTGGCGATTGTGAAGGCAAGCGTCCGGTAGGCGCGCACATTGACACCCGCCGCCTGGGCCAACTTGTCCTGCCAGTGAACAGCGTGAAAGGTCAGGCCAACCGGCGATTTCTCGATCCGCCAGAGAATCCATAGGCAAAAGGCCACCACGATCGTGGCGAAGTAGAAATAGCTGATCGGCTCGAAGAAATCGAAATCGTAGATGCCGACGGAGAAGTCCGGCATCGGGTCGATCCCCTTGATGCCCTTCGGTCCGCCAAAGGGTTCGCGGAAGCGCTTCCACAGAAGCCGGATGATTTCGCCCGCCGCGAAACTGCCGATCAGGAAGTAAAAGCCTTTCATCCGGAACAGCGGCACTGACAGGATCAGCGCAACCAAAGCCGCCGCGACACCGCCGAGCAGGATCGAGACGGGCACCGGCACACTGAACATTTTTGTCAGAAGCGCCGAGGCATAGGCCCCGACCCCCATGATCACGACATGCGCGAGCGACCATTCCCCGGTCAGCGTCAGCAGCCGGTAGGAGGTGACGATCAGGACGTTGATCGCCAGATAGACCAAGATTTCCTGCTGCGAGAAGCTGAGCACATGCGGCAGGAAGATGAGTGCGGCAAGAAGCGCGAGCCATGGGATGACTTTAGGCACGGTCGGCACTCCCCATGAGACCGGTCGGCCGGACGATCAACACGATGAGCATCAGCATCAGGCCCACGATGTCGGCCAGAACCCCGTCCCAGAATGTCGTCACAACTGTGTGGATGAAGGCATAGGCGACCGAGGCGATGATGGCGCCTTCCAGCGACCCGACACCGCCGACGATAATCACGATGAAGGCAGTGATGATCACGGAATGGCCCATGAACGGATTGACCGACACCAAGGGCGCTGTCAGCGCCCCGGCAACCCCGGCAAGCCCGGCACCGATGAACATCGCGATGCGGGCGGTCTGGTTGATCGAAATGCCCTGAAGCGCGGCAGCCTCCGGGTCCTGTGCCGAGGCGCGCAGGGCCCATCCAAACCGGGTGCGTTTCAGGAAGAACCACAGGGCCGACAGCAGAACCACGGCTGCGATGATGACGTAAAGCCGGGCGACCGGCAGGCGGACCTTTTCGGAAAACGCGATCACATCTTGCGTCACAGGCGGGATATGTTCCATCCTCACCCCGAAGCCCATGACCGCAA
Source organism: Albidovulum litorale (assembly GCF_025751495.1). Classification (GTDB taxonomy): domain Bacteria; phylum Pseudomonadota; class Alphaproteobacteria; order Rhodobacterales; family Rhodobacteraceae; genus Albidovulum; species Albidovulum litorale. Next base: position 935,922 of record NZ_JAOWKZ010000001.1, on the reverse strand, counting down.
GAGATTGCAGGATCATCAGGAAGCCAATGGATGCGACGAGGCCGCCGAGGGGATTATCCCGTAGTGGCCGGAACAAGGCACGCTCCATCAGCAGGCCAAGAAGCCCGACAAAGGCCAACCCGATCCCGACCGCGACCAGAAACGGCATATGCAGATCGGCATAAAGGGCGACGACGGCGTAGGCGCCCGCCATGAACAACTCGCCATGGGCGAAGTTCACGACCCCCATCACGCCGAAAATCAGGACCAGCCCTACGGCGACGAGCGATATGTAGCTGGCCGCGTAGAGGGCGTTGAACCCGGTCTGTGCCAGAATCTCCAGCATCGACTTCTCCCTGTAGGAAATATGGGACGGCACCGGGCATGCGCTCCCGGTGCCGCCTTTGCCACGAAGCCAGTCAGCCGCGCTGATCGAACATCTGACCGTAGTCAGACATGTGTTTGCGCAACAATTCACCGTGCTTCGCGTACCAGTCAGGGATCGACCGGAACTCCTTGATCACAGCCTTGCCATCCTCGATCGCGACGACTGGCCATGCGCCAACCAGCGCGTTGGAGATGCCGAACAATTCCTCGCCCCACCAGTCGGCGTCGCCGAAGGCATGCTTGCCCTTGCCGCCTTCCTGCATCGCGGCCAGAACCGCCTCGGGTTCGGCCGAGCCGGCCTTTTCAGCGCCCGCCTTCCACAGATCCATGATCGAGGCATATTCCCAGCTGACCGCGCCCCACTCTCCGGGATGGCGATTGTTGTATTCAGCGTAGAACCCGTTCGGATCATCGAAGTTGACGTTGTCAGCATTCATGGCCGGGTCGTCGAAATCCGGGAACTGGAAGATGAAGCCCTCCATGAACTCCTTCGACGTCTTGGCGATCATCTGGTCGTAGAAGTCCGCGGTGCAGGAGATGATCTGGCCCTTGAAGCCCTGCTGGAAGAGCTGCTCGGCAATCGGATGGACATAGTCCGAATAGCAGGTGTCGAGGCAGACGATCTGCGGGTTCTTCGCCAGAAGCCGGGTGACGACAGGCGCAAAATCGGTCGTGGCAGGATCAAACAGAAGGGGTTCGTCCAGCATCTCGATTCCGGCGGCTTCGAACGCGGCCAGATAGGTCGCGACCGAGGGCAGGCCGAGCGCATCATCCTGCGCGCACATGACGGCGGTCTTCAGGTCGGGTTTGTTCTCGGCCAGCCACTCCACGCCGGTGACGTTGTAGATCGGGTGCACTTCGGCGGGCGCGATCAGTGTTGTGGTTTCTGGCGAAAGGTCTGACGGCAGGAGCGTGGAGAAGAGCATCCCGGTTTTCTCCGCAACCGGCTGCACACCGGGCCAGGTATCGCCGCCAAGCATCATGATGAAGCTGACGCCATCCTCGCGGATCAGCTTGGTCGCACCCGTGCGCGCCTTGGCGGGGTCGTACTCGTTGTCGTAGGAGACGAATTCGACGTTAAAGCTTTCATCGCCCAGTTTGATACCGCCGGCGGCATTGACCCGTTCGGCCCAGATCTGGCAACCATCAAGCCCAGGCTTGCCCCAGGCCGCCACCGGCCCGGTCAGGGGTGCGAGAAAGCCGATCTTGATCGTGCCACCGGCGGCCGCGGCGGCACGGGGAAGGCCCGCCGCAATGGTTCCGAGAGCCGAGGTTTTCAGGAAAAAGCGCCGGTTAAATCCGGCACGGTGAATCTTCGTGAACATTTGCGTCTCCCATGTTGGGACCCGGTCGCGGGACGAAGCCGCGTCGGGCCTATCCTGTTCGATGCGGGCTGGGCCAATTTTCGACCTCTACTGAACCAATTTGCGCAAACTGGATCGGCCGCACAACCAAACGCTAGCAGGAAGGCTTTTTCCTGCCAAGAAATTCTGTTCTTCTGGAGTAAATTATTTTGGAGGAAACGCCCTCAGAAGCCCACATGCTCCGGGTAATTCCTTAACATCATTACGAGACTCGCCGCTGAGAACCGGAAGGCGGACCGTTCTGCCAGTGCCAACCAATTAAGCAACCAGAGGGCCAATATCGCAAATTGGTTCCTTGAGCGACCGACGTTGTGGTATTTTGGCAAATCTGGTTAACTCCGCCAAACCAACCGGGAATCCACAGTGAATACACGTATCGTCCCCGTGAAAGCCCCCGATAGCACCGAAGCGACAATCGGCGCGACCGTTCAGTCCGTTATCGACACGATCGTCGCGCGAATCGAATCGGAGGAATACGAGGTCGATGAGCGATTGCCTTCGGAACGGACGCTGGCGTCAGAACTTGGCGTGGCCCGCAACACGGTGCGCGAGGCACTCGATGTTCTGGAGACCCGGAAGATGATCCGACGGCGCGCTGGCAGCGGCAGTTTCGTCACCTACCAGTCTGGCGCACAAGGCAACTCGGCACCCTCGGCACTGGCCTCGAATACCAGTCCGCTGAACCACCTTGTCGTACGCGGCATCCTTGAGCCGGAAATGGTGCGTTTGGCGATCATCAACATGACGCCACGCCAGATTGAAGCCCTGGGCGAGACCCTTTCGCTTATGGAGCAGGTCCGGACGGATGCCGCGGCTTTTGCTCGGCAGGAGGAGGAGCTTTACCGCCAGATCGCACATGGAACCGGCAACCCGCTTCTGGCGGCCTGTTACGAACTTGCGATCGACGCCTGCCGCCAGAATTTCCGAGCCGCCCTGCTGCGCCGCCACCTGACGCCAAAGCGCATTGGTGACTACCAGCAACGTTACAACACGCTGTTCAACGCAATTGCCTCTCGCGATATCGAGGCGGCTGTGGAGTTCATCAAACTGCACCTGATCGAAGAGCAGAAACTCTTGCTGCAAGAGGTCTGACGCTAAAGGCTTCTCCGGGCCAGTCCGGTATTGCTTGTTGCGCGGACTTGGCGCTGGTCCCACATCTGCCCAAGCTCGATCATCTGCGCCTTCAGCGCCGTCCCGTGCTGCGCAAGCCAGTCGGGGATTGAGCCAAACTCGACGATTCGGGCCTTGCCGTCCTGAATCTCCACCACCGGCCAGTCGCCGACCAAGGCATTGTCTATGCCAAATATTTCCCGTCCCCACCAGTTTGCAGGACCAAAGGCATGCATCACCGCGCCGGACTGTTTCATGGCCGCCAGAACCGAAATCGAGGTCACGCTGCCCGCCCGCTCCACAGCTGACTGCCAGATATCGAGGATGGCTGCGTACTCCCAGGACACCGCGCTCCAGCTGTCAGGAAAGCGCTTTTGATACTCCAGGTAGAAGTCCTTCGGCCGGTTGAAGAAGAAAGCCTTTTCGGCCAGCGCCGGATCGTCGAAGTCGGGAAACTGAAAGACGAAGCCCTCCATGAAGTCGCGCGAGGTGCGCGAGACCAGCCGGGGATATGCGTCGAGCGTGCAGGACAGAAGCTGGCCCTGAAATCCTGCCTGATGGGCAGCCTCGGTCAGGGCATGAACCATGGGCGTATAGCTCGTGCACCAGCAGAGAATGTCTGGATTTTCCGCCATCATGGTCGCTACCATACCGGTCGCGTCGGCATCCTGCGGTGCATAGCGGATTTCCTTCACCACCTTCATTCCGGCGGCAGCAAATGCCGCCCGGTAGGTCGCCAGCGAAGGAAGTCCAAGCGCATCGGTCTGGCTGCAAAGCGCAACGCGGCGCAGATGCGGATGGTTGCGCGCGAGCCAGCCCACGCCGGTCACATTGTAGATCGGATGCACCTCGCTCGGTGCGATCAGATAGGGCGTGTCGGGGGACAGGTCCGAGGGCAGAAGCGTCGCCGTCAAGAGCTTGCGGTCGGTCAGATAGTCGATGACCGGGGACAGGGTGTCGCCGCCGAGCGCCAGCAGCAGTTTCACATCGTTGTCCTGCACCAGTTTGCGGACGCCCTCCAGCGCCAGCTTTGCATCGTACTGGCAATCGAAAGGCACCAACCGGATATTGTGCCGGTGCCCGTTCAGAAGCAGGCCGCCTGTCTTGTTGATGCTGTCCGCCCAGATCTGGCAGCCATTCAACCCCGGAAGGCCCCAGGATTGGACTGGACCAGTCAACGGCGCCATGAAGCCAATATTGATCGTGTCGGCGACTCCGGCTGTCAGCCGGGGCAGCGCGCCCTTTACCGCCAGTCTGTGCGCGAAACTTCCAGAACCCATGTGCCGAAGAATACGTGGTTTTTTGCATATGCGAAGCGAAATCGACAAAAATATCACTGGGAGGCAGAAGATTTTATTGACAGGGATGTGACCGGTTCGCCAATCTGGTCCAAACCAAAAGCACCAAAAAATGGAAACTGGTTCAAACCAGCAGGAGGTCAAAATGACGAAACGCGTGGCGATCATCGGTGCCGGTCCATCCGGTCTGGCGCAATTGCGGGCCTTCCAGTCCGCAGCGAAGAAGGGCGAGGATATCCCGGAACTGGTCTGTTTCGAGAAGCAGGCGAACTGGGGCGGGCTCTGGAACTACACCTGGCGTACCGGTGTCGACGAGCACGGGGAGCCGGTTCACGGCTCCATGTACCGCTACCTCTGGTCGAACGGTCCCAAGGAGGGGCTGGAATTCGCCGACTATTCCTTCGAAGAGCATTTTGGCAAACAGATCGCCTCTTACCCGCCGCGCGCGGTGCTGTTCGACTACATCGAAGGCCGCGTGAAGAAGGCGGGCGTCCGCGACTGGATCCGCTTCTCAACCACCGTGCGCAACGTCACCTACGACGAGGCGACGAAGAAGTTCACCGTCACCGTCCACGATCTGGTGAACGATCACGTCTATTCGGAAGAGTTCGACAATGTCATCGTGGCTTCTGGCCATTTCTCAACCCCGAACGTCCCCTATTATCCGGGCTTTGATACTTTCAACGGTCGCATCCTCCATGCGCATGACTTCCGCGACGCTCGGGAATTCATCGACAAGGATATCCTGATCCTCGGCACCTCGTATTCGGCCGAGGACATCGGCTCGCAATGCTGGAAATACGGCTGCAAGTCAGTGACAGTCGCCCACCGCACCGCGCCGATGGGCTTCAAATGGCCGTCGAACTGGAAAGAAGTGCCCGCGCTGGTGAAGGTCGAGGGTCGGACTGCCACGTTCAAGGACGGGACGACAGGCGATTTCGACGCGATCATTCTCTGCACCGGTTACAAGCACCACTTCCCCTTCCTGCCCGACGATCTTCGGTTGAAGACCGCGAACCGGCTGGCGACGGCCGATCTCTACAAGGGCGTCGTCTGGGTCCATAACCCGAAGCTCTTCTATCTCGGGATGCAGGACCAGTGGTTCACCTTCAACATGTTCGACGCGCAGGCCTGGTGGGTTCGCGACGTGATCCTTGGCAGGATCGAAGTGCCTGCCGACAAGGCCACGCTTCTGGCCGATGTCGAGAAGCGGGTGGCCGACGAGGATGCCGGCAAAGATGCACATGACGCGATCCACTATCAGGGCGACTACGTGAAGGAACTGATCGCCGAGACAGATTATCCAAGCTTCGATGTCGAAGGCGCCTGCCAGGCCTTCTTCGAGTGGAAAGACCACAAGAAGCAGGACATTATGGGCTTCCGCAACAACAGCTACAGATCCGTCATCACGGGCACGATGGCGCCTTTGCATCATACACCATGGAAGGATGCACTGGACGATTCGATGGAGTCCTATCTGCAGAACGAAGTAAACGCGGCTGTCGCCAAGACGGCCTGAGCGGCCTGACGCTGTTTTACCCACTGTCTGTTTCCGTGGCCGCGCAGATGCGGCCGCGGTAAAGGGAAATCATGTCATGCCCGCGCGCCCCAAACCTTCCCGCCGCAGTCTCACCCGCTTTGACACGGCGCAGTTCAGTCCGCTGACGACCTTTGGGGACAGCGAAGGTGCGATATTGTGGCACAACATCTCGTTTGATGCGGAGAGCGGGACGGGGAGTTACCTGATGGTTATGGCGCCGGGGGCAAGCAGCATGCCGCACCGGCATCGGGGGGCGGAGGAGTTTTACGTGCTCGAAGGTGAGCTGATTGATTTCGACGGCCAGGTTTGCCGCGCGGGGGATTTTGTCCGTCTGGCATCTGGGACCGCGCACAGTTCGCTTTCGCCGACGGGCTGCAAGCTGCTGGTGACGCATTGGGGCCGGACCGAGCGGGTCGGGATCGGGGAACTGGAGCCGTTGTCGTGAACGATCGGTTTGTCATCGAGCGGCCCTATGAGCGGGCGGGCGTGGTCACGCCGGGCCTGCCGGCCCTGTCGCCTGGGGTGGAGCGTTATCCGGTGCCGGGCGGCGGTAGCAGCACCATGCAGATGCGGTCCACAAGTGTGGTCCGGTTTGAGTGCTAGTGCATGATCGGCCGAGGTGTCACACCGGTTACAGTGTTAAGCTAACCTGTTGAACTTAGGATTTGGTGGAGCCAAGGGGAGTCGAACCCCTGACCTCTTGAATGCCATTGAAAGGAACACCCCTAAAGTGGCCTAACAAATCAAAACACCAGATAGGGTGGAAACCACTTGAAATAAAGAATAATACGTCCCATGTTATGTTCTGTTAGTAACACGGGGTAACGCTTACTATCTCTCGAATATGTTACCCCAGTGTTACCCCGGAGGACCTTTTGACTGGGGGAGCAATGGCAAAGGCATTCACGACACGGGGTATCGAGGCAATCAAGCCCGACCCCGAAAAACGGCAGGAAATCCCCGACGCGGGATTGTCCGGCCTCTATCTCGTTGTCCAGCCAAGCGGCGTGAAATCCTGGGCGCTGCGGTATCGTTTCGGGGGCAAGCCTTCCAAGCTCACGCTCGGTCGTTGGCCCCTGATGGGCGTGGCCGATGCCCGCGCTGCGGCGGCTGACGCACTCGAAAAGATCGAACGCGGCGACGACCCGGCGACCGAGAAGATGGCGACAAAAGCGGCCCGCAAAGAGGCCCAACTGGACGAGCGCGACAAGTTCGCGAACGTGGTCGCGTTATTCCTGAAACGCCATGCCTCGCGGAACCGGCGCGCCGACGACGTTGCCGCGATGTTTCGGCGCGAAGTGATCCCACAATGGGGCGAGCGCAAGATTGGCGAGATTACGAAGCGTGACGTTATCGACGTGCTGGACGGGGTTGTGGACCGGGGCAGCCCCGTGAGCGCAAACCGGCTGCGGGCGCATCTGAACACACTTTTCAACTGGGCGAAGGGCAGGGACATTGTGCAGGCCAACCCGCTGGACGGGATCAAACCACCTTCACCGGAGAAGGCGAGGACACGCGTTCTAGGCGACGATGAAATCCGATTGTTCTGGAAGGCCTGCGACAAACTCGGCCAGCCGTTCGGGCCGTTGTTCAAACTCCTGTTGCTGACGGGCCAGCGGCGCGGGGAAGTTGGCGAAATGACGGAGCGCGAAATCTCGGGTGAGGAATGGGTTATTCCCGCCGAACGCGCCAAGAATGACGACGAGCATAGGGTGCCTCTGTCACAGGCCGTGCGTGACGTTCTGGCGGGCGTGGAGCGTATCAGCGGCAAGGCCGGCCTGATCTTTACCACAACAGGTGCGCGGCCCGTATCGGGCTTCACACGGGCCAAGGGGAGGCTTGACCGGCTGATGGTGGAAATCGCCAGCGAGGGTCAGCCCGAAGAAATCGAGTTGCCGCCCTTCACTCTCCACGATCTGCGCCGAACTGCGGCAACAGGCATGGCGGGGCTTGGCTTTCCTCCGCATGTTGTCGAGGCGGTGCTTAACCATCGCAGCGGAACCCGTCGCGGCGTTGCCGGGGTCTACAACCGCTTTGATTACGCCGACGAGAAGCGAAGGGCGTTAGAGGCGTGGGCACGGTTCGTCGTCTCGCTGGTCGAGGGTAGCGGCGACAATGTGGTGCGGATGGAGGCGGGCCGATGAAGGAGAAAATCGTGAAGGATGCAATGCACCGCTGGGTGGAGCGCATCCGGTCGCCGTCTGAAATGGCAAAGGACCGAGAGTTGCCACTTTCCGCAAAAGATCGGGTTGCTGCGATCAAACAGGCGATCTCCACCAAACTGATGGCGCTAGGCTGGCCCGATCCCGGACGAACGCTAGAAGTTTCTTCGGATGGCTCTTGGTCTTACTTGGATGGCCCTGCCGTGCCGCCAATTTCGGTTTCCGCAGGCTTCGCGTACATCGAAAATGCAACTGAACCGCTATCCGAGGCGCACATGCTGTCACGAGCGTTCTTTCGCGCAGTCTGCGCTGAGAACGCCATCAAGTCCGGAGACCCGGAAGCGATATTCTATCAGGGCATGGCCCTTGGATCGTGGCTTGAAATGGTGGAAACCCGCCATGCCCATTTGCGCAAGGCTGATGTGGGCGGGCGGCAAATTGCGTCTGGTGTAAGGGGAAACGCCGAGAAGACGGCAAGTAGCTTCAAGGCCATTTACGGCGACAAAGCCCAGACTGAAGCGAATGATATTCACCGCCGAAACCCTAATTTGAGCTGGGCAGCGATCCGTCGCACACTTTCGGTGACCTACAATGTCAGCGACGGCACGATTAAAAATGCACTGACGAACCCAAAGAAAGGCGGGTAGGACGCCGCGAACTACCCGATTCCGACCCTCTAACCTTGGCGCACGGGCTTTAACTCTGGCGAAAAGGTTAAGAACATGGGCGAGGAACGTATTACGGCATCGGTAGTGCGCGAGCTTTGCGGCGATGTCTCCGACATGACGCTGTGGCGCTGGCTTCACGACGAAAGCCTAAAATTCCCTAAACCGACATACCTCCGAAATCGGCGTTATTGGCGTAAGGCCGATGTAATCGCGTGGCTCAACGCCCAAGCTGAGGCGGCCTAGGCCATGACGCCGCAACAGAAGTGGCGCGAACGTAATCCGAAGGCCGATTGGGCGCACGCTGCGACACGCTCGGCGATCAATCGCGGCTTGATTGAACGGAAGCCCTGCGAGGTCTGCGGCGACCCGGAAACCGACGCGCACCACCCGGATTACGACCGGCCTCTGACGGTCCGGTTTCTGTGCCGCAAGCATCATAAGCAAGAGCACTCCGGGGGGCGCAAGTGACGCCCGGTCTCGGCATATTCAGGGAACACGCGACGGCCTACGCCGACGCAGGCTTGCCAGCGTTCCCCGTCAACACGCGGGCCAAGCGCCCTGCCGTGAAGGGGTGGCGTCAAGCGACGACGGTACGGACGCGGGCGTGGTCAACGATTGAAAAGCTCGGTGCCGCCGATGGTCTCGGCATCGTCATGGGCAAGCCTTCCCGGATCACGGAAATCGACATTGACGGCGTTGGCGAGGCTTGGCTTGCACTTGCGGTCGCGCGGTTCGGGGAAACACCGATCACGATCCGCACGGCGAGCGGCAAGGCTAAGCTTTGGTTCCGCCATGACGGGGAGCGCCGCCATATTCGACCCTTCTCGGGGCAACCAATCGACATTCTCGGCGATGGCTTCACCATTGCGCCGCCTTCGTGGCGCGAGGACTTGGGCGCGGCCTACGCCTTCCTGACGGGCGGCATCTGCGACGTTGACCGCCTTCCGATGATCCGGCGCGGGGCGCTGGACGCCGCATTCTCGCAGCTTCCCGAGGCGGTGACGCTGGGCGGCAGGAATACGAGCCTCTGGCGTCAATGCATGGTGCAGGCGCGCTTCTGTGACGACGTGGAGGCGCTTCTGGACGTGGCCGCAACTTGGGCCAGCGCTTTTCCCGAGCCTCTACCGACGGCAGAGATTGAACGCTGCGCGCGGTCGGCCTGGAGCTACCAGATCGCGGGCCGGAACTTCGTCGGCCTCGCGAAACCGCAACTCACAGAAGGAGACAGGATTATGGACGCGCTGATTGATCGGCCTGAAGCGTTCACACTCTATCAGATGCTGGTGCGCTGGCATTCGGGCAGGCAGTCGTTCGCGATTGCTCCCCGGGCCATGAGCGAAGCCGGAAGCCCGCCTTGGTCACGCCATCGGATCGAAAGCGCGCGCGACGTTCTCTTGGAGCGCGGCTTCCTCGAAGAACTTGCGGAACCGAGCCGCATCAGACGGAAAGCGGGCCTTTATCGCCTCGCAGGCAGACTTCCCAATTCTGGGAACAATCAAGATACACCCTCCCCCCCCTTTGCTGGGGGTGTGGGCGAACTCATTCAGTAAAGGAGAACGACCAATGACCGACGCGGAAATCATGGAAACCGAAATGAAGCGCGTTCGTGACTTTCTCGGGCAGGCGGTCGCGGACCTTGAAGCCGACGAGGGCGATCTGCGGTTTTTCAGCGCGGCTTTCTTGACGGCGGCAATTCAATTGCACGTCGACATCGAAGGCGTCGAAGGCTTGAAGCGCGCGATTGCCCGACTGGCGGCGCGGGAAATGGTTCGCAGCGGAGAGGCGGGCCGGTGTTGACCGCATGGAGTGTAATGTGATAACATATTGGTGCGATTTGCCCGGCCAACTCTACACTGGGCGCTCTGCCAAACGCAGAGCACACCCTTCGCCCCGCAAGGCGCGCAGGAGAAAGCAAAACCCAATCAACCGGGTTGCGCCTTCTCCGCGCGACCTATCGAGCGAAGGACAGAAAATGACCATCGAAGAACTTGAAAAGCGGAAGGCCCAACTGCTTAAGCAGGCTCGGGCCAAGATCAACGACATCACCCGAGACACGCCGGAGGAGATGGCCGAGCGAATCGAGGCGAAGTACGATCAGCTCATGGAAGAAGTCGAAGCGATTGACGACAAGATCGTTGATCTTCGCAGCGGCTTCAAAGCGCCGCAAGTCGCCCGTGGAGCGAACGCGACGGGGTACGGCGTCGATAGCGGGTCCAACGAAGACGACCACACTCGTGCATTTGCCAGTTGGCTCCGCAGCCCGAAATCGGAACACACGCGAGCTGATCTGACGAAAGTCGAGCAGCGTCTAGCTTCGGGCCTGACCGGCGCAGCGGGTGGGTTTGTGGTTCCGGAAATGATCTCGACACCGATCATGTCGCGGGCGCGCGATGTAAACCCGTTCCGCAGCTTGGCTCGGGTGGTCAATGTCACGACCGGCGACGTGAAGTTCCCGATTAGTGAGGCAGATGCAACCTCGGGCTGGGTCGGCGAGGGCGGCACACGCAGCGCAACAACCGAGCCGACGCTGGCGTCCAAGGTTCCGACCTTCGGCAGCGCCTATGCGTTGGTCTCCATGACCGAAGAACTCGCTCAGGACTCGGCAATCGACATTGCGCAATGGTTCGCAGACGAAGCCGGTCGCGCGATGGGTGAAGCCGAAATGGCGGCGATCATCTCGGGCAATGGCACCGATAAGCCGACCGGTTTGTTTAATGTCGCACCGGAAAGCGGCGCGGACGGGTCGCGGACGGCTGATGCGCTCAAGTACCTCCCGTCGGGCGCGGCCAGTACTCTCGGCACTTCACCTGCTGATCTTTTGATCGACACCTATTACGATTTGAAAGCCAGTTACCGCACCAACGCCGCATGGGTGATGAACTCGGCGACGGCAGCGTTTGTCCGCAAGCTGAAGAACGGCAGCGGGGATTATTTGTGGGCCGATGGCATTGCGGCCGGGCAACCGTCCACGCTTCTCGGCCATCGTGTCGCTATCGCGGAAAGTATGCCCGACATCGGAACCAACGGCCTTCCGATCATGTTCGGCGACTTCAACCGTGGATACGTCATCGCGCAGCGCACGCAGCTTGCGGCGACACCCGACCCCTACACCACGCCAGGGCAGGTGCGCGTCTATCTGCGCTATAGGATCGGCGGCTGCACATATGATGAAAACGCGATCCGCGCCATCAAGTGCGCAACGAGCTAAGCGAATGGTCCGGGCATTTCCCCGAAGCTCCTTGATGCTCGGATCGGGCAAGGCGGGTGTCGGTGCTCGCCTTGCCCACCCTACGGGGAGGGGTGGGTCAAATCTCTCCCGACCGGGGGAGCCGGAACCGCGTGGGGGCATCGCTTGTCAGAAACTGCAACAAACGTGGAAATTGTAATGGGCACTAGAGGACCGAAATCGGCGGCGGAAACTGCGGTTGCACCGATGGGTGTGGTAGGCATCGTCGCGCGCCAGGACGCGGCTTGCGACCTTCGCGACGAGGAATCCGAAGTCTGGAAAGGCATCGTGGAAAGCCTGCCTGCCGACTGGTTCACGCCGGGATCGGCTCCGGTTCTCGCGGCCTATTGCCGGGCGACCGTCTCGGCGCGCCGCATCGGCATGTTGATCGTGCAGGCAGAGGAAGAGGGTGAATACGACGTTGATCGGCACATGAAGCTGATCAAGGCACACAATCAGATTTCACAGGTGATCAAGACGCTGGCCACGAGCCTGCGACTGACGCCGCAATCCAGATACAGCCCGCGCGCTGCCGGTAGTCAAAAGCCGGAAGGGCCGAAACCTTGGGACATAACTAATTGGTGAGTTTGCCGCCCTTAGATTTAGGACATGCGGACGACTTTCGCTTGCTAACTGCTGCGCTCAATGACCGCGAAGAGCCCGAAGCCGACCAAGCCGCGCGTGCGGCAGGTAAGTCAGGACGGGCGGAATGTAGGCCTGCGCCGCGCCTTGATCGAAGGTTCGTACGGCGGACATGGTAGCCGCATGCGAATTTGGCGGAATTTGTTTGAAAGCGGCCTTTCTGATACCTGTGACGCTGGATTTGGGGCCCCTGATGCTTGAGGAGAATTCCTGATGCCTATCGTTCGAATCGCAATGCTGGCTGGACGCAGCCAGGAACAGAAAAAGGCCTTGGCCAAGGATATAGCCGAAGCGTTGATACGCCATTGCGCTGCAGATCCCTCATATATCAACATCTTGTTTGAGGATTTTGTTCAGGGTCACTGGCTTGCAGGCGACGACATGATCGACAAGTCAGACGACGATGTTAAATCGGTGCGGGCGGTGCCGATCTCGTACGAACGTTGACAGGCAGTAAGCGACAATCCTAGAATTTTCGAGAATGAACCCCGTGGATGGGAACATTTCCCCCATGATCTCGCACCCGGCGCACTCTGGCATGAACTTCAAAACGAGCGACGGAGTGACTCTGTTCTATCGGATCGACGGTGACGGGCCGGCGCTGATGATGTTGAGCGGGATCTGGAGTGATACCACCAGCTGGAATGCGCAGGTTCGCGATTTTGCTGAACACTTTACGTGCATTCGCCTCGATCATCGAGGCATAGGGCAGTCCGAAAAATGGGTAGGAGAGTACAGCTATGACCTCCATGCCCGGGACGCAAAGGACCTTCTGGATCATTTGGGACTGACATCGGCATCGGTCCTGGGTGCCTGCCATGGCGGCATGGCAGCCGTTACTCTGGCGAAGAGATATCCGGGGTCAGTGCGGGCGCTGTGTATCAATGCAACCCAACTGCTTGGGTCCGAAAGGTTCAGGCAGATGTACCTTGGCTGGAAGAGAATTCTTGAGACGTCGGATTTCGAGACGCTCTACACGGTGATCATGCCCACGATCATGTCAGATCACTGGCTGAGCCGAAACCGGGATCGACTTCCTTCACTCCTTCAAGCCATTGAAGAAAGGATCGAATTTTCGGCAGCCCAAAGGATGGTCGATGCCCTAGTCGCCTACGCCACGTCCGGTTTGACGCCCGCAGAGATTGCCTCGATTGACATTCCTGCCTTGATAATGGCGTCGGCAGAAGACAGGTTTATCCCACCGAAAGTAATTCATGCCGAGTGCCAATTCTGGCCCAACGCCACCTACCACTTGTTCGAGAATTCTGGGCATTTCCCTCAGCGGGAGGTGCCAGAGACATACAATTCCGTCGTATTCGATTTCTTGCAGAGTCTCACTGATAGCGGCACACTAACCTGATAATCCGGACCGGACAGAATGCGGTCCTTTACAGCGTCATGTGCGAACTCTGGCTCTGAGGTAAAGTTGATCTTTGGCGGAAAGTTTCCAAATGGCGGCTCAGTCCCGCAGAGCGGACAAGGCGGATGGACAGCAGCGAAGGGCGACTCTGAGCCCGAAGCGGACGCATTGGAAGCGCTTCCATTCGAGCCCACTTTTGCAAAGAACACCATCTCGACGCTCGGTACGATTTCGAGCTCAGCGTCGCTGCTGCACTTTCCAAGTAACCCAGTTTATGCGCCGGGTAGTGGGCAGCCGTACAGCCCATGCAGATATCAGATCGAATTGGTGTGACAACTCACGAACATTGACTTTACCGCACTCGCAGGCAGAGTTGCTCGTCAGCGAGCGCCATTTGAGAGAGGCTTTGCCATGAGACTGTTCCTGTTTGTATTCTTCGCGTGCCTTGGGCCGATCTTCGGCCTTTCAGGTCGAGCCGATGCGCAGTCTGTCCGCTCCGTTCTCGGTGGAGAGGCAAAGAGCGCGTTTGAGTCGTCGTCCGAGGTGAATGTGCGGAACAAAGAGGCGATCAAGCTGGTCCAGATTGGTGGAAGAAAGGCTGTGAGGCTGCGGCTCGATTATGCCTGGCAGGGCGGTAACTTGGATTGGTATCGTCTAGGTCGAGGACAGCCAGGTCATGCACAGCGGCTCCAGTTTAGGGAAACTGCACGAGCACAAATGAAGCCCGGACGCGAATACTGGTATTCCACATCTTTTCTGCTCCCCTCAAGCGTTCGCACCGTCTCGAACCACACGTTGAGCGCGATGGATTTCAAGCATGTTATGTTCAGGGGATCAGTCCCAACCGTCGAGCTAGAGTTCTCCAAGGGGCGCTTCCGAATAAAGGAAAGTCTCGACAGTCGTTGGAAATGTGGCACCTACAGAAATGTGGACGGCGGCCAGACAGCAGTCTGCGATCGAACAAACATCGTCGCCAGCCTAGGAGCCCAGTCGCGATTCACCAACCGATGGGTGCAAGTTGTGGCGCACATGAAATGGGTCGCAGACGGCACAGGCTTCTTCAATCTCTGGATCGACGGACGTCCGATCTATGGGTTTTCAGGCGACTCGCTTCGGCAAGCGGAGGCTGTGCAGTTCAAGTTCGGCCCATACCGTCACCATATGAACGGAGACCCGGGCGTCGCGGATATCTATTATGCCGGGATTGTCAGGGCCAAATCTTGTGATGGACTTGGACTGTTGAACTGCGACGTGTTGTTGTCGAATCCGCCGCGTCTCGGCTTTCAGAACATCCAAGGGACGGAGCGCCAGGTGGCAAACGAGTTCACGGATGGCCTCACCCGCTGAATCGGAACACTTGGAAGCTTGTCGGCTTTTGCTAGGAAACGCGAACCTCCAGTGCGGTTTCGCATTATTCTGAGCGACCGCTTCGTCCGCTTAGCAGACATTGGCAAGGAGGCGACTTATGTTACTCCAATGACCCCGCCCAGCGCCTCTGAGACGCACCACTGCAGCAATCCGAGCTCATGGCCGGGATTGATGCCTTATGGTACGTTGATAGCATGCAACGCACAGTGGCGTTCCTGGGCGGCATGGCGGCGGCGTTGCAGGGCGGTAACGAGAAGATGGCCAAGATCGGCGAGAAGTTCGCCGCCGCCGAAGCATTGGTGAACGCTTGGAGGGCGTATAGCCAAATCCTTGCGATCCCCGGCTGCCCTTATGGCAGAAGCTGCCTGCGGCCCTGTCCATCCTTGGGGCGGGCATGAAGGCGGAAAAGGCTATCGGCGGTTCTGGTGGTGGCTCTGGCGGCGCTTCTGCGGCCCCTGCGGCGGCCTCTGATCCGCGCGTCCATCCTTGCGCAGGAGAACGATACGTCCGGTCTGTACAAGGACGGCAACGGCGTGACGTGGGTTCTGGAAGCCGCCGAAGAATTGGCGGGGAAATTCTCAACGAGGTGGAACGGCTTGAACAGGCCAAACGCACCGCGTGACGCGCATTCTTGCTCGGCAATGGTTAGGGTCGGAAACGTTGGTTCCGGCCCTTTTTTGTTACCCTCAGCGTTACCCTGAAAAGAAACCGCGCCCTGCGGCGTGTTCATTTCTCTTGCAAGTCTTTGATTTGTTTGGTGGAGCCAAGGGGGGTCGAACCCCTGACCTCTTGAATGCCATTCAAGCGCTCTCCCAACTGAGCTATGGCCCCACCGGAGGTCCGGGCGTTGCCGCCCGCGTGAGGCGCGATATAGGCAAGGCGGTGGGGCGGCGCAAGGGAAAAATCGCAAGGTCCGTCAGATTGCCGACAAGTGGCCACAGGCGCAAACGAAACGGGCGCGGCAATGCCGCGCCCGGTGGAAATGCGTGACGAAGGCGACGGGCGCCTGCTTTGGTCAGCTGTCGTCGTCTTTGCCTGCGACATCGGCGATGTCGTCGAGCGACACGTCATCGTCGTCGTCATCTTCCAGCAGATCGTCATCGATATCCGAGTCGCCGGCATCATCGTCGAGATCCGTATCATCGGTCAGATCGTCGGTATCGAGATCAGCGGTTTTCGGCGACGCCTTTTCGCTGATCAGGGTCCGGCCGCGACCGGCGACGAGGCTTTCAGCCGTGAAGGTGTGACCGCATTCCGGGCAGGTCATCGGGTCGCGCTGCAGGTCGTAGAACCGGCTGGCGCAATGCGGGCAAAGGCGCTTGACGCCCCATTCGTCCTTGGGCATGGAACACTCCTTCCGTGCACGTCTATTCGAGAGTCGGTGCCAACTGCCACAAGTGTGCGGGGCTGTCAAAGGCTTTCGGCCGCATTTTGCGCGACGTCGCGCTTTGGCCTTTTCCCCGCCGGTGGCCACGGTAATCTGGGGTAATGGAAGGAACCCATGACCCAGCACAGTTTGCCCGGCGACCCACCCCTTGAGATCACGCTGCGCCGCTCCGCCCGGGCGCGGCGGTTTTCGCTCCGCGTGTCGCGGCTCGATGGCCGGGTGACGCTGTCGATGCCGGCACGGGCGCGCGAGGCCGAGGCCTTGGCATTTGCCCGCGAAAAGGAGGGCTGGCTGCGGCAGGCGGTTCGTGGCGCAGGGGAAACGCTCCGAGTGGCTCCGGGTATGCTTCTGCCCTTTGAAGGGCGGCAATTGACAGTGGCCGGGGCGCCGGTCCGGGCGGTACGGGTTGACGGCGATGCGATTCTGGTGCCGGAAGGTCTGAGCAATGTGGCGCCACGGGTGCTGGCCTTCCTGAAACTCGCTGCGCGGCAGCGGCTTCAGGCAGCGAGCGAGGCGCATGCGGCGGCGATCGGCCGCCGATTCACCCGGCTTACCCTGCGCGATACCCGGTCACGCTGGGGCTCCTGCACCGTCGACGGGCGATTGATGTATTCCTGGCGGCTGATCATGGCGCCGCCAGAGGTGCTCGACTATGTCGCAGCGCATGAGGTCGCCCATCTGGTTGAGATGAACCATTCGCCCGATTTCTGGGCGGTGGTGGCGGGTCTGATACCAGACTATGCCCGGCACCGGCGCTGGCTGCGCACCCATGGGCCAGCCCTGCACCGCGTGGACTTTGGCGGTTGACCGCATTCAACGGCGATTGACGCAGGGGCCCGCTTCGTGATCACTGGCGCCATGCTTTCGCCCCCGCGCCCAGCCGATGCCGGACTTGCTGCCCACGACCGACTCTACCGGTCCCTGCGGCAACAGATCATGCATGGCGAGATCGGACCGGGGCGGGCGCTCACGCTGCGCGGACTGGCCAAAAGCTATGGCGTCTCGATGACACCCGCCCGAGAGGCCCTGAGGCGACTCGCCGCCGAAGGGGCACTTACCCTGTCCTCCTCCGGCCGGGTCACGACGCCCGACCTGAGCAACGAGCGGATCGAGGAACTGGCAAGCCTTCGGGCGCTGATCGAGACGGAACTGGCAAGCCGCGCCCTGCCGCGCGCCCATCTGGCGCTGATCGAGCGGTTGCAGGCGATCAACATGGCCAATGCGGAAGCTGCCGTGAAGCGCGACCCGGTGGCCTATATCCGCACCAATCTGGAATTTCACCGGACGCTTTACCTGCGTGCCCAGGCCCCGGCCATGCTGGCGATTGCCGAAACGGTCTGGCTACAGCTCGGCCCGACGATGCGGGCGCTCTATTCGCGTCTCAGCCGGTCCGAGCCGCCCCAGCACCACCGCATGATCATCGCCGCGCTGAAGGCGGGCGATGAACCGGCTTTGCGGCTGGCGGTGCGGACCGACGTGACGCAGGGCCTGCGCCACCTGACCAGTTGAGGGACTTGTTCCTTACCTAGCTGTGGATCGGGCCGTCGCCGCAGGCGAGCGCCGCCTCGCGCACCGCTTCCGAGAAGGTTGGGTGGGCGTGGCAGGTCAGCGCGATATCCTCGGCCGAGGCGCCGAATTCCATGCCGACGCAGATCTCGTGAATGAGATCACCAGCCGCGGGCCCGATGATATGGGCGCCGAGGATGCGGTCGGTTTCCTTGTCGGCGAGCAGTTTCACGAAACCGTCGCCCTGAAACACCGCCTTGGCGCGGCCATTGCCCATGAAGGCGAACTTGCCGACCTTGTAGGCGCGGCCTTCTTCCTTCAGCTGTTCCTCGGTCTTGCCGACCGTGGCAACCTCGGGGGCCGTGTATATCACGCCGGGGATTACGTTGTAGTTAACGTGGCCGTGTTTGCCCGCGATGACCTCGGCGACCGCCATGCCCTCGTCTTCGGCCTTGTGGGCGAGCATCGGGCCCACGATGGCATCGCCGATGGCGTAGAGGCCTTTGACATTGGTCCGCCAGTGGTCGTCGGTCTTGATCTGGCCGCGCTTTTCCATCTCCACCCCAAGCGCTTCCAGCCCGAGCCCGTCGGTATAGGGTTTGCGCCCCGTGGCGACCAGAACGCAGTCGGCGTCGAGCGTCGCCTCGCTGTCGTCCTTGCGCAGTTTGTAGGTGACTTTTGCCTTGCCACCCTTGACGGCCGCACCCTGCACGGCGGCGCCCATGATGAAGGTAAGCCCTTGTCTTTTCAGCAATCTCTGGAAGGTCTTCTGCACCTCACCGTCCATGCCCGGCGTAATCGCGTCGAGGAATTCGACGACCGTCACCTTGGTGCCGAGACGGGCATAGACGGAACCAAGCTCCAGACCGATCACGCCCGCGCCGATGACCACCATTTCCTTCGGGATCTTGCCAAGCTCCAGCGCGCCGGTGGAGGTGACGACGACTTTTTCATCGACGGTAACGCCGGGCAGCGAGGAGGGCTCTGAGCCCGTGGCGATGACGATGTTCTTGGCCTCATGCACCTCATCGCCGACCTTGACCTTGCCCGCCGCAGGGATGGAGCCCCAGCCTTTCAGCCAGGTTATCTTGTTCTTTTTGAACAGAAATTCGATGCCCTTGGTGTTCTGGCCGATGACCTCGTCCTTGTAGGCAAGCATCTGTTTCCAGTCGACTTTCGGTGCCGCGACCTTGAGCCCCATCTTCTCGAAATTATGCTCCGCATCGTGCAAGCAGTGGCTGGCATGAAGGAGCGCCTTCGACGGTATGCAGCCGACATTGAGGCAGGTGCCGCCAAGCGTTTCACGGCCCTCGACAACAGCGGTTTTAAGCCCGAGCTGGGCGCAGCGGATGGCGCAGACATAGCCGCCGGGGCCGGCGCCGATCACGATCACGTCGAACTCAGCCATGGGTCACTCCTTTGGTTTTTGGTGTCGGCCAAACGTCGGCAAAACGTATGGCAAGCGTATGGCACGATGCCCGGGCGCGGCGCGGGGGGCTGTCTGCCCCCCGACGCGGCCATTCGGCCGCTCCCCCCCGAGGATATTTTTGAACAGGTGAAGTCATGCGGCCATCAGCGCGATGATGTAGAGGATCACGGTCGCGGCGAAGCCGATGAGCCACAGAAGCGTGCGGATGCCGGTGATGCCGAGCCCGTAGGAAGGCACATAGAGGATGCGGGCGATCAGGAAGGCCTGTGCGGCGGTGAGCGTGGTGGCGCTGAACCCGTCCTTCAGGGCAAGGATCAGGATAGCGGGGGCGAAGAGCGCCATCGCGGTGATCGAGTTCGAAAGCGCCCGGTCGAGGCGGGCGGTGATGCCGGTGAGCGTTCGGGCCTCATCGCGGGCGGACATGAGGTAGCCCATGCCAAGCTGGCCGGTGGCGCCCGTGACCTTCAGGATCAGGATGAGGGCGGTGTAGAGCCCGTAAAGTGCGAGGATGTTCAGTTCGCTGGACATGGTTGCAGTTCTCCGATCTATGCAGACGGCGCTTTCTCCGCCGCGCCTTCGGCAGGTAGGGCACGGAACCAAC
Organism: Albidovulum litorale; assembly: GCF_025751495.1. Classification (GTDB taxonomy): domain Bacteria; phylum Pseudomonadota; class Alphaproteobacteria; order Rhodobacterales; family Rhodobacteraceae; genus Albidovulum; species Albidovulum litorale. The sequence goes on along the minus strand of NZ_JAOWKZ010000001.1, from coordinate 915,895 downwards.
GCACGATTCCGGTAAGGCCAACAAAGCCGAGTACAGCGAACCCGTAGTTTATGAGAGCCACCAGACTCGGTGCGCTGGTAATGCCGTCAATAAACAGGAACGCACACCAAAGGCCGAATATTATGGCTGCGGCTCTGCTTCCGCGACGCAGAAAGTAGCCAGCAAGAAGGAGGATCACGGTCTGAACCAGTAACCCGACAATGGTGCCACGCAAACCTGCTTGCCCTGCAACGTGAAGTGCCGTCGAGAGGACCAAAGCCAAACCGCTGATCCAAACCATAACTTTCAGGGTTAACAGCGCGAGATTCATCACAGATCCATCAGCAGCCGACGCGGGTCCTCCAGCGCTTCCTTGACCCGGACGAGGAAGGTCACCGCGCCTTTGCCGTCGACGATGCGGTGGTCGTAGCTGAGGGCGAGATACATCATCGGGCGGATGACAATCTGGCCGTTCACGACCACCGGGCGGTCCTGGATCTTGTGCATGCCGAGGATGCCCGACTGCGGCGGGTTCAGGATCGGCGAGGACATGAGGCTGCCGTAGACACCGCCGTTCGAGATGGTGAAGCTGCCACCCTGCATCTCGGCCATGGAAAGCTTGCCGTCACGGGCGCGGAGGCCAAGTTCGCCGATCTTCTTCTCGATCGCCGCGAAGGACATCTGGTCGGCGTCGCGCACCACCGGCACGACGAGGCCGGTGGGCGTGCCGACGGCCACGCCCATATGGACGAAGTTCTTGTAGACCACGTCGCCGCCGTCGATTTCGGCATTGACCTCGGGCACCTCTTTCAGTGCGTGGCAGCAGGCCTTCACGAAGAAGGCCATGAAGCCCATCTTGACGCCGTGCTTTTTCTCGAAATCGGTCTTGTAGGTGTTGCGGATGTCCATGACCGCGGACATGTCGACCTCATTATAGGTCGTCAGCATCGCGGCGGTGTTCTGGGCGTCCTTGAGGCGGCGGGCGATGGTGGCCCTCAGCCTTGTCATCTTCACCCGTTCCTCGCGCGCGGCATCCTCGGCCGGGACCGGGGCGCGGGGGGCGGCTGCCGGGGCCGGGGCGGCCGAGGCGACGGCGGGGGCGGCCTGTGCGGCGCCTGCGGCGGCCTTGGCCACGTCCTCTTTCATGACACGGCCGTCGCGGCCCGAGCCTGTGACCTGATCGGCGGAAAGCCCGGCCTCTGCCATGGCCTTTTTCGCCGAGGGCGCGTCTTCGACATCCTTGCGTTCGGTGACCGTCTCGGGCCCCGCGCCGGGTGAATCGACGGCCTCGGCCTTTTCGGCCTTGACCTCTGGCCCCGACGCCGCGCCGCCCGCGCCTTCGGCGACCACCGCGAGGCGGGCCTTGGCATCGACCGTGGATCCCTCGGCTGCGATGATTTCCGCGAGGCGTCCGGCGACGGGCGAGGGCACCTCGACCGAGACCTTGTCGGTTTCCAGCTCGCACAGCATCTCATCGACCGCGACGGTGTCGCCGACCTTCTTGAACCAGGTGGAGACGGTCGCCTCGGTCACGCTTTCGCCGAGGGTCGGCACCATTACATCAACATTTTTCCCAGCCATCTTGCCCTCTTCGGCTTGCGGCGCGTCGGCGCCTTTTTGGGGTTTCGCGGGCGCCGGGGCGGCGCCGGATTCGGCGATCTGTGCAAGCAGCGCGTTTACGCCGACCGTGTCGCCTTCGTTGGCGACGATTTCGGCGAGCGTGCCAGCGGCGGGCGCAGGCACCTCGACGGTGACCTTGTCGGTCTCCAGCTCGCACAGCATCTCATCGGCCTTGACCGCGTCGCCCGGTTTCTTGAACCAGGTGGCGACGGTCGCCTCCGAGACGCTTTCGCCGAGCGTCGGAACCCTTACTTCGATACTCATCAGCCAGCCTCTCCTACGGTCAGGGCGTCGTTCACGAGCGCCTCCTGTTCCATCTTGTGGCGCGATGCGAGGCCCGTCGCGGGCGAGGCGGTCGCCGCGCGGCCTGCATAGCGGGGCCGCTGGACCTTGGCGCCGATCCGGGTCAGGACCCATTCGATATTAGGTTCGACGAAGGTCCATGCGCCCTGGTTCTTCGGTTCTTCCTGGCACCAGATCACATCGGCGTTCTTGAAGCGGCCAAGCTCCTTGACCACCGACTGCGCCGGGAACGGGTAGAACTGTTCGAGGCGCAGGAGGTAGACGTCATCGAGCCCGCGTGCGTCGCGTTCGGCCAGAAGGTCGTAATAGACCTTGCCCGAGCACATCACCACGCGCCTGATCTTGTCGTCCGCTTTCAGATTCATCTCCGAATGGCCCTTCTGCGCGTCGTCCCAGAGGACGCGGTGGAAGGTCGATCCGGTGGTGAAATCCTCGGCATCCGAGATGCACATCGGATGGCGCAGAAGCGATTTCGGCGTCATCAGGATCAGCGGCTTGCGGAAGGTCCGGTGCAGCTGACGGCGCAGGATGTGGAAGTAGTTCGCAGGCGTCGAGCAGTTGGCGACGATCCAGTTGTCCTGTGCGCATTGCTGCAGGAAGCGTTCGAGCCGGGCCGACGAGTGTTCCGGGCCTTGCCCTTCGAACCCGTGCGGCAGGAGGCAGACGAGGCCCGACATGCGCAGCCATTTCGATTCGCCCGAGGAGATGAACTGGTCGAACATGATCTGGGCGCCGTTGGCGAAGTCGCCGAACTGCGCCTCCCACATCACCAGCGCGTTCGGTTCGGCCAGAGAATAGCCGTATTCGAAGCCGAGCACCGCGTATTCCGAGAGCATCGAGTCGATCACCTCGTACCGCGACTGGCCTGCCTTGATGTGGTTCAGGGGATAGTGCCGTTCCTCGGTCGTCTGGTCGATGAAGGCGGAATGGCGCTGGCTGAACGTGCCGCGGGTGCAGTCCTGCCCGGCCAGTCGCACCGGATAGCCCTCGGTCAGAATCGAGCCGAAGGCCAAGGCCTCGCCCGTCGCCCAGTCGAAGCCCTTGCCGGATTTGAACATCTCGGCCTTGTTTTCCAGCTGGCGCGCCACGGTCTTGTGGATGTCGAAGCCGTCGGGCACGCGGGTCAGCGCGGTGCCGATCTCTGTCATCAGCTTTTTGGTGATCGCGGTCTTGCCCGGCGTATATTCCTCACCCTCGCGGTCGAGATGCGACCAGCGGCCATCCAGCCAGTCGGCCTTGTTCGGCTTGAAGTTCTTGCCGGTCTCAAACTCCTCGTTCAGATGGGCCTGGAAGGCGGCCTTCATATCCTCAATCTCGCCTTCCGGGATCAGACCGTCCTTGACCAGCCGCTCGGTGTAAAGCTGCAGCGTGGTCTTGTGGGTCTTGATCCGCTTGTACATCTGCGGATTGGTGAACATCGGCTCATCGCCTTCGTTGTGACCGAAGCGGCGATAGCAGAACATGTCGATGACGACGTCCTTGTGGAACTTCTGGCGGAACTCGGTCGCGACCTTGGCGGCGTGGACGACGGCCTCCGGGTCGTCGCCGTTCACGTGGAAGATCGGCGCCTCCACCATCAGCGCGATATCGGTCGGATAGGGCGAGGAGCGCGAGAAATGCGGCGCGGTGGTGAAGCCGATCTGGTTGTTCACCACGATATGCATCGTGCCGCCGGTGCGGTGCCCGGCAAGGCCGGAAAGGCCAAAACATTCGGCCACGACGCCCTGACCGGCAAAGGCCGCGTCGCCGTGCAGCAGGATCGGCAGAACCCTTGTGCGGTCGCTGTCGTTCACCTGTGCCTGCTTGGCGCGGACCTTGCCGAGTACGACGGGGTTCACCGCCTCAAGATGGCTCGGGTTCGCGGTCAGCGAAAGGTGTACGGTGTTGCCGTCGAATTCGCGGTCGGACGAGGCGCCGAGGTGGTATTTCACGTCGCCCGAACCATCCACATCCTCGGGCTTGAAGCTGCCGCCCTGAAACTCGTTGAAGATGGCGCGGTAGGGTTTGCCCATCACATTCGCGAGGACCGAGAGCCGGCCGCGATGCGGCATGCCGATGACGATATCCCGCACGCCCAAGGCACCGCCGCGCTTGACGATCTGTTCCATCGCGGGGATCAGCGCTTCGCCGCCATCGAGGCCGAAGCGCTTGGTGCCCATGTATTTGACATGGAGGAACTTCTCGAAGCCCTCGGCCTCCACCAGCTTGTTCAGGATCGCCTTGCGGCCCTCGCGGGTGAACTGGATTTCCTTGCCGTAGCCCTCGATCCGTTCCTTGAGCCAGCCGGCCTCCTCGGGATTCGAGATATGCATGTACTGAAGCGCGAAGGTGCCGCAATAGGTCCGCTTCACGATGGCGATGATCTCGCGCATCGACGCATGTTCGAGGCCCAGAACCTTGTCGATGAAGATCGGCCGGTCCAGGTCGGCATCGGAGAAGCCGTAGGAGCGCGGATCCAGTTCCGGATGCGGGGTTTCCGCGCGCATGCCGAGCGGGTCGAGATCGGCAACAAGGTGGCCCCGGATGCGGTAGGCGCGGATGATCATCAGCGCGCGGATGGAGTCGAGCACCGCCTGCTTGACCTGATCGTCGCTGACGACGACGCCCATATCGGCGGCCTTGGCCTTGATCTTGTCGCCCGCGCCCTTCATCTCCTGCGCGGCAATCGGCCATTCACCGGTGAGTGCCGAGGTCAGTTCGTCGGCGGGCATGGGCGGCCAGTCGGGCCGCTCCCAGGTGGCGCCCTTCGCCTCGCGCCGGACATCGTTTTCCGCATCGCCAAGTGAACGGAAGAACGCCGCCCAAGTCGCATCCACCGCGCCCGGGTCAGAGGCGAAGCGGGCATAAAGCTGCTCCACATATTCGGCATTCGCGCCCTGGAGGAACGAGGAGGCGTGGAACTGGTCGTTGGGGCTTTGGTCGGTCATGGGGTCACCTCGATTGGGTTGGGACCGTATTGATTGGGAGTCAGAGGGCGTATCATGTGCGCCCCCCGGAAAGTGCGCCGGCGAGGCGGCCCATCAGGCCCTTGGGCGCTGCGGGCTGTATTGCGGGCTGGGTCGTGTCGTCGGGCGAATAGCCGAACCGCCGGAAATCCTCGGCATAGTAGCTGGCGATCCGGGCCATCGTTTCGGCCGAGGGGTTCAGGCGTTCGGCATCGGGGGCCATGCCCTTCTTGCGCACGTTTTCCTTCGGGATCGCGCGCGGGCCGTCGGTGTTGCCCGCGAGGCTGTCGAGATGGGAGACGAGCGGCGCCATGCCGTCCTCCAGCCGGAATATCGTTGCCCCTTCGGGCACGATGTCGGATTGCGGGCGGAGGTGGTTGTCGTAGTGGAAGGGCTCTGCCCCGGCGCGGTTCAGCCAGTCGTCGAAGAACTCGTCGATAGACCAGAGCGCCGCAACGGTCCCCTCCACCTCCACCTGGAACTGGAAGGCGCTGACCAGCCGCTTGACCGGATGGCGCACGACCGCGAAGGAGGAGGCAATCCAGTCGGGCGGGATCAGGCGGGTGAGATCGTCAAAGGCCGCGTGCTGAGGCGAGGACCGGGTCCAGCGCGCGTGTTCCGGCAGGTCGAGGTAACGGGTGTTGAGGAAGGCCAGGCTGCCGAAGCGGGACTTCAGGTAAGCCTCGACCGAGGACCCGCCGCATTTCGGGACATGGGCGTAGTAGTGGAGCTTGTCGCCAATTCGGAAGATCGGCATGTCCGTTTACCCCTGATTGCGCCGCCCCAGCGTGGACCGGGGCGGCACGAAACTCAACCGATGGCCTTGAGGACGGCCTCGCCCAGCGTCGCCGGGCTGTCGGCCACGACGATGCCCGCCGATTTCATCGCCTCGATCTTTTCCTCGGCGCCGCCCTTGCCGCCGGCGACGATGGCGCCCGCATGGCCCATGCGGCGGCCCGGAGGCGCGGTGCGCCCGGCGATGAAACCCGCGACCGGTTTCTTGCGGCCGCGCTTGGCCTCATCCTTCAGGAACTGTGCGGCTTCTTCTTCGGCGGACCCGCCGATTTCGCCGATCATGATGATGCTTTCGGTCTCATCATCGGCAAGGAACCATTCGAGGACGTCGATATGCTCCGTCCCCTTGATCGGGTCGCCGCCGATGCCGACGCAGGTCGACTGGCCGAGGCCGACATCGGTGGTCTGCTTCACGGCCTCATAGGTCAGCGTGCCCGAGCGGCTGACGACACCCACGCTGCCCCGCTTGTGGATATGGCCGGGCATGATGCCGATCTTGCATTCGCCGGGTGTGATGACACCGGGGCAGTTCGGGCCGATGAGCTTTGACTTCGAGCCCTCAAGCGCCCGCTTGACGCGCATCATGTCGAGGACGGGGATGCCCTCGGTGATGCAGACGATCAGCTCCATTTCGGCGTCGATGGCCTCAAGGATACTATCGGCGGCAAAGGGGGGCGGGACGTAGATGACCGACGCATTCGCCTCGGTCGCGCGCTTGGCCTCATGGACCGAGTTGAAGACCGGCAGCCCGATATGGGTCTGCCCGCCCTTGCCGGGGGTGACGCCACCCACCATGCGTGTGCCGTAGGCCTGCGCCTGTTCGGTGTGGAAGGTGCCCTGCGAGCCGGTCAGGCCCTGGCAGATGACTTTGGTGTTCTTGTCGACGAGTACGGACATGCTCTTACCCCTTCACCGCCTTGACGATCTTTTGTGCTGCGTCGGACAGGTTGTCCGCCGCGATGACGTCGAGGCCGGAGGTGTTGATGATCTCCTTGCCCTTCTCGACATTCGTGCCCTCAAGCCGCACCACGAGCGGCACCTTCAGGCCGACTTCCTTCACCGCCGCGATCACGCCCTCGGCGATGATGTCGCAGCGCATGATGCCGCCGAAGATGTTGACGAGGATGCCCTTCACATTCGGGTCCGAGGTGATGATCTTGAAGGCCTCGGTCACCTTCTCTTTCGTCGCGCCGCCGCCAACGTCAAGGAAGTTGGCGGGCTCGGCCCCGTAAAGCTTGATGATGTCCATTGTCGCCATTGCAAGGCCCGCGCCGTTGACCATGCAGCCGATCTCGCCATCGAGCGCGATGTAGTTCAGGTCGAACTTGGAGGCGGCGAGTTCCTTCGGGTCTTCCTCGGTCTCATCGCGCAGGGCGGCGATATCGGGGTGGCGGTATATCGCGTTGCCGTCGAAGCCCATCTTGGCGTCGAGGCATTTGAGCTGGCCGTCGGGCGTGACGATCAGGGGATTGATCTCCAGCATCTCCATGTCTTTTTCCACGAAGATCTTGTAGAGCGTCTTGATCAGCGCCACGCATTGCTTGACCTGACCGCCTTCCAGCCCGAGGGCAAAGGCGACGCGGCGGCCGTGGAAGTCGGAAAGGCCCGAGGCGGGATCGACGGAGAAGGAGAGGATCTTTTCCGGTGTCTGCGCGGCGACTTCCTCGATATCCATGCCGCCCTCGGTCGAGCAGACGAAGGCGATGCGGCTGGTCTGGCGGTCGACGAGCAGGGCGAGGTAAAGTTCGCGCGCGATGTCGCTGCCATCCTCGATATAGATGCGGTTGACCTGCTTGCCCGGCGCGCCGGTCTGGTGGGTCACCAGCGTGCGGCCAAGCATCTTGCGCGCCTCGGTCGCGGCTTCCTCGACCGACTTGGCGATGCGGACGCCGCCCTTTTCGCCGGCCTCGGCCTCCTTGAACTTGCCCTTGCCGCGGCCACCCGCATGGATCTGCGCCTTCACGACCCAGAGGGGGCCGTCAAGTTCGCCCGCGGCGGTCTTTGCCTCTTCGGCGCGGAGCACGGCGCGCCCGTCCGACACCGGCGCGCCATAGCTGCGCAACAAAGCCTTGGCCTGGTATTCATGGATGTTCATCGCTGGTCCCCGTTCCGTTCGGTTTCACCCGTCATGGCATAGGAAGGGGCCGTGACGAAATGATAAATGTGGAAAAACCCCTTGTGGTGGGCAAATTCGACATTTTGTGATCACAGCTTGAAAAAGTGTGATCACATTTGGTATTTCCATATGCCGATCCGCGTTGGGCCGTGTGGAATCGTCGTGAGTTCTGCCCGTCCCCGGATGGCCGCGTCGGGTGAGATGCAGCGGGGATCAGTTCAGCATCAGCGCGTAAAGTCCTGCCTGTCCCTGGACCAGCCGTGTGAAGCTGCGCCAGTTGGCGCTGCTGATCAACTCACCTTGCGCAGCATAGGGAATGAAGGCCTCGCCCTGAATGGCCTGAACGAGCGGCAAGGGTCCGGGGTCATCGAGAAAAGCGGCGAGATTGATGCCGTGCCCGTTCGCGAAGCGCCAATGCGGGATCAGAAGCTCACCCTTGAGGAGCTTTTCGCCGTCCGAAAGAACGGCCAGCCACGCAATGTCGACATTCTCTGGCACAACAATCCCAAGCGCGGAGGCCTGTGTCGGCAGGGGGATCCATTCCCGATCATTGTCGGTTTCTTTCGCGAGTTCCTGCCAAAAGATCCGGTTATGTGCGATCATTGTCAGAAAGTGATCCCGTGCACGGCCAAGGCGCGAGGCGTCAGGTCGATGGCGCATGGTTTCGGTCAGGACCGCGATGGCGTCGATGTAGAACGCATCCTCGGCGCCGAACACAAGGCCGTGTCTACGCTTCTTTCCGCTTCGCTGAACCTGCTCGGCAATAGACTCGCGCAGTGCGATGACCCGCGCAAGCTCGTCCGTCGGGTCGAAGGCCAGGATCGTCTCCGAGATGCCCGAGACAGCCTGCACGTAGGCCCGCAGCCAGTAGACGTCGGCCCGGTCGAAGCGCACCGTCGCGCGAAGCGGGCTCGGTGCGTCCGGGTTCTGCTGCGCCCGCGTCTCAAGGACCTGCAGGCGCCATCGTCCGATGAGCGCAGGCAGGGCGGTATCGACGAAGGATTCGTCGGCGTCTCGGGTGCCGTTCATGTTCACGTCGAACCAAAGGTCGGGCAGGGCGAGTTCGAAGGAAGGATCGGCATCGGGCGGTATCGTTGCCAACACGTCTTCGGCGGCGGCCATGTCGTCGATTACCGCGCTGAAAAGGTCCGCGATCATGGTTGGCGAGATCGGTTCCGGCGTCGGATTCGGCGCCAGTTCGCCGGCCAGCAGCGGCAGGTCGAGGTTCTCCGTGAGGCCGTAGCGCCAGCGGAGCTGGTACGCACGCTCGACCGCGCGCAGGAACAGGATGCCACCAAGGGCCATCCGGTCGTCGGCGCTTGGATCGGCGATGGCGTCCAGATCCGCAGTTGCGCCGGCGAGGCCACTTTCACCGATAAGCGGCGAGGCGTCCGCCGATGCCATGCAGGGCAGAATCGACAGAAGAATTGAGAACAGGAACCGCATCTTTCCCCCGTAAAACAGACAAAATGCGCCACCAAGGGTGACGCATCCTGCCGTTTCAGGTCTTGATCTGACGCAATGCGGCCATCAGGCCAGCGACGGGTCGATCCCCTTGCAAGCGGCGACAAGGCCCTTCACCGCGTCAACCGACTTGTCGAACATCGCCTGTTCGTCGGCATTGAGCTTGATATCGACGATGCGTTCGATGCCGCCCGCGCCGATGATGGTCGGCACGCCGACATACATGCCATTGAGGCCGAATGCGCCATCGACATGGGCTGCGCAGGGAAGAAGGCGTTTCTGGTCCTTCAGATAGGCCTCGGCCATCTCGATTGCGGATGCGGCGGGCGCGTAGAAGGCCGAGCCGGTCTTCAAGAGGCCAACGATCTCGGCCCCGCCGTCGCGGGTGCGCTGGACGATGGCATCAAGCTTGTCCTGCGTGGTCCAGCCCATCTCGACCAGATCGGGCAGGGGGATGCCTGCGACGGTGGAATAGCGGGTCAGAGGGACCATCGTGTCGCCGTGTCCGCCAAGCACGAAGGCGGTAACATCGCGCATCGAAACATTGAATTCAAGCGACAGGAAATGCCGGAAGCGGGCCGAATCAAGCACGCCCGCCATGCCGACGACCTTGTTCGCCGGCAGGCCCGAGAACTGCTGGAGCGCCCAGACCATGGCGTCCAGGGGGTTGGTGATGCAGATGACGAAAGCGTCGGGCGCATTCGCCTTGATGCCCTCGCCAACCGACTTCATGACCTTGAGGTTGATGCCCAGAAGGTCGTCGCGGCTCATGCCGGGCTTGCGCGGTACGCCGGCGGTGACGATGCAGACATCGGCGCCCGCGATGTCGCTGTAATCATTGGCGCCTTTGAGGTTGGCGTCGAAGCCTTCGACCGGGCCCGACTGCGCGATGTCGAGCGCCTTGCCCTGCGGCGTGCCTTCGGCGATGTCGAAGAGAACGACGTCGCCGAGTTCCTTGATCGCGGCGAGATGGGCGAGCGTGCCGCCGATCTGACCTGCGCCGATAAGGGCAATCTTGGGTCTGGCCATGAGATGTCTCCGGGTACGAGGTGAATGTCGCGGCATTGGGTAATCGTTCAGAGCCTTTCGCGCAAGCCCGCTGCGCTGCGGCATCGTGCGTTGCTTTGCAAAGGGCGACCCTTCGGCTATTGCAGGCGACACTCGGGGCGGGGGTATCGGCATGGAAGGCGGGCTGTTCTGGACGGTGGCGGTGATCGCCGCTTCCTTGGTCGGGCTGTCGAAAGGGGGGCTGCCTGTCGTCGGTATGCTGGGCGTACCGGTCCTGGCCCTCGCTATCTCGCCAGTGACGGCGGCGGGGCTGTTGCTGCCGGTCTATGTCGCCTCGGACATGATCGGGCTTATTGCCTACCGGCGGGCCTTCGACCGGCGGGTTCTGGCGATCCTCGCGCCTGCGGCTGTTCTGGGCATCGGGTTGGGCTGGGTGACGGCGGCCATGGTGCCGGAACGGCTGGTCACCGGGATTGTCGGGGCGATCGGGGTGGCTTTCGCGGTGTCATTGCTGCTGCGGTTGAGGCCCGAAGGGCAGGTGCGGCATGCACGGGTGGGGTCTGGGCTCTTCTGGGGGGCTTTGACCGGCTATACGAGTTTCGTCAGCCATGCCGGTGCGCCACCCTATCAGGTCTATGTGCTGCCGCTAAAGTTGGACAAGACCACGTTCGCCGGGACCACGACGGTGTTCTTCGCCTTCGTCAACGCGGTGAAACTGGTCCCTTATTGGGCGCTGGGCCAGCTTTTCCCCGGCAATCTGAAGATCGCGGCCGTTCTTGCGCCGCCCGCGATCATCGCGGTGCTGGCCGGGGTGTGGCTGGTGAAGGTGCTGCCCGAGGTGCTGTTCTTTCGGCTGGTAACATGGGCGCTGCTGGCGGTTTCACTGAAACACCTCTGGTCCGCTGTTGCCGGTTGAGGCCGGGTGTGGGATGGGTTTCAACCCACCTTCCTGTTCAGAAACCGGCTCAGGCGCCCTTGTCTGTTGCGGGCAGCTGTTCGGCCAGCGTTTCATAGTTCTGGCCCGAGGCGACAAGGCAGGTCATGCCGCTGGCAAGCGTCACGGTGATCGTCCAGGTGCCCGTCTCTGCCGAGGCAAAGACCTCCATAACCGCGTTGTTGGCGGCAAGGCCGATCCCGCGGCGCGTTTCACCGTAGCGGCCGGCAAGTTCGGCCACGACCGTCTCGCGCTCGGCACAGTTCGGACGACCTTCCGCGAAGGCGTGATGCGTGGCGAGGATCAGCCCGCCGAAGCCTAGCGAAAGGGCGAAGAGTTGCTGTTTCATCGCGCTGTCCATCCTGCTGCGAAGGTAGCCCATGGTTTCGATCTCGTCGGGGTGGGTACCCGTCGACTGCGATAGGGCCGTGATCGGGAAATGCTGCGCCCGGAAACGGAAGATATGGTTAAGGCAGGGATCGCCCCGTTTCACGTGGTCCGGATCAGCCGAACGTCACGTCAGCACCACTTTTTTCTGCGCTGCGGCATTTTTGGCCTTGCCGAATGCACCAAACCTGTGCTCATTTGCGCAATAATATTACAAGGAGAGGTTGATGCCTGCCGAAAGCGACCGGATGCGCCCCTACCGATCGGTGCTCTATATCCCCGCTGCGCGCGAACGTGCGCTGGAAAAGGCGCAGACCCTGCCCGTGGATGCGATCATCTTCGACCTTGAAGATGCGGTTGCAGCAGACGAGAAGGAAAACGCCCGCGTGTTGCTTGCCCGGGTGCTCGGTGAGGCGGATTATGGCGGTCGCGCGCGGATCGTGCGGGTCAACGGGCTCGACACGCCCTGGGGCGCCGAGGATATTGCCGCCTTCCGGGGGGCGAAGATCGACGCGCTTCTGATCCCGAAGGTCGGGTCGGCGGCGGATGTGGAGGCCGTGGCGCGGCTTATTCCCGACGTGCCGCTCTGGGCGATGATGGAGACGCCGGCAGGCATGCTGAATGCCGCCGAGATTGCTGCCCATCCGCGACTCAGCGGCATGGTCATGGGTACGAATGATCTGGCCAAGGAGATCGGCGCGCGGTTCCGGCCTGACCGGCTGCCGATGCTGACCGGCCTTCAGCTGTGCCTTCTGGCGGCGCGTGCCCATCGCCGCATCGCCATCGACGGTGTCTACAACGCCTTCAAGGATGATGAAGGCCTGCGCGCCGAATGCCGGCAGGGCCGCGATATGGGCTTTGATGGCAAGACGCTGATCCACCCTGCGCAGCTTGCCATCGCCAACGAGGAATTCGCCCCGTCCGACGCCGAAGTGGACCTTGCCCGCCGTCAGATCGAAGCCTTTGACGCGGCGCGGCGCGAGGGGCAGGGCGTCGCGGTCGTCGATGGCAGGATCGTTGAGAACCTGCATGCCGCAACGGCACGGCAGATCATCGCCCGTGCCGAAGCTATTGCGGAACGCGCGATTTAGGTGAAACTGCCGCCCGAATGACGGCAGTCGGAGAAAGACAATGCAGATCCTGATCCTGGGCCTCGCGCTCTGGTGGGTTTCCCATCTCTTCAAGCGGGTCGCACCCGGTGCACGGGCGCGCATGGGTGTCATGCCGGGCAAGATGCTGGTGACGGTGCTGTCGCTCGCTGCGATCGGACTGATGGTCATCGGCTATCGCCGTGCGGGGTTCGAGCCGGTCTATACGCCGATGGCCGGGATGGGGCATCTCAACAATCTTCTCATGCTGATCGCGGTCTTTCTCATGGGCGTGCCGCATTCGAAGGGGATTGTGAAATCGAAGCTGCGCCATCCGATGCTGACCGGCGTTGCTGTCTGGTCGGTCGGCCATCTCCTCGTGAACGGTGACGTTGCCTCACTGGTGCTTTTCGGCGGAATTGGCATCTGGGCCGTGCTTTCGATGGTCCTGATCAATTCCCAGGAAAGCTGGACACCGCCGGCGCGGGGCCGTCTGAAAAGCGATGTGATAGGTCTCGCCATCGCGCTGGTCGTCTACGCGGTGATCGCGGGCATCCATATCTGGCTTGGCCGCAACCCGTTCCTGGGGACCTATGGATGAAACGCTAAGGTCAGGCCGTGATCCACGACAGCCCCGGCCTACGCATCAACGACGGAACTGAGTGACCAATGAAGACCAATCCCGGCCGTTTCTTCGAAGACTACTCCCTCGGGCAGGTGATCGCCCACGCGGTGCCGCGCACCGTTTCGGGAGGGGAGCGGGCGCTGTATCACGCGCTCTATCCGGCCCGCCATGCGCTTTATTCCTCGGATGAATTTGCCCGTTCCTGCGGCTTGCGCGCGGCGCCGATGGATGACCTGATCGCCTTCCATACGGTCTTTGGCAAGACCGTGCCCGACATCTCGCTCAACGCCATTGCCAATCTTGGCTATGCCGAAGGGCGCTGGCTGAAGCCAGTCTGGCCGGGGGATACGTTGCGTTCAGAATCCGAGGTGATCGGGCTGAAGCAGAACTCAAACGGCAAGTCGGGCGTGGTCTGGGTGCGCACGCGGGGCCTCAACCAGCAGGGCGATACGGTTATGGACTATGTCCGCTGGGTGATGGTGCGGAAACGCGATGCGGGTGCGCCCGCACCGGAAACCGTGGTGCCTGAACTGAAGTCGACCGTACCTGCTGCCGACATTGTCGTGCCCGAGGGGCTGGATTTCACCCGCTATGACTTCACGCTGGCAGGCGAACCGCATCGCTGGGGCGACTACGCGGTGGGCGAGAAGATCGACCATGTGGATGGCGTGACCGTGGAGGAGGCGGAGCACATGCTCGCCACCCGCCTCTGGCAGAACACCGCCAAGGTTCATTTCGACGCGACAAACCGCGAGGACGGCAAGAGGCTGATCTATGGCGGACATGTGATCTCGCTCGCGCGGGCTTTGTCGTTTAACGGGCTGGCGAACGCGCAGGTCATCGTCGCGCTGAATGCGGGCGCGCATGCCAATCCCTGCTTTTCGGGCGACACGGTGCGGGCGTGGTCCGAGGTGCTCGACAAGGCCGAAACCGCCGCCCCCGGCGTCGGCGCGATCCGGCTGCGGCTGGTCGCGGTGAAGCAAGGTGCCCCTGACTTCGCGCTGAAGGGCGAGGACGGGAAATACCTGCCCGAGGTGCTCTTGGACCTCGACTACTGGGCGCTGATGCCAATGTGATCGTTAGGTGTTTCCCGAAACGCTACAGGGCGATGGACCGGTGGGCAGGGCCGCTGCTAGTCTGCGTTCATGACATGGTTTCGCCCCTTCCTGACCGGCCTTTCCCTGCTCGCACCCCTGCCCGGCGCGGCTTGCGATCTGGCGCTATTGCTGGCCGTCGATGTCTCGGGTTCGGTAGATGCCCGCGAATACCGGGTGCAGATGGAGGGGTTGGCTGAAGGCCTGCGCGATTCTGTGGTACGGGAGGCTTTGATCCGGGGTGAGGCCACCGTAGCTCTGATGCAGTGGACAGGGGCATCGCGGCAGGAGCTGACGGTGGGCTGGACGCAGGTTTTGAGTGAGGATGATCTGGAGGCTTTAGCCCGGCAGATCGAAACCGCGCCCCGGGTCTGGACGGAGTTTTCGACCGCGATTGGCGAGGCGATGACCTTCGGTGCCCGGGTCTTTGACGACGCCCCCGCCTGCAAGCGCCGGGTGATGGATATCTCGGGCGACGGGCGGTCGAACGAGGGGGCCGAGCCGGTGGAGATCAAGCCCGAGATGGAGGCGCTGGCGATCACGGTGAACGCGCTGGTGATCCGGGGGGATGATGACGGGCTGCCGAACTATTTCGCCGAGAATGTGATGACCGGCGGCAACGCCTTTGTGGTGACGGCAGAGAATTACGACGAATATCCCGAGCGCATGCAAAGGAAGCTCAGGCGCGAAACCGAGCGGCAGATTTCGATCGGCGAGTCACCGGCCCCGATTCCGGTGCGTTGGCAGAAGTGATCGCAATTAGCCGTAAGGCTTCGATATTTGTGATCACAAGAAAAATCGACGTGATCACAAATCAATTCTTTATCGCTAACGCGCGGGAAATCGTCGGTTTTGGGCCAATCGCGGCGTGACATGGGCGGCTTTTGCGTTATGAAGTACGGGACTGCCCGCTGGCGTTCCCGCACGCCCGTGTGCAAAGGCAAAAGAGGGACCGACCATGGCCGATGTCAACCGGGGCAACCGTCCGCTGTCGCCGCATCTGCAGATCTACCGCATGCCGCTGACGGCGATCACCTCGATCCTCACCCGGATCACCGGCAATGCGCTGATCGTTGCGGCCTTCCTGATCGTCTGGTGGCTTCTGGCGGCGGCGACGAGCGAGGCCTATTTTGCGACCGCCGATGCGGTGCTGACAAGCTGGTTCGGCAAGCTGGTGTTCCTCGGCTCGATCTGGGCGGTCTGGTATCATCTGCTGACCGGTCTCAGGCATCTTTATTATGACAGCGGGCGGGGGCTCGACATCCCGACGGCGGAGAAGCTCGGCTGGGCCTGCATCATCGGGTCGGTCGTGCTGACCCTTCTCACCATCATCATTCTCTGAGGGGGCAGGACCATGCGTTACCTCACCGACCGCAAGCGCGCCGCAGGCCTCGGTTCCGCCAAAACCGGGACGGAGCATCACTGGCATATGCAGGTTTCGGCCGTTGGCCTTGCAATCCTGATCCCGCTTTTCCTCTTCACCTTCGGCGGCATTCTTGGCGCGCCTTATGAAGAGGTCGTCGCCTATTACGCTCGGCCCTTCCCGGCCATCGTGGCGGGGCTGACGCTGCTCGTTGGCCTTTATCATTTCAAGAACGGCGCGCAGATGATGATCGAGGATTATGTCCACGGCTTTGCCCGCAAGGCCGCGATCATCGCCACCGTTTGCTTTTCTTACGGCCTGATGGCCACCGGGCTTTACGCGCTGATCAAGCTCGCGCTCTGAGGGACTGAACATGACCGCATATGCTTACGAAACCCATGAATATGACGTGGTCGTGGTTGGTGCCGGCGGCGCGGGGCTGCGCGCGACGCTCGGCATGGCCGAACAGGGGCTGCGCACCGCCTGCGTGACCAAGGTTTTCCCGACACGCTCCCACACCGTTGCCGCGCAGGGCGGCATCGCCGCTAGCCTCTCGAACATGGGGCCGGACCACTGGCAGTGGCACATGTACGATACCGTCAAGGGCTCGGACTGGCTGGGCGATACCGACGCGATGGAATACCTCGCGCGGGAAGCGCCGAAGGCGGTTTATGAGCTGGAGCATTACGGGGTGCCGTTCTCCCGCACCGAAGAGGGCAAAATCTATCAGCGTCCCTTCGGCGGCCATACGACCGAATTCGGCGAAGGCCCCCCGGTGCAGCGCACCTGTGCCGCTGCCGACCGTACGGGCCACGCGATCCTGCATACGCTTTACGGCCAGTCGCTGAAGCACAATGCCGAGTTTTACATCGAGTATTTCGCGCTCGATCTGATCATGACCGACGGGGCCTGCACCGGTGTTGTGTGCTGGAAGCTCGATGACGGCACGATCCATGTCTTCAACGCGAAGATGGTGGTTCTGGCGACGGGTGGTTATGGCCGCGCCTATTTCTCAGCGACCTCGGCCCATACCTGCACCGGCGATGGCGGCGGCATGGTGGCCCGTGCCGGTCTGCCGCTTCAGGACATGGAATTCGTGCAGTTCCATCCGACCGGCATCTACGGCTCGGGCTGCCTGATCACCGAAGGCGCGCGGGGCGAAGGTGGCTATCTGACCAACTCCGAAGGCGAGCGCTTCATGGAACGCTATGCGCCGACCTACAAGGATCTCGCGAGCCGTGACGTCGTCAGCCGCTGCATGACGATCGAGATCCGCGAGGGCAGGGGTGTGGGCCCGAACAAGGACCATATCCACCTGCACCTGAACCACTTGCCGCCGGAAACGCTTGCGCTCCGCCTGCCCGGCATTTCCGAGAGCGCGCGCATCTTCGCAGGCGTCGATCTGACAAAGGAGCCGATCCCGGTCCTGCCGACCGTGCACTACAACATGGGCGGCATCCCGACGAACTATTGGGGCGAGGTGCTGGCACCCACCAAGAAAAACCCCGATGCCGTGGTGCCCGGCCTGATGGCGGTGGGCGAAGCGGGCTGCGCCTCCGTGCACGGCGCCAACCGGCTTGGGTCGAACTCTCTTATCGACCTTGTCGTCTTCGGCCGCGCCGCCGCGATCCGCGCGGGCGAGGTGGTGAACCCGAAGGACCGCAACCAGCCGGTCAACACCGCCGAAGTGGACAAAGCGCTGTCGCGCTTCGATGACCTGCGGAACGCCAACGGTGCGGTGCCGACCGCCGATCTGCGCCTTGAGATGCAAAAGACCATGCAGGCCGACGCCGCCGTCTTCCGCACCGACAAGACTTTGGCCGAGGGCGTGAAGAAGATGGGTGCGGTGGCAGCCAAGATGGCCGACCTGAAGGTCACCGACCGGTCGCTGATCTGGAACTCCGACCTGATGGAGACGCTGGAACTTGCGAACCTGATGCCGAATGCTCTGGCCACGATCACCGCCGCCGAGGCGCGCAAGGAAAGCCGGGGCGCGCACGCGCATGAGGACTACCCGAACCGCGACGACAACGAATGGCGCAAGCATTCGCTGGCTTGGGTCGATGGGGCGAAAGTCAAGCTCGACTACCGCCCGGTCCATCTCGATCCGCTGACGACCGAGAAAGAAGGCGGCATCGACCTTAAGAAAATCGCGCCGAAAGCGAGGGTTTACTGATGAGGAAACGGATCGTCATTCTTCCGCTGGCTCTGACACTGGCGCTGGGCGCGTGCGTTCAGGAACGCCCGAGCGTTCAGACCGCCGACGGGACGCTGTCCTACACCAAGAAAAAATCCGGTGCGGCGGTTCTGTCGGGCGGGGCGGGCTATCACGGTGCCTATCTGCAGGAGACCCCGAACAAGCCGGCGCCGGAGAAAAAACCCGAACCCGTGGTCAAGGCCGCGCCGGGCAAACTGCCGCTTCCGGCGGGTTACGCGCTGCTGCCGGGTGATGAGGAACTCTGGCCGACTTTGACACGCGCGCAGCAGGAACGCGCGCTGTTGTTCCTGAAGGATGGCTCCACCATCCGCGCATCACTGAGGACCGACTGATGACCATACGCTTGCTGACGGCCCTCGCTCTCGTCACGTCTCTGCCGGGCTGCGCCGGTGTGATCGTTGCCGATGCGAGCAAGAACGAATCCCGCGCGGCCATCGCCAAGGTGATGGCTGAGGAACGCCCCGGTATCGACGCAGAAGCGGCTGGCAAATGCGTGCAGAAGGCGATGACGCTGGTCGAAACGGTTCAGCTCGGCACCGCCGACAACTACAAGTCCGTCTCATCGGCCAACCGCGAGCGTATCCGCACCTATGCGGCCCGGGCTGAGGCGGTTGCCTGCCTCGACGCTCTGCCGGTGACGGAGGAGGTCGCCGGGTGACCTTGCTTGCGCCCCATATCGGCTTGCTTGGTGCGCTTGCAATGCTTGCGCTCCTGGCGACCTGCGGACCGATGTCGGTCGAACGGGCGGAGGAGGCCTGTTACGAACGTGCCCGTCTTGCCGCCGGTCCGCGCGGCATGGTCGCGGTGGGAACCGGGTCGGGCGGACCATCCAGCAAGGTGCGGCTGACGATCTCGTCCGAATGGCTTCAGGGCAAGGACCCGGCCGAGCTTTACAATTCCTGCGTCTATCGAAAATCCGGTCAGCTTCCGCGCCGACCGCTCTATGACCGCCCCGGTTGGAAGGGATAAGACATGGTCCAGTTCACGCTTCCCAAGAATTCGAAGATCCGCACCGGCAAGACCTGGCCGAAACCGACGGGCACGAATATCCGCAAATTCCAGATCTATCGCTGGGACCCCGATACCGGCGAGAACCCGCGGGTCGATACCTATTTCCTCGACATGGACCAGTGCGGGCCGATGATCCTCGACGCGCTGATCAAGATCAAGAATGAGATCGACCCGACCCTGACCTTCCGCCGTTCCTGCCGCGAAGGCATCTGCGGGTCCTGTGCCATGAATATCGGCGGGATCAATACGCTGGCCTGCATCTATGGCCTTGATGAAGTGAAGGGCGATGTGAAGATCTATCCGCTGCCGCATATGCCGGTGGTGAAGGACCTGATCCCCGACCTCACGCATTTCTATGCTCAGCATGCCTCGATCATGCCCTGGCTGGAGACCAAGACCAACCGCCCGGCGAAGGAATGGCGTCAGTCGATCGACGACCGCAAGAAGCTCGACGGGCTTTATGAATGCGTGATGTGCGCCTCCTGCTCCACCTCCTGCCCGAGCTATTGGTGGAACGGCGACCGCTATCTCGGTCCCGCCGCGCTCTTGCATGCCTATCGCTGGATCATCGACAGCCGCGACGAGGCGACGGGCGAGCGTTTGGACGATCTGGAAGATCCGTTCAAGCTTTACCGCTGCCACACAATCATGAACTGCGCCAAGACCTGCCCGAAGGGGCTGAACCCGGCCAAGGCGATTGCCGAGATCAAAAAGATGATGGTCGAGCGGGTGGTGTGATCTTACCCGCGCTATCGAGACCCGGCTGACATCGCGGCAGAGAAGGGCATCACGGCTTAGCCGGTGGCGATCCGTGGGCGGCCCTGTGCGGTGACCCGCAGGCGGGCCTCGATGAACATCGGCTGGCCTTCGATCTCGATCTCGGAAATGTCGCGGTCGACGGTCAGTCGGATCTTTTCCACTCCAGCCTGCCGGGCACGGGCCTCGGCATCCCCGACAAGGGCTGCCTCCAGCACGGCGATGGCCTTGTCGCGGTCGTTGAAACGCTGGGGACCGTCGGGCAGGTGGGCCGAGAAGAGGCCTGGACCGGGGCTGGTGACGATGCCTTCGGCATGCATGGCGATCTGGCCGACGACGGCGCCGATGGCGTTCGCCACGCCCGCATGTTGTGGCAGGACCATGCGGCTGCCGATGCGGTCGCCCACCGCGCCGTAATATGATGGCGCCGAGGCGCCGAGCCCGATCACCGGCACACCAAGGCTTGTCTGCACCTTCACGATGCCGGAATGGCCATCAAGCCCCGCTTTCATCAGCGGATGACGGGCAAGCACCTCGGGCGCCTCACCCCAGTCGCGGCTGTCCTCCGCAAATGCCGCTTCCAGCAGGCAATCGACGGTTTGCGCGGTCAGTTGGTCGATGATTGCCTGTGCCAAAGCCTCAGGCCCCGCCGCGATGCGGTCGCCGCGTCCGTTCCGGCGGCGGGCGAAAAGGGTGACAGCTTTGCGCGCGGCCGTCGCGTCCCAGCTGTCTAGCCGACCCAGCACATGGGCGGCATCAGAAGGCGTCATGCCCGACAGCATCACATGGCCGCGCTGGACGAGGCGGGTGAGTGCCGGAAGTTCCAGTCTTGTGCGAACGCAATCGGCGATGCGGCGCGGTCCGGCCAGAAGCCGTTCCACCACCGCCGCCTCGCGTCCCGAAAGCCCCTCGGGCGGAGTGTCGCGCCACATCGGAAGGGCAAAACGACCATCATGCTCGCCCACCGCATCCATCGACAGCCATGTATCGAGTGCCTCATGGACCAGATCAGGATGGTCGCGGGCGGCGAGCGCCACCGGCACCAGACGCCGGGGGCCAAGGCGCAGGCTGGTTTGCAAACCCTCGATCAGGTGGACCTCGCTGTCACCGCCAAGGCCCGTCGTACGCATTGCCACGGCCTCGACCATGGTGCGGAACTCACCCACCCGCGCGCCCATCGGGTCGATCATCGGCTTGCCATCTTTCAGAAGGCAGACATCGGTCGTGGTGCCGCCGATATCCGAAACCAGTGCATCGGTCTCACCGGTCAGCCAGCTTGCCCCGGCGATGGAGGCGGCGGGGCCGGACAGGATGGTCTCGATCGGCCGGTCGCGGGCGAGGTCGGCCGAAACCAGCGCCCCGTCGCCGCGCACGACCATCAGGGGCGCGTCGATGCCAAGGCTTGCCATATGCGCCTCGCAGGCCGAGATCAGCCGGTCGATCATGCCGATGAGGCGGGCATTCAGCACCGCAGTCAGCGCCCGGCGGGGGCCGTTTAGTCCGGCGGAAAGTTCGTTCGAGCACGTGACGGGCTTGCCGGTCCTTTCGCGGATCAGATCTCGGGCGGCAGTTTCATGGCCTGGGTTGCGGGTCGCGAAACTGGCGGCGACGGCAAAGCCCGTGATGTCGGGGCCAAGGGCGTCCAATCCTGCCGCGAGGGCCGCGAGGTCAAGCGGCGCAACCTCGCCGCCACCATGATTGTGGCCACCCGCCAGCCGGATCACTGGATCGCCCTTCAGCGCGTCGGTCAACCCGGCGCGCATGAGTTCGCTTTCCTCGAACCCGATGAACACCAGCGCGACGCGCCCGCCCTGGCCTTCGACCAGCGCATTGGTGGCCAAAGTGGTCGAGAGCGAGACCATGGCGATTTCGGCGGCCTTCACGCCCGCCTTCTCAATGGCTGCGTCAATCGCTCGACCGACGCCCAGCGACAGGTCAGGACGCGTTGTCAGCGATTTCGCCGAGGCGATGACGCGGTCTTCGGCCTCGTTGAGGACCACCGCGTCGGTATAGGTGCCGCCGGTATCGACGCCGAGAAGATAGGTCATGCGTTTCCCTTTACTTCGCGTCCTTCAGGATGCGGTCTGCCCCGATCCAGCCGGTCAGAATCGACGGCGCATTGGTATTGCCGCCAATGAGCGTTGGAAAGACCGAAGCGTCGCAGACGCGCAGGCCCTCGACGCCCCGCACTTTCAGATCAGGATCGACCCCGGAAGTCGCGGGATCGCTGCCCATCCGCACCGTACAGGACGGGTGGAACACCGTTCCCGACCGCGCGCGGAAATCGGCGATCAGGTCTTCGTCGGTCACGACCTCGGGTCCCGGCCGCAATTCTTCGGCGATGAGTGAGCGCATCGGCTCCTCAGCCGCGATTTTTCGCAGGTATTTCACCGCCAAGAGCATCTCTTCGACGTCGTGGTTGGTCGAGAAGGCGTTGGCGACGATCTTCGGTGCCGCAAAGGGATCGGCGGAGTTGAGCGTGATCTCGCCCCGGCTGGTCGGGCGGCAGTTCGACAGGCCGATGGAGAGGCCTGAAAACGGGTCAGGGGTCAGCAGCGGCCGTTCGCCCACCCGCGGGATCAGCGTCGAGAAGGCCTGAAAGTAGAGCTGCATATTGGGGCGGGGCAGGTCGGGCGAGGTGCGGAAGAACCCGCCCGCATGGTTGATCGACTTTGCGAGCGGCCCCCTGCCCCCCATGAAATACTTCATGCCGACCAGCATCTTGCCCCACCACGGGCGCAGGATGTCGTTGTAGGTCGGCACCGTCATCCGCCAAGTGTAGTTAACGCCCTGATGATCGTTGAGGTTCTGCCCGATCTGGGCGTTGTCGGTGATCACTTCGATGCCGTGGCTTTTCAGATGTGCCGCCGGGCCAACGCCCGACAACATCAGTAGTTGCGGCGAGTTGATTGCGCCGCCTGACAGGATCACCTCGCGCCCGGCGCGCGCCTGATGCAGCTTGCCACCCTTGCGGTATTCGACTCCTACGGCCCGCCGCCCTTCGAATAGCACACGGGTTACATGCGCGTGGGTCAGGACGGTCACGTTTGGCCGTTTCATCGCGGGCCGCAGGAAGGCGCGGGCGGCGGAATTGCGCCGCGCCTTGTGGATCGTCATCTGATAGATGCCGACACCTTCCTGCACCGCCCCGTTGAAGTCCTCGTTGCGGGCAAGGCCGGTGGCCTCGGCGGAGCGGATATAGCTTTCGACCAGCGGGTGCAGGTCCCTACGGTTGGCCGAGATGAAGAGGGGGCCGCCCGAGCCGCGAACGTCATTGCCGCCCGCCTCGTTATCCTCGATCGCGCGATACGCTTCGCGCGCGGCATCCCAGCCCCAGCCGGGGCCTGCCTCGGCCGCCCAGTCGTCATAGTCACTCTGATGGCCGCGGATCCAGACCATCGCGTTGATCGAAGACGACCCACCAAGGATCTTGCCCCTAGGCCAGAAGTCCTGATTGCCGGCAAGACCGGGGTCCGGCTCGGTCCTGTACATCCAGTTCACCGCCGGATCAAAGAAGAGCTTGCCGTAGCCCAAGGGCAGGTGAACGTAGAACCTCCGGTCGGAACCGCCTGCCTCCAGCACCAGCACTTTGTGCCGTCCATTCGCCGACAGCCGTTCGGCCAGAACCGAGCCCGCCGACCCCGCGCCAATGATGATGTAATCGAACCCGTCCACGTTCTCCCTCACGCGCAGCACCCCGTCCTGATGCCTCAGGCGGGGTGTGTCTTCATCCCGTTCCGCGACGGGTCAGTGTCGTTTTGCGGTCATTCCAGCCGCGCAGGGAAGCCCGGCGCGCGCAGATCGGTGTCAAGAAGGTCTTCCAGAAGCTTCGCGATCATCGGCGATTGTGCCTCGCCGCCATAGGCGGCTTTCGCGGCGATATAGGTCTGGTTGGTCATGCTCGCCAAGTCCAGCGGGACACCGAATTCCTTGCCGAATTCCAGCGCAAACCCGAGGTCCTTCAGCGCCAGATCGATGTTGAAGGCGATATCGTAGGAGCCGTTGAGGATCAGCGCTCCCTCGGTCTCATGCACGAACGAATTGCCCGACGACGCGGCAATCGCATGCCAGGCCTGCGCCAGATCGAGCCCGCCGCGCTTGGCCAGCATAAGCGCCTCGCCGCAGGCCTTGAGGTGGATGAAGGCCAGCATGTTGGTGATGACCTTGATGATCGAGGAGGAGCCGAGGGGACCCATGTGGAAGACACGGTTGCCCATCGCCTCGAAGGCTTTCCAGTGCAGGTCGACCGTTTCCTTGTCGCCACCCGGAAGCATGGTGATCTCGCCCCGATAGGCAAGGTGGACGCCGCCGGTGACGGGCAGTTCCAGCATCTTGATGCCCTGCGCCTCGGCCACTTTCGCAAAGGCCAGCACATCGTCACGGCCAAGCGTCGACATCTCGATCCAGGTCGCGCCCTTCTTCATCTTCGGCAGGATCTGCGCCAGCACCTTTTCGGTGACCGCCGGTGAGGGCAGGCAGGTGATGACGTGATCGACCGAGGCCGCGACCTCGGCAGCGCTGTCCGCCCATGTCGCGCCCGCCGCGATCAGCGGTTCGGCCAGTTCCTTTTTCAGGTCGGTGACCGTGACCTTGAAGCCCGCTTTCAGCAGGCAGCCCGCGCAGGCCGCCCCGAGATTGCCAAGGCCGATATAGCCGTAATGCATGTTGTTTCCTCCGTAAGCGCCTCAGGCGCCGTATCCGATGATGCCTTTGACCTCGCAGAAGTCGTGAATGCCCCAGTCGGCATATTCACGCCCATTGCCAGATTGCTTGTAGCCGCCGAAGGGCGCGAACGTGTCCCACTCGGGGTAATTGATCTGCACCTGTCCGGTGCGCAGACGCCGCGCCACCGCGCGGGCCTCGGTCAGTTCGCCCTGCACATAGCCGCCAAGGCCATAGACGCTGTCATTGGCCATCGCGACAGCCTCGTCGACGCTATCGTAGGGCAGGATCGCGAGAACCGGGCCAAAGATTTCCTCGCGCGCGATGGTCATGTCCGGGGTGACGCCGCCAAAGATCGTGGGGCGCACGTAATGGCCCCGGTTCATACCGTCTGGCCGCCCCGTCCCACCGGCGACCAGAATCGCGCCCTCGTCAATGCCGGTCTGGATCAGCCCCTGAATCTTCTCGTATTGCGCCCGGCTGACGACCGGCCCGATCGCGGTTTCCGGATCGGCCGGGTCGCCGACGCGCAGGCTCTCGCACTTGGCCTTTGCGATCGCCAAGGCTTCTTTCTCGACCGCGCGTGGCACGAACATCCGAGTCGGCGCGTCACAGCTTTGGCCTGTGTTCGACATGCACGCGTCAACGCCGCCCTCGACCGCCGCTTTAAGATCGGCGGAAGCGAGGATTATATTGGCCGACTTGCCGCCCAGTTCCTGCGCCACGCGCTTGACCGTCGGCGCCGCCGCCTCAGCGACCATGATCCCGGCCCGCGTGGAACCGGTGAAGGATACCATGTCGACCTCCGGGTGCGAGGAAAGCCGCGACCCCACGCCCGGCCCGTCGCCGTTCACAAGGTTGAAGACCCCGGCGGGCACGCCTGCCTCGTCCATGATCTCGGCGAAGACCAGACCTGAAAGGGGCGCGATTTCCGAGGGCTTCAGGACCATGGTGCAGCCAGCAACCAAAGCGGGCGCCACCTTGCAGACGATCTGGTTCATCGGCCAGTTCCAGGGGGTGATCAGGCCCACGACACCAATGGCCTCGCGCTGGATCAGCGTCGTGCCGCGCATCTCTTCCCAGTGGAAGCGTTCGGCGGCCTCGATGGCGGCGGCCAGATGCACGTCTCCCGCCCAGACCTGCGCCGCGCGGGAAAAGCCGATGGGCGCGCCCATTTCGACCGACATCGCCTGAGCGAGGTCTTCGGAGCGGCTCAGATAGACCTCATGCACGCGGCGCAGAAGCGCGATCCGCTCAAAGACGGGCACGGTCGAAAAGGCGGGAAAAGCCGCCCGCGCCGCCAGGACCGCCCGGTCGGCATCCAAGGCCGAACCGATGGCGACCTCACCAAGGATCTCTTCGGTCGCCGGGTTTTCGACCGGCAACCGGTTTGCCCCGGCGCCGGGCAAAACCCATTCGCCGCCAATGTAGAACTGGCCCAACCGCTCCAGAATTTTCATCGCCTTACCGGAAGTAGATGTTGTATTTCGCCCGGATTTTTTGATCGAGGTCCGGGTCGATCAGGCATCCAGCCTTGGACAGGATCTCGTTCTTTCGCGCAATCGCCGCGTCCAGCAGCAGCGGCTTGCCCGCCTCGTTCCATTCCTTCGGGCTCATCCGGTTCGCGACACTCGGATAGATGTATTCCGTCTGCATCAGCTTCAGCGTCTGGTCGGACCCGAGATAGTGGCCGGGCCCCCCGACGCAGACCTGCTTCATCGCTTCGATGGAGGTCGAATCTTCCGTCACGTCGATTCCGCGCACCAACCGCATGGCCTGACCCAGAAGGTCGTCGCCAAGGATCAGGCTTTCGAGGCAGAACCCCAGCAGCGAGGCATGCATGCCCACTGCCTCATAGCACATGTTCAGTCCCGCAAGACCGGCGAGCGCATTGGTGATGCCCTGTTCCCAGCCCGCCTGCATGTCCGGCAGTTTCGAATCCGAAATGCCCGAGGCGGCGCCACCCGGCAGGTTGTAATAGCGGTGCATCTGCGCGCAGCCCGCTGTCAGCAGTGCCTGTTCGGCCGAGCCGCCCGACATGGCGCCGGTGCGCAGGTCGGAAACGAAGGGCCATGTGCCGAAGATCGCGGGCGCGCCCTTCTTCACTGCGTTGACATAGACAACACCGGCAAGGCATTCGGCAACCGCCTGAACGATGGTCAGCGCGATTGGGGCAGGGGCCGTGGCGCCGGCCTGACCGGCCGACAAGAGCAGCACCGGCATACCGCGCCGGATGCAATCCTCCATCACGATGCAGCTTTCCTCGGCAAACTTCATCGGCGGCACGACGAAACAGTTGGAGTTCGACACGAAAGGCCGCTCGAGCCATTTCTCCTCGCCGCCCGCGACCATGTGAATGAGGTCGAAGCACTTGGCGACATGGGAGGGATCGCTGAACGAGGTGCCGACATGCTTCTTCGTGCCCGCAAGCGAGCCATAAAGCGTGTTGAGGTCCATCTCCTGATTGTCGACCACATCGCGGCAGACCATGGTCCGCTGATAGAAATGGATATTGTCGAGATTGTCGACCAGCCGCGCCGCGTCATAAAGGTCCTGTGCTGTGGACTCGCGGTAGTCGAGTGTCACCGGATCGACGATATGCACCGCCGCCCCCGCCGTGCCGTAATGCACCTTCGTGCCCGACAGATGCAGGTCATGCTTTGGATCGCGGGCGCAAAGCGTGATGTCGCGCGCGGCGACCGCCAGCATGTCCTCGACCAGCGCGCGGGGAAACCGGATGCGGCCATCGTCGCCAAGAACCGCACCCGCGCCGGTCATCGCCTCAATGCCCGAGGCAGGGGCCTGCGACAGGCCGATGACTTCCAATGCCTCCAGCGCCGCCTGATGGATCTTCTCCACACCCGCTTCGGTCAGCGGCTTGTACTGGCCGCCCGACATCCCCGCGCGCACCGGCCGGATCGCATCCGACAGCGGTGCGGCCCGTGCCGCCCGCCGCGCCTCGCGTCCGCCTGCCCGTGCCGCGCGCCGCGGCTCGCAATTCATGGCTTCATCCGACATTGCCGCTCTCCCTAAAAGCCATTGGCTTCTTCTGTTCAGAAATACTCTCCGGGGGTCCGGGGGTGGAAAACCCCCGGCCGCTCAATCACATCCGCACACGTTCGGATTTCGGGTCATACATCGGCGCCAGCGAGGCCTCGGCCTTCACCCGGCGGCCCGCCACCTCGACCTCATAATCCGACGCCAGCACATCGGCGGCGCTTTCGCCCTTGCAGGGCACATAGCCCATGCCGATGGCGGCCCCCAGATGGTGGCCATAGGCGCCCGACGAGAGGTAACTGACGATCTTGCCGTCGCGGATCAGCGGTTCGTTGTGATAGACCATCACGCCGGGTTCGGTCAGCCTGAACTGCACCATGCGCTTCTCAAGCCCCGCCTCCTTCTTCCGCAACACCGCATCGCGGCCGATGAAATCGGGCTTCGCGGTCTTCACGGCAAAACCGAGGCCCGCCTCCAGCACATGATCCTCGCAGGTGATGTCATGGCCGAAATGGCGGAACGCCTTCTCGATCCGGCAGCTATCCATCATGTGCATGCCGCAGAGCTTCAGACCCATGCCTTGCCCCGCTTCCCAGAGCGTCTCGAAGGCATGACCGCACATGTCGGAGGAGACATAGATCTCCCACCCCAGCTCGCCGACATATGAGACGCGGTGCACCCGGGCGAGGCCCATGCCCAGCTCGATCTCCTGCGCCGTGCCGAAGGGGTTCACCTCATTCGAGAAATCGTTGGGGCTGACCGCCTGCATGAGTTTCCGCGCATTCGGCCCCATCACCGCCAGCACGCCTTCACTCGCCGTCACATCGGTGATCACGACGTTGAAATCGCCGATATGGCGGCGCATCCAGGCCTGATCCTTGGGCCGGGTCACTGCGGGGGTGACGACCAGATAGGCGGTCTCGGA
The DNA here is from genome assembly GCF_025751495.1 of Albidovulum litorale. Taxonomy (GTDB): domain Bacteria; phylum Pseudomonadota; class Alphaproteobacteria; order Rhodobacterales; family Rhodobacteraceae; genus Albidovulum; species Albidovulum litorale. The sequence goes on along the minus strand of NZ_JAOWKZ010000001.1, from coordinate 887,605 downwards.
AAGCCGCGTCACGGTCACGTCGGCCTCGATCCCGCCCGTCTTGTTCAGGAACTGGGTATAGACGATCTTGCCGGGTGCCACCGACATGTCGGCGCCCGAGATATGGTTCAGGTAAGCCTCGGCATCGCGCCCTTCGACCCGGATCTTGCCGAAGGAGGACATGTCATACATGCCGACATTGGTGCGCACCGCCTTGTGCTCGGCTGCCTGATTGCCGAACCAGTTCTGCGGCCCCCAGCTGTACTGATATTCCCGCTCTTGCCCTTCGTTCGCGAACCAGTTCGCCCGTTCCCAGCCGCCGATCTCGCCGAAAACTGCCCCCTGCGCGTCCAGATGCGCGTGGAAGGGCGTCCGCCGCACGCCGCGCGCGGTGGCCTTCTGGCGATAGGGGTAATGGTCGGCGTAAAGGAGGCCCAGCGTTTCCTTGGAGCGCTCGAATAGGTAGTGCTTGTTGCCCTGAAACGGCTGGTTGCGGCCCACGTCCACATCGCCGAGGTCGAAGGGTTTCTCGCCCGTCTCCATCCATTCGGCCAAGGCCATGCCCGCGCCTCCGGCGGACTGGATGCCGATGGAGTTGAACCCGGCGGCAACCCAGAAATTGTCCACCTCCAGCGACAGGCCAAGATTGTAGGCGTCGTCGGGCGTGAAGCTTTCCGGCCCGTTGAAGAAGGTGTGGATGCCAGCTTCGGCCAGCATCGGCAGACGCTCGACTGCGCGTTCTAGGATCGGTTCGAAATGGTCGAAATCCTCGGGCAACTGGTCAAAACAGAAATCGTCGGAAATGCCGTTCATGCCCCAGGGCTTGGCGTTCGGTTCAAACGCGCCCAAGAGGTACTTGCCCGCATCTTCCTTATAATAGGCGCATTCATCCGGCACCCGCAGCACCGGCATCTGGGTCAGACCGGGGATCGCCTCGGTCACGATGTAGAAATGCTCGCAGGCATGCAAGGGCACATTGACGCCCGCCATGCGGCCGACCTCATGGCCCCACATCCCGGCGCAGTTTACGATGTGATCGGCCTCGATCACGCCCTGTTCGCCGTTCTGTTCCCAGGACACCGACTTCGCCCGGCGGCCTTCGACCTTGATGCCGGTCACCTTTACACCCTCGGCCACCACGGCACCGCGCTGGCGGGCGCCCTTGGCGAGAGCGAGCGCGATGTTCGCCGGGTCGCCCTGACCGTCCGTGGGCAGCCAGACCCCGGCCTTCACACCCTCGATGTTCAGATGCTGGTAGCGGTCCTTGACCTCCTGCGGCGACAGTTCCTCAACCGGAACGCCAAAGGCGCGGGCCATCGACGCCCCACGGAACAACTCCTCTTTCCGCGCATCGGTCAGCGCGACGGAAATAGACCCTACCTGCTTGAAGCCGGTCGCAAGCCCGGTCTCGGTCTCCAGCCCGCCATAGAGATCGGCGGAGTATTTGGCGAGCTTGGTCATGTTGGCCGAGGCGCGCAACTGGCCGATCAGGCCCGCCGCATGCCAGGTCGTGCCACAGGTCAACTGCTTGCGCTCCAGAAGCACAACATCCTTCCAGCCAAGCTTGGTCAGGTGATAGGCCACCGAACAGCCGACGACACCGCCGCCGATGATGACCACGCGGGCCTTTGAGGGTAGCTGGGACATTTAAGTCTTCTCCTGGGGAATGAGCACAAGTTTGCCGGGATACTTGCCCGACTGAAGGTCTTCCTGCGCGGCCACAATCTCGCGCAGTGGGTAGGTCTTTGAGACAAGCGGGCGGAGCGCGCCGGAATTGATGATGTCTGCGAGACCCGCGAAAGTGTCGCCGGACTGGTGCGAGCAGCCGAAGATCGTCAGGTCATGGAGGTAGATAGTCCTGAGATCTGCCTCGACCATCGGCCCCGCGATCGCGCCCGACGTGGCGTAGCGGCCGCCGGGGCGCAATGCGTCCAGCCGCTGCATCCAGCGCGAACCACCGACAATGTCGATCACCACGTCGAAGGATGCGGCGTCAAGATCGGCTTCGCGGTCGATCACCGCGGCACCGGTGGCCCGCACATGGGCCGACTTGGCAGCAGAAGATTGCGCCGTCACCTGTGCCCCGCACAGCAGGGCCAGTTGCACGGCGGCATAGCCGACGCCGCCAGACGCACCGGTGATGAGTACGCGGTCGCCCGACGCGACGCCGGACCGGGTCAGCAGGTTATGTGCCGTACCGTAAGCGCAGGGCATGGCCCCGATTTCAATATCCGACAGGGGCGAGGGGGTCACGTCGTAGAGATGACGGGCCGGGACGCAGCAATACTCGGCGAACGCGCCGTCGTATTCAGAGCCGATCGCCACGAAGCCCATCGGATTGTCCGGGGTCGGTTCGGCCTGGTTGACCGGGCAGATCACCCGCGCGCCAATCTCGAGACCTTCCACACCCTCGCCAAGCGCCACAACGCGACCGCAAAGGTCACCGCCTTGAATGCGGGGAAAGTGAAGCGCGCCGCCCCATCCGCCGCCCTCGGCGTCCTCGTTGCGGGCATACCAGCCGACGCGGGTATTGATGTCCGTCGGGTTCACGCCGGCGGCCAGAACCTTGACCAACACCTCGCCCTTGCCGGGGTGCGGCACCGGAATGCTGTCCGACCATGCAAGCATTTCCGGGCCGCCATGGCCGGTCAGCTGCACGCCGAACATCGTGGATGGGACAGACATTGCGCCTTCCTTCCGCAGGATGGTTCAGGCCCGGATCCGGGCGTTTTCGGGATCCCAGAGCGGCTGGTCGGGCTGCACCACCGCGCGGCAGCGTTCTCCGTAGATCTCGACCTCCAGCTCGGTCCCCGGCACCGCCAGATCGGCCCGCACCATGCCGAGAGCGACCGAGGCGTTCACTCGGTAACCCCATGCGCCGGACGTGGTTTCGCCGACGACCTTGCCGTCATGCCAGAGCGTCGACATGTAGGGCGCGTCGCAATCCTTGGCGTCGACGATGAGCGTGACGAAGCTTTTCTTTACCCCGCGCTGCTTTTCCGCCAGAAGCGCGGCCTTGCCGGTGAAATCCTGCGGCTTGTCGAACCTGACGAAGCGTTCCAGCCCGCCTTCCAGCAGTGAATAATCGGTCGACAGATCGCCCTTCCACGCGCGGTAGCCCTTTTCGATGCGCAAGCTGTTCAACGCCCACATGCCGAAGGGTTTCGCCCCACCCGCCAGCACCGCGTCATAGATCTCGGGCATCTCGGCGTTTTCGGCATGCACCTCCCAGCCGAGTTCGCCTGCGAAGGAAACACGGATCAGGAAGGCCTTCCTGCCCGCGACCGTCGCGTGCTGATGGGTCAGCCAGCCCATGGAGAGGTCGGCGTCCGAGATGCCTGCCAGAAGATCGCGCGATTTCGGCCCGGCGATGATCAGGCAGTCACGCTCCGTCGTCGTTTCGCGCACCGTCACGCCCTCGGGCACCGAATTGCGGATCAGTTCGCCGTCATGCCACTGCGCGGTGGCCGCCGTGATCAGGACAAAACTGTTTTCCGCAAGCCGGATGCACGAAAGCTCGGTCAGGATGCGGCCGCGCTTGTCGGCGACATAAATCAGGTTCATCCGCCCGACCTTTGGAATGCCGCCGGTGCAGAAGCCGCGCAACCAGTCGTCGGCACCTTCGCCCTGCACCCAGAAGCGCGAAAAGCCCGGCAGGTTCAGGACGCCGACGCTGTCACGCACCGCCTCGCATTCTTCCTTGATCCGCTGCTCCCAAGGGCCCGAACGGCCCCAGGTATGCGTCGCCGCCTCAGAGGTGTCGTCGCCCGGCTGTGCGAACCAGTTGGCCCGTTCCCAGCCGTTATAGGCCCCCATCTGGCCGCCAAGCTCCTTGATCTTGTCATGGACCGGGGAAACCTTGCGGTCGGGTGCGGCGGGCCAGCGGTGCCAGGGGAAATGCATGGCATATTCGTTGCCGTACACTTCCTTTCCCTTTTCGATGCAATACTCGCGGTCGGTATAATCGGTGTAGCGGCGCGGATCGCAGGACCACATGTCCCACTCCGTGCAGCCCTCGGTGATCCACTCGGCCAGCACCTTGCCCGCCCCGCCGCCCTGGGCGATGCCGAACGTGAAGACACAGGCTTCGAACGCGTTCGGCACGCCGGGCATTGGACCGATCAACGGGTTGCCATCGGGAGCGTATGGGATGGGCCCGTTGATGATGCGGCTGATACCGGCCGTCCCGGCGAGCGGCACGCGTTCCATCGCATCCGCGACAATCTCCTCGATCCGGTCGAGATCGTCGGGGTAAAGCTGGAACGAGAAATCGTCCGGCATCGGGTCGGACGGGTTGACCCAGTGCGCCTTGCAGTTCGGCTCATAGGGTCCGATGTTGAAGCCGCCCTTTTCCTGCCGCAGGTAATAGGACACGTCCACATCGCGCAGCAGCGGCAGCTTGTGGCCGACTTCCTTTGACCATGCCTCGATCTCCGGCACCTGCTCGGTCAGGACATATTGATGGCTCATCACCATCATCGGCACGGTGCGCCCGCCATAGGGCTTGAACCACTCGCCGACCTTCTGGGCGTAATAGCCTGCGGCATTGACCACGTATTCGCAGCGGATATCGCCCTTCTCCGTATGGACGATCCATTCGCCGTTCTCGCGGCTGACACCGGTCGCGGGCGTGAAGCGCAGGATCTTTGCGCCCATATCGCGCGCGCCCTTGGCCAAGGCCTGCGTCAGCTGCGCGGGGTCGATGTCGCCGTCGGCCGGGTCATAGAGCGCACCGGCCAGATCGTGGGTCTCGATGAAGGGATACTTGCCCTTGATCTCGTCAACGCCCAGCACCTCAAGGTTCATACCCTGATAGAGGCCCATGCCCTTGGCGCGCTGAAACTCCTGCATCCGCTCCTTCGAATGCGCAAGGCGGACCGAGCCGGTGACATGGTAATTCATCGGATAGTCGACCTCGGCGCCAAGGCGCGAGTAGAGTTCGGTCGAATAGCGCTGCATGTTCATGATCGACCACGAGGTCGAAAAGGTCGGCACGTTGCCCGCCGCGTGCCAAGTCGAACCGGCGGTCAGTTCGTTCTTTTCCAGAAGCACGCAATCGGTCCATCCGGCCTTGGCCAGATGGTAGAGGGATGAGACGCCGACGGCGCCGCCCCCGATGATCACCACACGCGCTGTCGAAGGAATCCCGGCCATCTCGCTCTCCCTGAAATGTGGCCGGAGTATTGACGCAGGGAGGCGCCACTTTCAATTCGTGAGGTCACGACTTATTAATCGGCACATCCGATTAGAGGGGCGCTAATGTCCACGACTTCTTATGACCGATCCAAACGTGTCGCGGGAGCCGGCGGCGGTCTGGTCTGGGTTCAGCGAACGGATAAAAGACAGGATTGGCAGCGTGGAATTCGTTGCGGGGAGGCAGCCGGATGCAGATCGAACTGATCGAAACCTTCCTTGATCTGAGCGAAACGCGCAGCTTCAACCGCACCGCCGACCGGCTCGGTGTTACGCAATCGACGGTGTCGGGCCGGGTGAAGGCGCTGGAAGCCGCTTTGGGCCACCGGCTGTTCATCCGGTCGCGCGCAGGCACCGAACTGACGACCGAGGGGCTGCGCTTCGTCCCCCATGCCCGGACGCTGCAGCACGACTGGACCGAGGCGCGGTATGCGATCCGCGATCTCGGCAGCGGGGCGGTGACGGTCAGGGTGGGCATTCAGGCCGATCTCGTCGGCATCCATTTTTCCGAACTCATTCGCGACTTTCGCGCGACACTGCCCGAGGCTGCCTTCCTGTTCGAGGCCGACTATTCCGCGCAAATGAGTTCGGACCTTGCGACCGGGATCGAGGATATCGCGATCCTTTTTACTCCCCGCTTCCACCCGGATCTCTATTTCGAGACGCTGGGTGAGATTCGCTATCTGATGGTCTCGACCGAAACCGACCGCCTGTCAGAGGTTCGACGAGAGACCTACATCATGCCGCATTTCTCGGATGCCTTGCCGCGGATCCATGCGAACCTTCTGCCAGAGCTTGCCAAGACGAGCCTGTCCATCGGCCAGAACGCCGCGATGGTGTCGCTATTGGAAACCATGGGCGGCACGGCCTACGTCCTTCGCGATTCCGCCGAAAAGCTGCAACGTGCCGGGACTTGCCGTCTGGTCGCGGATGCGCCGCCGATCCTGTTGCCGATCTATGCAGGCTTCCACATCCGCAACCGCCACCGGCCCCTCCACCGGCGCCTGTTACAGATCCTGCGGACACATTTTGGGCCGGTAGAGCGGCAGACTGCGCGTCGGCGGGTTTGACACAATACAGTCGTGTGTCAGCCGATCGTATTTTCGGCTTTCAAGAACGTAGCTGCCGTCAAGGGGGAAGGTCCTTCGCCCGGCTTGTGTTGCGCATGGGGCAATGTCCGAAAATGGCCGATCCCAAACAACACGGTTTCGCAGCGTGCCAAGCATTCTGAAGGGGTGGAGCCGGCGCTCTGCACGGAAGTGTTTCCGGCAGGATCAAGCGGCAGCGGGTTCAGACCCGGAATGACCGGGCGAGGCTGTCGGCGGCGTTGACCAGTAGCGCCATGTCGAGGCCAACCGCGACGAAGCCTGCGCCGCGGGTGACGGCTGTGCGGCCAAAGTCGGGGTCGAGCGAGAGAAGGCCCGCGGGTTTGCCGATGGCATTGAGCCGGTCAATGGCGGACAGGATCGCCGCGCGCACCTCGGGATGGCCCGGTTCACCGAGATGGCCCATGGAGGCTGCGAGGTCCGAGGGGCCGATGAAGATCGCATCGACCCCGTCAACGCAAGCGATCTCCTCCAGCCGCTCCATGGCTGCGGCGGTTTCGACCTGCAGGATCAGGCAGATTTCATCGTCGGCGCGTTTGGCATAGTCGCGGATTCGGCCATAACCGGCCGCCCGCATCGTGCCCGCAACGCCGCGCGCGCCCCTAGGCGGATAGCGCACCGCCGCAACGGCGGAGGCGGCCTCGTCCGCCGACTGGATCTGTGGCAGGATCAGGGTCTGGGCGCCCTGATCGAGATGACGCTTGATCAGCGCGGTGTCGTTCACCACGGGGCGGACGATGCAATCGGTCGGGTGGGGTGCAGCGGCCTGCAGGAGCGACAGGATCTGGCTGACCTCGACCGAGGTATGTTCGGTGTCGAGCACCATCCAGTCGAAACCCGCGCCCGCCAGCGCCTCCACCGCCATCGCGTCGGGGATCGTGGACCAGAGCCCGTAAAGCGTCTCGCCCGCCTGCAGGCGGCGCTTGAAGCGGTTCGGGGCGAGCTCCGTCACGCCTTCACCAGACGGGCGGCGCGTTCGATGGCAAAGGCATAGCCCTGCACGCCCGCCCCGGCGATAACCGCGTCAGCGCGGCCGGAGACATAGGAATGGTGCCGGAACGGCTCGCGCTTGTGGATGTTCGAGATATGGACCTCGATCACCGGTCCTTCGAAGGCCGAGAGCGCATCGAGGATCGCGACCGAGGTATGGGTGAAGGCGCCGGGATTGATGACGACGGCGGAGGCGGTGCCGCGCGCGCCCTGGATCCAGTCGATCAGCTCGTATTCGCGGTTCGACTGGCGGCATTCGGCGGTCAGGCCATGGACCTTGGCCGTCGCGGCGCAGAGCGCCTCGACATCGGCGAGCGTTTCATGCCCGTAGATCGTCGGCTCGCGGGTGCCGAGCAGGTTCAGATTGGGGCCGTTGAGAACGAGGATCGGCTGCATGGTTGACGGGTCCAGATTTGCGGGCTGCGGCGATGATGGTCGAAAGCATGTGTGCCTGCAACGGTCCGGGAGCGCGGCAGAGGCGGATGTTGCCGAGTTGCCGCCCGGTTCCGACCTATTCTGCGGCTGTATCGGTGCGCGCCTCGTCCTCGGCAATCTCTGCGCGGGTCTTCGCGTGGCGGCTGAGCAGGGCGGCCTCAAGCTCCCGGTTCAGTTCCTTGGCGCGGGCGATGTATTCGGCGTTCTTTTCGGTCGGGACGCCGGGTTTCCACACCTCGGCAAGCTCGCGTACGGCGGCGCGGTCCATCTTGAAGAAGGTCTTCTCCATCTCGCGCGCCTCGTATTCCGACAGGCCCACATTCTCCAGCACATAGCGGCCTATCCGCAGTGCGCCGTCGAAATACTCGCGCACGATGTCATCGGCACCCGCCCGGTAGAGTTCGAAGACATGTTCGCGGTCGCGCGCGCGGACGATGATATGCAGGTCGTCTCGCTGGCGGCGGGCATAGGCCACAAGTCGGGTCGCCGCGTCACGGTCGTCGAGGCAGACAACGAGAACGCTCGCCTGTGCCAGCCCCGCCGCGCGCAGAAGCTCGGGACGGGTGGGGTCGCCGACATAGCCCTTGAACCCGAATTTCCTTAGAAGCTGGATCACCTTCAGATCGTGATCGAGAACCGTGGTGTGAATGCCCGACATCGTCACCATGCGGTTCACGACCTGCCCGAAGCGCCCCACGCCGGCGATGATGACGGGCTGCTGTTCATCGATCTCGTCGGCCTCGTGGGTTTCGCCTTCATCCTTCATCCGCTTGGCCAGCACGTCGTGCAGGATGAAGGCGAGGGGCGTGAGGAACATCGAGAGAGCGATGACGAGCAGAAGTTCCCCTGCAAGTGCATTCGGCAGGATGCGCTGCTTGACGGCGAAGGCGGTGAGCACGAAGCCGAATTCACCCGCCTGGGCAAGGCCGAGGGTGAAGAGCCACTGATTGCGGCCCTTGAGCTTGAAGAGCTTGCCGAGACCGTAAAGCACCGCGCCCTTGGCGACCATGAGGGCAAGCGCGAGTGCGGCGATTCTGACTGGCTGCGTCAGCAGCGTGTCGACATCGATGCCCGCGCCGACGGTGATGAAGAAGAGGCCGAGCAGCAGGCCCTTGAAGGGGGCGATGTCGGATTCGATCTCGTGCTTGAATTCGGAGTTGGCGAGGACAACACCCGCGAGGAAGGCGCCGAGTGCGGGTGAGAGGCCGACCATCAGCATGAGCGTGGCGATGGTCACGACGATCATGAGCGCGAGCGCGGTATTGACCTCGCGCAGCCGGGCCCGGTGAACAAAGCTGTAAAGCGGCCGGATCACATAATGCCCGGCAAGAACCACGGCGGCGACGGCACCGAGCGTCACCAGCGTCACGCCCCAGCCCGGAAGCTGCTGCAGGAAGGGCAAGGCGGCATGGCTTTCGGCCGCCTGCGCCTTTGCGAGTGCACGCGCGCCGGGCAGCGCCAAAAGCGGCAGGAAGGCCAGCATCGGGATGACGGCGATATCCTGCATGAGCAGCACGGAGAAGGCGCTGCGCCCGCCCTGTGTCGGCATGAGGCTTTTCTCGGACAGGGTTTGCAGCACGATCGCGGTCGAGGACAGCGACAGGATGATTCCGAGCGTCAGCGAAATGCGCCAACTTTGGCCAAGGGCCAGCGCGCCAAGTGTGACGACAAGCGCCGTCACCACGATTTGCAGCCCTCCAAGGCCCAGAAGCCGATCGCGCATGCTCCACAGAGCGCGCGGTTCCAGTTCTAGCCCGATGAGGAAGAGCATCATCACCACGCCGAACTCGGCAAAATGCTGAAGGTCCTTGGTTTCCGATCCGACAAACCCGAAGACCGGGCCAATGACGATCCCGGCGACGAGGTAGCCCAAGACCGACCCGAGCCCGAGGCGTGAGGCGACGGGCACCGCCAACACCACGGCGATCAGATAAAGCGAAGCCTGAAACAGAAAACTTTCCATGAAATCCTAAGTCGGCAAAGGGGCGTCGGGTTTGAACTGGTCCATCACGATCTGGCTTTGAACCCGTGAAACGGCGGGGTGGGCGAGCAGGACCTGATGGATCAGTCTGTTCAGGCCTGCGAGGTCTTCGCAATAGACGCGGAGTAGATAATCCGCCTCTCCGGTCAGGGTCCACGCAGATGTGATCTCGGGCTGGGTGGCGACGAGGCGGGAAAAGGCCGTCGTTGTGTCGGCCCCGTGACGGGCCATCTGGACCTGAACGAAGGCCTGAACGGCAAGGCCGAGGCGCAGGGGATCGAGTTTTGCGGCATAGCTCTGGATCAGCCCCTCGGCCTCCAGCCGCTGGCGTCTGCGACCCGCCTGGCTGGGCGAGAGGTTCAACTCTTCGCCCAGCTCCTGCGAGGTCAGATGCGCATCGCGTTGCAGCGCGGCCAGGAGCCGTGAGTCGGTCTCATCGAGCGTGATGCGTGAATCTTGCATGATTTTGCAAGTATAGCGCGGAAAACGCGCATATGTACATCAAGTTCTTATTTCAAATGCGCAACAGATGCGTGACAGGTGCGGTAAAATGACCATGAATGCGCACAGGAGAATTTCATGGGTCCATTTCCCCATTCCGCCCCGAAATCGGTGATATCCGAAACCAATCCCGCCGGAACCGACGGGTTCGAATTCGTCGAGTTTGCCCATCCCGAACCAGAGGAGCTTCGGCAGCTTTTCGCCCGGATGGGATATGAGCTTGTGGGGCGCCATCGTTCGAAGGATATCGAGCTTTGGCAGCAGGGCGATATCACCTACATCCTGAACGCCGAGCCCGGCAGCTTTGCCGCGCGCTTTGTCGCAGAACACGGGCCCTGCGCACCGTCGATGGGCTGGCGGGTGGTCGATGCGAAACACGCTTTCGACCATGCCGTCGCGATGGGGGCCGAGCCCTATGAGGGCGACGACAAGACGATGGACGTACCCGCGATCCGTGGCATCGGCGGGTCGCTGATCTACTTCATCGACAAGTACTACGAGACCTCGCCCTATAATAAGGAATTCGACTGGCTGTCGAAGTCAAAACCGGAAGGCGTGGGTTTCTACTATCTCGATCACCTGACCCACAATGTCCACAAGGGCAATATGGACACGTGGTTCAGGTTCTATGGTGACCTTTTCAACTTCAGGGAAATCCGCTTCTTCGACATTCAGGGCAAATTCACCGGCCTGTACTCACGGGCGCTGACCTCACCCTGCGGCCGCATCCGCATCCCGATCAACGAGGACCGGGGCGAGAAGGGCCAGATCGTCGAGTATCTGAAACGGTACAAGGGCGAGGGGATCCAGCATATCGCGGTCGGGACCGAGGATATCTATGGCGCGACCGACGCCATTCACGACCGCGGCCTGCGGTTCATGCCGAAACCGCCGATGAGCTATTACGAGATGAGCCGCGACCGGGTGGTCGGCCATGAGGAGCCGCTCGACAAGATGGAAAAGCACGGCGTTCTGATTGACGGCGAAGGCGTGGTCGACGGCGGCGAGACGCGGATCTTATTGCAGATCTTCTCGAAGACCGTGATCGGGCCGATTTTCTTCGAGTTTATTCAAAGGAAGGGCGATGACGGGTTCGGCGAGGGCAACTTCAAGGCCTTGTTCGAATCCATCGAGGCCGACCAGATCGCACGGGGCGTTCTCAAGGCGAGCTAAGGGAGGGGGCGGGGGTAGCGTCCGGCAAGCGACGCGCCCCTCAGCCTTTCCGCCAGATCGCCAGTGCCATTCGGATGCCGTCCAGCATGTGCTCGCGCTCACCCGGGTGTTCGTACGTATAAGACCTCTCGGCGGCCGCAAGGTGATTCCAGTCCGGCGCTTCAGCCGCTACGGCGCCGAGGTGCCGCCGGACGTCGTCATCGCGGCCGAGCTGCGCTGCGATTGCGGCAGCCCAGACCCGCTGGCGCAGATCGGGGTGCGCAACGCGCGCCATCGCCTGCGCCGCTTCTTCATAGCGGCGGAGCTGATAGAGCGCCTCGAACTGGATCACATAATAATGGCCACTGCGGATCGGCTGGATTTCGTCCAACCGTGCCAGGCAGTTCAGTGTCTCGGCGGGCCTGCACCGAACAAGCATCAGGATCGCCATGTCGTGCAGGCTGTCCGCACTCGACGGGTTCAGCCTCAGCGATTGTGAGATATTGGCCTCTGCAGCTTCATACTCCCCGGTAAACGACTGCACGTAGCCGAGCGCGGCCAGCGTGCGCGGTTCGGCCGGAGCGATTTCAACGCCGCGTTGCGCGTAAGTGCGCGCGCGCTGCCGAACCTCGTCGCTGGCAAGACCATAGCCATGCTGGGCCAGTTCCGCCCAGGCGAGCCAGGACCAGGCGAGGCCGAAACCGGGATCGACCGCGATTGCCTGCTCCAGATGCACGCGCGATTCATCGATCAGAGCCGGGTCCGCCCGCCGCATCAGGGCCATCGCTTTCGCGTAGTGGTCGAACGCGGTCACGTTGGAAGTTGGCCGTTCCACCGAGCTGCTTCGCCCTTCGATCAGGAGCGCCGAGGCGAGTTGGCCGACGATCCGGACTGTCGCGTCGTCCTGCAGCGTCAGGATCGCGTCGCCGGAGCAATCGAAAATCTCGGCCCAGACCATTGAACCGTCCGCGCAGTCGTTGAGACGGAGCGCAAGGACCGGTCCGTTGGGTCCCGGGCGTGCCGTGCCGTCGACAAGGTAGTCCGCCCGCAGTTTTTCCCCCACGCGGACGAGGTCGCGCCCGGCATCTTCGACGGCGGATTCAACCGAATGGCGCGCGATGACGGTCAGGGTCCGGAACCTTGCCAGACCCATTCCGATCCCGTCATTCACGAACTCGATGCGGGCGCTGAGTTCCGGTTGGCCGGTCTGATCTGCGAACGGCAGGATCGCGATGCGCGGCAGATCTCGGCTGGTGCTCAGCCCGGACTCTGCGAGGTCGGTCGCCTCTGCGAGCATGTAGCCACGCCTTGGCACCGTGCGGATCATGTCGCTTGCGTCAGGACCGAGGGCGCGCCGGATATCTCTGATCGTCTGGGTCAGGGAATCCTCGGTGACGGTCACATCGGGCCATATCGTGTCGAGCAGCTCCGCCTTGGTCACCACACGGCCCCTATTGCGCGCCAGATGGCACAAGAGCGCAAAGGACTTGGCGCGCAGTTCAATCGTCTCACCGTCGCGGCTGAGCGTGCCATTGTGGACGTCGAGCGATACCGGTCCGAGTGCAATGCGCCCATCCTGATTGTTGTCCGCCATGCCTTCACGCTCCGCGATGGAAGCGGCATGCTCGCGGAGAGAGACAATCCGTGTCAAGCGCGACACGCGGGCGCCTGTGGCGTCGCATTGGTTCCAGTGAGATCAATCGGTGCGATTCCGATGTCGTCCAGATAATGCGGCGAGAGCGCCGCGAGGCGTTCGACCGCCGCGCGGAGTTCCGCGTCTGCCTGCCGTTTCAGATTCCACAGCTTGTATGTCTTCCAGACGGATTGAATTCGGCTGAGCGGGTGGGGCAGGGTGTGATGAAGGGTAATGTCGGCCATTTCGTGCCTCCTGATCCGGTCGGGGCGGCATCGCACCGTCCCTGTTCAGAGCGTGTCAGAAGGCGTGAGAGAAGTCCGGAAGGTGGCCTGAAGGTTTTCTGAAACTGCAATGAATCCCAAAATGCTCTTTGGGAATGTCTTCAGCCGTTCTTGAGGATTTTCAAGACGATGGTTTTGCCGCGCTTGACGTAACTCAGTTCGCTGTCGCCGATGGCCGCCACCTGACCGCCATCGAGCCGGTCGCCGATCTTCAGCTTGACGTAGCGCCCGTTGGGCATCCGCACCAGCGCCCGGCGGTTGGCGGAGGAACCGTAGATGCCGATCAGACTGATTTCACGCAGGTTGATCGCGTTCTTGATCGTCGCCTGCTTGGCCACCGTGGCAGTGGTCGGAATGTTCGGGGCTGCCGAAACCGGTTCGGGTTCGTCGATCTCTTCCTCCGGTGCCGCCTGAGGCGCTGCTTGCGTCGGTGCCTCGGGAACGGCAAGGCTGGCCGCAACCGCTGCCGCGACCGCGTCGTCGACCGCCGGGGTGGCCGCGATAACCACGGGTCTCAGTCCTTCAGGGCGCGCGCGCGGGCGCAGCGATGTTGCCACGGCCTGTGGCGTGGCCGAGGCCAGTGCTTGCGCCAGCGCTTCCGCCTCGGCCTCTTCCTCCGCGATCCGGGCCTCGGTCGCGGCCACGAGGGCTGCGGGGCGGGGCTTCGGCTTCAGGGCGGCATGGGCCGGATCGACCGGGGCGGGCAGGGGCGCGTCTTCTGCCGGGGCGGATGGGTCCTCTGCCGTGGCGGTGTCAGACGGACCTGCATCGGGCGATGCTGGGTCAGACGTGGCGGCGGCCTCGGGTTCAGCTTCCAGTGCCGGTGCGGGGTCCGGCGTTTCCGGCTCCGGCTCTGTGGCGGGCAGAAGTGCGGCGGGCCGGGCCACAGGGGCGACGGGGGGGCGTCCCGCGAAGACCGTGACGCCATCCGGTGTCCGCACCCCGTCCGCGGTCGGGACGATGAACCCATTGGCGTCGAACTGGTATTCGGTACCCGGCGGAGGGGGCACCGGTTGGGGCTTCAGGCCCGGATCGGGTGAGGTTGTCGTGGGGGCGAGAAGGCTCAGAACCGGGGCTGCATCAGTGCCGGGATCGGATTCCGTACCGATCGACGGGGGCACATCTGCGCTGGGCGGCGGGGTGTCGGCGGTGCTTGGCGGGCTTGTCCAGATCGTCCCGGCATCCGGGGCGGACAGGTCCGGCGCGGCGAGTGCTACATCTTCCGTGACCGTGGTTTCGGGCGCCGGTGGGGTGGTGTCTGCCGGGGGTTCCGCAACCGCTATCTGGTCGACCTCTGGCGCAGAAGCTGCGGCGACCACATCTGTCGGCACCTCGGACTCTGCCGCCGTTTCTGTCATTTCGGTAATCGCGGGCGCGTCTGCGACGGTGGCGGGTTCCGACGGGGCGGAGGCATCCGAGAACCAGAGCGACCCAAAGCCCACAAGCGCCATCAGGACCAAGAGTGCCGCGACAAGAACGAGGCCGAGCTTGAGCCGCAGGGGTGGGGCATTGCGCAGGCCGAGCCCGATCTCGAATGCTCCCGCCTCCCTGTCCGCGGGTGGTGGGATCATTTCGGCGGCTTTCTGCCGTGCCTGCAACTGAGCCCTTGTGCCATGACGTGCGTCGGTCAGATGCACAGACGGAACGCGCGGAGCCTTAACGCGCGGCGTCTGAATGCGTGGCTCGGCGGCTGGTGTATCGTCCACCGCCACATCGGCGCCTGTCACGCCTCGGCTTTTGTCTGTCGCGGACCGGCCGAAACCGGGCAGGTTGAACCGGGACGGCCGCGCGGCCAGGCTGGGTGTTTCCGGCTTTCCGGGCGGGACTGCCGGACCCACACGGCGCGATGCGAAGGCCGGGGCTGCCGGAACAACGGGCAGTTCCGGCAGGTCCGCCGTCTCATCGACGTCCGGCATGTCATCGACCGCGATGAAGGGGGCCTCTGCGGCCTCCCCCGCCGAAGCCGGTTCTGGTCCGAGATCCGTGTCAAGCTCGTCCTGAAGCGGGTCGTCGGGGTCGGATAGGGTCTGGCCGTCCGCGGACAACTCCTCCGCGTCGTCCGGGACGAGCCCGGCGGTGATGCCCAGCTCGGTTTCCGCGTGGTCGCGCTCTGTGCGGTCGGCCATGACATGGTCGGCGGGACTGGGCCTGGCCTCGCCGGGCAAGACATCGGCGCTGACGACCATGTCCGGATCGCGGGCTTCGGGCTGTACCGCCGCCTCCACGTCCGGGACGTCACCGCCGGAAACATCTTCCGGCGTGTCTCTGGTTGTGGCCGTCGCCGGTTCATCGCTTTCGGGCTTGGCCGATGCCAGATCATCGACACGTGTCGCGTCTTCCGCTTCCGCCTCGTCGTCGGTTCCTGCCGCTGGATCGTCCACCGTGCTATCGGTCTCTACGACGCCCAAAGCCTCCGATCTACCGACGAGGTCGTTTCCCTCGTCAACAAGTTTCGCGCCCGACCGGGTCAGGCCGAAAGAGGGTTCGCGCGGGAACTGGTCAGGGTCGGGCGCGGCGGCGAAGCAGAGCGGGTGAAAGCCATGTTCTTCCGCAAAGGCCTCGGCCTCGGCAAGCGTGTCGCGGGCCACGACGGCGACCCGGACAGTTCCGTCCTGTTCCGCCCAGTCAAAGACCAGATCCTCGACCGAATAGGGCGTGCGGCCCTCCAGTGCCCCGGCGATCTGGCGACAGCGCGCGTCTTCATCGGGGCCCGGCGCATCGGCCTCGGTGTAGAGAATCTGCGAAGCGGGCAGCACCAGCTTTGTGGCGAACCCGTCCGGTGAGAGCGCTGCAGCAAGGTCGCGCAATTCGGCGAGTTGTCCGTCGAGTTCGGGATCAGCGAAATCGGCACGGCCGAGCTCTTCCCAGCCATCCCCGGCACGGGCGAGCAGGTCGACCGCATCATGGTCGAGTCTAAGTGAAAAACCGGGTTCCATTGTGCGCAAGTAACATTATCGCGGCCCACACCAAAGCCGCATACCACCTGATTTCTGTCCTAAAGCAGATTCTTGCCCATGGAAAGCCGTGCCGCCAAGGAACTGCTTGCGAGGAACGTCAAAGCCTTGATGATTGTCGCGCAATATGGAGGGATTCATGCGCTTGTTCAGTATCTTCACGGTCATTCTTGCCCTGTCAGGCCCGGTTTTGGCCGCCGAGACGGGACCCGCCACGATCACGGTGACCGGCGAAGGGCAGGTCGAGGCCGCGCCGGATATGGCGATGGTATCGCTCGGGGTGACGACCGAGGGGGACACCGCCTCGTCAGCGCTCGGCGCCAATTCCGAGGCGGTTGCGGCGGTGATTGCCCGGCTGAAGGCCGAGGCGATCGAGGACCGGGACATCCAGACCTCGGGCCTGTCGCTCGGCCCGCGCTACGACTATGGCGGTTCGAACGGCGGTCAGCCGAAGATCACCGGTTATCTGGCGATGAACATGGTGACGGTCCGGGTGCGCGACCTCGCGGCGGTCGGAGGCGTATTGGACGGGGTCGTGTCCGAGGGCGCCAATACGCTGAACGGGCTCAGCTTCGGTCTTGAGGACGACGCGTCAGCCATCGACGAGGCGCGGCGGCGCGCCGTGGCCGACGCGGCGCACAAGGCTGCGCTTTACGCCGAGGCCGCGGGGGTCAAGCTCGGCAGGGTCCTGTCGATCTCGGAACCGGCAGGCTTCCAGCCGCGCGGCCCGGTGATGATGGCCGAGGCGAGTTTCGCTAAGGGCGCGGCGGATGTGCCGGTGGCCACGGGCGAGGTCAATCTCGGCGCGTCCGTGTCGATCGTCTACGAGATCGCCGAATAAAGCCGAAGCGGGTCGGCAAGGTGGGCCGGGGCCCACCTTGCTGTTTTTCAGGCCGTCGCCTTGGCCAGTGCCTGATCGAGGTCGGCGATGATGTCGTCGGCATCCTCGATCCCGATCGACACACGCACGACGTTCGGGGCCGCACCGGCCGCCTTCTGCTGCTCTTCGCTGAGCTGGCGGTGGGTGGTGGAGGCCGAGTGGATGATCAGCGAACGGGTATCGCCGAGATTCGCCACGTGGCTGAAGAGTTCGAGTGAATCCACGAGCTTCACGCAGGCCTGATAGCCGCCCTTGACCGCGAAGGTGAATAAGGCGCCTGCGCCTTTCGGATAGAGCTTTGCCGCCCTGTCCGCATAGGGTGAAGAGGCGAGGCCGGCATAGGTCACGTAGTCGACACGGGGATCGTTCTCCAGCCATTCGGCGACCTTCTTCGCATTGGCAACGTGGCGTTCCATCCGCAGGCTCAGCGTCTCGATCCCCAGAAGCGTGTAATGCGCGGCCTGGGGGTTCATCGTCATGCCGAGATCGCGAAGGCCGATGGCGATGGAATGGAAGGTATAGGCAAGGGGTCCGAAGGTTTCGTGGAATTTCAGCCCGTGATAGGCGGGTTCGGGTTCCGACATCGAGGGGAACTTGCCGGAAGCCGACCAATCGAACTTACCCGAATCCACGATGCAGCCGCCGGTCACGGTGCCGTTGCCGGTGAGGTACTTGGTGGTCGAATGCACCACCAGCGTCGCCCCCATCTCGATCGGGCGGCAGAGATAGGGCGTGGCTGACGTGTTGTCGACGATGAGCGGCAGCCCCGCTTTGTCGGCGACACCGGCCAGCGCCGGAATGTCCGTGACATAGCCGCCCGGATTGGCGATCGACTCGCAGAAGATCGCACGGGTGTTGTCGTCAATCGCCGCCTCGACCGCAGCAAGATCATCAGTGTCGACGAATTTCGCCGACCAGCCGAAGCGTTTTATCGTCTGGCTGAACTGGGTGACGGTGCCGCCGTAGAGACGGGTCGACGCGATGATATTGCAGCCTGGTCCCATCAGCGGGAACAAGGCCATGATCTGCGCGGCATGGCCCGAGGAACAGCAGACCGCGCCCTGGCCACCCTCCAGCGTCGCGATGCGTTCGGCGAGTGCTGCGACGGTCGGGTTGGTCAGGCGGGAATAGATATAGCCCACTTCCTGAAGGTTGAAGAGTGCGGCCGCATGATCGGCATCGCGAAAGACATAGGCCGTCGTCTGGTAGATCGGCACCTGTCGCGCGCCGGTCGCGGGGTCGGGGCGGGCGCCCGCATGAATCTGCAATGTGTCGAAACCGTAAGTCCTGGCCATTCCTGTCTCCGTCAGTTGGTCGCGGAGACGTTAGGGCAAGGGCGGAGGCGGCACAACGGGTCTTGGGTGCTCTGAACAGTACCCGGCCTTCAGTCGTCACGCCCCTTGCTCGGGCGGTGATCGGGATAGGTCGCAAACCCCGATCCGGACGACACCTGGCAGGCAGAGACAAGGCCCATAACGAGTGCGGCAAGCAGAAATGCGGTGATCGGTTTCATCTCTCGGTCTCCCGGTTGTTTCGGCAACCGTCCCTCGGTTCCATGCTAGGGACGACGGCAATCACCGGGAAATCACTTGCCGGACAAAGGTCGTGATCGTCAGATCACCGACCCGAGAGACGGATCACCGCGCGCCGGTTGCCGCGCTGGAACTCGATGCGCCAGCTTGTTCCACCTTGCGCAAGGACGGCCACGAGGTCGTCTGGCGATGTGATCGGGGACCCGTTTACGGCGATGAGGATATCGCCAGGGCTAAGTCGTGTACGCCGCGCCGGTCCCGCGACCTCGGTCACCACGACGCCCTCGGCCGTGAGCGGTAGGCCCAGTCGCTCGATCAGGGCGGGGCCGAGCGGGGCGATGGTAAGACCGGCAAAGACCGTGCCCGCAGGCATCCGCACCGTCTCGACCTCCATCCCCGGCGCCTCCGAAAGCTCGATCTCGGTGGTCGCCTCGATCCCGTCCCGCCAATAGCCGACGATTGCCGTGCCACCGGGACCGAGCACGGCGAGGCGGTAATCAAGCTCCTGCGGTCCGTCGATGCTCTCGCCGTCAATGCCGGTCAGAACGTCACCCGCGATGAGACCCGCCTTTGCGAAGGGGCTTTCGGGATGCAGGTCGCGGATCGCCACGCCGCGCGGGAACGGAAGGCCCAGCGCCTCGGCCAGATCGGCATCGACGGGTTGCACGTCGATCCCTGACCACGGTCGGGCAAAGTCCTTGGCCCCCGCCTCGGCCTGACGGACATATTGCGCGACGAGATCCGACGGGATGGCAAAACCGATGCCGTTCGATCCGCCCGACCGGGTGAGGATCGAGGTGTTTATCCCGAGTAACCGCCCGTCCGTATCCACCAGCGCACCGCCTGAGTTGCCCGGATTGATTGCGGCGTCGGTCTGGATGAAATAGCCCCGGCCGCGCCCCATATCGCCGCCCGCCCGGGCGAGGCCCGAGATGATACCCGACGTCACCGTCTGGCCCACGCCGAACGGATTGCCGATGGCAAGGACGAGATCGCCGACCTCGGCCTCGTCGGATCTGGCAAGTTCCAGCGCGGGCAGGTCCTCGGCCCCGTCGAGCCGGATCACCGCCAGATCGGCGGCCTCGTCGGCCAGGATGACCTGACCGGAAAACTCTCGCCGGTCAGTCAGAACGACGCGGATATCCTCGGCCCCACCGACGACATGATAGTTCGATACGACGATGCCGTCCGGCGAGAGGATCACGCCTGAGCCGAGCGAGTTCTGCACACGTGGTACGGTCTGGCCGAAATCGAAAAGCTGGGAAAAGAACGGGTCGTCGGCGAAGGGGCTCAGTCGCTGGGCGACAATGCGGCTGGCATAGATATTGACGACAGCTGGGGCGGCCTCTTTCACCACCGGCGCG
Source organism: Albidovulum litorale (assembly GCF_025751495.1). Taxonomy (GTDB): domain Bacteria; phylum Pseudomonadota; class Alphaproteobacteria; order Rhodobacterales; family Rhodobacteraceae; genus Albidovulum; species Albidovulum litorale. The sequence goes on along the minus strand of NZ_JAOWKZ010000001.1, from coordinate 867,621 downwards.
AAGCTGAGTGAGATCTCGGCCCGATCGGCCGGCACCTGCGACTGGGCATGGAGCGGCATGGGCAGGGCGGCAGCCGCGATGAGGAAGATGGCGGCTATACGCATTGGATTACCAGTCCGGGTTATTGCATGCTCTTGCCAAGATTGTTCGCCGCCCCGGCAAGTTCAAGCGCGGCCCGCGCCGATTTCCGTCCCTCCTATTCTTCCTGAAGTGTCGAGAGATACTCGATCAGCGACAGTATCCGGGTGCGCACATATGCCTCGGTCTCCTCGGGTGAGTAGTTCCAATCCTGCGCCGCGTCCATCCGCATCCGGTAGCGGTTGCCCCATATCGGCATCTCGCGCGTGCCGTGTGCGCTGGCCATGTCGGAGCCGTCGATCACATCGTAGATCACCGTAACCGGAAAGACGCCGCCGTTGTCTTTCTGCAGCGTCGTCAGGTCCGGCGGCGAAGTGCCCTGCAGATAGCCGACGAAGGGGCCGTCGCCCTTCGCCGTCTCGCCGTGGCAGGCGATACAACTGTTGCGGTACTCGAACTCGCCGATGCTCATCGCGGACGCGGGTGCCGCGAGTAGTACCGCGATCATGGTCGTGATTGCCGTTTCGGAATAAGTTCGCATGGCAGAGCCCCCCTTCAAGAAATGTCTGGTCCCTGAGTCCGCGCGTCCGAACGGTGACACGTTGGTGGCGGGCATCAAAGAAGAAGAGTGCATCATTTTGTAACCGGATGTCGCAGGAGTGTAACCGGCCCGTTCCCTGGATTCAGCGCATCCAGAGTTTGGCCTGCTTGATCTGGTTGCGGATCGTCTGTTCCCGGCGTGGCAGGGCGCCCCTGTCGAACATGGCGCGGATCTTGTGGCCCTTGCCCTGATAGACGAGCTTTTTCAGCGGCTCGTATTCCTTCAGCACCTTCTTGATCGGATTGGGGGCGATGGCACGCTCAAGCGCCGCGACGGTGGCGTCGCTTTCGCGGGCGTAAAGCAGCGGCAGAGTGCGGTAGTGGCAGCTTGCATCACCGTCCAGCCCGGCCAGTTCTGGCCCCGGCCTGCCGCCGCCGAAGGAATGGATCGCCAGCGGCAGCGCCACCTGATCCAGCCACGGGTCGAGCGATTGACAGACAAGCTCGGCGGGCCCGTCATCGCGGATCGCCAGTGCATAGTTGAGGAAGCGCCGGCCAAATTCGCGTGGGCAGCGGTGAAAGAACCAGCCCGCGTTGAAATAGAGATACCTCTCCCAGTATTCGTCGGGCTGGGTCTGGTCGAGCGAGCTTTCGAAATCCAGCCCGAATTTGTGGTAAAGCGATCTCCAAGTCGCCGCGTAACCCGGCCCATAAAGCTCGATCTGCGGCCAGGTCGCCTCGCGCCGCATCGAGGCCGAGGGGCGGTCGAAATCGAAACCGACCGATGTCAGCGGACCGGTGAAAAGTGTGTCTGTGTCGAAGAAGACGAAGGGCTCGCCGTCGGGCAGCGCGAATAGTCCCTCGATCTTGTTTCCATAGGGATAGACCTGACCAAAATGCGGCGTGTCAAAGGGCAGGATTTCGGCCTCGAACCCTTCAAGAAGTACCCTGATCTCGGGGGTCATGCGTGGATCACCCTGCCAGTGCGGACCGGGTTGCGGTTCGCCGACATAGAGGCGGCCGGGAAAGTTCGGATTTGCGGCGCGGAAGGTCGCGGCAAAGATCACGGCCTCATAGCCCAGGCGCCCGGCCTGACCGATGCAGAAGACGTTGAAACTGCGTTTGCCCGGGTCCGTTTCCGCCATCTCTGAAGATTGTCCCCGTTCGAATTCCCGTGCGTCCCGGTCGACTTATAGGCGGGTTGCGGAGGGCCGGAAAGCCACGCCTGTTCAGGCGGATGCGGCCTGACCTATCCGCCGATATAGACGCCATCTTTTGGGCGGTAAAAGATTTTCTGGTTGTGCAACCGGCCAAGCAGTTCCTGAACCTGCTTCAGCCGCACCGCCTTTTCGCTGTTGCCCGATTGGCCAGCAATGTCCCGCGACAGGGTGTCCCGGGTCTGGCTCAGCGCGGTTTCGATCAGATCGATATCCGAGACCGAAAGCTCGAACATTTCGTTGTATCGGGGCATAACGTGTCCTCCGGGGGAAGCAGCCTTATGGGCTCAGGCTGACACCGTCCGTGGCGTATATCCATAGGAAAATCGTCGAAAGATTCGTGTCTGAACCTGTGGCGCCGGTATTCTGGATGTGGGATTCGGGTTGCCTTGTCGGCTGGTGCTGCCGGAGAGATTTGAACTCTCGACCTCTCCCTTACCAAGGGAGTGCTCTACCCCTGAGCTACGGCAGCCCGTTTCGTGGGGCGCGTGTTAGACGCAAATTCCGTGCCGCGCAAGGGCAATCTGGACCCTTTCGCGCCTTCACTGTAGAGAGGGCGCCATGGACAGGAAAACCCCGAAAAACCGGCCGGAAAAGGACGAGGGCAGCCGTGAAGCGCGGCTCAAGGCGGCGCTGAAGGCGAACCTCGCGCGCCGCAAGGCGCAAGCCAAGGCGCGGGGCGCAAAGCCCGCTGGGGATAACAAGGAAAGCTGAGGCAGGCATGGATTCGATCATCGTCACGGGCGGCGCCGAACTGAAGGGCCAGATCCCCATTGCCGGGGCCAAGAACGCCTGCCTTGCACTGATGCCGGCGACGCTGCTCTCGGATGAGCCGCTGACGCTCACCAATGCGCCGCGTTTGTCGGACATCAAGACAATGACGGTCTTGCTGGAATCGCTCGGGGCCGAGGTGCGGTCGATGCAGGAGGGGCGGGTTCTGGCCATGTCCTCGCATGACCTGAATAACCTCACCGCCGATTACGACATCGTCCGCAAGATGCGCGCCTCCAATCTGGTTCTGGGGCCATTGCTGGCGCGGGCGGGCCGGGCGGTCGTATCCCTGCCTGGCGGCTGCGCCATCGGTGCGCGGCCGATGGACCTGCATATTGCGGGGCTGGAGGCATTGGGCGCGAAGATCGAGCTGAAGGACGGCTATCTGCATGCCGATGCGCCGAAGGGGTTGAAGGGTGCTGTGATAGACCAGCGGTTTGCGAGCGTGGGGGCGACCGAGAACATCGTGATGGCCGCGACACTTGCAAAAGGCACGACGGTTCTGAAGAACGCGGCGCGCGAGCCGGAGATCGTCGATTTGGTTAAATGCCTGCGCGCCATGGGTGCCCAGATCGCGGGCGAGGGCACCGCGACCATCGAAATTCAGGGCGTCGACCGGCTGCATGGCGCGACCCATCCCGTGGTTGCCGACCGCATCGAACTGGGCACCTACATGATCGCCCCCGCCATTGCCGGCGGAGAGGTGGAACTCGTCGGCGGCGGCATGGATCTGCTGCCGGCCTTCTGTGAAAAGCTCGATGCGGCGGGGATCGTCGTTACCCCGACCGAAAAGGGCATCCGGGTTTCACGTTCGAACGGGCGTGCCAAGGCTGTAGATGTGAAAACCGAGGTTTTCCCCGGTTTCCCCACCGACCTTCAGGCGCAGATGATGGCGCTGCTCGCGACCGCCAAGGGCACGAGCGTGCTGGAAGAGACGATCTTTGAAAACCGCTTCATGCATGCGCCGGAACTGATGCGGATGGGGGCCGATATCGAGGTTCATGGCGGCCATGCTACCGTCAAGGGGGTCGAGCGGCTGAAAGGCGCGCCGGTGATGGCGACCGATCTGCGCGCCTCGGTCTCGCTGATCCTCGCCGGGCTTGGGGCGGAGGGCGAGACGGTCGTGAACCGGGTTTATCACCTCGACCGGGGTTACGAGCGGGTTGAGGAAAAGCTTTCCGCCGTCGGGGCGCGGATCGAACGGGTGAAGGGGGAGTGATGGCCGAAGACGCAAGGTTCGAGGACGGCGCTGAACGTCCGCTCCATCTGAAGGCCGAGACGGCAGAGGATGTGCCGGTCATGGCGACTCTGGTGCAGGACGCGGTCCTGTCGATCACCGACATGACGTGGCAGCCGAAGTTGCGCCGGTTGGCGTTGCTCATCAACCGCTTCCGTTGGGAAGACCGGGCCGCCGCCGAGGCGCGCGGGCGCCCCTATGAGCGGGTGCGGTCGCTTCTGGTGATCGATGGCGTCCTGTCGGTGTCGTCTCAGGGCATTGACCGGGGCGACAAGGACGCGGTCCTGTCGGTGCTCGATATCCAGTGGACACCGGGCGCGGATGCGGCGGGTCGGGTGGAACTGGTGCTGGCGGGCGACGGCGGCATCGCGGCGGCGGTCGAATGTCTCGACCTGACGCTGAAGGATGTGACGCGGCCCTATGCGGCGCCATCGGGCAAGGCACCCGGGCATCCGGAATGATCGTCCGCCGGGTCGGGCCAGCCGAAGCAGAAGTCTGGCGGGCGATCCGGTTGGAGGCGCTGGGCAAGGCGCCCGAGGCATTCTCGGCCCGGCTCGCCGACTGGCAGGACCGGCCGCTTACCGATTTCGCGGCGCAGCTTGAGGCCAATCCGACCTTTCTGGCCTTTGAGGGCGATGCCCCGGTTGGCTGTATTTCCTGGGTCCCGGAGGCCGATGATCCGTCGCGGGGCTGGATCGGCGGGGTATTTGTTGCCGATCGTATGCGTGGAAAAGGTGTCGGTCAGGCCCTGATCGCGACGGCCGTCGCGGATGCGCGGACCGCTGGTATCACCGAGATGTGGCTGGAAGTCAGGGCCGGGAACGTGGCCGCGCTGAAGGTCTATGAGCAGGCGGGTTTTGCCGTGGTGACTGATCCTGACCGGCCCCGTAACAGCTGCGGGTGCGAGATCGGCATGCGGCGCGCGCTGCGGTGAGGCCGCTCGGGGGCGCTGCCCCCAGCCGCGCGGAACGCGCGGCTTCCCCCGGAGTATTTGGCCCAAGAAGAAATATGTGGTTGCCGGGATACGCGGCACGACCGGCCCGGGGCCGGGTGCTTGAGGCGCGCGGCCAGCGATTGTAAGGGGAGCGGGACGCTAGGAGTGCACCATGCCCGTTTTCCTGTCCACCACCGATGCCGGATTCGAAGCCGCCTTCGTGAGACTTCTTTCGGCAAAGCGCGAGGATGCGCCGGATGTCGATGCGGCCGTGGCCGGAATCATTGCCGATGTACGGGACCGGGGTGACGCGGCGGTCATCGAGCTGACGGCAAAGTTCGACCGGCTGGAGCTGACGCCCACGACGATGGCCTTTTCCGAGGCGGAGATCGACGCGGAATGCGCGAAGGTGTTCGACGCGGACCGGGCCGCACTGGAACTCGCCGCAGAGCGTATCCGCGCTTATCACACACGGCAGATGCCTGAAGATGCGCGCTGGACCGATGCGGCGGGGGCCGAGATCGGCTGGCGCTGGGGGCCGGTCGATGCGGCAGGGCTTTATGTGCCGGGGGGGCTCGCCTCCTATCCGTCCTCGGTTCTGATGAACGCGATCCCGGCCAAGGTTGCCGGGGTGGGGCGGCTGGTGATCTGCTGCCCGACGCCGGGCGGGGCGGTCAATCCGCTGGTTCTGCTGGCCGCACGGCTTTCGGGGGTCGATACCGTTTACCGGATCGGCGGCGCGCAGGCGATCGCTGCCATGGCCTATGGCACGGCGACCATCCGACCCGTCGACAAGATCACCGGGCCGGGCAATGCCTTTGTCGCGGCGGCCAAACGGCGGGTCTTCGGGCGTGTCGGGATCGACATGATCGCCGGGCCGTCCGAGATCCTCGTGATTGCCGACAAGGACAATGACCCGGACTGGATCGCGCTCGACCTCTTGTCACAGGCGGAACACGATCAAAGCGCGCAGTCGATCCTCGTGACCGATGATGCGGCTTTCGGGCAGGCCGTCGCGGCGGCGGTGGAGGAACGGCTGGAAACGCTCGACCGCCGCGACATCGCGGGCGCAAGCTGGCGCGGCTATGGCGCGGTGATCGTGACGCGCGATCTGGACGAGGCCGCAGCCTTGTCCAACCGCGTTGCCCCCGAGCATCTGGAACTGTGCGTGGCCGACCCCGATGCGCTGGCCGAACGGATCACCCATGCAGGGGCGATCTTCCTTGGCCGCTGGACTCCTGAGGCGATCGGCGATTACGTGGGCGGGCCGAACCATGTGCTGCCAACGGCGCGCTCGGCACGGTTTTCGAGCGGGCTGAGCGTGATGGATTTCCTCAAGCGCACGACGATTGCGAAGATGACCCCCGGAGCCTTGGCCGCCATCGGCCCGGCGGCCGAACGGTTGGCAATCTCGGAAAGCCTTGAGGCGCACGGGCTTTCGGTCAGGGTCCGGCTTGACCAGTTGAATCGGGATGACGTGACATGAGCCGTATCTGCCATATTGAGATCGACGATCGCGGCCTGCCCGCGCCGACGCCTGAAGTGGAGCAGGAGCGCAAGGTCGCGGTATTCGACCTTTTGGAAGACAATTCCTTCTCGCTGCCGCCCAAGGATGGTGAAACGCCGCCCGAGGGGCCGTTCCGGCTGGGCCTTGCCATCCGGGAAAAGCGGCTGGTCTTCGATATCGCGACCGAGGGTGAGGACAAGGTGGCGGAGTTCCACCTTTCGCTCGGGCCCTTCCGGCAGGTTGTGAAGGACTATTTCCAGATCTGTGAAAGCTATTTCGAGGCGGTGAAGCGGTTGCCGCCCTCCCAGATCGAGGCGATCGACATGGCCCGGCGCGGTATCCACAACGAAGGCGCGCGGGTTCTGCAGGAACGCCTCGAAGGCAAGGCCGATCTCGACATCGACACCGCGCGGCGTCTCTTCACCCTTATCTGCGTTCTGCATTTCGGGGGCTGAACTTGGACGGCAAGCTGCCCCAGTCGGTGCTCTTCTGCTGCGATCACAACGCCGTCCGTTCGCCGATGGCGGAAGGAATGATGAAGAAGTTCTACGGTCACGCCTGCTATGTGCAGTCGGCAGGTGTCCATAACGATCTGGAAATCGACGGCTTTTCCATCGCCGTCTGTCACGAGATCGGGGTCGAACTGTCGCGCCACCGTTCACGCAGCTTCGAGGAGATGCAGCAATGGGGCGATGACCTGTCGGGCTTCGATCTGGTCGTGGCCCTGTCCCCGGCCAGTCAACGGCAGGCCCTTGAATTTACCCGCTTCTTCCATCTGGACGTCGAATACTGGCCGGTGATGGACCCGACCGGGATCGGCGAGAACCGCGAGACGAAGCTCAACGCCTACCGCCAGGCCCGCGACCAGATCCGCAAGCGGATGATCGAGAGGTTCGGGCCGCCGACAGTGGAGTAGCCGCGGCGGCGCTTGTGCACAATAAACTGACGCATTGGGAATGGGCGGCATCCCCGCGCTGCCCTAATGTCCGCCGCGACAAATGGGAGACAACCGATGACCCGCGCCACGATCGAAGCCTATTACGCCGCCTTCAACCGGGGCGACCTCGACGCCATGCTGGAAACCCTGCATGACGATTTCGCCCATCATGTGAACGAGGGTGCGACGCGGTTGGGCAAGCAGGCCTTCGCCGAGTTCTGCCGCCACATGAACGAGACCTACCGCGAAGAGCTGACCGACATGGTGGTCTTTTCCAATGACGCGGGCACGCGGGGCGCAGCTGAATTCGTGGTGAACGGCACGTATCTGAAGACCGATCCCGGCCTGCCCGAGGCGCGGGGGCAGAAGTATGTGCTGCCCGCGGGCGGGTTCTTCGACCTCAAGGACGGCAAGATCACGCGTGTGACGACCTACTACAACCTCCAGGACTGGATCCGGCAGGTGTCTGCATGAGCGTCGACGTCCTCGCCCTGACCGGTGAGGCGCTGGAAGCCGCGCTCGATGATGTCGCGCGTCTTCGCATCGCCGTTTTCCGCGACTGGCCGTACCTCTACGACGGGCATCTTGACTATGAGCGGCGCTACCTCAAGACCTACCGCAAGAGTGAGAATGCGATCCTCGTTGGCGCCTTCGACAATGGCCGCCTTATCGGCGCCTCGACCGGGACGCCGATGGAAGAACACGGCGACGAGTTTGGTGCAGCCTTCGCCGAGACCGGCATTCCCCTGACCGACATCTTCTACTGCGCGGAATCGGTTCTGCTGCCCGACTACCGGGGCAGGGGGGTCGGTCATGCCTTCTTCGACACGCGCGAGGCGCATGCCCGCAATCTTGGCCGGACCCATTCGGCCTTCTGCCGGGTCGTCAGGCCTGAGGATCACCCGCTTCACCCCGCAACCTACCGCCCGCTCGATACATTCTGGCGCAAACGCGGCTACGCCCCGCTTGAGGGCGCTGTGGCGGAATACGCCTGGAAGGATATCGGCGAGGCGGAAGAGAGCGTGAAGCCGATGCAGTTCTGGATCAGGGCGCTTTGACACCGGGCTACGCCGTTAGCCTGCACTGAGCGCTGAAGCCGCCCACCGGTTTTTTGTGTCCATGTGGCGGGCATTCCCACCAGTTTTTGGCGGCATGGCGCGACGACGACGCTGACAAATATGACCGCAAACATTGCAAGAAAACGTCTGCAAGGCCGGTGCGACCCGCAGGGGCGTTCGTTAGAATGCAATGATACTGCGTGCTGCTCGTCGATGCTGACCTTGATCGGGTCCGCAGCATTTCTAGGGCGCTGCCGTTGGACGGTTTTCGGCTTCGAACGTCTGGTAAGGGCTGCCACATACCGACGGAATCCGATTTTTCGACCACATTGCGGGTGACCGCTGAGCGCGGCGCCAATGTTCGATTGGAACACGGCAGGGCTTCAGATCAATGCCGTCCAAGCCCGCAAAGGGTGCCTTTGGTACCACTCTCCGGCGCGCTCCATCTCCGGTGTTGCCTGAGCTATGCGTCGCGGCGGCCAAAGACCGAAACAAGATCGACGCCAGCACCGGGTCGGGCGGTCAGATCGACCCGCTCTTCGATATGGCGCAAGTGCTCTGCCATAATCTCGGCTGCGCGTCGGTCGTCAGACTTGCGCAAGGCGTCGATCAGTTCAGCGTGGTCATCGTCGCGGCAATTGGTTACGCCCGGCGCGCCATAGATCCCGATGATGAGAGAGGTGCGGGTGATCAGTTCCTTGATCATCCTGAGCATAACGCCGTTTCCGGCGATCTGTGCGAGCATCGTGTGGAACTGGCCCGACAGCCTGATCGCGTCGCGGCGGTTGCCACTGTCATGGGCCTGCGATTCCAGTTCCAGGTGACGGGCGAGGGCCGCGATATCCTCGGCTGCTGCGCGTTTGGCCGCCATGCGTGCGACGTTGGGTTCGATCGCCTGCCGGGCCTCAAACACCTCGCGCGCCTGTTCGGCCGTCGGCCGCGCGACGAAGGCGCCGCGATTGGAGTGCAGTTCGACGACTTCGCGGCTGGCCAGCAAGAGAAGGCTGCGGCGAATGCGCATGCGGCCGACGCCGAACACCTCGCAGAGCGCCGATTCGGATAATTTCGTCCCCGGCGGCAGGCGCTGTTCGATCACCGCTTCGAAAATGCGGTCGACAATCTGTTCTTCGGCCACCTCCTCGGCGGTTGAAAGCTGTTCGCTGTTTGGGCCGGGTAGGGTCATTGCGCTTTTTTTCCAAGGTCAAAGGAAGCGTTACCAACAGATATAGGCCGGATCTTTGTCCAACAAGATAGCATATGCGTCGACAAGACTATCATATTTTTGTTGACAGAATTGTTAACAATCCTGCTGAATGATATTGCCGCACCGGCTCTGGCCTCATGGCGCGTCGGAAAAGAACCGAATGGCATTCAGGGAGATATCAGATGAAAAGACGCACTTTGCTCAAGACATCGGCGCTGGCCGCCGTGGCAAGCCTGTCGTTCCTTGGCATGGCGCATGCCGAAAATCCGGTCCTGAAGATCGGCTTTGTCGGCGTGACCTCGGGGCCGGCCGCTGCCTGGGGCATCTCGAACCAGCGATCCATGGAAACCCGCGCCGCATGGCTTAACGAGCTTGGCGGGTACGAAATCGACGGTCAGAAATATGACATCCAGATCGTCGCCTTCGACGACCAGAAGGACCCCAAGCGCGCGATTGCGGGCATGGAGAAGATGGCGCAGGAAGGTATTCACTACGTCGTCGGTCCGAACGTCGATGACGGTGCTGCCGCCGTCCGCCCAGTGGCCGAGCAGAACGGGATCATGTACTTCCCGTATGCCTTCCCGAAAGAGCTCTATACCGCCCCCGCCTCGAACGCGGTCCTGGGGATGGTCGCGAACTATCAGTCGGGCCCGGCGATCTACAAGCACCTGATGGAGAACGAGGGTGTACAGAAAGTTGCGTTCGTCGCCGCGAACGAATCCGACCCGCTGTCGCAGCGTGACGGTGGTGTCGAGGCAGCCAAGGCGCTCGGCCTCGAAGTCGTCTCGGACAGCGTGACCTATCAGGTTGACACGACCGACTTCACACCGGTTCTGCTGCCGGTGATCCAGACCCAGCCGGATCTTCTGGTCCTGTCGGGCGTCTCGCCTGCGAACGCGCCGCAACTCATTCGCTCCGCCCGCGAGCTTGGCTACGAGGGCCTGATCTCGACCGAGACCGCGCAGGACGCGACCGTGCTTCAGGAAGGCGCGGGGGAACTCGCCAACGGTTTCATCTCGGTGGGCGGCGCCTCCACTCCGGAACTCGCCTCGGATGCGATGCGCGAATTCGTCGACCGCTACACCAAGATGTTCGGCGAGTACAACGACGAGTCGAACACCAAGGTCTATGCGCTCGAATACATCCTCGAAACCATCAAGGCGAACCCCGCCGCGATGACCGATGTCGAGGCGTTCAAGACGACGATGGACACGTTCGAAGCGCCGAACCCCTACATGGTGGGCGACGCCAAGCTGACCTATGTCGGCACATCCTCCTTCGGGCAAAAGCGCCAGGTATCAGTGCCTCTGGTTGTCAACGTGTTCAAAGACGGCGCTTTCGAGACGTTGTTCGTGGCTCAGGTTGACTGACTCAGTCTGAACCCCGTCTCATAGGGGTCCGGCCTTTCCCAATACGCGGCCGGGCCCCGTCAATCCGAGGACACCGATGGAACAGATCATCGCAAATGGGCTCTATCTGGGTGCCCAATACGCCCTTATTGCGCTTGGGCTGACGCTTATCTTCTCGCTGATGAACGTGCTGAACTTCGCCCATGGCCAGATGTATGTGCTGGGCGGTTTCGTTACCTATACTATCGTCGCGCAGTTCGGACTGCCGTTCATCGTCGGTCTCTTTGCCTCAGCCATCGTGCTGGCGGTGGTGGGCGCGCTGATCGAGAAGTTCCTTTTTGCGCCGGTAATCCGCAAGTCGAAGCGCGAGGAATCCACGATGCTGCTGGCGGCGGGCATCGCTTTCTTCCTCGACGCGGTGATCCTTCTTGTCTTCGGAGAAAAACAGCGCGGCGTGCCGAAGATCGTGAATGGTGTCCTCAACTGGGATTTCCGCATCATCATGCCCTATGACCGTATCCTGATCGGGGTGCTGGCCATCGCGATGATCGCAGGCTTCATCCTCTTCATGCAATACACCAAGGCCGGGCGCGCCATGCGGGCTCTGGCGCAGGATCGGATGGCGGCCGAGCTGATGGGGGTCGACGTCAAGCGCTATTCGATGATCGGCTTCGCGCTTGGCGCCATGCTGGCGGGCCTTGTCGGCGGGCTGCTGGTGACCATCACCGGCATCAATCTCGGCATGGGCGGACCGACCTCGATCAAGGCCTTCATGATGATCATGATCGGCGGCGCAGGGGTCATATCCGGCGCCATCGCAGGCGGCTTCATCCTTGGCATGATGGAAAGTATCGGGCTGACCGTTCTCGCGGCCTATGGCGACATCACCTATCTGGTGATCTTCGCCTCGCTGATGGTGTTCCTCGCCATCCGGCCTCAGGGCCTGATGGGCAAGCCGTGGGGGTAAGGGGATGAAGGCGAAACTGCTTGGACTCGGCGCCTTTCTGATCACAGTCTTTGTGATCGTCCCCTGGCTGATCGCGATCAGCGGGAGGTGGGATTTCTACTACACGCTCACATCGGTCGCGCTTCTCTCCATCGCGTCGGCCGGGGTCTGGCTGACCTTCTATATCGGCCGGATCAATATCGGTCAGGGCGCCTATGCGCTGGCGGGCGGCTATGTTTCCGCCATCCTGATCACCAAGGCGGGCTTCAGCTTCTGGGCGACACTGCCACTCGCGGGACTGTTCTGCGCGGGGCTCTCGGTTCTGATTGGCCTGCCGATCCTCCGGCTGCGCGGCGTCTACTTCGCAATGGTCACACTCGTGCTGACCGAGGTCGGACGCCTCTCGGCTCTGGCGCTGCCCGTCACGAACGGTGCCAAAGGTATCACCTCGATCCCGCTGCCGGGAGAGGTGTCGGTCTTCGGCCTGACGCTGATCCCGGATTTTGCCACGCTGGAGAACCCCAAGCTGGCCTTCTACCTCGTCGCGGTCCTCCTCATGGTGATCTGCTACGCAGCCCTCTATCGCATCGTCAACTCCCGGCTCGGCCATCTCTGCCGGTCCTTGCAGCAGAACGAGGAGCTTTCGGCCTCCATCGGCGTGAATACCGCCTATCTCCGGGTGCTGGCCTATTCGATCTCATCCTTCTTCGGCGGCATTGCAGGTGCGATGTTCGTGGCAATCTCGCAGTCGATCTACCCCTCCTCCTTCCAGGTCGCGGACAGCGTGAACTTCATGCTGAACTGCTTCCTCGGCGGTCTGGGTTACGTCTTCGGTCCGATGCTCGGCACGCTGATGCTGTATTTCGGCTGGGATCTTCTGTTCACGACCGGGCGTTTCCAGCTGCTGATCTACTCGTCGCTTCTGATCTTGCTCATGCTCTTCCTGCCCAACGGCGTCCTCAGCCTCTTTGAACGCAAGGGGGTGCGCAAATGAGCCCCATCCTGCAAGTCAAGGGCGTGACCAAGCGCTTCGGCGGACTCACCGCGAACAACGATATCTCCTTCGACGTGGCGGAGGGGGAGATTCTATCGGTAATCGGCCCGAACGGGGCAGGCAAATCGACGCTCTTCAAGCTGATCGCCTCGTTCCTCAAGACCACCTCGGGTGAGGTCCTCTTCCGGGGCCAACGCATTTCGAACCTCGCGCCGCACAAGGTGGCGCGGATGGGGGTCGTGCGGACGTTTCAGGAAACCACGATCTTTCGGTCCATGACGGTGCGCGAGAACATCATCGTGGCGCATCACCTGCGCTCGAAGGCGTCGCTGCTGGGCTTCTTCCTCGGAACCTCGCAGGCGCGGGCTGACGAGGCGGAATTCGGGGCCTCGGCCGATGACATCATCGACTTCCTCGGCATGAGCGCGATCCGTGACGAGCTTGCCTCGAACCTGCCGCAGGGCCATCTGCGCGCCCTCGGCATGGCCATCGGACTGGCCACGAATCCCACGGTCCTGCTGCTAGATGAACCTTTCGCCGGCATGAACCACGACGAGACGATGCGTATGGTATCGCTTGTCCGTCGCCTGCGCGACGAACGCGGGGTGACCGTGCTTCTTGTGGAACACGACATGCCGGCGGTCATGAAGATCTCCGACCGGATCGTGGTGATCAATTTCGGCGAGAAGATTGCGGAAGGCACACCGGCCGAAATCCAGTCCAACGAAAAAGTCATCGAGGCCTATCTCGGCAGCGAAGACGCGGCGATCGGGATGTAGGCCATGACCCAGATGCTGAACTTCAAGGATGTCGAGCTCTACTACGACCACGTCTATGCGCTGAAGGGGGTGTCGATCGAGCTGAACGAGGGTGAGACTGTCGCCCTGATCGGTGCCAACGGGGCGGGAAAATCCTCGATCCTTCGCGCGATCACGGGTCTCAGGCCGATACACGCCGGCGAGATCCACTATATGGGGGATCGGCTCGACGGGATGTCCGCCGCCGAGATCGTGCGAAAAGGCATCGCTATGGTGCCCGAAGGACGGAGGGTCTTTCCCTATATGTCGGTAAAGGACAACCTGTTGATGGGGGCTTTCACCCGAACCGACAAGGCGGACATCCAGCGAACGCTCGAAAGCGTGCTGGAGCGCTTTCCCCGGCTCAAGGAACGTTATGGCCAGCAGGCCGGAACCCTGTCAGGCGGCGAGCAACAGATGATGGTGATCGGCCGGGCCCTGATGGCCAAACCGCGCCTGCTTCTCCTCGACGAACCCTCTCTCGGCATCGCGCCGAAACTGGTGCAGGACATCGCCCGCGCGATCGTCGCGATCAGCCGTGACGAAGGGGTAAGCGTGCTTCTGGTCGAACAGAACAGCCGCATGGCGCTCTCGATCTCGAACCGCGCCTATGCGATGTCGACCGGTTCGGTGGCCCTGTCGGGCAACAGCAAGGACCTGATGGGCGATGACCGGATCAAGGCCGCCTATCTCGGCGGAGACCTGTAGGTGGCATGATGCGTATTCTCGTCGTCAACCCGAACTCTACCCGTCACATGACCGAAACGATCGGCGCGGCCGCCCGGCGCGTCGCATCGCCCGGAACCGAGATCATCGCCGTGAATCCCGCGGACGGACCGCCGGCGATCCAGGGCTTCTATGATGAGGCAATGTGTGTTCCGGGCCTGCTCGACATTATCCGCCGGACCGCAGGCTTCGATGGCGTCGTCATTGCCTGCTTTGACGATACCGGTTTGGATGCCGCGCGCTGCCTGACCGACCGGCCAGTGATCGGCATCGGCGAGGCGGCCTATCACATGGCCTCAATGCTCTCGAACAAGTTTTCGGTGGTCACGACGCTGGCGCGATCGGTGCCGGCTCTGGAACACAACCTCATCCGCTACGGGCTTGCAGCGCGCTGCGCCCGGGTCCGCGCCTCTGATGTGCCGGTGCTTGAACTTGAACGTCCCGGATCTCAGGCCCGCGCCCGCATCGGTAACGAGGTCGCGCGTGCCATCACCGAGGACAAGGCCGAGGCTATCGTACTCGGCTGCGCCGGAATGGCCGATTTTGCGGCATCCCTCTCGGCCGAGCATGGCCTGCCGGTGATCGACGGCGTGGTCTCGGCGATAGCGATGTGCGAGGCCATGATCCGGCTCGATCTGCGCACTTCACGATTGGGCGGCTACACCCCACCTGACGCTGCCGCACCCGGCGTCGCCCGTATTGCAACGACCTGATCGCCTGACGCAACCGCCAGCCCACATCATGGCACAGCTGCGGGGCTAACCAAGTACAAATGAAGCCTAGCTGCATGTGCCTGGAACAGATAATGCCCTCAGGTTTTACGCCAGTCCGCGTCCCTGCTTCGACGATAGGCCGGCATTCGTGTTCAGAAAGAACAATGAGAAAACCGGGTTGCTTGCGGCACCGATGCTTCTCGCATTCTCGCCGACACTGCCAGCTTCGATCCGCGGCTTGATCAGGCCGCGGGTGTCTTGGTTCTCGATGTATCGCCGCACCCTCTCTACCAGTTCGCTTCGCACTTCTGCTGGAAAGGCGCCGTCAATTACGATGGCTTCGAAGTCGATGACCGAGCAGATCGACAGTGATGCCTTAGCGAGTTCCTGCGCCGTTTCGCCGATCCACGGTGTCACGTAACGGGTTAGAGAACTCCAGTTCTGTGGACGCTGCCACATCACTTGCGGGTCAAGTCCAGCTTCGATCAGGCGCGCTTCGAGAAGGTGCAGGGAGGCCACATCGATCAGCTGTTTGCTTTCACCCAAGGGACTCGTGGTTCGCATCGACCCCAAGGCTCCCGCATTCCCCTGATTGCCTTCAAAAACGGTGCCGTTGAGGGCAACGCCCCCACCGATAAACGAGCCGATGAAGAAATAGGCATAGTCGCGAAATTCCTTGCCGCGGCCATAGAGCTGTTCCGCATGACAACCCGCAGTCGCGTCGTTAACCACAAAGACCGGCAGGTCCGAGAATTTTGAGACTTCAGCCGCAAAGTCTATGTCTTTCCAAGACCGGAATCTTTCGGCCGCAGTCCCAGTCAGGTCGTGCCACCGCCAGAGCTCAAAGGGCGTGCCGATCCCGATGCCGCATATCCGGGAACGAACATTTGCAGGTTCCGCCTCAAGCATTCGAACCAACCCGTCTTTCAAAAAGCCGAAAACGGCGTCCGGAAACGGATAGTCGTAGGATGTGAACAACTGCTGTCTCGGTTTTCCCGAAAAATCCATGAGCAACAGTTCCGCGCTGCGTCTTCCGATCTTCATTCCGATCGAAAACACGCCATCGGGATTCAGCTCCATCGGGATCGATGGCTTGCCGACCTTGCCGCGTATGGGATCGCCGCGCCGGATGATCCCGTCACTTTCCAGCTCACGGAAGATGATCGAAATGGTCTGAGGCGAAAGTCCGGTCAGTCGCGCCACGTCTGCGCCCGGGGTGGGTCCGTAACGTTGCAGAACGGACAATATCAGGCGCTCGTTATGGTCGCGTACGCCGCGCTGATTCACGCCGCCGGTCAGTCTGATCATCGATTCCCCGTACATCGGACGGACCATAGACACCTCTGCTTCCCCTTTAAACTATGGACTTTTCGATTAATAAATCAAGTTTATTTATTTATTGACAGAAACGGGGGAATCGCGCTTTCCTGTGAGCGACCCGCACCAGACCTCCATGGGGGCCCGGGACGGGACGTCCGGCTAACAACGCGATACAAACGTACGGGAGGACCAAATGAAAAGACTTCTGACACTCGGCGCATCCGCCGCAGCCATCGTCATTGCCGCGACCTCGGCACAGGCAGCTGGCGAAACCGTTTGCCTGATCACGAAAACGGACACGAACCCCTTCTTCGTAAAGATGAAGGAAGGCGCCGAGGCCAAGGCGGCCGAACTCGGGATGACGCTGAAATCCTTTGCCGGCAAAATCGACGGCGACCACGAAACCCAAGTGCAGGCAATCGAAACCTGCATTCTCGACGGGGCGAAGGGCATCCTGCTGACTGCGTCCGACACCAGTTCGATCGTCCCCGCCGTTCAGCAGGCCCGGGATGCAGGCATTCTGGTCATCGCGCTCGACACGCCGCTTGACCCGATTGATGCGGCTGATGCCACCTTCGCGACCGACAACTACAAGGCTGGCCTTTTGATCGGCCAGTGGGCAAAGGCGAAGCTGGGCGATGCCGCATCCGAGGCCAAGATCGCAACGCTGGACCTGAATGTCAGCCAGCCGACGGTCGACGTCCTGCGCAACCAGGGCTTCCTTGAAGGCTTTGGCGTCGACCTCGCAGACCCGAATGTGATCGGCGACGAAACCGATCCGCGGATTGTTGGCAGCGATGTAACCGACGGCAACGAAGAAGGCGGGCGCCGAGCGATGGAAAACCTTCTCGCCAAGGACCCGATGATCAACGTCGTGCACACGATCAACGAACCTGCCGCCGCCGGTGCCTATGAAGCGCTAAAGGCAATCGGACGTGAGAACGATGTCCTCATCGTATCGGTCGATGGCGGTTGCCCTGGCGTTCAGAACGTCGACGCCGGTGTGATCGGCGCGACCAGCCAGCAATACCCGCTCCTGATGGCATCGCTGGGTGTTGAGGCGGTGAAGAAGTGGGCCGACGAAGGAGCCAAGCCGGAAAATACTCCGGGCAAGGACTTCTTCGACACCGGCGTCGCACTGATTACCAATGAGCCCGCCGACGGCGTCGAGTCGATCTCGGTCGCTGAGGGGCTGGATCTCTGCTGGGGGTGATCTCCAAAAATAAATTCGGAGGCGCCTTAAGCGCGCCTCCGTAACGCTAAGGGAACTCCCGTTTATCCGTTAGACTTACCTCGTGGGCGGCACCTTCCGTCTGCGGAAGGGGGGCAGAATGTCTGATGCTAACCAACACAACGACACGTTCGAAGCCGCGGCCAGTAGAACTGAAGCGGTCGCGCATTTCGAGAGCCAGAGACGCGGCTTTGTCGGCCAGTTGCAGCATATCCTGCACGTCAACTCCTCTTTCGTGCCCCTGATCGTTCTGGTCGCGGCGGTTCTGATTTTCGGTCTTTTACTCGGGTCAAAGTTCTTTTCTCCCTTCGCGCTCACGCTGATCCTGCAGCAGGTGCAGATCGTCGGTATCGTCGCCGCGGCGCAAAGTCTTGTGATCCTGACTGCCGGAATCGACCTGAGTGTCGGCGCGATCATGGTTTTTTCATCCGTAATCATGGGGCAGTTCACGTTCCGCTATGGCATCCCCGCTCCGGTCTCGGTCCTCTGCGGGCTGGGCTGCGGTATGCTGATCGGCGCGCTCAATGGCTGGCTGGTCAGTCGGGTGAAGCTGCCGCCCTTCATCGTCACGCTCGGCATGTGGCAGATCGTGCTGGCCACGAACTTCCTCTATTCCGCGAACGAGACGATCCGCAGTCAGGATATCGAAGCGAACGCGCCCTTCCTTCAGTTCTTCGGCAGCAAGTTCAATGTCGGCGGTGCGGTCTTTACGGTCGGTGTCGTGTTCATGCTGCTTCTGATCGCCGTTCTGTCTTACGCACTGCGCCATACTGCGTGGGGGCGTCACGTCTATGCTGTAGGGGATGACCCGGAGGCTGCGGAACTGTCCGGTGTCAATGTTCACCGCACCCTGATGTCGGTCTACATTCTGTCGGGACTAATATGCGCTTTCGCGGGCTGGGCGCTGATCGGGCGCATCGGTTCGGTTTCTCCAACATCCGGTCAGCTTGCGAATATCGAAAGCATCACTGCCGTGGTGATCGGGGGCATCTCGCTCTTCGGCGGGCGTGGGTCCATTCTGGGCTCGCTCTTCGGCGCGCTGATCGTGGGGGTTTTCACGCTCGGCCTCAGGCTTCTCGGCGCGGATGCGCAGTGGACCTTCCTCCTTATCGGCCTGCTCATCATCGCCGCCGTCGCGGTCGACCAGTGGATCAGAAAGGTATCGGCATGATCACCGACAATATTCCCGTCGTCGAGGGGCGCGGTCTCGTCAAGCGCTACGGCCATGTCACTGCCATCGACCATTCCGATTTCGAGCTTCGTAAGGGCGAGATCCTTGCTGTTATTGGTGACAACGGCGCGGGAAAGTCGTCGATCGTCAAGGCGATCTGCGGCGCGACTGTGCCGGATGAGGGTGAGATTCTGATTGAGGGAAAACGGGTCAATTTCAACTCCCCGATGGATGCGCGCAACATGGGGATCGAGATCGTCTACCAGACCCTTGCCATGTCGCCCGCGCTCTCGATCACCGACAACATGTTCATGGGTCGCGAAATCCGCAAACAGGGTTTTATGGGCAAGTATCTTCGGCAACTTGACCGCCCGGCCATGGAGAAATTCGCCCGCGACAAACTGACCGAGCTGGGACTGATGACGGTCCAGTCCATAAATCAAGCGGTCGAGACGCTTTCGGGCGGCCAACGTCAGGGTGTTGCCGTCGCCCGCGCCGCAGCCTTTGCGTCCAAATTCATCATCATGGACGAACCGACGGCAGCATTGGGTGTCAAGGAAAGTCGCCGGGTGCTGGAGTTGATTCAGGACGTCCGGGCGCGGGGAATTCCGATCATCCTGATCAGCCACAACATGCCACATGTGTTCGAGGTTGCAGACAGGATTCACATTCACAGGCTAGGCAAGAGGCTCTGTGTGATCGACCCGAAGGACTACACGATGTCCGATGCGGTTGCCTTCATGACCGGCGCCAAGGAGCCGCCGGCGCAGGCCGAATAGGTGCCAAGTCAGGTCGATTTGTTGAGCAACGACACACGCGCCGCGTTTCAACGATTGTGCTCTGAGCTTTCTCAATCACCCGTTCTTTTGAAGTTCTGCTCGGCACGCGACCAACAGCAGTACAGGGTGCGGCCGCAGAACCGCGACCCGTTTTCCGATGTCAGGCCCGCGTCCTTCGGCATCAGCACTTGATCTGTTAAGCGCTCGGGAGGCACGACGCTGAACCGGGCCTTTCTGTCATCATCCACCCCATGTGTCGGACAGAGTGAAACCATGTGGAAAAGGGTCACTCGGATCCAATCCGACCTGAGTGATCGCGTATATCCAGCATTGCCCCGAAACTCTGTTCCGGACTGCTTTGAAAGGTCCAACCACAGTTTCACCTCTGAATTCGGTCACGAATTCCCCACCGATGATCGAGCGGGAGATCCGCCTATCACCGGGCTGAACCAGACCGTCGGCATACGCCACGGCCATCTGCGAGCTTGACCCGGTGCCGCAGGGTGACCGATCCGCCCTGCCGGGGCGAAGCGTGGTGCAGGTGCGGATCGCGCCGTCCGGTTCGGTGCTGCGGAACATGACATAGGCCAGCCCGTCGAGCGCTGGCGTCGTCGGATGCAGTGCGGGTTCTGCCGCGGCGATCAGGGACCGGAGCGCGACGCCCGCCTCCGCCAGCGCGCGCGCGGTTTCTGGGACAATCGTCAACCCGATCTGGTCCACATCTACCAGGGCATAGAAGACGCCACCGAAGCAGAGGTCATAGGTGACGTCCCCCCAGGCCTCAGTCTCAATCAGTGCAGCTTTCCTGGCAACGAAGGCAGGCGGCATGTCCAGAGTCACCCGGGTTACCTTGCCGTTCTTGCAAGCCGCAACCGCGCGCACCGGCCCGGCGGCAGTATCGAGCGTGACGACCGTCTCCGGCTCCTGCATCGGTTTCATGCCGGTTTCAAGGATTGCGGTGACCGCACACATGGCATTTGACCCAGACATCGCATGCGCCTGGTCAGGTTGCAGGACGATGAAGCCTGCATCGGTTTCAGGAAGCGTTGGCGGCAACAGAAGGCAAAAGGACCCGGCCGGGCCCGATCGTGGCTCGGAACAGAGAAGCCGACGCAGGCTGTCATCGACCTTGTTCAGATGGTTGAGCTTGTCGGCCATCGTAGCCCCGGGGATATCGAGTACACCGGCGGTGATCACCCGGCCGATCTCTCCGGCGCAATGCACATCGACGGTCTGCAGGGTTCGGTTCCAGTGCATGGTGTGATCTCCTTCAGAACCGGTCGATCCGATAGGGTCGCAAGTCGATTTCGGGGGCCTCGCCCGCGATCAACCTCCCCATCAGGCGCGCGCAGGTCGCGGCATAGGTCAATCCAAGATGGCCGTGGCCGGTCGCATAGTAAACGCCCGGCACCTTGGCAGAGGCCGACATGACCGGGATCGTATCGGGAAAGGCCGGACGGTGGCCCATCCATTCGCTGGCACCCTCTACCCTCAGATTCGGCAGGGCCTCGCGGGCGCGTTTCACCGTAATCCGGGCGCGCCGATAGTCGGGCGGTGCATCTAGGCCCGCCATCTCGACCGTGCCGCCGACGCGAATGCCACCTGCGGTAGGCGTGACCATGAAGGCGCGTGCGGGCCAGATGATCGAATGGCCAAGCCGGATGCCGGACGCCATGATTTGCGTGTGATAGCCGCGCTCGGTCTCAAGCGGCATGGGTTCGCCCAGCAGGCGCGAAAGTCGGCCCGAAAACGCCCCTGCCGCCACGACGACCTCGTCGGTCTCCAGAACCGTACCGTCATCAAGCTGCACCCCCGAGATGCGCGACGACCGCGTGAAACCGGTGATGGCTGTCCGTCGGATTTCGCCCCCCAGGCCCTCGAACCTATCTGCCAACCGGGTCACATAGGCATAGGGATCGCGCAGCGACCGGTTGTCGGGAAACAGAACCGCCTTGCCGATGCCGGGTGCGATCTCTGGCTCAAGGTCGCGAATGTCGCATGGACCGAGGACCTCATGAGCAAAGCCGAAGCGGTCAAGAATTTCGATGTGATCCCGGTCGGCTCGGAACTCAGCCTCGTCCGTGTAAAGCGACAGGCAGCCGGTTTCGGATATCACCTCCGGTGCGCCGATTTCTCGCAAGAGCACCTGTGTATCGCTCAGTGCACGGGCGCAAAGCGCGGCTCCTGCTGACTCCAGCGCGCGCATCCGGGAGGGTAGCGAGGCGGCGAGGAAGCGCAGGAACCATGGAATCAGGCGGGGCATATAGCCCGGGCGCACATGGACCGGGCCTTCGGGATCCAGTAGCCACCCCGGAATCTGCCGCCAGACCGAAGGCCGGGAGGCCGGCATGAATTCGGTCACGGCAATCGAAGCCATGTTGCCAAACGAGGCTCCGCGTCCCGGCGCGTCACGATCGATCAGGATGACCTGTCGTCCCCGTTTTTGCAGCTCATACGCGATAGCTGCGCCGATCACACCTGCACCGACGACGACAGTGGTCTTCTTGACCTTGTTCATTGATCGACTCGACCTGGATTGTGGAAGCGACGCGTTACCCGAGAAGGATCGGCTCCATCGCCGCGCGAAATTCCGCCTTTTCCTCATCTGTAAGCGGCCCGAGTGGCGCGCGGCACTGGCCGACCGTCAAGCCCTGCAACTCACAACCATACTTGATTTTCTGCACGAACTTGCCGGATTCGAGAATGTTCATCGCGCCGTAAAGCGTCCGCA
The DNA here is from genome assembly GCF_025751495.1 of Albidovulum litorale. Taxonomy (GTDB): domain Bacteria; phylum Pseudomonadota; class Alphaproteobacteria; order Rhodobacterales; family Rhodobacteraceae; genus Albidovulum; species Albidovulum litorale. The sequence continues at coordinate 845,381 of NZ_JAOWKZ010000001.1, read as the reverse complement.
TCATCTCCCGTGCCTTTGACAGGTCCCCGGACCTGTAGGCGCGGTCAAGGTCGCAACACGCCCTAGCCATGCAGTTCGACGGCCCGCAGATCCACGCATCCGCACCCCAGAACATGAAATCAAGCGCAATGTCGTCTGACCCCGATATCAGTTGGATCTTGCCCGCGTAGCGGCTTGAAATCGCGATGGCGCGCTGCAGCGAGCCTGAGCTTTCCTTGATGCCCACGATCCGCGGATTGTCAGCGAAATGGTCCATAAGTTCGAAGCTGATATCCGCGCCATCCTTCAAAGGGTAGGAGTAGAGCACGATGTTCACGTCGACCGCGTCCAGCACCGCCTCATAATGCCGGATGAGTTCGACCTGCGTCGGACGGGTATAGAAGGGTGGCGCTAGCAACACGGTGTCGTAGCCGATGTCTTTCGCGATCTTCGTCTGTTCGATCACCTCGCGCGTTGCCGGAGCGTTGGTACCGGCGATCAGAAGCTCATTGGGGTTTGCGAAATCCTTGACGAACTGAAGCACCGATCGGCGTTCAGCGGTCGACTGGCTGAAGTATTCGCCGGTCGAGCCATTCGGAACCCAGCCGGTCACGCCGCACTCGCGGAAATGCGTGAGCAGCCGTTCGAAGGCCTTGAAGTCGATCCGGTCGTCGTCACCGAAAGGCGTGACAAGCGCGGGCAGCACGCCTGTGAGTTTGACGTTGTAGCTCATGGCAATTTCCTTTCGCTGGCGGGGTTTTGTCGACATAATGTCGTCAAGTTTCATGTCGACAAATTGCCGACAAGTCAATAACCGTTACAATCATCCCAGTAAGGCCGTTTGTAGGGGCGCGACGAAAATGAAAGAAGTTCCGCAGGATGGCACGAGGCAGGGAAAGGGTTCTGGTGCGAGATTTGTCTACGACACACTGAAGCACGAGATCCTGTCGCTCACGCTCGCCCCCGGCATTCCGCTTGATGAAACCTCGCTCGCCGAAAGATTCGCGCTGTCGCGTTCACCCGTGCGCGAGGCTCTGGTGAGGCTCTCAGCCGAGGGGCTGGTTGTGATGCTTTCCAACCGCTCGACGCTGGTGGCGCCGATCGACGTGGCGGGCTTTCCCCGCTATGTCGAGGCTCTGGATTTTCTGCAGCGCATCAATACCCGCCTCGCGGCGCAGAATCGGACGGAGGACGACTTGGCTGAAATGCAGGACGCAGCCCGCGCATTCGATCGCTCGACCGCCAAGAACGACTACCTCGCCATGTCAGCCACCAACCGCGACTTCCACATGGCAATCGCAAAGGCGGGGCGGAATCCCTACTTGGCTCGGTGCTATGGCCAGTTGCTGGACGAAGGCCGCCGCATCCTGCATATGCATTTCGACTTTCTGCGCGCCTCGACCAGTGACCGATTGCTCGGTTCGGAACATGCTGACATGATCGCGGCGATCCGCGACCGGGACATCGCGCGCGCCGACACACTGGCCCATGCGCACACCCGCCAGTTCCACGACCGCTTCGTCAAGTTCCTGAGCGCGTCCTACATGGGCGATTTCGACTTCGATCTATCGACGCTGGGAAGCAACGGCGCGTGAGTATCGGGCGTTGAGGGCACATGCGCTTGCCCGATGTCAGCGTCTCATTCTCGGGCGCTCGGACGCGCTGAAGCTGCACAAGGACCAGATCGACGGCGATACGATCTGGGGCGTTCGCGGCAAGACGGGAGAAGAAGTCGCGATTCCGGTCGGTTAAACTCTTTTGGAAGCACTCAGCACCATCCCCGATCACCAGGCAGATACGGTCCTGTGCAATTCGCACGGAGAACCATGGACCTATGATGGGTTCTCGACCGTCTGGCATCGCTTCACGATGGGTCTGTAGAAAAACGACCTGATCCAGAGCGGCCTCACCCTCAAAGGTCTGCGCCATACGGTGGCCACGACATTGCGCGAAGCGGGGCTCGACGAAAGGCGCATTGCCGACCTTCTTGGGCAGAAAACCCTTTCCAAGGTCCGGCACTATTACCGGTCCGCGAAGCTGGCCGCGAAGAACCGCGAAACCATGGCGACTCTCGAAACCCAGAACGCGCGCCGCGCGCAATTTGTCAAACCTTCCACCAAAAGCGCCAAACCCTAACCGAAAGGGGCGCCGGAGTGACTATTAAATTCAATAAATTATGGCATTTAAGTGGTGCCCAGAGCCGGAATCGAACCAGCGACACGCGGATTTTCAATCCGCTGCTCTACCAACTGAGCTATCTGGGCACCGGGGGCGATTGCGCCCGGCCCGGCGTGTTTAGGCGAGACGCAGGGGGCTGTCCAGAGGATTTTCGTGATTATCTTGCGCGGAGGGGCAGCTAATTCGGGCGCTGCGTCGGATGCCCGGTATCGGCCTCATCGGGCAGGTCCTCTTCCACAGCCGGGATGGCGTAAGAACCGTTCAGCCAGCGGCCGAGATCGACATCGGCACAGCGTTTGGAACAGAAGGGCCGGTATTTCGGATCGGTTTCTTTCTGGCAGATCGGGCAGGTCATGGCTCACCCTTTCCCAGAATCGTGGCCAGAGGCAAGCGGTCGCGTTTGCGTTGCAGTTCGAAATTCCCCAAGGGTGTCCAGCCCGCAAGGCTGGTCTCGGCGGCCTCGCCCTTGAAGGCCACGCGCAACTGCTGATCCAGCGTCGCGCGGTCGCGTTTCGGCATGGGCGCGAAATCGACCGTCACCTGACCGCCGAGCCCGCGCAGGCGCAGCTGGCGCGGCAGGTCGCGGGCGGCGGCGATATTGGCCTTGAGGCTGGCGGCGGGCGAGGTGTCGGGGCCGGTATTGACGTCGATGGCGATCAGCGCACGCGTCGGTTCGATGGCCATATTGGCGCCACCCGGCAGTTTCACCACCGGAGACAGAACCGCGTCGATCATCTCCTCCACCCCGTGGCGGGCAAAGGCCTCCTCGCCTTCCGCAACTTCGTCGGGGGCGGGATCGGACCAGTCGCGGGCGGCTCCCTCATGCGGGCTCGCCGCGTCGACAAGCAGTTCCGGCCCGCCGTTTAGGTCGCCACTCACGGCCTCGGCCAGTTCCCGCATACGCGCGATTTCGCCCGCGATCTCATCGTCACCCGCCAAGGCGGCGGCGGAGCGCATGATCAATCCGAATTCCGAACCCTGCATACCGTCAGTGGCCAATGCCTCCAGCCGCGAACGATCCTCGGCCTCCCTGATCCGGCGCGAGATGTTGAGGCCGGGGGCGGAGGGCGTGACGATGGCCAGATGCCCCTTGAAGAGCAGCCGCGTCGTGACCGGCAGCGCCTTGCCGGGCTCGGCAAAGCCCGAGACCTGAACGATGACCGGCTGACCGGGGGCGAGCCCCTTCGTTTCGCGCAGAAAGCCTTTCTGGCCGTCCGGCAGTTTCACGAAGGCCCCGCCCTGGCCCTTCATCTGCCGGTCGAGTACCCCGCGCAGGATCGCGCTTGGCGCATAACCCGCAGCCTCGCCCGCCTCGATCAGCAGGTCCTGCAACTGGCCATCGACGACCAAGGCCGCGGCCTCGCGCCCGCGATAGGTTCCCAGAACGACGACCCGACCCTTCATGCCTCAACCCCGTGAGTATCAATCCCGGCGGCTTCCAGAAGATGCGCCGTCTCGGCTACGGGCAGGCCGACGACGCCGGTGAAGGAACCCTGAAGCCAGGGAATGAAAGCACCAAAGCGTCCCTGAATGCCGTAGGCCCCGGCCTTGCCCTGCCACTCGCCGGAGGCGAGATAGGCGTTGATCTCCACGTCCGACAGCGCCTTGACCTTCACCACCGTCTCGACGCTGCGTTGCCAGAGCCTGTCGCCCCGCTTAACCGCGACAGCCGTGATGACCCGGTGGCGGCGGCCCGATAGCTTGAGAAGAAACTCCGCCGCCTCGCCCGCGCTTTCCGGTTTGCCGAGGATACGACGGCCAAGCGCAACGGTCGTGTCGGCGCAAAGTACGACCTCATCCGCCGCGGCGATCACAGCGGCCGCCTTCTCTCGCGCCATGCGCTCGCAGTAGGGGCGCGGCAATTCACCCTTCAGGGGCGTTTCATCTATGTCGGGGGCGCGGATGTCGTCGGGGGCCAGCCCCAGCTGCGCCAGCAATTCCTTGCGGCGCGGGCTGCCCGATCCCAGAACAAGGCGCGGAGGCACCTTACTTGAAGCGGTAATTGATCCGCCCCTTTGACAGGTCATAGGGCGTCATCGTCACCTGAACCTTGTCACCCGCCAGAACGCGGATGCGGTTCTTGCGCATCTTTCCTGCCATCGTCGCGATGATCTCATGGCCGTTTTCGAGCTCGACCCGGAATGTCGCGTTTGGCAGGAGTTCCTTCACGACGCCCGGAAATTCGAGTCCTTCTTCCTTGGCCATGGTCACTCCATTGTTGTTCACCCGGGCCACCTGCCCGGGCGCGCGTTAAATGCGCCCGATGGGAAGGGATTTCAAGCGATTTCTCGGTTACGCCCATGAACCGTGACGCGGGAAAGCTGCACGTCCTGCTCCGGCCAGTGCTGCATGTTCAGGACGCCACCATCGGCGCGGACCTCGGCAATGGCGTCGCGGCTGACCTCGGCATAGACCCAGCCGGGCTTGCCAAGCGGGCCTTCGGCGATGATGCCGGTCGATGGAAAGCCCCGGTCAGGCGGACCATAGACCGAAGCCGAGCCGGTGTTTTCCTCCATCCCGTAGCACCAGTCTGCCGCGCCGACGACCGGCGCATGAACCGCCACCATCTGGTTTTCCAATGCGCGGGCCATTGCGCCCACGCGGACGCGGCTGAACCCCGCTAACGCCTCGGTTGCGGACGGGACCAGAAGGATCTCCACCCCCGCTTCGGCCAGAGCGCGGCCCAGAAGCGGAAACTCGCTGTCATAACAGATCAGGATGCCGATCCGGCCAAGCGGAGTGTCATATACCTGCAATCCGTCGCCCGGCACGATATGCCAGCCGTCGCGTTCCCAGCGGGTCATCATCGCCTTGTCCTGATGTCCGATCAGCCCGCCAGGGCCGAACAGGCTTGCCCGGTTCACCGGCCGACCGCCCGCATGGGGCAGGCCGAAAACCGGGCCGGAAGCCGACAGGATATGCACGCCGTGCTCTGCGGCAAGCCGGACATGCAGCGCCTCGGACGCGGGCTTGTGGCGGCTGACCTCGTGCAGGGCGTCCTGAATATCGCCCGCAACGGCTGCGCCTCCAAGCGAGGCAAGCTCCATCGCGCCGTATTCCGGAAAGACCAGCAGCTTCGCCCCCTGTCCGGCGGCTTCGGCAACCCAGGTGGAGAGTTTTTTCTCGTACTCAGCCCATGTGTCGAACCAATTGAGCGGATAGGCGGCGGCGGCGATCTTCATACATCCTCCCGGGCGATGGCCCGACAGTTAAAGAAACGGGGCGAGGGCTTTGATTTATCCCATTCTGCACGAAGCAACGAGGGAGTGGAACCCGCCTAACATCCGATTCAGGCCGATTTGATCAAAAAATCGAGGGTGTGAAGTTTCCCGCCTGAGATGAGACGTTTCGAAACCCTCCTGACAGAACCCTGTCAGGAGCCCTGTGCGACAAGGGCGTCCTCAACCGAATTGAAAGGAGTCCCCCATGAGCACCCAACCCGTTGTCGTCTGGAGTGAAATTCCGGTTTCCGATATGAAGAAGGCAGTGGCGTTCTATAACGCGACCTTCGACTGGCAGATGACAATCGACGAAAGCGGCCCCAATCCGATGGCAATCCTCGGCGGCAATATGGAAACCACCGGCGGCCATCTCTATCCGGGCGAACCGGCTTCGGGCAACGGGCCGACCGTGCATATCGCGGTGTCCGACCGGCTGGAGGATGCCGCGATCCGCTGCCGCAAGGCGGGCGGTGAGGTGATCGGAGAGATCATCACCATCCCGCCTGGCCGTTTCGTCTATGCCAAGGACCCCGACGGCAATTCCATCGGGCTCTTTGAACCGGCCAAGGCGGCCTGATGCGGCGCGCCGACCGCCTCTTCCAGATCGTCCAGTATCTGAGGGGCGGTCGGCTTCTGACCGCGCGCATGCTCGCCCAGAGGCTTGAGGTCAGCGAGCGCACGATCTACCGCGACATTGCCGATCTGATCGGGTCCGGCGTGCCGATCGACGGCGAGGCGGGGATCGGTTACATGATGCGGTCGGGTTATGACCTGCCGCCCCTGATGTTCTCCCGCGAGGAAATCAGCGCCCTTGTCGCGGGCGCCCGCATGGTGCGCAGCTTTGGCGGCGCGGCGATGGCGCTTGCGGCGGAAGTGGCGCTGGCCAAGATCGAGGCGGTCCTGCCCCCCGACCTGCGCGACCGCCCCGCCGGGGTGGCGATCCATGCCCATGACGCGGGCGCGCTTTCCGATGCCGACCGGGCCATGCTCGACCGGCTCGACCGCGCCGTCGAGACCCAACTGAAACTGGCGCTCGACTACCGCGATGCCGACGGGGCGGCGACACTCCGGACAGTGCGTCCGCTTGGCCTCTGGTTCTGGGGCAAGGTCTGGACCCTGATCGCCTGGTGCGAACTCAGGGAGGATTTCCGCATGTTCCGCATCGACCGGATCGCCGGGGCGGAGGATGCAGGCCCGTTCCGGCCTGAACGCGACAAAACCCTCGCGGCGTTCTTCCAGCAGGAAGTCAACCACCGCCGGGCGTGATGCGTCGCCGTTCAATGCACTTCCCGATGTTTCACAAGCCAATCGTTTGACTGTCCTTCGCGCCGCGATTTCTTTCAAAGAAATCGCACCGGATACTTTAGAAGTTTCCGGTGTCCGGCGATGTGGTCGCACGGCGGTGCGGATCAAATGATGCGGTTCGGGGGCGTCGGTTTGCCATACGTTTTGCCGACACATTGCAGACGTTTCGCCGACCAAGAAAATCCATGAAAAACAATATGTTGTTTGTTAGCCTGGCTAAGAGCAGCAACCCTCTTTAACCTTCCCTTAGTTCTTGCCTATACTCCTCCGATCCAGCGAGACGAGGACCCAATGACCCCCCATATCGGTGCCAAGCCCGGCGACATCGCCGAAACCGTCCTGATGCCCGGCGATCCGCGGCGCGCCAAATGGGCGGCCGAGACCTTTCTGAAGGATGCGGTCTGCGTCAACGAGGTGCGTGGCATGCTGGGCTTTACAGGCACCTGGAAGGGCAATCGGGTGACGATCCATGGATCGGGCATGGGTATGCCGTCGCTGTCGATCTATGCCACTGAACTCATTCGGGAATACGGCGCAAAGACGCTGATCCGCATCGGTTCGGCCGGGGCGATGCTCGACCATGTGAAGATCCGCGACGTGGTGATCGCGATGACCTCCTCGGCGATCTCCACCCCGTCGCGCGGCTTCTTCAAGGAGATGCAGTTCGCGCCTTGCGCCGATTACGGCCTCTTGGAAAAGGCAGTCGCGGCGGCGCGGGGCAGGGGCACACCGATCCATGTCGGCGGCATCTATTCGTCCGATATCTTCTACGACGAACGTCAGGACCTGACCGACATGCTGGCGCGCCACGGCGTTCTGGCGGTGGAGATGGAAGCGGCCGAGCTCTACACCGTCGCCGCCCGCCATGGTGCACGGGCCCTGGCGGTGCTGACAATCTCTGACCACCTTGTCACCCATGAAGCACTGCCTGCGGAGGACCGCGAGAAGAGCTTCGGCGACATGGTCGAAATCGCGCTTGAGGCGGCCTTCGCCTGAGGCGTTCCGGACGCGTTACACCGGGCTTGCAGGCGAAAGATTCTGCGCCGTTCCGGCAGGCATCCGCTTGACAATCCGCAAGGGCTGCGCCACATGAGCAGCCGGTGCGGGGCAGTAGCTCAGTTGGGAGAGCGCGTCGTTCGCAATGACGAGGTCAGGGGTTCGATCCCCCTCTGCTCCACCAAATTTCTCCTTAAGAACATCATAGCTTTGACTGGCGCATGAATGGTGCCAGGAATGCCGCCAATCCTGCGTTGTCGCGGGATACTGATGAATGGCTCGTTGCAAATGGACGACGGCTTTAGGGCCCGACTTGTGTCCAAGCCGGGTTTCGTCGGAGAATAGGCAACGTGTGTGTATGAGTGAGTTTTGTATGATTAATGACGCGAATGAAACGCGCGTGTTTCCGGTTGTCGAGTCGGTGGAATTGGCGGATGGCGCGGCCGCCGTGGCCGTACGCAGGAACGAAGAAGGCGCTACTTCCTTCGCTGTTCCAGGTGGTTCCTGAAGTCGCTTGCCGTGGCCTATGCCCTTATCGAGATGGGCCTGACAAGCGTTATTCGGCGGGGCCCGCGAGCTCAGCATGGGCGTCCTTTGACCGTCCCATACCGCGCGAGGTCAGCATCAGAAGCGACGGGGTGACGACAAGCGTCAGAACCGTCGCGAAGGCGAGGCCGAAGACGATGGCGGAGGAGAGCGAGATCCACCATTGGGTGGATGGTGCGCCGAATGTCGTCTCGTGGCTCAGAAGTTCGAGGTTGAAGCCGAAAGCAATGGGCAACACGCCGAGGATCGCGGTGACGGCGGTCAGCACGACAGGCCGGGCGCGTTCGTGGCAGGTTTCCAGAATCGCCTCGACCTTCTCCATCCCTTCGCGGCGCAGGTTGTCATAGGTGTCGATCAGCACGATGTTGTTGTTCACGACGACGCCCGCAAGCGCGATGATGCCGATCCCGGTCATCACGATACCGAAGGGCTGGCCCATGATCATCAGGCCTAGGAAGACGCCGATCGTCGACATGATCACGGCCGAGAAGATCAGCCAGACCGAGATGAAGCGGTTGAACTGCGCCAGAAGCACCACGAAGATCAGCGCCAGTGCGGCGAGGAACGCCTTGCCGAGGAAGGCGCTGGCTGCGGCCTGTTCCTCATCCTCGCCGGCGAGTTGCCAGCGGATGCCGTTCTTTTCCAGATCCGATGCCGCCAGACGTTCGGTGATGGCCTGCCGGATCGGGTCGGCCTGAATGCCTTCGCGGATATTGGCCTGTACGGTAACCGTGCGGCGGCTGTCGATGCGCGTCAGCGTACCGGTGGTCAGGACCGGTTCGCGGGTCACGAAATTGGCAATGGGGACAGGGCCCTGCTCGGTCTCGACGCGCAACTGGTCAAGCGATGAGATCGTGCGCTGATCGGGCGGCAGGCGCAGGACGATATCGACTGCGTCATCGGTGCCGGCGGGGCGGAAATCCGACAGCTTCAGCCCGTCGGTCACGAGCTGCACCACGGCGCCGACAGCGCCCGGCGCGATGCCGTAACGGGCGGCGGCGGCCCGATCGACACGGATTTCCCAGTCGATGCCCGGCGGCGGCAGGCCGTCGTCGATGTCGATCACATCGGGCGTCTTGGCCAGTTCGTCCGCGATCAGCCGGGCAGCATCGTTCAGGCCGGCAGGATTGGTCGCCGACAGCCTGATCTGGATGGCTTTTCCGGTGGGCGGCCCGGCATCGGGCACCGAAACCTCAATCTCCACCCCCGGAATGCCCTGCATCGCCTCGCGCAGATCGGCGAGGATCGCGTTGGCGTTCTTGCGTTCGCGCCAGTCGATGAATTCATACTGAATGACGCCCACGACATCCTCGGCGACTTCAGCGCCCGGCCCGGCAGCCTCTCCAGCGCGGGTATAAACCGTCTTGATGCCGGGCCAGCCAAGAATGCGTTCCTCGGCCTGCCGCGTGAGCGCATCCATTTCCTCAATGGAAAGATTGCCGCGAGCATGGACGTAAAGAAGACCGTAGTCAGGTTCGACATTCGGGAAGAACTCGACGCCCTTGCCGTAAGTGCCATAGGCGAAGGGCACCGCGATGAGTGTCGCGACCGCCGTTATCGTCACGAGCCAGGGATGCCGGATCGCGCGGGCGACAAAGCGCATATAGAGATTGTTGCGGCCGCGATCCTTTTCCTTCACCGGGCGGGCGATGATCGCGCCGATTGTCGGGGCGAAATAGAGCGCGTAGACAAGCGAGGCCGAAAGCGTCGCGATCAGCGTGATCGGCATGTATTTCATGAACTCGCCAACCACGCCCGGCCAGAACAAAAGCGGCGAAAACGCAGCGACACGCGTCGCCGTCGCGGCGATCACAGGGCCTGTCATCTTGTGCGAGGCAAGCGCGAAGGCCTGCCGTTTGTCCATGCCTTCGGCCATGCGCCGTTCGGCATATTCGGTGACGATGATCGCGTCATCAACGAGCATGCCGACGGCAAGGATCAGGCTGAAGAGGACGACGATGTTGACCGTCAGCCCCGCCAGTTGCAGTCCGAGGATGCCGATCAGGAACGAGGCAGGGATGGCAAGCCCGATCAGCAGCGAGGCGCGGCCCGAAAGCGCGTAGAGAATGACGATGAAGACGAGGATAACCGCCGTCAGAACCGAATTCTGAAGATCGGCCAGCATCTGCCGGATCGTCGTGGATTTGTCCTGGCTGAAAGAAATCTCGGTACCCTCGGGCAGGGTTTTCTGAAACTCCTCGGTCACTTTCTTGACCGCGTCCACCGTCTCGACAAGGTTCGAGCCGACGCGCTTCGACACCTCGATGGCGATGGCTGGCTTGCCATCCAGCCGGGTGATCGTCTCGGGGTCTTTGTGGGTGGCGCGGATCGCGGCCAGATCGCGGGCGCGGACGGTGGCGGTGCCGTTGGTGATGACGGGCAGGTTCGCCACGTCCTCGATGGTCTCGATCAGCGATGGGACCTTGATGGCGTAACGGCCTTCGGCACCTTCGAGTGCCCCGGCGGCAATCAGCTGGTTGTTGGCCGCGACACCGGCCATCAGCGTATGGGGGTTGAGGCCGTATGACGACAGTTTCGCCGGATCGATGATAACCTCGACCAGATCCTCGCGAACGCCTTGCAGGGCTGCGTCGAGGACGCCGGGAATCTCTTCTATCCGGTCGCGCAACTCCCGTCCGGCACGGGCGAGGATACGCTCAGGCACGTCGCCAGAGAGCGAGACGACGAGGACAGGAAATTCCGAGATATTGACCTCGTGCACCGATGGCTCATCGGCCCCGTCGGGCAGATCGCGCTTGGCTTCGGACACCTTTGAGCGCACGTCGTCGAGCGCTTTTTCCAGATTCGCACCGGCCTGGAACTCCAAGAGGACGTTGCCGCCGCCCTGATAGGCCGTTGCGGTCATCTCCTTGATCCCGGCGATGGTCTTCAACGAGGTTTCCATGGGCCTGAGCAGCAGCCGCTCGCTGTCCTCAGGTGAGATGCCCTGATAGGAGAGGCTGACATAGAGGATCGGGATCTGGATGTCCGGCTCGGCCTCTTTCGGGATCGTGATATAGGCCTGTGCGCCCGCAAGCATCAGGAAGATGAGGACGGAGATCGTCAGCCGCGCATTGCGGATGGCGGTTTCGACGAGACCCATCGGTTCAATCCCCCAGCGCGATGGAGGCAGCGTCCTTGACGCTGACCGTCTCGCCGTCGCGGACAAGGTCCTGACCGAGAACGATGATGCGCGCATCCTCCGGTACACCGGTCAGAACGAGGCCCTCGGGCGTGTCGTCGATCAGTTCGACGGATGCGAAATGTGCGACATTGTCGGGGCCCACGATCCGCAGACCAAGTTCGCCTTGCGTCGAAAGCGTGATGACCGAGCGGGGAACGGTAACGGCGCGTTCGGGGCGGGTATAAAGGCTGACCTCAGCCGTCATGCCCGCAGGCACGGCACCGTCGGGATTGGGCAGTTCAACCTCGACCGGATAGGTGCGGGTTTGGGTTGATGCTTCGCGTGCGACATGGCGCACCTTGCCTTCCAATTGTCGGCCATTCACGAGCCGGATACCGGCGCGGTCGTTGACGGAGACGAAGCCGATATCGACTTCGCTGACTTCGGCGCGCACGACGATCGGGTCAAGCGACAGGACCGTCGCGATCGGAGTGCCGGTCTGGACCCATTCGCCAAGTTCGACATCGACCTTGTCGACGATGCCGGTAAACGGCGCGCGCAGGTTCAGACGGTCCGCTGCTGCCTCTGCCTGGCTCAACGCTGCTTCGGCCGCTGCCTTGTCGGCACGAACCTTGATCAGCTGCAATTCGGCGGTGTTGCCGCTTTTGAAAAGCTTTTCGGCGACTTCAAGTTCCTGCGTCCGCTGGGCGAGCGTGGCTTCTGCGGTCATGACGGCGGCGGCGACATCGGCGCCTTCGACCGTCATGACGACCTGATCGTCGGTGACCATATCGCCCTGGGTAATCGGCAGGGCGGCGATGACCCCGTCAGAACGCGCGGCCAGCACCGTCCGTTTGTCGGCACCTGTTACGCCGGAGATTCGGATTTCACGAGCATGATCCTGAAAAACCGGTGTCAGAGCGGCAACCGTCCGGAGTGCCGATGCCGGCGCTGCACCATCGTCCTGGGCCAGTTCGATCGACGTGGCCTCCGGCGCGGGCTGCGCGGCATGCGCTTCCTCGCTGCCGACAGAGGCGAACTTGCCGGTTGCGACCCAAGCCGTTGCTGCGACCAACACAAGGATGGCCGTCACTTTGTGGCCCTTGAAATGCGAAGCCATAGTTTGAAAATTCCTATCCATGGGCAGGCACGACCCCGCCCGGCGAAGGCGGGGTGATTTGTGCCGCTATCCGTCGCCCACATTATCTGGCAACTGAACGGTAAAGTTCAATATGCTTCTCATGTTTTCTGATCGGGGTGGGTTCAGGGGGACAAAGCCGTGCGTTTGACGTATCAGGGCAGATACGAAACCTGATAAAAAAGAGGCATGAGATGACGAAGAGCGTCGATCTGAACGCGGATATGGGTGAAGGCTATGGCCGCTGGAGCCTCGGCGACGATTCCGCGCTGCTCGGGATCGTCAGCTCGGCCAATATCGCCTGCGGGTTTCACGCGGGCGATCCCGATGTGATGGCGCGTACAATGCGGATGGCGGTCGCCGGGGATGTCGGGATTGGTGCCCATCCGGGGTTTGCCGATCTGCACGGATTCGGGCGCTACCGGATCAACCTGCCTAGTGAAACTCTGCAAAACGCAATCCGCTACCAGATCGGTGCCGCCTTGGCGATGGCCCGCTGCGCTGGCGGACGGGTGCGGCACGTCAAGCTGCACGGCGCGTTGGCCAATATGGCGTCCGAGGACGCGTCTCTTGCCCGGCTTTGTTATACCGCCGCGCTGGAAGTCGATCCCGACCTTATCATCATGGTATTGGCCGCGACCGCGCAGGAAGAAGCCGTGCGCGACCTTGGCTGCGCCTATGCGGCCGAGATCTTCGCCGATCGCGCTTATGAGGATAATGCGACGCTGGTGGACCGGTCGAAGCCGGGTGCAGTGATCCATGACGCCGATCGGGCGGCGGCGCGCATGGTCGAGATGGTGCAGGCTGGTGCAATCATCGCCGAAAGCGGCAAGCGTATCCCGACGAGGATCGACACGATCTGCCTGCACGGCGATACGCCTGAGGCCGTGGATATTGCCCGCGCGGTGCGCACAAGCCTGGAAGCGGCGGGGATCGCCGTCGCGCGGTTCTGAGCGTACTCCTCGTGCGGCCTGACGGCCTTTCCGTCGTCAGGTCGAGCGGGCAAGATCGGGGTCTGCGGCGACCCGGGCAAGGTATTTGCCGTATTGCGTCTTGAGATAGGGCTGCGCGAGTTCGGTGAGTTGACCGGCGTCGATCCAGCCGTTGAGGAATGCGATTTCCTCAGGGCAGCCCACTTTCAGGTTTTGCCGGTCTTCGATGGTGCGGATGAATTCCGCCGCTTCCAGAAGGCTTTCATGCGTTCCGGTATCGAGCCAGGCGAATCCCCGGCCCAGCGTCTCGACATTAAGCGCGCCGGCGCTGTGATAGAGGTTCAGAAGATCGGTGATCTCCAATTCACCGCGCGCCGATGGGCGGATGGTTCGGGCCCGCGCCGGTGCGTCGCCGTCGAGGAAATAGATGCCGGTCACGGCATAGGGGCTTTTCGGCTTCTCGGGCTTTTCGATGATGGAGAGCACCTTGCCCTCGCGGTCGAACTCCACCACGCCATAGCGCTCGGGGTCCGAAACCCGGTAACCAAAGACCGTACCGCCCGAGGCGCGGGCATCGGCGGCCTTGAGCTTGGCCGACAGACCTTCACCGAAAAAGACGTTGTCGCCGAGCACCATCGCCGAGGGCGCGCCGCCAAGAAAATCCTCTGCGAGAAGATAGGCCTGTGCCAGCCCGTCGGGCGAGGGCTGTTCGATATAGTCGAACCGCATGCCCCAGTCTGATCCGTCGCCAAGAAGTGCCTGGAACTGCGGCAGGTCGCGCGGTGTCGAGATTATGCAGACCTCGCGGATATGGGCCAGCATGAGGGCCGAGAGCGGGTAGTAGATCATCGGCTTGTCGTAGAGTGGCAGCATTTGCTTCGACACCGAATGGGTGATCGGATAGAGCCGCGTCCCCGAACCACCCGCCAGAATGATGCCCTTGCGTCCTGTGCCGCTCATCCCGCTGTCTCCAGTTCGTCGATCACCTTGGCGAGGCTTTTGTGCCAATCCGGCTGTTCTATGCCATAGACCGCCCGGATGCGCGAGCAGTCGAGAGTGGAATTCGCCGGTCGTTTCGCAGGCGTCGGGTAGTCCAATGTGGGTATGCGTTTTATCTGCGGTTTTTTGGGCAATGACGCTCGCGCGAAGATTGCCTCGGCGAAATCGGCCCAGCTGACACTTGGCGTGCCTGCGAAGTGGAAGATGCCGGACTGCCCTTTGCCGTTCTGGAAGGCTGCCGTGATGGTCCAGAGCACGTCGGCGATATCCGATGCCGCCGTCGGCCCGCCGCGCTGGTCGTCGACCACACTCAGCATATCGCGCCCGGCCCCGACCCGCAGCATGGTTTTCACGAAGTTCTTGCCATGCGCCGAAAAGACCCACGCAGTGCGTAGGATCACGTGGCCCCCTCGGGCAGCAGCCACTGCACGCTCTCCAGCCAGCTTGGACTCGCCGTAAACGCCGAGCGGAGCGACCGGATCATTCTCTGCCCAAGGCCGTGTGCCGCTGCCGTCGAAAACGTAGTCGGTCGAGACGTGGAGGAAGGGAAGACCGCGCGTTGCGGCGGCGCAGGCCATCGCGCCGGGCGCCTCGGCATTCACGAGAAATGCCGTGTCCCGGTCGCTCTCGGCCTGGTCGACGGCGGTGTAGGCGGCAGCGTTGATGATAATGTCGGCATCTGTCGCCGTGATGGCCGCAGCGCAGGCGGCGGGATCGGTCAGATCAGCCCGGTCGCGCCCGAGCGTCGCGACGGTGACGTCTCTGGGCGCCCGGCGAGCGAGTTCAATGCCCAGTTGGCCGGTTGTGCCGAAGATGAGCGCCTTCATCCTGTCCCGAGCCTTTTGCCGACGCCGTCGCGGTCCTGCAGCGCGCGCCACCAGTTTTCGTGATCGAGGAACCATTGCACGGTCTTCTCCAGCCCCTCGTCGAGCGTCACCGAAGGCCGCCAGCCAAGTTCCGTGCGGATGCGGCCGGGGTCTATGGCATAACGCTGGTCGTGGCCGGGGCGGTCGGCGACGAAGGCGATCTGTTCGGCATAGGGCGCGTTGCCGGGGCGTTTTTCATCAAGAATGGCGCAGATCTTCGTCACCAGTTCCAGATTGGTGGCCTCGTTTTCTCCGCCGATATTGTAGCTGCGCCCGACCGTGCCCTTTTCGACCACAAGCAACAGCGCCTCGGCGTGATCCTCGACAAAAAGCCAGTCGCGGATGTTGTCGCCTTTCCCGTAAATCGGGATCGGCGCGCCAGCGAGCGCCTTCAGGATCACCACCGGAATCAGCTTTTCGGGGAAGTGGTAGGGGCCATAGTTGTTCGAGCAGTTCGTCAGCACGACCGGCAACCCGTAGGTTTCATGCCAGGCCCGGACGAGGTGGTCCGAGGATGCCTTGGACGCCGAATAGGGGGAGCGGGGATCGTAGGGCGTGTCCTCGGTGAACTTGCCGGTTGGCCCGAGCGAGCCGAAGACCTCGTCGGTTGAGATGTGGTGGAAGCGGAAGGTTTCCGGCCTGCCCTCCGCCATCCAAAAGGTGCGGGCGGCTTCCAGCATCGTGTAGGTGCCGGTGATGTTCGTTTCTATGAAAGCCGCCGGACCGTCGATCGACCGGTCGACATGGCTTTCGGCGGCCAGATGCATAACCGCGTCAGGGCGATGCGCGGCAAAGATCATGTCGAGCCGTTGCCGGTCGCAGATATCGGCCTGTTCGAAAGCGTAAAGCGGGCTGTCGGACACTTCGGCGACATTGGTCAGCGATCCGGCATAGGTCAGCTTGTCGAGATTGATCACCGAGTGGCCGGCCCGCACCGCATGGCGCACGACGGCCGATCCGATGAACCCCGCGCCGCCGGTTACCAAGAGCTTCATGCCGCGCCCTCCCAGACGAAGGGCGATTCGAAATCGCGGAATATTCCGGCGGCGGCGTCCTTGTCCGACAGAACTGCCCGGTCCGGTCCCAGCCCCCAGTCAATGGCGATGTCCGGATCATCGAACCGGACCGCGCCGTCGCATTCGGGTGCATAAAAGCCGGTGCATTTGTACAAGACTTCACTGTCCGGTTCGCGGGTGACAAATCCGTGCAGGAAACCTTCAGGGATGAAGAGTTGACGACCGTTTTCGGCCGACAGCTCCACCCCGGTCCAGCGGCCGTAGGTTGGCGACCCATTTCGGATATCGACGGCCACGTCAAAAACCCGTCCGCGACCGCAGCGCACAAGCTTGGCCTGCGCGTGGGGTGGCGACTGAAAATGCAGCCCCCGGACCGTGCCGATATCGCGCGAATAGGAATGATTGTCCTGAACGAAATCCAGTTCGATACCTGCGTCGGCCAGCGTTTTCCGGTTCCAGACTTCGGAGAACCAGCCCCGGGCATCTCCGAACCGGCGCGGAGTCAGGATGAGGACGCCGGGCAAATCTGTCTTGTCTACCTGCATGAGAACCTTGAACCAGGTTAATTTTGCCGGACCATAGCGGCGCAGCCTTGTCTGAGAAAGACCGCAGGTGCTTTGCTGCATACTGGAAGCGGATTGTTTCCGCTACCACGATTGTCCTGTCAGTCTGTGATCGTGGTTGACGGTAAGGAAACCCCCCGCTCGCGATCTGCAGGAAATCGTGCTATTGCATGGCGTTGTTGGTAGAACCGCACATGCGGACGGTGTCGGGCGGGGGCAATTGCGGCCGGGCCAAAAGCATCCGTTTCGGGCGGATGGCGCTGCGAAGGATTTGAGAGGGCATTTCAGGTTGGCATTTACGGACGGCATCTGCATGGTCAGCAAATGCGTGTCCGTAGAACCGGAGCGGCGATGGTTGAAAAGTGGCCAGGGACAGCGATTTCCGAGATTCCGGGCAGTAGTAGATTGGGCAGGCGCGTGGTGATGATGGGCAAGAGCGATTTTGTGGGCGGTAAGTGTGGCAGGCGGCAGCGCCAACGGCCTGGGATTGCATCGAGTGTCATGCCCACGAGATCAACGTGTGAATATGCTGCACGGGGTCATGCCCGGTTTTCTTGCGGCGGCAGATTGCAATGAGCGTCGTTTCCAAACGAATTCTCGTCACCGGCGGCGCAGGTTTTCTCGGCTCGCATCTGTGCGAGCGGCTTCTGGATGCAGGGCATGACGTGCTCTGTGTGGACAACTATTTCACCGGGCGCCGGTCGAACGTCGCGCATCTGATGGAAAATCCTCGCTTTGAAGTCATGCGCCATGACGTGACCTTCCCGCTCTATGTGGAAGTGGACGAGATCTACAACCTCGCTTGCCCGGCAAGCCCGGTGCATTACCAGCACGACCCGGTTCAGACCACCAAGACCAGCGTACATGGCGCGATCAACATGCTGGGGCTGGCCAAGAGGCTTCGCGCCAAGATCCTGCAGGCCTCCACCTCGGAGGTTTACGGCGATCCGGTCGTGCACCCGCAGACCGAGGATTACTGGGGAAATGTGAACCCGATCGGCTTCAGGTCGTGCTACGATGAGGGCAAGCGCTGCGCCGAAACGCTGTTCTTCGACTACTACCGTCAGCACCGGCTGCGCATCAAGGTTGCGCGGATCTTCAACACCTACGGTCCGCGCATGCATCCCAATGACGGGCGGGTCGTGTCGAATTTCATCATGCAGGCGCTGGCGGGAGAACCGATCACGATCTATGGCGACGGCAGCCAGACGCGGTCGTTCTGCTATGTTGACGATCTGATCGACGGATTGATCCGGCTGATGGAAACCGACGACGACGTGACCGGGCCGGTGAATATCGGTAACCCGGTCGAAATGTCGATCCGGGAGCTGGCCGAGGCGGTGATCGACCTGACCGGGTCGTCGTCCGAACTGATCAACGAACCCTTGCCCCATGACGATCCCGTGCAGCGTCGCCCTGATATCAGTCTGGCACGCCGCGTTTTGGGGTGGGAGCCGAAGGTGCGTTTGCGCGACGGGTTACAGCGGACAGCGGCGTATTTTGTCGAACTGCGCAAAGAGCTGGATGCGAGAGGGGGGACAGGCTGATGGCGATGGCGACGGGTAACGGTCAGATCGCCGGGCGGTCGAGCGGCCTCGGTTCGGCGCTTTGGATCGTCGCGGCGGTGATCGCCTGTCTTAGCGTCTTGGCCGTCAACGGCAGGCCTTTGTTCTATTTCGACACGGTTGGCTACATTTCGCAGGGGCATTCGGGGCTGAAGAAACTCGGCATTGTCGGCGAGTCTCCGCTAGCGGGCCGCATCAAGGACGTTGCGACCAATACCCCGGATGCCAGCGAGATTGATGCGGCGCAAACCGTCGATGGGTCCCGCTCCACCGTCTATGCGCTGGTCTCCGGTGCACTGGCGCGGCTGGGCGCCCTGGAAGGTCTGATCGCGATGAATGTCATCGCCGTCCTGTTGGCCGTCTGGTTGCCGATGCGGATCGCGGCGCGACGCTGGGGGCTGCATATGTCCGTGGCGCAGGCAGTGTCGGTGCCGGTGATCGTCGCCTCGCTCGGCTCATTGCCCTTCTTCGTCAGCTATCTCATGCCCGATACATTTGCACCGGTGCTGATCCTGACGATCGGTACGATCACGGTCTTCGGTCGGCAGATGACGGTCTGGGAAATGCTGCTTGCCGTGGCTCTGGGCTCATTCGCGATCGTTGCGCACTTGTCGCATCTGGCAATCGCGACGGTGATGATCCCGGTCGTGGCGCTCGTTGCGCTGGTCCTGTCGCGTCGCCGGTGGTGGCTGGCCCCTGCCTTGGTCCTGATCATGGTCGGCATCGGCTTTGCCGAGCAGAGCGTCCTGCGGTCGGCCGCGAAATCGGTCGCCAATTCCGAGGTGGTGATCAAACCCTACATCACCGCGCGGATCATCGAGGACGGGCCCGGCCTGTCCTATCTAGACGCGCATTGTCCCGACGACACGATCCCGACCTGCAAGCTGCATGCAGCACTGCAATTGTCGGACGACCCGTTCCGGATCACTGCAAGCCATATCGTTTTCGAGACAAGTGAACGGCTTGGCTCGTTCCGCCTGATGACGGCGGAGGACCAGCGGATCGTGGCCGATGACCAGATCGGCTTTTTCTTCGAGGTTCTGGCCGATCAGCCCATCGCGCTCACGCTGGCATTCCTGAAGAACACATTGATTCAGTCCGGCTGGACTTCGGTTGACATGACCTTGCAGAACGAGCCGATCATCGCCCAGCATGCCGGGGTTTCGGGTCTGATGTCCGGGGCGTTCGAGCATGGACGGCTGACCCGCGATATCGGCTGGCTGGTGCCGGTGACAACTGCGCATCATGCGCTCTACATCCTGTCGCTTCTGGTGATCGTTGCCCTCGTCCTTCTCCCGCATCGGGTGCCGAGGGAAATCAAGGCGCTGGCGATCATGGTCCTCTTGGGCGTTTTGGCCAATGCGCTTGTCTGCGGCGGTATTTCGCAACCGGCGACGCGCTATGGCGCCCGGGTGATCTGGCTGTTGCCGCTCGTGGCGACGATCCTCGCGATCTTCGCCCGCCGGTCGCGCCAGTTCGAGGCCCCGGGGGAGGGGCGCGTATGACTGGTACGGTCTCGATCACGGTCGTGGTTCCGGCTTTCAGGGCCGCGCATCTTCTGCCGCGGGTTCTGGCGCCTCTGATGGCGATGCACCGGCGCGGCGACGTCGATGAAGTGATCGTCGTTGACGATGTGTCGCCCGACGACACGGCGACGATTGCCGCCGACCTTGGCGCGCGGGTCATCATTATGGATAAGAACGGCGGGCCGGGCGCGGCGCGCAACAGGGCCGCCGAAGAGGCAAAAGGCGATGTCCTGTGGTTCGTCGACAGCGATGTGATCGCGTGGGAAGACGGCGCTGAAAAGGTGCGCGCGGCCTTTGCCGATCCGGAAGTGGCAGCTGTCTTTGGGTCTTATGATTCCACGCCCGACGGCCAGCACTGGTTCTCGCGCTACAAGAACCTGATGCACCGCTTCTATCATCAGCGGGCGGAACGCGACGCGCATACGTTCTGGGCAGGCTGCGGTGCGGTGCGGAAGGATGTGTTCCGACAGATCGGCGGGTTCGATATTGAGACCTACCGTGTGCCCTCCATCGAGGATATCGAACTGGGCTACCGCATTCGCCGCACGGGCGGGCGCATCGTGGTGGACCCGACGCTTCTGGGAAAACACCTGAAGGTATGGACGCCGAAGAACGCCATCCATACCGACATCTTCCGTCGCGCGTTGCCTTGGTCGCGGCTTATGATTTCGCGCGAAGGTATGCACAACGACCTGAACACCAGCCATGGCGAGAAGGCCAAGGCGCTGGTTGCGGGATTGCTGATCCTGTCGCTTCTGGCGCTGCCATTCACGCCGGGGCTATGGCCTGTGACGCTTAGCCTCCTGGGACTGGCGCTGATCGCGAATACGGCATTTGTCCGCTTCATGTTTTCAAATGGCGGCCTTGGTTTCGCCATCCTGACCTTTCTTTATCATCAGGTCTATTACGTCTATTCGGCGGCGGCTTTTGCCTGGTGCCTATTCGAATATCACGTCCTCGGCGTGAAAAACCGCCTGCATGTGCCGTAAGGCGCTGCGCCAGTACGATTGAACCGGACCGGAGACGGAAAAGGGATGAAAGACATGAAAGACAGAGAGGCCGATCAGGCCGAACTGAGTTCACTGGTTTCCGAGGTTGAGGGCATGTCGCTCTCCATCGTGATTCCGGCCTATAACGAGGAAGGCGCGGTCAAGGCGACGATCGACGAAGTGCGCGCCGCGATGGACCCGCTGGGTATTCCCTATGAAATCATCGTCGTAGATGATGGGTCAGAGGACCGGACTTTGGAAATCGCGCGGCAGACGGGTGTCGTTGTCGACAGCAATCAGGTCAATACTGGCTACGGTGCGGCGCTGAAACGCGGGGTCAGGCGGGCGCAGCACGAATATGTCGCGATCATCGACGCCGATGGCACCTATCCGCCGCATTACCTGCCGGACATGCTGGCAATGTGCCGCGATCAGGACATGGTCGTGGGGGACAGGGGCGCGGCGATGAAAAACGTCCCGCTGGTCCGGCGGCCGGCAAAATGGTTTCTGAACAAATTTGCCTCCTTCCTGGCCGAGCGCAGGCTCAATGACCTCAATTCCGGCCTGCGGGTCTTCCGTAAGTCAGAACTCGTGCCATTCATCCCGCTTCTGCCGCAGAAGTTTTCCTTCACGACGACGATCACGCTTTGCATGGCGGCGAACGGCAAGCGGATGATCTATACGCCCATCGAATACGGCAAGCGCGTCGGCAAATCGAAGATCCGGCCGATGGACTTCATCAACTTCCTGATCCTGATCCTGCGCATCTCGACGCTCTTCAATCCGCTTCGCGTCTTCATTCCGCTTGGCCTTGTCTTCATGGTCATTGGTACCGCGAAGTTCTTGATCGACCTGACCTTCGGCGACCTTTCGGAAACCGTGATCTTTGCCTATCTGGCGGCAATCATGATCTGGTCGCTGGGACTGATCGCCGACATGATCTCGCGCCTGCATCTCAGGCCGTGAGAGTGCCGGGCAGATCGGGGAACGGGCGGACGGTGCAGACCAGATGAAGGCTGCTTTCATCCTTTTCGGCTTTTTTTGCCTTGGGCTTGCGCTCGTGCCCGGCAGCGCGCTCGGCGCGGCAGAGGGGATGGAAGCCGGGGTCACGGCTTTCAGGATCGCGCTTGGTGTCTTCGGTGCCTATCTGCTCGCGCTGCCTCGTTTCGTCGCGACGGGCAATCCTGACGACGCGGAATACCACGATACCGCCCCGGCAGGCGCCTTTGCGGCGCTGATCGTAATTTTGGCGTTAGCGGCAGGGTTGCGGTTTTACGCCCTTGGGCGTGGTATCTGGTACGACGAGATGCTGATGCATGTCAGCCATATGCATCTGAGCCCGCTACAGATACTGACGACCTTCAAAGACGCCAACAACCACATCCTCTACACCTTCCTCGCGCGGCTTTCGATCGATGCCCTAGGCGATACGGTGGCGGCCATCCGCGTCCCGGCGGCAGTTTTCGGAATTGCCAGTGTCGCGGCGATCTATGGTTTTGCCCGCCGCGTGACGGCTTGGCCCGAGGCTTTGGCCGCCGCGCTTTTGCTGGCGCTGTCCTATCATCATCTTTGGTTCAGCCAGAATGCGCGCGGCTATACGGCGCTCCTGTTATTCTCGCTACTGTCGAGTTCTTTCCTGATCGACGCGATGCGGTCGGGCAGCACGAAACACTGGGTCGCCTATGCGATAGCGGGCGCGCTGGGCGCCTTCACCCATCTGACCATCGCGTTTTTGTTCGTCGGGCATTTCCTTTTCTTCCTCTATCGCGCCGTCGTGAACCGGAACGACGGAACATTCCCGTTCTGGTCCGGAATTTTCCAAGGCTTCGGCATCCTCACGCTGCTAACGCTGGTCCTTCACGCCGTGGTTTTGCCCGACATGCTGGGTGGTGCGCTTCTCGGATCGGGTCTTCAGGGTGACAGCGAATGGACGAACCCGCTCTGGGCTATCAGCGAACTGCTGGGGTCGCTCAAGCTTGGCTTTTCCGGTGCGGGGGTGCTGGCGGCGGGCGGGCTGGTGGTAATTGTCGGCCTGGCCCGCTTTGCCAGGACGGAGGGTGCGCCGGTTGCATTCTTCGTGATTCCGGTCGGGCTTGCCGTGCTTCTCATGACGAGCATCGGCTACACGCTTTTCCCGCGTTTCTTCTTTTTCGCGATGGGCTTTGCCATTGTCATCGTGATCCATGGCGCGACGGCCTTTGGTGCGCTTGCTGCGCGGCTGTTACTGTTGGAGGGACCCTTGCAGGGCTGGACCACCATTGCCCCTGCACTGGTGCTGATCGCGGCATCGGCTTTTTCGTTGCCGCGCGCCTATTATCCAAAGCAGAGCTTCGCCGAGTCGATCGACTATGTTGAAGCGCATCGCGGCGAAACCGATGTGGTCGCCGTGATCGGCATATCCGATCTGCCTTACAACCGGTATCATCAGAAGAGCTGGGCGCGGATCGACACAGTTGCCGAGCTGGACGCGCTTCTTGCCGGCGGAGATCGGGTCTGGGTTCTTTACACCCTGCCCGTGCAGGCGCGCACGGCGCATCCCGAACTGCTCGACCGGCTGGAGCGGGACTTCACCCGCGCCGAAACCTTCTGGGGAACGCTCGGCGGCGGTGAGATTGTGGTCAGCGTGTCTGGTGCAGGCTAGGTGATCAGAGCGTGGTTCGAGAGGTGAAAGAGTAAGAGATGTGCGGAATTTGTGGAATCATGGCGATCGGGTCGGGCCTTGGGTCGGGCGATATTTCCTTGCTCGAAACCATGACCGACACCATGGCGCATCGCGGCCCGAATGATCGGGGCACATGGGCCGAGGGGCCGGTCGGTTTCGGCCACCGGCGGCTCTCGGTCATCGACCTTTCCTCGGCCGGACACCAGCCGATGGGTAACGAGGATGGCGCGGTGATGATGACCTACAATGGCGAGGTCTACAATTTCCGCGAACTCAAGGCAAAGCACCGGCTTGAGGAAAAGGGCCATGTCTTCAAATCGCTGACCGACAGCGAAGTGATCATCCACCTCTTCGAGGAGCTTGGCCCCGCGATCGCGGCGGAGCTGAGCGGCATGTTCGCGCTGGCCATCTGGGACCGGAAGACCGGGATGCTGCATCTGATGCGCGACCGCTACGGGATCAAGCCACTATTCTACCAGCAGGATGGCGCCTATTTCCGCTTCGGGTCCGAGATCAAGGCGATCATCGCCGATGCCCGCGTCCCGCGCCACCCCTCGCTTCAGGCGCTACATGATTTCCTGACGCTTAACTACGTTCCTGACCAGCAGACCGCCTTCGAAGGTATCCACGAAGTGCCCCCGGGCCATGTCCTGTCGGTCGCGCCGGACGGTACGACGACGCTGACGCGCTACTGGGACCTCGATTTCACCGCATCGGATGCGATCACTGAGGAAGAGGCGGTGGCGGAATCCTTCCGGCTGATGGACGAGTCGCTGGCGCGGCACCTGATCGCAGACGTACCGGTCGGCATCTTCCTGTCGGGCGGGCTCGATTCCAGCACGCTCGTCGCGTTGATGAGCAAACAGACGAACGCCAGGCTGCACACCTATTCGGTCGGGTTCGAGGACGACAGTTTCAACGAACTGCCCTATGCCCGGATCGTCGCCGAACACTTCAAGACCGCGCATCGCGAGGTGATTGTCACCGCCGATATGGTGCGGGAGCTTTTACCGAAAAGCATCGCCTTCATCGACGAACCCTATGGCGATGGCTCTGCGATCCCGACCTATTGCGTCAGCGAGCTTGCCAAGGATGAGGTCGTCGTGGTGCTGTCGGGCGAGGGCGGAGACGAGGTCTTTGCCGGATACGACACCTATGCCGCCTACAAGACCTACCGAATGGCGCGCCGCGTGCCGGGCTTTATCCGCAACGGCATCATCGCGCCGCTGGCGCAGCTTCTGCCCGTCTCGGACAAGAAGCTGAGCTTCGAATTCAAACTCAAGCGTTTCCTTGGCGGACTCGACCTGCCGCCGGAAGAGGCGCACCTTTGGTGGCGTATCGTTCTTACCGAGGCGCAGAAGTTCGGGATGTATTCCGATCGCGTGCGCAAGGAACTCGACGCCCAGCCGACCGTCCGGCATTTCCGCGAACGCTTCGCCCGCTGTGGCGCGGACGAGGTGCTGTCGCGGCTGATGTATATCGACTCGACGCTCTTCCTGCCTGACGACCTGATGATCAAGAACGACCGGATGACCATGGCCCATTCGCTGGAGGCGCGGGTGCCTTTCACCGATCCGGAACTGACCGGTTATCTCGGCCGCGTGCCGCCCGCCCTGAAGATGAAGAACGGTCGCAAGAAGCATCTGATGCGCCGCGCGATGGAGGGGCATCTGCCGCAGGCGATCCTCGACAAGAAGAAGGTCGGGCTGGAAATGCCCTATTCGCGCTGGCTGAAGACCGATCTGGCCGACATGGTGCACCACTATCTGGGTGAGGAACGGATGCGGAAACTCGACATCTTTCGCCCCGAGGCGGTTAAGCAGTTGGTCGACGAACATATGGCCAGCAAGCGGGACCATGGCCGCGCACTCTGGGGTATGCTGAATTTCTCGATGTGGCATGAGATGTATATCGAATGACGATTGGTTTTCCGACATATGGCGGGGGCCTCTGATGCTGGCCCGGATCGGAAACAGCCGGTTCATGCGCTTTTTCGGCGTGTCGAGCGTGGGGACGGTGGCGGACTATATCTCCGCCCTTGCGCTGCATTTCTTTCTGGGGCTCTCCGGCGTCGTCGCCTCGACGCTCGGCTTTCTCATCGGCACGGTCCTGAACTATCTCGGCCATCACCACATCACCTTTTCGACCGGCGATGGGTCCCCGGCATCCCTCTTTGGGTTTTTGCGCTACCTGGCAGCCGTCATGGCGTCGCTTGTCGTGCGGCTGATCGTGCTCGTCGGGTTTGAACGTGCCATGGCCGTGCCGTTCTGGATCGCGCTGACGGTGGCCTTCGGGGCCTCGTTCCTGTGCAGCTATTTCATCTCTCTTTTCTGGGTATTCAGGAGAAACACTTGACCACCCCAACCGACAAACCGAACCCCACTGGCACGAAGCCCCGGATCACCATTCTTGGCGCGGGGCCTGCCGGCATCGCCGCCGCCTACGCGCTGACCAAAGGCAAGGCCGAGGTCGAAGTGCTGGAACGCGCGCCTGTCGCGGGGGGCAACTCGACCTCGTTCATGATTGACGGCATCTGGTGCGACTATGGCTCTCACCGCTTCCACCCGGTGGCGGATGAGAATGTGCTGGCCGATGTGAAGGCGCTGCTGGGCGAGGATCTGCTCTTGCAACCGCGTCATGGCCGTATCCGGCTGGGCGGGCGCTGGATCCATTTTCCGCTGAAGCTGCAGGATGCGCTTCTGAAGCTGCCACCGGCTTTCGCGGCCTCGCTGATCGGCGACATGGTGTTGAAGAAGTTCCGCAAGAAATCGACCGGCCCGCGCAGCTTTTCCTCGGTTCTCTACGACGGACTCGGGCCCACGATTTCGGAAAACTTCTACTTTCCCTATGTCCGCAAGCTCTGGGGCCTCGACCCCGATAAGCTGGCGGTCACGCTGGCTGAACGGCGTGTCTCCGGCTCGTCCATCGGCAAGATCCTTGGCAAGATGCTGCGGATGATCCCGGGGCTCAGGGGCGCGACGACGGGGCGGTTCTACTATCCGAAGAAGGGCTTCGGCCAGATTTCGATCGCGATGGTGACGGCTGCCGAGGGGCAGGGGGCCAGCTTCGCTTTCGGCACCAACATTGTCAGGATCGAACGCGAGGGCAATCGCGTGACCGGTGTCGTGACGAAAGACAGTGATACCGAGACCCGGCACGATCCCGATCAGGTCTATTCGACGATCCCCCTGACCACGGTCGTCAAACTGATGGACCCGCCCCCGCCGCCCGAGGTGATCATGGCGGCCGAGGCGATCCGCTTCCGGGGTATGATCCTTGTCTATCTCATCCTTGAGACGGACCAATTCACCGAATACGACGCGCATTACTTCCCTGAACTCTCGATCCCGATCAGCCGGATGTCCGAGCCGAAGAACTACAGTTCGGCGGCCGAACCGAAGGGCCGCACGATCCTCTGCGCCGAGCTTCCCTGCGATCCGGGTGAGAAGTGGTGGGACATGTCGGATGAGGAACTGGGCCAGCACTACTGCGAATGGCTCGGCAATCTCGGCCTGCCGGTGAAGGTCCCGGTGATCCGTACCGAGACGCGGCGCATCGCCCATGCCTATCCGGTTTACGACCTCGACTATCAGCGGCATTTCGAGACCGTGGACAATTGGCTGTCGTCGCTCGACGGGTTTCTCAGCTTCGGGCGGCAGGGGCTGTTTGCGCACGACAATACCCACCACGCCTTCGCCATGGCCTACGCGGCTGCGGATGTGCTGACGGAAGAAGGCGGGATAGACCGGGCAAAATGGGCCGAACATCGCCACGAGTTTGAAAGCCACCGGGTCGAGGACTGAGCATGGGCGGGCCGGTCGTCGACATCCTGATGTATCACTCGATCTCGGATCGGGGCGGGGCGACCTCGATCGCGCCCGCGACCTTTGCCGCCCAGATGGCGGCGATTGCCGAGGCCGGGGTGCCGGTGATCACGCTCGACGACTATCTCGCAGCGAAGGACGGGCGGGGTACACTTGCCCCCCATTCGGTGATCCTGACCTTTGACGACGGCTTTCAGGATTTCGCCGATGCCGCCTGGCCGGTGATGGCGAAGCACGGGTTCAAACCCATCGTCTATTTGCCCACCGCCTATATCGGACGCGAGGAAGGCTGGCGCGGCATCGCCGAGCCACCCCGCAAGCTGATGGGTTGGGGCACGATCCGGGCGCTTGCGGCCGAGGGCGTGCAGTTTGGCAGCCACACGGTCAGCCATCCTGATCTGGATGCCCTGCCGGAAGATGCGCGGGGGGCGGAACTGGAACGCTCCAAGGCGGTGATCGAGGATCGGCTCGGCCGCTCCATCCGCCATTTCGCACCGCCCTATGGGATTGCCGGGCCAGAGGTGCGGACGGCAATTGCAACGCTTTACAAGACCTCGGTCGGAACCCGGCTGGGGCAGGCCGGGCTGGGGGACGATTCCCACGATCTGCCACGGCTTGAGATGTTCTACTTCACCGATATCGCCCGCTGGCGTGCTCATCTGGCGGGGCGGGGGGCTGCCTATCTTGCCGCCCGCAAAGGGCTGCGCGCGATCAAGTCGGCGGTCGCCAAACCCTGGCAGGGCATCGCCTCGGGGGCGGGGCGGTGAGCGTCGGGCACAAGTTCATCAAGGGTGTCGCCTGGATGGCGGCCGGCGGCTGGACCGAACAGGCGATCAACTTCGTCGTCTTCGTGACGATGGCGAAACTCTTGGGGCCGGAGCTCTACGGCCTTTTGTCCATGGCAGCAGTCTTCATCGTGCTGGCCGAGGCTTTGGTGCGCGAAAGCGTGTCGGAATACCTGATCGCGGCGCATGACCCGAAAGAAGAGGACTACAACGCCACTTTCTGGCTCACGGCCGGGCTGGGGCTGGTGCTCGCACTGATCCTTTGGGCCGGTGCCGGGCCGATTGCCGCGCTTTACGGGCACGAGATTGTGGCGGGACTGATCCGGGGCCTATCGATCACGGTTCTTCTGATCGCCTTCACCGCCGTGCCGGTTGCGATCCTGCGGCGCGAGTTTAATTTTCGTGTCCTCTCGCTGCGCGCCATTGCGGGTGTCATTGTCGGCGGCTCGGTGGGGATCGGCATGGCGTTGTCAGGCTGGGGCGTCTGGAGCTTCGTCGGCCAGTGGATCGCCATGATCTCGACGAATGTCGTGATGGCCTGGACGGCGGTCGCGTGGCGCCCGGGGATGAAGACGACAAAGACCCATATCCGTCAGGCAGGCGCTTTCGGCGCAAAGGTGTTGGGTCTGCGCATGGCCGAACTTGCCGTGGTTCAGATGCCCACGCTCCTGATCGGCGCGACGCTCGGGCCGCTCGCAACCGGGCTTTATTCCCTCTCGTGGCGGCTGGTGGAGACGCTGACCTTCCTCATCTCAACGCCTTTGCGCATGGTTTCACAACCGGCCTTCGCGGCGGTCCGCCGCGAGGGGGGCAGGGCAGGCGACCTGCTGCTGGATATTGCCCGGCTGACCGGTGTCATCTCCTTCCCGTTTTTCATTGGCATCGCGGTGATGGCCGAACCGGTTTTGCGGCTCTTTTTCGGGGAAGAATGGCTCGACGCCGCGCCGGTCCTGTCGGCGCTCGCCTTTCTCGGGCTCTATCTGTCGGTTGCCATGGTCCAGCAAAGTTTCTGCCTGGCGGCGGGCAAGGCGGGCGAGATCACGATGCTAACATGGGCCAACGTGGCGCTTGGTGCAGTCCTGATGCTGGTCGTCGCGCGTTGGGGGCTGGTGGCGATCACGGCTGCGTTTGTCGCGGCACACTACTTCCTTTGGGGCTTTCGCTATCGGCTGGTGGCGCGATTGGGCGAAATGACGGTTCTGCCGCTCGTCACCTGCAATATCGTTCCGGCACTCGCTACCGGTGGAATGGCATCGGTGGTGATCCTGACCCATCGGGCGCTTGTCGGCGCGCCGCTGATCGTCGATGTCGCGGTTAGCATCCTCACGGGGGTCGTCACCTTTGCCGCGCTGACGCTGCTCTTCATGCGCGACCGCCTGCGGCTGTTCCTGTCCTATGCGCGGCCCGCCGCACCGGAGATCCCGGTATGAGGTCGCTGTCCATTGTCATGTTCACCACCTTCTACCCGCCCTATTCCTTTGGCGGCGACGCGATCGGCGTGCAGCGCATGGCGCGCGCGCTGGCGGCGCGGGGGCATGACGTTACGGTCGTGCATGACGAGGACAGCTATCTGATCCTTGGCGGCAAGCTTCAGGCGGAAGGATCGCCCGACGGGGTGAGGCGGATTGGCCTTCGCGCCAAGAACGGCTTCGTCTCGAATCTTCTGACACAGCAGCTTGGTCGGCCGGTCGTCCATGCTGGACACATCCGCGAGATCCTAGACCAGCGAAAACCGGACATTATCTGGCACAACAACACCTCACTCATCGGCGGGCCCGGCCTGTTGCCGATGGGCGAGGGGCTAAAGGTCTATGAGGCGCATGAACATTGGCTGGTCTGCCCAAGCCATGTTCTCTGGCGTTACGGGCGCGAGCTTTGCGATGAAAAGCATTGCCTGAAATGCCAGCTGAGTTTCAAACGCCCGCCGCAACTCTGGCGGCATACCGGGATGCTCGACCGGGCACTGGATCATATGGACCTGATCATCGCAAAAAGCGAATTCAGCCGGTTGAAGCATGCGGAGTTCGGTCTGAGGCAGGAGATGCAGGTCCTGCCCTATTTCCTGCCCGACCTGCCGGAACTGGCCGAGCCCTATACCGGCCATCCGCGCCCCTATTTTCTGTTCGTGGGGCGGCTGGAGAAGATCAAGGGCCTGCAGGACGTGTTCCCGGCGATGGACCGCTATCCCGATGCGGACCTCTTGATCCTCGGCGACGGAGATTATGCGGATGAGTTGAAGCGGCTGGCGGGCGGGCGCCGGAATATCCAGTTCCTTGGCCGCAAGAGTCCCGATGAACTGAACGCCTACTATCGGGGGGCGCTCGGGCTCATCGTGCCCTCGGTCTGCTATGAGACCTTCGGCATCATCCTGATCGAAAGCTTCCGGCTTGGCACACCGGTCATCGCCCGCAGGCTGGGGCCATTCCCCGAGATCGTGGAACGGTCGGGCGCGGGGGCCCTCTTTGAGACCGAGGACGAACTGGTTGATGCAATGCGGGCGATCCAATCAGACCCGAAAACCCGTGCCGCCCGCTCGGACGCCGCCCGCAAGGCTTTCACCGAGGTCTGGCGCGAGGACCGGGTTCTGAAGGCATTTGGCGCCGCATTTGCCCGCGCGGCGCAGCGAAAGGGCGACGCCGAACTGGCCAAGGCGCTTGAGGCTGGGGCGTTCGAGAAAGGGGCTTAAGGCGCCAGCGTACCGATGCGGTGGGCGTTGGCCATGACCGAAAAGGTGATCGTTGTCGCCGGGATCGCAGGCAGGCTGGACGCGTCGATCAGGTGCAGTCTGTCCCAGCCGAGTGGACGGCCCAGTGGATCGGACTCGCCCGCCTTCGGTTCGGCGGACATCGGGATGGAGGCCCCGACATGAAAACTCGATCCGGGTACACCGGGACGGGCGGCGAAGATGAGTGGCAACAGTCCCACTTTGCGCATTGCACGGCCCATGTGCCCGGCGGCGGCCGTCAGAATGCGCTCCATTGCCGGGTTTGCCTCCAGCCGTGCCTGTAACCGCCCATCGCTGGCAAGGCTGAGAGATATCCGGTGCGAATGGTCCGAATGCAGGAAGAGCTGCGCCACGATCAGCCGCCTTGCCAGTGCGGTGAAGAGGGGGGCGGAGCCGGGCACTTTTCTCGCATAGTTCTCGACAAGATCGCGGGGGAAATGTTCGTTCCAGGTGTAAAGCTGGGAATGAACGAGGAAGGGTGACACCTCGGGCGCGTCAATCTCGACGAAGGCCTGCGGCAGCGTGTGGAATGGCCCCCGGTCGGGGCGA
The DNA here is from genome assembly GCF_025751495.1 of Albidovulum litorale. Taxonomy (GTDB): domain Bacteria; phylum Pseudomonadota; class Alphaproteobacteria; order Rhodobacterales; family Rhodobacteraceae; genus Albidovulum; species Albidovulum litorale. The sequence goes on along the minus strand of NZ_JAOWKZ010000001.1, from coordinate 813,893 downwards.
GTGGAGTTGCGCCAGCGGTGCAGCATCGGCAGGAAGGCGTGCTGGCTGTCCTTCAGCACCAGTTCGTGAAGGCTTGGTTGCGACGCCATGAGGATGCGCGCCGTTTCCAGAACGCCAGCTCCAAGGAAGGCGCGTGCGCCGGTGACGGTAGTGCCATCGCCGAGATGGAGCGTGATGCGGTCCGGCCCCTCCTCGATCCGGGTGACGACGGCGCCGGGACGGTAGGTGAAACCCGGGTCCTGCCGCAAGTCGGCCAGAGTATCGCGCGCCGACCAGATGAACCCAAAAGGGCAGCCATGCAGGCAGAGGCCGCAGAGGTGGCAGGAGGTGTCGACGGCCTGACGGGCGGGGCCCGCATGTACGCCCATCCCGGATAGCACCGCGCGCCGTGCATCGACGCGGGCCAGCAGTTCCCGCGCCTGTGTTGACGGCTCGATGCCGGTTCTTCCCTCCATCGGGAAGGCCGGTAGTGTGGTTTCAATCTCGTCCGGTATGCCCGCCACCGGTAGGAATCCCGCCACGGCACGGTAATGTGGCGCGAGGTCGTCGGCCGAGATCGGCCAGTCCACCATGTCCTTCTGCGCATAGGGCAGCACGGCCGAACCCCAGAGGTTCGACAGGCCCCCGGCCGCGCGTGATGCACGCAGGCCCATCCAGCCGGGCAGGTTGGCGAAGGTGTCCGCCCCGTCCTCCATCGCGAAATCCGAACCGTAACGGCGAACCTGACCCGGCGCGGCGGCAAATTGCGGCTCCATCCACGCGTCGCGCGCTGCCTGCCCCCACGTGCCGGGATCATCGTTGGCGAGGGCCGTGCGGCGGGCTTCGGCCTCGGGTTCCAGCACCTTGCCGCCATCTAGCATCAGGACCGGACGGCCACGCGCCAGCAGCGCTTTTGCAGCCGCAACACCGGAGGGGCCGGAACCGATGACGATATCGGGCATCAGGGCCATGGTCTGAGGGCGCCGTTGCCGGACGAAACGCCTCTGCGGTCTTCAAACGCAGCTTGCAGTGCCGGGCAGGTCACCTTGGGCATGTCGTCAGGCCGCCATGGCGGCGCGTTTCTCGGCCACGATATCGGCGATGATCTCGCTCAGGGGGCGACGCGGCCGGAAGCCGATGGCGCGTTCCAGCTTCGACACGTCGGGCAGGCGACGGGCCATGTCCTCGAAGCCAACCGGGTAGACGCTCTCGTAAGGCACAAGCTGAATCTCCGACCGCGAGCCGGTCGCCGCGATCACCTGTTCGGCAAGGCTAAGGATCGTGACCTCCTGGTCATTGCCGACATTGAAGACCTGACCCAGCGCCGACGGCGTCGCCATCAGCCGCACCAGCGCCTCGACCACATCGGCGACATGGCCGAAGCAGCGTGATTGCTGCCCGGTGCCATGAACCATCAGCGGACGGCCTTCCAGCGCGGACTGCACGAAATTCGGCAGAACCATGCCGTAGCGCCCCGTCTGGCGTGGGCCGGTCGTGTTGAAGAAGCGCAGAACGATCGCCGGAAGCTCGGCCTCACGCACATAGGCGAGCGTCAGGAACTCGTCGAGCTGCTTGGCCGAGGCATAGGACCAGCGCAGGTTCTTCGTCGCACCGATGGTCAGATCGTCATCTTCGGAGAACGGAAATTTCGTTGCCTTACCGTAAACCTCCGAGGTGGAGGCGACGAAGGTCAGCTTCTTGTCCTTTAGCGCCGCTTTCAGCACCGTTTCGGTCCCGCCGACATTGGTCAGGATAGAGCGAGACGGTTCGTCCATGATCAGCTTGACGCCCACGGCGGCGGCTAAGTGGAAGATGACATCGGCCTCATCCACCAGATCCTGCACGGTCGGTGCGTCGAGGATCGTGCCCTCGACAAAACGGAACCGGTTACTACCGGCCAATCCGGAAAGGTTCTCCCTGCGGCCCGTCGACAGATCATCGAGCGCGGTCACGCCATGCCCCTCGGCCACAAGCCGCTCTGCCAGATGCGATCCGATGAACCCCGCACCACCGGTAATCAGAACCTTCATATTCCCTCGCAAAAAAAGCCGCAGCTTCAATCGGCCCGGATCGTAGCATGGGGCTTTGTCGACGACCATCGGCATATCCCCTGTCGGGGCCAAACCGTCGCCTTGTTAGGGATTGTTCGCAAAGGGGGTACAACATTCCTGACTGGCGTCAGCAAGATTGCGGCCTCTATAGTCTATGTGCCATTTTATCAAGGGTTGTGGCTGGGACGCGCGTTCTGCGGGCTGCCTGATTGTTGAAGCAGGGTGTTAATGACCAACGTATTTTCCCTCTATTCCACGCTCAAGGATCGCATCGGCAGACATGACGCCCGGATTGCGACCGTTGGGTTGGGTTATGTCGGTCTGCCGCTTGCACTGACAGTAAATGAGGTAGGATTTCCAGTTACCGGGCTCGATCTGAACGAGGCGCGCGTTTCCGCGATCAATGCTGGTGAGCGCGTCATCTCCTACTTCCCTGAAACCCGCGTGCGTGACGCCGTTGCGACGGGCCGTTTCACAGCGACAAGCGACCCTGCGAAGCTCGCCGATGTCGACGTGATCCTGATCTGTGTGCCGACGCCGCTCTCACCGTCGCGCGAACCTGATCTGAGCTACGTGATCCGCGCTGCCGAAACGATTGTCGCCCAATTGCGTCCGGGGCAGCTTGTCGTTCTGGAAAGCACGGTATGGCCGGGTGCGACCGCGACCGTCGTCAAGCCGATCCTTGAATCCCGGGGGCTCCGCGCGGGGGATGATTTCTTTCTCGCCTTCTCGCCCGAACGCGAGGATCCGGGCAATGCGAATTTCACGACCCATACCATCCCCAAGATCGTCGGCGCCGATGATGTTCGGTCGCGTGATTTGGTCGATCTTTTCTATTCGCAGATCGTGACCCGGACCGTGCCGGTCAGTTCACTGGCCACCGCCGAGGCGGTGAAGCTGGCTGAAAACAGCTTCCGCACCGTGAATATCGCGTTGGTGAACGAGATGAAGGTCGCGCTGGAGGCGATGGGCGTCGATGTCTGGGAAGTAGTGCAGGCTGCCGCGACCAAGCCCTTCGGCTACATGCCCTTCTATCCCGGCCCCGGTATCGGCGGCGACTGCATTCCGGTTTCGCCGGTCTATCTGTCCTGGCGGGCAAAGGATGTCGGTTCGGCCATGCCGATCATCGACCTTGCGCGGCTGAACAACGATTCAGCGCCTGCTCTCATCGCCGGCCGCGTTGCGATTGAACTCGGGCGGGGCGGCGTTGCCGTCAAGGGCGCGCGTGTTCTGATCCTTGGTATTGCCTACAAGAAGAATGTCGAGGACACCCGCGAAAGCCCCGCACTCGCGATCCTGACTGAGCTGGAAGAGATGGGGGCGGTGTGCGACTATCACGATCCCTATTTCCCGGTGATGCCGGTGACGCGGGATCATCCGTCTCTCGCAGGGCGCCAGTCGGTGGCATTGTCGAAGGACGCCGTCGCCGGATACGACGCGGTTCTCGTGGCGACCGACCACAGCAATGTAGACTATGCGCTGGTGGCTTCCTCTGCCCGACTGGTCCTTGATACGAGGAACGTCTTTGCAACGCTCTCGCTTACAGAGAATTGTGGCAGATTGATTAAGATCTGACGTTGACGGAAACGTTAACTTTTTGGGATTTTGTGGTTTTTCTGGTGAGTCATGGTTATGGAAATGTGGCGAAGTGACGGTCTCCGATTCGGAAAAAACATTTTTAGCGATATTAGTTGTGCAATTTATTCAACCAATGATTGTGTATCAAAATATGCATATGAGCAACAATCATGCGTTCAGATGAACGAAGAGTGCAGAAGTTGAATTATTGGTTCCGGATGTGACTGTGTTGAGGGGTGAACTGGTATGGATCGTTTTGAGCCTCGGCGCGCGCAATGTATATTGGCGTCTGCGTGGGTGGATTTTATGGACGCATACTTAAGGGAACGGTGGTAGAGATTATGAAGCAGGATAAACGTTCCCCGGTCGTCGTTATCGGCGGCGGCCCAGCCGGTCTTACTGCCGCCTACGAATTGCAAAAACGCAGCTGCCGGCACAAGCCACTTGTCTATGAAGCCTCCGACATGGTTGGGGGCATCTCGCGCACGGAATCGAACAACGGCTACCGGTTCGATATCGGCGGCCACCGTTTCTTCACCAAGGTGAAGGAAGTGGAGGAGATGTGGCATGAGGTGTTGAAGGACGACTTCATCACCGTGCCACGCCTCAGCAGAATCTACTACCGCGAAAAGTTTTTCGACTATCCGCTGAAGCTCTTCAACGCGCTCACGAATATCGGCCCTTACGAGTCGATGCGCATCCTGCTTTCCTACTTCAAGTGGCAGGTCCGTCCCTACCGCAAGGAAGAGAACTTCGAGGAATGGGTCATCAACCGCTTCGGCGGTCGGCTCTACATGCATTTCTTCCGCAGCTACACGCAGAAGGTCTGGGGCATCAATCCAAAGGATATCCGCGCCGACTGGGCGGCGCAGAGGATCAAGAACCTGTCCTTGTTCAAGGCGGTCTGGAACGCGATCTCGGGGGCGAATGATACGACCTCACTGATCGAGGAATTTCAGTATCCCCGTCTCGGCCCCGGTATGATGTGGGAAAAGACGCAAAGCCTTGTCGAGGAAAAGGGCGGCGAGGTGCATCTGAGATCTGAAGTGATCAAGGTGAACCGTGAAGGCAACCGCGTCACCTCGATCGACGTGAAGCATTGGCACGAGGACGGGCGTGAGCCTGTGATCGAGCGGGTGGAGGGCGAGCATTTCGTCAATTCGATGGCGCTTCGCGATCTGATTCATTCTTTCGACCCGCCCCCGCCGCCGGAAGTGGTGGAGGCCGCCAACAAGCTGAAATACCGCGACTTCCTGATCGTGACGCTGGTTCTCGACCACGCTGACCCGTTCCGCGACAACTGGATCTATATCCATTCGCCGAAGGTGAAGGTCGGACGTATCCAGAACTTCCGCGCCTGGTCAAAGGAAATGCTGCCCGACCAGAACACCGCCTCGATCGGCATGGAGTATTTCTGCCAGCAGGGTGACGGGCTCTGGTCGATGTCGAATACCGAATTGCGTGAACTGGCGTCGAAAGAGCTGGAGCAGCTTGGGCTCGCCAAAGCCACGGACGTCATCGACGCGGCCATCATCCGTCAGCCCAAGGCCTATCCGGTTTATGACGGCGAATACCGCGAGGCGCTTGATGTGCTGGAGGAGTGGATTCTCGGGCTGGAGAACTTCCAGACCGTGGGGCGCAACGGGCTGCACCGCTACAACAACCAGGACCATTCGATGCTGTCGGCGATGTATGCCGCCCGCAATATCCTTGGTGAAAAGAACGACGTGTGGAACGTCAATGTGGAGCGGTCCTACCACGAGGAATTCGAGGTCAAGGACGCTCCGAAAGGGTCGGGCAAGCCGGTTTTGGCGGCGGAGTAATCTCTCCACCGCCATATTAGATTCTCATTGATTTTCATATTATTGCGGGGCGGGATATCGCCTCGGTCTCAGATCATCGCCCAGTCAGTAAAGCGGTAGGCTAAGCGCGGCGCCGGTGGTTTCCGGTCGCCGGGACGGGGCTTCGGGACGGGCGGTTTTGGCGCGTTGCGGGGCATGGCTTCCTCCTTCGCATGGGAAAGACATGGGGGCCTGATGCGGCCGTGCCAGCTTCATTTCAGGCTTCTGGCGGGGTCGTGAAAAGGCGTGCGCGACCGGGGTGCCGACGTGTTTCGGGACCCCGGCCTGTTACCCCTCGGTCCCTTGAAAAATGCCTTTCATCAATGGGAACAGAATAGCAGATCGGGAGTCGTCCCGCAGGTCGGGAAAACCGGACTGACGCTTGTCGGCAAAGCGTCTGCAAACCGTCGGCAAAACGTATGGCAGGGCCGTGCGCCGGATTTACCTTTGCCTGCTACCCCGGCGACCTTGTCAACGCAGCGAGACGAGGCCCGCGCCGCAGATCACCAGAAGCAGTCCGGTGGCTTTCCTCAGCCCCACCGCATCCACCGGCGCGCCGAACCAGCCCATATGGCTGAGGACCGCCCCGGTCACGATCTGGCCCGCGACCAGAAGAACGAAGAACGGGCCGGGCCCGATCCGGGGGATGAGGAAGGTCGAGCCGAGGATCATCAGCGCGCTGACGACGCCGGTCAGAAACATCCAGCCCGGCACCTCGCGCAGCCGTGCGAAGTCGGCCATCCGGTTGCCGGCGCCGACCGCCAGTATCACGGTCGTGACGAGACCGAAGAAGTAGAACGGCGCATTGGCGAGGATGGGTGAGTCGACGATGCGGCCGCTTTGGCTGAGAACGGGCAGATAGACCGCGAGCAGGACGCCCATGGAGAGGGCAAGGGTGAGAAGAGCTGCATAGGGCATCGGGACCTCCGGTATCGGGACGGGCCATGAAAGGCGCGGCGGAGGGCCCGAGGCAAGTCATTTCGTTCTCCCGTCCGCACCCTTGGACGCAGGGTGCGCGCCGAGTGGAAATAGTTGGGGTTCGCTGTGGCTCGATTCATATGGACCCTGCACCGACGGTCGATCCGCAGTCCTCCGACTTGCCTCCTTGACCGCACATGGCAGCCGCTCGCATTGTCCGACAGGCTGATCAGGGAGGCACATGGATGAGGGTGGTTCAACGCGAGGGGCGTCGGGGCAGCCAGAAATGGATTCAAATATGCGTCGCCCGATATCCCAATCTTTTGCAACCCGAAAGCCTTGCGCCAATTGAATGGGTTTCGCCGCTGGCGGGAGATGAATATGCCGAATACCGGGATACGGCCTTTCTTGATCGGTTAGGACTGGAAGCTCTCGCTCCGAATTTGAGGACTTTCTGGCCTGAACGCGGTCCACAATGGGATGCCCTTGGGCTGGCAGACCGCGCGCCTGTCTTGGTTGAAGCCAAGGCGCATGTCTCCGAATTCCTGTCGTCGGCCTGTCAGGCTGGCCCCGCATCACGCGGAAGAATCGAAGCGGCGTTTTTGGCAGTAAAACGAGATCTGAATGCGGATGGCGATGTGAACTGGGCTCAGTACTTTTATCAATATGCCAACCGGCTGGCCCATTTGTGGTGGTTTCACGAACAGGGTGTTAAGGCTCATCTGGTCTTCGTCGGCTTTCTCAACGACCATGAAATGAAGGGTCCCGTCCACCGGGAAACATGGATCGCGGCTTTCGAGGTGGCCACCTATGCTCTTGGTTTGCCCGCGCGTCACAAACTTTCAGGATACATCCACCATGTCTCGCCAGATGTCAGTCTGCTTTAGAGACAACTGGCCGCAATCCGGGCATAGGGCGTACACTCAGCTCTGCTGAAACTAGGTGGGCTCCCTAACACTACCCCCGCAAGGGGGAGGCGAGCCGCGGGGCTCCGACGGTGCTTCCTTCCGAACGGCCGCTGTTCTAGTCTGGGGCCAATTGTTCTCTCCCGAAGGAATTGCCCGGTGCGATTTCTCTTCCTGCTTTCCATTCTTGCCGGCCCCGCATTCGCCGCCTGTCCGGAGACGACCGAGACCGATTTTGCCTGCACTTTCTCCTCCGGGGCCAAGGCGGTCGATGTCTGCCATGATGCCGAAACCGTCACCTATGCTTTCGGTCGCCCGGGTCGTGCGCCGGAACTTTCGCTGGCTGTGCCGCTGACGCAAGTCGAGTACCAGCCCTGGCCCGGTATCGGTCGCGCGATCTGGGAAACCGTCACCTTCCGGTCGGGCGATGTCAGCTACACCGTCTTCGGCACTATCGACCGGCCGGTCGAGGAGGGGACGGACCCCGAGGTGACCGGCGGGATCGAGGTGCGGCGGGGCGACGCGGTTCTGGCCACGCTGCGTTGCGATCCGGGCTCGGTCACCTTCGCCTATGGTGACGGGCTTTATGAGGCAAAGACCGCTGCCGGGCAGTGCTGGGACCCGGGCCGAGAGGTCTGGTCGGCCTGCGAATAGCCCGCGCGGCGGGCTTGGAATTCGCGGTGCAGGGCTTATCTGAAGGGAACAGCTTTCGGAAGGTCGCACCATGCGCTTCGCAGTTCTTTTCGTCGCCCTTGCCCTCGCGTCCCCCGCTTTCGGCTTCACTGCCCAGAACGGCCTGATCGTGCGGTCGGACGGTGCGTCGGACTTCACCGTTCCGTGGCGCGGCAAGTCAGGACCGCAGGATTTCTGGTGCGCGGCGGGGGATTACGCGATCCGCGCCCTGCATCTGGCCCCCACCGCGATGATCTACCGCGCGTCCGAACCGCCGCGCCGGGCGGGCGAACCGATGACCTTCACCCTTTCCGCCGATCGGGCGGCGGCCTCATCGGGGCTTGTCACGCTTTTTGATCAGCGCCCGGGTCTGACCGCCGGCCACACCCAGTCGCTCTGCGAAATCCGGCGCAACCGGCGCTGAGGCTCAGACCAGCTTTTCGCGGAAAAACTCCACGGTCCGGCCCCAGGCGAGGTCTGCCGCCGCCTCGTCGTAACGTGGGGTGGAGTCGTTGTGGAAGCCGTGATTGACGCCCTCGTATATGAAGGCCTGATAATCGGTTCCCGCCGCCTTCAGCGCGGCTTCATAGGCGGGCCAGCCTTCGTTGATCCGCTCATCAAGGCCTGCGTAGTGGAGCATCAATGCGGCTTTGATTTTCGGCACATCCTCTGCTGCTGCCTGCCGTCCGTAAAAGGGGACGGAAGCCTTCAGTTCCGGATAGGCCACGGCCGCTGCGTTACAGACGCCGCCTCCGTAGCAGAATCCCACGATCCCGACATTGCCGGTCGACCCCTCATGCGCCATGAGGTGTTCGACGGCGGCAAAGAAATCGTTCATCAGTTTCGTGCCGTCTACGATCTTCTGCAAAGCGCGCCCCTCATCATCATTGCCCGGATAGCCGCCGACCGAGGTCAGCCCGTCGGGCGCAAGCGCCATGAAACCCGCCTTGGCCAGCCTGCGGGCCACGTCTTCGATATAGGGGTTGAGCCCCCGGTTCTCGTGCACAACGACGACCGAGGGCAGCCTGCCCGCAGCTTCTGCGGGTCGGACGAGGTAGCCGCGCACCTCTCCGTGACCGTTGGGCGAGGGATAGGTGATGTATTCGGGCGTGATGTCGGGGTCGTTGAAGCTGACCTGTTCGGCCAGCGCATAGTTCGGGCTCATCGCGCCGAGGATCGCGGCGGCGGTCATGGTGCCGACCGTGTACTTGGCGGCCCGGTCGAGGAATTCGCGCTTGGTGATCATGCCATGGGCGTAGAAGTCATAAAGCTCGAGGATTTCCGGAGCGAAGTCCTTTGCTGTGAGACGGGTCATCCTGAGGTCCTCCCTGTAGCCTGTCGGCGGAAGTTAGCATTGCTGGGCAGTGTTCCCGATCACGGTTTTGTAGGATTGCGGGCGATTGACAAATATCAAGTAAGGCGGATCGGGACGGTGCTAGCGATCTGGCCATGAACGACACTGATTCCGGCCCCGCCGCCCGCATGCCCCCGCCTCTGCTGCCCCTGTTCCCTCTGCAGCCGATCCTCGCACGGATCGTGCGGCGGATCGCGGCCGAGAACCCGTCGATGTTTAACCGCCTCGGCCCCTGGGTCGGGGCGGATTTCATCATCGACCCGGTGAATATGCCCTTTGCATTGCATCTGAGGCCGGATCGCGAAGCGCCGGTTCTGCGCGCCGTATCGCGTCGGGCGCTGCCGCCCCATGTCGCGCATATCTCGGGCCGGTTCCTCGACCTTCTGGAACTGATCGACGCCGATCTGGACGGTGATGCGCTATTCTTTTCGCGCGCGCTGGTGATCGCGGGCAATACCGAGGCGGTGGTTTCGCTGCGCAATGCGCTTGACGATATCGACGGGTCGATTGCCGAACGGGTCGCTGGCATGTTCGGTGCGCCGGGCCGGGCGGTGCTGGCTGCGCTGCGCCGCGCAGGCGAACGTGCGCGGCAGAAGGAGGCACGCGCATGACCACGGCCGAGCTTGTCTGTCCGGCGGGGACGCCCGCCGCTTTGCGCACGGCGGTCGATGCGGGGGCTGACGCGGTCTATTGCGGGTTTCAGAACGCGACCAATGCGCGCAACTTCCCGGGGCTGAATTTTACCCCTGACGAGATGGCGGAAGGCGTCGCTTATGCCCATGCGAAGGGGGCCAAGGTTCTGCTGGCGCTGAACACCTTTCCCCCGGCGGGCAAGTTCGCGCTTTGGCAGGAGGCGGCCGATCTGGGCGCGAAATACGGCGTCGACGCGATGATCGTCGCGGATATGGGGGTCGCCGAGTGGCTGCGCCGCACCCATCCCGGCCAGCGGCTGCACCTGTCGGTGCAGGCCGCGGCCTCCAGTCCGGAGGCGATCCGCTATTATGTCGAGGCCTTCGGCATCAAGCGCGTCGTCCTGCCGCGCATCCTGACAGTGCCGGAAATCCGCACGCTGGCGGCCGAGATCCCCTGCGAGATCGAGACCTTCATCTTCGGCAATCACGGCCTGATGGTCGAGGGGCGCTGTTCGCTGACGAACTACGCCACCGGGCTTTCGACCAATATGGATGGCGTCTGCTCGCCCGCGAACGATGTCGAATACCGGCGCGAGGCCGACGGGTCGATGACCACAAGGCTCGGCGCCTTCACCATCGACCGTTTCGCACCGGATGAAACGGCAGGCTATCCGACGATCTGCAAGGGCCGCTACCGCGCGCCCTGCAGGCCCGAGGGCTATTATGCGTTCGAGGAACCGATCAGCCTCAACCTCTCGCGGCTTCTGCCCGAGTTGATGGCGGCGGGCGTGCACGCCTTCAAGATCGAGGGGCGCCAGCGGTCGCGCGCCTATGTGCGACAAGTGGTTTCGGCCTTCCGGTCCGCAGTCGACGCGATCCGCGCAGGGCGGGAGCCGGAACTGGCGAACCTCCTGGCCCTGACCGAGGGGCAGAAGGAAACGCAAGGTGCCTTCAGGACTAAGACATGGCGGTAAAGATGGACCTGACACTCGGCCCGATCCCCTTTCACTGGTCGGCAGAGGCCCGGCGCGACTTCTATGCAAGGATCGCCGACGAGGCACCGGTCGATACGGTCTATCTGGGCGAGGTCATCTGTTCCAAACGCGCGCCTTTCCATGAGCCCGACCTCTATGAGACCGCCGAACGGCTGGAGCGGGCGGGCAAGCGTGTCGTCATCTCGTCACTTGCCGAGATCATGCTGAAGCGCGAACGCAAGGCGACCCAGGGGCTGTGCGACGGCGAGGACGGGCGCGAGGTGGAGGCCAATAACGCCGCCGCCCTTCTGCACCTGACCGGCCGCCCGCACCGGGTCGGTCCCTATATGAACGTCTATAACGAAGAGACGATGGCGTTTCTTGCTGCGCGCGGTGCCACCCATTTCGCGCTGCCCGCCGAATTGCCGCGCGATGCGGTTGCGGTTCTCGGTGAAAAGGCGAGGGTGCTGGGTGCAGGACTTGAGGTGCAGGTCTTTGGCCGCGCCTCGCTCGCGCTGTCGGCGCGGTGCTATCATGCCCGCGCGCATGGCCGGACCAAGGACAACTGCCAATTCGTCTGCGAGGAGGATCCGGACGGCATGCCGCTCGATACGCTCGACGGGCCAGGGTTCCTGACAGTGAACGGCATCCAGACCATGTCGCGGAGCTACATGAATCTTGCCGCCGCGGTGCCGGAGATGGTGGGAATGGGTGTGACCGCGCTCAGGCTCGGGCCGCAGAAGCAGGACATGGTGGCGGTCGCGCACATCTATCGCGATCTTGCCGATGGTCGCATCGGAGCCGACGAGGCTACGTCACAGTTGGATGCACTGAAAATGGGTCCCGGTTTTTCCAATGGCTTCTGGTGGGGCGAGGCCGGCTATCGCCGCATTGCCCGCATGGGCGCAGCCGACGGTGTCTCTGCATGACACGTCCACTGTGAGCCCGTTGACGACCGATTGCAGATATCCCTCCCACCTTCGGTATTGCGACAAGGCATGAAGGTTTTTGTTAAAACTTTTCCCGCCACGCCGTCCTGATCTGTCGGGCATGCCCGCTCTATCCGCCTGGCGAAAGGTCAGATCAAGGCATTGCCACGCTGCCCCCCCTGTCATCCCGCCAAGGCGTGGTTATAGTGCCGGGCGAAACTGCCTCTGGGGTTCCATGTCCCTTGTTCTTTATTCCGCCCATTACGGGGCCGCCGATCCGCTGAATCCCGATGTCTTCGGCGGCTTCGACACGTGCCGCAGGGTTCTGTTCACCGACCGGGAAGGGGTGACCCTGCCGGGGGTGGAAGTGATCAGTGATCCGCTCGACGGGCTTGACCCTGCCCGTGCCTCGCGTCGGGCGAAACTCGCGCCGCATCGCTACTTCCCTGATGCCGAATGGTCGATCTGGATCGACAACAAGTCGCGGCTGAAACGTGACCCGTTGGAGGTGCTGGCGGCGGTCCGGGGGCAATCCGATGCTGCATTCTTCGCCTTCCCGCATTTCCGGCGCGACTGCGTTTACCACGAATTGCAGACCTGTTGGGAAAATGGGCTCGACGATTACCGTATCCTGAAAGAGCGTGAACGGACTTACCGCAGCGAAGGCATGCCCGCGCATTCCGGCCTGATCGAGGGCCATTTCATGGTGCGCTGCCACAAGGACCCGGCCATGATGCGCTTCGGCGACCGATGGATGGAACATGTCTTGCGCTTTTCGCGGCGGGATCAGATATCTTTTCCCTATCTCGTCTGGCGGCTGGGGCTGTCCTACGATTTCATCACCGTGCTCGACTGGCGCGAAACGGTGGAGTTCACCGTCCATGACCGCAAGACCCGCAAGACTGACTTCCCGCGAAGGAACGTCCTTTATCAGGAGGCGCGCAAGGTCTGGCACCGGATCAAGGGGCGGAAATGAGCCGGCAGGAGGTGTTCACCATCCCGACGCGCGGGCCGGGGCTTTACGAGTTCACCGACAAGGTGCGAACCTTTTGCCAAGGGCAGGGCGATGCGCTGCTGACGCTCTTCGTGCGCCACACCTCTTGTTCGCTCGCCATTCAGGAAAACGCCGATCCCGAGGTGAGGACCGACCTGACGGAGTTCTTCCACCGGCTGGTGCCGCCCTCCGATCACCCGGCCATGTCCTACCTGACCCATACCTATGAAGGCCCCGACGACATGCCCGCCCATATCAAGGCGGCCCTGCTGCCCGTCAGCCTGTCGATCCCTGTGATGGCGGGGCGCCCGGCGCTTGGAACCTGGCAGGGTGTCTACCTGTTCGAACATCGCCGGGCGCCCCATGACCGCATGGTGGTGGCACATCTCATCCGGTAGGCCGCATCTGCGGGAGGGGCCTGCCGGGAAGATCCGTGGCTGCGGTCGTTCGGCCGGAGTCTCGTTACCCCCGGCTCCGGGCTGAACAGATGCTTTGTCCCACAACCGGAGCGCGCAAACGAGGGGAACCTGTTGCGCAATTTCCCCCAGTTCCGTCGCGTCATTTGGTGGTGGAAATTGCCCCCTACCCAAACTCTTGAGGCGAGCCTATAGTGCCTGTGGATAACCGGGGATCTTGGCCGAGGGGAAGGGAATGCGCTGCCCGTTTTGCGGAAATGTCGATACTCAGGTAAAGGATTCACGCCCCGCCGAGGATCATGTGGCCATCAGGCGGCGACGCTTCTGCCCGGCCTGCGGCGGGCGGTTTACGACCTATGAGCGGGTGCAGCTGCGCGACCTCGTGGTGATCAAGTCCTCGGGCAAGCGTGAGGATTTCGACCGCGACAAGATGGAACGCTCTATCCGCATCGCGATGCAGAAACGCCCGATCGAGCCTGAACGCATCGACCAGATGATTTCCGGCATCGTGCGGCGGCTGGAAAGCCTTGGCGAGACGGACATCCCGTCGAAAACCATCGGCGAGATCGTGATGGAGACGCTGGCGCGGATCGACACGGTTGCCTATGTGCGGTTTGCCAGCGTTTACAAGAACTTCCAAGCGGCGGACGATTTCGACAAGTTCGTTTCTGAACTGCGCCCGCCCTCAACGGCGGAAGAGTGAGCGCCGCCGACGACCGGCGTCATATGGCCCATGCTCTCGGCCTTGCCCGGCGTGGGCTGGGCCGGGTCTGGCCCAATCCCGCCGTCGGTTGCGTGATCGTGAAGGGCGGCCGGCTCGTGGGGCGCGGCTGGACCCAGCCGGGCGGTCGGCCGCATGCCGAGACGGTGGCATTGGCTGAGGCGGGTTCAGCGGCCCGTGGCGCGACGGCCTATGTGAGCCTTGAGCCCTGCGCCCATCACGGCAAGACCCCGCCCTGCGCGAACGCATTGATCGCCGCCGGTATTGCGCGGGTCGTTTCGTCGCTGGAGGACCCCGATACCCGCGTTGCAGGCAAGGGCCATGCGATGCTGCGCGACGCCGGGATCGCGGTTGAGACCGGGATGATGGCGACCGAGGCCGAGGCGATGCAGCGCGGCTTCCTGACACGTATGCGGCAGGGCCGCCCGATAGTGACGCTGAAACTGGCGATGAGCGTGGATGGACGCATCGCGACGGTGTCGGGCGAAAGCAAATGGATCACCGGGCCCGAGGCGCGGCGGCGGGTTCATGCGATGCGGGCGACCCATGACGCTGTTCTGGTCGGGGGCGGGACGGCGCGGGCGGATGACCCTGATCTGAGGGTCCGCGACATGGGTGTCGCGCATCAGCCCGTCCGTGTGATTGCCGCGCGCAACCTCGATCTGCCGGAGGGCAGCACTCTCGCCCGGACCGCGCGCGATGTGCCGGTCTGGCTGGTTCATGGAGCAGACGCGCCGAAGGCGCGGCGGGATGCGTGGCAGGCAGCCGGGGCACGTCTGTTCGATTGCGCTGAGGGGGCGGGGGGGCTCGACCCCACCGCGATGCTCGCGGCACTTGGCGCGGCGGGGCTGACGCGGGTCTTCTGTGAGGGCGGCGGGCAGTTAGCGGCGTCATTGATGGCGGCGGGGCTCGTGGATGAGATCGCGCTTTTCACCGCGGGACTGGCGCTGGGCGCCGATGCTCGGCCGGGGCTCGGGCCGCTGGGGCTGACGGCACTGGGGGGTGCGGAACGGTTCCGGCTGAATTCGGTCGAGCGGGTCGGGGCGGATACGCTCAGCCTCTGGTCAAAGACCTGACGCGGTGATCTCCAGCAGTTCGGCGTGAAGCTCTGCCGTGGCGGCGGCCACGGTTGCGATCCCGGTCTGCATGGAAAGCCTTTCGCCCCGCCAGCCGGTCATCACGCCACCCGCTTCCTCCACCAGAAGCGCAACCGCGTGGTAGTCATAGGGTTGCAGGTCGAAATCCACGACCGCATCGACATGACCCGAGGCCAGCAGCGCGTAAGGGTAGCAGTCATAGGCGAAGCGCCTTGTGCGGCCGAATTCCATGAGGCGGGCAAAGACCCCGGGCGCGGCGCGCCAGATCTTTTCACCTTCGTTGATGTAGAGCACCGCGCTGTCCTGCCCCCGGCGGCCGGAGGTGCGCAGCTTCTGCCCGTTCAGCATCGCGCCTTGCCCTCTTGCGGCGGCATAGACCTCGCCCATGGCGGGGGCCGAGACGATGGCGAGGTCGGCTGTACCGCGCGTCAGCTTGGCCAGCAGGAAACCGAACAAAGGATGGCCGGTCATGAAACTGCGGGTGCCGTCGATCGGATCGACGATCCAGAGGTCGTCAGCCTCGCCGCGTTCGATCCCCTGTTCCTCGCCATAGATGCCGTGGCCGGGGAAGCGGTCGGCGATCAGGCGGCGCACTTCGGCCTCCACCGCGCGGTCGGCTTGCGTCACCGGGCTGTCGTCTGACTTGAAATCGACGCCAAGGGCGCCCCGGAAATGGCGCATCGCCACTTTGCCGGCCGCCTCGGCGATCTGAATGGCATCGGCCATGGTCGCAGTCATTTCAAACCACCTCCTTCGCAATACGCACCGAGACCCCCCAACCTTTGAGTGCCGCGGAGAGACGGGCGGGAGGGACGCGGTCGGTCACCAGCAGGTCGATATCGGCGGGGTCGCAGGAGACTTGCGGCGCACGGCGGCCGAATTTTTCGTGGTCCGCCGTCACGATAGGACGGTGGGCCTGTTCCACGGCGACGCGCGAGATGGCGGCCTCGGCGGGGTTGAAGACGAGAAAGCCATGGCGGTCGTTCAGCGCGTTGGCTGAGAGGATCGCGACATCGAAGGCGTGGCGGCGCAGCACCTCTTCGGCGAGAGGGCCATAGGTGCCGTGTTCGTCATGGCCGACATCGCCACCGGTCAGCACCACGCGGTTGTCATTGTGATGGGCGAGCGTTTGGGCCACGGGCATGGAGTTCGTCACGACATAAAGCCGGTGGTGTGCGCGCAGCGCCTCGGCGACGAAGGTCGTGGTGGTGCCGACATCGAGGAAGATGCACATGCCGTCGGTGATCTCGCGCGCGACACTTTTAGCGATGCGCTTCTTTCCGTCGGGATTCTGCGCGATGCGCTGGTAAAATCCCGGCTCCACACCGGCCAGCACAGTGCCGCCATGAAGTCGTTCGACCTTGCCGTCATCGGCCAGAGTCTTGACCAGTCGGCGCACCGTTTCTTCTGAAACATCCATGGCTTGCGCGATGTCGGCATTGCGCGCCGATCCGCCCTGCCGGCGCAGGACTTCCAGCAGTTCAAACTGCCGGTGGCTGGTCTTTCCACCGTCCGGTCGCGTCATGGTTCCTCCCTAAACGGAAGTTAGCCCACATAAATCCACAAAAATCCACGAAATTTCATTGCACCGAATCAAAATTGTTGCACTTCTGGTCGATAACGATGCCCACAGGAGGGGCTGAGTAGTGCCAAGGGATAACGTTCTTTTCGTCGTGATCGACCAGCTTCGGGCGGACTGTCTGCATGGCGCGCTGGCCAGCCATGTCGATCTGCCGAATCTGCGGGCGCTGGTGGCCGATGCGGCGTCGTTTCACCGCCATTACTCGGTCGCCAATCCCTGCGGGCCCTCTCGCGCCTCGCTGCTGACCGGGCAATATGCGATGAACCATCGGTCGGTCCGGAACGGTACGCCCTTGCCGCATGATACGCCGAACCTTGCAACGGAAATGCGAAGGGCGGGCTGGCTGCCGCTGCTCTTCGGCTACACCGACGCGACGCCCGACCCGCGTGTCCACGCGCCGGATGATCCGGTGCTGAAAAGCTATGAGCAAGTGCTGCCCGGCTTTCAGGAAGTCGTCGAGATGCGGCTGGAGGAGAGCCTGCCATGGCGGGCTTATCTGATGGAAAAGGGCTATGACGTTCCGCCTTATCCCGACATCTTCCGCCCGGCCGGTCCCCGCCCCGACGACCCGGCACTTTACCGGGCCGAGGACAGCGATACGGCGTTCCTGACCGATGAGACGATCCGCGCCCTGCGCGCCCGAAAGCAGGGCTGGTTCGCGCATGTGACCTATATCCGGCCACATAATCCGCTGGTCGCGCCCGAACCCTACAACCGGATGTATGATCCTGCGGTATTGCCCTTGCCTGCCCGCGCTGGAACGATGGCGGAGGAGCAGGCGGTGCATCCGTTTGTCGCCCCGTGTCATGCCAAGAACCCAATCGCGGGCATGGTGGAGGGATTCGCCGATCTTGACCCAACGGATGAGAATATCCAGCAGTTGCGCGCGATCTATCTGGGGCTTGCGACCGAGGTCGATCACCATCTCGGACGCCTGATCGCCTTCCTGAAAGAGACCGGTCAGTATGACCGGACCCTGATCATCGTGACCGCCGATCATGGCGAGATGCTGGGCGACCGCTATATCTGGGCGAAGTCGACCTATCACGATGCGGCCTACCATGTGCCGCTGATCATCCGCGATCCGGACCTGCCGGGATCGTTCGGCGCGGTACATGACCTGCCGACGGAATCCATCGACGTCACACCGACGATTCTCGACCGGTTCGGGCTGGAGGTGCCGCAGACGATGAATGGCCGCAGCCTGATGCCCATGCTTCGGGGGGAAAAGCCCCGCGAGTGGCGCCGCTTCACATTCTCGGAGCTGGATTTCGGCGATCCGGTGGCGCCGACCCTGCCGCAGAAGCGGCTGGGCCTGACGCCCGAGACGACGAATCTGGCTGTGCTCAGGAGCGGGAGGCATACCCTCGTTCATTTCAATGGCGGCCTGCCATCGCTGCTTTTTGATCATGACCGGCACGGTGAGATGCGCGACATCTCGGGCGATCCGGACGCGCAGAGCGCTTTGTTGGAGATGTACCGCGCCATGGCCGATCACCGGATGACCCATGCGGCGAGCCGATTTACCCGAACGATGGTGACGGGGGAAGGAGCCGTGACGGTGCCGCGATGACCATGGGTGTACAAACATTTCCACGGGCATTCGGCATGCTTGACGGGGTTTCGGTCGCAGGCCCATACTCGGGCCAGCGACGCCGGGAAGCCGGCGCACCAAGGGGAGGAATCACGCGTTTTCTCATAGGCCGAAAGGCTTGGTCTGCGCGTCGGATTCTGGCCATATCTGAAGGGAGGTACTGGACCTATACTTGAATTCCGGCCGTTCATAGCGTTCGGGCAGTTGGCCGGATTACTTCACAAAAACAACGAAATCCAACAAAGCCAAACAACGGGAGTGAACATGAAAAGACTGTTATTCGGTAGCGTTGCGCTGCTTGCATTGCCCATGGCGGCCTATGCGAACTGCCCCGGCATCACAGTTGCCGATATGGGCGGGATCGCACCCGGCGCCTTCCCCCAACAATACGACTTGGCGGAATTCCAGACAGCCGCCGGTTGCACGATGGAGTTCTCGGAAAACCCGGCAATTGCCGATCTGAACGGCATGATCCGCGGAAATCCGGAGCTGCCGGCGCTCGCGGATCGTCTGCCGGAGGAACCGCTTGTCGTGGTGCCCTATGACTCGGTGGGCAAATACGGCGGCACGCTCGACGCGCTGTCGAACGCGACCGAGGCCGGTACGTCCGACTTCCTCTCGACCCGCCATGTCAACCTCGTGCGCTATTCGGACGATCTTGAAACCATCGTGCCGAACATCGCCAAGTCGTGGGAATGGAACGCGGATTACACGCAGCTGACCTTCCACCTGCGTAAGGGCCACAAATGGTCGGACGGCGCGCCGTTTACGTCGGCAGACGTTAAGTTCTGGTACGATAACCTCGCGCTTGACTCAAACGTCATCGAAAAGCCGAAGGACTATGTGCTGGTCGCCGGTGAGCGGATGACGGTCGATACGCCGGATGAGCAGACCGTGGTCTTCAATCTTCCGGCGCCGAAGCCGGGTCTTCTGGCCCACTTCGCGACCCATTTCGGTCAGGGCTTCCAGCCCAAGCACTTCCTTGGCCAGTTCCACCCGGATGTGAACCCGGATGCCGACAAGCTGGCCGCCGATCTGGGCTTTGCCAATGGCTATGAGGTCATCAAGGCCTATTACGGCAACTCGGACTGGACCGACACGCCGACGCCGCAGTTGAACGCGCCGGACAAGGTTGCAAACATGCCGGCCGATACGATGCCGACGCTGGAAAGCCACATCCTGATCCGGGATACGACCGAGGGCCGGCACTTCGTGGCGAACCCCTATTTCCATATGGTCGATACGACGGGTCAGCAGCTGCCCTACATCAATGAGCAGGACGAGATCTATGCCAACGACCAGGAAGTACGGCTGCTGAAGCTTGTGAACGGCGAAGCGGACTACAAGACCCAGTCGCTGCAACTGGCCGATGCACCGCTGCTGCTGGAGAACCAGGAGAAGGGCGGGTATACGATCCAGCTGAAGCCGAAAATCGCTATGCATGCGGTGTCGTTCAACGTCACCTCGGCGGACGAGGAAAAGCGCAAGGTCTTCGGCGATTTCCGGTTCCGCAAGGCGATGTCGATCGCGATCAACCGCGAGGAACTGAACCAGACGGCTTACTTCGGTGAGGGCGTTATCCAGCAGTATACCGGCTTCTCGCCGCTGCCGGACTACATCGACGAGAAGTGGAAGGCCTTCGCGGCCGAGTTCGATCCCGACGGCGCCAAGGCGCTGCTGGATGAGGTCGGCGTGGTCGACGCCAATGGTGACGGCTTCCGCGACCTGCCAAACGGCGATCCGCTGGTGCTGAACCTGCAGTTCGCGACTCAGGGTATCGCCGGGCAGGTCGTCGAACTGATTGGCCAGCACTGGTCCAATGTCGGCATCAACACCACGGTGAAGGAAATTACGCCGGACGAGTACCGCTCGGCGCAATCCTCGAACCAGCTCGATGTCGGTCTTTGGGAAAAGGGTCAGCCGACGGGTATCATCCTTGGCAACAACGAACTTTGGGTGCCGCCGTTCGAGAACTACTTTGCTCACCGCACCGGGATGCTCTGGGCCGAATGGGTCGATTCCGGCGGTGCGAGCGGGGTTGAGCCGCCCGATTACGTCAAGCAGCTTGTCGACGACATCAACGCGTTGCAATCGACGCCGGCGGGCACGGACGAGTTCAAGGCCATCGCCAACCGCATGGTCGAGAACATGACCGGAAACCTGCTGTTCATCGGCACTGCGCTGACGCCGGACCCGATCTATCACCGCAATGCGCTTAAGAACTTCACCGAGTTCAAGACCGCGTCCTACGAATACTACCGGACGTATCCTTACCGCGCACAACAGTGGTACTTCGACGAGTGATGTCGTGACCTGATGTCGAAATCGGCCGGGGCGGCTCAGGCCGCCCCGGTTCGAAGGCCCGCTTTCACACAGGACCACCCGCCATGGCCCAATTCGCCCAGTTCGCGCTGACCCGCGCCATTCTTGCGCTGATCACGCTTCTGACCGTCTCGCTCATCGTCTTCACGCTGATGGAGCTGGTGCCCGGCACCTGTGCGGAACGCTACCTTGCATTCAAGAACACCCAAGGCTCGCAGATCACCATCGCCGATATTGAGGCAGAGGAGAAACGTCTGGGCCTCGACAAACCCTTCCCGGTCAGGTGGGGGAACTGGGTCTACAACGTCTTCGTCCATGGCGAATTCGGCGACAGCTGCATCCTGCGGCTGAACATCAACCAGCTTCTGGCGGACAAGTTCTGGATTTCCCTTGGCATCTGTATGGCCGCGCTGATCCTCTCATACGCGATCGCGGTGCCAATAGGCATCGTGACCGCCAGTTCGACGAGCGCGGTTGCCAACAACTCCCTGCGCTTCGTCTCCTATCTCGGCCTGGCGCTGCCGAACTTCCTTCTGGCGCTCATCATCATGCTGATTTCGACGGTTCTGTTCGGCGACAGTCTGACGGGCCTGTTCTCTAAGGAATACAGGGATGCGGCGTGGAGCTGGGCGAAGTTCGGCGACTTCATCAGCCGCGCCTGGCTGCCGGTCTTCATCCTCGGATGGTCCGCCACCGCCTTCGCCCTGCAAACGGTGCGGGCGCTGATGCTGGACGAGATCGGCAAGCTTTACGTCACCGCCGCCTCGGCGAGGGGCGTGTCGGGGTCGAAACTCCTCTGGCGCTATCCTGCCAAGCATTCACTGGGGCCGGTCATTAACTCGCTCGGCTTCGACCTCAACCGTATCTTCAACGAATTGCCCATCGTCGCGCTGATCCTGACGCTGACCGAGGCCGGGGCGCTTCTCTTCGAGAGTCTCGCCCGGTCAAACGACCAGCAGTTGGCGGGGGCGATCATCTTCCTTCTGACCGCCAGCATCGTGGCCCTGAATTTCGTCACCGATATTCTTCTGGCCCTCATCGACCCGCGCGTCCGGCGCGGCATCATCGGATCGTAAGGGGAGGCGGCCATGTTGTTCAGACGCAAGACAGCCACCGCCGGGGTCGATCAGAAGGCCAAGGAAGCTTATTTCACCGCCTCGCAGGGGCAGCTGATCTGGGCGCGGTTCAAGGGCAACCGGACGGCGATGATTGCCGCCTGGGCACTGGTCCTGATGATCATGATGGGCATCTTCGCGCCCTTCCTGTCGCCCTATGATCCGACCATCGCGGGCCGCGACGAGAACTATGAAAACGGCGCGCCACAATTCCCGAAATTCTGGGACGAGAACGGGTTCTCGCTCCGCCCCTTCGTTTATGCAACGGAACGCGAGCGTTCGATCAAGACGAACTTCCGCTGGGTCGTGACCGAAAACCGCGAGCACCGGCTCTATATGCGGTTCTTCGTGAAGGGGTGGGACTACAAGATCCTCGGCGTCATTCCCGGCAACATTCATCTTTTCGGACTGGATGAAGGCGGCATGATCCACCTCTTCGGTACCGATGCCAGCGGCAAGGATATCTTCGGGCGAACGCTGCACGCGATATGGACGTCGCTCGCGGTCGGTACATTGGGTGTCTTCATCTCCTTCGTGCTGGCACTGATCATAGGAGGGGTGGCCGGCTATTTCGGCGGCTGGATCGACTCGGTCCTGCAAATGATCACCGACGCGATCCGAACCGTGCCGTCGATCCCGCTGTTCATGGCGCTTGCCGCCTTCATGCCCGATCACTGGTCGTCCGAGACGCGGTTCTTCTTCATCTCGATCATCCTCGGCCTCATTGGCTGGCCAACATTGGCGCGACGAATACGAACGCACCTCTTGACCGAGCGGACGCAGGAATATGTGCTGGCAGCCGAATTGTCGGGCGCCTCGGCGGGCCATATCATCCGCCGCCACCTGCTGCCCTCGTTCACCAGCTACATCATCGTCGACCTGATGATTTCCTTCCCCTACATGGTCCGGTCGGAAACCGCGCTCAGCTTCATCGGCCTCGGGCTCAAGGACCCGGTCAACTCGCTCGGCGCGCTGATGCAGAACGTCTCGAAGGCGGACGTGCTTCTGAATTACCAGTGGTATTTCATCCCCGTCATCTTCTTCGTGGCGCTGGTTCTGGCCTTCGTCTTCGTCGGCGACGGATTGCGCGACGCGGCTGACCCCTATTCGGATACGAAGAAATGACGGCACTCATCGAAGTCAAGAACCTGACCATCCAGTTCCGGACCGATGAGGGTCTGGTAACGGCGGTCGATGATGTGAGCTTTTCGATCGACAAGGGGCAGGTGATGGGCCTTGTCGGCGAAAGCGGCTCGGGCAAGTCGGTGACCGCGAAGGCGCTGATGCATCTGAATGCGAAGAACGCGGTCTACGGGCCGAAAAGCCAGATCATCCTGCACACGGCGAATGGCCCGGTTGAGGTCCTGAAGCTGAAATCCGCGCGCGATCTGAAGATCGTGCGGGGCGGCGCGATCTCCATGATCTTTCAGGAACCGATGGCGAGCTTTGCCCCCGCCATCACCATCGGCGACCAGATGGTCGAACAGCTGATGCTGCATTCCAACATGTCAAAGGCGCAGGCCCGGGACCTGTCGGTCGAGATGCTGGACCGGGTCGGCATTTCTGACCCGGCAAGGCGGTTCAGCCAGTATGCGTTCGAGCTTTCCGGCGGGATGCGCCAGCGGGCGATGATCGCGATGGCGATCTCGACCAAGCCGAAGCTTCTGATCGCCGATGAGCCGACGACGGCACTCGACGTGACCATTCAGGCGCAGGTCATCGACCTGATGAAGGACCTCGTGCGCGAGTTTCACATGGGGATCATCTTCATCACCCATGACCTCGGCGTCATCGCCCAGACCGCCGACAAGGTCGCGGTGAAATATCTCGGTCGGATCGTCGAGGAAGGTCCGGTGCGTGAGGTCATCCGCAACCCGAAACATCCCTATACGCAAGGCCTGCTGGCGGCCCTGCCGAAACTCGACGATCTCGATGCGCCGCTGACCCCTGTTGCGGGCGACATCCCGTCGCCACTGGAGCGCCCTTCGGGCTGCGTCTTCCATACGCGGTGCCCGAAGATCATCGGCGATGTCTGCAAGTCGAAACTGCCCCATGACACGCAGGTCGATCCCACGCACCGGGTCGCCTGCCATCTGCATACGGAGGTCCCGGCATGAGCGAGACCCTGATCAAGGCCCGCGACCTGTCGGTCGGTTTCAAGATCGGTTCCGGCTTCTTCGGAAAGTCGATCCTGAAGGCGGTGGACCATGTCGATATCGACATCGAGAAGGGGTCGTTCTTCGGTCTTGTCGGCGAAAGCGGATCGGGCAAGACGACGCTCGGTCGGGCGCTTCTGAAGGCGGTGCCGATCACCGGCGGGTCGGCGCACTATACCGATGGCGAGGTCGATTACGACCTGACGACGCTCGCGGGGCCGGAACTGAAAGACTACCGCAAGCGCGCGCAGCTCATCTTCCAGGATCCCTATGCGGCGCTTAGCCCCCGCATGACCGTGCGCGACATCATCGCCGAACCCCTGGAGGTGATGGGGCTGACCAAGACCCGCGAGGAAACCGATGCAAGGGTCCGTCAGATCGCGGCGAAATGCCGGCTGAACCTCGAACACCTGCGGCGCTTCCCGCATGCCTTCTCGGGCGGTCAGCGCCAGCGGATTTCCATCGCAAGGGCGCTCGTTTCGGGGCCGAAATTCGTCGTGGCCGATGAGAGCGTGGCGGCGCTCGACGTCTCCATTCAGGCCGATGTTCTGAACCTCCTGAAAGAGCTGCAACGCGATCTGAAGATCACCTTCCTCTTCATCAGCCATGACCTGTCGGTCGTCGCCCATACCTGCGATCATCTCGCGGTTATGTATCTGGGGCGACTGGTGGAAAGCGCGCCGACGCGCGAGGTCTTCAAGGCGCCGCGCCACCCCTATACCAAGGCCCTGTTCTCGGCGATCCCGTCGCTCGACCCCGATGACCGGGGCCGCGCGCAGAAGCTGGAAGGCGAAATCCCGTCGCCCACAAACCAGCCCTCGGGCTGCAAGTTCCACACCCGCTGCCCCTTCGCCATCGACATCTGCAAGAAGGATGAGCCGAAGCTGGAACATCCCGGTGACGGGCATGAGGTCGCCTGCCACCGTTGGCGCGAACTGGCCGATACTCTGGCAGCCTAGGGGCCTCAGATCTCGGCGCGGATGGCCTCGGCCACGATGTCGAGTGCTCGGTCCAGGTCGTCTTTCGCGATGGTCAGGGGCGGGGAAAGTGTGAGGACACATCCCGCGCTGATCTTGAAGCTGAGACCCGCCTCAAGGCAGCGGTAGTAGATGCGTTCCGCCGCCGCGCGTCCCGGTGCGCGGGTCTCGCAGTGCTCGACGATCTCGACCCCGAACATCAGGCCGCGGCCCCGGATATCGCCGACGAGTGGATGGTCGCCGACCATTTCCTGCAGCCGGTTGAGCGCATGGGCGCCAAGCTCCGCCGCGCGGTCCACCAGCCCCTCGTCGTGAACTACGCCAAGGGTTTCCAGCGCCGCCCGGGCCGTCACCGGGTTCTTTTCATGGGTGTAGTGGCCGATGGCGAAATCGCCGCAGACATCCAGATCGCGCCGCGCGATCACCGCCGCGATGGGCAGGATGCCACCGCCGAGCGCCTTTCCCAAAGTCACGATGTCTGGGATCACCTCGTCATGTTCGAAGGCGAACATTCTTCCGGTCTTGCCAAGGCCCGTCGGGATCTCATCCATGATCAGAAGCGCGCCGTGCCGGTTGCAGGCCGCGCGCACCGCTTTCCAGAAGCCCGGCGGCGGCACAACGGGCACCGCCCGCATCGGTTCGGCGATGACTGCGGCGACATCGCCCTCGCGCTCCAGCACGAACTCCACCATCTTCGCGCAGGCGAGTCCGCAATATTCCGGCCCGGCATGGCCATAGGCGCAGCGGTAGCAGTTGAAGGGGGCGACATGTTCGGCGCCCGGCAGCAGGGGCCCGGCGATGTGGGACCGGAACGTCGCCTCGCCGCCGACGCTCGACGCTCCGAAGCCCGCGCCGTGGAAGGCGTCCCAGAAGCTCACTGTCTTGAACCGTCCGGTCGCCGCCCGCGCGATGCGAAGCGCGACCTCATTCGCGTCCGAGCCACCGGTCGTAAAAAGAACCTTGCCCAGATCGCCCGGCGCCAGCGTCCCGAGCGCTTCGGCCAGTTCCACCGAGATCTCGTTGGTGAAGCGGCGGGGCGAGAAGCTTAAGCGATCAAGCTGGTCCTTAATCGCGGCCACGACGCGCGGATGGCCATAGCCGATGTGATGGACGGAATTGCCATGGAAATCCATGTAGCGCCGCCCGGCGGTGTCCTCGATCCAGATGCCGTCCGCCTTGACGATGGTGGAAACGCAGGGCGAGGACAGCGACTGGTGCAGGAATGCGTCCGCGTCGCGCGCCAGCAGGTCGCGCGTCGCCGCATCGGGATGGCGCGCCGCCCAGTTGCGGCGCGCTTCCGATGTATTGGACTCGCCTTCGGTGTGGGTGATCACACGCGCCTCACTTTCTGTCCGAAAATACTCCCGCCGGAGGCTCCCGTCCTCGCCACATGCTCAGCGTGGCCAGGGAAGCGAATAAGTCTTCACATTGGTGAAGAACTTCATTGCCTCGGTCACACCTTCCTTCACGCCGTTACCGGAATCCTTGATCCCACCGAAGGGCGAGGTTTCGATCCGGTAGCCGGGCTGTTCCCAGATATTCACCGTGCCGACATTCAGCCCCTCGATATAGGCCTGCATGCGGCGGAAATCGTTGGTGCAGACGCCGGAGGAGAGGCCGAACTCGGTGCCGTTCGAAATCCGCATGACCTCTTCGTCATTGTCCGGGACGCGGACGATCGGGATGACGGGGCCGAAGGTTTCCTCCATGACAAGCTCGCTGTCATGGGGCACGTGATCGACGACGATCGGTGGCAGCAGCGCACCCTTGCGACCGGGATCGTAGAGCACCTTGGCGCCCTGATCGGCCGCCATATAGACGCGCTTTTCGAAAAGCTCGGCGGCCTTGGAATGGATCACGCAGCCAAGCTCGGTCGCGGGGTCCATCGGATCGCCGAACTTGATCTTCTTGGCTTTCTCCAGAACCAGCGGCACGAAGCGGTCGGCGACCGACTCCTGCACGAGGATGCGCTTTACCGCCGTGCAGCGCTGGCCGCTATTGCCGGTCGCGCCCGCCACCGCAATCGTCGCAGCCTTGTCCAGATCGGCATCGTTGAGGTCATTGAGCACGATCAGGGGATCGTTGCCACCCAGTTCCAGCGCCTGACGCTTATAGACGCCTTTTGCGGCGATCATCTTGCCGACCGGCACCCCGCCGGTGAAGGTGATGATGTCGATATTGGGGTTGGTGATCATCTCCTCGCCGATATCCTGCGGCCAGCCGGTCACTACCTGGAACATTTCAGGCGGCAATCCGGCTTCATAGAGGATATCGGCGAGGGTCAGTGCCGTGAGCGGCGTCAGTTCGGTCGGCTTGCACACCATGCAGTTGTTGGTGGCGATCGACGGGGCGATCTTGTGGCTGACCATGTTCAGGGGATGGTTGAAGGGCGTGATCGCGCTGATCGCCCGGACCGGCTCGCGCTTGGTATAGATCTTGCGGTCTTTGCCGTTATGCGTGAGGTCGCAGGAGAAGATCTGCCCGTCATCCTGCAAAGCCTGCGCGGCGGCGAAGGTATAGACGTCCTGCGCGCGCTTCGTCTCGTAGACCGCGTGCTGATAGCAGATGCCCAGTTCCAGAACGAGCCATTTGGCCAGATAGTCGCGCCGCTCGCCGATGATTTCGCCTGTGCGCTTCAGGATCTGGCTGCGCTCGTAGCGCGTCAGCTTCGATCGGTAGTTCGCCGCGATCTCGAACGCCTTGCGGGCATGTTCGGCGGTGCCTGCCGGGACCGTCCCCACGACCTCGTCAGTATAGGGATAACGGACCTCGATCACCTTGTCGGTAAAGACCGTCTCGCCGCCGATCCGCATGCCTTCGTGGCGGATGTCGATAGTCGTCATGTGCTGGTCCTTCATGGTCAGAGCGCCGCTGCGGTGCAGGCGTATAGGAACGCGTCGAAGTTCCTGAGTTCCGGCGCGTTCGG
The DNA here is from genome assembly GCF_025751495.1 of Albidovulum litorale. GTDB lineage: Bacteria > Pseudomonadota > Alphaproteobacteria > Rhodobacterales > Rhodobacteraceae > Albidovulum > Albidovulum litorale. The sequence continues at coordinate 786,160 of NZ_JAOWKZ010000001.1, read as the reverse complement.
CAGGTCCACCTTGCGGTTGACGATGAAGGGCACTTCCTGCTCGGTCAAGCCGCCGTGGGAACGTAGCGGCTCTTTCAGCGCGGCAAGGTCGTGGCGGTGGGCCGAGGTGCCGATGGTCATGTTCTCGCCCGAGATCATGACGATATCGCCGATCCGGTCGGCGGGCAGTTCGAAGCGTTTCACCGCCTCTTCGCGGGTGACGACAAGGATGATCTCGTCGCGCGCATCGAGTTTCGCCATGATACCGGCGCGGTCGGTCCCGGCGGGCAGATAGCAGGTCGCGAAGGACCCGAGCGCCCCGTGGTGGACGACATAAGGGTCGGTGATCGGCAGGATCACGCGGGCGGCGTCCTCGCCCAGCCATTCGTCCATCAGGTCCTGCACATAGATCACGGCGGGCGTCCCGTCCGCGTTGTGCTTGGGCTTCATGCCATGGTCGGCGGTGACGACGACGGCGGCGCCGAGCGCGTCGAGCTCCGCCAGATAGCGGTCGAACATTTCGTAGAAGTCCTTCGCGCCCTTCTGGTCGGGGGCGTATTTGTGCTGGATGTAGTCCGTCGTCGAGAGATACATCACGTCGGGTTTGAATTCCTTGAGAAGCTTGACCCCGGCGGCGAAGACGAACTCGGAAAGGTCGGCCGAATAGACCTCAGGCACCGGCATCCCAAGCCATGCGCTCGCATTATCGATCCCGTGTTCGGCCTTGGTCGTGGTGCCGGACTTCTCCGACGAGAAGGCGACCGCGCGGTCCTCGTCGAACTTCAGCCCCGCGCCCAGAAGCGCGCGCAGCTTGTCCTTGGCGGTGACCATCGCCACCCGGGCGCCGGCCTCGTAGAATTGTGAAAAGATTGTCGGCGCGCGCAGGAAGCGCACGTCGTTCATCATCACCTCCTCGCCCGTCTCGGGGTCATAGAGGTAATTGCCGCAGATGCCATGCACCGCAGGAGGCCGCCCCGTGGCGATCGAGAGGTTGTTGGGGTTGGTGAAGGAGGGGATGACCGAATGCGCCAGCCGGTCGGTGCCCGTCTCGCGCATCCGCTTCAGTGTCGGCATAAGCCCGTCGGCGATGGCGACCTCCAGATATTCCGGCTCACAGCCGTCTAGGCAGATCGCTACGGCGGGCACTTTCGGCCAGGGATAGGCGCGGTCATTAGCCATCACGGGCGCGCGGTTTTGCATATTCATCTTAGGTCCTTCCGTCTCAAATTTCGGGCGCCGCCTCAGGCGGCGAGTTTGGCGCGTTCGGCAATCGCGGCTGCGGGCGGGGCAGCAGAGGTGACGCCCATCTCGGCCAAAGCCTCTTTGGCGGCCTGAACCACGTTCCGCATCACATGTTCGTCCATCCGGCCGATGCAGCCGACACGGAAGCTGTCCACAACGGTCAGCTTGCCGGGATAGATGATGAAGCCCTTCTGTTTCATCTTTTCGTAGAAGTCGTTGAAGACGAAGTTCGGATCGGCCGGGCAGAAGAAGGTCACGATGATCGGGCTGAGCCAGCGATCCTTCAGCAGCGTCTCAAAGCCCAGTTCCCGCATCCCCTCGACCATCACGTCGCGGTTGCGGGTATACCGTGCGCCACGGCCCGCGACGCCGCCTTCCTCGGCATGGAGGCGCAAAGCTTCCAGAAAGGCCGCGACGACATGGGTGGGCGGCGTGTAGCGCCACTGGCCGGTCTTTTCGAGATAGGCCCATTGCGCGTGGATATCGAGCGCAAGCGAGTGGCTGTTGCCCTTTGCATTCTCCAGTTCAGAGCGCCGCGCGATGACGAAGCCGAAGCCCGGCACACCCTCAATGCATTTGTTGGCAGAGGATACCATCGCCTCGTACCGGATCTCGTTCACGTCGAGGGGCAGGGCGCCGAAGGCGGACATCGAGTCGATCAGAAGCTTGCGGCCCTTGGCGTAAACGGCTTCCGAGATTTCGGCGACCGGGTTCAGGATACCCGACGACGTTTCGCAATGGATCACGATCACATGGGTGATGTCGGGATCGGCATCGAGCGCGGCCGCAACTTCGTCGCCCCGGGGCGGCATGTAGTCGCCCTTGTCGATCAGGGTGTAGCCCCGGCCCAAGTATTTCATTGTCTCTGCGGCGCGGAGCCCGTAGGCGCCGTTCGCCAGCACCAGAACCTTGCCGTCCCAGGGAATGAAGGTGCCCAGCATCGCCTCGACCGAGAAAGAACCGGAGCCCTGCATCGGCACGCAGACGAACTCTCCCTTCGTGTCACCTGCAAGCGCAACAAGCTGATTGCAAAGCGACTTCGTCATGGCGCGGAAATCGGCATCCCACGAACCCCAGTCCTTCAGCATCGCTTCCTTGGTGGAATAGGCCGTGGTCAGCGGGCCGGGGGTCAAGAGATAGGGCTCGCCCAGTCTGGGGGTCGGCAGGGGTGTGGTCTGCGTCATGCGGAGGCTCCGTTCGGGACGCTGCGGATGGGGGTCTTTTTCCATGTGTCACACCATATGTAAAATCGTTAATTTAGATTGATATATAAGTTTAAATGATACATCTGTGGAACATGTCCATTGGGAGGCCGCCATGCGCTATGTCCAGCTTCGCGCCTTTCATCATGTCGCCATTTTCGGCGGGTTTTCCCGGGCCGCGGAGGCGTTGCATCTGACCCAGCCCGCGATCTCCGATCAGGTTCGGAAGCTGGAAGAGGAATACGACGTCCTGCTCTTTAACCGTCACAAGCGGCAGGTGTCTCTAACGCCGCAGGGTGAGCGTCTTCTGGAGATCACGCGGCGGCTGTTTGACAGCGAAAGTCAGGCGCTGGACCTTTTGTCCGAAGCGCGCGCGTTGCGCTCGGGGGCCCTGCGCATCGTGGCCGACAGCGCCCATCACCTGCTGCACATCCTTGCCCGGTTCCGCGACCGTTACCCCGGAGTGCGTATTACGGTTCACGCGGGCAATACGGAAAGCGTGCTGGATGCGCTTTATGCTTATGAGGCCGATATCGGGGTTCTGGGAAACATGCCCGACAGCCGCGATATCGAGGCGCTGAAGCTGAACTCCACGCCGATTACCGCCTTCGTGGCGCGGGATCATCCGGTGGCGCGCCGGTCCAGCCTGACGTTCCGCGATCTTGCAGGGCTGCCGCTGGTGTTTCGCGAGGAAGGGTCGCGGACGCGGGCAAAGCTGGAAGAGACGGCGCGGGCCGCGGGCGTGGTGCTGACGCCCGCCATCGAGGCCGAGGGGCGCGAGGCGGTGCGCGAGATCGTGGCCTCGGGCGCGGGCGTCGGGTTCGTCTCGGCGGCCGAGTTCGGATCGGACGCGCGGCTGGTCAGCATTCCGATCGAGGCCGGGGCTGCGATGGTCATGGATGAGGCGCTGATCTGCCTGCGCGAGCGCAAGGCCGGCAAGCTGGTGCAGGCCTTCTTCGAGGTGGCGGCAGAAATGGCGAGCGGTTAGGGGCTTGTGGCTGGGGCTCGGGAAGGAGCCACGTCTCACTGGTTTGAAGCGTTTTGCAGAATTGGCCGATATGGTAGGGAAGCGATTTCTTCGAAAGAAATCGCGTCGGAAACTTTGAAAGTTTCCGGCATCACCGCCGGAACAGCAGTTCCTGCGCCTTGCGGTCGTCCTGCAGATTGCTGCGTTTTTCATTCGCCACTGCCCGACCACGCTGGACGCCGGGGCGGGCGCCGACCTCGTCGAGCCAGCGTTTCATGTTGGGCTTGTCGTCCAGCGTCTGCTGTTGACCTTTCCAACCCGAACACCAGCCCCAGAGCGCCATGTCGGCGATCGAGAAGAATTCACCCGCGACGAAACGGTTGTCTGCCAGTTGCTGGTCGAGCACGCCGTAAAGCCGCCCGACTTCGGCCCGGTAGCGGTCCTGCGCATAGGGCAGGACCTGCGGCACCTCCAGCGACGGCGCATATTTCAGGAAGTGATGCGCCTGTCCCGCCATCGGCCCCACGCCGCCGACCTGCCAGAAGAGCCATTGGTCGACCGCGACCCGTTCTCGTTCGGTTGAGCCGTAAAACTTCCCGCTCTTGCGGGCCAGATATTGCAGGATCGCGCCGCTTTCGAAGATTGAAATCGGTTCGCCGTCCGGCCCCTCGGGATCGACGATCGCGGGCATCCGGTTGTTCGGTGAAATCTTCAGGAAGTCCGGCTTGAACTGATCTCCGGCACCGATATTCACCAGATTGAGGTTGTAGGGCAGCCCCATCTCCTCCAGCGCGATTGAAATCTTCCAGCCATTCGGCGTGGGCCAGTAATAAAGCTCGATGGGGGCGGTCATGTCCGATCCTGTGCTCATCCGTCAGTTGAGCCATATGTGGAGCGTGAAATCCCCCGGTGCAACGTGCGCTGACGCACAGGTTGACTACCCGTAATCGTTGAGAACTTCCTGCGAGGTCAGGTAATGACGGACCGACCAGTAACAGGCCTCTTCCGTCGGCTTGGAGCAGATGACGGACCGGCCGTCGACCAGAACCCGCCAGGTACCGGCGGCGTTCTCTGTAATCCGATAGGTTTCGGCCCCGATGCGAAATTCGCCCAGAGGCGCGGGGGCGGGCTGAACGCAGGCAGCAAGGGTAAAGAGGGCGGCGAGGGCGGCGGAACGGGGCATCGAATCTCCTTTCGCTGTGAGGCCAGTTGACCGCATCGGGACAGCGGTCACAAGGATCAGGGCTGTATTCGGACGTTGACCCGGCGTCCACTTCGCGCTATCGCCTGTCTTGTGGCGATTTGTTACCGGATTGCGGGCCACGTTAAACATGCCGCTAAAGAGGTCGGAGGCCCAAGGCCCCCACCTGTTCCGGTGGGGGTTTTTTGTTGCCGGAGGAATGGTCATGGCAGACTGGAAAACACGCACCAAACTCATCCACGCAGGCGCGCGGCGCAGCCAATATGGCGAGATGTCCGAGGCGATCTATCTGACGCAGGGCTTCGTCTATGAGAGCGCCGAACAGGCCGAGGCACGGTTCATCGAAAGCGGGCCGGACGAGTTCATCTATGCCCGCTACGGCAACCCGACCGTGCGCATGTTCGAGGAACGCATGGCCGCGATCGAGGGGACCGAGGATGCCTTCGCCACGGCGAGCGGCATGGCAGCGGTCAATGGCGCGCTGACCTCGATGCTGAAAGCCGGCGATCATGTCGTAGCGGCAAGGGCGCTCTTTGGCTCCTGTCTCTATGTCCTTGAGATTCTGGGCCGTTTCGGTGTTGATGTGACGCTGGTGGACGGCACCGATCTGGATCAGTGGCGGGCGGCGATGCAGCCTGACACCAAGGTCGTTTTTCTCGAATCGGTATCGAACCCGACGCTTGAGGTCATCGACGTGAAATCGGTCTGCGAGATTGCGCACGGCGTCGGCGCGACCGTCATCGTCGACAACGTCTTTGCGACACCGACCTTCTCCAGGGCCGTTGAACTGGGCGCGGATGTCGTCGTCTATTCCGCTACCAAGCATATCGACGGGGGCGGGCGCTGCCTCGGTGGCGTGGTCTGCGGCTCGAAGGACTACATTCGCAAGGTTCTGGAACCCTATCTGAAGCATACCGGCGCGGCGCTCAGCCCGTTCAACGCCTGGGTGATGCTGAAGGGGCTGGAAACGCTTGATCTGCGCGTGCGGGCGCAGGCCGCCAATGCGCTGGCGCTGGCTGAGGCGCTAGAGGGGCACGACAAGCTTTCCCGCGTGATTTATCCGGGGCTCAAAGGTCATGCCCAGCACGGGATCGCGATGGAGCAGATGGGAGCGGGTGGCACCGTGGTGACGCTGGAGGTCAAGGACGGGCAGGCGGCGGCCTTCCGCTTCCTCAACGCGCTGGAAATCGTGAAGATTTCCAACAATCTCGGCGATGCCAAGTCGATCATCACGCATCCCGCGACGACGACCCACCAGCGGCTTCCGGCCGAGCAGAAGGTCATGCTCGGCATTACGCCGGGGCTTGTGCGCCTGTCGGTCGGGATCGAGGATGCGGGTGACCTCCTGGCTGATCTCCGTCAGGCGCTGGATGCGGTCTAAGGTCGCGAAAGCGCCGAGAATATCCGCGTAGGGTTGGACAAGGTGCCCGGCCTTCCCGCATAATGGGTCGTCCGGTCTTGTCCGGATCATCGAGGAGCTTGCCATGAACTTCGTGGGCGAGATTGACCGGGAACCGAACCGCGCCGATGCCGAGGAGGCTTTGGCCGTCCTGCGTGCATGGGCGCAACGTGCCGACCCGACCGAGGTCGCCCGGCTCGACCCCGCCATCGCCCGGCTTCTACCCGGGCGCGACCTGGGCAATTACCCCGATCTGTCACGGACCTATCCCGAGGGGTTCAAGGCCGATGAGGCCTATCGCGCCTCCATGCCCGATCTTCAGAACGGCCCCTCCAGCCTGATCGTCGGTGCGCAGGCGCCGATCCAGCATGTCGGCATCTCCAACTTCCGCCTGCCGATCGTGTTTCACACCCGCGATGGCGGCGACATCACGCTGGAAACCTCGGTCACCGGCACGGTCAGCCTGATCGGTGAGAAGAAGGGCATCAACATGAGCCGCATCATGCGGTCCTTCTATGCCCATGCCGAACGGACCTTTTCCTTTTCCGTCCTCGCCGCCGTGCTGGAGGATTACAAGAAGGACCATGACAGCATCGACGCCCGTCTGATGATGCGGTTTTCGTTCCCCGCGAAGGTGCAATCGCTGCGTTCGGGCCTGACCGGCTGGCAGTATTACGACATCGCGCTGGAACTGATGGAGCGCGAGGGGCGGCAGACCCGGATCACCCATCTCGACTATGTCTATTCCTCGACCTGCCCCTGTTCGCTGGAGCTTTCCGAACATGCGCGCCAGGCGCGCGGGCAACTGGCTACGCCGCATTCGCAACGCTCGGTCGCGCGCATCTCGGTGGTGGAGGAGGGCGGCAAACGGCTCTGGTACGAGGATCTGATCGACCTCGCCCGCGCCGCCGTGCCGACCGAAACGCAAGTGATGGTCAAGCGTGAGGACGAGCAGGCCTTTGCCGAGCTGAACGCCGCCAACCCGATCTTCGTTGAGGATGCCGCGCGCAGCTTTGCCGAACGGCTTCTGGGCGACGACCGGATCGGCGATTTCCGCATCGTTGCGAGCCATCAGGAAAGCCTGCACAGCCACGATGCCGTGTCGATCCTGACCGAAGGTCCGACCTTCGTCGCCGACAGCATCGACCCGCGGCTCTTTTCCTCGCTTCACAAGGCTGGTTGAAACCGGGCGTCCCTGACCGTTTGGCGGGCGATGTCCTTATCGCGTCGCTCCCGGGGCTTGTGTGCGGCGTTCCGTCCTCATAGGAATTCGGGCAAACACCGACCCGGGGGATGGGATCACATGCAAAAGACCGTCGTGAACAGCTGGAACGAATGGGACCCTCTGAAACATGTCATCGTCGGCCGCGCCGACAATTGCCATATCCCGCCGGAGGAACCGGCGCTGGACGCCAAGGTGCCCGAGGACAGCGACATGCGCGGCCAGTGGGGGCGGCGGCCGCAGGAGACGATTGACCGGGCCAATGAACTTCTGGACAACTTCGCGTCTATGCTGGAGGGGCGCGGCATCCGGGTGGACCGGCCGACACCGATCGACCATTCGCTGCCCGCGACCACGCCCGATTTCCACACCGACAGCCAGTTCGGCTGCATGCCGCCGCGCGATGTGCTGTTGACCGTCGGGTCCGAGATGCTGGAGGCGACGATGTCCTATCGTTGCCGTTGGTTCGAATATCTGAACTACCGGCCGCTGATGCAGCAGTATTTCAACGAGGACCCGAACTTCCGTCACGAAAGCGCGCCGAAGCCGCGGCTGACGGATGCCGATTACCACCCCGATTACCTGTCTGAGAAGATCGGCGTGGAAAAGCGGCTGAAATGGACAGCCGAGAAGTTCTTTGTCACGACCGAGGAAGAGCCTTTGTTCGACGCCGCCGATGTCTTGCGTTTCGGCCGCGATCTGGTGGTGCAGCATGGTTTTACCACCAACCTCAAGGGCATCGAATGGCTGCGCCGCCACTTCCCCGATCACCGGGTCCATGCGGTGAACTTCCCCGGCGACCCCTATCCGATCCATATCGACGCGACCTTCACCCCGCTCCGCCCCGGCCTGATCCTGAACAACCCGCAGCGCCGTCTGCCGGAGGACCAGCGCGAGATGTTCAGTGCCAATGACTGGGAGATCGTGGATGCCGCGCAACCGGCCCACAACGCCCCGCCGCCCTTGTGCTATTCCTCGACCTGGCTTTCGATGAATGTGCTGGTGCTCGACCCCAAGACGGTCTGTGTCGAAGCCTCGGAAGTCTATCAGATGGAACAGATGGACAAGCTGGGGATGGAGGTCGTGCCGGTCGAGCTGCGCGACGCCTATGCCTTTGGCGGCGGCCTGCATTGCTGCACGGCGGATGTCTACCGCGAAGGCGGCTGCGAGGACTATTTCCCCAAACAATAGCTCTTGTCCGGCCCGATTTCATTGAAAGAAATCGGGGTCTGGTCCGCGTGGTTTTGTCAGGTGGCGATGAGCAGGGCGGTGCCGAACCCGCCGCAGGCGTCAGCCAAAGACCGACCAGCCGGTGCGGCGGGCGAGCATCTCGACCGCCTCGGTGCCCAGCTTGGAATTTCCCTGTAGGTTCAGGCCCGGCGACCAGACCGCGATCGAGGCCCGCCCCGGCGCGATGACGAGGATACCGCCGCCAACCCCGGATTTCCCCGGCAGGCCCACGCGATAGGCGAACTCGCCCGACCCGTCATAGTGGCCGCAAGACATCATCAGCGCATTGATCCGCCGCACGCGGTCGGGGGATACCAGCCGGGGTGCATCAGGCGCGCCCATCAGGAAGCGGCCGGCGCGGGCGAGCTGATCGCAGCTCATCTCGACCGCGCACTGGTGGAAATAGGCGCCAAGCGTCAGTTCAGGCGGGTTTTGCAGGTTGCCGTGGCCACGCATGAAATGCGCCAGCGCGAAGTTGCGGTGGCCTGTTTCGGTTTCCGAGCGGGCGACGTCTTCGTTGATATGAATGTCGTCATCCTCGGCGGCCGCGCGGATGAAACGCAGAAGCTCGCCCAGATATTCCCGCGGCGCGTGACCGGCCAGTACCGCGTCGGTGACGACGATGGCACCCGCATTGATGAAGGGGTTTCTGGGTTTGCCCTTCTCATGTTCAAGCTGGAGGATCGAGTTGAAGGCAAGGCCCGAGGGCTCGCGCCCGACGCGGGTCCAAAGCCTGTCGCCAAGCCGCCCGAGTGCCAGTGCGAGTGCAAAGACCTTGGAGACGGACTGGATCGAGAACGGCACGGCGGCATCGCCCACCGAATGCTGGCTGCCATCGGCAAGCACGACCGAGAGGCCGAAATGGGCTGGATCGACGCTCGCCAGTTCGGGGATATAGTCCGCGACCTGCCCGCGATCCGCACTCTGCCCGACCGTATCGAGAATCGCGCGCAGGATCGTGGGGATATCGGTCATGGTCGCCAGTTGAGAAAATTTGCGATCAGGCGCAGGCCGGTCGCCTGGCTCTTTTCGGGGTGGAACTGCATGCCGACCATGTTGTCGCGCCCAACGATTGCGGTGATGTCGCCGCCGTAGTCGCAATGGGCAAGGCGATGGGCCGGGTCGGCCACACGGAAATGGTAGGAATGCACGAAATAGGCATGCTGGCCGGTTTCGATTCCTGTGAGAACCGGATGGGGATGGTCGATGATCAGGTCGTTCCAGCCCATATGGGGGATTTTCATCGACGGTTCCGAAGGTTCGATCCGCACAACCTCGCCGCCGATCCAGCCAAAGCCCGGAGTCTCGCGGTATTCAAGCCCGCGCGTGGCCATCATCTGCATGCCAATGCAGATGCCGAGGAAGGGGCGAGCCTTTACGGTCACCGCCTGTTCAATCGCCTCGAAAAGTCCGGTGAACCGGTCGAGCGCGGCCCGGCAGGACGGGAAGGCCCCGTCGCCCGGCAGCACGATCCTGTCGGCGCGGGCCACATCTTCGGGGAGGGAAGACACGAGAACCGATCCGGCCCCTGTCTCTGTCGCCATGCGCTGAAACGCCTTCTCGGCCGAATGCAGGTTGCCGCTGTCGTAATCGACAAGGACCGTCAGGCTCACAGTGCCCCCTTGGTCGAAGGGAGAACGCCTGCCGCGCGCGGATCGGGCTCCACGGCCATGCGCAATGCCTTTGCGACCGATTTGAACGCCGCCTCGGCGATGTGGTGGCTGTTGATCCCATGCACGCGGTCGACATGCAGCGTGATCCCGCCATGGGTCGACAGCGCCTGAAAGAACTCGCGCACCAGTTCGGTGTCGAATGTACCGATCTTTGCCGTCGGGAAATCGACGTTCCAGACAAGGTAAGGCCGCCCGGAGAGGTCAAGCGCGGTCGTGATCTGCGCATCGTCCATCGCCAGCGCGAAATGGCCGTAACGGCGGATGCCCTTCTTGTCGCCAAGCGCCTGTGTCAGCGCCTGGCCGAGCGCGATGCCGCAATCCTCGACCGTGTGGTGGTCGTCGATATGCAGATCACCCTTGGCGCGAATGGCGATGTCGATCAGCGAATGGCGTGAAAGCTGGTCCAGCATGTGGTCGAAGAAGCCGACATCGGTCTGGTTGGAATAGCTGCCGCTGCCGTCGAGATTGATCTCGACAGCAATGTCGGTCTCGGCGGTTTTCCGCGTGATCGTCGCTTTGCGCATCGCTGCCTCCGCTGCCTGCCGGGTGCTTATAGGCGGCGGGAGAGCGCCTGAAAAGGGGGCGAGCATGGGCGGCCTTTTGCATGCTTACGCAGCGTTAATCACAAACATCTTGATGTCATGATCAAATAACCTTTTTCTGACATTCAGTTTCGGGGATGGGAACAATAGAGGCTGCCACATGATCGGAGTATTTGCGCGACGCCCAGATTGGGGCGAATGCAGAAGGACTACGCCCATTGGGTCTGATGCGATGGATTTGCGGTCCTGCCTCAGCTATGTGGCTGCGGTGACGCTGGCGTGCCTTGCTGTAGTGCTCACGCCGACACCGCTCCACGCGAGCGCCGATGGCGAATCTTTCATACAAGCAGATAAACCGATAGCGCCGCCTGACGGCTTCGCGGGTCTTTGCGATCGGTATCGGTGGGCCTGCGCGCGCAACGGAGGTGGAAACGGGGCCTCATCGGATGACGTAAAGCTTGCTGGCAAGATCAACCGTCAGGTCAACCGGAGCACACATTCGATTTCCGACCGCCGTCAATACGGCCGCGAAGAGGTATGGGCCCTTCCCACAGCTCGGGGCGGGGATTGTGAGGACTTCGTTCTCTTGAAGAAAAGAGAGTTGATACGCCACGGTGTCGCGCCAGAGCGGCTGCTGATTGCTACGGTGCTTGACCGCAAAAGGGGATCACACGCGGTTCTCGTCCTGAGAACGGACCAGGGCGACATGGTACTGGACAATGTCCGGAACCAGATTCTGCCCTGGTGGCGGACGGGATACAGTTTTATCCGCATCCAGAACCCATCCAGGCCAACGCAATGGAGCGCGGCGCTGGTCGGCGGCGTCTTCCGATGATGTGAGCCAGAAGACGCCCTTTGCCGGTAGTGTTCGTCAGGAAGGCCCCGCGTGTGTGAGGTGCCGTTACTAAACGGCTTCCCGCTCGCCCTCGCGCTCCTCTTCGCCCTCGCGCTCACCTTCGTCTTCGGGCTCCTCTTCGCCCTCGCGCTCACCTTCGTCTTCACGCTCCTCTTCGCCTTCGGGCTCCTCTTCGCCTTCGGGCTCTTCTCCACCGCCGCCAGTCGGCTGCGGGCGCACCCTGTCATCGCGCTTCTCATCCGGCTCGTCTTCGATTGTCGCCGTCGGAATGCTGGTCAGCGCCGCCGTTACATAGGGGCAGTATTCCAGTGTGTATTCGAGGATGTCATCGAAATACCGGCTGCGCTGCAGACGGCGGATTTCACCGCGTGTGAACGACGTGCGTTCGCAGAATGCCTGAAGCTCCTCCTGCGATGGCGCAGCGGCCTGCGCCGCTGAATTCGTCATAACGAGACCTGGAGCGACCAGAAGCGCCGCTGCAAACATCCGTTTGGTTGCCGAAAAAGTCATGAGTTTCATGTGTCCACCCTTCATAAAAAATGTCTTGGTGTCGTCGGCGCAAGACAGCCGAAACCGAACTGAATTCGATGGTTGCACCCGCCAACCACCAAGTCAAAAAAGCGTCTTAACTTTGTCCAAAATGTGGCTATCCGCTCAAAATCCCGCGAACAGTTTCCGCAGCGAGCGCAAAGCACGCTGATTAATCTAGGTTTTTTGAAGCGGCTTGCAAAGGCAGGAATTCCAGTAGTCTGGTGGAGTGGCGTGCCGCCCGGGTGGGAAGGAAGGCTGGAAAACACAAAGGGCACCCTAAGGTGCCCCGTGTTTTTTTGGAGCGGGCGATGAGATTCGAACTCACGACCCTAACCTTGGCAAGGTTATGCTCTACCCCTGAGCTACGCCCGCATCCTTGGATGGGAGCGATTTAGTAGACCTATGAACCGGCTGCAAGAGGAAAATCGTGTGTCGCGGGCAGATTTTTCGGGAGATGCATTGCAGTTGGCCGGCCTCGGATCGTCAGCGGCGCTGGCTCCGGAACAGGGGTGGCTCGTCCATTCCGGCCAGGGCATCGAGGATTGCCAGTTCAATCGGAATTTCATTCTGTGCCACGGGTGCGGCGTAGCGGATCAGCTGGCCCCCGGCGGCCTGCAGCTGCTGACAGACGTCGCGCGCCCGCGTCTCGACAACGTCGATGAGCCGGTCGAGCCGGTCCAGCCTTTCATGCAGTTCAGCAGGGTCTGCGCCGGGACCGGATTCCCGCACCCAGCGGAAGGTCCTGCGGATGTTGCCAAGCGTGACGATCACATCCTCGACCAGAAACTGTTCAAGCCCAAGCCTTGTCACATCTGTCATCTGTCACCCCGCTTTGTCCCTGAGTACACTAGGAACGACGGGTTAATGCGATGCTAAGAGTTCAGCGCCAGCTGGTTGGTACCGGGTATTGCGCAAGGAGCTGCTGCAGTTGAGCCGCGCTGGCCGGGCTCATCCGGTCCAGAAGCACACGCGTCGTGTAGTGACCGTAAAGCTTCTGGTCATGTCCGACAAAGCTCCAGTCGCGGATGCTGTCGCGGTGGAACTCGATCCGGTCGCCAATCCGTTTTCCCTTGATCGAGACCGGTTCGTTATCGAGAAGGCCGTGGGCGATGCCATCGGGTTTGACGGCGAATGTGCTCACCCAGATGATCTCGTCATCCATCTCGGAGTGGTCTACCGGCACTTCGACCTTGATGCTGAAACCATCGCCCGACCCGCCTGAAAGCGCGCCGGAATGTTCCAGAAATACAGGTAGGGTTTCTGCCGCTTCTGAAAAGGCCCGGCTCATAGCCGGGTCGGAGGCCGGAACATTGATCGTCGGGTCCTGCGCCTGCGCGCCGAGCGGCGAAAGCAGGCACAGGGACGTCAGGACGGCGCGGATCATTCCAGCTCCACCAAAAGGTCCTTGGCCTCGATCTGGCTGCCGGCGTGGATGAGGACAGCCTTCACGGTTGCGGCCCGGTCGGCATGGATGCCGGTTTCCATCTTCATCGCCTCGATGGTGAGAAGAAGGTCGCCCGCATTCACTGATTGCCCGGCTTTGACCGCGACCGAGGCGACGGAACCCGGCATCGGCGCACCGATATGGTTGGGGTTGCCGTCTGCCGCTTTCGGCTTGGCCGCCGTCTTGGCCTTGATCGCGCGGTTCGGCACCCGGATGACGCGGGGCTGGCCATTGAGCTCGAAGAAGACCTTGGCCTCGCCTTCCTCATTGGTCTCGCCCACCGCCTGAAGCCGGATTTCCAGCGTCTTGCCTGGGTCGATCTCGGCCGAGATCTCCTCGCCCGGCTGCATGCCGTAGAAGAAGGTGCGGGTGGGCAGGGTCCGGACCGGGCCATAGATCCGGTGGCGGCCCATATAGTCGAGGAAGACCTTGGGATACATCAGGTAGCCGTTCAGGTCCTCGTCATCAACGGCAAAGCCCAGAAGCTCTTTCGTGACGCTCGCTCGGGTCGCTTCGAGGTCGACGGGTTTCAGATGCTTGCCGGGTCGTTCGGTATTGGGCTTTTCATCCTTCAGCACCTTGCGGATGATCCCTTCCGGGAAGCCGCCCGGCGGCTGGCCGAGATTGCCGCGCATCATGTCGGCGACGGAATCGGGGAAGGCGACGTCGGTGGCGGGGTCTTCCACCTGCGCGCGGGAAAGGTTCTGCGCCACCATCATCAGGGCCATGTCGCCCACGACCTTCGACGAGGGTGTTACCTTGACGATGTCGCCGAACATCTGGTTGGCATCGGCATAGGCCTGCGCCACTTCGTGCCAGCGCTCCTCAAGTCCGAGCGACCGGGCCTGCGCCTTGAGGTTGGTGAACTGGCCACCCGGCATTTCATGCAGGTAGACCTCGGACGCAGGGGCTTCGAGGCCGCTCTCGAAGGCCGCATACTGGCCGCGCACACCTTCCCAGTAGTTCGAAATCTCGCGGATCGCACCGATATTGAGGCCGGTGTCGCGATCGGTATGTGCCAGCGCCTCGACGATGGAGCCGAGGCAGGGCTGCGATGTACCGCCCGAGAAGGCATCCATCGCGGCATCGACGGCGCTTACGCCCGCATCGGCGGCGGCGAGGATCGTCGCCCCGGCAATGCCAGAGGTGTCATGCGTGTGGAAGTGGATCGGCAGGCCGACCTCTTCCTTCAGCGCCTTGAAAAGAACGCGGGCCGAAGCAGGCTTCAGAAGCCCCGCCATGTCCTTCAGGCCGAGCACATGCGCGCCTGCGGCCTTCAGTTCCTTGCCCATCCCGACATAGTATTTCAGGTCGTATTTCGCCCGGTCGGGGTTCAGGATGTCGCCCGTGTAGCAGATCGCCGCTTCGCAGACTTTGTTGTTCTCGACCACCGCATCCATCGCGACGCGCATGTTCTCGACCCAGTTGAGGCTGTCGAAGACACGGAAGACGTCGATGCCGGTCGTCGCGGCCTGACGCACGAATTCCTGCACCACGTTGTCGGGATAATTGGTGTAACCGACGCCGTTCGAGGCGCGCAGCAGCATCTGCGTCATCAGGTTCGGCATGGCCTTGCGCAAGTCGCGCAGACGCTGCCAGGGGCATTCCTGCAGGAAGCGGTAGGCCACGTCGAACGTGGCACCGCCCCAGCATTCGACGCTGAACAGTTCGGGCAGGTTGGCGGCATAGGCGGGTGCCACCTTGATCATGTCGATCGACCGCATCCGGGTCGCCAGAAGCGACTGGTGCCCGTCGCGCATCGTGGTGTCGGTCAGCAGCAGTTTCTTCTGGCTCGCCATCCAGTCGGCGACGGCCTGTGGCCCCTTTTCTTCCAAGAGGTTCCGCGTGCCTTTGGCCGGTGCCGCGCGGAGCGCGGGCGGCTTCGGCGCGCGCGCCTCGGCATGGGGTTTCGGACGGCCGGCGGTTTCGGGGTGCCCGTTCACCGTGATGTCGGCGATATAGGTCAGGATCTTCGTCGCCCGGTCGCGGCGCTTCTTGAAGTTGAAGAGGCCCGGCGTCGTGTCGATGAACTTCGTCGTGTAGGTGTCGTTCAGGAAGGTCGGGTGCTTCAGCAGGTTCTCGACAAAGGCGATGTTGGTCGAGACGCCCCGGATACGGAATTCGCGCAAGGCCCGGTCCATCCGCGCGATGGCCTGCTCGGGCGTCGGCGCCCAAGCGGTGACTTTCACCAGCAGCGAGTCGTAGTACCGGGTAATGACGCCGCCCGAATAGGCGGTGCCGCCATCGAGGCGGATGCCCATCCCGGTGGCCGAGCGATAGGCGGTGATGCGGCCATAGTCCGGGATGAAGTTGTTCTGCGGGTCTTCGGTCGTGACGCGGCATTGGAGCGCGTGGCCCTTGAGCTGCACGTCCTCCTGCCGGACGACACCGGTCGCCTCGGCCAGCGTCTTGCCCTCGGCGATCTTGATCTGGCTTTGCACGATGTCGATGCCGGTCACCTCTTCGGTGACGGTGTGTTCGACCTGAACGCGGGGGTTCACCTCGATGAAGTAGAACTGGCCGGTATCCATATCCATCAGGAATTCGACCGTACCCGCGCATTCATAGTTTACATGGGCACAGATCTTGCGGCCAAGCTCGCAGATCTCGGCACGCTGCGCGTCGGTCAGGTAGGGCGCGGGCGCGCGTTCAACGACCTTCTGGTTTCGGCGCTGGACGGTGCAGTCGCGTTCATAGAGGTGATAGATATTGCCGTGGCTGTCGCCGAGGATCTGCACCTCGACATGGCGGGCGCGCAGGATCATCTTTTCCAGATAGCCTTCGCCGTTGCCGAAGGCGGCCTCGGCCTCGCGGCGGCCTTCACGGACCTTTTCGACCAGTTCCTCGGGCTTGGTGATCGGCCGCATCCCACGACCGCCGCCGCCCCAAGAGGCTTTGAGCATCAGCGGATAGCCGATCTCGGCCGCTTCAGTCTTGATCGCGTCGAAATCGTCGCCCAGAACTTCGGTCGCCGGGATGACCGGTACGCCGGCGGCGATGGCAACCCGGCGGGCCGAGGCCTTGTCGCCAAGGGCGCGCATGGTTTCTGCCTTCGGACCGATGAAGGTGATGCCGTTCGCGGCGCAGGCCTCGACGAATTCGGGGTTCTCGGAGAGGAGCCCGTAACCCGGATGGATCGCATCCGCGCCGCATTCTTTGGCTACCCGGATGATCTCCGGGATCGAGAGGTATGCCGCGACCGGCCCCATGCCCTCGCCGATCCGGTAGGCTTCATCCGCCTTGAACCGGTGGAGCGAGAGTTTGTCTTCCTCGGCATAGACCGCGACGGTGCGCTTGCCGAGTTCGGTTGCGGCGCGCATGACGCGGATCGCGATTTCTCCACGGTTGGCGACAAGGATCTTCTTGAATTCGGTCATCGGTCCCTCCCCGGGTGGCGCGGCGCGAACTTTAGGGATGCTGCGCTGCGGCGCAATACCCAAAACCACCGATCTGTCAGGATTCGGTAACGTTTCGTTCTGCATATGCCCCTTTGGGCGGCGTTCTGACGCGCAAGCGAAGCAATTATTCCGAAAGCGACGTTCAGGGGGTCAGCAAGCAGCCCGGCAGGTCGGCAAGCGTCTTTGCGCCAAGCTGTCCCATATTCGAAGCCATGTCCTTGGCGAGGATGTCGGCGAGATGGGCAGGCCCCACGGCCCCAAGCGCCCCGAGCGCATAGTGCCAGGCCCTACCCAGCATGACGAAATCAGCGCCAAGCGCCAGCGCGCGCAGGATATCGAGCCCGCCCTCGATCCCGCTGTCGAAGATGACCGGAAGGGTGGTCGCGGCGCGCACCTGCGGCAGGGCCTCGATCGTCGCGGGGGCGGCATCGAACTGACGCCCGGCATGGTTGGAAACCCAGATCGCGTCCGCACCTTCATCCTGCAACCGCGCGGCATCGTCGGCGCGAAGCACGCCCTTGACGATCAACGGCCCCTCCCAAGCATCGCGCAAGGCCTTCACATAGTCCCAGTCGGGCGAGGTGCGCAGCAGATAGCCGATATGGGCGGTCGAGGAGAGGCTGACGGTGTTCTCGGCATAGCCATCCATCAGCCGCATCCGCGGCATACCCATGCGCATCGTGCCCATTGCCCAGGCAGGCCGCAGCGCCACCTGCGCCATCAGGCGCGGCGTCAGTTTCGGTGGCTGGGTCAGGCCCGATCGGGTCTGGCGTTCGCGGCGGCTGGCCACGGGCACGTCGACGGTCAAGATCAGGGCATTGAACCCGGCATCCTTCGCCCGCTTCAGCATGTCGGCGCGAATCTTCGGATCGCGCGGCGGGTACATCTGGAACCAGCCATGCGCCCCGAGGACCGGGGCCACGAATTCCGGCGTCTGGCTGGCGACGGTAGAGATCGAATAGGGTAGCCCCGCCTTGCCTGCCGCGGCGGCCAAGAGCCGCTCGGCATCGGGCCAGATCAGTCCCGACATGCCGACGGGCGAGATGCCGAAGGGCAGGGGGAAGTCATGGCCAAAAAGCTTTGTCGAAAGGTCCGGCGTGAACTCGCCATGCAGGATCGAGGGACTAAGCAGGACCTCATCCAGCTTGACGCGATTGCGCCTCAACGTCGCCTCGGTCCCCGTCGCGCTGTCGAGATATTCCCAGACGAAATGCGGGATGCGGGCCCTTGCGCGGGCCTTCAGGTCGGATATCGCGGGGTAACGCTGATGCAGATCCATGGGGGAGTTGTTCCGAGGCGCGCGCAAAAAGTCCAGCGTTGGGGTTGGAACAGAGTGTGAACTTCTCTTTAATTCACTTCCCGATGCGGCTAGATTGCCACCCATGAGCAGTTTCGACGATACCGACGCCTTTGAGGGCGCCTCCCTCTCTGCCCGCGCGATGGCCGCGCGACCGGCACCGTATCTCGACGGTCTGAACCCGGCGCAGCGGCAGGCGGTCGAGACGCTGGACGGTCCGGTCCTGATGCTGGCCGGGGCGGGGACGGGCAAGACCCGGGCCTTGACCGCCCGGATCGCGCATCTTCTGGCGCGGGGGCAGGCCCGACCGAACGAGGTTCTGGCCGTCACCTTCACCAACAAGGCCGCGCGCGAGATGAAGGAGAGGGTCGGGCGACTGATGGGCCATGCGGTCGAGGGGATGCCGTGGATGGGCACATTCCACTCGATCAGCGTGAAGCTTCTGCGCCGCCACGCGGAACTGGTGGGGCTGAAGTCGAACTTTACGATCCTCGACACCGACGACCAGATCCGACTGATGAAACAGATCATCGCCGCCGCCAATATCGACGAAAAGCGCTGGCCCGCGCGGCAGTTGGCGGGGCTCATTGACAACTGGAAGAACCGCGCCTGGGGGCCGGAACAGGTGCCCTCGTCCGAGGCCTCGGCCTTCAACAATATGGGCACCGAGCTTTACGCTGCCTATCAGGCCCGGCTGCTGACACTGAATGCCTGCGATTTCGGCGACCTGCTGCTGCATGTGGTGACGATCTTTCAGAACCACATTGACGTTCTCGAACAATATCAACGCTGGTTTCGCTATATAATGGTGGACGAATATCAGGATACGAACGTCGCCCAATATCTCTGGCTGCGCCTCCTTGCGGCGAAACACAAGAACATCTGCTGCGTCGGTGATGACGACCAGTCGATCTATGGCTGGCGTGGGGCGGAGGTAGGCAACATCCTGCGGTTCGAAAAGGACTTCCCCGGCGCGACCGTGATCCGGCTGGAACAGAACTACCGCTCGACCGAACATATCCTCGCCGCCGCTTCAGGGCTGATCTCGGCCAATGCCGGGCGCTTGGGCAAGACGCTCTGGACCGAGGCCAAGGGCGGCGAGAAGGTCCGCCTCATCGGCCACTGGGACGGCGAGGAAGAGGCGCGCTGGATCGGGGAAGAGGCGGAGGCCATTCAGCGCGGAACCCGCGGCATGGAGCCGCGCAGCCTGAACGATCAGGCGATCCTTGTCCGCGCCTCGCACCAGATGCGCGCCTTCGAGGACCGGTTCCTGACCATCGGCCTGCCCTACCGTGTCATCGGCGGCCCGCGCTTTTACGAACGGCTCGAGATTCGCGATGCGATGGCCTATTTCCGCCTTGCCGTGTCGCCCGACGACGATCTGGCCTTCGAGCGGGTGGTCAATACGCCCAAACGCGGCCTCGGCGACAAGGCGCAGCAGACGATCCAACGGCAGGCGCGGGAGGACGGGGTCAGCCTTCTGGAAGGCGCGCGCTATTGCGTTGCCTCGGGCCAGATCGGTGGCAAGGGCGGCGCGCAGCTTCGGACTTTCGTCGAGAACATCGACCGCTGGCACCGGGCGACGCTGGTCCCGGACTACGACCATGTCCGGCTGGCCGAAACCATCCTCGACGAATCCGGCTACACCGCGATGTGGCAGAACGACAAGACGCCCGAAGCGCCGGGGCGGCTGGAAAACCTCAAGGAACTCGTGAAGGCGCTGGAAAATTTCGACAACCTTCAGGGCTTCCTCGAGCATGTCTCGCTGATCATGGACAATGACAGCGAGGATGCCGAAGAGAAGATCACCATCATGACCCTCCACGCGGCCAAGGGGCTGGAGTTTCCGGTCGTGTTTCTGCCGGGATGGGAGGACGGGCTTTTCCCCAGCCAGCGTTCGATGGATGAAAGCGGGCTCAAGGGCCTCGAAGAGGAGCGCCGCCTTGGCTATGTGGGTATCACTCGGGCCGAAGAGCTGTGCACGATTTCGTTCGCCGGGAACCGGCGGGTTTACGGACAATGGCAAAGCCAGATGCCCTCACGCTTTATCGACGAACTGCCCGCCAAACATGTCGAGGTGCTGACGCCTCCCGGCCTCTATGGTGGCGGCTACGGGGCCGCTGCCATGTCGGCCGGGATCGAGGATCGCGCCGCACGGGCAGACGTCTACAACTCGCCCGGCTGGAAACGCATGCAGACCCGCAGCCAGACCCGGCCCGTCAGCCAGCCGCGCGAGGCGCGCAATGTGGTCATCGACCTCGATGCCGTTTCGGCCTTCACCGAGGGCGACCGCGTTTTCCACCAGAAATTCGGCTACGGCGTGGTCGAGGGGATCGAGGGCGACAAGCTGGAGGTCGCCTTCGATAAAGCTGGCACCAAACATGTCGTGGCGAGCTTCATCGTCAGCGCCGAGGCGGCGGACGATATCCCCTTCTGAGTTTCTTCATTGCAGAAATACCCCTGCCGGAGGCGGTCTGAGCCTAAGCGCGTAAGCGCGCAGGCGAGACAAGCGAATGGCCCGCATGCGGGCCACAATCTTTTCATATCCGCAGAATGAAAAAGGCGGTGCCCTGAAGGCACCGCCAGTCGCAACCACGATCCCAAAGGGGGAGAGAGGGACCGTCGTAATCTGGATGAAAACGGGCGGCACCTCAGGGAGGAGGAGGGGCGCCGCCCATCTTCATCGCGGCTGTCCCGGGAGGAAGTGGGCCAGCCGGATCAGGGTGAAGATGCGGCGGTGGCAGGGAGGAGGACGCCACCGCCGCATTTCACATCGCCAGCCCCAGGGAGGAGGAGGGGGCGGCGCATCGTCAGGGACCTTTCGGGTCCGATCTCTGCGGCGGCCTCAGGGAGGAGGAGCCGCCGCATCTTCCGCAGGCCGGGGGAGGAGGAGGCCCGCAGAGAAACTTACTTGCCGTAGGCCGCTTCCAGCGCGATCGCGTCGATCGAGGAGCGGTGCAGGCCGAGGTCGTGCAGTTCACGGTCGCTCAGCACCGACAATTCGTTGACGGTCTGGCGGTACATGCGGTAACGCTGACGGCTGTCGCGGAGCGCAGTGAAGAAAGCGGCGATACGGTCGGCCAGGCCGATATGGGCGCCACGGGTAACAGTTGAGTAAGCCATTTTTCTTGCCTCATCATTCGGATCATTGGCACCGTCTCAGGCGCCGTTGCCGATAACATGGACCTCATGCTGCGGATGCACAATACCCGCCGCAATCAATGCTGCCATGCAGCAATTGCATAGCGCATCACGGGAATTTTACCTTCCCTAGCGGTAGCTTACGGGATTGCGTAATGATGCGGCAATGTCCCCCTTGTCCTTGCCCAGAAAGCGGGCATGTTGGGTTCGACCTTAAGGACAGACATCATGACCCAGACCCGCGACACCGTTCTCGCCGCCCTTTCCCGCCTTGCACTGCCTGATGGCGGCGACCTCGTCTCACGCGATCTGGTGCGGGCGCTCACGATCGAAGGCGACAGCGTCCGCTTCGTGATCGAAGCGCCGGACCCGGAGATCGCGCGGCGGATGGAACCGGTGCGTCAGGCCGCGGAAGCAGCGGTGAAGGCGCTGCCCGGCGTGACAACTGTGTCAGCCGTGCTGACCGCGCATGGCCCGGCCGCGAAACCCGCGCCGCCCTCGCTGAAGATCGGCGGGCATCCGACGCCGCAGGCGGGGCCAGCAAAGATTGCGGGCGTCGATCGCATTCTTGCTGTCGGGTCAGGAAAGGGAGGGGTCGGCAAATCCACCGTTTCATCGAACCTTGCGGTGGCGCTTGCACGGCAAGGCCGCCGCGTCGGGCTACTCGATGCCGATATCTACGGCCCCTCGCAGCCGCGCATGATGGGGCTGTCAAAACGCCCCGCCTCGCCCGATGGCAAGACAATCATTCCCCTGCAGGCCCATGGCGTCACCTTCATGTCCATCGGTCTGATGCTGAAAGAGGATGAGGCCGTGGTCTGGCGGGGGCCAATGCTGATGGGCGCGCTTCAGCAGATGCTGGGGCAGGTGGCCTGGGGCGATCTGGATGTTCTGATCGTCGACCTGCCGCCCGGAACGGGCGACGTGCAGCTGACGCTCTGTCAGAAAAGCCATGTGACCGGCGCTCTGATCGTTTCTACCCCGCAGGATGTGGCGCTTCTCGATGCCCGACGTGCCATCGACATGTTCGGCAAGCTGAAGACGCCGATCCTTGGTCTGATCGAAAACATGTCAACCTATGTCTGCCCCAATTGCGGACACGAGGCGCATATCTTCGGTCATGGCGGGGTCGCTGCCGAGGCTGACAAGCTTGGCGTGCCGTTCCTCGGTGAGGTTCCCCTCAGCCTCGACGTTCGGCTGGCGGGGGACGCCGGAACGCCCATCGCGGCTGGCGAGGGGCCGATCGCCGAGGCCTATGCGCGTCTTGCCCAGCGTCTTGTGGCAGGCGGAATGGCCTGATCCGGGAATTCACGGGAGCGTCGGCTGCTCCATGGGAATGCATGGGGCAGACATCGAAATCTGTCCGTATAACGAATCAACGGGCTGTGATTTCCCGTGTTTTGGCGTGATTCTGGCCGCTGAACGTCCTCATGGGCTACGCATGGCGGTCAATCTCAGGTATCTGCATAAATTTCTGGGAAATTATGGGACTCACGTTCTTCGAGCGGGAATGTCTATATGTAGCGGTAAATATGTCATGCTTTGCAAATTGTGGGATGAGTCTGGGGATAACTCCTACCAATTGTTGCGTTGCAGCATTCTTTGGCGCAACTTCTAGTACCTTTTGAAGCAAGATTTTCCTTGCTTCCCGTAAATTCCCATGGCATCCCTAATACACCGATGAGGACGGGCTCAAGGGCATCAAGACCCAAAAGGCGAAAGTCAGGTTTCATACAGGCACCCGCTTTCATCGAACCAAAGATCCGGCGCGTGAGCGAGCAGACATCCCCCCAGGTGGCATGCGCAGCCGGACAACCCAGAGATGGGACGAGGGCGGCGGATTGGGCAGTGGCAGCAGCCCAATCCGCCGTTGTCGTTTCAGGGTCCGGACGGCGGATTTCGGGGGGAGGGGACAGGTTAAGGAGCGCGGGCCGTTGGCACGCAGATTCAGAGGATCGGATACGTTCAAGGTGGACGCGAAAGGTCGCGTTTCCATCCCCGCGCCGTTCCGCCGCGTGATCGAAGCCTCTGACCCCGACTGGACCGAAGGTCTGCGTCCCAACATCGTCATCGTCTACGGACCGGAAAGCCAGAACTGGCTTGATGTCTTCTCGATGGAAGCGATTCACGAGATGGACGACCAGATCGGCATGATGCAGCGCGGCTCGCCCGAGCGCCTGATGATCGAGGAGCTGATGTATGGCCAGTCCTTCGAGGCGCAGATCGACGATGACGGCCGCCTGACCATCCCGCAGAAATACCGCGACAAGATCGGCCTGACGAATGAGGCGTTCTTCATCTCGGCGGGCGACTATTTCCGGATCTGGAACCCTGAGGCCTACGAGGCCAAGGCCGCACGGCGGAGCGCAAAACTCGCCGATCAGTATCCCGAGGACTTCGACCCTAGAAGCCTCCTGCCATCCCTGCCGAAAGGGTGAGAGATGGCCGCTGCCGCTGCCCGCATATCAGACGCCCCCCATATCCCGGTTTTGCTGCGGCCGCTCCTAGAGGCGGTCGCACCTGTCTCCGGCACATGGATTGACGGCACGTTCGGGGCCGGGGGCTATTCGCGCGGCCTCTTGGAGGCAGGGGCGGACAAGGTCATCGGCATCGACCGCGATCCGATGGTGTTTCGCATGGCCGAAGACTGGGCCGGGCAATATGGCGATCGGCTGGAACTGGTCGAAGGCACGTTTTCCGACATGGATCGTTTGGCCGGTGAACCGGTCGATGGCGTTGTCCTCGACCTCGGCGTGTCGTCGATGCAGCTTGATCAGGCCGAGCGGGGCTTTTCCTTCCAGAAAGACGGCCCCCTCGACATGCGGATGGCCCACAGTGGGCCTACCGCCGCCGATCTGGTAAACGAGGCGGGCGAGGGCGAGATTGCCGACATCCTTTATCATTACGGTGAAGAGCGCGCCTCTCGCCGGATCGCCCGCGCCATTGTCGCCGCGCGGCCGTTTTCGCGCACGCTGGAACTTGCCGCTGTCATCGAACGCTGCCTGCCACGGCAGAAACCGGGCCAGAGCCATCCGGCGACCCGCAGCTTTCAGGCGATCCGGATCGCCGTGAATGACGAGTTCGGGCAGTTGGCCGAGGGGCTCGAAGCCGCCGAGCGGGCGTTGAAACCGGGCGGGCAGCTTGCGGTCGTCACCTTCCATTCACTGGAGGACCGCATCGTCAAGCGCTTCTTCCAGCTTCGCTCGGGCGGCGAGGGGCAGGGCAGCCGCTATGCGCCGGCGCGTAAGCAGGTTGAGCCCGCCTTCTCGCTCAAGACCCGCAAGGCCGTCGGGCCCGATGACGAAGAACTTGCACAAAACCCGCGCGCACGGTCCGCAAAACTGCGCGTGGGTATCCGTACCGAGGCACCGGCCGGTTCCGTCGACCGCGCCGCGCTCGGACTTCCGAAACCCGCGCTTGAAGGGCGAAACTGATGCGCAGCCTGATCGTTGTCCTTGCCGCCGCCGCTGTCATGGCACTTGCCTTCTGGGCCTACCGGGAAAACTACCGGACCCAGGCCGAACTTGCCGAGATACGCGATCTTCAGCGCGAAATCGGGCAGCTTCGCGAAAGCCTTGGTGTGCTGAGGGCGGAATGGGCCTATCTCAACCGACCTGACCGGTTGCGGGAGCTGGCGGATATCAACTTTGAACGCCTTGGTCTTCTGCCGCTGGATCCCCGGCAGTTCGGCGGGATTGCCGAAGTGCGCTATCCCGCGGTCGCGCTGCCGCCGATCACCGATCCCATCGATACGGTCGCGCTTGGAGAGGTCGCACAATGACCCGGATACCGCTTCGCCCGCTTGCCCGCATCCTGTCGGCCCGTGAAAAGGGCGAGAACCCGGACGCCATCGAACGCGAGAATATCCGCCTGAGGCACGAGGCGATGCGCGACAAGGCGCGTATCCGCGCCGAGGGGCGCCTTCTGCTTCTGGGCGTTGCCTTTCTTGCGGCCTTCATCACGGTCGGTGCCCGTATGGGGGTGCTGGCCTCGACCGAACCGGCCGAGCCGCAGACCGCCGCAACCGGCGCGTCGATCATCGCACAGCGCGCAGACATCATCGATCGACAGGGGCGGATTCTGGCGACGAACCTCGTCACCCATTCGCTCTATGCCCAGCCGCAGCTCATGGTCGATCCCGCGCGCGCGGCGAGTGAATTGGCCGCGATCTTTCCCGACCTTGATGAGGCGCGCCTGAAGGACGACTTCAGCGGCAAGCGCAAGTTCCTTTGGGTAAAGAAGAAAATCTCGCCCGAGCAAATGCAGCTTGTGCATGAGATCGGCGATCCCGGCCTTCTTTTCGGTCCGCGCGAAATGCGGCTTTATCCGAACGGCGCGATTGCGGCCCATGTTCTGGGCGGTGCGAGTTTCGGGCGTGAAGGCGTCCATTCGGCTGAGGTCGTCGGTGTCGCCGGTGTTGAAAAGACTTTCGACGGATGGCTCCGCGATCCGGCGAATGGCGGTGCGCCGCTGGCGCTTTCGCTCGATCTGACGATCCAGTCGACGGTCGAGGATGTGCTTTATGGCGGCATGAAGCTGATGAACGCCAAGGGCGCGACGGCCGTGCTGATGGATGTCCATTCGGGCGAAGTGGTGGCGCTGGCCTCATTGCCGGATTTCGACCCGAACACAAGGCCCGCGCCGTTGCTGAAGGGCGATCCTTCTGACAGCCCGCTTTTCAACCGCGCGGTACAGGGGGTCTATGAGCTGGGCTCCACATTCAAGATTTTCGCCGTGGCGCAGGCGATGGAGCTGGGCCTCGTCAACCCCACGACGATGGTCGAGACCAAGGGTCCGATGTTCTGGGGCAAGTTCAAGATCCGCGATTTCCACAATTACGGGCCGCAGCTTTCGGTCACCGATGTGATCGTGAAGTCCTCGAATATCGGCACCGCCCATATCGCTCAAGCGATCGGCGGCGAGCGCCAGCAGCAGTTCCTTCAGGCCCTCGGCATGTTCGATCCGACCTCGATCGAGTTGGTCGAGGCCCCCACGGGTAAACCGCTCCGGCCCGCAAAATGGCCGGAAATCACCACGCTGACCGTGTCCTACGGCCATGGCGTCGCGGCAAGCCCGCTGCATCTGGCCTCGGCCTATGCCTCGCTCGTCAATGGCGGCACGCGGATCACGCCCACGATCCTGAAGCGCGACAAGGTGGAAACCGGCGCGCGTCTGGTGTCCGAGGCGACCTCGGCCACGCTCCGCGACATGCTGCGGCAGGTCGTCGTGCGGGGGACTGCGAGTTTTGGCGAGGTGCCGGGCTATGCCGTCGGCGGCAAGACCGGGACCGCGGACAAGCCGCTGCCGAACGGCAAGGGCTATCACAAGGACAAGGTCATCGCGACCTTCGCGTCGATCTTTCCATCGAACGATCCGAAATATGTGCTGGTTGTCTCGCTCGATGAACCGGTCGAAACCTCGGGCACCGAACCGCGCCGCACGGCGGGCTGGACAGCGGTGCCCGTGGGCGCCGAGATCATCCGCCGCGCGGCACCATTGCTGGGGTTGAGACCCGAGCTTGAACCCGTGGCAGAGGCCGGGGTAATACGCGTCCGCAACTGAGGGCAGACATGTGGCGGGGACGAATTTCATGGCCGGGACCAAATCGCTGGGGGAACTTGGCCTGACCGCACAGGGCGGGCGCGAGGCGCGCGTCACCGGCCTTTCCGTCGACAGCCGTCAGGTGAAGGAGGGGCACCTTTTTGCGGCCCTTCCCGGCAGCCGGATGCATGGTGCTGAATTCATTCAATATGCCCTGCGCATGGGGGCGGGCGCGATCCTGACCGACCGCGAGGGCGCGGAGATCGCCAAGGCGGAACTCGCGGCGTCCGACGCCGCGCTGATCGTGACCGAGGACCCGCGCCAGACGCTGGCCTATAGCGCCGCCCTTTGGTTCGAACGCCAGCCCGAAACCGTCGTTGCAGTCACCGGCACCTCGGGCAAGACCTCTGTCGCGACCTTCACCCGGCAGATCTGGCAGGCGCTTGGGCGGGTTTCCGCCAATCTCGGTACGATGGGGGTGATGGGCGATTTCACCGCGCCACTCGCGCACACGACGCCCGAACCGATCACGCTGCACCGCGTATTGCGTGAGATGGCCGATGCCGGTGTCACCCATGCGGCGATGGAGGCGTCGTCCCATGGGCTTGATCAGGGGCGGCTCGACGGGGTGCGGCTGGATGCGGCGGCGTTCACCAATTTCAGTCAGGACCACCTCGACTACCACGCCAATTTTGACGACTATTTCGCCGCCAAGGCAGGGCTTTTCGCCCGTGTCCTGCCCGAAGAGGGCACGGCGGTCATCAATATCGACGAAGCGCGCGGCCGGGAAATGGCCGAGATCGCGCGCCATCGCGGCCAGCGCCTGCTGACCGTGGGCCGCAATCCCGTTGCCGACCTGTGCATCACCTCGCAGCGCTTTGATGCGACCGGTCAGGACCTGCGTTTCACCTTTGACGGCAAGCCGCATCTGGTGCGTCTGGCCCTGATCGGCGGCTTTCAGGCCGAGAATGTGCTGGCCGCTGCCGGTCTCGTCATGGCCGCGGGGGAGGAGCCGGAGGCCGTCTTCGGGACGCTCCCCGGCCTTGTCACCGTGCGGGGGCGGATGGAGCTTGCCGCCAAGCGCGACAATGGCGCGACGGTCTTTGTCGATTATTCGCACAAGCCGGGCGCACTCGCCTCGGCCCTGCAATCGCTCCGCCCGCATGTCATGGGCCGCATCGTTGTGGTGTTCGGCGCGGGCGGCGACCGCGATCGGTTGAAGCGTCCACTGATGGGCGAGGCGGCGGCGGCCTTTGCGGATGTGGTCATCGTCACCGATGACAATCCCAGAACCGAAGACCCCGCCGCGATCCGCGCCGAGGTGATGGCGGGCTGCCCCGAGGCGACCGAGGTCGGCGACCGGGCCGAGGCGATCCTGCGCGGGGTAGATGCGCTGCAACCGGGTGACGCGCTCTTGATCGCGGGCAAGGGCCATGAGACGGGGCAGATCGTCGGCAGCGATATCTATCCCTTCGACGATGCCGAACAGGCATCGGTCGCGGTTGCCGCTTTGGAGGGCCGTATCTGATGGGCGCGCTCTGGACATCGGCCGAGGCGGAGGCCGCCACCGGCGGTCGGACGACGACAGCGTTCGAGGCGATGGGAATCTCCATTGATACGCGCTCGATCCAGCCGGGCGACCTCTTTGTCGCGCTGAAAGATGTGCGCGACGGCCATGATTTCGCCGCCGATGCGCTGAAGAAAGGTGCGGCGGGCGCGCTGGTGTCGCATATCCCGGATGGGTGCTCGGACACCGATCCCCTGCTGATCGTGCCGGATGTTCTGGAAGCGCTGACCGCGCTCGGCGCGGCGGGGCGGGCGCGGACCCGGGCGCGGGTGATCGCGGTCACGGGGTCCGTGGGCAAGACCTCCACCAAGGAAATGCTGCGCGCGGTGCTGGCGGGGCAGGGCAGCGTCCATGCCGCCGAGGCGAGTTTCAACAACCACTGGGGCGTGCCGATCACGCTGGCGCGGATGCCTCAAGACGCCGATTTCGCGGTGATCGAGATCGGCATGAACCATCCCGGCGAAATTGCACCCCTTGCCCGCCTTGCGCGGCCGCATGTGGCGATGATCACCACGGTCGCGCCCGCCCATCTGGAGGCGTTCGAGAATATCGAGGGCATCGCCCGCGAAAAGGGCGCGATCTTTGAAGGGCTGGAGCCGGACGGCGTGGCCGTGATCCCGACCGGCCTTCACGTGACGCCGATCCTTGCCGATGCCGCCGCCAGGGCCGCCCGTGTGATCACGTTTGGCCCGGCGAAGGACAGCGACTACCGGCTGGACGAGGTCAAGCTGGCGCAGGATACGACCATCGTGCGGGCCACAAGGGGTGGCGAGCCTGTGCTCTTCAAGGTCCAGACGGCGGGACGCCATTTTGCCGCCAATGCGCTGGGCGTTCTGGCGGTGGCCGATGCCATTGGTGCGGACCCTGCTGTTGCGGCCTGCGATATCGGCCAGTGGCGCCCGCCAGCAGGCCGGGGCCAGCGCGAGCGCATCTATCTCGATATCGTCGATGAGGCGCTGAGCTTCGATCTGATCGATGACGCCTTCAACGCCAACCCCGCCTCCATGGCCGCCGCCTTGGAGGTTCTCGCTGTCACAGAACCCCGTGACGGGATCGGCCGTAAACTCGAAGGCCGCCGCATCGCTGTTCTGGGTGACATGCTGGAGCTTGGCCCGGATGAGGGCGCTCTGCATGAGGCGGTGGCGGACCATCCGGCAATGGCGCGGTTTCACGTTGTTCATTGCGTCGGGCCAAGGATGCGCGCGCTCTGGCAGAAGCTACCGGAACGCCAGCGCGGCGAATGGTTTGACCGCGCCGGGGAACTGGCCGAGCGTGCCCATCATTTGGCGGATGCCGGTGATGTGGTGCTGGTGAAGGGATCAAAAGGATCGAAGGTAAGCCTTGTGGTTGACGCGCTCAGAAAGCTCGGGCAGCCGGGTGCGGGCGAGACACGGGGGACTGAATAGATGCTGTATTGGCTTTCCGGACTGGCCGAAGGCGGCGATGTCTTCAACCTTTTCCGCTACATCACCTTCCGCGCGGGGGCGGCGTTTTTCACGGCTCTGGTATTTGGCTTTCTCTTCGGCCAACCGCTGATCAACTTATTGCGCCGCAAGCAGAAAAAGGGTCAGCCGATCCGCGATGACGGACCGCAGAGCCACTTTTCCAAGGCCGGGACGCCGACGATGGGGGGCTTGCTGATCCTCTCGGCGATCCTTGTGGCGACGCTGCTCTGGGCCCGGCTCGACAATCCCTATATCTGGATCGTGCTATTTGTGACCTATGCCTATGGGCTGATCGGCTTCGCCGACGATTATGCCAAGGTGACGAAACAGAACACCAAGGGCGTGTCGTCGCGGATGCGGCTGTTGCTGGGTTTGGTGATCGCGGCCCTTGCGGGCGCGATGGCGGCTTATGTCCATCCGGCCAATCTGACCAATCAGTTGGCCTTCCCGGTCTTCAAGGACGCGCTCTTGAACCTTGGCTATTTCTTCGTACCCTTCGCGATGATCGTCATCGTCGGCGCGGCCAATGCCGTGAACCTGACCGACGGGCTCGACGGTCTTGCGGTGATGCCGGTGATGATCGCGGCGGCGACGCTTGGGGTCATCGCCTATGCGGTCGGCCGGACCGACTTCACGAACTATCTCGGCGTTCATTATGTGCCCGGCACGGGTGAGATCCTGATCTTTACCGCGGCGCTCATCGGCGGCGGGCTCGGTTTTCTCTGGTACAACGCGCCGCCGGCGGCGGTCTTCATGGGCGATACCGGTTCGCTGGCTCTGGGCGGCGCGCTGGGTGCCATCGCGGTCGCGACCAAGCATGAGATCGTGCTGGCGATCGTCGGCGGATTGTTCGTGGTGGAGGCGCTCAGCGTCATCATCCAGGTCGCCTATTTCAAGCGCACCGGCCGAAGGGTCTTCCTGATGGCGCCGATACACCATCATTTCGAGAAGAAGGGCTGGGCCGAGCCGCAGATCGTCATCCGCTTCTGGATCATTTCGCTGATCCTCGCGCTGATCGGACTGGCGACGCTTAAGCTGCGCTGATGCGCGAGGCGGACCTCTACGCGCCGGTGAAGGCGCATCTGGAGGCGCAGGGCTATGAGGTCAAGGCCGAGATCGGCGAGTGCGATGTGCTGGCCCGGAGGGGCGAGGAACCTCCCGTTGTGGTCGAACTAAAGCTGACCTTTTCGCTGGCGCTCGTGATGCAGGGCGTGGCGCGGCAGGCGATGTTCGATCATGTCTATCTGGCGGTGCCGGTTTCATCCGAACGGGGCTGGAAGCTGCGCTACAGGGATATCATCCGGCTTTGCCGCCGGCTTGGCCTCGGGCTTCTGGCGGTAAAGCATGGCGGGGTCGAGGCCCATCTCGATCCCGGACCCTATCAGCCGCGCCGGAATGCCCGAAAGGCGGGCCGCCTGATCCGCGAATTCGACCATCGGGTCGGCGATCCGAATACCGGCGGCACCACGGGCGTCAAGCGCATGACCGCCTACCGGCAGGACGCGCTGCGTTGTGCGGCGCATCTGGCTGCCCACGGACCCTGCAAGGCCGCCTCGGTTGCGCAGGCGACGGGCGTCGCCCGGGCCGGGCAGATGTTTCGGGCCGATCACTACGGCTGGTTTGAACGGGTGGAACGCGGGGTCTACAGGCTGACGCCCAAAGGGGCTGTCGAGGCGGTGGAGGAGTCGCGCGGTCGGGCCTAACCAGCCTCTGCCGGTACCGGGGTGCCGGTTACTGCGTGACCGGTCTCATGCGCAAGGACTGACCAATGCGCGAAGGCTTCGGTCCGGAAAAGCTTTCGCACCAAGACCGCGCCGAGAATGATCACGGTCGCGCTCAGGAGCGGCGACATGGCCAGTTTCAGCCCGAACTCCGGAACACCATAGGCCGCCAATGCCACGCCGAGCCGCGAAATCGCCGCCGCCTCGATCATTGTACGTAGGGCGGGTAACAGAAGACTGACGATGGTCGCGGTGGTACCGATGAACGCAGCGTAGAAGAGACCGGTGAAAATCGGCATCGGCATGCCCATGACTATCACGTCGTAGCGCATATACATGACGAAGCCCGCGAGGAAGGACAGGCCGATCACGAAGCGCAAAAGCCGCGTTTCGCGGCGCAGGCGCCTGGCAAAACGGGTCAAAAGAGAGGGTGTCGCTGACATTTCCATAGGATGAGCGTGTCTGCTAAATAAAGCATTAATGCGGCCAAGCTGGCGCAAAACCGTGGCCGTGCCGGTAAATGGCGCGGCAGATGATCGAGGACACCTCCATGACCAGACCCTCCCGTCCGACCGCGCTTGTCACCGGCGGCAATCGCGGCATTGGTCGCGCCATCGCGGCGGGCCTGACCGCGACGGGTTGTGCGGTGACGATCGGGGCGCGGGATGCAGAGGCTGGTCGCAAGGCGGCCGCGGAAATAGGCTGCGGTTTCCTGCCTCTCGATCTGGCCGATCCGGAGAGCTATTTTACAGCGATGACCGGGGCAGGCGGCTTTGACATCCTCGTCAACAATGCCGGTATCCTCAGCGGCGCCTCGCTGCTGAGCCCCAAGAGCGATTTCGACGATGCGATGCAGGTGATGGTGTCGGCACCTCTCGACCTGATCCGGCTCAACCTGCCGCATTGGCGAGAGACCGGCTGGGGCCGGATCGTGAACCTGTCGTCTGATTGGGGCAGTTTCGGCCATGGCCTTGCCGGGCCGGGCGCTTATGGCGTTGCCAAGGCGGCCCTGAACGCGTTGACGAAAGCACTGCCGCGCGACCTGCCCGCGGGCGTCAAGGTCAATGCGATGTGCCCGGGATGGGTCAGAACCCGCATGGGCGGAGAAGGTGCCAACCGCAGCCCCGAAGAAGGCGCCGACACCGCGATCTGGCTGGCGCTCCTGCCTGAAGACGGGCCGACGGGCGGGTTCTTCCGCGACCGTCAACCCTTCGATTGGTAACTCAGATGATCCATTCCGGGTCGCGCAGGTGTTAGTTGTGTCGGCCACTTTGATCCAATTGGATCATGAAACGGTGTTCCTCTGCGCTATCCTTGGTCCTTATATTGTTGAACTGCATTAGAGGGGATGGCCATGAAGCGCACAATCTTGTCGGCGATGGCAGTCGGGGTCCTGTGTATGTCCCCCGCCCACAGCGAGGCGATGAAACGGATCAAGACAGAGGCCGATTATCGCGCCCTGATCGTGGGCAACACCTTTGGAAACGAAAAGGGCGACTGGGTGACCGTGAATGCCGATGGTTCGATGAACGGCCAGTTCGGCGGCAAGGAATTTTCCGGGAAATGGCTTTGGAAGGGCAGCTACTGGTGTCGCAACGGCGTTCTCGGCGGGCAGGAAATCGGCTCGGACTGCCAGGTGGTTGAGTTTGACGGCCGCACGTTGCGGAACGTCCGCAAGAAGGGCAAGGGCGATACCGCGTTGTTCACTTTGAAATAAGGTCTGCCCTGGCCTGTTTGGGGGACCTGCCAGTGAAATGCAGGAGGCAATCGGACGCCCCCTGCGTCACCGCGTTTTAGCCGATCGACACCAATTCGATGTCGAAGTTCAGGTCTTTCCCCGCGAGCGGATGATTGGCGTCGAGCGTGACCGTCTCGGCGGTAACCTCTGCCACGATGACCTGCATCGCTTGTCCGTCCGGTGTGCGCATCTGCAGGGCGGTCCCGATTTCGAGCGGGATGTCGGCGGGAATCTGGTCGCGCGGGATGGCCTGACGGGCATCGGGATTGTGCGCGCCGTAAGCCTCCGTCGCCGGAACCGGCACCGACTTTTTGTCGCCCACCGCCATGCCCGGCAGCGCCTTGTCGAGGCCGGGGATGATCTGGCCGGAGCCCACAGTGAATTCCAGTGGATCGCGCCCTTCTGAACTGTCGAACTGAGTGCCGTCGTTCAGCGTGCCGCGATAGTGAATGCTTACCTTATCGCCCGTCTTTACCTGGGTCATGGCGTCCTTTCGGGATGGGGGATGAATTCTGAGGCCGCGTCTCTCGCGGGTGCTCTCGTGGCCCGACCCTAGACCGGATGGGCGCGGGGGTAAAGCCGGGGTCCTTGCGGGCGCGCGGGGGGCAGGGCATTGTCGCGGGCGCGAAGGATATGGGGGCAGCATGATTCCGGTCAGGGGCTATGAGGGCAGGAAGGTCGCGGTGCTGGGCCTGGGCCGGTCGGGGCTTGCAACCGCGCGGGCGCTGATCGCGGGCGGTGCCGAACCCTGCCTCTGGGACGACAGCCCCGAGGCGCGCGCCAATGCCGAGGCGGCAGGCTATTCGTTGACCGACCTGACGCGCGGCAATGCCTGGGATGAGGTGGCTACACTCATCGTTTCCCCCGGTATCCCGCATCTCTACCCCGAACCCAACAAGCTGATTGCCCGCGCGATGGCGGCGGGGGTGCCGGTTGATAACGATATCGGGCTTTTCTTCCGGTCATGGTCCACACCCGACTGGGACGATATGGATCAGGTGCCGAAGGTGATCGCGGTGACCGGATCGAACGGCAAGTCGACGACGACGGCGCTCATCCACCACATTCTTCAGGTCGCGGGACGGCCCACCCAGATGGCGGGCAATATTGGGCGGGGCGTGCTAGATATCGAGCCCGCGCAGGATGGCGAGGTCGTGGTGCTGGAACTTTCATCCTACCAGACCGAACTCGCGCGCGCGATGACGCCGGATATCGCTGTCTTCACCAACCTTTCGCCTGACCATCTCGACCGCCACGGCGGCCACGGCGGTTATTTCGCCGCCAAGCGCAGGCTTTTCGCCGAGGGCGGACCCGACCGCGCGGTGATCGGCGTTGATGAGGTCGAGGGACGGTTTCTGGCCAACCAGCTGGCGCAGGGCGTGGGCGATGACCGGGTGATCCGGATTTCTTCGGGGGTGAAGCTGGAAGGGCCGGGCTGGTCGGTCTTTGCCCGCAAGGGGTTTCTCGCGGAATGGCGCAAGGGGCGGCAGGTCGCCTCCATCGACCTGCGCGAGGTCCGTGGGCTGCCCGGCGCGCACAATCACCAGAATGCCTGCGCCGCCTATGCCGCCACTCGCACGCTTGGCCTCGCGCCGAAGCTGATCGAAGAGGCGCTGCATTCCTTCGAAGGCCTGCCGCATCGCAGCCAGCTTGTCGGCGAACGGGACGGGGTTCGGTTCGTGAACGACAGCAAGGCCACCAATGTCGATAGCGCGGCCAAGGCATTGCAGGCCTTTCCGAAGATCCGCTGGATTGCCGGGGGGCTGGGCAAGGATGGCGGGATCGCGAGCCTGAAACCGCATCTGGGTTCGGTCGTGAAGGCCTATCTTATCGGCCATTCGGCGCGGGATTTCGCGCTGGAACTGGGCGACACGCCGCATGAGATCTGCGAAACGATGGAGAGCGCCGTGGCGCGCGCGGCGGAAGAGGCCGAGGCGGGTGACGTCGTGCTGCTTGCCCCGGCAGCGGCCTCGTTCGACCAGTATCCCAATTTCGAAAAACGCGGCGAGGATTTTGCGGCCCGGGTGCGGGCTCTGATCGGGTAGTTTCCGCAGCCGTTATCCGGAATTGTTGCGCGTGACCCCACAGTTCCGTTCGCTAGCGCGCATTGCGTCCGAACATGGTTCAATGCCACGCAATATTCGCGCTTCCGCCGGGAAATGGTCTCAAATGACGTGAAGTCAGGATCATCCGGCCCCAGTGAAGTGCCGCGGGGCCCTCATGTGGAGGCCATGTCATGCCGAAACCTTCCGGTGCAGGTGGTGGGAAGAATGCAACCCCGACGCCGCCAGCAGGCGCCATCGTCGGAACGTCGGGTGACGATCTCATCAGTGATGTGACCTCTCCGGCCTCGACCGCCGGTAACGACGTGATCTGGAGTCTTGAGGGCAATGACGAGGTTCATGGCGGCGACGGCAACGATACGATCGAGGGCGGTGCCGGCGACGACACGATCTATGGCGGTGCGGGCAATGACGTCATCAATGGCGGCGATGGCAGCGATGTGATCATCGCGGGCGCGGGCAGCGACACGATAGATGGCGGCACCGGTGGCGGCGTCGATGCGGTGATCTATTACGGCGAGGTTGGTGTCGATTACGACTACACGATCCAGACGACGACCGTCGGAAAGGGTAAGAACGCGCAAACTGTGGTGACGGGCTTTACTGTGACCGCGCTCGACGGGTCGGGCGATGTCGATATCATCACCAATGTCGATGAGTTGATCTTCGTCGAACTGCCATCGGCGGGTGATATCATCACCCAAGGCGACTTCGATCTGGTGGCCTTCGACAGCACGGTGACGCTCGATCCGCTGGCCAACGACTATCTGGAAGGCGGACAGCCGGGGGCCGGGCTGACACTGTCGGCGATCCTCGATGTGCAGATCGACCTCGATCAGGACGGGATCAACGATGTCGATCTGATCCCGGACGGCCAGCCTCTGTCCTACTACACCGGTGGCGGGCTTTTGAATGACGGGTCAATCCTGACGCTCAATCCCGACGGCACGCTGACCTGGGACCCGAACGGCGTTTACGACACAGGGGGCGGCACCACTCCGGTCGTGCAGTTCTGGTATGAGGCCACCGACGGTGCGGGCAATTTCGCCTATGGCGATGTAACCTTCCAGGTGACCTATCCCGCGCCAGTGGGCGATATCCAGTTCGAAGACATGACCAGCGTCTACGACCCGATCACGGCGGCGATCACCGGCATCTGGATCTATCAGGACGGGCCGAACGGCCAGTATTGGATCAGCCAGCTTTCCTCGGCAACGAACTATTTCGAGGAGCGCGACGCAGGGGCGGCGAGCTTCGATTATGACGGCGACGGCGACGACGAATTCCGCGTCTGGACCGATCCGAACGGTGACACGCATGAAATGAATGTCACCCATCAGGACCACTCGCCCTTCGATCTCGGCGGCTTCACCATGACCGGCTTCGACCCGGGTGAAACGGCGACCATCGTCTTCTCGGATGTCAATGGCAATGCGGTCGGGCAGGTGACGGTCACATCCGCCGATCTCGATGCGAATGGCGTCCTGAGCTTTACCAACGCCACCGATGTGATCCAGTTCAGCGTGATCGCCGGGGCGGGGGACGAGTTCTACCTCGACGATATCTTCCTTCTGTAAGCGCAATCTGCCTGATTGCTGCCGCCGATCCGCTTACGGCTTGACCGGCGTGTCAGGGGAATTTTCGTGCTTTGAAAATGCGCGGAAATTCCGCCTATTGCCCTTCTTTCACTGGCACTGAGGCGCGATCTTCGTTACACTTCCTGTCAGACCCGGCAAACGGGCGGTTCGAGGCAGTGAAAGCGGTATCCCATGACTGAGATGGTCTATGGCTCCATCCCCGCACGGGCAGGTGAGCCAGTTCTTCCCCGCTGGTGGCGCACAATCGACAAATGGTCGCTCTCCGGGGTGATGGTGCTTTTCGGCATCGGGCTGCTTCTTGGCCTCGCCGCCTCGGTGCCGCTCGCGGAAAAGAACGGACTCGATCCTTTCTACTATGTGACGCGGCAGGGCTTTTTTGGGGTCATGGCTTTGGCCGCGATGATGTTCACCTCGATGATGTCGCCCGATCTTGTGCGGCGCCTCGGGGTCATCGGATTTCTGCTGGCCTTCGTGGCGCTGATGCTGCTGCCGGTTTTCGGCACCGATTTCGGCAAAGGCGCTACACGCTGGTATTCGCTGGGCTTCGCCAGCTTCCAGCCGTCCGAGTTCCTCAAGCCCGGTTTCGTGATAATCTCCGCCTGGCTTATGGCGGCCGCGCAAGAGATCAACGGCCCCCCGGGGCGGCTTTATTCTTTCGTCCTGACCATCGTCATCGTCCTCTTCCTCGCACTTCAGCCCGATTTCGGGCAGGCCTGCCTGATCCTCTTCGCCTGGGGTGTGATGTATTTCGTGGCGGGCGCGCCGATAACGCTTCTCACCGTGATCGGCGGGCTGGTCGTGGCGGGCGGCATCTTTGCCTATGATGTCTCGGAGCATTTCGCCCGCCGCATCGACGGGTTCCTCGCGGCCGATATCGACCCTAGAACCCAGATCGGATACGCCACCAACGCCATTCAGGAAGGCGGCTTCTTCGGTGTCGGCGTCGGCGAGGGCACTGTCAAATGGTCGCTTCCTGACGCCCATACGGATTTCATCATCGCGGTCGCGGCCGAGGAATACGGGCTTGTCCTCGTCCTCGTCATCATTGCGCTTTACGGCGCGATCACGGCGCGGTCGCTCTTCCGTCTGATGCGGGAACGTGACCCGTTCATCCGGCTTGCGGGCACGGGGCTTGCCTGTGCTTTCGGGGTGCAGGCGCTGATCAATATGGGCGTGGCGGTGCGGCTTCTGCCCGCCAAGGGGATGACGCTGCCTTTCGTGAGCTACGGTGGATCATCGGTCATCGCGAGCGGTATCGCGGTCGGCATGCTTCTGGCCTTCACCCGTGCGCGGCCGCAAGGCAAGATCGGTGATTACCTGATCAAACGGGGGCGCTGATGGCGGCGCCCCTGCTTCTCATTGCAGCCGGGGGGACCGGCGGGCATATGTTTCCGGCACAGGCCTTGGCTGAGGCGATGCTGAGCCGTGGCTGGCGGGTGAAGCTGTCCACCGACGAACGCGGCGCGCGGTATGCGGGCGGCTATCCGAAAGAGGTGACGGTCGAGACGGTGACCGCAGCGACCTTCGCGCGAGGCGGTTTTGCCGCGAAACTTGCCGTGCCGTTCCGGATCGCGGGCGGGGTTCTGGGCGCAATCCTCGGCATGATGCGCGACAAGCCCGACGCGGTGATCGGGTTCGGCGGTTATCCGACGATCCCGGCCCTTGCAGCCGCTGTCGCCTTGCGCATCCCGCGAATGATCCACGAACAGAATGGTATCCTCGGCCGCGTGAACCAGCTTTTCGCCAAGCGCGTGCGCTGGGTGGCCTGCGGCACCTGGCCGACGACCCTGCCTCAAGGGGTCGAGGGTCATCACACCGGCAATCCCGTCCGCAAGGCCGTGCTTGATCGCGCCGGGGCCCCCTATATCCCGCCCGGCGACTACCCGATGAGCGTCGTCGTGATCGGCGGGTCTCAGGGCGCACGTATCCTCTCAGACCGCGTGCCATCGGCGATGGCCGTGTTGCCGGAGGCGCTCAGGGGCAACATCCGTGTCGCGCATCAGGCCCGGCCCGAGGATGTCGACCGCGTCGTTGCCGCTTATGCCGAAGCGGGCATCCGCGCCGATGTGCGCCCCTTCTTCGACGACGTGCCGCGCCGTTTTTCCGAGGCGCAGCTGATCATTTCCCGCGCGGGTGCTTCATCGGTTGCCGATATCTCGATCATCGGCCGCCCGTCGATCCTCGTCCCCTTCGCCGCGGCTGCGGGCGATCACCAGACCGCGAATGCCCATGGGCTGGTGGAGGCCGAGGCCGCGATCCTGATTCCGGAATCCCGGCTTGACGCCGCCACGCTGGCAGGCCATGTCGCCACGGTTCTGGAAAACCCCGCCGCCGCGACCCGCATGGCCAAGGCGGCCCTTGCCTATGGCATCCCTGACGCCACCGACCGCCTTGTCCAGATGGTCAAGGCCCTGCCCGTGAAAGAGACGACATGAACGCCGCCGCAACCAAACTGCCCGGAGAGTTGGGCCCCATCCACTTCGTCGGTATCGGCGGTATCGGCATGTCAGGCATCGCCGAGGTTCTGATGACCTTAGGCTACCGGGTGCAGGGATCGGATGCGAAGGCCTCGAAGATCACCGAACGGCTGGTCAAGCTGGGCGCGACCTTCTTCGAAGGTCAGAAGGCCGAAAATATCGGCGAGGCGGCGGTTGTCGTGATCTCTTCGGCGATCAAGAAGGGCAATCCCGAGCTTGAAGAGGCCCGCAAGCGCGGCCTGCCCGTGGTGCGACGGGCCGAGATGCTGGCCGAACTCATGCGCATGCGCTCTAACGTCGCCATCGGTGGGACGCATGGCAAGACGACCACGACGACCATGGTGGCGACCCTGCTCGACAAGGGCGGTTTTGACCCGACCGTGATCAATGGCGGCATCATCCATGCCTATGGCTCCAACGCCCGTGCAGGCGCCGGGGAATGGATGGTGGTCGAGGCCGACGAAAGTGACGGCAGCTTCAACCGCCTTCCCGCGACCATCGCCATCGTCACCAATATCGACCCCGAGCATATGGAGCATTGGGGCGATTTCGATAAGCTTCGGCAGGGGTTTTACGACTTCGTCTCCAACATCCCTTTCTACGGCGCCGCCGTCTGCTGCACCGATCACCCCGAGGTTCAGACGCTGGTGGGCCGCGTCACAGACCGGCGGGTCATCACGTTTGGCTTCAATGCGCAGGCCGATGTCCGCGCCGTGAACCTGCGCTACGAGGCTGGCGTGGCCCATTTCGACGTGGCGTTGCAGGGGGAAGGCGAGGACGCGGTGATCGAGGGCTGCACCCTGCCGATGCCCGGGGATCACAATGTTTCCAATGCCTTGGCCGCCGTCGCCGTGGCCCGGCATCTGGGCATGAAGAAGGATGAGATCCGTGAGGCTCTGGCCAATTTCGGCGGCGTCAATCGGCGCTTCACCAAGGTTGGCGAGGTCCTTGGCGGGGTCACGATCATCGACGATTACGGCCACCACCCGGTGGAGATCGCGGCCGTCCTGAAGGCTGCGAGACAGGCCACCAAGGGCCGGGTCATCGCCGTCCACCAGCCCCATCGCTACACCAGATTGTCCAGTCTTTTCGAGGACTTCTGCACCTGCTTCAACGAGGCCGACGTGGTCGCCATCGCCGAGGTCTACGCCGCGGGCGAGGACCCGATCCCGGGGGCGAGCCGCGACGATCTGGTCGCGGGTCTCATCGCCCATGGCCACCGCCATGCCCGCGCGATCGTCAGCGAGGACGATCTGGAGCGGCTGGTGCGGGAACAGGCGAAACCGGGCGACATGGTGGTCTGCCTCGGCGCGGGCACGATCTCGGCCTGGGCCAATGCGCTGCCCGCCCGGTTCGGAGGCTAAGCCATTGGCAAAACGGCAGAAACATATGATCCGGGGCAGGGGCTGGCGATGAACCTGTCGATCACCCTCGCCTGTCTCTGGGCCGTCACGGCAACCCTGATCGCCATGCTTCCCTCACGCGACCACCACTGGCGCGCGGCCTATGTGCTGATCGCTTTGGGCATCCCGATCCTTGGCTATGTGACCTATCAGAACGGACCATGGCTGGGCCTGATCGTTCTGGCCGCAGGCGCCTCGATCCTGCGCTGGCCGCTCATCTATCTCTGGCGCTGGGCGAGGGGAAGACGGGCGCGCTGAGTCTGTCGGCACAGCGTCTGCCAACTGTCGGCAAAACGTATGTCAAGCGTCTGGCATCCGTCCCGACACTTAGCCTTGCGGGGTGAGGTGGTTTGGGTCAGCTTGAGGGCATGGTGAAGGCGTCTGAGATACGAGACTGGGAGAGTTTGACTGGGTGGCTGAACGCCGCTCCGTTCGAAGTGAAGTTCATGATCCTCGCCCGCGCGGTGCTCCGTTTTCTCCCGGCACTGTTGGAGCGGCCTGTAGACCTTTCCAAAAGTTGGGACATAACGACCTTCCCTGTTTTGAGAGCGGGACTCCTCCTCGACTACGCGGTCAAGACGCGTTTGACCGGACTCGATTATTCAGGGCTGGGTCCAGTCTTAGAAGCCTGTCGGAAGGTGCAATCGGATTTTTACGCCGGATATGAAAACGGCGAGAACTCCAAATGGGCTTCGTATTCCTCGCAAGCGATGCTTGGGGTGGTAGAGGCACTCAACGAACATGCTTTCGGTAGGGCGACGGCAGCCGAAAAACTCGAACATGCTTACGACAGATATTGGGCGGCGTTCGGGCAATCGGATCTTGGGGAGGATTATCTCGACAATGAAATTGCCAGGGACGCCGTGGCCATTGAAGGCAAACGCGGATTTGGGCCGCTCTGGAACCGGACCACGCATCTCGAAAGAATATGGGAGAGTGTAAAAGAAAAATGGGTTGGGTCCGGACATGATTGGGCCTTCTGGATAAGCTGGTGGGATGGGGTTCTGTCCGGTCAGCAGGTTGACTGGGAGTTGCAGCGGCAGGTCACGGAGATTTCGGAGGATATCTGGCAGTTGGGGCCGGATGCGGTGGCGGCGGAAATCGCGAGGCTTGAAAAAGTCGCCGTCGCCGGGGGCGCGGAGGCTGCAAATGAAAAAGCGCGACCCAATCTTTCTGCGCTTCAGCGCAATGCACATGCGGTCCGGCTGCAACTCGAGGCACTTCTCTTTTTTGTCGAGGAGGAGATCGAACGGCTGAGGGGTCAGAACAGTCTGTCAAGCCGTGAGCGCGATGCTTTGACACTGCGTCTTGAGATGCTCGGGAAGATCGTTGAGGCGGTCAAGCTCATGCGTGAGGCGTTCGAGGAGGAAGCGCCCCGCCAGAATGCGCTGGTCGTTGTCGAGGCACAGCTTCCAGCCGTTGTTGAGGCGGCTGACAAGGCTGTGACACAGGGGGAAGCGCCTGAGGTTAGTGCGGCGATTGTGTCGATGGCATCGGCCATCAAGTATCTGACCGACGCTGGGACGCCGGGAAACTACGCGACCGGTATTGCCTTTGCCGACACCTGCATGCGCAAGATTAAGGGATGGTTGAAGAGCAAGTGATGCCCCGCCCGGCGGCAACGCCGGGCAGAGCCCGACCCTCCCCCCCGGGGGAGGGCGCTTCTCGCCCACCCCGAGGGTCGGGCGCTGTCCTTCCTGCTCTATATGCGGGAGAGCCCCCACCCCCATCCCCTCCCCACGAGGGGGAGGGGAGATGCGAGACGGTTAGGTTGGCGCGCGATTGTGGTGCGGTTTCTTGTGGGGCGTTCCTCGGGAGAGGCTTGCTCCGATCGCCCTGCCGGATTAACCGTCACCTCATGACCGTGACCCTTCCCTGCCCCCGGGGGGCTTTGACCCCTGACCGGCCTTTGGCCGATCTGACCTGGCTGCGCGTTGGCGGGCCGGCGGAGTGGCTCTTTCAGCCTGCCGATCTCGACGACCTCTGCGCCTTCCTTGCGGCCCTGCCTGCGGATGTGCCGGTCTTTCCGATGGGGGTCGGTTCGAACCTGATCGTGCGCGATGGCGGCATTCGGGGCGTGGTGATCCGGCTGGGGCGCGGGTTCAACGGGATCAGCATCGACGGCAACCGGGTGACAGCGGGGGCGGCGGCCCTGGATGCCCATGTCGCGCGGAAGGCGGCCGAGGCGGGGGTGGACCTGACCTTCCTGCGGACCATTCCCGGCGCCATCGGCGGGGCGGTCCGGATGAATGCGGGCTGTTACGGGTCTTACACCGCCGATCACTTCGTTCAGGCGACGGTGGTGATGCGGGACGGGACCGTGCGGACGGTCACGAAGGATGAGATGGGCTTTGCCTATCGTTCGTCGTCCTTGCCCGAGGGGGCCATCGTCACCGAGGCGGTGTTCGAAGGGCCCTTGGCCGATCCGGCGGAACTGGCCGCGCGGATGGAGGAGCAATTGGCCAAGCGCGACGCGACCCAGCCGGTCAAGGACCGCTCGGCAGGCTCCACCTTCCGCAATCCGGCGGGGTTTTCGTCGACCGGCAAGGCGGATGATGTGCATGACCTCAAGGCCTGGAAGCTGATCGACGCGGCCGGGATGCGGGGCGCGCGGCGGGGCGGCGCGCAGATGAGCGAGAAGCATCCGAACTTCCTGATCAACACCGGCGGCGCGACGGCTG
Organism: Albidovulum litorale; assembly: GCF_025751495.1. Taxonomy (GTDB): domain Bacteria; phylum Pseudomonadota; class Alphaproteobacteria; order Rhodobacterales; family Rhodobacteraceae; genus Albidovulum; species Albidovulum litorale. The sequence goes on along the minus strand of NZ_JAOWKZ010000001.1, from coordinate 742,602 downwards.
CAGACCTTGAAGGATTGGGCGAAGAGGTCAGAAAAAGGGTTTTCAAAAACAGCGGTTTGACATTAGAGTGGGAAATCATGCGCGTGGGCGTAGCATCGCCCGAGGCAGACGCGTAGAAACCATAAGACAAGGGTCCGCAAAAGGACCCGTTCGAGGCAAAATTGGCAGGCAAGTCGGGCAGACAAGCCTCCAGAGTGGCGGTACTGATGGGCGGCCTTTCCGCAGAGCGGGAGGTGTCGCTGTCGAGCGGGCGTGAATGCGCCCAGGCGCTCCGGGAGGCAGGATTCACGGTGATCGAGGTCGATGCGGGCCGCGATATCGCCGCGCGCCTGGCCGAGATCAAGCCTGATGTCTGTTTCAATGCGCTCCATGGCCGCTGGGGCGAGGATGGCTGCGTGCAGGGGATGCTGGAATGGCTGGCCATTCCCTACACCCATTCGGGCGTGCTGGCCTCGGCGCTGTCGATGGACAAGACGCGGGCAAAGGACATCTATCGCGGTGTCGGTCTGCCGGTGGTTGAGAGCCTTCTGGCGCCCAAAGCCGAGGTCATGGCGCGGCATGTGATGGCGCCGCCCTATGTGGTGAAGCCGAATGCCGAAGGGTCCTCCGTCGGTGTCTATATCGTTGCAAAGGACGCCAATTCGCCGCCGCATCTGGGCGAGGAGATGCCCGAGATCGCGATGGTCGAGGAATATGTGCCGGGGCGTGAGCTGACCGTCTCCGTCCTCGGCGACCGGGCTTTGGGGGTGACCGAGATCCATACCTCGGGCTGGTACGACTACCATGCCAAATACGCGCCGGGCGGATCGACCCATAGCTGCCCCGCGATTATCCCCGCCGAGATTGCCAAGGCGGCTTGCGACTATGCCTTGCGCGCCCACCGGGCGCTTGGCTGCCGGGGCCTGTCGCGGTCGGATTTCCGCTGGGATGACAGCCGGGGGCTGGCGGGTCTCTTCATTCTGGAAACCAATACCCAGCCAGGGATGACGCCCACGTCGCTCAGCCCGGAACAGGCGGCGGCGGTGGGCATGTCGTTCCCCGAACTTTGCGCCTGGATCGTGGAGGACGCGTCATGCGGTCGCTAGGCGGGGCGGAACGGCGGTTTGCCGAACTGGCCGAGCCGGTGCGCCGTGATCCGGCGCCGTCGCGGCTGGCCTACCGGATGGACCGGCTGTGGCTGACGCCGATGTTCCGGCTGGCGGTGCGGGTCGGCCTGCCCTTCGTTCTGGCGGTGTCGCTGGTCGGCGGCTACCTCGCCGACGACGCGCGGCGCGCGGGCATCGCGAAATCGCTGGCCGATCTGCGTGAAAGTGTCGAGACGCGGCCGGAATTCATGGTCAAGCTCATGGCGATCGACGGGGCCTCCGCCCCGGTCTCGACCGCGATCCGCAAGATGTTGCCGGTGGCGCTTCCGGCCTCGTCCTTCCGGCTGGACCTTGAGGCGCTCCGCGCCGAGATCGAACAGGTCGATGCCGTGGCCTCGGCCGAACTGCATATCCGCAAGGGCGGCATCCTTCAGGTCACGGTGCGCGAACGCCAGCCGGCGATCCTGTGGCGGACCGAGACGGGGCTCGAGATGCTGGACGCGACCGGGCACCGGGTGGCGACGCTTCTGAACCGCGCGGCGCGGCCCGATCTGCCGGTGATCGCGGGCGAGGGGGCGGATGCGCGCGTGGGCGAGGCGCTGGCGCTTCTCGATGCCGCCGAACCGATCCGGGACCGTATTCGCGGGCTGGTCCGCGTCGGCGAGCGGCGCTGGGACATCGTGCTCGACCGCGATCAGCGCATCCTTCTGCCAGAGACACGGGCGATGGAGGCGGTGCAGCGCGTTATCGCGCTTCATCAGGCCGAGGACATGCTGGGCCGCGATTTGACCATCGTGGACCTGCGCAATCAGAACCGGCCGACGATCAGGATCGCGGCCGACATAAATGCCGAACTGACAGGGCTTGAAACCGAGGTAACAGGGCAATGACCGATCTTTACCAGTCCCAGCGCGCGATGCGGAACATGCGCCGTGCGGCGATGCAGCGGGGCGTTGTCGCGATCCTTGACGTCGGCACGTCGAAGATCGCCTGTCTGGTCCTGCAGTTCGACGGGTCCGAGGAGATGCGCGAGGACGGGCTCGGCTCACTCGCCGGGCAGTCGCAGTTCAGGGTGATCGGTGCCGCCACGACCCGCTCGCGCGGGGTACGGTTTGGTGAAGTCGATGCGATGGCCGAGACCGAGCGTGCGATCCGCACCGCCGTGCAGGCCGCCCAGAAGATGGCGCAGACGCGGGTCGATCACGTCATCGCCTGTTTTTCCGGCGCGAGCCCCCGCAGCTATGGGCTGGCGGGCGATATCGAGCTTGCCGACGGTCAGGTCAGCGAGCAGGACGTGGCGCGCGTGCTGGCCGCCTGCGATGTGCCGGATTTCGGCGCGGGGCGCGAGGTGCTGCATGCCCATCCGGTGAACTTCGCCATCGACCACCGGTCGGGCCTTGGCGATCCGCGCGGCCATGTCGGCAACCGGCTGTCGGCGGACATGCATCTGCTGACCATCGACACCGTCGCGGTGGAGAACCTGCTTTACTGCATCAAGCGCTGCGATCTGGAAATCGCGGGGCTGGCGTCGTCGGCCTATGTTTCGGGGCTGTCGAGCCTTGTCGAGGACGAACAGGAACTGGGCGCGGCCTGTATCGACATGGGCGGCGGATCGACCGGGCTGTCGATCTTCATCAAGAAGCACATGATCTTTGCCGACTCGGTGCGACTGGGCGGCGATCATGTCACTTCCGATATCTCCAAGGGTCTGCAGGTGCCGCTGACGACCGCCGAGCGGATCAAGACGATCCATGGCGGGGTTCATGCGACCGGTATGGACGACCGCGAGATGATCGAGATCGGCGCCGATTGCGGCGACTGGGAAAAGGACCGTCGGCAGGTCAGCCGTACGGAACTGATCGGCATCATGCGGCCGCGTGTCGAAGAGATTCTGGAGGAGGTCAGGGCGCTTCTGGATGCGGCCGGTTTTGACCAGTTGCCGAGCCAGCAGATCGTCCTGACGGGCGGCGCGAGCCAGATCCCCGGCCTCGATATGCTGGCCGCGCGAATCCTTGGCCAGAACGTGCGACTCGGTCGTCCCTTGCGCGTTCAGGGACTGCCGCAGGCGGCGACTGGCGCGGCCTTTGCATCAACTGTCGGTCTTTCGCTCTTCGCCGCACACCCGCAAGACGAGTGGTGGGATTTCGAAATTCCGGCCGAACGCTACCCGGCCCGGTCGCTTAGAAGAGCGGTGAAATGGTTTAAAGACAACTGGTAAACACATGATCTTGATGTGTCGGCGAAATACCGCTGAATGGCTCATATTTAACCCCCAGATTTTGTAGCGTTTTTGCGTTTTTTTCGTGACCTCCGGCGATTCTGTGACTAAAATCGCACTAATGCGGAAAAAAGCGGCCAGTTCAGGCCGGGGACAAACAGGCGGATAATCAATGGCATTGAATCTGATGATGAGTGAACGCGAAGACCTGAAGCCACGTATCACCGTGTTTGGTGTGGGCGGGGCCGGCGGCAACGCGGTCAACAACATGATTGAGAAGCAGCTTGAGGGCGTGGAATTCGTCGTGGCGAATACCGACGCGCAGGCGCTGCAGCAAAGCCATTCGAAATCGCGCATCCAGATGGGTGTGAAAGTGACCGAGGGTCTGGGAGCGGGCGCCCGTCCGTCGGTCGGCGCCGCCGCCGCCGAGGAGACGATCGAAGAGATCGTCGATCACCTCGCGGGCGCACACATGTGTTTCATCACGGCCGGTATGGGTGGGGGCACCGGTACCGGGGCTGCGCCGATCATCGCGCAGGCTGCACGCGAGCTTGGCGTTCTGACCGTCGGCGTCGTCACGAAGCCGTTCCAGTTCGAGGGCGGCAAGCGTATGCGTCAGGCTGATGAGGGCATCGAGGCGCTGCAGAAGGTCGTCGATACGCTGATCATCATCCCGAACCAGAACCTGTTCCGTCTGGCCAATGAAAAGACCACCTTCACCGAGGCCTTCGCGATGGCCGACGACGTCCTGTACCAGGGTGTAAAGGGCGTGACCGACCTCATGGTCCGTCCGGGCCTGATCAACCTCGACTTCGCCGATGTCCGCGCGGTGATGGACGAGATGGGCAAGGCGATGATGGGCACGGGCGAAGCCTCGGGCGAGGATCGCGCGGTGCAGGCGGCCGAGAAGGCCATCGCCAACCCGCTTCTGGACGAGATCAGCCTCAAGGGCGCCAAGGGCGTTCTGATCAACATCACCGGCGGCTCCGACCTTACGCTCTTCGAACTCGACGAGGCGGCAAACCGCATCCGCGAGGAAGTGGACCCGGATGCCAATATCATCGTCGGCTCGACGCTCGACGATGCGTTGGACGGCACGATGCGGGTGTCGGTCGTGGCGACCGGCATTGATGCGAACGTTGCGCAGACCGAAATCCCGACCCCACGCCGCCGTCTGGCCGAGCCGCTGCAGCCCGCCGCCGTGGCCGAGCCGGAGCCGGTTCGCGCGCCGGAGCCGGTCCGCGCCGAACGTGCGCCCGAGCCGGTTGCCGTCCAGCCGGAACCGCGCCGGGAAGAACCGCGCCGCGAGCCTGTGGCCGCGCGCGAGGAAGAGCGGACGCTCTTTGACGCGACCTCGGCCGGTGGCGACCTGCCGCCGCCCGCCTATCAGCCCGAGCGCAACGCGAATGTGCAGAACCTGCATGTCGAGGATGACCCGCAAAGCTTCGTCGCGCCGCGCCCCCGTGCGCCCGGCACGCCGTCGCCCGAGGCCCTTGCCCGGCTTCAGGCCGCCGTCAACCGCGCGCCCGTCCAGCAGCAGGCGCCGCGCCCGGCGGCCCAGCCCGCCGCGCGAGCGCCGCAACCGACCCCGCGGGTCGCTGAAAAACCGCGTTTCGGCATCAACACGCTTCTGAACCGCATGACCGGTCACCCGGCCGAGGAGCGTGAGCGGACGATGCCGCCGATGCGTCAGCAGCCGACCACGCAGGCGAGCTATGAGGACGATCACGAGGTCGATCCGGATCAGGAACGGATCGAGATTCCGGCCTTCCTGCGCCGTCAGGCCAACTGAGAACCGGTAACATTTTCCGAAAAAAGGGGCGGCGGCAGCTGCCCCTTTTTATTTGTAGGGCAACGAGTTATGGACGGATTCCCAAGTGCAGGCGGGGCTTTGCCGACAATTGCAACGATTGTTACAGTCCGTTGCAAAGAGTGAGTTGGCTTTCAGGGCAGGCGCGATTACCTCCACGCTAGCAAAAGGCCGAACCATGGCCATGTCGGGGTGAACCGTGCAGACGACGATACGATCCGCAGTGACTTTTACCGGCGTCGGCCTTCATTCGGGGCTGCGGGCGCGGATGACGATTCACCCTGCTTCAGCCGAATATGGCATCTGGTTTCGCCGTACGGACGTGATCGGCCGCGACGCAATGGTGCAGGCGCACTGGGCCTCGGTCAGCAACGCGACTTTGTGCACCGTGATCTCGAACGCCGCCGGGACCTCGGTCTCCACGATCGAACATATCATGGCCGCGCTTGCAGGCTGCGGCGTCCACAATGCGCTGATCGAGATCGACGGGCCGGAAGTGCCGATCCTCGACGGGTCATCGGCGCCTTTCGCGTCGGGTATCATGGCGCGTGGCATCCGGGTGCTGGATGCGCCGTTGCGGTGCTTCGAGGTTCTGAAGCCCGTCGAAGTGCGCCATGGCGAGGCTGTGGCCCGGCTGGAACCGGCGGGGGCGCTTGAAATCGACTTTGCCATCGATTTCGAGGATGCCGCGATCGGCCATCAGCAGAAACATCTTCAGATGGGCAATGGCACGTTCCTGCGCGAACTGAGCGACTGCCGTACCTTCTGCCGTCAGGCGGATGTGGAGGCGATGCGCGCCAACGGGCTGGCGCTTGGCGGCAATCCCGGTGAGAACGCAGTCGTGTTCGATGGCGACCGGGTGGTCAGCCCCGGCGGCCTGCGCCGCAGCGATGAACCCGTGCGTCACAAGATGCTGGACGCGCTTGGTGATCTTGCCCTTGCCGGTGCGCCGCTTCTTGGGCGCTATACCGGCATCCGCGCGGGTCACGCGATGACCAACCGCCTGCTGCGCGCGCTCTTTGCCGACCCCTCGGCCTATCGGATCGTCGATTGCGACGAAGCGACGCGCCGCAGCCTGCCCGGCTCGGGTGTCAACCGCGCCGATATTCCGGCGGTTGCCTGAGCCCTTCCCACGCGCTAAACGCGTTTTGCGCCCCGGATTTTTCTGTGCTAGACGAAGGCGGATACCGGGTTCGGATGCGGTCTGTCCAGGGCCGGGAATGTAATGCAGAAACGGGGTAGGCGGGCAATGGTTCGGGGCAGTAAAGCGGCAAAGCTTGTCGGTGGCCTCGTGCTGACCGCGTTTCTTGCGGGCTGTGGCGGTGGCAACCGCGAGGTCGATCTGGAACAGCTCGACGCGTCGGCGATCTACAGGCTTGGTGAACGCGAACTGGAGACGAGCCGCAAAAGCGAAGAGGCGGTAAAGTATTTCGCTGAGGTCGAACGGCTGTACCCCTATTCCGAATGGGCCAAGCGCGCTCTGATCATGCAGGCCTTCGCCTATCACAAGCACCGAGAATACGAGGAAAGCCGCGCGGCCGCGCAGCGCTATATCGACACCTATCCGGCGGAAGAGGATGCGGCCTATGCCAAATACCTGCTGGCGCTTTCCTATTACGACCAGATCGATGAGGTCGGCCGCGATCAGGGCCTGACTTTCCAGGCGCTGCAGGCCTTGCGCGCGGTGATCGAGGAATATCCCGACAGCGACTATGCCCGCTCGTCGATCCTGAAATTCGATCTGGCTTTCGACCATCTCGCCGCGAAAGAGATGGAAATCGGGCGCTACTACCTGAAGCGCAAGCATTACACCGCCGCGATCAACCGCTTCCGCGTTGTGGTGGAGAACTTCCAGACCACGACCCATGTGCCCGAGGCGCTGCACCGGCTGGTCGAGGCCTATTTGTCGCTCGGCTTCACCGACGAGGCGCAGACGGCTGGCGCGATCCTTGGCCATAATTTCCAGTCCACCGACTGGTACGAGGACAGCTATGCGCTGCTGACCGGCCGCGGTCTGAAGCCCGAGGCGAAAGGCGACAGCTGGCTCTCGAAGGTTTACCGCCAGGTGATCAAGGGCGAGTGGCTGTGATGGGGGTGGTGGGGTAAAACCCCACCCTACGGGGCGGATATGCTGCGCTCGCTCGAAATACGCGACATGCTGATCATCGACCGGCTGGACCTTGAGTTCCGGCCGGGGCTGAATGTGCTGACCGGCGAGACCGGGGCTGGCAAGTCGATCCTTCTGGATTGCCTCGGCTTCGTGCTGGGTTGGCGGGGTCGGGCCGAGCTGGTGCGCGCGGGTGCCGATCAGGGCGAGGTCACGGCTGTCTTTGACCTGCCCGCAGGGCATGCCGCGCGGGATGTGCTGGCCGAGGCCGGGCTTGAGGCAGGGGACGAGCTGATCCTGCGCCGGGTTAATTCCGCCGATGGCCGAAAGACCGCGTGGGTCAATGACCGACGGTCGTCGGGCGAGGTCTTGCGGGCGCTGTCGGATACGCTGATCGAGCTTCACGGACAGCATGACGACCGGGGGCTTTTGAACCCGCGCGGCCATCGCCAGTTGCTCGATGCCTTTGCCGGGGTCGATCCCGCCCCGCTGCGCCGGGCCTGGGCCGCACGTGCAGAGGCGCGCAAGGCGCTGGCGGCGGCAGAAGCCGCCCTTGCGGAGATGCGCGCCGAGGAGGAGTTCCTGCGCCATGCGGTGGCGGAGCTTGACAAGCTCGACCCGCAGCCGGGAGAGGAGGCCGATCTCGATGCCCGCCGCCGCCTGATGCAGGCCGGTCAACGCATCCGCGAGGATATTGCCCGCGCCGCGCAGGCGCTTGGCCCGGATGGGGCAGAGGGCCTGATGGGTGATGCCGCGCGCTGGCTCGACGGGGCGGCGGAGAAGGCCGAAGGCGCGCTGGATGAACCGATTGCGGCGCTTGGCCGGGCGATCACCGAGCTCGGCGAGGCGGCGCAGGGGGTGGAGACCTGCCTTGAGCGGCTGAGCTTCGATCCGCGCGAGATGGAGGCGGTCGAAGAACGCCTCTTCGCGATCCGCGCTCTGGCGCGCAAACATGGCGTGCTGGCTGACGATCTTGGCGGTTTTGCCGAAGGTTTGCGCGACCGGCTCGCCGCGCTTGATGGCGGGGCGGAGAATATCCGGTCGCTGTCCGGGGCGGTGGCGGCGGCGGATGCTTCCTATGACGCGGCCGCCTCAGACATGTCCGCCCAGAGATGGGAGGCGGCGGGCCGTCTTGACGCCGCGATTGCCGCCGAACTGGCGCCGCTGAAGATGGAACGAGCGCATTTCGCGACCTCCTTCACGGAAGCTGAGCCAGGACCCGAAGGCGTGGATCAGGTCGAGTTCACCGTGGCCACCAATCCCGGCGCGCCTGCAGGGCCCCTGAACCGCATCGCATCAGGGGGCGAACTCTCGCGCTTCCTGCTCGCACTGAAGGTCGTTCTGGCGCGGGGCGGCGATGCGCTGACGATGATCTTCGACGAGATCGACAGGGGTGTGGGCGGCGCCACGGCGGATGCGGTGGGCCGCAGGCTCGCCCGGCTGGCCGAAACGGCACAGATCCTCGTTGTCACCCACTCCCCGCAGGTCGCGGCACGTGGCGCGCATCACTGGCGCGTGGAAAAGCAGGTCGTGGCCGAGGTGACGACCTCCACCGTCCTGCCGCTCGCGCCCGGGGCGCGGGTCGATGAACTCGCACGTATGCTCTCGGGCGAAAACGTCACCGAGGCGGCGCGCGATGCCGCGCGCGCCCTTCTCGCGGCACCGTAGGTCCCGCTTTCCCACATCTTCACTTTCTGTCCGGAAATACTCTCGGGGGTTTGGGGGCTGATAGCCCCCAACCGGCCGCGCGCTTGCCGCGCGGACGCACCAAAGCTGTGACGCCGAAGGCGTCTCAGCTGGATCAGACCAACCGGCCCGCTTGCCTGAGCCCGGTCTTTGGCATAAGCGGTCATGAACCCGAATTTCAAGGATCCGAGACCGAGATGCGCCTTTCCCGCTATTTCCTGCCCGTCCTCAAGGAAAACCCCGCCGAGGCGCAGATCGTCAGCCACCGCTACATGCTGCGCGCCGGCATGATCAAGCAGCAGGCCGCCGGGATTTATTCCTGGCTGCCGATGGGATTCAAGGTGCTGAAGCGGATCGAAGAGATCGTGCATCAGGAACAGATCCGCGCGGGCCATATCCCGATGCTGATGCCGACCTTGCAGCCCGCCGATCTCTGGCGCGAGAGCGGCCGCTACGACGACTATGGCGAAGAGATGCTGCGCATCACAGACCGCCACAAGCGGGACATGCTCTATGGTCCGACCAATGAGGAGATGATCACCGACATCTTCCGCGCCCATGTCGGCAGCTACAAGGACCTGCCGCTGACACTCTACCACGTCCAGTGGAAGTTCCGTGATGAGATCCGCCCGCGTTTCGGCGTGATGCGGGGCCGCGAGTTCTACATGAAGGACGGCTACAATTTCGACCTGACCAAGGAAGACGCGCTGCACGCCTATAACCGGCATCTGGTCAGCTACCTGCGCACCTATGAGCGCATGGGTCTTCAGGCGATCCCGATGCGGGCGGACAGCGGGCCCATCGGCGGCGACGATACGCATGAATTCCTCGTCCTCGCCTCGACGGGTGAAAGCGAGGTCTTCTATGACAGCGAAATCACCGATCTGAAATTCGGCAACCGTGACATCGACTATGACGATCACGCGGCCTGCCGGGCGGTGCTGGAGGAGTTCACCTCGCGTTATGCCCGCACGGATGAGACCCATGACGAGGCGGTCTTCAACCAGATCCCCGAGGCGCGCCGCCGGGTCGCGCGGGGTATCGAGGTTGGCCAGATCTTCTATTTTGGCACCAAGTATTCCGAACCGATGGGCGCGACCGTCGTCAATGACAAGGGCGAACGCATGCCTGTCCACATGGGCTCGCATGGGATCGGCGTGTCGCGGCTCGTCGGAGCGATCATCGAGGCGAGCCATGACGACAAGGGCATCATCTGGCCCGAGGGCGTGACGCCGTTCCATTGCGGGATCGTCAATCTCAAGCAGGGCGACGCCGCGACCGATGGGGCTTGCGCCGAGATCTATGCCGCGCTGGTCAAGGCGGGGCTGGAGCCGCTTTACGACGACCGCGACGAACGGGCCGGGGCCAAGTTCGCGACAATGGACCTGATCGGCCTGCCGTGGCGCATCACCGTCGGCCCGCGCGGGTTGGCGGCGGGCAAGGTGGAACTGACCTCGCGCCGTACCGGCGACAGCGAGGAGATGAGCCCCGAGGCTGCCGTCGCGCGCATCAAGGCGATCTACGAAGGCATCTGAGCCCTTCGCCACGGCCCCTGTTGCGGAACTGCTTGCGGCAAGGCGGGCAACCGGGGCAGAGTAGGGCCGGGGAAGGTGACGGAAAGGGTCAAATCGTGCTGAAGGTTCTGAGCCTCGTGGGCGGGCTGGCCGGGGCGGCCGGTCTGTCGCAGTTTCCCGAGTTTTCGCAGCAATATCTGCAACGGCTGGCGGGTCAGGTCGATGCGCTGACCGAGGTCACGACGGAGTTTGACGCCTCGGCCACGAAGGCCGGGCTGAGCCGCGAGGAGGCTTTGGCCTCGATGAGCGGGACCGAGTTCCTCGGCTACCGGCAGGAGGACATGCGCCGCGCCTACACCCGGCTCGACCAACTGACATCCGACCTTGCGCTCTTGCGCGAGGCCGGACCGTACGAGCGGATCTTGTTGCCGCACCGGTTCACCGATACCGCACTTTTGCAGGCCACCTGGACCGATTTCGAACCGGCGATGCCGGTGACGACGGCGGGCCTGTCGACAGCAGGCGCGGGTTTTGTCGGTGGCTGGGCGGCGATCGGCGGGCTTTTGTCGCTGATCTTCGCACCGTTCCGGCGGCGCGCGCGGTACTGACCGGGCAGACCGGCTCAGTTCACGAGCCCGGCATTGGTCAGGTACTCGGCCATGCCTTGGATATTCATCGGCCGCCAGTCCTCGTACTGGCTCCAGCCCATGTAGTCGTCCATGGTTAGTTCGGCAGTGATCTCTTCGACCGATTTGCCGTCCTTCAACCCCTGAAGCACGCCTGCGCGCAGGGTTTCGATATATTCGCGGTTGGGGGCAACCTCATCATGTGTGCCGACCCGGCCATGACCGGGGGCAAAGGTTTCGAAATCGAGGCTTTCGACCTTGGCGACCTGTCCTATCCAGTCGTCGATATTGGCGCCGCCGAACGTCTGGTAGGGCAGCCGTTCAGGCGAGGCGACATCGACGATGAAGCCGACATTTTCCGGGCGGACCACGACGGCGATCATGTCCTCGCCATGGCCGGGGCCGAGATAGGTGAGTTCGAAGGTCTTGCCGCCGAGGTCGAATATGTGGGTATCGGCGAAGCGTTCGGTCGGCGTGACGCCGTCGATATCGGCGGGGGCGTTGTCATGGGCGATGATCGTGGTGGCGCCGAGCGCGGCACCGCCCGAGGCATGGTCGCCATGTGAATGGGAATAGATCAGATGCGTGACCGGCTGATCGGTGATCTGGCTCAGGTTCTCGGTCAGCCAGCCCGAGGCCTCGGCATTGATCGGGTCGACCACGACGGTGCCTTCCGAGGTCGGCACGACCAGCGCGTAGTGGAAGTTGTTCTGGAACCGGTAGACGCCGCCTGCGACATTCTCGATCGCGCGGGTCGCGTCCTGCGCCATGGCCGAGGTCGTCAGCGCAAGGCAGGCAGCGAGCGAGAGGGTGATGCGTTTCATGTGGTCCTCCTCTGTTATCGCCCCATGATGCCCGCTCAAGCCGGTCTGCCGGATCACGATCGGGTGAGCAGGGGCCCGCCCGGCGGGGTTCCGCGCCTTGACCCGGACGGGGTTTCGGCGCATGTCTCCGGCCCAAAGAGGACAGGAGCAGAGCTTGGCCACAGCGCCGTTTTCCCGTTTCGAGATCATGATCGCCTGGCGCTATCTGCGCGCCCGCCGCGCCGAGGGCGGCGTGAGCGTCATGACCTGGATATCGCTCGTCGGCATCGCGCTTGGCGTGATGGCGCTGGTCGCGACCCTGGCCGTACGGGCGGGATTCCGGGCTGAGTTCGTGGACACGATCCTTGGAGCGAACGCCCATGTTTCGGTCAGCCGGGCGACATGGGTCGATGGGGATGGCGTGGCGAGCCGCGCCATTCCCGATGCCGGGGCGCTCGCCGCGTCGATCCGCGAGATTCCGGGCGTTACCCGCGCCGCGCCGATCATCCGCGGTCAGGCCATGGTGACGGCGGGCGACCGGTCGAATGTGGCCGAGATCTATGGCATCACGCTCGACGATCTGAAGGCGATCCCGCGTATTGCGAGTTCCGAAGAGGCGATGGGCGATATCGAGCGCTTCGATGAGGGAATGGCCGTGGGCCTTGGCATTGCGCGCGACCTTGGCATTGCTGTCGGCGACCGCGTGAAGGTGATCCAGCCGAACGGCACGAAGACCGCTTTCGGGACCAGCCCGCGCGTCAATGCCTATGAGGTCGTCTATATCTTCAGCGCAGGCCGCTGGGACATCGACCGCACCCGCATCTACCTGCCCTATGCGGAGGCCGAGCCCTTCTTCAACCGCGAGCGTGGCGCCGATGAGATCGAGGTCTTCGTCGCCGATCCCGAGGCGATCGAGGCCTATGCGCCGCAGCTCTATCAGACGGGTGGGGACGGGACGCTGCTGTGGACCTGGAAGGATGCGTCGAGCGCCTTTCTGAATGCGCTTTCCATCGAGGATGACGTGATGTTCGTGATCCTCGCGCTGATCGTGCTGATCGCGGCTTTGAACATCACCTCGGGCCTTGTGATGCTGGTCAAGAACAAGGGCCGCGATATCGGGATTTTGCGCACGATGGGCCTGACCGAAGGCTCGATCCTGCGCGTCTTTTTCCTCTGCGGCGCGTTCGTCGGCGTGATCGGGACCATCGCCGGGGTGATCCTCGGCTGCCTTCTGGCCTTGAACATCGACGGCATCATGTCGGCGATCAACTATGCAACCGGGGGCGGCGCATGGGACCCGTCGGTGCGTGGCATCTACCGGTTGCCCGCCGAACTGCGCGGCTGGGACATCTTCCGTGCCGTGACCCTGTCACTCGTCCTTTCCTTCGTCGTCACCATCTTCCCCGCCCGCCGTGCGGCACGGATGAACCCGGTGGAGGCCCTGCGTTATGAGTGAGACGGTGCTGGAGCTGAAAGGCGTCGCCAAGACCTATCTCAGGGGTCTGCCGGGTGAAGTACGGGTCTTGTCCGATCTGGACTTGACGGTTGCGCGGGGCGAGGTCGTAGCCTTGGTCGCGCCTTCGGGCGCGGGCAAGTCGACGCTGTTGCACATCGCGGGGCTTCTCGATACCGCCGACACGGGCACGGTCGCCATCGGCGGCAAGGTGATGACGGGCCTTTCCGACCGCGCGCGGACGGCGGCGCGGCGGCAGGATGTGGGCTTCATCTACCAGTTCCACCACCTGCTGCCCGAGTTCAGTGCCGAGGAGAATATCGTCCTGCCGCAGCTTGCCAATGGCGTGGCGCGGGCCGCTGCCGATGCGCGGGCGCGCGACCTTCTGGCGCGGGTCGGCGTCGGTCACCGCGCCGATCACCGTCCGGCGGAGCTGTCAGGCGGCGAGCAGCAGCGTGTCGCCTTCTGCCGGGCGCTCGCCAACCGGCCAAAGCTGCTTCTGGCCGATGAGCCGACGGGCAATCTCGACCCCGGCACCGCCGAACAGGTTTTTGACGCTCTGATGGAGCTTGTCCGCGAAACCGGCCTCTCGGCGCTGATCGCGACGCATAACATGGAGCTTGCCGAGCGCATGGACCGTGTCGTCCGGCTGGAGGCCGGGCATCTGGCTTAAAGCTCGGTATCCTGCGCCAGCCGGTCCAGCAGCGTCGGAAAGTCGCGCGCGCCGAGTTCCGCTTCGCGCACCAGCCAGTCGAAATGCGCCGAAAAGCTCGTCACGCGGGCGCTGTCGCGGAAGGCGATGTAGTGGCGGCCGAGATAGAGGACCGCGAGGAGAGGGCCGAAGATCGTGACGGGTGAGGAAAAGACCCGCCGCGCGTCGAAGACATAGATGCGCAAGGCCGGGTAAAGCGTGCCGTAAAGCTGGCGCAGCCGCTCGATCTGTTCGGCGCGGATCTCGGCGGGCAGGCCCCGGTAATAGCCCTCGGCGCGGGCAAAAGCCTCCAGTTCGTGCAGTGGCAGCGCGATCTCGTAATCCGAGCCCGACCGCGCCAACAGGTTCAGCCGGTCCTCGGAGGCGCCGATGGCCTGATCGGCGGTGCGGCCAAGCTGGGGTTCGTATTCCCAGCGCAGCATGTCGCGGGTCTTCAGCATGTCGGGCAGGGTGGCCGGGACATGGCGGATCTTGTAGCCCGCCGCCTCCTGATGCCAGCCGAAGATGGTTTCGTCGATCAGCGCGCGGGGCGCCTCGGTCATGGTCATCGAGGTTGCCAGCAGATCGGCGAGTCGTTCGGGCCGTTCTGTCAGGCCCAGAAGCCAGTCGGCCGAAACATCAAGTGCGGTAGCGCATTCGGCCACGACCTGCGCGTTCGGCAGCCGGGCGCCCTGACCGGTCAAAAGCTGGGATATGGTGGAGCGGTCCACACCCACAAGGCGGGCGAGACTGCTTTGGTTTTCGCCCTTTTCGGCCAGAGCCTGCACGAGACGGTCACGAAACAGGCCGGCGCGGTCGCGTTTGTCGATATTTTTGCGCATAATGTTAATTAAATCACAAATGATGAGAATTGTTAATCATATTCGGAATTCGCAATTTCCCGGTCTTCGCTTAGCTGGTCTGAGGGGAAAGGGATGTGAATGGATACGCGTAAACGGACGTTTCTGAAGGCAATTCTGTGGAACCTGCTTGGCCTCGCCTCGATGGCCCTTGTCGGCTTCTTGATGACGGGTTCGGCGGCGCTTGGCGGGGGAATGGCCGTTGCGAACACGCTGATCGGCCTCACCTGCTATATCGTCTATGAGCGCGTCTGGTCCCGTATCTCCTGGGGACGCATAGGGGGCGGGCATGTCTGAGGAGCGTGGCACCGTCGAATGGCCGACACTGGCGCTTCTCACCGGGTGCTACCTCGCCTGGGCGCTTGCGACCACGGTTCTTGCCGCGCTCTGGCTGCCGCTCGGCATCGCGGTGCTGATCCTGTCGGTGGTGCTGCATTCCTCGCTTCAGCATGAGGTGCTGCATGGCCATCCCTTCCGCAAGAAGGCGCTGAATGAGGCGCTGGTCTTTCTGCCCATAGGGCTTTTCTACCCCTATGGCCGGTTCCGCGACCTGCACCTTGAGCATCACCGCGACGAGCGGCTGACCGATCCCTATGACGATCCGGAATCGAACTATCTCGACCCGGTGGTCTGGGCAGGTCTGCCGCACTGGCGGCAGCGCCTTTTGCGGGCGAACAACACGCTTCTAGGCCGGATGCTGATCGGCCCGGCTTTGTCGGTTCATGCGCTCTATACCGGCGATGCCCGCGCGATCCTTGACGGAGATCGCGCGATCGCCCGCGACTGGGCCTTGCACTTGGCCGGGCTGATCCTTTTCGGGCTCTGGATCGCCGCTGCCGAGATGCCGGTACTTGCCTATTTCGCCTCGGCCTATGCCGGCATGTCGATATTGAAGATCCGCACCTTCCTTGAACACCGCGCCCATGATCTGGCGCGGGGCCGGTCGGTCATCGTCGAGGGGCGGGGCGTCTTCTCTTTCCTGTTCCTTAATAACAACCTGCATACGGTGCACCATGCAAAGCCCGGTGTTGCCTGGTACAAGCTGCCTGCGCTTTATGCCGAGCGGCGTGAGGAGTTCCTGCGCCGGAACGAGGGGTATCTGTACCGATCCTATGGCGAGATCTTCCGGCAGTATTTCCTGAAGGCCAAGGATCCGGTGCCGCATCCGCTGCGTCCGGGGAACTGATCTTTCCTCTGCACGTCCGGCGTGACAGAAGAGGCGCATGAGCCTCTGGGTCATCTTCACTCTGGCCGCCGCCGCCATGCAGACCGTGCGTTTCATGCTGCAAAAGCAGTTGAAGGGCGCGGGTTTATCGACTGGCGGCGCGACTTTTTCACGGTTTCTGTTCGCCGCGCCCATCGCCCTGACGCTGGCCGTGCTGGTCCTGCTGGGGACCGGCGATCAACTGCCCGCAATCGGTTCCCGTTTTCTGGCATTCGTGGCCCTTGGCGGCATTGCCCAGATCGTCGCGACCTTTCTCACCGTCGCGCTTTTCTCGCTGAGGAACTTCGCGGTGGGTGTCGCGTTCACCAAGACCGAGACGGTGCAGGTCGCGCTGTTTTCCGCCGTGATCCTTGGCGAGGCGGTGAGCCCAGCGGGATGGCTGGCCATCGGGATCGGTTTTGCCGGTGTGATCCTTCTGTCGCGCGGGCTGGAGCCCGGTGCAAAGCTGGTCGGGCGGCCCGTTCTTTACGGCCTTCTGGCTGGCGGGCTCTTTAGCCTTTCGGCTATCGGCTATCGCGGCGCGACGCTGGAGCTGATGCCCCTGCCGTTCTTCACCCGGGCGCTGGTGGCGCTTGCCGCCGCGACGTTTCTGCAAACGATCCTGATGTCGGCATGGCTGACATGGCGCG
Source organism: Albidovulum litorale (assembly GCF_025751495.1). GTDB lineage: Bacteria > Pseudomonadota > Alphaproteobacteria > Rhodobacterales > Rhodobacteraceae > Albidovulum > Albidovulum litorale. Next base: position 725,895 of record NZ_JAOWKZ010000001.1, on the reverse strand, counting down.
AGCCGGGCGAGTTGGCCCGTGTCCTGACCCGCTGGCGCAGGACGGTTCTGGTCGGGATAACCGGAATGCTCGGATCGCTCGGCTGGTTCGCGGCCTTCGCGTTGCAGAATGCAGCCTATGTCAGGGCGCTTGGGCAGGCCGAGATCGTCTTTACCATGATTGCATCGGTTCTGGTCTTTCGCGAACGCCTGCTGACGCGCGAGATGGCGGGGATCGCGCTGGTCGTACTCTCGGTCCTGATGATCGTCCTCAGCTTCGCCTGAGGTGTCACTGCAGCCTGCGGAACCGGGGAACGGGCCCGGAATTGTCGAAGAAGGGCACACTGTCGGGTGGGCCGTTGCGGTCCAGAAGGGCCGAGACCTCGCCCAGAACCACCTCGGTGATGAAGGGCAGGTTCAGCCGCCTTGCCTCGGTCAGCGGCACCCAGTGCAGATGCGACAACTCATCCGAGGCGCGCGAGAAATCATCGGGATCGCCTGCGACATGGGTCGCGTCGGCGAGGAAGAACCGCGCATCGAAACGGCGCGGGCGGCCGGGCGGCGTGATGGCGCGGAAGACGAATGTCAAAGGGGCGGCGGCGGGGACGAAACCCGATCCAGCAAAGTCCTGCCAGTCGTAAGGCACTGCCCCGGGCCAGGCGCCGCTTTGCCCGAGGATCAGGCCGGTTTCTTCCCAAAGCTCGCGGATCGCCCCGGCGGCAAGCGCGCCTGCCAGCCCCGGGGCGGCGTCGAGCCCGAGCCGTTCGGTGCAGACTGGTCCGATCGGCGCGGCCAGCGGGATGTCGGCATCCCCCCGGTCCACGGCGCCGCCGGGAAAGACATATTTGTTCGGCATGAAGACCGCGCCCGCGCCGCGCTGACCCATGAGGATGGAGGGGCCAGCGTCATTGTCGCGGCGCACCAGAAGCACTGTCGAGGCATCGCGGATCGGGGGGGCCTCTCCAGTCTCAGCCATTGGAATCCGCGCCGAAGCCGTGCATGCGCTTGGCCCACTGGATCGCGACCAGAACCCCCTTCATCCGCGGCAGGAGAAAGAGCGAGAGGGCGACGCAGCCGATGGCGAAAACCGCAGACAGGACAAGCGGATCGGGGCGGAACTTGACAAAGGCCCACATGATCATCGGCGCCATCAGGTGTCCGACGATCAGGATCGTCATATAGGCGGGCCCGTCATCGGCGCGCTGGTGGTGCAGATCCTCACCGCAGGCAGAGCAGCGGTCATTGACCTTCAGATAACCGTGCAGCAACCGCCCCTCGCCGCAATTCGGGCAGCGCATGCGCCAGCCGCGCCACATGGCGGGGCGCACGGGGCGGTCATCCTCGGGGAGGGCAAGCGTATCGGTCATGGGCGTCTCCTGTTGCATGTCCTGTAGCATTTCAGGCCGCGAAAGCGAAGGCAGATGCGGGCCGAGTGAAAAAATGTCGCGGATATTGCGGCGGGCGGCGACGGAAAATGGGACAACACCCGTTTGACGATTGGACGGCGGCGGACACCGCCGGGTTTTACCGAAAGGACACGACATGGCTTTCAAGACTTCATATGCACTCGTCGCACTTTTCTCTGGCGTGGCGCTTCTCGCGGTGCCGGCCATCGTATCGGCCCATGACCGCGGCGGAATGCGCGGCGGCATGATGGGGGGCGGAATGATGATGCCGGCAATGATGGGGGCCGGCGGTTTCGACTTTGCCGAGTTCGACGCCGACGGTGATGGCAAGATCACGAAGGAAGAACTGGACGCCCACCGCAAGGCGGCGATCGAGGGGCTCGACGCCGACAAGGACGGGTTGATCTCGAAGGACGAGGCCACCGCCTTCATGACCGCGAAGATGCAGGAGCATGTGACCACGATGGTCGACCGGCAGTTCGCCATGCGCGATCTGGACGGCGACGGCAAGATCAGCGCGGTCGAGATGCTGGCCCCGCCGGCGCATGACCGGATGTTCGACCGGGCCGATGCCGATGGCGACGGCGCGGTGAGCGCGGAAGAGGCCGAGGCGATGAAGGCCAGGATGTCCGAGATGCGCGAAGGCCGCCGGGCGATGCGTGGCAAGGGTCACGGAATGGGTTACGGTCACGGCATGGGCCACGGTATGGGCCAGTGGTTCGGCTGGGACGACGAGGACGCCGAGTGAGCGTTACTGGAATGAAGGCCGGGACGGAGCTTGTGCGCCGTCCCGGAAAAGGTGAATTTTCGGGCCGTGCCTGAACGCTATGGGTCTTGGGAACGATGGCCATGGCCTTTGACGCCGAGGATGACAGATCGGATGAAGCGCTTCTGGCGCTTTACGGCCGCGGCGATGCCGGGGCCGCTCGGGTGCTGACGCTTCGGCTGACCCCGCTGGCATTTCGCGTGGCCGCGCGGATGCTGGGCGACAAGGCCGAGGCCGAGGATGTGGCGCAGGAGGCGATGCTGAGGCTTTGGCGGCAGGCACCGAACTGGCAGGGCGGGCAGGCCAGGGTCACGACATGGCTCTACCGCGTCGCGGTCAACCTTGCCACCGACCGCCTGAGGAAACGGCGCGGCCTGCCCTTGGATGAGGCGCCGGAACCGGTGGAGACGGCGCCCGGGGCGGTTGGACGGATGATCGAGGCAGAGCGGGCGGCGGCATTGGATGCTGCGCTGATGGCCCTGCCGGAACGCCAGCGCGAAGCGGTGATCCTGCGCCATCTCGAAGGGCTGTCCAACCCCGAGATTGCCGAGATCATGGGCGTGGGCGTCGAGGCGGTCGAAAGCCTGACGGCAAGGGGAAAACGTGGATTGACGGCGGCTTTGGCCGGGCGGCGCGCAGAACTGGGGTATGACGATGACTGATCGCAAGCATGACGACGACGGGCTGGAAGGTTTCTTCTCGGCCGCGCGTGCGTATCCGCCGGAGCCTTCGGAGGCGCTGTTGGCCCGCGTGCTGGCCGATGCGGAAGCCGCACGGCCTGCGCCTGTGCCTGTGCGCGGGCCGGGTCTGCTGTCGCGGATCGGCGATCTGCTCGGCGGTTGGCAGGGACTGGGTGGGCTGGCCACGGCGACTGTCGCGGGGCTCTGGATCGGCTATGCCGAGCTTGCCGATCCCGATCAGCTGACGGGCGGACTGGTCGGGGCCAGTGACGTGGTCGACCTGCTGCCGCAGGCCGAATTGTTCGCGCTGGCGATGGAGATGGAGGAATGAGCATGGCAGAGCCGACCGGAAAAGCGCAGGGCATGGGGCGGGGTCTGAAGATCACCCTCATCCTGTCGCTGGCCTTCAACCTCTTCATCGTCGCGGTGGTCGCCGGATCGGCGCTGAACCATCATCGCTGGCGGCCGCATGGCGATATCGGCGCGGGGATCTTCACCGAAGTGCTGACGCGCGAGGATCGGCGGGCTTTGCGCGATGCCTTCATCGCCGCGGAACCCGGTTTCCGCGATCACCGGGCCCAGACACGCGAGGACATGGCCCGGCTGGCCGAGGTTTTGCGGGCCGAGCCGTGGGACCCGTCTGCCGTGGATGCGCTGATTGCCGGACATTCTGCGCGGATGACGGAGCGCTTCGACCTTGGCCGACGGCTGATCAGTGACCGTATCGCGGCGATGAGTGCAACGGACCGCGCGGCCCTTGCCGACCGGATCGACGCCGAACTGAAGCGCCGCCAGCGGCGGTAAGAGCGGTCACGCCGCGCTCAGCCCGACCGTCACCTGATTGCGTCCCTCGGCCTTCGCGCCAAGAAGCGCGCGGTCGGCAAGTCCGATCAGGTCCTCGACAGTGCCGCCGGGACGGCCGGGGCCAAGGGCAAGACCGATCGACATCGTGACGGGAATGGTTCCGGAGCCACCCGGCAGCGGAACCGGGCGTTCGCCGATCACCCGGCGCAGGCGTTCGGCGGTGAGCTGCGCGGCTTCGGGCGTGGTGTCGGGCAGGGCCACGAGAAATTCCTCGCCGCCGATCCGCGCCAGAAGATCGACGGCCCGGAGATTGGAGCGCAGCCGCCCGGCGATTTCGACCAGCACCGAGTCGCCTGCGGGGTGGCCGTAGGTGTCGTTCACCGATTTGAAGCGGTCGAGGTCCAAAACCATCACCGCGAATTGTCGTCCGGCCCCTGCTGCGCGGTCGGCGATCCGGGCCAGATGCGGCAGGGCGTAGCGCCGGTTGTGCAGTCCTGTCAGCGGATCGGTCATCGCCAGCCGCAACCCGTCGGCAAGCGAGCTGCGGAGGCGATCGGATTGCTGCTTGCGGACGATCTGGGTCCGGACGCGCAACGCCATTTCCTCGGGGTCGGCCGATGCTTCGATTAGGTCGGAAGCGCCAAGGTCGAGGGCCATCGCCGCGGCCTCGCGCGCCTCGGCGGGCAGGATAACGCAGACCGACGAATAGCGCGTCGCCGCGCGCGAGCGCAGTTCGGACAAGAGCCGCAACCCCTCTCCCGGACCGCCGAGATTAGCGGCGACGAGATAGACGTCGGGCATCGGTCCGTTCAGGCGCGGCGCCAGCGCCGTTTCGCGGTCGAGCACAACGAAGTTGTCGTCGAGAAAGGCTGAAAGTTCGCGTTTCAGGGCCAGCGCGAATTCGGGGCGGTCGGCGACGACCCCGATGAGCGCCCGACCGGCAAAGGTCTGAGCCGGTTCTGCAAAGCCAAGCTCGCGATAGGTGCTGTCGCGCAGCCCGAGTTGTTGCGCGGTTTCGCGCGCCCTGAGAAGGCTACGCATCCGCGCCAGGAGGACCGTTTCGTCGAGAGGTTTCCAGAACACTTCCTCGGCTCCGGCACGCAAGGCCTCCATCTTGCGGTTCATGTCGCGAAATGCCGTGACCATCACGACGGGAATGTCGCTGGTGGCGGGATCGTTCTTCAAACTCTCGCAAACAGCGATTCCGTTAAGATCGGGCAGTTCCACATCGAGGAGGATAAGATCGGGCCGGACTTTGCGCGCGATATCCAGGGCCTCTCTGCCGCCAGATGCTTGAATCGTTTCGTAAAATGCGGCCGCCAGCTTGACCTTGAGGACAATGCGGTTCGTCGCGACATCATCGACGATCAGGACCTTGCCAGCCACGAGACGCTCCATCGTGTTTACTTCGTCATCCGGTGCCCTCATCATTTGTTTGCAATGGTTAAGAAAAACTTTCGAGCGGGGCAGGGAGTGGTAAATTCATCTGACAGCAGGCGGGATTTCGCCGAGATGATCGCACTGCGCGCGCTGGGCTGGCTGGTTGGCAATGATGACCTGCTTCCGGTCTTCCTCGGGGCCAGCGGAACGGCACCGGACGAGCTGCGCAACCGTGCGTCTGATCCTGATTTTCTATCCTCGGTGCTGGATTTCATCCTGATGGACGATGCCTGGGTCGTTGCCTTCTGCGATGCTGCGGGGCTGGCCTATACCGAACCCATGGCCGCGCGGCAGGCCCTGCCCGGCGGCGCCGAGACGCACTGGACCTGAAACCCGCCGTTGCCTTCGGGGCGTGTCCTGGTGCAGTGTCTGGCTTCATTTCGGATCGGAACGATACCCATGGCTGAGATACGAGGACTTGTCTTCGACAAGGACGGAACCCTGTTCGATTTCACCGCGACCTGGAGCAACTGGGCCCGCGTGATGCTGACCGAGCTTGCCGGAGGATCGGAGGCCCTTGCCGGAGTGCTCGGGCGGGCTGTGGGGTTCAATCTTGACACAGGTATCTTCACGCCGGACAGCCCGGTAATCGCAGGGACCCCGGCCGAGATTTCCACCTATCTGCTGCAGCATCTGCCGGGGGCCGACCGCGCGGTACTGGTCGCGAGGATGAATGCCGTCTCGGCCACGACCGAGCAGGTGGCCGCAGTGCCGCTGGAGGACCTCTTCGAACGCCTGTCAGCACGCGGTCTGCGCATTGGGCTAGCGACGAATGATGCCGAGGAACCGGCGACCGCGCATCTGGCAAGCGCCGGGGTCGGGCGGTTCTTTCACTTCGTTTCCGGTTTTGACAGCGGATACGGGGCCAAGCCCGATCCCGGCCCGCTGTTGGCCTTCGCGCGGGCGCAGGGACTTGTTCCGGCCGAGGTTGTGATGGTCGGCGACAGCCGCCATGACCTCATCGCCGGTCGCGAGGCGGGCATGCGGACGGTTGCCGTTCTGACAGGTGTGGCCCGGCAGGAGGAGCTTGCGCCGCTCGCCGATGCGGTTCTTCCCGATATCGGCCATCTGCCGGACTGGATCGACCGTCAGGCGATGGCTGAGACCTGAGGGCAGCGGCGCAAAAACGACGCCCTATGTCGCAGAGCGATGCGATTCCCGCTGTCGCCGATCCGATTGTGATCGGTAACGGAAGTTGGGGACGCGACCATGACAAGTGAAATCAGGCGTAAGCGGGCAGGTGGCCGGGCAGGCCATGCCGAACGGGCCGGGGTCAAGGCCGTAGACCAGATGCCGTGGCGCATTCCGGTCAACCCTGACCGCCCGATCGAGCCGATGGGCCCGGAGGGGGTTCAGGCCATCCACAAAGGCGCGATGCGTATCCTGAGCGAGATCGGCATTCGTTTCCTCAACGACGAGGCACTGGGTATCTTCAAGGAGGCCGGGTGCAAGGTCGATGGTGATACCGTCCGAATGGATGAGGACTTCGTGATGGAGATGGTGGGCCGCGCACCCGCCGAATTCACCGTTACCCCGCGGAACCCCGAGCGCAGGTTGCCCTTCGGCGGCAAGCATATCCTGTTCGGTAACGTCTCCTCGCCGCCGAATTACTGGGATCTGGAACGCGGCAAGGTCACGGGCTTCATGGAGGGCTTCCGCGACTTCATCAAGCTGACGCAGTATTTCAACTGCATCCACTTCGCGGGCGGCTATCCGGTGGAGCCGGTGGACGTTCACGCCTCGGTCCGTCATCTCGACTGCCTCTATGAAAAGCTGACGCTGACCGACAAGGTTTGCCACGCCTATGCTTTGGGCAAGGAGCGGGTCGAAGACGGGATGGAGATGGTGCGCATCGCTGGCGGGCTTTCGCCCGAGGCATTCCGTTCCGCCCCGCATATGTATACCAACATCAACTCCGTCTCGCCGCTGAAACACGATTTCCCGATGATCGACGGGGCGCTCAGGCTTGTCAGGAACGGGCAGGCGGTGATCGTGACACCCTTCACGCTGGCTGGGGCCATGGCGCCGGTGACGATGTCGGGCGCAGTGACCCTGTCGATCGCCGAGGCCCTGGCCGCGATCGCGCTTCTGCAATACGTCGCCCCGGGGGCCGCTGTGGGGATCGGCACTTTCACGTCGAATGTTGACATGAAGTCTGGCGCGCCCGCCTTCGGGACGCCGGAATACATGCGGGCCACCCAGATGACCGGCCAGATGGCGCGGTTCTACAAGCTGCCGCTGAGGTCTTCGGGCGTCTGTGCCGCGAACGTGCCGGACGGTCAGGCGATGTGGGAGACCTGCAACTCGCTTTGGGCCGCGATGCAGTCGGGCACGAACATGGTCTATCACGCGGCGGGCTGGCTGGAAGGCGGCCTGATCGCCTCGCCTGAGAAGTTCGTGATGGACTGCGAAGTGCTGCAGATGCTGCAGCGCTACATGGAGCCTGCTGTCTGGGCGACGACGCCCGACGACATCGCCATCGACACGATCGCCGAGGTCGGCGCCGAAGGTCACTATTTCGGCTGTCAGCACACGCAAGAGCGTTACACGACCGCCTTCTATCAGCCCATCGCCTCGGACTGGCGCAACTATGAAGCCTGGCAGCTGGACGGGTCGGTCTGGACCGCTGAGCGCGCCCATCGCATCTTCAAGTCTATCATCGCCGAGTTCGAGGCACCGCCGATGGATGCGGGCGTGCAGGAGGAACTGAAAGACTTCGTTGCCCGCCGCAAATCCGAAGGCGGCGCACCGACCGACTACTGATCCTGTCAAGCGGAGTGCGCGGGCCGGACCCGCGCACAAGACATCTCTCGCAGTCTTCGCGAGACGCGAAGCCTGCTCGGGCCTGAGCCGCGCGCTGGGGCTTTCGCCAATTCTTAACTCGACTGCGCTTAGCCTGACCCGGGAATAGGGAAAGGGTTAGCATGCACGGTCTGGTGAACCGGTCGATACAGTGTTTCCTGAGGGACACGTATGGCGCAGAGCTTTGGGCGAAGGTGGCATCAGAGGTGGGAATTTCCCCAGCCGGGTTCGAGGCGCTTCTGAGCTATGACGACGGTCTGACCGACGTGGTCATCGACGCCGCTGCGCGGCGGCTCGGCAAACCGCGCGAGGCCTTGCTGGAGGATGTCGGCATCTATCTTGCCGGGCTGGAACCGCTGCGCCGGTTGTTGCGGTTCGGTGGCGTCGATTATGTCGATTTCCTTCAATCCTTGGACGAATTGCCGGAACGGGTTCGGCTGGCGGTGCCGGAACTCGACATTCCCGATCTGGTCCTGACCCCGGCCGGGGCGGGGCGGTATACGCTGGTCTGCCGGGCCCGGCACAGCGGTTTCGCAGCGGTCTTCGCCGGCATTCTGCGGGCGATGGCGGATGACTACGGATCGCTCGTCCTGATCGAACCAGGGGCGGAGGAAAGCGATTCCGGCAGTGTAGCTATCGAATTGCTGGACGCGCGGTTCGCGGTTGGGCGGCATTTCGACCTCGCGGGGCCGGCGCGGCCATGATGGACGGCAATCCGCATAGCGATACGGCGCTCTTGGCCGATGCCGATCTTGGCCGCCTGATGCCGATGTATCTCTGGGTGGCGCCCAGTGGGCATATAAGATCGGTCGGCGCCACGCTGGCAAAGCTTTGCGACGGGTTCGCCCTGACGGGCACGCGGTTTCTGGAGGTTTTCGAGATCCGTAAACCCGCGCGGGTTCAGTCGATGGAGGAATTGCGTGTGCTTGCCGGTCAGCGCTTGCATCTGGCCCTGCGCGAACCGCCGCGCACCCCGCTGCGGGGGCTAGTTGTGCCTTTGCAGGAGGGGCAGGGCGTGCTCGTCAACTTGTCTTTCGGGATCGCGGTCGCCGATGCGGTCCGCGAACATGCGCTGACCAATGCCGATTTTGCGCCCACCGACCTGACGGTCGAACTGCTTTACCTTACCGAGGTAAAGGCCGCCGTGATGGAGGAACTTGCCGCATTGAACCGCCGTCTTCAGGTCGCGCAGCGTGCGGCAGAGGCGCAGGCATTGACCGATGCGCTGACGGGATTAGCAAACCGGCGCGCGCTGGATCAGGAACTTCAACGCGCGATTGACGGCATCGACCGTGGCAGCGAGGGCTTTGCCCTGATGCAGATCGACCTCGACTATTTCAAGTCGGTCAACGACACGCTCGGCCATGCGGCGGGCGATCTGGTTCTGACCTCGGTGGCAGACGCCCTGCGCACAGCGACGCGACGGCACGATATCATCGCGCGGGTCGGTGGAGACGAGTTCGTGCTGATCCTGCCGGGACCGATCGACGAGGCGATGATCACGCGCATCGCCCGTCGGGTGATCGAGGATATCGAAAAGCCGGTGGCGTTCGAGGACCAGCCTTGCTGGGTATCGGCGAGTATCGGGGTGACATTGTCGCGGCTCTATGACCGGCCGGATGCCGACCGGATGCTGCACGATGCGGATGCGGCGCTTTATTTCTCCAAGCGGAGGGGGCGCGCGCGCTGCACGATCTACACTCCGGGCATCGAGGAGGCGGAAATGGTCCAGCCGGATTGCGGCCCGCCGGAGCCCGACTGGCCATGAGGCTGGCGCTTGGCAGGGTGATCAGCGACGAAGCTCGGCTGCGACCGACTGGGCAAGCTCGGCGATGGCGCGACCCGAAGCCGCGGCGATGGCCGCCGGTCCGGTCCCGTCGATCTGCGTCTGGATGGCAAACCGGCGTACCCGTTCGCGCAACGCACCGTCAGGCGCGGCAATGGCATACTGGCCGGTGAATTCGAATGTGCCATCGGCGCGTGCGAGCATCCGTTCGACGCGGAGTTCGATCCGTGCCTGCGCCGGTTCGGCCAGCGGCCAGGGTTCGGCCGCGACGGTGGCGCTGGTCGCATCATCTAGGCTGCGGGCAAATGCCATGGTCACCCCTCGCACCGGATCGTCGGCCCAGAGCGTATCCTCGATATTGCGGAGCGCGCCGGTCTCATCGGCCTGCGCGATCTCTACTGCCGCAGCATAGGCCGGGAGCGATGCCTCGCGCACCTCGATGGTCGAGACCCGGACCGGGATTTCGGCACCTGCGGCGGGCGGGTCGATCAGGAACCGCGCCTCGTTGCCTGCGCCACAGGCCGAGACGGCCAGAAGAAAGATCACCGGAAAATACCGCATCACATCACCGTCCCATCAGAAGCGAATTCGGGTTGCGTTCGATTGCCCGGGCCAGCTGGCTGACCGAGCGCGCCGCCTGCCGCACCTCGCGCAGGGCAGAGAGCGTTTCGTCGTTGAACTGCGAGCGGTCGCCATAGGCCGCGATCAGGCCCTCGGCCTGTGCTACGAGCCGTTCGAGCCGGGTCGAAAGCTCCGGCAGGCCCGCTGCGGCTTCGGCCACAGCATCGGCAGCTTCGCGCGCCGAGGCCATGGTGGCGTTGGCGTTTTCAACTGCGCCGCCTTCGCGCAGTTCGGCAAGGCTCGCGCGGATCTCGCCGAGGGCGGCATTGAGGGCGGGCGGCAGATCGCGCGCGGCTTCGGTGCCGATCACCTTGTCGGCGCTGTCCAGGACCCGTGTCGCGGCGGCAACGAGTTCTTCGGCCTCCAGCGAATTGGCCTTGGCGGCGACCGCGCGCAGATCCTCGACCAAAGCCGGGAATTCCTGCGATGCGGTGGCGAAGTTCGTTGCCGCCTCGTCCGCGCGCTTCAGCGCGGCGGCGAGATTGTCGAAGGCGCCCGCCTCTTTCAGTTCGGCCACGATGCCGCGCAGATCAGCGACAGCGGCGCGGATGTCGCCGGGCAGGGCGCGTGTCGCCTCGTCATTCACCAAAGCGCGGGTGTCTTCGAGAAGCGCCACGACCGCATCCGGCGCGGCGCGGGTGCCTTCAGACGAGGCCACGGCCTCGATCGAGGCCATGAGGCTGATCGCCTGATCCAAGAGTTCCTCGATTGGCAGCGAGTTGATGCGTTCCAGCATGCCCTCAGCGGTCGCGGTGAAGTCGGGCAGGTTCGACTCGACGCTGGGCAGGATCGGCAGCGGCGTTGCCTCGCGCTGGAAACTTTCGGGCGGCAGGTCGGGCAGTTCCACGAGTTCCACCACAAGGGCGGCGCTGAAGAGGTTGGCGGCGGCAAGGCGTGCCCGCAGGCCACGTTCCACGGCGGCATCGAAAAAGTCGAGTACGTCATCGGGTCCCGCGCCTGCGGCAAGGCCGAGCCGGTCGGGTTCGATGGCCAGATTGGCCAGAAGCCGGATCTGCGGTCCGGTTTCTGTTTCTTGAATATCGGCTGAGATGGCGGAGACTTCGCCGATCTTCAGCCCGCCATACTGGACCGGCGCGCCGGGTTCGAGGCCCGAAACGGATTCGCCGAATTCGGCGGCGATGGAGACAGCATCGGCGGTCGAACGTGCGAGCAGATTGCGTCGCGCCTCTGTTTCATCCGGATAGATGGTGAAGACGTGGCCAACGCTGACCGGCTCACCACCCTCATAGACGGAGTCGAAGTTGACGCCGCCGGCCACGACCGATGCGATTGAGTCGAAGTCGAGCGTCAGGCCCTGACCGCCGAGCGACACGGAAAAGCCCGACGTGTCCCAGAACCGGGTAGCCGAGTTCAGTCGGCGGTCATGCGGGGCCTCGATGAACGCATCGACGACGATGGCGTCGGAACTGATCGTCAGGCGCGGTTTTTCCAGACGCCCCACTTCAACGCCGTGATAATAGACCGGTGCACCTTCGGAGATCAGCCTGCCGTCGGTGGTCATGAGGGTGATGCGCCGCCCCGGCCGACCGGGCTGTTCCAAAGGCGGGCCATCGGACCCGACGAAGGCATATTGCTCTGCCCCCAACTCCTGATCCCAGGCGCCTTCGATATACACGCCCGAAAGCACGGTCGACAGACCGGTGATGCCGCGCGTGGAGACCTTGGGGCTGACGATCCAGAACTGCGCCTCGCTGTCGATATAGGGGGCCACGTCCTTGTCGACCCTTGCATGGACCACGACCTGCGACAGGTCTTCGCTGAAGGTCACCTTTTCGACGGTTCCGATCACCACGTCGCGGTAGCGCAGGGTTGTTTCACCCGGGGTGACACCCGGCGCATTGGGAAAGGAAATGGTGATCGCGACGCCGCGCTGGGAAAAGCTCTGCCACGCGAGGCCAAGTGAAATGACCAGCGCCAGCACCGGCACAAGCCAGACAAAAGAGAGGTTCCGCCAGAACGACGGGCGCGCGGCGGAGATATCGAGGTCGGCGGGTTTCGGATCGGTCACGTGTCGTCAGCCTCATAGGCGTCCCAGAGAAGTCTGGGATCGAAGTTCTGCGCGGAAATCATGGTGAACGCAACCGAAAGCGCGAAACTTGCGGCGGCGATGCCGGGGTGGACGGTGGCGACGAAGTCGAGTTGCACGAGGGCCGCGAGGATCGCCACGACAAAAACGTCGATCATGGACCAGCGGCCGATGAATTCGACCACTTCGTAAAGGTGCTGCCGCCCGTGGCCGCGGATCACCACGGCAGAGCGGGCCGACACTGCCAGATAGGCGATGGCGATGAACTTGCCGATCGGGATCAGCACCGACGCCACGAAGACGATCAGCGCAACGCCCCATGAGCCGTGGTCAAAGAGCTCGATCACGCCGCCGACTATGGTGTTCTGTTGTGTCTTGCCAAAGGTCGAGGTGACGAGCATCGGGTAGAGATTGGCCGGAATGTAGGCGATCATCCCGGCGAAAAGCCAGGCCCAGACCCGTTGCAGGCTGCCCGTGTCCCGGCTGGCGAGCCGGCTGCCGCAGCGTCGGCAGGTCACGGCTTGCCGCGCATGGACGCGCCCGCAGGTCGTGCAGCCCACAAGCCCCGCCCGGCGCGCGGTCAGGACCGACTGCGTTCTTCGAGCGTTTTCCATACTGTCAGCCTGCACATGAACGAGTCCTTGAGGACGGTGACCAGAACCAGGGCCGCGAAGGCCCAGAATGCCGGGCCGGGCGTGACCTTCGCAAGCCCGGTAATTTTCACCAGCGCCACCGCGACGCCGACGATGAAAATCTCGGCCATCGCCCAGGGCCGGGTCGCCTCGGCCCAGCGGAAGGCGCGCGCGGCCTGTGGGGCTGGGTGCCAGCCGAGCGCCATTGGTCCGAGCGCATAGGCGATGGCCACGAGCCGGGCGAAAGGCAGGACGACGATCAGCGCGGCAACGGCGATGGAAAGCGGCAGCATGCCGCTTGCGCTGAACGCGGTGATCGCATCGAAGACCGAGCTTTTTCGGCTGAGGCCGCCGACCTGCAGTTCAAGGAAGGGAAAGAAGATTGCGGCGATCATCAGAACGGCCGCCGTTGCCGCCAGCATAACGATCCGGGTCATCGCGCCCTGACGGGGTGTCATCAGAACGGTGTGGCAGCGATGGCAACGCGCCTTTGCACCCGTCGGTACCTGCGCCATGTTATGAAGCGCGTCGCATGTCGGGCAGGCGATCAGCCTATCCAATCCGGCCGGGGTTTGACCGTCTTCGGACGTGTCTGGGGAAGCCTGTCTCAAGATCCGTAGCCCGTGTCTCGCCGCGTCATTGCAATGGCGATCTTATATGCGCGGGAGTGGAGAGGCGATAGGGGGGCAGGGTCAGGTCGTGTACTTCGCGAGTGCGATGCTGATACCCTCGGCCCAGATCAAGCTCAGCCAGCCTTCAAAGGCATCAGCAAAGCGGGACTCTCGGGACAGATCGCCGTAAAACTGGCTTTGTTCAAGCCATGCCCGGGGACGCGTCCGGGCTGCGTTTGCGGCTGTGACAAGGTCTGCCCGGTTCGGGTCGTTTATGTCAATTTTGCTGCCATCCTCGCGCACGCCTGCGCTCATCCGGGCCCAGGCCGCTTCGACGAGGGCGAGGCCCTCGATTGCTCCACCGGTCGCCAGTTGCTCTTTCAGTATCGGCAGGATGAACCCGGGATGCTTGGAAGACCCGTCAGCGGCCACCCTGCGTGTCGTGTCGACAATCTTGGGGTTCGAGAAGCGCCGCATTATAAGCTCCGCGTAGTCGAGCGGCGCGAATTCCGGCACTGCCTTGACTGTTGGGGCGATTTCCTGCGTGGCGAGCCTTCTGACAAAAGCCGAAATCAGGTTGTGCGACATGCAACCCGCGATCGTGTCGACCCCGAGGACCTGCGCCGCCTCTGCGATTGCGGAATGACAGGCATTCAGAAGGCGCAGTTTCATGGTCTCATAGGCATGAACATTGTCTGAAAAGGTGACGCCCACCTTTTCAAAGGGCGGACGACCGGCGCAGAAGTCATCTTCAATGACCCATTGACGGAAGTTCTCATGCGTGACGGGAACCGCGTCGTCGATCCCGATTTCCCGTGCCAGCGCCAGTTCCTTGGGGCCCGTCGCAGGTACAATGCAGTCCACCATCGAATTGGGGAATGTGCAGTTCTGATCGATCCAGTTGGCCAGATCGGGGTCACTCAGCCGCGCCAGCCCGACCACCGTCTGCCGCAAGACATCGCCGTTGCCTTGCAGGTTGTCGCAGGATTGCCCGGTGAAGGGTCCTACCCCCTGATCGCGGCGCAACCGCAAAGCGGCCACCATGGCCCCGAAAGCCGTGCGCGGGCGCTCGGGATTGGCGGCGTCATGGAGGATGTCGGGATGGCGGGCGTCGAAGGTCTTTTCCGCCGGGTCGAGGTAATAGCCGCCCTCGGTTACTGTCGTCGAAACGATACGGATGCCCTGTTCGGCCATGCGCGCGATCAGGGCGGCGTTGCCCTCTTCTACCGGCACATAGTCAATCATTGAGCCGGTAACCTCGACATTCATACCGGCGGGATCGAGTTCGATCAAAGTGGTCAGGCAGTCCTGCGCCAGCATCTTCCGTCGCTGCTCCCCATCGACCGGGCGCACACCCGCGCCAACGATGGCCCAGTCGTGGGCAAAGCCCAATTGCATCAGCCGGTGCAGATACCACGCCTGATGAGCGCGATGAAAATTGCCAAGACCGATGTGCAGTATCCCGGGCGTCAATCCCGCGCGGTCATAGGTCGGGCGGCGGACGCTTTCCGGCAGGGCGGCGAGCGTCGCGTTGGAGAGTTTCATTGGTCGGGGTCTCTGCATCATGTTGTTCATCAACTCATCCACTGGCCACCATCGACGTTGTAACACTGGGCCACGACGTATTCGGCCTCGTCGCTGGCAAGAAAGATCGCCATGCCGGTGAGGTCCACGGCCCGGCCCATGCGGCCATAGGGGACGGCCTCGCCCACCTCGCGCTTTTTCTGGCCGGGGGCCTTGCCTTCGTATTTCGCAAAGAAGGCGTCGACACCGTCCCAGTGTTCGCCGTCGACCACGCCCGGCGCGATGGCATTCACGTTGATGCCGTGACGGATGAGGTTCAGCCCGGCCGACTGGGTCAGGCTGATGACGGCCGCCTTTGTGGCGCAATAGACGGCAACGAGGCTTTCGCCGCGCCGCCCGGCCTGGCTGGCCATGTTGATGATGCGCCCGCGGATACCGCGGTCGATCATGTGGCGGGCGACGGCCTGCATCATGAAAAGCGTGCCTGCGACATTGATCTCGAACGTGCGGGCGTAATCTGTGCGGCTGATCTCCACAATCGGCGCGGCGGTGAAGATCGCCGCGTTGTTGATCAGGATGTCGATCTGTCCGAGCTGTTGCGCGGTCTCGGCGACTGCGGCGTCGATACTGTCCTGCCGGGTCACGTCCAGTGCGACTGCGATGGCCGCATCGCCGAGGTCCCTCGCGGTTTCCCGGGCCCGCGCGATGTCGATATCGGCGATGGCGACGCGGGCGCCCTCGCCGATATAGGCCTCGGCAAAGGCACGGCCAATGCCGCGCGCTGCACCGGTGATCAGCGCGGTTCTGCCGTCGAGCCTTTTCATGCGATCCGGAGGCCCTTCGCGTCGAATTTGTGAACGACGTCGTCGCGCGGGGTGAGGTGAATCCGGTCGCCGTGGCGGAAGCCGACCTCTCCGTCGGCGCGGACGGTGATCGTCTCGGCCAGACCTGTATCGTGGATGTGGAAGAACGTGTCGGACCCAAGGTGCTCTGAAACGCCGACCCTGCCGGACCATGCCCCTTCACTTTCTGAAACGGCGATATGTTCCGGGCGGATACCGATTGTGTGGGCACCGTGCTTTGCGGCCTCCGCCCCTTCGATGAAATTCATTTTCGGCGACCCGATGAATCCCGCGACGAAGAGGTTGCGCGGTTCCCGGTAGAGTTCCAGCGGCGAGCCGACCTGTTCGATATGACCGGCGCGCAGCACCACGATCTTGTCGGCCATGGTCATGGCTTCAACTTGGTCGTGGGTGACGTAGATCATCGTCGTGGCAAGGCGCTTGTGAAGTTCGGAAATTTCCAGTCGCATGCCGACACGCAAAGCCGCGTCGAGGTTGGAAAGCGGTTCGTCGAAGAGGAAGGCGGCCGGTTCGCGCACGATGGCGCGGCCGATGGCAACGCGCTGGCGCTGGCCGCCTGACAGCTGGCCGGGCCGCCGGTCGAGATAGTCGGTGAGGTTTAGAACCGATGCGGCGCCTTGGACGCGGCGGTCGATCTCATCCTGCGCCATCTTTGCCATCCTGAGCGGGAAGGCGATGTTCTTGCGCACCGACATATGCGGATAGAGCGCGTAGGACTGGAACACCATGGCCAAGCCACGTTTGGCGGGCGGCACCATCGTCGCGTCCTCTCCGTCGATGCGGATCGTGCCGCTTGTCACGTCCTCCAGCCCCGCGATCAGACGCAGGAGCGTTGACTTGCCGCAGCCCGAAGGGCCGACGAAGACCGCGAACTCGCCGTCCTCAATGGTCAGATCAAGGGGTGGAATGACCTCGGTCGCGCCGAAACTTTTCGTCACCTTGTCGAGTGTGATGCGTCCCATTGGCTTCCCCTTATTTCACCGCGCCGAAGGTCAGGCCGCGGACGAGTTGTTTCTGGCTGAACCAGCCAAGGATCAGGATCGGCGCGATTGCCATGGTCGAGGCCGCGCTGAGCTTTGCGTAGAAGAGGCCCTCGGGGCTGGAATAGCTGGCGATGAAGGCCGTGAGCGGACCGGCCTTGGCAGCCGTCAAGTTCAGTGTCCAGAAGGCTTCGTTCCAGGCTAGGATGACGTTCAGAAGGATCGTCGAGGCGATGCCCGGAATCGCCATCGGCGTCAGGACATAGAGGATTTCCTCTTTCAGGCTCGCTCCATCCATCCGCGCGGCTTCAAGGATCTCACCGGGGATTTCCTTGAAATAGGTGTAGAGCATCCAGACGATGATCGGCAGGTTGATGAGCATTAGCACGATTACAAGGCCGATGCGGGTGTCGAGAAGCCCGAGTTTGATGAACATCAGGTAGATCGGGTAAAGCACGCCGACAGCGGGCAGCATCTTGGTGGAGAGCATCCACATCAGGATGTCCTTGGTCCGCTTTGAGGGCACGAAGGCCATCGACCAGGCGGCGGGCACGGCGATGATGATGCCGAGAAGCGTGGACCCCCCGGCGATGATCACCGAGTTCCACAGATAGCGCATGTAGTCCGACCGGTCCTGCACGATGGAGTAGTTCTCCAACGTCCAGTCGAAGAACAGGAACTTTGGCGGATAGGTGATGGCGTCGCCCTCTGTCTTGAAGCTCGTGAGGATCGTCCAGAGGATCGGGAAGAAGATGATCAGGCCGACACCCCAGGCGAGGGCGGTGTTGATCGTTTTGCGGCGGCTGGTGACGGCACGGGCCATGATTTACCTCACGCGTCCAGGTTCTTGCCGACAATGCGCATCAGGAAGAAGGCAACGATGTTGGCAAGGATGATTGCGTAGACACCACCGGCGGAACCGAGGCCCACGTTCTGGCTTTCCAGCACACGCTGGAAGATCAGGTAGGTGAGCGTCTTGGTGCCGAATGCGCCGGCGGTAGTGACGAAGATCTCGGCAAAGATCGACAGGAGGAAGATCGTCTCAATCAGGAGGACCACGGTGATGGCGCGGCTCAGATGCGGGATGGTGATGAACCAGAACCGCTTCAGGGGCGGCGCGCCGTCCATTTCGGCCGCCTCCAGCTGTTCACTGTCAAGCGACTGGATCGCAGTCAGAAGGATCAGGGTGGCGAAGGGCAGCCACTGCCAGCTGACGATGAGGATGATGCTGAAGAAGGGTTTGTCGATCATCCATTCGACCGGCGTCGCGCCGAAGAACTTGAAGACATGGGCAAAGAGGCCGTTGACCGAGTCAAGGAACATGTTCTTCCAGACCAGGCCCGATACGGTCGGCATAACGAAGAAGGGCGCGATGACGAGGATGCGGACGATGCCCTGACCCCACATCGGCTGGTCCAGCAAAATGGCGAGAAGCACGCCGAATACGACCGTGATCAGCAATGCGCCGACGACGATGGTCAGGGTCGCCACGACCGCCGGCCAGAAGGCGGACGACGTGAGGAATCGGATATAGTTGTCGATGCCCGCAAAGCCCAGATCGCCGCCGCGCAGCGGCAGATAGGTCCTGACCGAGAACCACAGGGTCATGATCAGGGGCACGAGCATCCAGCCAAGAAGAAGGATGACGGCGGGGGCCATCATGACCCGGGCGGCGGAACGTGAAGCTTTCGTGGCCATCGGGCAAACCTCCCTTGATTGTGCAGGAAGCACAGTGCTAGCGGTGACTTTGGCCTGGCAAGGATTTATAGGGTGCCAGAGGGCGGTTCACCGCCCTCTGGTTCAGACGGGCCGCGCTTAGTAGCCAGCAGCTTCCATCGCGTCAGTGGTGATCGCCTGGGCTTTCTCCAGGGCTTCCTCGACGGTCTGCTGACCGGCATAGGCGGCCGAGAATTCCTGGCTCACATCCGTCGCGATACCTGCGAATTCGGGGATCGCAACGAACTGGATGCCGACATAGGGCACCGGCTTGACGGTCGGGTTCGTCGGATCAGCCGCATTGATCGAGTCGAGCGTCATCTTGGCGAACGGGATGTCCTTGTAGTTCGGGTTTTCGTAAAGCGAGATGCGCGCACCGGGCGGAACATTGGCCCAGCCCTCCTTCGATGCCACCAATTCGATATAGCTCTTGGAGGTGGCCCACTCGATGAATTGCTTGGCGGCGTCGGTTTTCTGCGAGCCGGCCGGGATTGCCAGTGCCCAGGCCCAGAGCCAGTTCGCCCGCTTTTCGACGCCCTCGTGGTTCGGCGCGAGCGCAAAGCCAACCTTGTCGGCCACCGTCGAATCGTTGGGGTTGGTGACAAACGAGGCGGCGACGGTGGCGTCGATCCACATGCCGCACTTGCCCTGCTGGAACAGCGACAGGTTTTCGTTGAAGCCGTTGGTCGCATAGCCGGCAGGGCCGGACTCGTTCATCATGCCTACGAAGAAGTTGAGCGCTTCGGCCCATTCCGGCTGATCAAACTGCGCGTTCCAGTCCTCATCGAACCAGCGTGCACCGAAGGAGTTGCCAGTCACTGTAATGAAGGCACCGCCTTCACCCCAGCCGGCCTTGCCGCGAAGGCAGATTCCGTTGATATCGTTGGCACGGTCGGTCATCGCTGCGGCAGCTTCACGGATGAACTCCCAGGTCGGTGCTTCAGGCATCTCGAGCCCGGCCTTCTCCATCAGGTCGGTGCGGTACATGATCATCGAGCTTTCGCCGTAGAACGGTGCCGCGTAGAGTGTACCGTCGTAGCTCAGACCACTGCGCATGGCCGGCAGGAGGTCGTCAACGTCATAGTCAGCGGACAAGTCGTCCAGCGGGACGAGCCAGCCGTTCTTGCCCCAGATCGGGGTTTCGTACATGCCGATCGTCATGATGTCGAACTGACCGCCCTTGGTCGTGATATCTGTCGTGACACGCTGGCGCAGGACGTTTTCCTCTAGCGTGACCCACTCGACCGTATGGCCGGTCTTGGCGGTGAAATCCTCGGACAGACCCTGCATGCGGATCATGTCGCCGTTGTTCACCGTTGCGATTGTGATCGTCTCGGCAAATGCGCCGCCGGCGGTCAGCAGCGATAGCGCCGTTGCCGCACGAAGTGCGTTCCTCAGGTACATCCGACTCCTCCCTGTACTTGGATGTGACCCGTTAACGATAACGACAATCCTGCCGCTCCGTCAAATTAAAAATTTACGCGCGTAAAGATAAATAGAAGCGAGCGGAAACCAATTGCTTACGCGGAGCTGCGCATCATGAGCTTGCCGTCGAACAGCGTGGTTTCACGACTTTGCGCCCGCTCGCCCGATTCGATAAAGGACAGAAGGGTTTCGACGCTTTTTTCGGCGATCAGCACATAGTCATGCGAAATGGTGGTAAGCGGCGGACAGGTAAAGCGCGAGTAGGGGTGGTTATCGTGACCGGCGACCCGCAATGCGCAGTCTTCGCCGCGACCTACGCGCTGTCCCGTCTCATAGGCGGCGGTCAGGAAGCCGATGGCAAGGCGATCGTTGCTGCACAGTACGGTGTTTGTGGTCAGCAGGCGTTGCGAGATTACGCGCTTGCCCTCGACATAGCCGATCTCCTCGAAGTTCCAGCCCTCTCCGTCAACCTGGATAAGCTGGGTGGGATAACCGAGCTTTTCCATGACCTCGCAATAGGCATTACGGCGACGATAGGCGTTCGGGTTGGGCGGGGTGCGCATCTCGAAGAAGACCGGTGGTTCCCCGGTCCGGCATAGGTATTCGCAGATCTGCTCGGTAGCCTGCACATTGTTGTGACCTATAAAAGCTTCTCCTAAATCACTGATATTGCAGTCGAATAGAACTGTTGGCACATCGTCACAGAACGCTTTGACCGCAGCCGGATCCGAAGCGCGCCCGAGAGGCGCCAGCAGCACGCCTGCCGGTTTGATGGATCGCAGCAAATCGAGGTTGTCCATCTCCTGCTTGGGATCGCCATGTGAACTGAGCAGGATCGTACGGAAGCCCGAGGCGATGATCAGGTTTTCGATATTTCTGGCGATCTCGGCAAAGAACGGATCGGCGAGGTAGGGCACCACGATGCCGATGTTCTTGGTCAGCCGCCGGTTCTGGTTGATCGCGTAGATGTTCGGGCGATAGTCATACTGTTCCAGCGCCGCCTCGATGCGCTGACGGGTGGATTCCCGCACGCTTTGCGGATCGTTGAAGTATTTCGAAACCGTCGGCCGCGAGATCCCGCTGGCGGTCGCGAATTCTTCCATATTCCGGATTTTCGGATCGTTCATTCTGTCGTGCCCCGCAAGAGTCTGCGATCGGTGTCTGGTGTCGATATCCGACGACCGGATGGTCTTTCATGAATGACACAGAATGTTTTCGCGCGCAAATTTCTGGTCGTAGCCCACAGGAATTTCCGATGGACGGATTCAAAGCCCGAGTCTGCGGGCGCGTCGAATGACCATGCTGATGGCGACGACTGCGCAAGCCGACGAGGTGAACATCAGGAGCGTGAGCGGCAACGCTCCACCTCCGTACCCGAGCGCCCATCCCGCAAGTGCCGAAAGACCTGCGCCGCCGCCGATCATGATTGCGCCGCCAAGGCCGGATGCCGTCCCCGCCAGTTCAGGTCGCACCGAGAGCATCCCGGCATTGGCGTTGGGCAGTGCCATTCCGTTGCCAAGACCGACGGCCACGATCAAACCGAAGAACACGTTCGGCCCGGCCAGCCCTGCGATATCCAGAAGCGCCAGAAGTCCCATGCAGAATGCTGTGATAGCCGTACCTGTCAGGATCATCCGGTTCAGGCCGATTGCGACCGAATACCGCCCGGAAACAAAATTTCCGAATGCGTATCCAACTGCAGGCGCGGCAAAGTAGATGCCCAGAATCCCGGATGACATATGGAAGATTTCGGAGCCCACATAGGGAGCGCCGCCGAGATAGGCGAAGAACGCGCCGGAGGAAAAGGCGGCGGCAAGGCAATATCCCCAGAACCGCGGCGAGGTCAGCAGTTCGGGATAGTGCCGGACCTGATCGGCGAAGCGTGCGTTGCGACCCGCGGCGGTTTCGCCGAGGTCCGCCCAGATCAGCCACAGGACCATTCCTCCCAGAACGACAAGAAGCGCGAAATTCGCCTGCCAGCCAAAAGCCTCGTCCAGTGCGCCGCCGATGGCCGGGCCGATCATCGGCACGACGGACATGCCCATCGTCACATAGCCGATCATCGAGGCGGCCTGTTCACCGGGCACCATGTCGCGGATGATGGCGCGGCTGAGGACCATGCCCGCTGCGATCACCGCTTGCAGCATACGGAAGACAAGGAAGGTCCCGGCTGTCGGCGCAATCAGCGTGCCGAGGGTGGCGATCATGAACAGGACCACCGACCACAGAAGAACCGGGCGGCGCCCGAACCGGTCAGAAATCGGCCCGATGATGATCTGAAGAAGCGCGCTGAAGCCCAGGTAAAGCGAAACCGAAAGCTGCATCACCCGGTATTCCGTACCAAACCACTCGGTCATTCGGGGCAGGGAGGGCAGGAAGATGTTCATCGCCAGCGTCGAAAGTCCTGTGACCATGACCAGCGTCACGATATGGGGCGGTGTGGACCGGCTGAGGAAACGGACTTCCGGGGGCTGATGCTGCGGGTTCATTCCCATCGCCTATGGGGGAAGCCCCGCCTTGTCCAGCAGCCATCACGCACACTGGTCTGTGCGCTCCCTATCCCCATTTGTGGAAAATGAAGAACGCCCCGAGCGCGATCAGGGCAAAACCCACCGTGTGGTTCCAGCCCAGGCTTTCCCGCAGATAGGTCACCGAGAAGACGGCGAAGACGACGAGGGTGATGACCTCCTGGATGGTCTTCAGCTCTGCTGCGCTGAAGTAACCGTGGCCGATCCTGTTCGCGGGCACCTGCAGCAGGTATTCGAAAAACGCGATGCCCCAACTTGCGAGGATCACGACGAGCAGCGGGGCGGTTTTGAACTTCAGATGGCCGTACCACGCGAAGGTCATGAAGACATTCGATGCGATGAGGAGGCCGATCGTGATGACGGGAACTGGAAGCCAGGTCATGGGAATGCTCACGCGGGGAGATCTTGATTCTGATACCCCGACAAACGAGGGCCGGGAAGTGGGCTGTGCGCTCTGAGGATCGTGAGCTCAAGCAGCGTTCGCGCCGACCTGGATAGTGAATATCCACACGCGAATTCGCAAATATTCAATTTGCACATAGGTGTCGGCATTAATGTTGCAAATTTTCGCAAATCCGCTTTGCCCTCGGCGGCGCAGGCGCTAGGTTGCCGCAAGCGCGACATGGGGGAGATCATGAAAGACATTCTGGAACAGCTCGAAGCGCGTCGTAATACGGCCCGACTCGGTGGCGGACAGCGCCGGATAGATGCCCAGCATGCGCGGGGCAAGTTGACTGCACGCGAACGGATTGAGCTGTTGCTCGACGAAGGCTCGTTCGAGGAATTCGACATGTTTGTCGCCCATCGCTGTACCGATTTCGGGATGCAGGAGGACCGGCCCTCGGGCGACGGTGTCGTCACCGGCTGGGGCACGATCAATGGCCGCATGGTCTATGTCTTTTCCCAGGATTTCACCGTCTTCGGCGGCTCGCTGTCGGAAACGCATGCGCAAAAGATCTGCAAGATCATGGACATGGCGATGCAGAACGGCGCGCCGGTGATCGGGCTGAACGATTCGGGCGGCGCGCGTATCCAGGAGGGTGTCGCCTCGCTTGCCGGCTATGCCGAGGTCTTCCAGCGCAACATCATGGCCTCGGGCGTGGTGCCGCAGATCAGCGTCATCATGGGCCCCTGCGCGGGCGGCGCGGTCTATTCCCCCGCCATGACCGATTTCATCTTCATGGTGAAGGACACGTCCTACATGTTCGTGACCGGCCCGGACGTGGTGAAGACCGTCACGAATGAGATCGTGACCGCCGAGGAGCTTGGCGGCGCGTCGACACATACGAAGAAATCCTCTGTCGCCGATGGGGCGTTCGAGAACGACGTTGAGGCTTTGATCGAGGTGCGGCGGCTTGTGGACTTCCTGCCGCTCAATAACCGAGACAAGGCGCCGACGCGGCCCTTCTTCGACGACGTCGCGCGGGTTGAGGAAAGTCTCGACACGCTGATCCCCGACAACCCCAACCAGCCCTACGACATGAAGGAACTGATCCAGAAGGTCGCGGACGAGGGGGATTTCTACGAAATTCAAAAGGATTACGCGGGCAATATCATCACCGGCTTCATCCGGCTGGAAGGCCAGACCGTGGGGGTGGTGGCGAACCAGCCGTTGGTTCTGGCGGGCTGTCTGGATATCGACTCAAGCCGCAAGGCCGCGCGGTTCGTCCGTTTCTGCGATGCGTTCGAAATTCCAATCCTGACTCTTGTCGACGTGCCGGGCTTCCTGCCGGGTACTTCCCAGGAATATGGCGGCGTGATCAAGCACGGGGCGAAACTGCTGTTTGCCTATGGCGAGGCAACGGTGCCGAAGGTGACGGTCATCACCCGCAAGGCCTATGGCGGCGCCTATGACGTTATGGCCTCGAAACACCTGCGCGGCGATTTCAACTATGCCTGGCCGACCGCCGAGATTGCGGTGATGGGGGCCAAGGGCGCGACGGAGATCCTCTATCGCTCGGAACTCGGCGACAAGGAGAAGATCGCGGCGCGGACCAAGGACTACGAGGACCGCTTCGCGAACCCCTTCGTGGCCGCCGAAAAGGGCTTCATCGACGAGGTGATCATGCCTCATTCGACGCGCAAAAGGGTGGCGCGGGCCTTTGCCTCTCTGAGGACGAAGAAGCTTTCCAACCCATGGAAAAAGCACGACAATATTCCGCTTTGAGCCGATGAGGGGGACGCTGCGTTGGATCGCTGTTGGACTTGCGGGCATGGCCGCCATGGCCGTGTGGGTGCTGATGCGCCCGGCACCGGAGGCGCCAGGCGCCGCTGGCGCGCTGCCGGTCCCGTCGGGGCAGGTGGTGACGTATCTCGACACGATTCAGGCGGCGCCCGGTCCGGAAGGGCTGACCATCCGGTTCCGCTTCATCGCCCCGGCCATAGCGCGGGACGGCGGAACGGTAACGGCCGAGGCCGCGCAGGAGGATATGGAGTGGCTTTGCCAGAACTACGCCCTGTCACGTTTGCCGACCACCGGTCCGGTGCCGGAGCAGGTGGTGATTTCGCTGTCGGACAGACCTGTGGAATTCGGCGCGCCGGCCCCGGAAGCAACACAATTTTTCGAAGCCTTCAGCGTCGAGGACGCCACATGCTATTGGGAGGCTTTCTGATGGAACCACAACAGTTTGTGTCCGTAGGCGGATACCTGCCTAAAAGTGATGCAGACCTGCCACATTTCGTGAACTTGACTGTAGCGCAATGGGCCAGGAATGTGGCATGCACTATGATTATCGCAGGTGGTCGCAATGCCGCCGAACTTGAAAAACTGTGGCGGCTCAACACGGAAGACCGTTCGCCCGCCCATCTGAGCAGGAGTTACAGATGTCCTATAAAGTGCTTCTCGCATGCGCCCTCGTCGCTTTCGCGGCTGCTTGCGCCCAGCAGGAAGAAGTCGTGGTTGAAGAGCCGGTTACCGTTGAGCCGGAATTCACCGGCAAGTACGGCAGCTAATGCCTTCGGGCCGATCCGCTTTGGCGGATCGGCCCCTCAAGCCTCGCACCATCTCCCGGGGGGTGCGGCATGCTGAAGCATCGCGGCTTTCCCGGCCGCCTTCCCGGCACCGATTTCCAGTTCACAATCCGGCGCGCGAACCCCAAGGGTGTCACGCGACTCATCGCACGCGAACGGTTTCGTGACCGTGGCGCGGCGGATCGCCGTGCCGATCTCGGATTCATGACTGCCCTCTGGGAGCATTTCGGCGAAGAACCGTTCGAGCGTGGCAATCTCGATGCCGGCCGTCTGAGCTGGCTCTTTGGTCGCGAAGTGATTCCGGCAGATGAGGATTTTGATCCAGAGAGTTACGAGGCGTTGCTCAGAATCGATCTCGCCAAGGCAAAAGCGGCTTTTCCCGAAGCTTTTGGTGAGGGCGAATAGGCATGTTTTTGCGCAACCATTGGGCGTTTGGGCGCAATCCCGCCGAAAGTTTCCCATACGGAAACTTTGGGTTTGCCATGGACGTTTTGTGCGCACATGCTGAGTGTGGGGCGTCACCCTACAGCAAGCATAACGCCCCGATTTGTCAAAACCGTTACCCTTCCCCTTCTCTACGGCCTGGCCCTTCAGGGGTCAGGCCACTTTTCTGGTGGGTGGCTCGCTGTAAGACCGGCGCTTCGGGCAATCGGCAAAGCCCTGCCGAGGCCGGAAAATCACGTCGAATTCACTTTTCCGTCCCCGCGTTTTCGCTAGACTCCGCGCATATAACAAATCTTGCTGGAGGAAGAGCAGAATGCGGATTTCCAAGATCATTCTCGGCCTCGTCGCTGCGGCGGCGCTGGCCGGGTGCATGCAGACCGATGGCGAACGGGCGCTGGCCGGTGCCGCTGCCGGTGCGCTTGTCGCCGATGCGACCGACAACAACGTCCTCACCGGCGCGGCCATCGGCGCGGCCGGTGGCGCTGTCTGTGACGACGTCGGTCTCTGCCAGCGCAGCTACTGACGTTATTGCCTATCAAGGCGGTTTGATAGAGCCTGACCGGGCGCTTGTCGCGAACCTGAACTGCGGAGAAGTAACTACATGTCGATCAGAACCATTCTTGCGGCGGCAATCGCCACTTTCGCCCTGTCCGCTTGCCTTGACACGGACACGGAGCGCGGCCTTGCCGGCGCTGCCGGTGGTGCAGTTGTCGCCGATGCGCTTGGCGGCAACGCCCTTACCGGCGCGGTTGTCGGCGGTGCGGCCGGCGTTTTCTGCGACGACGTCGGCGTCTGCCAGTAATCACCTGATCCGGGCTGCAGCGGCAGCCCGCCATACACTCAATCGGACCACCGTGGCCCCGTGCCGCGGTGGTCATTTCATTTGCACGACCGGGACCAACCCGGCGCGGCCTGAAGGGGGACAGTAATGTTCAAGAAGATCCTGATCGCGAACCGGGGCGAGATCGCCTGCCGCGTCATCAAATCGGCCCGCAAGATGGGCATTCAGACGGTGGCCGTCTATTCCGACGCAGACCGCAATGCGTTGCATGTGAAGATGGCTGACGAGGCCGTTCATATCGGCCCGCCGCCCGCCAATCAGTCCTATATCGTGATCGACAAGATCATGGACGCGATCCGCCAGACCGGCGCTGAGGCGGTGCATCCGGGTTATGGCTTCCTGTCGGAGAACATGAAATTCGCCGAGGCGCTGGAGAAGGAAGGCGTCGTTTTCGTCGGCCCGCCGAGCCCTGCCATCGAAGCGATGGGCGACAAGATAACCTCGAAGAAGATCGCGCAGGAGGCGGGCGTCTCCACCGTTCCGGGCTATATGGGGCTGATCGAAGACGCCGAAGAGGCAGTTAAGATTTCGAAGGAAATCGGCTATCCGGTGATGATCAAGGCCAGCGCCGGGGGTGGCGGCAAGGGGATGCGCATCGCCTGGAATGACAACGAGGCGCGCGACGGCTTCCAGTCCTCGAAGAACGAGGCTGCCAGTTCTTTCGGCGATGACCGGATCTTCATCGAGAAGTTCGTCACCCAGCCGCGTCACATTGAAATTCAGGTTCTGGCCGACAAGCATGGCAACTGTGTCTATCTACATGAGCGCGAATGTTCGATCCAGCGGCGGAACCAGAAGGTCATCGAAGAGGCGCCATCGCCTTTCCTTGACGAGGCCACCCGCAAGGCGATGGGCGAACAGGCCTGTGCATTGGCCAAGGCCGTGGGTTACACCAGCGCCGGGACGGTGGAGTTCATCGTCGATGGTGAGCGGAACTTCTATTTCCTTGAGATGAACACCCGTTTGCAGGTGGAGCATCCGGTCACCGAACTGATCACCGGCGTCGACCTCGTCGAACAGATGATCCGGGTGGCGGGCGGTGAAAAGCTGCCCTTCGCGCAAGACGACCTGAAGATCAACGGCTGGGCCATCGAAAGCCGCCTTTACGCCGAGGACCCGTACCGCAACTTCCTGCCCTCCATCGGCCGTCTGACCCGCTACCGCCCGCCGGTCGAAGCGGCGACTGCGACAGGCGTCGTACGCAACGATACCGGCGTCTATGAGGGCGGCGAGATCAGCATGTATTACGACCCGATGATCGCGAAACTGTGCACTTGGGCCGCCTCTCGGTCCGAAGCGATCGAAGGGATGCGCGTCGCGCTCGACACGTTCGAGGTGGAGGGGATCGGGCATAACCTGCCGTTCTGCTCGGCGGTGATGGACCATCCGAAATTCGTCGCGGGCGACATGACCACCGCCTTCATTGCCGAGGAGTTCTCGGACGGCTTCAACGGTGTAGCACTTTCCGAAGGCCAGTTGCGCCGGGTAGCGGCCTGTGCCGCCGCGATGAACCGCGTGGCCGAGATCCGGCGTACCCGCATCACGGGGCGGCTTGGCAACCACGAACGTCATGTCGGCGACGACTGGGTCGTGGTCGTTCAGGGCGAGGAGATTGCGGTGAAGGTCGCCGCCGACCGCGATGGTGCAACAGTGCATTTCTCGGACGGCGTGGCCCACCGCGTCACCTCGGACTGGACGCCGGGCCAGTCGCTCGCGCGGCTGGAAGTGGATGGCGAACCGGTCGTCCTTAAGGTCGACAAGATCCCGGCTGGTCAGCGTATCCGGACCCGCGGGGCTGACCTCAAGGTCTATGTCCGCACGCCCCGGCAGGCAGAGCTTGCGCGCCTCATGCCCGAAAAACTGCCGCCCGATACTTCCAAGTTCCTGCTGTGCCCGATGCCCGGCCTGATCGTGAAGATCAGCGTCGAGGAAGGGCAGGAGGTGCAGGAAGGTCAGGCGCTGGCCACCGTCGAGGCGATGAAAATGGAAAACATCCTGCGTGCCGAGAAGAAGGGCGTCGTGAAAAAGATCAACGCGGCGGCGGGCGCGAGCCTGAAGGTCGATGACGTGATCATGGAGTTTGAATGACTTCGACACGACGTCAGATGAGGTCCGGATCCGCGGCCTTGGCAGGAGCGCTGACCGCGCTCCTTGCGCTGGCCGTGATCTGCGCGGCTGCGATGACGCGTGGCGCCGGTGGCTTTGAATACCCTCTGGACGACGTCTACATCCATCTTGCGATGGCCGAGCAGATCCGGGTCGGAAACTATGGCGTAAATCCCGGCGAGGCCGCTTCGGCGTCCTCGTCGCCGCTTTATCCGTTGTTATTGACCCCCTTTTCGGGGAGCGGACTGCAACGGTGGCTGCCTTTGGCGTGGAATGTTCTGGCGGTTGCTGCGGCCGGTGCGTTATTCGGTGTTGCGCTAGCGCGGGCGAGCCTTGAGCGGCTGGCAATTCCTTTCGCGGTCGCCGCGCCTGTCGCGCTGAATATGTATGGCGTCGCCTATACGGGCATGGAAAATCTCGCGCACGGAACTGCCAGCTTGATGATCGTTCTGGGGCTATGGGCGTTTATCGAGACTCGCAAGGTGGGATGGCTGCTGGCATCAGGGGTCCTTCTTGCCCCTGCGTTGCGCCTGGAAGGGCTTGCATTGGCCCTTGCCGCGTCGGGGCTTGTCGCCGCGCTTGGCAACCGGTGGGGTGCACTGGTCCTTGCAGCGTTGGCTTTGGGGCCCGCGCTTGGATTTGCCGCCTTTCTGGCTGCTCAGGGCCTCGGGCCGCTGCCGAACTCTATCGTGGCGAAGCTGGCATCCCATCCGGGCACTGTCGAAGCCCCGGTGATTGCACGGGTCGCGGGGCGGTTAGCCGGAAATCTTCAGATCTTGGGCGGGCAATTCGTTGGCGGGTTGACGCTGTCGCTCGCAATTCTCTCGATCGCGGTCCGTCGCCGCGCCCCAGAGGTAGGACTGTTCGGCCTGGCCATTGCGACGGCTGGTCTTGCCCATCTCATGTTCGGATCGATCGGGTGGATGGACCGCTACGAGAATTACGTTGTTCTTTCTCTGGCAGCGGCGATGGCCTTGGTGCTCGGCCTCTTTTCCAAGGCTTTCAAGAACGGTGTTCTTGCCGTGGTGATGCTGTCGGGTCTTGGTGTTTACCTTCCTGAAGTCGTCAAGTCCTGGGTTTGGAACGTCGCCGCTATGCAGCTTCAACACAAGCAGATGGCGCGCTTTGCAAAGGATTTCGTCAAGGCTCCGGTCGCTGTGATGGATATAGGTCACGTCAGCTGGCGGAATCCCGACTATGTGCTGGATCTGTGGGGTCTGGCTTCGCCCGAAGCCCTGAAGGCGCGGCTTGACAACGCGACCGACGGTTGGGTCGGTCGTCTTGCCAGGGAACGGGATGTCCGGGTGGTGATGATATACGAGCAAAAGCTTACGGGCGCGATGGATCCGGCCTGGGTCCGGCTGGGGCGGCTGCGACTGGAGTCGGTCCCGCGCGCTCTCATCGGCGGCTTCGAGGTCACTTTCTTCGCGACGAGCAGCGCCGATGTGCCAGCCCTCGTCTCTGAACTAAAGGCATGGGAGCAGGAGTTGCCCGAGGGTGCCAGGTTCGTCCACGAAGGTTTCGATCGATGACCGGGTTCTGTTGCGATCATACGCATTGCTCCACCGACACCCGTCGACGTAGTTGGAAATTGCATATCGCTGGTCCGATCTCGGGTACTGGCTTGGGCAGCGGCTCGCGCAACTTGCGGAGCGCTTCGGGTGGGATGAATTGGTCCGTGTCGACCAGTGTTGCATCGGGCGCAAGAGCGGGTTTGGCGGTTTCCCTCGCCAGCGTGGCATGTGGGAGCCTGAAGGTCGATCAAGTTATCATGGAAAACGAATAGGCGGGGCACGGCAAAGGTTGGACTACATCCTGCATATCGGCGCACACCGGACCGGGACAACGGCCATGCAGCAGTCGTTCGTCCGCCATCAGGCGCGGCTTCGTCAGGCAGGCATTGCCTTCTGGGGGCCCGATGTCATGCGCTCGGCCGGGCTGAAGGATTTCGTCTCAAACCATGTTGCGGGGCAGGCGCCTTATATCGGTCTGGCCAATGCGCGTGCCGCGCTGGCCCTGCATGTCCGGACAGCCCATGGCTGCGAGAAGGTCGTGATCAGCGATGAGAACCTCGCTGGCGCCATGCGGGTCAACTATGCCGAAGCCGAGCTTTATCCCGATGCTCTGGTGCGTCTGTCCGCCGTCGCGGAGCTTCTGCCTGCGCGACCCTCGGCAATCTACATTACGACCCGCGACTTCGCCGGGTACTGGCGGTCGGTTCATGCCCATCTTGCCCTGCACGGCGTGGTGCGGAGCAGCATCGACAGCACGCGGCTGGCGGCGTCGGAGGGCAACAGCTGGCTGCCGTTCCTACGGGCGGTGCGGTCGGTCTTTGCCGAGACACCAATCAACGTGATGCGGTACGACAGTGGGATCGTCGGGCGTCTGGGCGCAGCTATGCTCGGCCATGACCTCACGGCGGATATGAAGGCCGGGACGGCGGGAAATGCCTCGCTCGGGCCGGAAGCGTTGGCCGATGTCGCAGCTATCCCGCCGGGACCCGCGCGTATGGCGAGGATCGCCGAGCACAGAAAGTCGGCGATACCGCTCGACAACCCATTTTCGGCGGCTGAGACCGCGCGGCTTGATGCTGCCTATGAGGCCGATTGGGCCGCGTTGCGGAATGGTGAGATCGCGGGTGTCACGGCGGAACGCGAATTCGCAGCGGAGGGGGCGGAATGATCAGCGCCTATCCACCCGAACCACGCCTCTGGTCGAGGATTTCCTGCCTCCGCAGTGGAAACTTGTCTATCGCCCGCACGATCTCGCGCACGCTCCAGGGAAGAGGTTTGCGCAGCTTTACGTCGCCGTCCTTGTCCAGCAACACCATCGAAAAGCCGCGCGGGCGCAGCTTGCGGCGTGCTTCGGACGGGGTGGCGGGATCGGTGTCGGTCAGGATGACGACATCTCGCTTGAACAATTCGCCGGGGTCCTCGGCGAGATATCTCAACTGCGTCTGGAAGGCGGGGTCGTTCGGGCTGTCGGCAAAGACGACGATCGGCCGTTTGAGCCAGAGCAGGTCGGCCAGCGTCACTTCGGCCGCCGGAACCGGCTCCAGAACGGCGGCAGCAGGTCCTTCCGCCAGCGCGGCCGGAGCGAGACAAAGGGTCAGGATCAGGGCGATGGCGGATTTCATATAGTCTCCTTTGTCTCAGATATAGGCGAAATGCGCGGATCGCCAAAGGGTTATGCCGGAACTTTCGTGGGGCCGGGACAGGAATGGAAAGGATGCAAGCAATGACGGACGGGATTGGGGCCTGGCGCAAGCTGGCTGAGAAGGAGCTGAGGGGCGAAAGTCCCGACAGCCTGACCTGGGACACGCTGGAAGGCATCGCGGTCAAGCCGCTCTATACCGGGGCGGATACCGACGGGCTGGGCCATATGGGCACGCTGCCCGGGATTGCGCCCTTCACGAGGGGGCCGAGGGCCACGATGTATGCAGGTCGCCCCTGGACGATCCGGCAATATGCGG
This sequence comes from Albidovulum litorale, assembly GCF_025751495.1. Taxonomy (GTDB): domain Bacteria; phylum Pseudomonadota; class Alphaproteobacteria; order Rhodobacterales; family Rhodobacteraceae; genus Albidovulum; species Albidovulum litorale. Next base: position 693,453 of record NZ_JAOWKZ010000001.1, on the reverse strand, counting down.
GCTTTTCGACCGCCGAGGAATCAAACGCCTTCTACCGCCGCAACCTTGCTGCCGGGCAGCAGGGCGTGTCCGTTGCCTTCGACCTTGCAACCCATCGCGGCTATGACAGCGATCATCCCCGCGTGGTGGGCGATGTCGGCAAAGCGGGTGTCGCCATCGACTCGGTCGAGGACATGAAGATCCTCTTCGACGGCATTCCCCTGGAAAAGATCAGCGTTTCCATGACGATGAACGGCGCGGTGATCCCGATCCTCGCCAGTTTCATCGTCGCGGGCGAGGAGCAGGGCGTCGACCGCACGGCCCTTTCGGGGACGATCCAGAACGACATCCTGAAGGAATTCATGGTGCGGAACACCTATGTGTACCCGCCCGAACCTTCGATGCGGATCGTCGCCGACATCATCGAATACACCGCGTCCGAGATGCCGAAATTCAACTCCATCTCCATTTCCGGCTATCACATGCAGGAGGCGGGCGCGAACCTTGTGCAGGAACTCGCCTATACCTTGGCCGACGGGCGTGAATATGTCCGCGCCGCCATCGCGCGAGGCATGGATGTGGATGCCTTTGCCGGACGGCTCAGCTTCTTCTTCGCCATCGGCATGAACTTCTTCATGGAGGCCGCGAAGCTCCGCGCCGCACGGATGCTGTGGCACCGGATCATGTCGGAGTTCAACCCGAAGAAACCGGGCTCGTCCATGCTGCGTACCCATTGCCAGACCTCGGGCGTCAGCTTGCAGGAACAGGACCCCTACAACAACGTCATCCGTACGGCTTATGAGGCGATGAGCGCGGTTCTGGGTGGCACCCAGTCGCTGCACACCAATGCGCTCGATGAGGCCATCGCGCTGCCGACCGACTTCTCGGCGCGGATCGCTCGGAACACCCAACTGATCCTGCAGGAAGAAACGGGGGTAACGAAGGTCATCGACCCCTTGGCAGGATCTTACTACGTCGAAAGCCTGACGGCTGAACTGGCCGAGAAGGCTTGGGCGTTGATCGAGGAAGTCGAGGCGATGGGCGGTATGACCAAGGCCGTCGCCTCCGGCATGCCGAAGTTGCGGATCGAGGAATCGGCTGCCCGCAGGCAGGCAATGATCGACCGGGGCGAGGAGGTCGTGGTCGGCGTCAACAAGTATCGCAAGGACAATGAGGACCCGATCGATATTCTCGATGTCGACAACATGAAGGTGCGTGACGCGCAGATTGCGCGGTTGGAAAAGATCCGTGCCACCCGCAATCAGGCGGCCTGCGAAGCGGCTTTGGCCGAGCTGGAGCGGCGCGCGGGCGAGGGCGGCAATCTGCTGGAAGCGGCCGTGGAGGCCGCGCGGGCACGGGCTTCGGTAGGAGAGATCAGCATGGCGATGGAAAAGGTGTTCGGCCGTCACCGGGCCGAGGTGAAGACGCTCGCCGGTGTCTACGGCGCGGCCTATGAGGGCGACGAGGGCTTTGCCGCGATCCAGAAGGATGTCGAGGCCTTCGCAGAGGAGGAAGGCCGCCGTCCCCGCATGCTGGTCGTCAAGATGGGGCAGGATGGCCACGACCGGGGCGCCAAGGTCATCGCCACGGCCTTCGCCGATATCGGCTTCGACGTCGATGTGGGGCCCCTGTTCCAGACGCCGGAAGAGGCCGCGCAGGATGCGGTCGACAACGATGTGCATGTGATTGGGATTTCCAGTCAGGCGGCGGGTCACAAGACGCTGGCACCGAAGCTGATCGAGGCGCTGGAGGCCGCGGGCGCGGGCGACATCATCGTGATCTGCGGCGGGGTCATCCCGCAGCAGGATTACGACTTCCTAAAGAAGGCCGGCGTCAAGGCGATCTTCGGGCCGGGCACGAATATCCCGGCGGCGGCAAAGGACATCCTCGGCCTGATCCGCGCGGCGCGGGCGGCGTAACGCCGCTGAGTTACAAGAGACCGCGAAGCGCCTGACCGTTCTGCCGGTCCGGCGCTTCGATTTTGGGGCGGGCAAGCCGTTACTTCAGCTGGCTGTCCTTCGACCCGCGCCGGTTGATGCCGCCGCGCATCACGGGCCGCGCGTCGCGTTCGTTCTGGCAATCGATGCAGAGCTTGACGCCGGGAATGGCCTGACGCCGCCGCTCGGGAATGTCCTCACCGCACTCGGCGCATTCGGCGAGGCTCTCGCCCTCAGGCCGCCGACGCGCCTGCATGCGCTTCAACTCATCCTCGATCGAAGCATCGATCTGTTCGTTCACCGCGCCGTCGCGCGCCCAGCCGCCTGCCATTGACGTGATCTCCAATCCTGCATCCGAGACTAGGACCGGTTCCCGGGGCCGGTCAACCGGCCCCGGCGGTTACTCCGCCGCAGCCGGTGCCGCGCTCTCTGCATCCTCACGATGCGCGGGCGACAGCCGCAGGACCGCATAGCCGAGGATCGCCGAAACTGCAGACCCCGCCAGCACTCCCAGCCGCACCGCATTCATCTGGGCCTGATCGTCGAAGCTGAGCCCGCCGATGAAGAGCGACATGGTGAAGCCGATCCCGGCAAGGCAGGCGAGGCCGTAGATATGCGCCCATGTCACGGCATGGGGCAGTTTCGCCCAACCCGCCCGGACCACAAGCCATGTTGCGCCGAAGACACCCAGTTGCTTGCCGATCACCAGACCCGCCGCAATACCCATCGGCAGGGGCGCGAAAAGATCGCCCAAGGTCAGGCCCTGCAGCACGACGCCCGCATTGGCGAAGGCAAAGACCGGCACGATCAGAAAGAGGACGTAAGGCGACAGGGCATGTTCCAGCGAATGGAGCGGCGATTTGCCGTATTTATCTTTGAGCGGGATGAAGAAGGCCGTGACCACGCCCGCAAGCGTCGCATGAACCCCCGATTTCAGCACCAGTACCCAGAGTACGGTCCCAAGCAGGATGAACGGCGCAATGCGGTGCGCCCCCGCACGATTGAGCAGGAACAGACCGGCAAGCGGCAGGAGCGCCACATAGAGGTAATCGACGTGCAATTCCTTGGTGTAGAAAAGCGCGATGATCAGGATGGCCCCAAGGTCATCGAGGATCGCCAGCGTCAGCAGGAAGATCTTCAGCGCCGCCGGCACCCGTTTGCCCAGAAGCGCCAGAACGCCCACCGCAAAGGCGATGTCTGTCGCCGCCGGGATCGCCCAGCCGCCCCGCGCGACAGGATCGGAGAAGTTGAATGCCAGAAAGACCAGTGCAGGCAGCGCCATACCGCCCACCGCCGCCATACCCGGCAACATCACGTCGCGCGGGTTCTTGAGCTTTCCCTCGACCATCTCGTGCTTCAGTTCCAGCCCGATCAGGAAGAAGAAGATCGCCATCAGCCCGTCATTGATCCACAAGATCAGCGGCTTCGACAGGCCTTCGCCATCCAGCAGGATCGAGAATTTCTTCAGAAGCAGATCGTGGTAGCCGCCCGACAGGGCGGAATTCGCGACGATCAGCGCCAGTAAGGCCGAGGCCATGAGAAGGACGCCCCCGGCGGCGTCATGGCGGAAGAAGCGGTCAAGGGCGCGCGCAAGGCTCATTCATCAATCCCGATTGTTTTCGTTATCTTTGGGGTCCACATGGGACCTTATTAGCATCTTTCAAGTTTTCGTGTTCCGATTTCGGCACTTGCGGGGGCGAATGGTGCCTCTAGGATGCCGCTCAGGCGGCAGGAGGGGCCACATGGCGGCATTCGACCATATCGCGGTTTCGGCTGAAACGCTTGAGGCTGGCGTGGCCCATGTCGAGGAAATCCTGGGCGTTTCGCTGGAAGCAGGTGGGAAACACCCGCATATGGGCACCCACAACCGGCTCCTGAGCCTTGGGCGCGGGGAATACCTTGAGGTCATCGCAATCGACCCAGACGCGATGAAGCCCACCCATCCGCGCTGGTTCGCGCTGGATGATTTCGCGGGCGTACCGCGATTGACGAACTGGATCGTGCGGGTCGACGATCTCGATGCCGCCCTTGCCGGAGCGCCGAGAGGCGCGGGGAGACCGACCGATCTGGCGCGGGGCGATTTCCGCTGGCGCTTCGCGGTGCCGGAGGACGGGTATCTGCCCTATGACAACGCCTTTCCGGCACTGATCGAATGGCAAAGCGCGCACCCCGCCGACCGGCTGACCGACACCGGATGCCGCCTCATCCGGCTGGAGATCGCGCATCCCGAGGCGAAGGCTCTTGGTGCCGCGCTGCCGCTGTCCGATCCGCGCATCGTTGTGGTCCCGGGGGCAAAGGAGATGCGCGCCACAATCGCCACACCGCATGGGGAAAGGGTGCTGACATGATGATCCGTCCGGCCCGCGATGCCGATATTCCCGCGCTCATCGCCCTCTGGAACCCGGTGATCCGCGACACGACGATTACCTTCTCAAGCGAGGAGAAGACGCCCGAAAGCCTCGCCCGGATCATCGACGAACGGCGCGCGGCGGGGCGCGAATTCCTGCTGGCCGAGGAAGACGGACGGCTCATGGGCTTTGCGACCTATGCCCAGTTCCGGGGCGGCAATGGCTATGCCCATGCGATGGAGCATACGATCGTTCTGGCGCCGGAAGCGCGGGGCAGGGGGGCAGGCCGGGCCCTTATGGCGCGGATTGAGGATCACGCCCGCGCCGGTGGCGCCCATACGCTCTTTGCTGGAATATCGGGCGAAAATCCCGACGGCGTCGCCTTTCATGCCCGGATGGGCTTTGTCCATGTCGCGCGGCTACCCGAGGCGGGGCGCAAGTTCGGACGCTGGCTCGACCTCGTGCTGATGGTGAAAGTTTTCCCCACGCACGGATGACGTTGCGCCAATTGTCGCAGTTCAGGCCAATGCAGCTGGTGGACTTGCGTGACTGGGACCCGGCAGGCAATGTGAAGACATATTCAATAAGATGAATGAGGTGTGTCATGCTGCGTCAGGGAATTACCGGAGCGGTCGTTTTGGCATGGGCTGCTGTCGCCACGGCCGGGGCGCAGGAGGTCAAGGTCGGGATCGGCCCCGACCGTCCCTCTGTCACGGTCGTCACCGAAGAGGGGCCGGTAACGATCACCCGGAACCAGGATACCGGCGCGGTGCTTGAGGGCGACTGGGCGCAGACGTCACGTGAATGCCCGCCTTTCTGCATCCAACCGATGGTGCCGGAAGACGGGGTCACGCCGATCGGGGAGCTGGAACTTCTCGACCTTCTGGAAGGCGGCGAAGCGGTGGTCATCGATAGCCGGACACCGGACTGGTTCAGCGGCGGCACCATCCCCGGTGCCATCAACATACCCTATACCGAAATCGCCGACCGGCTGGGTGACCTCGGCTGCGAGCCGGATTTCGATGGATGGGATTGCGCCGGTGCGAAGGAGGTCGCGCTCTTTTGCAACGGGCTCTGGTGCGGGCAGTCCCCATCAGCGATCAGGGTGATGGTCGGGCTCGGCTATCCGGCCGAACGCATTCGCTACTATCGCGGCGGAATGCAAAGCTGGCGGCTTCTCGGTCTGACGGTGATCTCGCCCTGATCCCGAAACGCGTTAACGGGCGAACCGGACGCGCGCCTCGGCGAAAGAGGGTGGTTCGGCCATCCCCTCGGGCGTGTGACCGTCGGGCACACCCCGGCCAAGAGCGGTGGTGATGGGCAGGACCCCGCCCCACAGTCCAAGCGTCAGGTCGGCGTCGTCATCGACTGGTGGCCCGGAGCGGATCTTGGCGCTTGCCGCTTCGATATGAAGGGCCAGCACGCCGGTCGCCTTGTCTTCCTGCGGGGTTATGGGCCGCACCTCCTCATACCGCCCCGGCAGCAGGTGTTCGGTGATCAGTTGCAGCGCCCGGTTGCGCTCGGCGCGGTCGGTGACGATATGGGCGGTGCCATGGATCACGACCGAGCGGTAATTGACTGAATGGTGAAAGGCCGAGCGCGCGGCGACGATTCCGCCAAGGATCGTCACCGTCAGGCAGGCCTTCAGACCGTTCGTTTGGTTCATCGCCCGGGTCTTGGTCGCGCCATGCAGATAGACCACGTCGCCGTCGCGGGCATAGGCCATCGGGATCACCATCGGCCGGTCTTCCGCCACGAAGCCGAAATGGCCGACCAGCCCGGCATCGAGGATCGGGTCGATCTGCGCGCGGTCATAACTCGCCCGCTTGGGATTGCGGACGCGATTGAAGGCTGGCTGGGTCGGGGTCTTGCGCGGCATGGCTCTCTCTTTCGCTTGTGCTTGTGGCATAGCAGCCACTATGGTTCCAAGGAAGATCCAGTTCTGGAGATATTAATGGAACCAGTTTGGCGGCGGGCCATCGGCTGGACGGAGGGTGCGAAAGAGGGGGAGGGCGCGCTTGTCACCCGGCTTTATCGCGCCTTCGCCGCCGCGATCCGCGAGGGGCGGCTGGCCGATGGTCGCGCCTTGCCATCCTCGCGCAAGGCCGCCGAGGGGCTGGATGTGTCACGCAACACCGTGATCGCCGCCTATGACCTCCTTCGCGCTGACGGATTGATCGCGCTTCATCCGGGTCGGGCGCCGGTCGTTACCTATCGTCCGGTCGCGTTGCCCGCGCCGAACGCGGCCGCAGGGCCGGGCCTGTCGGCACGCGGTGCGGCTCTTGCAGCCCCTGCACGGGACCGAGGCCCGGCGGCGCTTGTGATGGCGCCGGGCTGCCCTGACGAGACCGAGTTTCCCGGCGACCTTTGGGGTCGTGCCCTGCGCCGTGTCGCGCGGCATCGCCACGGCGCGAGTTTCGGATATGGCGACTATCATGGGCTTGCCGCCCTCCGTGCCGAACTGGTCGAGCGGCTGGCCATGGATCGCGGCATGACGGTGGACTCGGATCAGATTCTGGTTCTGCCGGGCACGCAGGCGGCACTGTCTCTGGCCACCGCCGTGCTGACCGATCCCGGCCAGACCGCCGCAATCGAAGAGCCGGGCTATATTGGCGCGCGGGCGGCGTTTCTTGGGGCTGGTTTGCGGCTGCTGCCGCTGCCGGTGGACGATCAGGGGGCCGATGCGGTCGCGCTGGCCGGCATTCGCGATCTGCGGCTGATCTACCTGACCCCTTCGAACCAGTTCCCGCTTGGCGCCCGCCTGCCGCTTGGCCGCCGTCAGGCCATCCTTGCCGCCGCTAGCGCGGCGGGTGCTGTGGTGCTTGAGGACGATTATGACGGTGAGTTTCAGTGGCGCGGGCAGGAGATAGCAGCGATGCAGGCTGAGGCGAAAGGCGGCGAGGTGATCTATCTCGGCACGGCGGCCAAGGCGCTGATGCCCGGTTTGCGGCTGAGTTGGATGGTGTTGCCCCCGACATTGGTCGCGCCGATGCGCGTGGCGCAGCGCAATCTCGGCCTGGCGGCCAATCTGCACGCCCAGGCGGCTTTGGCCGACCTGATGCGGTCTGGCCAGTACCGCGCACATCTGAGGCGCATCGCGCGGCTCAACCGCGAGCGGGGCGAGGCGCTGGTCGCGGCGCTTCGGGCGCGGCTTGGCAACCGGATCGGCGTTGCACTGCCCGACGGCGGCGTGCAACTGACAATCCGGCTCGGGACCGGGGCGGAGGAAAGGGCCACCCTTGACGCGCTTGGCCGGGCGGGTTTCGGGGCGACGGCTCTGTCAGGCTACAGCCTCGCCGACAACTGCCACGGCCTTGTGACCGGCTTTGCCGATGCCACCACAGAGCGGACAGAGCGGTTCGTGGCAACGCTTGCCTCTGCGCTCTAGGCCACCTGTCCCAGCCATTTTCGCGCAGTTTCGGCGCAACGCCGGGTACTGGTGCCGGTCTGGTAATAACCGGTCAGTGGCACAGGTTTCTCGCGTGAGCTGAATTGCAGGGCAATGCGCCACATGTCGTCGTTGCTTTGCAACAGGACACCATCCGGATCCAGATCGCTCAGCGGAAAGGTCTCGCTGCGAAATCCCCGCCAGTTGCGGCGGCGCAGCTCCACCGTTCCGGCTCGGCGGTCGAGGATCAGCCAGACCCGCTCCACCGCGAAGGCGGTCAGCGCGAGGCAGCCGAGCGTCGAAGCCGCCGCCGCGCCGGTCATCAAGAGGTTGCCCTTCGACAAGGCGTCGATGGCCCAGGCCGCGCAGGACAAAGTCATGAAGACAAAACACAGCGCCCAGAACCAGGGCTTTTCCTCAACGATCAGTTGGTCGTTGTTTTGGTTCAGTATCCGCATGTTGCGCAGGATAGCGAAGATTGTGACATAGCAATGGCAGGGCGGTCGGACGGGTCAGATGTGTCCCGCAGGGGGAGTCCGGCTCCGCCGGCCGGTCGCCAGAATGTAAAGTGCGAGGCTGGTCACCACCACAGCGCCCCCAAGCATCATGGGCACCGTCATTGCCTCTCCCGCCCCGGCCCAGACCCAGGCCGGGCCCAGAACGGTTTCGAGAAGCATCAGCAGGCTGACATTGGCGGGTTCGGTATGGCGTGAGGCATAGCTGAGCGCGAGGAAGGAGACGGGCAGGATCACCGCACCGGTCGCCGCGATGGCCCAGACATTGCCCGCGGCAAGCGTGCCGGCCGGGGACAGGGCAAACCCGATCGTTCCGGCCATCAGCGCGCCCGTACCGATCGTGGGCAGCAGCGGCAGGTCCCGCGCCCGGCGCATCAGTACGAAACCGAGCGCCAGCATCGCCGCCACGCCCAGCCCCGCGAGCGCGCCCAGAAGCGAGGCGCGGTTGAAACCCAAACCCTCTGCCCCGTCGCCGAATACGGCGATCGCGATGCCGCCCATCACGGCCGCCATCGCGATCCAGGTCGTACCGCGGGTCTGTTCGCCCGACAGCCAGCGCGACAGGAGGGCCGAAAAGACCGGCATCGTCGCCACGCCAAAAAGCACGATCGCGACCGGCGCATGAGCGATGCCGAGTGAAAAGAGGGTGCCATTCACCGCCTGGCAACACATGACGCCGAAACCCGAGACGCACATCATCGCGCGAAGGTCGCGCCGCCGCGTCTGGGCCGTCACGAACCAGACGGCGATCAGAAGGCTGCCCATCAGCAAGCCCCGCCAAGCCAGCATGGCGAAACCCTCGAGTCCGGACCAACGCATGAACATCGTGTCCGGCGTCAGGATAAGCGCCCCGAAGGCGGCGAGGCCGAGGCCGAATAAGGGATGGCGTGTCATGCGAATTCCGGGTGTGATTTGTCCTATGGCTAGGCGAGCGGAGCCCTGCTGTCCATGGTCCTGACGCGCTACTGCGCCGCCGTGAGCGGCATCAGCACGTTATCCTGCGTCGCGGCATCGAGCAGAATTTCCTTAAAAAGCCAGCTTCGGAACATGCGGATATGCATGTCGGTCGCCCGGTGCGCCTCGTAGGCGAGTGAGTAGATGGTGCGGACCGGTGAGACAATATCGAAGATCTGGACCAGTTCGCCGCCGCGGATCAGGTCGATCAGCAGTTCGCGGTATGCAAGCTCCACGCCGGTTCCACTTAAGGCCGCAGCCGTTGACAGCTCGCAATGGGAAAAGACCGGCCCGTGTTCCGGACAGGCCTCGGCGCAGTCGGCGGCGGCGAACCACTCAGCCCATCCGTCATCCGTCTCGTCGCGCAAGAGGACATGGTCGGCAAGGTCCGTCGGTGCTCTGAGTTCGGGATGCGCTGCACGATAGGCCGGGCTGCAGACGGGCGTGCGGGTCGAGGCAAAAAAGGGCTCTATCACCACGCCCTCCACCGGCGCATCGCCCCAGTGAATGATCACGTCAAGCGCGCCATTGCGAAAGTCGGTGGGCGGCAGCCCGGTTTCGATCTTCAGATCAATTTCGGGGCAAACGCTCATGAACCGTGGCAGTCGCGGGATCAGCCACCTTTTCGCGAACCACTCGGTCATCTTCAGCCGCAGCTGGCCACGCGCGGCATCGCCGGTGATCTCGCGCGTACTGGCGTCGATGTCATCAAGAAGCGGCCCGATGCGGGACAGGTAGCGCTGCCCGGCTTGGGTCAGGCGGACGACCTGAGGACCGCGCGAAAACATCGGCCGACCGAGATAGGTTTCCAGCAGGCGGACCTGATGACTGATCGCCGAGGGAGAGACACACAACTCGTCTGCCGCCGCTTTGAAGCTGCCAAGCCGCGCCGCCGCCTCGAAGGCGCGCAGCGCGGGGAACGGCGGCAGCTTGCGTTTCATCGACGTGAATTTCCTTCAGCCCCGGGTGAAATCTCTTCGTTTGAAGGCGCTCCGGCTTCGATTTTACGCTGAATGAAGGAAATTCGCAAAATCAGGGGGAACAAATGATCCAGCGTAACCGCAACACGGAAGGCCGGAGCATCGGTTTTGTCCCTGCGACCGGATGTGTCATCTTTGGTTTGGTTGCTGGAGCGGCGCTTGCGCAGATGTCCGGCCCGACCGAGCATCAGGGCCTGACCGTCGACAAGCTTGGCGTGATCGAGGAGGAGATGCTGCGGCGTCAGACCGGGCTCGAGGGCTATTTCATGCAGCTTCGTGCCATTACCATCGCGCCGGGCGGCCAGATCGCCGAGCATTCGCACGAAAAACGCCCGGGCCTCGTCAAGGTCATCGCCGGGGTAACGGTCGAAGGCCGCGCGGCGGGCGAGACGGAGTTTTCAGAGGATGGCGCGGACGCGATCATCGAGGATGGCGATACGGTGCACTGGTTCTATAACCGCACCGACGCCCCCGCGACGGCGATCGTCTGCGATCTGACGCCGGTCTCCTGATCCGTTCGATCATGGCCGGGCGTCGGCGGTGCGAGCAGATCGTCGAGCATATCGGTGATGTCCTCGATTGTCTCGGCGACGATATGGACGACCTCCGACTCGCGCTGAAGCCGCCCGGTCACGCGCAAAAGCCGCCCGGCCACGACCGCGCGGCGGAAGCGCTGGAAAACCTTCTGCCAGACGACCACATTGGCCACCCCGGTCTCATCCTCCAGCGTGAGAAAAACCACCCCTTTCGCGGTGCCCGGCCGCTGCCGCACCAGCACCAGCCCCGCCACTGTGACCCGCGCGCCCGAGGGCGGTTCCCCAAGCCGCGCATGGGGCAGGGCGGCGGGCGGGCGGGGCCAGTCTTTAATCGGCGCATAGTCGGTCAGCATGAGAACGATAGTAGAACATTTTTACGGGCTGCTACAATCCCGGGAAAGGACTGGGTTTGAACCGCCGCTTGCGGGGCGATGCTGCCCTCAGAAGATCTCGGGTCAATGTCTGCTATACATATGGCGCAGTCGTCTCCTAGTAATGATGGCAGTTCAATCGCGACCGACTCCCGCAGAAGGACACCTTCCATGTCCGGCACAATCCTTGCAGCCGAGCCGACCATTCGTCTTGTTGCTTTTCTGGGCGTTCTCGCGGCCATGGCGCTATGGGAAGTTGGAGCGCCCCGGCGACGACGCGATATACCGCGTGTTATCCGATGGACAAATAACCTTGCGCTCGTCGTGCTCGACACCGCGATTCTGCGGCTGACGTTTCCGATCCTCGCGGTTGGTCTCGCGGCTATGGCAGAGGAGCGCGGATGGGGGCTCTTCAACAACATCGATGCTCCGCTTTGGGTTGCCATCGTTGTCTCTATGCTGCTTCTCGATCTCGCAATCTACCTTCAGCACGTGATGTTCCACGCGGTGCCGGGGCTTTGGCGTCTGCACCGCATGCATCACGCCGATCTCGATTTCGACACGACCACAGGTTTACGTTTCCACCCGGTAGAAATCCTTATCTCGATGGGGATAAAGCTGGTGGTCGTTGCAGCTTTGGGCCCCCCCGCTGTCGCCGTGCTCTTGTTCGAGGTCATCCTGAACGCGACGGCGCTTTTCAATCACGCCAACATTGATTTTCCTCGCCGGGTAGATCGTATGCTCAGATGTATCGTCGTCACCCCGGACATGCACCGAGTGCACCATTCCGTTGATCCACGCGAAACCAATTCGAACTTCGGCTTCAATCTCCCGTGGTGGGACCGGCTTTTCGGAACCTACCTCGCCCAACCCGCGAAGGGACACAAGGGTATGGAGATCGGCATCGAGCAGTTTCGCACGCGCCGCGACCTCTGGCTCGACCGGATGCTGATACAGCCACTGCTCGGTGCGGCGAGCGGAGGTGCGCTCGACGCCCGGAGTCATCGGAGACGATCTTCATCTGCGTCATCGAAGCAAGGCAAGCCAAGCACCGACAAATAGGCTGAAAACCTTGAGCCAATGTCCTTTTGCGGGGCGTTTTGTCATTCAGACGGGGTGCAGCATTTGTCAAAGTGGGCTCAAAGCGCGCCTCACACACGCCCCCAAACCATTAGCGTTTCTCCGCCGCGTCGACCGCGGCGTGGAAATCATCGCTTGCGTTGCGACGAGGGAAAGGTGCATCCGGCACCGGCAAACCGAGATGCCGGCAGAGCGGCTCCCAACCCGATCCGACGGAGTAGATCAGCAACCGTTCAGGCGATATCGTCGCCTTCACCTCCTCGACATGAGCCTCGTATGTGGCAATCGCATGGGCGCGGTCGTCGGGCCGCCCGCCGAAAACCTGTTCGGCGACCAGCGCCACGCCGAGCGAATCAGGGTCCGTGGACGCCTTGATGACAGACAGGATCGTGCGCTCGAAACTCGCCCACCAGCTTTCCGCTGTCCGCCAGGTCAGGACAACCATGGCGTCCGGGCAGAACTTTGACAGTTCGCGCCAATAGGCGGCCGAGGGCCAGTCCACGCAGGATGAAAATCCCCTGAGCAACTCCGGCCAGTTGGGCGTTGCTCCCTGCGCCAGCGCCCGCCACATCTTCTGCTGCCTTTCGTCCTGCAACACCTCGAACATGTGGTGGCAGGGACCCACCCCCAGCAAGTTCAGCGCCTCACGCATCGAATCCGTCCCGGTCCGGCCGAACCCGGCCCCGATCACCTTCAGCATTGTCCACATCCCCCTTGCAGATTTTCCACAGGTTAGCACGGAAATGCCAAAGGGGTGGAGCATGGCGCATGGAGCGGCTAGATACGCAGAAACTCCGAACGGGATGGAACGAGTCGATGGCCAAGATCACCTATGTCGAATTCAACGGAACCGAGCATGTCGTCGATGTGGCGAACGGGCTTACCGTCATGGAGGGTGCCCGCGACAACGGCATTCCGGGGATCGAGGCCGATTGCGGCGGCGCCTGCGCCTGTTCGACCTGCCATGTCTATGTGGACCCCGCCTGGATTGAGAAACTGCCCGCCAAGGATGCGATGGAAGAGGACATGCTGGATTTCGCCTACGAGCCCGATCCGGCCCGTTCTCGGCTGACCTGCCAGCTCAAGGTGTCCGATGCGCTGGACGGGCTGAAAGTCTTCATGCCCGAAAAGCAGATCTGATGCGCCTCTTCGCGGCCTTCTGCTACTACATGGCCGCTTCCTTCGCGGCGACGCCCGCCCCCGCGCAGTATGTCGGTTGCGAAGGTCCAATCCTCAAGGCCAGCTATACCCGACCGACCGACCGCTACGACCATGGCATCTTGGGCGATGCGATCGAGTGGGGCGGGATGAAGGTCGTGATCGACTGGGCGGATGGATGTGGCTTGGTCGGCCCCATCGACATAATTCTACCGCAGGAATCGGTCTACGAGGACTTCGCGCCACGGCTCTGGGATGTCACCGGCGACGGACAGCCCGAGATCGTGACCGTCATATCCAAAGTCAGCAGCGGCGCCAGCCTGGAGATTCACGGATTCGCCGGCAACAGGTTCACCGCCATTGCCTCGACCCCTTATATCGGCACGCCTCACCGCTGGCTCGCCCCCGTCGGCGCGGCCGATCTCGACGGTGACGGGCGGGTGGAGATTGCCTATGTCGAGACGCCGCATCTGGGCAAAATCCTGAAGATCGTCCGGCTCGAGGGCGACCGCCTCGTCCCCGTTGCCGAGGCCAAGGGTCTCACCAATCACCGGATCGGCGATCCCTTCATCCAGGGCCGCATCGCCACCTGCGGTGGGAGCCCAACGATCCTGACCTCCAACGGAGACTGGACCCGGATCATCGGAACAACCCTCGCCGACGGGAAATTGGCTGTCCGCGACCTCGGACCTTACAGGGGGCCGAAGAGCTTCGACCGCATCGCTGGCTGCCGCTGAGACGGCCTCACTTTCTGTCTGAAGATACTCCGGAGGGGTCCGGGGAGGCAGCGCCTCCCCGGCGGGTCGGCCCGCCGAAGGCGGGACGAAACTCTAAAGCGCCCGCCAGCCGATATCGCGGCGGCAGAAACCGCCGGGCCAATCGATCCGGTCGACCATCGCATAGGCCCGATCCCGAGCTTCGGAAAGTGTCGTCCCCCGCGCGGTGACGTTCAGCACGCGACCGCCCGAGGCTACGACCGACCCGTCGCGCGCCGCCGTTCCGGCATGAAAAACCATATGCGACGAATCTTCAGGCAGCTCCTCAAGCCCCCGGATCTGCGACCCCTTGGCATAGGCGCCGGGGTAGCCTGCGGCCGCCATCACCACCGTCAAAGCATGGTCGTCCGCCCAGTTGACCCGGCAATCCCCGAGCCGCTCCTCGGCGCAGGCATGGATCAGGTCGAAGGCCTGCGCACCGAGCCGCATCATCAGGACCTGGCATTCCGGATCGCCGAAACGGACATTGTATTCGACGAGCCGGGCATACCCGTCCTTGATCATCAGCCCGGCATAGAGCACGCCCTGAAACGGCGTGCCGCGCCGCGCCATCTCGGTCACGGTTGGGCGCACGATCTTATCCATCGCCTGGTTCAGTACCGCGTCCGAAAGGATTGGCGCCGGGGAATAGGCGCCCATGCCGCCGGTATTCGGGCCGGTGTCACCATCGCCGACCCGCTTGTGGTCCTGCGCCGTGCCCACGGCCAGCACGTCGGTGCCATCGCAGAGAACGAAGAGCGAGGCCTCCTCGCCCTCCATGAATTCCTCGATCACCACCTCGGCGCCCGCCTGCCCGAATTCGCCGCCGAACATGTCGTCGAGCGCCGCCAGCGCCTCCTCGACCGTCATCGCCACGATCACGCCCTTGCCGGCGGCGAGGCCATCGGCCTTGACAACGATCGGCGCGCCCGTCGCGCGGACATAGTCGACCGCCGCCGCCTTGTCGGTAAAGCGCGCGTAACCCGCGGTCGGTGCCCCCGCCGCGTCGCAAATCTCCTTTGTGAAGCCTTTCGAGGCTTCAAGCCGTGCCGCTTCCGCCGAGGGACCGAAGGTCAGGACACCCGCCGCACGCAGCGCATCGGCCACGCCTGCGGCCAAGGGCGCCTCCGGGCCCACGATGACGAAATCGACCGCGTTTTCCTCGGCGAACCCAACCACCGCCGCACCATCCATGATGTCGAGATCGGCGCACTCGGCCAGCATCGCGATCCCGGCATTGCCCGGCGCCACGATCAGACGGTCGCATTTGGGGTTCTGCTTGACCGCCCAGACCAGCGCATGTTCCCGCCCGCCGCCGCCCAGAATGAGAATATTCATCGCCGTCCCCCGCTTGGCCTCGCTTGCCCGGCGTTCTAAGGTCGGGGGGCAGAGGATACAAGCGGACCCATGGACATCTTCGAAGAGAGCCAGCAGGGCGGCAATGCCCATGAATTCACCGTCTCGGAAATCTCGGGCGCGGTGAAGCGCATGATCGAGGGCGAGTTTGGCCATGTCCGGGTGCGGGGCGAGATCGGCCGCGTGTCGCGCCCCGCCTCGGGGCATCTTTATTTTGACCTGAAGGATGACCGCGCGGTCATCGCCGCGGTGTCGTGGAAAGGGCAGGCCGCACGGCTTTCTGTGAAGCCGGAAGAGGGGATGGAGGTGATCGCAACCGGCCGCCTCACGACCTTCCCTGGCCAGTCGAAATACCAGCTCATCGTCGAGGATATCGCGCCCGCAGGCATGGGCGCCCTGATGCTGATGCTGGAAAAGCGCAAGGCGGCACTGGCGGCGGAGGGGTTGTTCGCGCCGGAGCGCAAGCAGGCGATCCCCTATCTGCCCGAGGTGATCGGGGTCGTCACCTCACCCTCGGGCGCGGTGATCCGCGATATCCTGCACCGGCTCCGCGACCGGTTCCCGCGCAAGGTGCTGATCTGGCCTGTCGCGGTACAGGGGGAGAAATGCGCGCCAGAGGTCGCCGCCGCGATCCGGGGCTTCAATGCGCTGACGCCCGGCGGCGCGCTGCCGCGCCCTGACCTGATCATCGTCGCGCGTGGTGGCGGATCGCTGGAAGACCTCTGGGGATTCAATGAGGAAATCGTGGTCCGCGCCGCGGCCGAAAGTGCCATCCCCCTGATTTCGGCGGTGGGGCACGAGACCGATACGACGCTGATCGACCATGCCGCCGATTACCGCGCGCCGACGCCGACGGCGGCAGCGGAAAAGGCGGTGCCGGTCCGAATGGAACTGCTCAGCTGGACCGCCGATCAGGGCGCACGGCTTTCCCGCGCATTGACCCAGCGGCTCGACCAGCGCCGCCAGCGGCTAACCGACCTGTCCCGCGCGTTGGGACGACCCGAAACACTTCTCGATCCAGCCCGGCAAGGCCTCGACCAGTGGTCCGACCGTCTCGGCCCTGCATTGCATGCCGCAGCCACGCGCAAGCGGGCGGGCTTTAACACCGTTGCGGGGCGGCTGCACCCGGCGACGCTTGCTGGCCTGATCGCCCGCGAGCGGCGGCATTTCACCATCTTCGCCGAGCGCCTTGCGCCCGCGCTGACCCGCCTGACCCGCGATGCGGGGCGCGAAAACACCCGTCGCCGCGCCGATCTTGAGGCGATCACCCAGCGCCTCGCCACCGCCCAACGCCAGCGCCTCGATGCACTCGCCGAACGGCTGAGTGCGACAGACCGCATGCGCCAGACGCTCGGCTATACCGAAACGCTGAAACGCGGCTATGCGGTGATCCGTGCCGAAGGCGCCGTTGTCACGACGAAAGCGGCTGCCGAAACCGCCGCCGCCCTCGATATCGAATTTCACGACGGAACCCTGCCGGTGCTCGCGGGCAGCCCGGCAAAGCCGAAACGCCAGAAATCCGACCCACCGCCCGATCAGGGCAGCCTTTTCTGACCGTCCGGTTCCTTCCTTGCCGAAACACCCTCGGGGGTCCGGGGGTAAAACCCAAGGCGGGCCGACGCGCCTCAGGCGCGGCGAAACCCGGAAAGCGAATGCCTCTCAGACCCCGAGATCCAGCCCCATGCAGGCCATCGGTTCGGGGCTTTCCTCGACCGCGATCAGCGGCAGGCCGAAGGGATCGCCCCGGAACTTGGCCAGAAGGCCTTCGTCGCTTTGCCAGAAGGTCCAGCATTGCGGCTCGGGATTGTCCTCATAGACAAAGCAGATAAAGCCCTGATCTTCGTACCACTCGCCTCTGCGGCAATCGTCGCCGAGAAAGGCCCAGACCACCTGACGGCCCGGCTGGTACTGTTCGACGCCGTAGGGTTCGCCGCCGGAATTGTAGAAAAGCGTGCGCCCCACCGTCGCCGCATCGAACTCCTCTGCAGTCAGCGGCCCGCCTGGCTCCGCTGCGCCGAGCGCCGATCCAAGAATCAGGGCAATTGCGGTTCCGACGATCCGTGACAGACAGGTCATTCCGGGGCCTCTCGATCTGCCGCGCCAGAGTGCCAGAAAGCGTGCGCCGAGGCCAGCGCGCTCAGGCATCGGCACGGCGGCGCATGGCTGCAAGCCGCCGGTCCATGAGCCGATGCCAGACAGGCGGGATCAGCGCGATCGTCGCCATGACCGGCAGCGAATGGGGCAGGCGGGGTGTTTCGGTCACCGGGTTCAGCCCGAGTTCAGGATAGGGTCGCGCAGGATGGGCGTGGTGATCGGCATGGCGCGGTGCGTTCAGCATCATCATGCCTGAAAAGGCATGTGGCGCGTCCCAGCTATGCCCAGGTCCGGCGGGTTCCAGCCCGCCCGAGGGCAGTTCGCGGCGCAAAAGCCCGTAATGCTGCACGTAGTCCGACAGAAGAAGCTGAACCTGCGCATGGGCACAGAGCAGGAGATAGGCCAAAAGCCCGTCAAACCCGAAGAGCCACAGCACCGCGACAAGCGCCAGCGCCGCGCCGCCGAGGTAGATGGAATAGGGGTTGAGGCCCGCAAGCCCCGTCAGCCGCGCTTTTTCGCGGCGGTTCTTTTCCATCTCATATCCCGCCACGAAGGCAACCGGCCAGGCGCGGGCAGCGAAGGCGTAGAAGCTTTCCCCTTCGGCGGCCGTGTTCGGGTCGTCAGGCGTTGCGACGAAGCGGTGATGGACCAACCGATGGGCCGAGGTGTGATGGCCGAAGAGAAGCGAGATATAGACAGCCATGCCCAACCCGAAGAGCCGCCGGTCGGAGCGGTGAATGAGTTCATGGGCGTTCGAGTTCGACACCTGCCCGAACCAGAGGCCGAAGGCGAGGAAAGTGGCGATACCGTCGAAAAGGCCGAGGCCCGATCCACCGGAAAGCGCCCAGAGGCCGATCAGGAGGAGCAGGAAATGCACCACAGCGAGCAGGACCGACAGCCGGTCGGCGGCTGCGACGGTCTGCGGCTCGGGACCGGTCGCCCCGCGTTCCCGGGCAACTTCGTCGGCGACATGAAGAACAAGGGTCATCGACAGCAGGGCAGGCAGACTCCAAACCCCGCCCAGAACGGCGGCAAGGATTAGAAGAGGCACCGGCGCGAGCGTTGCCAGCAGGAAGGGACGTAAATGACGCCACGGCGCCCACGCGGTTTGGAGCCTATCCTGCCAGGTCTCGGATGAAGCAACGGCGGGGCGGGGCCGCGCATCTGCATCCGGACCGGCCGGAGCGGGCTCGGGTCGTTCCGGTTCGATCTTTCGCTCTTGTGAGGTCGCTGGAGCGGTGTCCTCTGAGAGGGCCGAAAGGACCGAGGCGATCGCTGCATCGTCTGCGCCAGACTGGTCGTCCATGTCCGGCCGCTTCGGGTTGTCACCGGTACGGCGTCGGGTCAGTCGGGACAGCGGGTTCAGAACCATGGGCGATACATCCTTGCAGGCGCAAATCTGGCAAATCCCGCCGCCGCCGTCGACCCCTGTTCGTGCCGCCACGTCAGACCGCGTGACCGGTTGACCGGGGCCGGGCCCCCATGGCCTTCTCGCGCCTGACCCGGAGGGACCATGACCGCGACCACTTTGTTCATCTTCGCCGTGCTTCTGGCCACCCTTTACGAAATCGTCTTCTGCTGGCGCGGGGCATCCTGGCCGAAGAGCCTGATCAAGACCGGTTCGGTCGCGGTGCTGGCCCTCGCCGCGCCGGGACTCGCCGCCCCCATGCTTATCGTCGCGGGACTGGCCCTTGGGGCGTTGGGCGACTTCTTTCTTTCGCGCCCCGGGGAAAAGGCATTCCTTGCGGGGATGGGGGCCTTCGCCGCTGGTCATCTCGCCTATGCCGCCGAGTTCTGGATACCGGGCACGCTGCCGCCCCTTTTCCCCGCGCTGGCGCTGCTGGCGCTTGGCATATCGACCGAGTTCTGGCTCGCGCCACAGACCGGGGCGCTGCGCTGGTCGGTCCGGGCCTATGTGGGCGTCATCACCCTCATGGCGCTCGCAGCCCTGACACTCGGCCCGGACCGGCAGGTCGCGCTGTGGGGCGCGGTCCTTTTCGTCTTGTCCGATCTTCTTCTGTCGCTTGACCTCTTCGTGGTCAAAAGCCCCGGCCTGAACCGGCTCCTGAGCCATGCGCTCTGGGCGGCCTACTGGTCGGGTCAGGCGCTGATCCTTCTGGGAATGGCCGCCAACGCGCCCTTCTGACCCTTCAATCCCAACCCGAAACGTAATAGGTGGGGGCAAGACCAGCAGCCGGGGCCGCCTATGTCGTTCTTCAAGAAGCTCAAGGACAAGCTTTTCAAATCCTCATCGAAGCTCGAAGAGGGGCTGGAGGCGATTGTCGCCGAAGGGGCTGAGGAGGAGGTGGAAGCGCAGGCCGCGGCACCCGAGCCGCAGCCGGAGCCAACGCCCGAACCGGAGCCGATCCCCGAACCCGAACCGGAGCTGGCACCGGAACCCGAGCCGATCCCGGCGCCCGAACCAGAGTCTGAACCGGAGCCGGAACCCGAGCCGGAAATTGAACCCGAACCAGCCCCTATGCCGGACCCGGTCGAACTCCCCCCAGCCGCGCCCGAAGTGCCCCCCGCGCCGCCGGTGGAGGCACCGCCCGCAGCGCCGGAACTGCCGGAGCCCGCACCGGTCGAATTGCCGGAACCTGCACCGGTTGAAATCCTGTCGTCGTCACCTTCGGTGTCGAACGAGCCCCTTGCCGAACGCCCGGGTTTCCTTGGCCGCCTGTTCAAGCGTCCTGCCGCCCCGTCCGCGCCGCGCCGGGTTCTCGATGACGCGATGCTCGAAAGCCTTGAGGAACTGCTGATCCAGTCCGATATGGGCGTCGATACCGCGCTACGCGTGGCCGCGAACCTCGCTGAGGGGCGGATGGGCCGCAAGCTTTCGGTGCCCGAGATCAAGGATCTGCTTGCCGGCGAGGTCGCCCGGATCATGGAACCGGTCGCCAAGCCCATGCCGCTTTACAAGACCAAACCGCAAGTGGTGCTGGTCGTCGGCGTCAACGGCTCGGGCAAGACCACGACAATCGGCAAGCTCGCCAGCCAGTTCCGTGCCGCGGGCAAGAAGGTGGTAATCGCCGCGGGCGATACGTTCCGCGCCGCAGCTGTCGAACAGTTGCAGGTCTGGGGTGAGCGCGCGGGCGTACCGGTGATGACCGCGCCCGAGGGATCGGACCCCGCGAGCCTTGCCTTCGATGCAATGACGAAGGCGCAGGCAGAAGGCGCCGACCTTCTGATGATCGACACGGCGGGGCGCCTGCAAAACCGGCAGGACCTGATGGAGGAACTGGCCAAGATCGTCCGCGTGATCCGCAAGAAGGACCCCGACGCGCCGCACAATACGCTTCTGGTGCTGGATGCCACGACAGGACAGAACGCGCTCAGCCAGGTCGATATCTTCCGCAAGATCGCCGATGTCTCGGGCCTCGTGATGACCAAGCTTGATGGTACGGCCAAGGGCGGCGTCCTCGTCGCGCTCGCCGACAAGTTCGGCCTGCCGATCCACGCCATCGGTGTGGGTGAACAGATCGACGACCTGTCGCCCTTCGACCCCGAGGAGTTTGCCCGCGCGCTTGTCGGCAGTGACGGCTGACCGCGCGGATGACCGCATGGCTCGCCTCGATTGAAGGCACGGACCTTGGCAGTCAGGTGGCGATGGCGCTCGCGCTCTTTGCCGCCTTCACCCATGCGCTCTTCGGTGCGCTGCAGAAGGGGCGTCACGATCCCTGGCTGAGCCGGGCGGCAATCGACATCTCCTATGCGGTCATCGCGCTGCCCTTCGCACTGTTTGTCGTGCCCTGGCCCGAGCCGCATATGTGGCTCATCTTCGCGGGCGCATTCGTGATCCATATCGGATACAAGGTCTCGCAGGCCATGACTTACAGCCGGGGCGCCTATGCGGTGGTCTACCCGGTCGTGCGCGGCACGGGGCCGTTTTTCGCGGTTATCGGCGCGGGGCTTCTCTTCGGCGAACATTTCACCGCCGGTCAGTGGGCCGGTGTCGCGGTTCTTCTGACCGGCATCTTCGGGCTTGCCGTCTATAACCTGCGCACCATTACCGTGGACCGCGAAACGATGGTGCCCGCGCTCTTCTGGGCGGTTGTCACTGGCATGTTCGTGGCGCTCTACACGACCTACGACGCCTACGGCATCCGCGCGACCGCGGACCCGTTCACCTTCCTCGCGTGGTTCTTCCTCATCGACGGGCTCTTCATGCCTGTCTATACGTGGCGGCGCTGGCGGCGCCTGCCGTCGTCCGAGATCGTGCCGCTGATGAAGCGGGGTGTAATCGGGGCCTTCACCGCCTATTTCAGCTTCGGTGCCATCCTTCTGGCGACGCGGCTCGATAATGTGGGGGAGGCGGCGGTGCTGCGCGAGACCTCGACGGTCTTTGCCGCCCTCATTGCCTGGCTGATGCTCGGTGAACGGGTCGGGCCGCGCAGGCTGACTTTGATGGCTTTGATTGCGGCGGGCGCTGTGATCGTGAAACTGACGGGGTAGGGCCAATGGCCGGAAAGAAGATCAATCCGTGGCTGAAACTGGGGCTGGAGCTTGGCCCCGTCATCGCGTTCTTTGTGGCCTTTGTGCGGCTGAAGGATCAGACGGTGACCATCGGCGGCACCGACTATGGCGGGTTCATCCTTGCCACGGCGGGGTTCGTGCCGCTTCTGGTCCTGTCGACGCTGATCCTGTGGCGGCTGACAGGCAAGCTGTCGGCCATGCAGATCGCGACGCTGGTGCTTGTGATCGTCTTTGGCGGGCTGTCGGTCTGGTTCAACGATGAGCGGTTCTTCAAGATGAAGCCGACGCTCATTTACCTCATCTTCGCGGGTGTGCTTGGCTGGGGGTTGCTGAAGGGCAAGTCCTACCTCGCGCTGGTGCTGCAGGATGCGATGCCGCTGGAGCATGACGGATGGATGATCCTGACCCGCCGCCTGACGGTCTTTTTCCTGAGCCTTGCCGTGCTGAACGAGGTAATCTGGCGGACGATGTCGGATCAGGCCTGGGTGAACTTCAAGACCTTCGGCCTGACGGCGGCGATTTTCCTCTTCTTCATGGCGCAGGGGCGTGTGTTCCGGGACTACGAGATCGAAGAAAAGGACGGCTGAGAGCCCTGCTTTCCTTCTCAGGATGCATCGCTGTAGACTTCATTTCGGAGCGGCTTGGGGGGGAAATGGCTGATACGACTGACTTTGAGAAGATGGAGTTCGAAGGCTGGGGCAATCCTGACATCGCCAGTGGTTATGCGGATGGGTTCGCCTTTGCCACTGCACTGGTGGCTGAAGAACTTGCGAATGCAGTTTCGGCAGAGCCGGGAATGCAAGTACTTGATCTTTGCACCGGGCATGGCGTCGTCGCGGCAAGACTTGTCTCGCGCGGTGCGGCCGTTACAGGGTTGGATTTTTCCGATGTCATGATCGAATTGGCGAGCTCTGCAGTTCCGCAGGCCCGATTTGTACGGGGCGACGCCATGGCGATGGGCTTTCCCGATGCGAGCTTTGACGCCGTGACGATCGGATTCGGCGTTCCGCACTTCTCTGACCCAACGGCCGGTTTGAGCGAAGTCGCCCGCGTACTGAATCCCGGGGGAAACTTAGCGTTTTCGATCTGGCATGGGAAAGGGTCGGATGGGGCTTTCGGTTGGCTTTTTGACGCTGTGGGTCGGTTGGGAGATCCTTCTGTAATCCTGCCTGACGGGCCTGATGCGCACCTTCTTGCCGACAGTAAAAGCGCCAAATCTATCGTAACATCGGCTGGCTTCGTTGATGTTCAGGTCTCGGACGTGAATTCCCAATTGCGTGTTGAAAGCCCGGAAGCCCTGTTTGATGTTTTTGACAAAGGCGCAGTCCGAGCGGCTTCTTTGCTTGGGGGACAGTCTTCACCCCAAAGAGACGCCATTCGAGAGGACCTTGCTGCACGAACGCGCAAGCAGGGAAAGAGGAATGGCGCCGGTTATCTTGTCCCAGCTCCGTCAGTTGTTGTTTCCGCGGTTCGGGCCGGCCGGTAGGGGTAGGCAGTCGAGCAGATCCGAAAGAGTGGCAGAAAAGTCCCGCATTTCTGTCGTTCTACCGTTAAGGGAAACGCATCTTTTCACGCCCGTCCCGGTGGTCACAGAGGCTACCGCCAAAGCCAGGACTGGCTGGCGAAAAGGCCCTGAAGCTTTGACAACAGCCGGTTGGCCTTACCCATCGCCGGAATCTCGCGATGGGCAAGGCGGTCGACGATGACCTCGGGCGGGCAGGGCAGGCCGGTCACCGGGTCCATGTAGCGCGGATAGGCGATGAGGGCGGCGTGGACAAAGGCCGCGAGCGTCGGCTGTGCCTTGCGCCGTGCCGGGGTGGGGAAGAGGTCGCGAGTCAGGCCCCAGCCGCTATAGAAGGGCATTCCAAGACAGGTCACGGGCTTGCCGCGCAGGAGCGCCTCGAACCCGAGCGTGGAGGTGATGGTCCAGACCTCGTCCACCGCTTCGATCAGCGCGGCCGGGCTTGCCCCGCGGACGATGATGTTGGCGTGGTTCAGGGCCTCGGTTTCCGGCACCGCACCGGTCCGCAGTCCCGCCTCGACATCCGGATGCGGCTTGTAGATCACGATGGCATCGGGGTTTTCGGCCCGGACCCGGGCGAGGAGGGCGGCATTGGTATGTTCCTTGCCAGCGCCGAGCCGGATCGAGGCATCGTCCTCCACCTGACCCGGCACGAGAATGCGGTGGCCTTTCGGCAGGTCCGGCACCGCCTCGGCATCGAGGTTGTATTTCGAGAGGCCAAAGCGCACCAGCCGGGCGATCAGACGTTCCGCCCGAACCTCGCCGCCCGGTGGCGGTCCGGCCGCGACCAGCCGCTCCAGATCGCTTTCACGCGCCGGGTCGTAGTAGATCCCCCGGGGGTCGGCGACGAGGGACAGCGGTGGCACGAGTTCGGCTCCGAGGCCGCGCGAGCGCAGGAACCCGTCTTCTACGCGCATCACCGGAACGTTTTGGGAAAGCGCCGAAAGGCTGTCGGGCTCTCGCCCGGCCCAGACGAGCAGGCCGCGCCCCTCGGCTTTCGCGCGGCTAACGGCGCGGCCCGGATCCTCCTGAAACCTGAGCCGCTTTTCCCGCCCAAAGGTCTTTTGCAGATGTGCCCGTTTCCACAGCCGCATTCCGAGGGCGACATGGCCGCCCTGGTCTTCGCGGAACGCGCGGACCTGCGCCTCTAGCTGGTCCACCGCCTCTTCGAAACTGCACAGCCGGTCGCGGCAGGGGTCGTACCATGTGGGCGCGAGGATCATCGCGGCGGCGAACAACTGGGCGCGAGTCAGGCGGCGTTCGCGCCGGGCGACCGGGTTTTCGTCCTGCGTCAGTCCCCAACCTGCGTAGAAGGGCTGGCCGAACACACGGGGTTTGTGGCCCGCCATGATCGCCTCGAACCCGAGTTGCGACGAGACGGTGTAAACGCCGACCGCGCCTTCCATCAGGGTCCATGGCGATACCGGCGCCGTCAGGACCGAGATCTGGCCATGGGTGTGACCCTCGTTGAAATGGCCCAGCCGGTGGCCCGCTTGCGTGTCAGGATGGGTCTTGATCACGATGCGCGCGCCGGGATGCTCTTCCTGTGCGAAAACCAGCATCTCTCGGAAGGTTGCGGCGGTCGCCCCGCCATGGCGGATCGACGCATCGTCACGCGTCTGGTCGATCACCAGCACATAGCCCGGATCGGGCACCGCGAGGGTCGGATCGAAATTGTTGTACTTCGACAGATGCGCTGCTTTGAGCCGTGCCATCCCGTCCCGCGCGCGGTCGAGGATCGCCGTGTCGTCGAGCGGATGCGTGGCAAGGATCTGTTCGATTGCAGAGGGTGTCGCGCTGTCGAAATGCACGCCCTGTTCGTCGATCATCAGTCCGAGCGGCGGTTCGCCGCCCGCGCGTCCGGGCCGGATCGAGCGCAGGAAGGCATCCTCGACCCGGACGACCGGCGTATCGGTCCAGTCCGAGACCTTTTCGCCGCGCGGCGCGGTCGGGCTGCGGCCCCAGACGCCAATGCAGTCAGCAGGTCCGGTCGGTCGACCAACTCGAATGTCATAACCTGCGAGTGTGAGGATACGCCGGATGCGCGGCTGTGTCAGAAAACCACCGGAAAAGACGTAGAGCTTCCGGGGGGCGTTCCCCGTCCCCTCCATCAGTTTCCGGCGGCCTTTGACAGCGAATTGGCCGAACCCGCTGCTCCGGTCAGTGCGCCGAGCAGTTTCTGCCAGCGGGTATAGGGGGCCTCGGTCACGTAAACGGTATCGCCGTCGCGGATCATGAAATCGCGGGCGTTGAAGAGGCCCGAAGGTTCAGTCAGGTCGAGAACATAGGCAACCCGCTGCGGTCCGATGAGATCAGTCCGGCCCAGCACCGTATTGGCGGTCGCGGGGTCCTCGTCCCTCAGGACGAAAACGCCGGTCGGGTCGGCGGCGTTCGTTGACAGGCCGCCAACCTGGGCAATCGCCTCGATCGCAGACAGTTCCTGCGTCTCGAAGTGCACGCGGTTCTGTGCCCCCGTCGCACCGATCGCGGTGAAGTTCCGCTGGTCTTTCTCGACGAGGATCACGTCACCTGGACGCAGCGCGACATCGAATTGGGGGTTGGAATAAAGATCCTTGAGCCAGACGCGCCCCGTATGGTGACCACGGGTGACGACGATCTGCGCAATCTCAGGTTCGATGATCACGCCGCCGGCCTTGGCGAGCATCGCCGACAGCGTCCGGGTCGGACGTTCGATCGGATAGACACCCTGGCCGCCGACCCCACCCATGACAGAGACAGTCGCGCCGTCCCCGGCGATCCGCGCCACGGTAACCTGCGGATCGGGCGTCTGGGCATCCAGTTTTTCGGTAATGATGCGGCGAAGAGCTTCCGGCGTGTTTCCGGCAGCCTGGATCCGGCCTGCATAAGGGACAAAGATGAAGCCGTCGCCATCGACCTGCATTTCCTGCAATGCGGTCGAATTCATACCCGGACCCGCCAGCAGGCCGTTATCGACGTTTTCCCAGATCGTCAGGCCGAGGACGTCACCCGGGCGAATCACATCAGAGCCGATGACACCGGCCCCGAGGAACCCGTTTGTGAAGCCGAGCGGCGGAACCATCGCTGTCGCGCGTGCAACCTGCGCGGTGACCGGAACGATGAATGTATCGCCCTGCTCTTCGACCGAGCCTGCGCGAATCTCTCCCTTGGTCGGTCCCGATCGCGGCAGACCGCATGCAGAAAGGCCGGAAAGCACGGCAAACAAGGCCATCGCTGCGGTCACGCGTGACGAAACTGGTCTCAAGGTCGGCTCCTCCGCCGGGACTTCTGCCTCTGGTTTTGCGGTAGCCTACTGAATGCGCTCCTTCAATTCCAGACGCGCTATTCCACCGCGACCAACTGTTGCCTTGGTGCCGCTTTGCCCGCGACGAGCGCATCATAGGGGTCTTCGTCGGCCAGGATCATGTCCGTCACCTGCCGCAGCAGGTGACGACGGCCGCGAGCGGAATAAAAGCCGCCCGGGATTTGCGAGGTTTCAAGCAGATAGTGGCGATAGTCGCGATAGGCGCGGCTGTCGGGACGCCGGGGACTGGCGAAGAACTCCGCAAGCGGCTGATCCGACACGAATTCGGGTTGATTGTAGACGGCGCGGCCAAACGCCTTGAGCGGCAGTCCGCGCCACAGCACCTGCTGGCCCGCGGTGGAATTCACGGTGACCGCGCTCCGCGCGCCGTCAAGCAGTTGCGCAAGTTTGCCGCCGCGCACGAAATGGACACGGTCGCCGATCCTGAGCCGCCTTGCGGTTTCCCTTATGGTGCGCGTGACCGAGGCGCGTTCGTCCTCAAGCGGGTGGGCCTTGAAAACGATGTGGTGATGCGTCGGCGCCCCGCGCGCGAATTCCTCAAGGCAGAGGGTCAGGAATTCTGTCATCGAGGCGAAATCGGAATGGGCCCGAAAGCTCGCATCATGTTCGAGCTGCATCAGGACAAGGTGGTACGGAAAACCTCCGCCGCGAATGCGCCAGGTCGCAATGCGCCGCTCCAATGCGTGCAGCGGCATCAGCAGCAACCGGCGCAGGTAAAGCTGGAACTCTTCCGATACCGTGATGCTGCGATGCGACCGCATATTGCGGTAGCGCTTATTCAGGGTCAGGAGGATGAAGTGATAGAGCGCGCCATAGAACACATGTTCGCGCATGTCGCCCCAATGCGAAGGTGCCTTGGGCAGTTCCATTTCCGACCGTGCGAGGGCCGCCTGCATCGCGGCGACGGGCATCGACATCAGGCGGGAATGACCGTTCGAACCGCCACGTTCGTAAGTCGCCCAGTAGGGGCGCAGGTAACCTTCCTCGAAGACATGCACGGTGATGCCGCGCCGTTTCGCAGCCGCGATGGCCGTGGCATGAACCGGCCGCGCGTCACCGTAGAGAATGAGATCGGTGATCGCATGGTCGCTGAAAAGCTCGTTGATCGTATCCGCCCAGTCCTCGATGTTGCCGCGAAACGGGATGTAACCCGGACGCCGCCAGAAAAACTCGTCGCCCCGGTTGAAGCCGACGCGCCAGACCTCGGCTCCCGCCCGGCACAGCATATCACCCAGATGGCAGAAGAACGGCCCGTGCGGCCCCTGAAGCATCAGGACCTTCCGTGAACTGCTGGGGTTCAATTCGATGACTGGCATGCTGCTCGACCGTTTCTCGCGCGGTTTCTGGCCATTGTGGCCGTTTCTGCGTTCTTGTCACGGATTATTGCGGCGGCCAGTTGGCGGAATGCAGGCGCCGTTGCGAATTGGTCGATCCCCTTGCCCCGGAGCGGGTGGCGGGATAGGCAGGGGCGGTCTTTCAGGGGCAAAGGAGGCGTCCCATGTTCACCGGAATCGTCACCGATATCGGCGAGATCCTTGCGCTGGAGCAGAAGGGTGACCTGCGCGCCCGGATCGCGACCGCTTACCCGGTGGAGGGGATCGACCTTGGCGCATCCATCGCGTGCAACGGTTGCTGTCTGACCGTCGTCGCGACCGGCGCAGATCCGCGTGGCTGGTTCGACGTCGATATTTCGGCTGAGAGCGTCGCCAAGACCAATATCGGCGACTGGAGGGTTGGGCACCTCATCAACCTTGAACGGGCGCTGAAGGTCGGGGACGAGTTGGGCGGCCACATCGTGTCGGGCCATGTCGATGGCGTGGCCGAGATCGTCGCTATGAGGGATGAAGGCGACAGCACCCGCTTCACCTTCCGCGCGCCTGAGGCTCTGGCGGGCTTCATCGCGCCCAAGGGGTCGGTCGCGCTCAATGGCACCTCGCTGACGGTGAACGAGGTGAACGGGGCAGAGTTCGGCGTGAACATCATCCCGCATACGAAAGAGGTCACGACCTGGGGGCAGGCGAGGGTCGGTGATAAGGTGAATATCGAGATCGACACGCTGGCCCGCTATGTCGCGCGTCTCAGGGAATGGGGCGGGCAAGGCTGAAATTCGGTCCCCACCCGCCCGGAAATGGCGCGCTTGCCGGGGTGAATGTCGCCTGCGGGCTGGCCAAAGTCCCACCTTTGCTCTATCGCCTCGCGGGGACAATCCACCGGGGCCGATCACATGACCGACGATCTGACAGCCGCCATTTCCTCGACCGAGGAAATCATCGACGAGGCGCGCAATGGCCGCATGTTCATCCTTGTCGATCACGAGGACCGCGAGAACGAGGGTGACCTCGTCATCCCGGCGCAGATGTGCACGCCCAATGCGATCAACTTCATGGCCACCCATGGGCGCGGGCTGATCTGCCTGACGCTGTCTTCTGCCCGGATTGAGGCCCTTGGCCTGCAGCTCATGTCGGCCAAGAACTCGTCGCGGCACGAAACCGCCTTCACCATCTCCATCGAGGCGCGGGAAGGCGTGTCCACGGGCATCTCCGCCCATGACCGGGCGCTGACCGTGGCGACGGCCATCGACCCCTCAAAGGGCCCGCAGGATATCGCCACGC
Source organism: Albidovulum litorale (assembly GCF_025751495.1). Taxonomy (GTDB): domain Bacteria; phylum Pseudomonadota; class Alphaproteobacteria; order Rhodobacterales; family Rhodobacteraceae; genus Albidovulum; species Albidovulum litorale. The sequence continues at coordinate 664,091 of NZ_JAOWKZ010000001.1, read as the reverse complement.
CGGGCCATATCTTTCCGCTGCGCGCCCGTGACGGTGGCGTTCTGGTCCGCGCCGGCCATACCGAGGCCGCGACCGATATTTCTCGGCTCGCAGGCCTCAATCCCTCAGGCGTGATCTGTGAGATCATGAACGAGGATGGCACCATGGCGCGGCTGCCCGATCTGGTGACATTCGCCCAGAAGCACGGGCTCAAGATCGGCACGATTTCCGATCTCATCGCCTATCGCCGCCGCCACGACAACCTCGTGCGTGAAACCGCCAGCCGCATCGTCACGTCGGCCCATGGCGGTGACTGGACCATGCGCATCTTCACCGACCAGACCGAAGGCACCGAACATGTCGTGCTGACCAAGGGCGACATCACAACACCCGAACCGGTTCTGGTCCGCACCCACGCGCTGAACGTGCTGGAGGATGTACTGGCTCTTGGCCCCGCGCCTGAGGGCGAGCTGGCCCGCGCGATGAAGATCATCGCCAAAGAGGGGCGGGGCGCTGTCTGCCTCTTCCGCGATCCGAAGGCCAAACTGGTGGCCGAGGAAGAGGACGGGCCACGCACGATCAAGCAGACCGGGCTTGGTGCACAGATCCTGTCGTCGATGGGGCTGAAAGAGCTGATCCTGCTGACGGATTCGCCGCTGACCCGTTATCTTGGCCTCGATGCCTATGACCTGCACATCACGGGCACCCGCCCGATCACCGAGGGCTAAGTCATGGCCGCACAGGAACAACATTACATCCTCGAACTGCCGAAATTCGACAAGAAGGTGCGCCTGCTGATCGTGGTTGCGCCTTATTACAAGGACATCGCCGACAACCTCGTTGCAGGCGCGAAGGCGGTTGCGGAACAGGCGGGGGCCGAGGTCGATCTGGTCGAGGTGCCCGGCGCGCTGGAAATACCGACCGCCATCGGCATGGCCAGCCGCATGGCCGATTACGACGGCTTCGTCGCTTTGGGCTGCATCATCCGGGGCGAGACCACGCATTACGACACGGTCTGCAACGACTCGTCACGCGGCCTGACCATGCTTGGCCTTTCCGGTGTTGCCATCGGCAACGGCATCCTGACTGTCGAGAACCGGAAACAGGCCGAGGTCCGCGCCGATCCGGCCGATCAGAACAAGGGCGGCGGTGCCGCAGCGGCGGCCTTGCATCTTGTCGCGCTATCGCGCAAATGGGCGCGCCGGACGAAAGGCATCGGGTTCAAGCCGCAGGGCGAGGAATTCCGCATTGCCGGCGACAGCGAAGGACCCAAGACCGCATGAGCGACGCCGCCCCGAAACCGACCATTGCCGAAAAGCGCCAGATGAAATCTGCCGCGCGGCTTTATGCCGTGCAGGCGCTCTTTCAGATGGAGGCATCGGGGCAGACCGTCGACAAGGTTCGGCGCGAGTTCGAAAGCTTCCGCTTCGGCGCGGTCTATGAGGGCGACGAGATGGCCGAGGGCGACCCCGACCTTTTCCGCAAGATCGTGGAAGAGGCGGTGAACTGGCAGGCCAAGATCGACCAGATGACCGACCGGGCGCTGGTGGCGAAGTGGCCGATCGGCCGCATCGACCCGGTGCTGCGCGCGCTCTTTCGTGCCGCAGGCGCCGAACTTACCGACGAAAAGACCCCGCCCAAAGTGATCATCACCGAATTCGTTGATGTCGCCCGGGCATTCTTCCCGGATGGCAAGGAACCGAAATTCGTCAACGCGGTCCTTGATCACATGGCCCGCGAAGCCCGGCCCGAGGCGTTCTGATCACCGCCTTTAGAGCGTCGGTTCACTCCGATGCGACAGCATGTCCCTGTGATTTCCCGCGCGCAGCGCTAGAGTAATTGCGAAGGGAGACTGTCATGCCCGCACTCGTCCGCCTCTACATCCGCAATGTCATCATCGGGTTCGGCCTGTCGACCGTTTTCGTCACCGCGCTGCTATGGCTGAATGTTGCCAATCTTTGGCACCTTATTTCGACCTCGCCGCAGGGATGGATCGCGCTTCTGATGCTCTTCGTGTTCAATGGTATCATCTTTGCTGGCGTGCAGTTCGCGATCGTTATCATGCGTATGGGCACGGATGACCACTCCGGTGGCGGCAGGAAATCACCAGTGACTGTCCGGGCAGAACCGGTTGCGATCTTGGTCAAATCCAACAGCTAAGGCATCCGCTTGCGCCGGACTGCTGCGCCGGAGCATTGCTGCGTCAATCTGGATCGGGAAGGTGGCGGGAACCACGGCGACCGTGAAGGCGTGTATTTCCCCGGAGCCTGGTCTAACCAGGTGGGCGCCGGATATCAGGACCACGATCCAGACAGAGCCAGCTCCCTCGGAAAAAATTATCGGCCACTGGAAAAGGGCCTTGCACGAGAAGCGCAGAACCCGCCGCGAAGTGAAATAGGGCCCAATGCGCCTTTCGGCAAGAGGCAAGCTCGCCATCAAGGTTCGGCTGCTCTGGACAGATGTTCACTTTATGTTCATATTTCGGCCATGCAGGACGATCTCATGCCCGGCCAACTTCTCGCGCGCGGCGTCTGCCGCCATCTTCTGCACCATGGCTTTGTCACGGTGGAAGAGATGGTGCCCGCACCCGGCCTCAGGCTTGACGTGATGGGGCTCGGTCCGAAAGGAGAGCTCTGGATCGTCGAGTGCAAGTCGAGTCGGGTGGATTTCACATCGGACCGTAAATGGCAGAACTATCTGGAATGGGGCGACAGGTTCTTCTGGGCGGTCGATGCCGATTTCCCGGTGGAGCTTCTCCCCGAGGGCACCGGCCTGATCCTTGCAGATGCCTATGATGCTGAGATTGTGCGGATGGGGCCAGAAGCGCCTTTGGCCGGTGCGCGACGCAAGGTGATGGTGCAAAAATTCGCCCGCCACGCCGCGCTGCGCCTGCAGGGGTTCCGCGATCCGGGCGTCACCGCTTCGGGGATTTCCCCTTAGAACCACCCATACCCCGCGCGGCCTCGGCGGCGGCGCGCAGTTCTTCGGCGATCTCCTCGGCCTCTTCAGGGTCGAAATCCAAGGGCAGTTCCAGCCCCTCGGCCTCGACATAAATCCGGACCATGCCAAGCGTCGTCGGCCCGATCTGCAGATTCGCCGAGATGTCGCTTTCCTTGTCGATCCCCATGACCGGCCTCCGTTTCATACCCCGCCTTGGCTATAGCGGAACGGGCGGGCGAGGCAAGAACCGCAATGCTGCGACAAGCGCAATCCGGGACTTGCATTCGCGTTGGCACGGGTCTAAATGGCCCCCGAGTGCCGACGTAGCTCAGTTGGTTAGAGCACTAGATTGTGGATCTAGGGGTCCCCCGTTCGAGCCGGGGCGTCGGTACCATCCTCTCTTTCATCGTACATCGGTCGATACCCGGCCAGCACGTTTCGTGCCCTGATCATGGGCATTGCCATTCATTGTCGACACTCGGTTCACCGCGAATTGGGCACTCATCCTTTGGTGGACGATACCCAATTCACATCGGCTGGATGTCCGCGAAATGGCGCGGCAGGTCCTGCGCCGCCACCTTCACCAGGTCTTTTGCCAGGTCGGCATGCAGCGCCTGCGCCGGTGCCCCGTTCAGCCGTGCCCGCAATACGCCGAGCATTTTGGGTGCCGCAGCGAGGATTAGCCGATCGGGCTTGATCCGCAACCATTCGCGGTCAAGTTCCTCGACGACATAACCGGCAAACCGCGACCGTCCGGCCTCATCTGCGTTCTCACCGGGATCGAAACCATGCCGCGCCATGCCGCCCGGACCGCCGGTCTGCCGTCCCGGTCGGTCGTCATATTCAATCTGGGCATCGAGGAACTGCGCGGCCGACAGCCCGGCCACCTCCTTCAACCCCTTGCCGATACCCTCATTGATCAGAAAACGCGCCGTCTGGTCGTCGGCGACAAGAACGAGCGTACGGACCGGTTTCATGGCAAACCTCCTTTGTGGCCTGCCACTGATATGGGGGCTTAACGCAGGCGCCGCCATGACCTGCGTCAACGCGCCTATTCGGCGGCCAGAACCCGGTCGATCATCGCCTGCGTGCCTTTGGCATCCTCAAGGGTCCACGGATACGGCGTGCCTTGACGTATTGACCGCCCGAAGGCCTCGACCTGATTGCGGTACTGCCGGGCGCCCGGGAAGCGTTCGATGTGGTCGGCCCTGTCCTGTCGGAACATGTGCAACTGTGCCTCGCCGAACAGGCCCGCATTGAAGGGCGCGGTAAGGCGGATGAGGCCCGTTTCGCCTTGGAACACCACCTCCTGCCGGGGGAAAAGCCGCATCGAGGTCATCGCGTGATAGGTGAAGCGCCCGCCGGGCCCTTCCATCTCGCCGAAGACGCGGGCGAAGACATCGAAACCGTTCTCGCGCGTGATCTGTGCATCGAGCGCCACTGGTTCAGCGCCGGTCGCCCAGCGGGCTGACCCGTAGGTATAGACCCCGATATCGGGGATGGAGCCGCCGCCCGTCTCGGGCCGGTTGCGGATATTGCCGGGGTCAGAGCGGTTGTCATAGCTGAAATGCGCATCCGCATGCAGGATACGACCAATCGCGCCCTCCGCGATCAGGGTCCGGGCGCGCTGCCATTGCGGATGGTGGACGATCATATAGGCCTCGGTTGCCATCAGCCCGGTCCGGTCCCGCGCCGCGATGAGGGCGTCGATTTCATCTGCCTGCATCGCGATGGGCTTTTCCGTCAGCACATGCTTGCCCGCCTCAAGCGCCTTGAGAGTCCATTCGACATGGAGGTGATTGGGCAGCGGTATATAGACTGCCTCAATGTCCGGGTCGGCGAGCAGAGCATCGTAGGAGTTATGGACCTTGAGGTCCGGGCAGAAGGCCGAAAACGGTGCAGCTTTCCTTGGATCGGATGTTGCAAGCGCGTGGAACCGCGCGCCTTCGGCTTCGTGAATTGCCCGCGCCATATGCTCGCGTGCGAATTTCGCGGCGCCGAGCACCCCCCAATTGACCGGTTTCATGCCGCCCCCTTGTGTCAGATTGCGCTAACATCTACGCCCCTTGCGGCCGGGGGAGCAAGCCGCAAGGGTAGATTTCGACGGATCAGGCGGGAACGACCATGCCTTTTTCGGCAGCCAGTTTGCGCATTTCGGCCTGAAGCTTTTCGAACGCACGCACCTCGATCTGGCGGATACGTTCGCGGCTGACGTCGTACTGGCCGGACAGATCCTCCAGCGTTACAGGCTCATCAACCAGACGGCGCTGCATCAGGATATCGCGTTCGCGGTCGTTCAGTACGTCCATCGCCTGTTCCAGAAGTTCGCGACGCACCGACAATTCATCGGCCTCGGCATAGTGTCCGGCCTGATCGGCGTCTTCGTCTTCCAGCCAGTCCTGCCACTGGGCGGTGCCATCCTCGGCCCCTACCGTCGCGTTCAGCGAGGCATCGCCGCCCGACAGACGACGGTTCATGTCGATGACCTCGTCCTCGGTGACGTTCAGGTCATGGGCGATCTTCTCGACATGTTCGGGCCTGAGGTCGCCCTCTTCCAGCGCGCCGATGCGGCTTTTCGCCTTACGGAGATTGAAGAACAGCTTTTTTTGGGCCGACGTTGTGCCGAGCTTCACGAGACTCCAAGACCGCAGGATGTATTCCTGGATCGACGCACGGATCCACCACATCGCGTAAGTGGCCAGCCGGAAGCCTTTTTCAGGATCGAAGCGTTTGACCGCCTGCATGAGCCCGACATTGGCTTCAGAAATTACTTCAGCCTGCGGCAGACCGTAGCCGCGATAGCCCATGGCGATCTTGGCGGCGAGGCGCAGGTGGGAGGTGACCATCTTGTGGGCGGCGGAACTGTCCTCATGATCCACCCAGCGTTTGGCCAGCATGTATTCTTCTTCCGGCTCCAGAAGCGGAAACTTGCGAATTTCCTGCAGATAGCGGTTCAGCCCCTGTTCCGGGCTCGGCGCGGGAAGGTTTCCGTAGTTCGACATGACTCTGACCCTCTCTTTCCGGTCGAGGACCACGAAATCTATTCGCTAGGCCCCCGCTCTGCAAGGCCGTGGCCATAGCAGCGTTTGTTTAACGTGAGATGAGTATGGTTCCGTCGCTTTGCCAGATTTGTGACAGACGCTTCACATCCTTGTCAGGAAACGCGATCAAACGCGCCCCGGTTCCCCGCGCAGGAGGTCGAGCAATGATTGGAAATCCTCTGGCAATGGGCTTTCGAAATCGTGCCTTTCGCCGGTCACCGGATGGTCGAAGCCGAGCGTTGCGGCATGAAGAGCCTGGCGGGGAAAACTCGACGCCGCCTCGGCCGCCTCAACGCCAAGGGCCTTCGCGGCGGGCTTGCGCCTCCCGCCATAGACCGGATCGCCAATCAGCCCGTGGCCGACATGGGCCATGTGAACCCGAATCTGGTGGGTGCGACCCGTCTCCAGCCAGCATTCGACAAGCGCGGCGGCGGGCGGTTCACCAAACCGTTCGACGACACGCACCCGCGTCACAGCATGCCGCCCGCCATGGAACAAGACCGCCTGCCGCTGCCGGTCGGTCTTATGGCGGGCAAGCTGGGTGGTGATCTTCAAAACGCCACCGGGTTCGAAATTCGTGCCCTTGACCCCATGAAGGCGCGGGTCGGCGGCATCCGGCACGCCATGCGCGAGCGCCAGGTAGCGCCGGGTTACCGTGTGTTTCTCGAACTGTTTCGCAAGCCCATGATGCGCCCGGTCGGATTTGGCCACGACCAGAAGGCCCGACGTGTCCTTGTCGATCCGGTGGACGATCCCCGGCCGCCTTTCGCCGCCGACGCCGGACAGCGTATCGCCGCAATGGTGCAGAAGTGCATTGACGAGTGTCCCGTCGGCAGAACCCGGCGCGGGATGCACGACCATGCCTGCGGGCTTGTCGATGACGATGAGATCGGCATCTTCCCACACGATGTTGAGCGCGATTGGCTGTGCGACCGTCTCCACCGGCTCTGGCGCGCCGAGCGCGATATCAAAGACCTCACCCTCCGCAACTTTGGCCTTCGGGTTGTCGACCACCGCACCACCTTGCGTGATTGCCCCCTCGGCCAGAAGCTTCGCCAGCCGCGACCGCGAAAGTGAGGCTTCTTCTGGCACATCGCGCGCCAGCGCCTTATCAAGGCGGTCGGGCGGGTTTGGCCCGATGACGACTTGCAAGGTACGGCTTTCGATGTCCGACATGAACGAGGCTCCGACTGACGCCGATCAGGGCACCCCGCCCGAACTGCGTTTTCTCAAGATTCTGGTCACGACGCTGGCCGGGACCATGATCCTCGGCCTGATAACGATCATCTTCCTCTTTGTCACCCGGCTGCCGGATGCCTCTATCCCGCGCCCGGCTCTCCCTGACGGCATTACCCTGCCCGAGGGCACGAAGGCCGAGGCGGTGACGATTGGGCGCGGCTGGATTGCTGTGGTGACCGAGGCGGATGAGATTCTGATCCTCGACGCCACAACCGGTGAACTGCGCCAGCGGGTACAGATTACGCCGCAAAACTAAAGCCGAAGGTGGTAAGCAAGGGCATGCCACGCCACCGGCCTGATCACTCCTCCGGCAGCGCGGCCTGCAGAAACCGTACCATGTTTCCGCCCATGACCTTGGCTATCACATCTTCGGGCAAGCCCCGGTCGATCAGGGCCTGCGTCAGGGCGGCAAGTTCGGATGCGTCGAATGTTGTCCGCACCGCGCCGTCGAAATCAGAGCCAAGCGCGACATGATCTTCACCCACGACCCCGATCGCGGCAATGATCGCCCCGGCAATGCCGGCTGGCGTGTCGTCGCAGGTCACGTCCGCCCAGAACCCGATGCCGATCAGCCCCCCCTCGGCTGCGATTGCGCGCATCAGGTCATCGGGAAAATTGCGGACCGTCTCGCAATGGCTACGGATGCCGGTATGGCTGACAACGACCGGCATGTCGGTCATGTCGAGCACGTCGCGCGCGGTCTGCGGCGAGGCATGGGCAAGGTCGATGATCATGTGCCGCCGGATCATCTCCTCCACCACCGACCGGCCGAAACGTGTCAGGCCGGCCTCCGCACCCGCCTCGCCGTGCAACGAACCGCCGATCTCATTGTCGAAGAAATGCGTCAGCCCGATAAGGCGGAACCCGGCATCGTAAAGCTTTCCGAGATTGGTCTGATCGTCGCCCAACGCGTGCCCCCCTTCGGCGCCGAGAATGCCACCCACGACCTGCTCGCCTTCTGAGCGGCGGCGCAGGACTTCGGTCAGATCGGCGCGGCTGCGGATGATCTTCAGCATTTCGGGGGCCTTTTCTTCGGCAATCGCCAGCTGGCGCGCCTGCTCCAGCGCGCGTTCAGTCAGGTCAAGCCAAGCACGGAAGGGGCGAAGCTGGCCGATATAGAGGAGCGTGATGTCGTCGCGCGCCTCGGCCGCGTTTTCCTCGTAATTCAGGCCCGATGGGCTTTTCGTCACCGTAGTAAAGACCTGCAATGCGACATTGCCCTCGGCCAGCCGCGGCAGATCGACATGCCCGCGTGTCTGGCGTTTCGTCAGATCCCGGTCCCAGAGAAGCGTATCGGCATGCATGTCGCCGATGATCAGCCGCTCATGCATGGCCTGTGCTGCCGGGGTCACGGGCCAGGGATCATGCTTCGTCACCGGGTTCTGCATCCGGTCGGCGATTTCGGGGCCGAGCGCGAGGAAACCGAACAGACCGACGACCAGCAAGAATCCGATCAGTTTCAGTATGATCCGGATCATCGCGTGTAACTCCCCTTATGCGACACCACTCTTCTTTGCGGGTGCGATCCCGTCAACCGTTCGGCATGAGACCGGTTGTATCCACTCCGTGCTGCGTCATCCGGGCGAGCGTGTCATCGATCAAAGTTGCGCTGCCGGCATTCAGTGTGTTTTGGGCGAGAAACCAGTAGAGGAATTCAGCAAAGGGGAAGGGCGTGTTCGTGGCCACGCGCAGCGCGCCGTGCATTTCATCCGGGTGCCGGATGGTCACCGCGCAGTGATGCAGGTCACTGCGACCGCAAAGCACCACCGGAACACGATGGATCATCGATTCCAGTGCAGTGGCCGAAGTTGCCGTCACCGTAACGTCGGAAGATGCGAGAATGTCATGCACATTCGCGTCAGTGATCACTACTCCGGGGCTTTGCCCGGCAACCGCAAGAATGTGAGCGGTGTCGCCGGTCAGATTGCGTGGATGCGGCTTCAAGATCACCGTCCGGTCGCCGCGCGAGGCGAGAACAGCGGAAAACATCTCCCGTTCGGACATGTATCGCGCGCGGTTTACCGGATCGCTGTCGCCCTGAAGGAAAACAGCGATCGCGTTTTTGGGAAATGTCCGGCGGTCCTGCGGCTGATCGTACCGGCTTTGCCGCCGGTCCACGAGGCGGCGGGTCTGATGCATCAGGAACACATTCGCGAGGGCCGGATCGACGTCGTCAGGGCGGAACGTCTCAGCGGCAAGACTGGAGTCGCCGAAGATCCCGTGGGGATCGCAGTACCAGAACGGATAGATATAGGCCAAGCCGGTGTTCAGAACGCGGGGATGGCGAATACGACCGTTGTGAACAAGGTGAATGTCGCCGGTGTCGCCCATGTTCGTCAGAGCTTCGATGTCGCGCCACCGCACTTCGACATGGGCACCGCGCGCAAGAAAACCGGACCGGATCTTCTGAAAAAACCCCGGAAGGTCGGCCCCATCCGACGCCATCATATGCAACGGTACGTGCAGGATCAGACCGGGCCGCATGAACCCGCCAAGCTTTTCGCGCAGGTTTTAAGAGGTGGCTCGCAACGGCGTTTCGCCGCGGGGATCATCCCTCCATCGCCTCCAACTCGTCGATCATCCCGGCGATCATGCTGAGGCCCTTGTCCCAGAACTTCGGATCGCTGGCATCCAGACCAAAGGGTGCCAGAAGCTCTTTGTGATGCTTCGAACCGCCCGCCTTCAGCATCTCGAAATACTTCTCCTCGAACCCCGGCAGGCCTTCCTCGTAGACCGCATAGAGCGCGTTCACGAGCCCGTCCCCGAACGCATAGGCATAGACGTAGAAGGGCGAGTGCACGAAGTGCGGGATATAGGACCAGAACGTCTCATAGCCGTCCATGAATTCGAAAGCATCTCCAAGGCTTTCGCCCTGAATGCTCATCCATAGTGCGTTGATATCCTCGGGCGTCAGTTCGCCCGCGCGACGGGCGGCGTGCAGCTTGCATTCAAAGTCGTAGAACGCGATCTGGCGCACGACCGTGTTGATCATGTCCTCGACCTTGCCAGCCAGCAGGACCTTGCGTTCGGCTTTCGTCTTTGCCTGGGAGAGCAGTTTGCGGAAGGTCAGCATCTCGCCGAAGACGCTGGCGGTTTCAGCCAGCGTCAGGGGCGTTGAGGCCAGCATTTCGCCCTGCGGCGCTGCCAGCACCTGATGGACTCCGTGGCCCAGTTCGTGGGCCAATGTCATCACGTCGCGCGGTTTGCCGAGGTAGTTCAGCATGATGTAGGGGTGCACGTCGGTCACGGTCGGATGTGCAAAGGCACCCGGGGCCTTGCCGGGTTTCACGCCCGCGTCGATCCAACCTTTTTCGAAGAAAGGTTTAGCGATATCAGACATTTCCGGGGCGAAGTTCGTATAAGCCGACATCACAGTTTCCCGCGCGTCGTCCCAGTTGACGGTCTTCTTTTCCTCGATCGGCAGCGGTGCGTTGCGGTCCCAGACCTGCAACTTCTCCAGCCCCATCCATTTCGCCTTCAGCCGGTAATAGCGGTGCGACAGCTTTGGATACGCGGCGACGACGGCGTTCCTCAGCGCCTCGACCACTTCGGGTTCGACATGGTTCGACAGGTGCCGCCCGGTCTGCGGCGTCGGCATCTTGCGCCAGCGATCCTCGATCTCCTTTTCCTTGGCCAGCGTGTTGTGGACACGGGCAAAAAGCTTGACGTTCTCGCCGAAGACCTTTGCCAGTGCCACTGCGCCCGCCTCGCGCCGCGCCCGGTCCTGATCCGAGAGCAGGTTCAGCGTGGCTTCAAGGTTCATCACCTCACCGTCTACCGTGAACTCCAGCCCCGCCATCGTCTCGTCGAAGAGCTTGTTCCAGGCCGAAGCGCCGACTGTGGACTGGTCGTGCAGGAATTTCTCCAGTTCGTCCGACAATTGGTGCGGCTTCATCGCGCGCATGCGGTCGAAAACCGGCTTGTAGCGGGCGATGTCGGCATTGGCGGTGAAGACGGATTTGTAAGCATCCTCTTCAATCCGATTGAATTCCAAAGAGAAAAAGACAAGCGGGGTGGTGAAGTCGGTCACCTTGTCCTGGCAATCGGACATGAACTTGGCCCGCGCGCCGTCCATGGTGTTTTGATAATAGCGCAGGCCAGCGTAGGACATGATGCGCCCGGCAATCGCCTCGATCTTTTCATAGGCGTGGATGCAGTCGAGCATCGCATCCGCATCCAGTGTCGCCAGCTTGCCTTCATACCGTGATGCGAAATCGGCGCAGGCCTTTTCCAGCCAGTCCATGTCGCGCGTCACTTCGGGCGCGTCGGGCGCGGTGTAAAGGTCGCTCAGGTCCCATTCCGGCAGATTGCCGAGCCCTCCGGACGAGGCATTGGCGTCGAAGACCGGGTGGGGCAGGCGGATCGGCATGGGGCACTCCTTCGAAATCTGTCGCACAGAGATGGCAGGGGCAGGCGGGCATGGCAAGGCCGGGTGGCATGAAATCACCGGCATCGGCGGTGTTGCGGGCGCTTGCGCCGCCATTTAGTGTGGCGCGGTCAGGGGAAAGGACAGGCGATCATGACCTATTGCGTGGGGCTCTTGCTGGATGCGGGCATGGTGCTGTTGTCGGATACCCGCACCAATGCGGGCCTCGATCACATCTCGTCCTACCGCAAGATGTTTTCGTTCGAAATGCCGGGCGAACGTGTCATCGCGATTTTGACGGCCGGCAGCCTGTCGGTCACGCAGGCGACGCTGGCGAAACTTCAGGAAGCGATCGAGAACCCCGAGGCGACGCCGGAAAGTTCAATCCTGATGGCGCCGACGATGCTGAAAGTGGCCGAGATTGTGGGCGAGACTTTGTGGTCTGTGCGCGATGCCAACGATCAGCGGTTGAAGACCAATGGCAATTTCGGCGCGGCCTCGATGATCGTTGCGGGGCAGCGCAAGGGCGGGCGGATGCGTATGTTCCTCGTCTATCCGGAAGGCAATTTCATCGAAGCGACCGAGGACACGCCGTTCCTGCAGATCGGTGAACACAAATACGGCAAGCCGATCCTCGACAGGATCGTGCGCCCCGGAACGTCGATCGAGGACGGCGAGAAGGCGGTGCTGCTGTCGATGGACTCGACGCTCCGGTCAAATCTCTCGGTCGGCATGCCGCTTGACCTGGCGGTGATCCACAATGACGAATGCAAGGTCGGTTTCCAGCGCCGGATCGAACCCGGGGATGCCGATTTCCGTAGGATGAGCGACGGCTGGTCAAAGGCACTGAGATCGAGCTTCGCAAAGATCCCGCTTCATGTGCAGGGGTGATCAGCGGTGGCTGGCGTCAAAGAGGGCCGCTGCGCGGTCGTAGAACTTTGCCCGCGTCTCTGGCCCTTCCATCATCAATTCGTGTTCCGCGCTGCCGACAAGATCGAATTCCGATCCCGGCCAGCGCGACATGCGGTCATGGATCGAGGCAGCATGGACGATGCGTTCCTCGGCCCCCAGAACCGTCAGGCAGGGCAGGTCGGGCGAGGGCATCCGGTGCAGAGCGTGTGTTTCCTTCAGCGCCTCGTAAAGCCAGCGCATCGTCGGCCCGCCGATTGCTAGGTCGGGATGCGCGGTCAGTTGGTGGCGCATGAATTCCCACATCTCTGGGTCGCGCGTCAGCACATTGCGTTCGAAATCCGCCTCCAGAACATAGGTCAGCGGCGAGGTCGAGGGCACCATCCGGTGACCCTGACCGGTCACAGTCGCCAGCCAAGAAAGACCCCAGGCGACGGGGCGTACGATGGGCTGCATCAGTATACCCCACATTGGCGCCGAGAAGGTCACAGCGTTGACTGGAATGCCGTCATAAATAGCGCGCAGACCTATACAGCCCCCCATCGAATGTCCGATCAGGAAAAAAGGGCGGGGCAGGTCCTGATCACGGATCCAGTCCATGAAGGCGTCGACATCGCGGCTGTAGTCTGAAAAGCACCGGACATGGCCCGGCGCACGGTCGTCGAGCAGCCGGTCGGCAATGCCCTGACCGCGCCAGTCGAGCGTCGCCATGGCATAACCGCGCGCGGCGAACTCACCCGCCGCGGGGCCATATTTCTCAATATATTCTGTCCGCCCGGGAAACAGCAGCACCGTCCCCTTCTCGCCGCCACGCCAATGGGCCGCGCGGATGCGGACCCCGTCTGCGGCCGTCAGCCACACGCAGGTCGCGCCATCGGGCGCATCGGCGACGTCGTCGTAGAAGGGGGCCTGTTCCATCCTCAGGAAAGGGCGGCGCCGAGTTGCATGGCAAGGCCCATATCGCCGTCAACCGCCAGCTTGCCCTGCATGAAGGCGGCAGTGGGGTTCACGTCGCCCGAAAGTATGCCCTCAAAGGTCTCACGGTCCGCCGTCAGCGTCACGTCGGCTTCGTCATCGCCCGCGCGCACGTCCGATCCGTCAACGATCAAGGCGCCTTCGCCTTCGATCACGAATTTCGCAGTGCCGGCGATGCCACCGGACAGCCTTTCGCTCAGCGCAGCAACGGCCGCGGTTACGATATCACTCAATTCTTCCTCCAAATGTGAGCGCCAAGCCTCTCGCTTTCCGGCGCGGATCGGCTACACTCTGCCTTGTAATGCGGATGTGTGCCACCCTTCTCAATCCCGTGTTCGCTGCATGTGCCGCAGCGTTATTCCTGTCTGCGCCGGTTTCCGCCGCGTCTGAATATCTGGACAATCTATACGCGGAATTGGCCGATCCAGACAACCCTGAGTGGCGTCGGGTTCAGGCCGACATTCTGCGGGAGTGGTCAAAGTCAGGCTCGCCGTCGATGGACCTCCTGCTGAAACGCGGACGCGAGGCAATGGAGGCGGGCGATCTGGCCACCGCAATCGAGCATTTCACGGCATTAACCGATCATGCGCCGGAATTCGCCGAGGGCTGGAATGCGCGGGCGACAGCCTATTTCCTGAATGGCCAGTTCGGGCCGTCCATCGCCGACATCCAGCATACGCTGGCGCTGAATGAACACCATTTCGGGGCGCTTTCAGGGCTTGGCCAGATATTCGAGGCGCTTGAGCAGGAGGAGAAAGCCGTCGCGGCCTATCGTGCGGCGCTTGCTATACATCCCCATCAGGAGGGGATAAAGCAAGCGCTCGAACGGCTGGAGCAGAAGACCACCGGCACCGAACTCTGAGGGCAGTCCCATGGCGGCGGAGACGAGGATCACAGCGGTCCTCGGGCCGACCAACACAGGCAAGACACATTACGCGATCGAACGGATGCTGGCGCACCGCACCGGCGTCATCGGCCTGCCTTTGCGCCTGCTCGCGCGCGAGGTGTACGACCGGATCGTTGCGGCGCGCGGGCCTGCGGTTGCGGCGCTGGTCACGGGCGAGGAGCGGATCGTCGGCGCCCGCGCCCAATACTGGGTCTGCACGGTCGAGGCGATGCCGACCGACATCGGCTGCGACTTCCTTGCCGTGGACGAGATCCAGCTTTGTGCCGATCCTGAGCGGGGTCACGTCTTCACCGACCGGCTGCTGCATGCGCGCGGCTTGTCCGAGACGCTGTTTCTTGGCTCCGACACGATGCGCAGCACCATCGCCGCCCTCGTGCCGAAGGTGCAGTTCCTGAAACGCGAGCGGTTCTCGACGCTGACCTATGCAGGTTCGAAAAAGATAAGCCGGATGCCCGCGCGGTCGGCCATTGTCGGGTTTTCGGTTGAAAATGTCTATGCCATCGCTGAGCTGATCCGCCGCCAGAAGGGCGGCGCGGCGGTGGTTATGGGGGCGCTTTCGCCCCGCACCCGCAATGCGCAGGTCGCGATGTATCAGAACGGTGATGTGGACTACCTCGTCGCCACCGACGCCATCGGCATGGGCCTGAACCTCGACATCAATCATGTCGCCTTTTCCGCCACGGCGAAGTTCGACGGCTGGCGGATGCGCGATCTTTTCCCGCACGAACTGGCCCAGATCGCCGGGCGGGCAGGACGTCATACCACAGCGGGTACGTTCGGTGTGACGGGTGAGGCCGCCCCGCTGACCGAAGAGGTAATCGCTTCGATCGAGAACCATCGTTTCCGTCCGATCGAACGAATCAACTGGCGGGCGAGCGATCTGGATTTCGGCGGGGTGGAGCGGCTGATTGCCTCGCTTGAGGCCGCGCCGGCCGAGGAACGGCTGATGCGCGGGCGGGAGGCCGACGACCTGAAGGCGCTGAAGGCGTTCGCAGATCTGCCGCATATCCGCGACCGTCTAAAACATCCCCGTGACCTGCGGCTTTTGTGGGATGTGTGCAGAATCCCTGATTTTCAAGGGATTTCGGCCCAAGAACATGCCAATCTCTTGCAACGCATCTTCGGATTCCTGCAGGATGGGCATGTGCCCGATGATTGGCTTCAGGCGCAAATTCGCCGGATCGACAAGATTCAGGGCGACATCGACACATTGTCGAAAAGGTTGGCATATATCCGCACCTGGACCTATGTCGCGCAGCGTTCCGGCTGGGTCGCCGACGAAAGCCATTGGCGCGAGGAAACGCGCGCTGTAGAAGACCGCCTGTCAGACGCGCTGCATGACGCGCTGACACAAAGATTTGTGGACCGGCGGACGAGTGTCCTCCTTCGCCGGCTCAAGCAGAAGGAGAGCCTTGTGGCCGAGGTGAACGACAAGGGCGAAGTGACGGTTGAGGGCGAATTCGTCGGCCGTCTGGAAGGGTTCCGTTTCCATCAGGATGGGACCGCTTCGCCCGATCAGGCGAAGACGCTGAAACAGGCGGCCTATGAGGCATTGCGCCCGGAATTCCACCTGCGCGCCGACCGGTTCTACAACGCGCCCGATACCGAGCTGGATTTCACCGAGCAGGGCGGCCTCATGTGGGGCTCGTCCGCCGTCGGCAAGCTTGTCAAGGGCGCGGACGTGATGAAGCCGCAGGTCGAGGCGTTCGTCGACGAGGAGGCCGGATTCGATGTCGGTGAAAAGGTTCGCCGCCGTCTGCAGCATTTCATCGACCGCAAGGTGGCGACGCTCTTTGAACCGCTGCTGAACCTCCAGCGTGATGAGACGCTGACGGGTCTTGCCCGTGGTTTTGCCTTCCGTCTGGTGGAATCGCTCGGCGTCCTGCCGCGTGAAGGCGTGGCGGACGAGGTCAAGGCGCTGGATCAGGACATGCGCGGGCTGCTGCGCAAGCACGGTGTCCGGTTCGGGCAATACACGATCTTCCAGCCCCTCCTTCTGAAACCCGCGCCGACGCGGTTGCGGCTGGTGCTCTGGTCGCTGAACGAGGGGCTCGACGAGTTCCCCGAAAGCCCGCCGCCGGGCCTCGTGACCGTGCCGAATATTCCCGATGTACCGAAGGGCTATTACACGCTCTCAGGCTATCACCCGGCAGGCGCCCGGGCGATCCGCATCGACATGCTGGAACGGCTGGCCGACATCCTGCGCACGATGGACAGCCGCGCGGGGTTCGAGGCGAATCCCGACATGCTTTCGATCACCGGCATGACGCTGGAACAGTTCGCCGACCTGATGGCCGGACTTGGCTACAAGGGTGAGCGGGGCGAGCGGGAAAAGGTTCGGTCCGAACCTGTGGCCAGACCGGCGGAAGAGGGCGCGAGCGCCAATCCCATCACCGAAGAAGAAGCAGCGCTTCAGACCGTGACCGAGACGGAGGTCTTCTATACCTTCACCTGGGCGCCGAAACCGCGTGCACCGCGGGGCGACCGCCCGCAGCGCGGCGAACGCCGCGAGGGCAAGCCGGATGGCGAGCGTCGCGACGGCAAGCCGCGTGGCGACCGTCCCAAGGGGGGCAAGGGTAAGCCGGGCGGCAAGGGCAAGCGCGACGATCAGGGCGGTCGCAACTTCGAATCCCGTCCGCCGAAGAAGGACCGGATCGACCCCGACAACCCCTTCGCAGCCGCGCTGATGGGCTTGAAGGACAAGATCTGAGGCGGGCTTGGCCGAGGACCGCATCCGTATCGACAAATGGCTCTGGCAGGCGCGGTTCTTCAAAACCCGCAGCCTTGCCGCCGGGGTGGTGACGGCCGGACATCTACGTGTGAACGGCGACAAGACCGCCAAGCCCGGTCGCGCCGTGGGGCCCGGCGATGTGCTGACCTTCCGGCAGGCGAGCGCGATCCGCGTGGTCCGTATCCTGGCCTGCGGCACCCGACGGGGGCCAGCGCCCGAGGCGCGTTTGCTCTACGAAGATATCACGCCGGGTGACACTGTGCCCCCGGATGCTGTCGCGCGGGAATGATCGTCCTTTCCCGGCCGGACTGTTCACGCCTTTGGTCTTTCCGCCGCCCTCTATCTTGAATGATCCCCGCCTTGGGGCTAGGTAGCGGCAGGACCCAAAGCCCGGACGCCGCCCATGACCTATGTCGTCACTGACAACTGCATCGCCTGTAAATACACCGACTGCGTCGAGGTTTGCCCGGTCGACTGCTTCTATGAAGGCGAGAACATGCTGGTCATCCACCCGGATGAATGCATCGACTGCGGCGTCTGCGAACCCGAATGCCCCGCTGATGCGATCCGCCCGGATACCGAGCCCGATCTGGAGAAATGGGTGGAGTTCAACCGGCAATATTCCGAAAAATGGCCGGTGATCACCCAACGCAAAGACCCGCTGCCGGAGGCGGAGGAACGCGACGGTGAAACCGGCAAACTGGAGAAGTATTTCTCCGAATCGCCGGGCGAGGGCGACTGATTCGCGAAATCTGACCGAATCACTTTCGGTCAGCGTGAAAAAACCGGGTTTTCGCAACGCGCAAGCGCGTTATGAGCCTAATGCATGACGCATTTGATCATAGCGCCTTGGGGCGACCCTTTCAGATATGCGCATTTTCTGCTATATTACTGTTACAACTGGATGAGGATATCTGGACCATTGCCGCTGCGACCACCTCGCAGCGTTGGGGGAAACAGGCGAAAAATCGAACTTTGACCGGAGCCTTCCAAGACCCCGGCTGTGTTTTTTCGCTGCGATGACAGATACCGTGTGAGGAAAGGCTCATATGACCAAGTCGAAGAAAACCGATTTCCGCCCGAATGACTTCGTCGTCTATCCCGCCCATGGCGTTGGAAAGATCATGGCGGTCGAGGAGCAGGAAATCGCCGGGCTGAAGCTCGAGCTTTTCGTCATCTCGTTTGAGAAGGACAAGATGACCCTGCGTGTGCCCACGCACAAGGCGACCGAGATCGGCATGCGTCAGCTGTCATCTCCTGACCTCGTGACCAAGGCGCTTGAAACGCTGAAGGGCAAGGCCAAGGTAAAGCGCGCGATGTGGTCGCGCCGGGCGCAGGAATATGAGCAAAAGATCAATTCCGGCGACCTGATGGCGATTGCCGAGGTTGTGCGCGACCTGCACCGCACCGACGACCAGCGCGAGCAGTCCTATTCCGAGCGTCAGCTCTACGAAGCCGCGCTTGAGCGTCTGACCCGTGAAGTCGCCGCCGTGTCGGGCGTCGATGAAGCCGGTGCGCAGAAGAAGGTGGACGACGTCCTCCTGTCGCGCGCAGCCTGATATTTTGAAGCGTTAAAGTACGGACCGCAGAGGCTGGCCTCTGCGGTCTTTGCTTTTGCCATAGGGGATTACGCGGGCGGGCGTAACACAATGGGAGGTCGCCATGCCGGTGATATCGCGCACGGCAAAAGACATGATCGGTAACATGGCGCCGGTCCTTCGGGACGGCGAATACGTGTTTATATCGACGCCGGATGATGAGCTCGGCCAGTCGCTCGCCCCGAACGCGGTCGCGACCTACCGGGAAGATGAGGGCATGTCGCTGATCCTGCCCGAGTCAATCGCCCAAGGCGCCGGTTTCGATGCGGCCAATCCGATGCGCTGTATCACGCTGAAGGTTTATTCGGCGTTGGACGATGTTGGCCTGACGGCAGCGGTTGCGGGCGCGCTGGCAGGGCAGGGCATCCCCTGCAACATGGTCGCGGCCTATCACCACGATCACGTCTTCGTTCCGTCGGACAGGGCCGATGAGGCCATGCAGATACTGATCGCGCTTCAGAATGAGGTCGCGGGCGGCGGATGAGCTCAGCCGCGCTGGTTCTTCAGCCGGTGAAAGAGATGCGTGAAGGTCGCAACGCCCAGAACCGGGATCACCAGATTGACAAGCGGGATCGACAGGGGGGCCGCCATCAGCATGCCCGCGATCCAGACCTGACCGGCATGGCGCTTGCGCAGATCGCGCGCGCCCTGCCGTCCCAGCCGCCGCATCGCGACCATCTGGAAATATTCACGCCCCAGAAGATAGCCATTCACCGCCCAGAACATCAAAGGCGCGAAGGGGCCGACAAAGGCGTAAAGCAGAAGGGCGAGCAGGTTCACCGCGACCAGAACGCCAAAGAAATTCACGCTGTCGATCAATGTGTCCATGATGGGCAGGCGCGGCGTGCGGGGCAGGGTCGGATGGTAGCGGTCCTCCACCGCCTGCGCGACATCGTCGAGGAAAAGCCCACTGAAGGCCGAAGCCACCGGCACCATGAGGAAGACCGACAGTCCCAGCATCAGGAAGAATGAACCCCAGCCAATCAGGCTGTCGACCCACGCGACTTCGCCGAGCCAGGGCAGGGTCAGCGTATCGGGTGTGATCCAGTCCAGCGCCTGAACGAAGAGCACATAGACCCCGAAGAGCAAGGCCAGCGACAGAAGTACGCCCAGACCGACGACCTTGAGAAAGCGCCTGTCGCCAAGCTGACCCAACGCCTTGAGAAAATCGCCGAAGATCATTCGTTTACCCAGGTGGTGATGGCCGCGATATCAGGGCGCGGACGATCCGGCGGCGTATTGGTTTCGGTGCCTATATGAATCAGGCCCGCCACCCATTCGCCTTCGGCAAGCCCCAGCCCCTCGCGGCAGAATTCTCCGTCATGCATATGCCAGCCGGTCAGCCACGAAGCCCCCCATCCGGAGGCGAGCGCGGCATTCACCAGCGTCAGGCAGACCGCCCCCGCCGACAGGATTTGCTCGATTTCGGGAACTTTCTCGGTGGTGCGGGGGACATGCACGACTGCAATGGCCAGATCGGCATCGGCCAGTTGCATCACGCCCTTGATCACCCGGTCAGGGTCCAGCCCCATCGCTGCCCCGCGTGTTTCTGCGAGCATGGCAAGCCGCGTCAGCGCGGCTTTCTCCAACACGATGAAACGCCATGGCTCCAGCTTGCCGTGATCGGGCACCCGCGCCGCCGCCGTTAGGATCGGTTCGAGTTCCTCGCGCGTCGGAACGGGTGCGCGCAGGATCTTGGCGGGCCGCGACCGGCGGGTCAGGAAGAACTCCATCGCGGCGGGATTGGGGACGGGCATTGAGGCCTCCGTTCATTATGGGCGGCACACTTGGCCAGAGTGGCGGCGGGGTCAAGCGGCTTCGGTCACAACTGGTGCGCCGCGCGCGGAGCGGTTAACAGATGGTATGAGCGATCTCAGCCATCTGTCACGGCCCGGTGCCGAGATTACCGTGCGCGTCACTCCGAAGGCGTCGCGCAATGCCATTGTGGCCGAGGATGGCACGATCCGTATCTATGTTACCGTGGTGCCGGAAGGCGGCAAGGCCAACATCGCTGTCGTAAAGCTTCTGGCCAAGGCGCTGGGTGTTCCCAAATCCCGCCTGACCCTGATCCGGGGTGAAACCGCCCGCGACAAGGTGTTCAGGATCGCGGAATAGGCCCGGAAGGGCGGGAATCCCCTAAGAAGACGAATTTGCGATTTCGTGCTACTCTGCCATCGGTTTTTTGAAAAAATTGATGGATGGTTCCAATGACATTGATCCGTTTCCCGCTTGTATTCTGTGCAGCCCTCGCGCTTACGGCCTGTCGCCCCGACGCTTCCATGGTCAGCGCGAATTTCCAGTTCTCGAACGCCGCCGGGCTCGGCACCCAGAATGCCGGTCTCTATGAGCCGGGCTCCACCTTCCTGTGGAACACTGCTACCAACCGGCTGGAATTCCTTGATACGCTGGCGCTGACGCCGACCACGCCGGGTGGCGTTTCGGCGGGTGATGTCTCCTCGACCAACGTGGCCGAGATGGGCATCTCCGGCCTGCCGGAATCGCTCTTTGGCAAGGAGGGGCTGATCAAGGCCTCGATCGGCGCCAAGTCGCAATTCGTGGCCAAGGGGGCGCTGCGCGAAGACTACAACAACACCATCACCGCGCTTGCCAACTATGTGCAGGAACAGGTGACGGCGGGCAACAATCCAGACCTGATCCTGCACCCGCGCGAGGATGAATTCCGGATCGTCGTCGTGCGGTCCGTGATCCGGGCGAACGAGTCCTCGCTTTTCGTTGGCGGCACCGACAGTTCCGATCCGAACAAGGTCGTGGATGTCTCGCTGAATATTCCGGGCGGCGAGGCGATCGCGCTGCGCGTCCGGGTCGGTACCCGCACCGCCTGCGGCCGAAGTGAGGGGTCGGATGGCAAGTCTCCGGCCTGTTTCTTCAATGTTCAGGTGCTGGACCCAGAATATGAAGAGGGCAATCCGCGCATGCAGTTTCTGGTTGGCAGTGCCTATCCGGCGAACAACCTGCCCGGGGCGTTCCGGTCGCTGCGGTAATCGCAATCAACCGGGCAACTGGACAGGTTGACCGTGGGGCGTGGCAAGATAGGCCCGCTCCCACGCGGCCTTTGTGGCCGCGGCTTCGTCCACGGGTGCATGGCCCGAGCGGTCCAGCAATCCTTCAAGCGTCGTGAGCCATGCGGCGTAGTAATCGGCCCCGCCATCAAGCAGCCGGTCGGTGCCCATCGCCTTCAGCGTCGCGCCGAAAGCCTCGGCCCATCGGGCCCAGGTAAAATGTCCGGCCTCACTCATCGCGACGGTCAGCGCGAAAAGCTGCGCCTGCCAAGGCTCGTCGAAGCGGGACGGCGGCGTCATGCCGGGACCAGATAGCTTTGCCAGAGGTCGAGCGTGACCTCGTCGCCTTCGCCTTCGGCTTCGCCCCAGAGATCGGCGGCGGTGAAGGCGACGGTATAGAGCGGCTCGGGCCGTTCGCCGAGCCCATGGGCGTTGGCGTCGGGCAGGACATGCGCGCCGTGGCTGAGGATAACGGTGCCGGTCTGACCGGCGGCATAGGCGGGCAGTCTTGTATGGCCGCCGGGGATATCGGCATTGCGGGCGGGCAGGCGGGTGCGCACCCGGTCACCGGGCGCAAAGGCCGGTTCGGCGCCGGGCCTAGTATAGGGGCTGCCCCGTTTCAGCGCCGGACCAACAGCCTCCGCCCGGAAGAGTTTCGGGTGGGCCCCCGCAGGCTCGGCAGTGCCTGCGGCCAGCTCGTCCTTTGTGACCAGCCCTTTTTCCACCAGCAGATCGGCCAAGGCCGCCATCCACTTCTCATAATAGGAAAAGCGCGCGTAGTCCTTGGGGCTCAGGCTTTCGCGGGCATGGCGCGACGTGTCGATCGACCATGCGCCAAGGCCTCCTGCCGCAAGCGTCAGCGCCAGCGCCTTGCGGTGCCATTCGGGGCCGATGGGCACTATGCCCTGCGGTTCGGGGATAACGGCAGGATCGCCGTAGCGTCCGCCCATGTCATGGACCCGGGTCATTTCGACGCCCCCGCAAGACCGGTTCCGATCATCGAATCGCGGCTGACAAGATCAGACAGGGCCGCCTCGTCCAGCCCTTCGGACCCTTCCGGACGCATCGGCACAACCAGATAGCGGACCTCGGCGGTCGAATCCCACACCCGCACCTTCTGCCCGTCTGGCAGGCTCACGCCGAACTCTGCCAGCACCTTGCGCGGTTCGCGAACCGCCCGCGCCCGGTAGGCGTCGGATTTGTACCACGCGGGCGGGATGCCGAGCAGAGGCCACGGATAGCAGGAGCAGAGCGTGCAGACGACCATGTTGTGGGTGTCGGGCGTATTCTCCACCGCGACGACATGTTCCCCCTGTCGACCCGAGATGCCGAGCTCTGCAATCGCGGCGGTGGCATCGGCCAGAAGCCGGTCACGAAAGGCCGGATCGCTCCACGCCCGCGCCACGACTTTGGCACCCAGATGCGGGCCGACTTTCCGTTCGTAGGTGTCGAGGATTTCGTCCATCGCAGCCGGATCGACCAGCCCTTTGCGGACAAGGATTGTCTCCAGCGCCTTTACGCGGAGGGCTGGGTCGGAGGGCAGAAGCGAATGCGGGTGGTCTGGGTGATCGTGCGGCATGGGCGCATCATGCGGTGCGCCAAAGCCACTGTCCAGAATGCATCGCCCGAACGGGCGACGCATCTCTTTCTTTCCCGGTGAACGAGCTACCGGCTTTCGCTCGTCAGCCCCTTGAAGATTGCCCAGCACATCAACAGAAGCACAAGCGTGAACGGCAGACCGGTTGAGATGACCATGGCCTGAAGCGCGCCTAGCCCGCCGCCGATCAGCAACACGATGGCGACCGCACCCTCGAATGTGCACCAGAAGACCCGCTGCGGCAGCGGCGCGTCGACCTTGCCGCCCGCCGTGATCGTGTCGATGACAAGCGAGCCCGAGTCCGACGAAGTCACGAAGAAGACGATGACCAGCACGATCCCGATGAAGGAGGTGATGGATGCAAGGGGCAGCCCTTCCAGCATCGCGAAGAGCGAAAGTTCCGGCACATAGCTGTCGATGACATAGGTCTTCACCGCGCTTGCCGTCGGATCGGTCAGCACCTGGTCTATGGCCACGCCGCCGAAGACCGCCATCCAGAGGACACAGACGAGCGAGGGGATCAGGAGCACGCAGATGATGAACTCGCGCACTGTACGACCGCGCGACACGCGGGCGATGAACATGCCGACGAAGGGCGACCAGCTGATCCACCAGGCCCAGTAGAAGGCTGTCCAGCCCTGCATGTAGCCAGTATCCTCACGCCCGAACGGGTTCGACAGCGGCGCGATATCGGCCGCATAGGCGCCGAGGCCCGCGAGGAAGTCGCCGAAGATCGTCATTGTCGGTCCGGCCAGCAGCACGAAGACCAGCAACAGCGCCGCAATGCCCATGTTGATCTCGGACAAGACCTTCACGCCCCCATCGAGGCCGCGCAGGACCGAGATAAGGGCCACCGCCGTAATGACAGTGATCAGCACGACCTGGACGGAGACGTTGTTCGGGATGCCGAATATATGCTCAAGCCCCGCATTGGCCTGCTGCGCGCCGAAGCCGAGTGAAGTGGCAAGGCCGAATAGTGTCGCGAAGACAGCCAGGATGTCGATGACATGGCCGACCCATCCCCAGACCGCATCGCCGAAAATCGGGTAGAAGGCCGAGCGGATCGTAAGTGGCAGGCCCTTGTTGAACGTGAACAAGGCCAGCGCCAACGCCACGATGGCGTAGATCGCCCACGGGTGCAGACCCCAGTGGTAGATCGTGGCCGCCAGTCCCATCTTCTTGGCGGCTTCCACGTTCTCGGGAATGATCGATCCGTCTTCCGCGATCGGCGAAGGTACGCCGAGCGGCTCGGAAATTGCCATGTGATAGACGGGTTCCAGAACGCCAAAGAACATCAGACCGATCCCCATCCCGGCGGCAAACAGCATCGCGAACCAGCCGATATAGGTGTAGTCGGGCGTCGCTTCCTTTCCTCCCAGCCGGACCGCGCCCCATGGGCTGACGATGAGGAACAGACAGAAGAGAACGAAGATATTGGCCGCGCCGAGGAAGAACCAGTCGAAGGTGGAGGTTAGCCATGGCCGTAGCCAGCCGAAAACCGCGCTGGCCTGTTCGGGCAACGCCAGCGCGTAGAAGACGAAGGCGACGATCGAAAGGCCGGACACCATAAAGACCGGGTTGTGTACGTCAAAGCCAAAGGGACCAAGCTGGCCCTCCACGTTGTCCTGACCGATCGTGTAGTCGGTTTCGATAAGTCCGGCATCGCCTTCCGGCACCGGGATGCCCTGGTTGGTATCCTGTTCCGTCATGTCGGTCGCCTCCCTGTTCCTGTCCTGTTATTATCCACGCACGAGCATTACGGATGCGTTCGAATGCATCGCGAGCGTCCCCCCGTGCGAGGCCCAGATGTAATCCGTCACGTTCGGCAGATGCGTTGCCATGACCACGAGGTCAGCCCCGGTCTCTGCCAGGGCGCGGCTCAGAGCGTCGTCAAGCTCTGTCGTGGGGTCATGGCTGATCACCATGTGCGAGGTTGCTGTGTGACCGCGCTCTTTCGCCTCGCCCTCTGCAAACTTCTTGAGCTTTTCCGCGAACTCCTCAGGTCGGTGAGCCAGTTCGCTCGGTTCCGATCCTGTGACGCCGACGTAGCACACGCTCGCCGAGTAATGCCGTGCCAGATCGGCGGCAACGCTTAGGGCCTTCTGCATGCTTTCAGTATGGCGGAGATCCACCGGAACCATGATTTTTCTGAACATTCTGCCCTCCTTGCTGCCATGCCCTGTGGTGGAGCATTTGGCTTTGCGTCTGGCCTTGTGTCGCCATGATCGACGCGATTTGTCTAATTACGACATTTATGTCGTAATTAGAGCATAATTTTCCGTTTCAAAAAACCGGTGACACCAAATACTTTTGATCACTTGGTTTGGCGGCGGATGTCACGGTGCGATTTTCGGTGCGGCGAGCTACGCCAATGCAGGGGATGAATCGCTTGACGCCGCTCGGCGTAGGCCGTAAATGGCGCGGACGGAATTCGGGGCTCTGCCGTGCGGGGCCCTTATATGATATGTGGATGACGGGCCCGGAGGCTCGAGAAACAAGGAACGAAACCATGTCGCGCGTTTGCGAATTGACCGGTAAGGGCCCGATGTCGGGCAACAACGTGAGCCACGCGAACAACAAGTCGCGCCGCCGTTTCCTGCCGAACCTGAACGATGTCACCCTGATCTCGGACTCGCTCGGCCAGTCGTTCAAGCTGCGTATTTCGGCGGCTGCCCTGCGCTCGGTTGATCACCGCGGCGGTCTGGACGCTTTCCTCGCCAAGGCGAAGGACGAAGAGCTGTCGTCCAAAGCGCTGAAGATCAAGAAAGACATCGCAAAGGCGCAGGCCGCGGCCTGATTGCCCTTGATCGGTGATGGATTGGCCCCGCTTCGGCGGGGCTTTTCATTTTAGAGCCCCTGTCTGCCGTGGTCAGGAGCTTTGACCTTGCACTTCGCCGCCGCTCGGGGTTTCTCTGGCGCGAAGGAAGGCGCCCATGAATCCATTGCGCGGCATTGCCCTGAAACTCTGTTCGGTCGCCGTCTTCATGACGATGGCGAGCCTGATCAAGGCGGCCTCGCACGCCGTTCCGCCGGGCGAGGCGGTGTTCTTCCGCTCTGCTTTCGCCATTCCGGTGATCCTGATCTGGCTGATCGCGACGCGTGGGCTGAAATCCGGCCTCGCCACCCGCAATCCGCTGGGCCATTTCTGGCGCGGATTGATGGGTACGGTGGCCATGGGATTCGGCTTTGCCGGGCTCGGACTTCTGCCCCTGCCCGAAGTCACGGCGATCGGCTATGCCGCGCCCCTTCTGACGGTCGTTTTTGCTGCGATGTTTCTGGGTGAGAATGTCCGGATGTTTCGCATCTTCACTGTCGCGATCGGCATGGCGGGCGTTCTCATCATTCTTTCGCCGCGCCTGACAGCACTCTCTGCGGGCGAACTTGGTGCGACCGAGGCTCTTGGTGCGATCGTGGTTCTTGTGGGCGCGATCTTTGCCGCACTTGCGCAGGTCTTCGTCCGGCGTCTTGTGGCCGAGGAGAAGGTCAGCGCCATCGTCTTCTACTTCTCGGTCAACTCCGCGCTTCTGTCGCTGATCTCGCTGCCCTTCGGCTGGACCATGCCTGATCCGGCAAGTGCAGCCATGCTGATCGGGGCGGGGCTGTTTGGCGGGCTGGGGCAGGTCCTGCTGACCTCGTCCTATCGCCACGCCGATGCATCGGTGATCGCGCCCTTTGAATATGCCTCGATGTTGCTGGCGCTCGGGGTCGGTTATGTCGTCTTCGACGAAGTTCCGACGCGCATCGTTCTGGGTGGCGCGGCGCTTGTTGTCTTCGCCGGCATCCTGATCATCTGGCGCGAACGCCAGCTTGGTCTCGAACGCGACCGTCAGCGCCGGGCAATGACCCCGCAGGGTTAAGGTCCTCCGGTCCGGAAGGATTTTGGAACAAAATCCTTCCGTGAAAAGTTTTGGACAAAACTTTTCGGCGCGCGCTCAGACGTCCAGCCAGATCGTCACGGGTCCCTGATTGACGAGGCTCACATCCATGTCGGCGCCGAACTCGCCGTTCGCGACCGTGATCCCGAGCGCGCGCAGCCGGTCGGAGAAATAATTGTAAAGCCTTTCGCCCTCGTCCGGCGGTGCGGCCGTGGAGAAACCCGGCCTGTTGCCCCGTGACGTGTCGGCGGCAAGGGTGAACTGGCTGACCACGAGGGCTGCGCCGCCGGTATCGACAAGGGAACGGTTCATCTTGCCCGCCTCGTCCTTGAATATCCGCAGTTTCGCGATCTTCTGGGCAAGCTGGTCGGCCTGAGCATCCGTATCGCCCTGCATGGCGCAGACAAGGATCATCAGGCCCGCCCCGATCTCTCCGGTCACGCGCCCGGCGACGGTTACGCGCGCTTCGCTGACCCGTTGAACAAGTGCCCGCATCTCAGTCGATCTCCCCGGCCCAGGGCGGATTGGCCCCGGCGCGGGATACCGTGACCGCAGCAGCGGCGCAACCGAGCGTGAGGGCGGCCTCCATCGCATCGGGTGTCAAGTCCGCCAAGGCGGTTTTGGTCAGCAGGCCGTCACGGTGCAGCGCCGCAAGCAGGCCCGCATTGAACGTATCGCCCGCGCCGACCGTATCGGCGACTGTGACCTTGCGTGCGGGTACAGAGATTTCGTGTCGGGCGGTGAACCCATGTGCGCCTTCCGCCCCTTCGGTGACGAAAACCACCTTGGGGCCACGGGCGAGGAGCCGTTCCGCGACTTCGCCGATGTCGCCGGGGCCTTCCAGCCAGCGCAGATCCTCGTCCGACACTTTCACGATGTCCGACAGCGCCAGCATCCTCCCGATACGGGCGCGATAGGCGGGTTCATCTGTGATGAAGCCGGGACGGATGTTTGGGTCCAGCATCGTGACGCGTGACGCCGCTTCGCGCGTCATCAGGGCCTCATATGCGCTGCCGCAGGGGTCACCAACAAGGCTGATGCCGCCGAAGAACAGCGCGTTCACCGTATCGGGCAGGGCGGGCATATCGGCGGGGGTCAGCATCCGCCCGGCGGTGTTCTCGTCATAGAAAGCATAACTCGCCTGTCCGTTCACGAGCCGCACAAAGGCCAGCGTCGTCGGCCGGGCTGATCGGATGGCAAGCGTGCTGTCGACGTCCGACGCGGTCAGCGCATCGGTCAGAACCGTCCCGAAAAGGTCCGTCGACAGGCCCGAAAGGAACGCCGAGGGCGCGCCAAGCCGACCGAGCGCGATCGCGGTGTTGAACACAGCGCCGCCGGGATAGGGGGCAAAGGCATCCTCGCCCGTGCCGGTCTTCCGGGGCAACATGTCGATCAGCGCCTCGCCGCAACTCAGGATCATCCTGGCCCCCGGTCAATGTTAGCGTAAACAGACCCCTCCTTAACCGAGTCCGGCCAGCGTCGCAACGTCGGTGACGTCGGATGTTGACGCACGTCAAGGCGCGGAAACTCCAACAGGTGCAGACTTACTGAGTTCCAAGAAAGAGGAGCATGATCATGGTTGAGAAAACCCCTGCCACAAGCAATTTCTGGCCGAGCTTCTACGAGCCTTTCCGCCATTTCGGCGCGCGGCTTTCCGAATGGCTGGCCCCTGCCTCTGAAGCCTCGTCGGACGACAAGACCTACCGGATCGCCGTCGAACTGCCGGGTGTTGATGAAAAGGACATCGATATCACCGTCGATGACGGCATGGTCACGGTGAAGGGCGAAAAGAAGGAGAGCCGCGAGGAGAAGGGTGAGACCTGGTATTTCAGCGAACGCCAATATGGCAGTTTCAGCCGGTCGTTCCGCCTGCCCGCCGATGCCGATGCCGGAAAGATCAGCGCCGATCTGAAGGATGGTGTGCTGACGCTGACCGTCGCGCGCGCGGCGCCCGAGGTCGCGAAAGCCCGGAAGGTGCCGATAGGCAGGGCGTGATCCTTTGGCGGCGGGGATCAGCTTCCCGCGGGTAGCAGTTCCGCTGCCATCGCCTCGACGATAGGCCGCGCCTCGGCCAGCGTCATG
Organism: Albidovulum litorale; assembly: GCF_025751495.1. Classification (GTDB taxonomy): domain Bacteria; phylum Pseudomonadota; class Alphaproteobacteria; order Rhodobacterales; family Rhodobacteraceae; genus Albidovulum; species Albidovulum litorale. Next base: position 634,832 of record NZ_JAOWKZ010000001.1, on the reverse strand, counting down.
CCGGGGCTGAGGCGTCGGTCATAAAGCATGCGCAGCATCAGTTCGTCCTGCCGCGTCAGCAGGGCGAACTCTTCATTGTCGTTGAAGATCGAGGGGCGCGCCCGGGGGTGGTCGGCGACAAGGCCGAGGCTCTGGGCCAGTTCCTCGTGAATACAGGAAAGGCGCAGCCGGTCGGGCAACTCACCACGGATCACCGTCAGCGCGCCAGAGTAGGATGCGCTCTGTCCCGGCGTGAAAGAAAAGACGGTGCAATAGGTATCGGGGCGCATGTGGGCCACGCTGTCAAGCGCGGCGTCGGACACTTCGGGTGCGAAGACGCGGATGCGGTCGACGACCCCCGCGCGCTCGCCTGCATTAACAATCATCACGACATGGTTCGGGCGCCAGGTGCTGACCCGTATCGGCAGGCCAGTGAGGCGCGACAGCCGCGAGGCATAGTCGCTGATCACCGCCTCGTCGGCGCGCCGCTGTTCGAGCGGGACGGAGGCGCCGAATTCCACGCCGATCCGCACCGGCTGCCGCCAGCGGTGCAGCCGGTTCTCGCTGGCTTCCGCAACCAGTTGTCCGCCGCGTTCTGTGAACTCGTCAAAGAACGCAATGCGCAAGAAGTTTTCGGCCAGTTCACGCGGTCCGAAAGGGGCATCCTCGGCCCCACCGTCAACCCGCAGAAGGTCTTGGGCCAGATAATTCGCCTCTACACGCGCGTAATAGGCCCGTTCGACCTGGCTTTGCGGCGATGGTGTGGTGATCCGCGGCTCGCCAGATGTGCCGCCGGCTACCGATTCCGGGCCAGGACCGGTCGTCGTGCAGGCCGACAGCCCGACCATCAGGATCGGGAGGTACAGAACAGACCAGGATACATGAAAGCGCATGGCGACTCAGGCGGTCCGGGCGGGCAGGGTTGAACGGGTGGTCAGACCGGCCTCCTTACGGGTCGAACACGGGTGGATATCCGATCGCCACTGCCCATTTTGCGATGCCAAAGGGCCGCGTGCCGGTTCAGGGCCCACCACTTTGGCCAAGCTTCGCACGCCCGGGGCCGCGCGCCAAGCCCATCCCGGCGCTGACCACGCGGTCGGGCAAGAATTCGCGGTTCGCTGATGCGTTATTTGCGTCCCTGCGGTCCCTTGCGCGGCCCGCCGGTCTTTGGTCGGTCACGCCCCTGACTGTTGTCGCGCCGTGGTGCGGGTTTGCCCCCTTTGGCACCCGCAGGCCCGCCATCGCGGGGTTTGGAGAACTTGCGCTCGCCGCCGCGTTCGGCCTGGGCTGCGCCGGTGCGCGGCTTGGCAAACTTGCGATCCGGCGCGTCGTCACCGCGTCCGCCTTCGTCGCGCGGTTTCTGGAACTTGCGCTCGCCCCGTGCATTTTCAGCGCGGGGTTTGGAGTATTTGCGTTCCGTCTGTTCGCCTTCAGTTCGTGGTTTCCCGAACCTGCGCGCACCATCCTGCCCGGAACCCTCGGTCTTCGCGCGCGGTTTCCCTAACTTGCGGTCGCCGTCGCGCTCCGTCCGTTCGCCATCATGGCGGGGTTTTGAGAACCTGCGCTCACCCGAAGCCCCCTTGTCTTCGTCGCGCGGGAACCGGGGTTTGCCGCTCTTCGGCCGGTCGTCCCGTTGCCGCGCCGGACCCGTATCGCCATCGCGGTCGGGGCGTTTCGTCCAGCGGGGGGACTTCGCCCCGCCGTCCTCGTCCCGGCGTGGGGCGCGTGGTTTGTGCGGACCCTTGGCGTCACCGCCGCGCGGTGTGCGTGGCTTGCGATCGCGCGGTGCGTCACCGTCGCGCGGTTTGCGCTTTTCTTCAGCCGGTTCCTCGCCGATCAACCCGCCGAGCTGCTCGCGCATTACCTTGGCCTTCACCTCGACGACATCGCCCGGCTTCATCTTGTTCAGCCGGAACGGGCCATAGCTGACCCGGATCAGCCGGTTCACGATCAGCCCCACCTCGGTCATTGCGCGGCGGATTTCCCGGTTTTTGCCCTCGCGCAGCCCGACCGTCAGCCAGGCATTGGCGCCCTGCTGCTTGTCGAGCGTGATTTCCATCGGCTGGAATTCTTCGCCCTCGATGGCCACGCCACGGCGCAGGGGATCGAAGGTCGCGTCGTTCGGGCGGCCGTTCACCCGAACCCGGTATTTTCGCAGCCAGCCGGTGGAGGGCAGCTCCAGCTGCCGTTTCAACTCTCCATCATTGGTCAGGAGCAGCAGCCCTTCTGAATTGAGGTCGAGCCTCCCGACGCTCATCACGCGCGGCATGCCCTCGGGCATCGTGTCGAAGACGGTCTGGCGGCCCTTTTCATCCTTGGCCGAGGTCACGAGGCCAACCGGCTTGTAATAGAGCCAAAGCCGCGCGGGCTGCGGCGCGTCGATGGGCTTGCCGTCCAGCATCACCTTGTCGGTGGGCGTGACGTCGAGCGCGGGGCTTACCACCTTCTGCCCGTTCACCGAAACGCGGCCCTCAAGAATCATTTTTTCCGCATCCCGGCGCGAGGCGACGCCCGCGCGCGCCATGGCCTTAGCGATACGTTCGCCCTTGGATTTGTCGTCGCTCATGGGTCCGCCCCCGGGAATGGCACTGAAGCGCCCCCTCTATACAGAATCACCGCCCGGGGGAAGCGCTTGCGTGAGGGCACGGGGCAGGGCATGAGGGGCCATGAGCGAATTTCGCAGCCATATGGATCAGGCCTTGGACGAGGCGCGGGCGGCTGCGGCACGCGGCGAGGTGCCGGTGGGCGCGGTCGTGGTGGCACCGGACGGCCGGGTCGTGGCGGCAGCGGGCAACCGCACGCGCGAACTGAATGATCCGACTGCCCATGCCGAAGTGCTGGCCTTACGCACAGCCTGTGCCCTAGTCGGGTCCGAGCGGCTGCCGGATCACGACCTCTATGTCACGCTCGAACCCTGCCCGATGTGCGCGGCGGCGATTTCCTTCGCCCGGATCGGGCGCCTTTATTACGGGGCGGAAGATCCCAAATCCGGCGGCGTCGCCCACGGGGCGCGGGTCTTTGCCCATGCCCAATGCCACCACGTGCCCGAGGTCTATGACGGCATCGGGGCGGAAGAGGCGGCGCGGCTATTGCAGGAATTCTTCGCCGGACGCCGTGGCTGACATAATGCTTGGTCGAATGCCCGCTTAGAGCTAGCCTTTTCTGGGAAGGGGCAGACCGGAACATGACAGGTGATTTGCCGACACGTTCCAAGATCTATCAGGGCCGGATCACTAATTCGACCATATGGGATCGTTTCGCGCTCCGGCCCGATGACACCTTGGTGGTAACGCCGCCGAAATGCGGAACGACCTGGGTTCAGGCCATTGTCCTGATGTTGATCCATGGTCGGCCCGGTATGGACAAGGTGCTGGACCAGATATCGCTTTGGGTCGATTGCGGGTTTCGCGATATTGACGCGCGCGCGGCCACAATGACCGCCCAGACCCACCGCCGCTGTATCAAGTCGCATACGCCGCTGGATGGAATCACCTTTGACCCAGCCTGCACTTATTTCGCGGTCTACCGACACCCTCTCGACGTGCATTTTTCAATGCGCCGCTTCGCGCTGGCGATGAATGTCGACCTGATGAAGGACCGCTTTCCCGACGCGATTTCCGAAGGCTTCCGGATGTACTTGGACGACGCTTCGAAAGACGGCGGCAACGACGATATGACGCTCGACTCGATCACCTATCACTATCAGTCCTTCCGGCGTTGGGCGCATCTGCCCAACGTGCATCTCGTTCATTACGCGGATCTAAAGCGCGACCTGAAAGGGCAGGTCCTGCGGATCGCGGAGATCCTCGGCTGCGATCATCCTGAAAACCTGATTGATGAAATTGTCGAAGGTGCCCGTTTCGACACGATGAAGGCAAATGCCCGGGAAGCTGTTCAGGACCAGAAATCGGTACTCGACAATGCCGAGACGTTTTTCGCGAGCGGCACCAACAACAAGTGGGAAAAGCACCTTACACCCGACGAAGTCGCCCTTTACGACCGGCGCATCCGCGAATTGTTGCCCGAGGACGACGTGCGCTGGCTGGAATGGGGATCAGCGACCGTGTGACGCCGGTATTGTGTCGAGGCGAACACATACAATCCTCAACCGCTCAAGGGTACAATTCCGCGGTTCCTGCCAGCCGGAATCGGTGTATAGACGCGCCGTCCCGACACGCGAACAAAGGAGGCGTTGGATGAACCATTATGATCTCGCTGCGCTCCGCACCCGTGTCGGCGTCTGGGGGATGGCTGTGTCCGCCCGCCCACTGACCTGCGACCGCTATCAGAGCGCCTCGTAACCGTCAGAAATCAGGCGAGTTTCTTCGCCTCATTTTCCTGAACCCGTAATCGGAAACCGGCCTGTCCGCTGCGGACCTACCGCGTGTTCCAAACCTGACTTCATCCAAAGGAACCAGTGTGCCGAATGGCGCCTGGCGGAGTGATACAATGAACGCACATTTCATACCCGTCCGCCCCGAGGACCGGCCCCATGTCCGGGCCGTAGCGGTGCTTGTCCACCGCTACGGTGTCTATGCCGTTATCTTGGCTGCGGTGAACCTCGCCTTCCGCAGGCACCGCTACAGGCGGCGCTACGATGCCGATCTGTCGGATCATGTCCGTCGCGATGTCGGGCTGGAGCCCCCGTCGCGGGGCCGTTCCTACTGGGAATTGTGAAGCCGGGGAGGCCGTTCGGCGGCCCCGGCGACCCGGGCAATTTCAGATCGTGATCGGGCTCAGCACGTCGGGCTCGATCACATTCACGCCCGGCAGGCCGGACTTCAGCTCATCCGCTGACTGAGCCAGCAGCGGGAAGGTTCTGTAATGACAGGGGATAACGGTCTTGAAGGCAAAATATTTCTTCGCCGCCCAGGCCGCCCGCTTCATGTCCATGGTGAAATGGCCCCCACAGGCGAGAATGCCGATATCGGGTTTATGATATTCGCCCATCCATCCCATATCGGCCATGATGTCGGTATCGCCCGAGACATAGATCACGTGACCCTCGCCCGCGATCATGTAGCCCGCCTCATGCCCGGCATAGACCGGCCCGTCGCGCCCGGCAAGCGAGGAAGAATGACTCGCCGCCACCATCGTGATCTTCGCGCCGCCCAGATCGACCGTGCCGCCCTTGTTGAACCCGATACCGGAAATCCCTTCGGCGGCCTCCCAATGGGAGATCAGATCGTAGATGCCGACCACCGGAATGCCGCCATCCTTTGCGATGCCCACCGCGTCGCCGGTGTGATCGCCGTGGCCATGGGTGATCATCACGTGCGTCGCCCCCGCAATCGCCTCTGTCCGCCTCTCGGCCGGGAACATCGGATTACCGGTCAGCCAGGGGTCGAGCAGGATCACCGCCCCCCCGATCTCGATACGAAAGCCGGAATGGCCAAGCCAGGTGATTTTCATGGCATCCTCCCAGTGTTGCCGCCCTTGCGGGCCGGTCGCCCTGAGGGTAAACCCTGCCCCGATCCAAGGACGGAGTACAGCCCGATGTCCATTGACACCGACACCGCGCGCAAGGTCGCGCATCTGGCACGGATTGCCGTGAAGGAAGATGACCTTCCGGCGCTGGCAGGCGAATTGTCCGCCGTGCTCGCCTTCATGGAACAGCTCAATGAGGTCGATGTCGAGGGCGTGGAGCCGATGACCTCGGTGACGCCCATGCGTCTGAAGCGGCGCGAGGACGTGGTGACGGATGGCAATATGGTCGACAAGATCCTGTCGAACGCACCCGATGCGCGCGAGGGGTTCTTTGCAGTGCCGAAGGTGGTCGAATGAGCGCGCTGAACCAACTGACGATTGCGGCGGCGCGCGATGCGTTGCGCAAGGGTGAAACCAGTTCTGCGGAACTGACCGAAGCCTGCCTGTCGGCGATCGAGGGGGCCGGGGCGCTCAATGCCTTCGTGCACAAGACGCCCGAGATCGCGCGCGAGCGCGCTGCGGCGGCGGATGCCCGCATCAAGGCGGGCGATGCGCCGTCGATGTGCGGTATCCCAGTGGGCATCAAGGATCTGTTCTGCACCAGAGGCGTCCCGTCGCAGGCCGCGTCGAACATCCTTAAGAATTTCAAACCCGAATACGAATCCACCGTCAGCGAGCAACTGGCCGATGCAGGCGCGGTGATGCTCGGCAAGCTCAACATGGACGAATTTGCCATGGGGTCCTCGAACGAGACCTCGTGCTACGGCAACGCGGTCAATCCGTGGCGGCGCGGCAATGACGATACTGCGCTGACCCCGGGCGGGTCCTCGGGCGGTTCGGCGAGCGCGGTTGCCGCCGACCTCTGCCTTGCCGCGACCGGCACCGATACCGGCGGCTCGATCCGCCAGCCCGCCGCCTTCACCGGCATAACTGGCATCAAGCCGACCTATGGCCGCTGCTCGCGCTGGGGGATCGTCGCCTTCGCCTCGTCGCTCGATCAGGCCGGGCCGATGACCAAGGATGTGCGCGATGCAGCGATCATGCTACAGGCGATGTGCGGCCATGACCCGAAGGACTCGACGTCCGCCGACCTGCCTGTGCCGGATTTCGAGGCGGCCCTCACGGGTGACATCCGGGGCAAGAAGATAGGCATTCCCCGCGAATACCGCATGGACGGCATGCCCGAAGAGATCGAGAAGCTCTGGGCTGACGGTACCGCGATGATGAAGGATGCGGGCGCCGAGATCGTCGATATCTCGCTGCCGCACACGAAATACGCGCTGCCCGCCTATTACGTGGTCGCGCCCGCCGAGGCGTCCTCGAACCTCGCCCGCTATGACGGGGTGCGCTATGGCCACCGTGCCAAGCTGGCCCAGGGCGACGGCATCACCGAGATGTACGAAAAAACCCGCGCCGAGGGCTTCGGTCACGAGGTTCAGCGCCGGGTGATGATCGGGACCTATGTGCTATCGGCCGGGTTCTACGACGCCTATTACAATCGCGCCCGCAAGGTGCGCGCCCTGATCAAGCGCGACTTCGAAAATGTCTTTGCCGACGGCATCGACGCGATCCTGACACCTGCCACGCCCTCGGCCGCCTTCGGGCTGGGCGAGATGGCTGATGCCGACCCGATCGCCATGTATCTCAATGACGTCTTCACCGTCACTGTAAATCTCGCGGGCCTTCCCGGCATCGCGGTTCCGACCGGTCTTGACCGGCAGGGCTTGCCGCTTGGGTTGCAGTTGATCGGCCGCCCGTGGGAAGAGGGCGATCTGCTGAATCACGCCTATGTGCTGGAACGCGCCGCAGGATTTGTTTCCAAACCCGCGAAATGGTGGTAAGTGGCGCCGCTTAAAAGGATCGGAGAGTTCCGGATGCGTTACCTGTTGCCCTGTCTTGCCCTGTTGCTCGTCACTGCCTGCGTCCCGTCAGAGCCTGCGGCTCGTGGTGGCGGGGTCGGTTTTGGCGACTACGATGAATACCAGCGCCAACAGGCAGCTTTGCAGGCGCAGCGGTATGCGACGACGCAGACGGTTCAGGGGCCGGTGACGAATGCGGCGGTTCCGTTCCCCTCGACCGGGACCGGTGCACCGACGGCAGCCGAACTTGCGCAGGCCGGTGTCAGCGGCGCGGCACCTCTGGCCCAAAGCCAGACTACGGTCGTTCCGCAGCAACCGCTTTATCCCCAGACCGCCTCGGCAGCGCCCACCACGGTGCCCGCGACCGTTCCCGACGCCGCGCCGGCGGTCAGCAATGCCGGGATCTCGGACGAACAAGATTTTTCAGCCGTTTCGACACGTGAGACGATCGAATCCGATAAGGAACGGATTGCCCAGAACCGGGCTCAGTACCAGCAGATTCAACCCGGCGCACTGCCCACGCGCAGTGGCGGCAACGCGGCGCTGATCATCGAATATGCGGTCAAAGCCCCGAACCGTCTGGGTGAGCCGATCTACCGCCGCTCCTCCATTGCGCTTGCCAATCACGAACGTGCCTGTGGTCGCTATGCAAACCCCGAAGAGGCGCAAGAGGCCTTCCTGAAATCGGGTGGACCGCAGCGCGATCCGAAGAACCTCGATCCGGATGGCGACGGCTTCGCCTGCCGCTGGGATCCGACGCCGTTCCAGAACGCACGCGGCTGAACCTTGGCCTTTGCCTCGCCCAATTCCGGCGACAGACGGGAAGGGGCGCGGCCGAGCCTGATCGTGATCCACTATACCGCGATGCCGACCTGCGCCGAGTCGCGTGCGCGGCTTTGCGACCCTGCGGCCGAGGTGTCGGCGCATTGGCTGATCGCCGAGGATGGGACCTGCGACCAACTCGTTGATGAGGCCCGCCGCGCCTGGCATGCCGGGGCTGGGGCCTGGGGTGGCATAACCGATGTGAATTCCCATTCCATCGGGATCGAACTCGCCAATCCCGGCGATGCGCCGTTTCCCGAACCGCAGATGGCTGCGCTGGAACGGCTGCTTGCCGCAATCATGGCGCGCTGGGCAATCCGTCCCGAAGGGATCATCGGCCATTCGGACATGGCGCCCGAGCGCAAACGCGACCCGGGTCCCCGGTTCAACTGGCAGCGGCTGGCGCTTGGCGGTTTCGCGGTATGGCCGCAGGGCGAAGGCGATCACCGCGCCGATTTCAGGACCTCAGCGCGCGCTATCGGCTATCCCGATGCTGCGCCGGAGGCGGTTCTGACCGCCTTCCGCATGCGATTCCGTCCCGGCGCCCTAGGGCCAGAGGACGACATTGACCGCGCGATGGCCGACGAGCTGGCCAAACGCTTTCCGGTCAATGGTGTGGAGTGAGATTCCCGGGCCTCTGCCGTTTCAAAACGGCTCCCGACGCCTCACAATATCAGGGCAGTTTGCGCGCCTCGGCGAAGGACAGAAGTCGCCGTCGCTCTTCGTCCCAGAGGTGCAGCCGTGCGCACGAGAGGCTCTCGCGCAGGGTCAGCCGGTTCGCGGTCGCTAACGCGCTGTGATCACGCAGGACCTCAGGCAGCCGGTAGAAGGGGATACGGCTGTACAGATGGTGGACGTGATGGATGCCGATATTGCCGGTGAACCAGCGCAGGACCGGTGGCAGAACATAGTGCGAGCTGCCGTGCAGGGCCGCGTCGTGCAACTGCCACTCGTCACCCTTGTCCCAATGGGTTTCCTCGAATTGGTGCTGAACGAAGAACAGCCAGATGCCGGCCGCGGCAGCGACCAGAACGGTTGGCAGGAAGACCAGCGCGATGACCTTCAGCCCGCCGAAATAGATGATCGCGGTCAGAATCACGGCAAGCGCGGCATTGGTGCCCATCGCGCTGACCCAGTACTGCGCGCCGCCACGCATGAGGCCCACGGGCAGGCGGTTCTGAAAGAGGAAGATATAGATTGGTCCGAGCACGAACAGAGTGATCGGGTTGCGATAGAGACGGTAGCCAAACCGCCCCAGCGGTGACAATGCCCGGTATTCACGCACTGTCATCGTATGGATATCGCCAACGCCGCGATGGTCCAGATTTCCAGCCGAGGAGTGGTGAATTGCATGGGTGCGCCGCCACACGTCGTAGGGCGTAAGGGTAAGAACACCAATCGCCCGCCCAGCCCAGTCGGCAATTGCCCGGTTGCGGAAATAGCCCCCATGTCCGCAATCGTGCTGGATCATGAAGAGGCGGACCAGAAAGCCCGCATTCAGGACCGCGATGGCAAGCGCCAGCCAGCCGCTAACCGAAACCGCCCTCCATGCCACGGCCCAGAGGCCGAGGAAGGGGATCACGCTGACCAGAAGCTCGTAGGTGCTGCGCAGCGGGTCGGGGTCGCGATAGGCGGCGAGAATGCGGACCCAGTCCTTGGGGTCGGTCGCGACGGCGGCGGGTTGGGGCAGGCTGTTCATGCGGTCGGCATCGGTTCCTCTGGGGATGGCCTTCCGACCAATATCCCGCGCCGCAACATCGAACATCATGTAAGCCGCGCCGGTCTTGGGCGGGCTGTCGTGGCTACAGCAATCCATGGCCGTTTATCGCGGCAATGGGCGCGTGTCGAGTGTCTGGTTCATGGAACCGGCAACATGTGTCTTTACTGGCATTGGCGGGAGAATGGGGCGCAGTCGCGCATGTCACCGATCGCACGTGAACAAACAATATGTTCGCGTGTCACATAGATGACGTGCGCGCCTGCCTGCGTCAGAGTGACGCTTGCTTCAAGCCCGGATACCGCTGAACCGTTTCTGCCAGTCCTCGCGGTCCTCGTCGGCGATCTTAGCGAAGAGGACGTCGGGGGTCTCGAAGGTATGGCCGGGCTTGAGCGCGGTCAGCGCTTCGGCGATCGGGCCGGGCCAGCTTTTATCCTCGCAGCCCATCGCCTTCAGCATCGTGGCCGAGGCGTCGGGGATGAAGGGTTCCGACAGGATCGCGTAGAGCCGGACGAGATTCAGACCCAGCCGCACCATCGCCGCCGCGCGGTCGGGGTCTTCCTTGAAGACCGACCAGGGGGCCGCTGCTTGCAGGTACTCGTTGCCCGCCACCCAGATGGCGCGCAGCTCAGCCGCCGCCTTGCGGATATCCATCGCCTCCATATGCGCCTCATAGGCGCGGACACGGGCCTCCAGTTCTTCGATCAGCGCCTTGGCGCGCTCGCCGGTCTGGCCGCCCTCCGGCAGCGCCTCGCCGAATTTCGAGCGGCAGAACTTGGTGATGCGGCTGACGAAATTGCCGAGCACATCGGCAAGGTCCTTGTTGACCGAGACCTGGAAGTTTTCCCAGGTGAATTCGCTGTCGGAGTTTTCGGGCGCGTGGCTGAGGAGCCACCAGCGCCAGTAGTCGGCAGGCAGGATCGACAGCGCCTGATCCATGAAGACGCCGCGCCCCTGCGAGGTGGAAAACTGGCCGCCATCGTAGTTCAGGTAGTTGAAGCTCTTGATGTAATCGACCTTTTTCCACGGCTCGCGCGACCCCATGATCGTCGCGGGGAAGGAAAGCGTGTGGAACGGCACGTTGTCCTTGCCCATGAACTGCACGTAGCGCACATCTTCGGCACCCTTGTCGGTCCGCCACCAGCGTTCCCAGTCAGCCTCGGTCTTGCCGTTCGCGTCGGCCCATTCGGCGGTCCCGGCGATATATTCGATGGGCGCGTCGAACCAGACATAAAAGACCTTACCGTCCATGCCGCTCCAGGGAGCGCCGGGAAACTGTACCGGAACGCCCCAGCTGAGGTCGCGGGTGATGCCCCGATCCTGCAAGCCCTCACCGTCATGCAGCCATTTCTTGGCGATGGAGGTGGTCAGGACCGGCCAGTCCTGCTGGCTGTCGATCCATGCCTCGATTTCACCCTTCAGAGATTTCTGTTTCAGGTAAAGGTGCTTGGTCTCACGCACCTCCAGCTCGGTCGAGCCTGAGACGGCGGAACGCGGGTTTATCAGGTCGGTCGGGTCAAGCTGCTTGGTGCAGTTCTCGCACTGATCGCCCCGCGCCTTGTCGTACCCGCAATTCGGGCAGGTGCCCTCGATATAGCGGTCGGGCAGGAAGCGGTTGTCGGCGACGGAGAAGACCTGGCTTTCGGTTACTTCCTCGATGAAGCCGTTCTCGGCGAGTTTCTTCGCGAAATGCTGGGTCAGCGCGTGGTTGCGCTGGCTCGACGAGCGGCCGAAATGGTCGAAGGACAGGCGGAAGCCCTTGGCGAGATCGCTCTGAATCTGCCACATCTCGGCGCAATAATCGGCCACCGGCTTACCTGCCTTGGCAGCGGCAAGTTCGGCGGGCGTACCGTGTTCGTCGGTCGCGCAGATGAACATGACCTCATGGCCCCGGCACCGCATGTAGCGGGCATAGAGATCGGCCGGGAGCTGCGAGCCCACGAGATTGCCGAGGTGCTTGATCCCGTTGATATAGGGGATCGCCGAAGTGATGAGAATCCGGGCCATCTGTCGCCTTTCCGTCCGTCGCCGGGCCGATTTACCGGCTTTGGGCGGCAAGGGCCAGAGGGTTCAATCCTCGCCGTTTCGCTTCAGGAGCCGCCCGATCAGGAAGCTGGTGCGCGGAGTATAGACATAGCGGGTGCGGTCCGAGGGCGTGGGGCGCGCGCGCATCCTGAGCGCGCCGAAAACCAGAAGGCCAAGATGGATCGTCGCGATGAAAACGAACATAGAGGCAGGGCCGAACCATGCAATCAGGCTGGAGGCTACGAGCGGCGAGGCGATAGCGCCAAGCGCGTAAAGGAACATCAATGCCGCCGACAGTTCGACCCGTTCCTCGTCAGTGGCGAAGTCATGGGCATGGGCGGTGGAAACCGAATAGATCGGCATCGTGGTTATGCCAAAGAACCCAGCGGTGAGGAAGATCGCGGCAGTGCCGAGGCCGGAAAGCGCCACCGTTGTGCCGCAGGCGAGGGCGGCGGTGACGGACAACCACATGAGAACGGTCCGCCGGTCGAACTTGTCGGCGAGCCAGCCCACCGGAAATTGCGCCACCGCGCCGCCAAGGACGAAGGCGGCGAGGAACAGCGCGATCATGTCGGCCGAAAGGCCGACCTCGATCCCGTAGATCGGACCGACCATGCGGAAGGCGGCGGTGGAGACGCCCGAGACGATGACGCCGGCGGCGGCAAGCGGCGACTTGGCCCAGGCCATGGCGGGGCGCAGGCGCGGAGCGGCGGGCGTGTCGGGCTGCGGCGCGCGGCTGACGGTCAGGGGCAAAAGGGCCGCGCAGCAGATAATGGCCAAAAGATTGTACGAGAAATAGGTGGCAGGACTGAGCACTCCGATGACCAGCTGCGCCGCGAGCGAACCGCCGACATCGACGATACGGTAGATACCCATCGCCCGGCCGCGCGTTTCGTTCGTGACCTTGGCCTGCAGCCAGGCCTCGATGATCGTGTAGCAGCCCGCGACGCATGCGCCCGAGGCCATGCGCAAAAGCGCCCAGGCGATGGGATCGACGATCATCATATGGGCGATAAGGCCGATTGTTCCGGCGGCCGTGAAGGCCGCGAAAGCGCGGGAATGGCCGACAGTGCCCATGAGCCGGGGCGCCCACCAGCAGCCGATGAAAAAGCCGAAAAAATGTGCAGACCCAAGCGTCCCGACCTCGGCGGTGGAAAAGCCAAGTTCCACACCCGAAAGAGCATCTAGCGGCGCCACGCCGCCGGTGCCGAGCTGCAAAAGAACGACCGACAGGAACAGAGCAGCAAAGGAGATCAGAAGGCGCATGGGCTTGTCCGGTGAAGCGCGGCCACCTTGGCGTTCCGATGCGGGAATGACCAGAGAAGAATTGTATGGCCGCAAAACGGAGCGGCTGTTTTCAGGCGGCGCGGCCGCGAAACACTTTTGCAGCGGGTATTCGGGTGCGCATCCGAGGGGAGTTTTAGGCCGTGTTGACAAAAGGGATTCATAGGGCGCTCTGAGCGTGATTCAAGCTGGTATCTGCTATGGAGACCAGCTCGGCACGAGACTTGATGTCGGACGAGGAGTGGGCCTTTCATGAGCCCTTCATCTTCGCGGTCCGCGCTCCGAAAGGGCGCAAACCCAAGAACCATCGTCTTGTTCTGGATGGGATTTTCTGGATTGCGCGCACCGGATCGCCGTGGCGCGATCTACCTGAAGAGTTCGGTAAGTGGTCGTCGGTCTATCGCCAGTTCCGGCGCTGGACATTGGCCGGGCTCTGGGAGCAGATCATGGACACGCTGAACAAAAGTCGGCTGGTTCCCGATGCCCTGCAGATGATCGACAGCACCGTGGTTCGCGCCCATCATCAGGCAGCGGGCGCTAAAGGGGGACTCCGCGACAAGGTTTTGGCCGTTCAAGAGGTGGCTTTACGACCAAGATCCACCTCCGCGTCAATGCGTCGGCCTGCCCATGAGGTCGGAGATCACGCCGGGCCAGACATCGGACTACCTGGGCTTCGATCTGGTCATGGCCGATAACCTGCCCGAGCCGTCTGTCCTGCTGGCGGATCGCGGCTATGACTCTGACAACGTTCGCAAAACCATGGAGGCCCGCAACGTCGTGCCAGTCATCCCCATGCGCAAGACCCGCAAACTGCGCGTGGCGGTCGACCGGACCCTCTACCGGCTGCGCAATCTGGTCAAGCGCTGCTTCAACAAGCTTAAAAACGCCCGGCGCGTCGCTACCCGCTACGACAAGACCGCCGAGAGCTTTCTTGGCTTCATCGACATCACGTCGATCCGCCTATGGCTCCGCCATTTGTCAACATGACCTAGCCGCAGAGGGCGATAATATCTGGACAAAAGGGTGTCAAAAACCCCCAAAAAAGGGCGTTTTCTCCCGGACTCATCAATAACCAGCCGTCCGGCCGGTCAGCCGCATTTCGAATGGCCGCAGGACGGGCAGGTCATGCAGCCTTCGATCATCTGCATGCCGTATTGCCCGCAGGACGGGCAGGCGGGGCCGCGCGGGGCCTCTCCCACCGACATGACCTCGGCCTTGGGATCGGTCTTGAGGCCGAGCCCTTCGCCTTCGAGGAAGCCGATGGCGATCATGTGGCGTTCGATGACACCGCCGATCGCGGCGAGGATCGAGGGGATGTAGCGGCCCTGCATCCACGCGCCGCCGCGCGGGTCGAAGACGGCCTTCATCTCCTCAACGACGAAGCTGACATCTCCGCCCCGCCGGAAGACGGCCGAGATCATGCGGGTCAGCGCCACGGTCCAGGCGAAATGCTCCATGTTCTTGGAGTTGATGAAGACCTCGAAGGGCCGCCGGTGGCCGCCCTGCACGATGTCGTTGATCGTGATGTAGATGGCGTGTTCGCTGTCGGGCCATTTCAGCTTGTAGGTCGCGCCCTCCAGCGATTGTGGTCGGTCCAGGGGTTCGGAGAGATAGACCACCTCGCCATCCGTCGATACGGCGCCCCGGACCTGATCCGGGGCCTCGTCAGCCTTTTCGCTGACGGTCAGGACCGAACCTGTCACTTCGTTCGGGCGGTACGTGGTGCAGCCCTTGCAGCCCTGATCCCAGGCCGCCATGTAGACGTCCTTGAACGCCTCGAAGCTGATCTCCTCGGGGCAGTTGATGGTCTTCGAGATCGACGAATCCACCCATTTCTGCGCCGCCGCCTGCATTCGCACGTGATCCAAAGGCGGCAGTGTCTGGGCGTTGACAAAATGATCGGGCAGGGGCTTGTCGCCGAAGCGTTCGCGCCAGAGGTGATAGGCGTAATCAACGACCTCCTCCTCGGTACGCGAGCCGTCCTTCTGCAACACCTTGCGGGTGTAGGCATAGGCAAAGACCGGCTCGATGCCGGAGGAGACATTGCCGGCATAAAGGCTGATCGTGCCGGTGGGCGCGATAGAGGTCAGGAGCGCGTTGCGGATGCCATGTTTGGCGACGGCCTTACGCACGTCGTCATCCATCTGCATCATATTGCCCGAAGCGAGGTACTTTTCCGCATCGAAGAGCGGGAACGCGCCCTTTTCCTTCGCCAGTTCCACCGAGGCCAGATAGGCCGCCCGCGCGATGTGGTGCATCCACTTTTCGGTCTGCTTCGCGGCCTCTTCCGAGCCGTAGCGCAGGCCGACCATCAGAAGGGCGTCCGCCAGTCCGGTGACGCCAAGGCCTATCCGGCGTTTGGCCTGCGCTTCGGCCTCTTGGCTCGCGAGCGGGAAGCGCGAGGCATCGACGGTGTTGTCCATCATCCGCACGGCGGTCGCGACGAGGTCGTCGAGCGAGGTTTCGCAGAGATGGGCGCGGTCCTCGTACGGATACCAGACAAGGCGGGCGAGGTTGATGGAGCCGAGAAGGCAGGCGCCATAGGGCGGCAGGGGCTGTTCGCCGCAGGGATTGGTGGCGGCGATGGTCTCGGCATAGTTCAGGTTGTTCGCGGCGTTGATGCGGTCGATGAAGATCACGCCCGGCTCGGCATAATCATAGGTCGCCCGCATGATCTTGTTCCACAGGTCACGCGCCTGAAGGGTTTTGTAGACCTTGCCGCCGAAAGTCAGCTCCCACGGCCCGTCCGCCTTCACTGCCGCCATGAACGGGTCGGTGACGAGGACGGAGAGGTTGAACATGCGCAGCCGCGCGGCGTCCTGCTTGGCGGCGATGAAATCCTCGATATCTGGGTGATCGCAGCGCATGGTGGCCATCATCGCGCCCCGACGCGAGCCCGCCGACATGATCGTGCGGCACATCGCGTCCCAGACATCCATGAACGACAGCGGGCCCGAGGCGTCGGCGGCGACGCCCTTCACCTCGGCCCCCCTCGGCCGGATGGTGGAGAAGTCATAGCCGATGCCGCCGCCCTGCTGCATGGTCAGCGCGGCTTCCTTCAGCCCGTCGAAGATGCCGCCCATATCGTCGGGGATCGTGCCCATGACAAAGCAGTTGAAGAGCGTGACCGTGCGCCCCGTGCCCGCGCCTGCGGTGATGCGGCCCGCGGGCAGGTATTTGAAATGCTCAAGCGCGGCGTAGAAGCGGTCTTCCCAGGCTGCCGGGTCCTTTTCGACCGAGGCGAGCGCCCGCGCGATCCGCCGCCAAGAATCCTCGACCGTGCCGTCGATGGGCGTGCCGTCCGCCTGCTTGAAGCGGTACTTCATGTCCCATATCTGCTCGGCAATGGGGGCGGCGAAACGGGTCATCGTGCGGCAGTCCTCGGTCTTTGGAAAGGCTTATCACGATACGCGGACCTGCCGCCCCGGTCAACTTGATCTCGTGGGCCGGGGGCGTAGAATGGCAAGGTCTTGGGGGTGACATGGCCGGATTCGTCCATCTTCTGAAGCTTTGCGTCGGCGCGGACAGCGTCGATGACCTCTTGGATTGGCAGAACACCCATCCGTCGCCCTTTGCCACCGGCGAGCGGCGCCACGTCACCCGGATGTGGCCAAAGCGCGAGGCAGAGATTCTGGCGGGCGGGTCGCTTTACTGGGTGATAAAGGGCGTGATCCTCTGCCGTCAGCGGATCGTCCGGCTGGATGAGGTCGACCGGGGCGACGGCATCCGCCGCTGCGGCATCGTGATGGACCCGGAGATTGTGCGCACCGAGGCCGCGATGCGCCGCCCGTTTCAGGGCTGGCGTTATCTCGACCCCAAGGACGCGCCGCGTGACCTGCCGAAGGGGCGTGGGACCGATACGGCGCTGCCCGAGGAGATGGCGCTGGCCTTGGCCGAGATCGGGCTGCGGTGATCGGACGACCCCGGAGCATTTCTGAAAGGAAGTAGATCAGAGCGCGTTCGGGTTGAAGCCGAGGCGCTGGGAAAGGTCAGTCAGGATCGGTCGGGCGCCGTTGCGCCAGTCGGCGCTGCGGGCGGCGTAGAGCGTCGCCTGGCTTTGATGGATAAGCCCGTCGGTGAGGATCTTCAGGTGGTTCGCGCGCAGGGTCTCACCTGTCGAGGTGATGTCGGCAATCGCTTCGGCGGTCAGGTTCTTGACCGTGCCCTCGGTCGCGCCCTGGCTGTCGACAAGCTGGTAATCAGCGACGCCGTTCTCGGTCAGGAAGTTGCGCACCAGCCGGTGGTATTTCGTCGCGATCCGCAGGCGGTGGCCGTGGGTCCGGCGGAAGGCCGCGGCGGCGGCGTCGAGGTCGTCGAGCGTGTCCACGTCAGGCCATGAGGCCGGGACCGCGATGATCAGGTCGGCATGACCGAAACCCATCGGTGCCAGTTCCGCCACCTGCCGGTCCCAGTCGGCGAGCTTGTCGCGGACGAGGTCCGATCCGGTGACGCCAAGATGGATGCGGCCAGCGGCCAGTTCGCGCGGAATCTCGCCTGCCGACAAAAGCACGAGTTCAAGCCCTTCGGCCCCCTCGACAGCGCCCGCATATTCGCGGTCCGAACCAGTCCGGCGGAGCGTGATGCCGCGCGCGCCGAACCAGTCGAATGTCTGCTCCATGAGCCTGCCCTTGGACGGGATGCCGAGTTTCAGCATGGTGCGCCCTCCGTCAGGTCGGCGACAAGTCCGGGGCGGATCACGCCGCCGACGGCGGGGATGGAGCGGCCTTGTCCCAGAACCTCGGTCAGCGCGTCATAGCGCCCACCTGAGGCGATGGGCGGCAGGTCGGGGTCGAGCCCGTGGAAAGAAAAGACGAAGCCGTCGTAATATTCGAGCGTCGTGCGACCGTGAGAGGCCTCGAAATCGAGGTCATCCACGGCGACACCCTTTGCAGCGAGCGCCTCAAGCCGCGCTTCCATCCGATCGGTCGCCGGGGCGATGGCAGGCATGTCACGCGCCAGGTCACGCAGATGCGCGAGCGCGGCAGGGCTTTTCGCCGACAGGTTCAGAAGATCGTTCAGCCGTGTCACTTCCTCGGCCGCGATCGGTGCTGCGGCGGCATCTTCCTGCAAGGCTGCGAGCCGCGCCGCAATCTCGGCTTCGGACCGCAGTCCGACGAGTGGCGCTTGAACGGGGCTGTTGCCCCGGGCAAGCGTCTCGAGGAGGCGCGCGCGGGTGGCGGGGACCGGCGCGCGGCCGCCGAACCGGTCGAGAAGCTGGGTGAAACGGCGGGGTCGCCAGATGTGGCGCAGAAGGGCCGCCTTGCGGCTTTCCAGCGTCTTCAGCCCACGCACCGCATCCATCAGGATTGCGATGTCACCGGTGACGGCGCGGAGGTTCAGGGGCGCAAGGAGGCCCGCGAAAAGGGCAAAGACCTCGGCATCCGCCTGAACCGGGTTTTCACGGTCGAAAATCTCGTAACCTACCTGAAAATATTCGCTTTTCCGGTCGGTCAGATGTTCCTGCTTGCGGAACACCTCACCCAGATAGCAGTAGCGCGCAGGCTCTGCCCCGCCCGCCATATGCATCTGCACGACGGGCACGGTGAAGTCTGGGCGCAGCATCATTTCGCCCCGGATCGGGTCGGCGGTTACATAGGCGCGGCCGCGGATATCCTCGCCATAGAGGTCCAGAAGCACCTCGGCGGGCTGGAGGATGTCAGCCTCCACCGCCACCGCGCCCGCGGCACGGAAGGCGGCCATGAGGCGGTCGGCCTCGGCCCGGGCTGCCCCTTTCAGCGCCATTCAGACGGACCCGAGAATGCGGCGCACCTCGGCCACCAACGCATCGCGCGGCACCTCGGTCTGGGCGGGCTGGTTCTTCCATTCCTCGTGGCTGGCCTCGGCGGCGATCTTCGCGCCGAGGAACAGGTCCTTGACCTGAACGACGCAGCGCTGGGCCTCGTCCGTGCCCTGGATGACGGCGGCGGGGGAGTTCCGTTTATCGGCGTATTTCAACTGGTTGCCGAAATTCTTCGGGTTGCCGAGATAGACTTCGGCGCGGATGCCCGCCTGCCGAAGCTCGGTCGCCATCGCCTGATAATCGGCCATCCGGTCGCGGTCCATGACCGTGACGACAACGGGGCCCCGCGCGTCGGTCTGCATCCGCCCCTTGGCATGAAGTGCGGCCAGAAGGCGGTCAACCCCGATGGAGACGCCGGTTGCCGGGACCGACTGACCGGTGAAACGCTTGACGAGATCGTCGTAGCGCCCGCCACCGGCGACCGAGCCGAACTGACGCGGGCGGCCCTTTTCGTCGAGGATCTCGAAGGTCAGTTCAGCCTCAAATACCGGGCCGGTATAGTAGCCGAGGCCGCGCACGACGGAGGGGTCGATGACGATGCGGTCGGGGCCGTAGCCTTGGGCGGCGAGAAGCTCGGCAATCCTTTCAAGCTCATCGACACCTTCGGTGCCGATAGCGGAGCCGCCCGCCAGTTCGCGCAGACGCGCCACGGTTTCCGCCCCGGTGTCGCGGCGGGCGGACATGAAACCGAGAACGACATCTGCCTGTGCGTCCGACAAGCCCGCGCCATCAGTATAATCGCCGCTTTCATCCATGCGGCCCTTTCCGATCAGCGCACGGACACCCATCTCACCCAGCCGGTCGATCTTGTCGATGGCGCGCATGACGATGCCGCGTTCATGTTCGAACTTCGACGGATCGGCGGGATCGAGGACGCCCGCGACCTCCATTACACCATTCAGAACTTTACGATTGTTTACCCGCACGACGTAGTCGCCGCGGGGGATGCCGACCTCTTCCAGCGCATCGGTCAGCATGGCGCAAATCTCGGCGTCGGCGGCAACCGATCCGGAGCCAACGGTATCCGCATCGCATTGATAAAACTGGCGGAATCGGCCCGGTCCGGGTTTCTCGTTGCGCCAGACCGCGCCCATCGCGTAGCGGCGATAGGGCGTCGGCAAGTCGTTGCGATATTGCGCGGCGACGCGGGCGAGGGGGGCGGTCAGGTCGTAGCGGAGCGCCAGCCAGTCGGCGTCATCCTCCTGCCACGCGAAGACACCTTCGTTCGGGCGGTCCACATCGGGCAGGAATTTCCCAAGCGCCTCAACGGTTTCCACGGCCGAGGTCTCCAGGGGATCGAAGCCGTAGCGATGGTAGACGGCGGCGATCCGGTCCAGCATCGCCTTGCGCTCCGTCACTTCGGCGCCGAAATAATCGCGGAACCCTTTCGGCGTTTCAGCCTTCGGTCTGCGCGGTCCCTTGTCCTTGGCCATGATCCGACCCTTCACATTTCTCCGCGCGCGGGTGTAACGGATGGGGGGCGGGGGAACAAGCAGGTCGAGCGGCCGGAAAAGGGCGGTCTGCGAAACGTCGGCATTATGTCGGCAAAACGTATGGCAGGTGCCGGGAAGCGAGGACGGATGGAGAGGCTGGAAAAGGCGGAGGAAGAGATTGCGCATCTCAGACGCGCGGTCGATGACCTGTCGGATGTAATCGCGAGGCAGGCGCGTGAGATCGACCTGTTGACCCGCCGCGTGGCGCTTTTGATGGAGCGGGCGGCGGAGGCGGAGGCCGAAGCATCGGGGGGTATCCCGCTGGCCGATCAGAAGCCGCCGCACTGGTAGGGGCGATGGAGGTCCGACCGGTACCCATTCCCGATTTCGATACGGCCCGCCTGTCGCTGCGCCGGTGGCGGCCAGAGGAAGACCGGCCTGCCTTGGCCGAACTCGGCAAGGTTCTGACGCCGCGCGTGTTGCAGCATCTTCCCGAAAAGCTGCAACCGGGCCCGGGCAAAGCCGGTATCGCCGGTTGGGTCGAGGACCGGTTGGCGGAAAGCGCGCTTTTCGTCGCGCGATCCCGGGTGGAGGGGCACATCGCGGGCCTCATGATCCTCGCCGCCTTCGATGCGCCCGATGCGCCCCTTTCGGTCCATGTGGGATACGTTCTGGCCGAGGCGGAATGGGGCAAGGGGCTTGCGAGCGAACTTTTGTCCGGGCTGATCGAGGCCGCACGCCCCGCCGCGCCGCTGCGCCTGATCGGCGGAACCGTGCGAGAGAATGCGGCCTCGGTCCGGGTTCTCGAAAAGGCCGGGTTCAGGCGCGACCCGGACCTGTCGGACGACGGCACGATCATGTTCGTGCGCGATCTGCTGTAACCGATGCATTCGGCGCGCGCGGACAGGTTCATGTCAGGATCGGGGGGGAGAAG
Organism: Albidovulum litorale; assembly: GCF_025751495.1. Lineage (GTDB taxonomy): Bacteria > Pseudomonadota > Alphaproteobacteria > Rhodobacterales > Rhodobacteraceae > Albidovulum > Albidovulum litorale. The sequence continues at coordinate 613,552 of NZ_JAOWKZ010000001.1, read as the reverse complement.
TTGCATGACGACACCCGAACCCGGTTCCGCATGACGCCCCGCCTCACTTCGTTTTTCGGCGTACCGCACTGGCCGACGGTGGTTTTGACCTATGTTCTAGGCTTTGCAGGCGGCTTTGTCGCGAAGGCGCTGCATCTGCCGCTGCCGATGCTTCTCGGTTCGCTTCTGGCTGTGGGGGCTGCGGCGATTGCCGGGCTGAAGCCACTGGGCCATCTGCCGCAGGCGCCGCAGAAGATCCGGATGCTGGTCATCCCGATTATCGGCATCGCCATCGGCGGGGCCGCGCGGCCGGAGATTGTCGGGGAAGCCGCGCATTGGCTGCCCTCGCTCGCCGCGCTCTGCGTTTTCATTCCGCTGGTGCATTACCTCGGCTTCCGGCTTTTGACCGCGACGGGCCGGGTGGATCGGGTCACCGCGCTTTACGGCACCGCTCCGGGCGGTCTTGTCGAGACCGTGCAGATGGGCGAGGAGGCTGGCGCCGATGTGCAGATGCTGGCGATGCTGCAATTCCTGCGGCTCATTCTGACCATCGTTCTGGTGCCGGTCGCCTTTTCGCTGATGGAGGGCCATGCGGTCGGGTCCGCCGGGGGAGCGGCGGTGGCGGGAGCGCCGTTACATATCGGGGATGTGGCGATTCTGACCTTCTGCGCCGTTGTCGGGGCCATCGTCGGCCTGCGCCTGCGCCTGCCCGCCGGTCATGTGCTGGGGCCGATCCTTCTGTCGGCGGCGGCCCATATGGCGGGCTGGACCGAGGGCGTGCCGCCCGGCTGGATGCTGGCGGCGGCGCAGGTGGTGATCGGCACATCGCTGGGGGTGCGCTTTGCGGGCATGCCGAAGGGGCGGATTCTGGTGGCCCTGCGCCTTGCTGTGATGAATGCGGGCGTGACCATTGGGGGCGCGGTCCTCTTCTCCGTCGCCCTTGCGCCGGTGGCGGGCGAACCGGTGCGCGCTGTCTTTCTGGCCTTCGCGCCGGGTGGTCTGGTGGAGATGGGGTTGATCGCGCTCAGCCTGAAGATGTCGATCCTCTACGTGACCGCGCATCACCTTCTCAGGATCATCCTGTCGGTGAGCGTCGCGCGCTGGTTCGGTGGGCGGATCGGATGACGGATACCCCAGCCCCGGCGGTTACAACTTTGCGAGTTCGGTCTTCAGATCGCCATATCCGGTGAAGCGGCGTTCATAGGCGAGGCCAAGGCGTTTCGCGCAATCCTCGGCCTTGGCGTCGAGTGCGGGGTCGTCGGTCTGGGCTTGGTAGACCAGTTTCTCGTAATTGCCGAAATACATGTCCCGGAGTTCGGGGTGTCGGTCGAGCCCCATCGGTTTCCAGACGAAGGCGTCGAACTGACGGACGAGGAAGTCGGTGAGGTAGAAGGCGGTGAACTCTTCGCGCGCGGCGAAGGTGTCGTTGCCCTCGAAGAAGGAATAGCAATGCGGTCCGGGGATCATGTTGACGCCAAGCTCGGCGCAGCGCGCCTCCAGCCCGCCGCCGGTGCCGCAATCGGCATAGACGACGAAGATTTCGTCATAGGAATCGCGGTGCTTTTCGACCGCCTCGGTCACGGCCTCGGTGATCTTCTCGGGCCAGAGGTGGTATTTCGCGGGCAGGCAAGTGAGGTCGAGATGTGTCCAGCCATTGGCCTCTTTCAGGTCGACGATCTCGCGCGCGAGCGCGCCGCAGGCGATCAGCAGGATGCGGCCTTTGTGCGCGGGACCAATGCCCTCCTCGGTCAGGACCTTGTCGGAAGGAATCACGACTTGCCCCCCAGAAACCGGACGAGAAGCGCGAGCGCCATCAGTGCGACACCGGACAGTGCCGCGATGGCGGGCGGGACAAGGCCGGTTGCACTGACCGCAGCGGCGGCGGCTATCGTCAACGCGGCAGCGACGAGAACGAGGACGAGGATCAACAAGACGCGTGGCATGGCCGTTATTTCCCTTCCCCTTCTATCTGTGTCCATCGGGGCCGGATGTGAAGTCACCGGAAAGAAAAAGGCCCCGCGAGGCCATATGCCTGCGGGGCCGACAGGGAGCATTCCCTAAAACTCAGCCAGCGGCGAGCTTGTTGTGCTTGCGCGAGATGAAGTCCTTCGCGGTCTGCACCGCGACGGCCGCATCGCGGCAATAGGCGTCGGCACCGATGGCCTTGCCGAATTCTTCGTTCAGCGGCGCGCCGCCGACGAGCACGATGTAGTCGTCGCGCATGCCCTTTTCCTTCATCGTGTCGATCACGACCTTCATGTAGGGCATCGTGGTGGTGAGAAGCGCCGACATGCCGAGGATGTCCGCCTCTTCCCGCTCAAGCGCGGCGATGTAGTTTTCGACCGGGTTGTTGATGCCGATGTCGACGACTTCGAAACCCGCACCTTCCATCATCATGCCGACGAGGTTCTTGCCGATGTCGTGGATGTCGCCCTTGACGGTACCGATCACCATCTTGCCGACCTTCGGCGCGCCGGTTTCGGCCAGAAGCGGCTTCAGGATCGCCATGCCGGCCTTCATCGCGTTCGCGGCGAGAAGCACTTCCGGAACGAAGAGGATACCGTCGCGGAAGTCGGCGCCAACGATGGTCATGCCGGCCACGAGCGCCTTGGTCAGCACGTCGTAGGGTGCCCAGCCTCGGTCCAGAAGGATGCGCACGCCCTCTTCGATCTCTTCCTTGAGACCGTCATAGAGGTCGTCGTGCATCTGAAGCACGAGCTCTTCGTCGTCGAGCTCGGAAAGGATGATTTCTTCTTCGTCGGCCATAGCATGTCTCCTGGCGGTTCTTGCGCCCGTAATGCGGCCAATGTTGCCACATCACTTGGCGATTTGCGACATAGCCCGCGCATTCGGCGACAGAGAGCGACAAGGTGGCGGTAACGGTTGCGGTCGTGCTTGATTCATGTTCGCTAAATGTTCTAATTTCGTACCATGTCCTTGCCGCCCCCCGATCCCTTTCTGCGCCTGAAGGCGCGTGGTGCCGTGAGTAATGCGGCGGGCCGGTTTGAGCCCTATGCGCGGGTGGCGGAAAACGACGGCTGGGAGATTGCCGAGGAAGAGCGGGTGGCGCGGACCGAGGTCAGCGAGGAACGACCGCGTTCGGTGATCAATCCGGTGACCTCTCCGGACCTGAATTTCGACCGTTCCCTCAATGCTTACCGGGGCTGCGAGCATGGCTGCATCTATTGTTATGCGCGGCCTAGCCATGGCTATCTGGGCCTGTCGGCGGGGCTCGATTTCGAAACGAAGCTGGTGGCGAGGCCGACGGCACCGGAGGTGCTGGAACGGGAACTGGGTCGCAAGTCCTACAAGGTCGCGCCGATCGCCATCGGCACCAATACCGACCCCTATCAGCCGATCGAACAGCGCTACCGGATCACGCGGCGGATGCTGGAGGTTCTGTCGGCGTGGAATCACCCGGTGACGATCATCACGCGGGGGGCGCTGATCGAGCGCGATCTGGATATCTTGAGCGGCATGGCGGCTCGGCGGCTGGTGCAGGTGGGCGTGTCGGTGACGACACTTGACGCGCGCCTTGCCCGGCGGATGGAACCGCGCGCGCCCACACCGGAGCGGCGGCTGGCGATGATCCGGGCCTTGGCCGGGGCAGGGGTGCCGGTCCGGGCGATGGTTTCCCCCGTGATCCCGGTTCTGACCGAGCCGGAGATGGAGCGCATTCTGACCGCCGCCGCGGAAGCGGGGGCCACGGCGGCAAGCTGGATACTCTTGCGCCTGCCGCATGAGGTGGCGGAGCTTTTCCGCGACTGGCTGGCGCGAGCCGAGCCGGGCCGGGCGGCGCATGTCATGAACCGCCTGCGCGAGATGCGGGGTGGCAAGGACTATGACCCAGACTGGGACCGGCGGATGCGGGGCGAGGGGCTGCATGCCGATCTGATCGCCCACCGTTTCGCGATTGCCACGAAACGGCTGGGTTTGGCGCATGACCTGCCTGACCTCGATTGTTCCGCCTTTGCCCCGCCGCCGAGGCCCGGCGATCAGCTTTCGCTTTTCTGACTTGCGGTCTTGAACGCACATATTGTGCAACAGATGCTGCAAAATCTTCAGATCTGCGCAATTCTTTCGTTTCTAGGGCGTAAGACTGGCGAGGTATGCAATGATGGCGATCCGCGCGGCGCGATCAGGCTGACCGCCACGGGTCATGTCGGTTCCGGGTACGATATTGAATGGATCGGCGAGAAAAACGTTGAGGTCTTCGGGGGTCCAGTTTCCCGTCTGTGCCTTCATCTCCTCGGTATAGGGAAAGCCTTCGACCGACGCCTTGGTCCGGCCTACCACGCCGACCAGGTTGGGGCCGGGATGTTGGCCTGTGTTGATTTCGCCGGGTGTCAGGCCATGGCACCCGCCGCATTCGTAGGCTAGCACGCGTCCTTCCTCCGGGTCGGCCGATTCAAGTTCCCCCGGCGTGAGCGCATCCACTGGCGCCGGACCGGCGCCCATGTCCCGCAGAAACGCGACCATCTCGCTTCGGTCCTTCGATCCTGCATACTGAATTGCGGGCCAACCGTATCGAAGGGTAACCGCATTCACATCGGCGCCGTGTCCCAGCAAGAGGCGGGCGGATTCGATTGCGCCACGCTCGGCGGCCTCATGGAGCGGCATCGTCAAATCTTCGCCGCCGGGCAGGTTCGGATCGGCACCGGCAGCAAGCAGGGTGGCAACGATCCCGGTGTGGTTGTTCCGCGCTGCGATCCCGAGCGTGGTGCCGAATTCAGTCGTAGAGTCAGGGTTGGCGCCTACCGATAACAGGTAGTCCACGGCCTCGTCCTGTCCACGCTGGGATGCAAAGTAGAGCGGTTTGGCGAGCGTTTCCGGGTCCGGGTTCGACTCTGCGGGCAATGCCGCCTTCAGGCCTGTCATATCGCCAGAGGAGGCAAGGGAAACCAGATTCTGCGCTGCCGCCATGCCGGGCATCAGAACCACCAAAAAAAGCAATCGAATTTGTACGACGAGGCGCAGGTGCAACGCTGTATCCTCCCTCCGGGGGGCGGTCAGCATAGTGTAACACGAATGGCAAAATAGCCCAAAGCAGGCCCGGACCGGCGCAGAATCAGTCCAAGTCAATCGACCTGTTCGCGGGATCGCGCCATGGGCAACCCGCGGCGTGCGAGGCGGCGCAGATAACGCGCCTCGCGTGATTCAGCCGCGCCGGCGGCCGCGTCGTTCGCGCCCCGGAGCCGCGTCGTCGCCGGTGCCGTCCGAGGCCGAAGAAAAGCCGCCGAGCTTTGCCGCGATCTCGTCGAGGGTCGGGCGTGCCCCGCGCGGGCGGGTCTCAAGCGCTTCCCGCATCGCGGCGAGATGTTCGGGCATCGTGCCGCAGCAGCCGCCGATGATCGTGGCGCCCGCATCGCGCGCGAGCACGGCATATTCGGCCATCAGGTCCGGCGTGCCGTCATAATGGATATGGCCGTCATGGTATTTCGGGATGCCGGCATTGCCCTTGGCGATGATCGGCCGTTCGGGGCCCGCCGCGACGAAGCCAAGCACGGTGCGCATGAGGTCCGCCGCCCCCACGCCGCAATTGGCGCCGAAAGCCAGGGGCGGGTTCGGCAGCTTCTCGACCATCGCGGCCATCGCGGCTGAGGTCATGCCCATCATTGTGCGCCCGGCGGTGTCGAAGCTCATCGTGCCGCACCAGGGCATGCCCGCGCGGCCGCAGGCCTCGGCGGCGGCGGCATATTCCTCTGGCGCGGAGATCGTCTCCACCCAGAGCACATCGACGCCGCCCTCTTTCAGCCCCTCGGCCTGTTCGTGGAACATCTCGACCGCGATCTCATGCGTCAGCGAGCCCATCGGCGCCATGATCTCGCCCGTCGGGCCCATGGAGCCCGCAACGATGACGGTGCGGCCCGCCGCATCGGCGATTTCGCGCCCCAGTTCCGCGCCGATCCGGTTCAACTCGCGCACCCGGCCCTGCGCATTGTGCAGCTTCATCCGGCTTGCATTGCCGCCGAAGGTGTTGGTCAGGAAGATGTCTGACCCGGCATCCACCGCGCTCTTGTAGAGCGTACGGATATTGTCCGGCTTGTCGGTGTTCCACAGTTCCGGCGCCTCACCCGCAGTCAGCCCCATGTTGAAGAGATTGGTGCCGGTCGCGCCGTCGGCCAGCAGCCAGTCGCGCGTCGCCAGGAGGCGGGAAAGCGGGTCGCTCATCGGGAAAGCCTTTCATCAATGCGGTACCGGGGCAGTCGCGTCCCCGTTTGCCCCGATGTGCCATTTCGGCGGGCGGTTTTCAAACCGATCTTTCTCATGATGATCGTGAATCCGCCGAAAACGCGGCCGGTCCACAAGGTCGCTCATTGCCAAGTTCGCTGTATGGGTACGCTCAGGGCCAATGGCATAGGACCGCCTTGACGGCGGTCCGGACCTTATGGCGATCGGGTGCGGTCGGGCCTCAGGCCTCGTCCATGAGCTGGCGCTTGGCCTCGATCATCAGCTCGGCCATCTTGGCGCGGATCGTCTGTTCGCTGGCCGAGGCGCCGAGATCACCGGCGACCTTGCGATAGACATCCTCATCGCCCGCTTCCTCGAAATCGGCGGCGACCACTTCCTTTGCGTAGGCCGCGGCATCGTCGCCCGACTTGCCCATGAGCCCGGCCGCCCAGAGGCCGAGAAGCTTGTTGCGACGCGCTTCGGCCTTGAACTTCATTTCCTCGTCATGAGCGAACTTGTTCTCGAAAGCGTTCTCGCGGTCGTCGAATGTGGTCATGGCTGGGTCCCGTCTGGAAGTGGTCCGTTATTCCTCATATGCCCGCAGCACCCCGGCTCTGCAAGCCCTGAGGCGATCCCCGGGGCCAATGGCTTGCGGCGAAAGCGTGGTTGTCCTATAGCGGCGGCAAGATGGGGCGGGGTTTTTCCGCCATACGAACGGAGCTTGCATGGCACGTCGCAAGAAAATCTACGAAGGCAAGGCGAAGATTCTCTACGAAGGCCCCGAGCCCGGCACCTTCGTGCAGTATTTCAAGGACGACGCCACCGCCTTCAACGCGCAGAAGAAGGCGACGATCGAAGGCAAGGGCGTTCTGAACAACCGCCTGTCCGAGTATTTCATGACGGGCCTCGCCAATATCGGCATCCCCAACCACTTCATCCGCCGTCTGAACATGCGTGAGCAGCTGATCCGGCAGGTGGAAATCATTCCGCTGGAAGTGATCGTGCGCAATTTCGCGGCCGGGTCGCTGTCGAAGCGTTTGGGCATGGAAGAGGGCACCGCCCTGCCGCGCCCGATCGTCGAATACAGCTACAAGAACGATGCGCTGGGCGATCCGATGGTCAGCGAGGAATATATCGTCGCCTTTGGCTGGGCCAACCAGCAGGACCTTGACGACATCGTCTCCATCGCGCTTCGGGTCAACGACTTCCTGTCGGGCATTTTCTATGGCGTCGGCATCAAGCTCATAGATTTCAAGATCGAGATCGGGCGGATCTGGGACGGCGATTTCATGCGGCTGATCGTGGCCGACGAAATCAGCCCCGATTCGTGCCGGCTGTGGGACATCAAGACCGGCCAGAAGCTGGACAAGGACGTGTTCCGCCGCGATCTCGGCGATCTGGCCGATGCCTATAGCGAGGTCGCCCGCCGCCTTGGCGTGCTGCCGACGCAGGCCACCCATATGTCGAAACCGACGCTGATCAACTGAAAGGCCCCGATCCGATGAAAGCCCGTGTCCATGTCATGCTGAAGGATGGCGTTCTCGACCCGCAGGGCGAGGCGGTGAAACATGCGCTTGGCACGCTCGGTTTTTCCGGCGTGGAGGGCGTGCGTCAGGGCAAGGTGATCGAGCTTGATCTGGCCGCGACCGACAAGGCGGCGGCCGAGGCCGAGGTCAAGGCGATGTGCGAGAAGCTTCTCGCCAATACCGTGATCGAGAAATACACGGTCGAGATCGCCTGAACGTCGCCTGGGTTTTTCGGTCCGCTGTAATAAAATTGCCTTTCGCATGACCCGGCGCTAGCCTTCTCCGTCGCCAAGCACTGGTGGGGGAAGGGCACATGGCGCAAGGGGATGCTTCGGCCCACGCTGCCGGAAGTCGGTTTCTTGGCCTTTTCTTCATCATCGTCGCGGCGCTCTTCATCGGGCTCATGCCGAATGCGGCGAAGCTTGCCTATGGCGAGGGGGCAAACCCAATCGCGGTGCTGGTGATCCGTGCGGTTGTCGCCGTCACCGGTCTTGCGGTCTTCCTGCGGATGCGCGGCAATATGCTGTCTATTCCGAGGCCGTTCGTAAGAAAAACCGCGCTCGCTGGCATAGCGATGCTCTTTTCAGCCGGGGGCGGGATGAGCGCGGTCGCCTATATCGACGTTAGCCTCGCGAGCGTGCTGTTCTTCACCTTTCCGTTCTTCGTAGCGGCCGTGAACCACTTTCGTGGCCTGACGCGCCTGGGTCGTGCCGAGGTGATCTGCATGATCCTTGCGTTTCTCGGCCTTGCGCTGGCCCTTGGAGTCAGCCTTGAAAACGCGAACCTGACCGGTATCGCCCTTGCCTTGGTGTCCTCGCTTGGTATCGCGGTTACGGTTCTTGCCACCACCGATACCTCGATCGCGCTTGGCGCCGTACGGGCAAATCTTCATATGACACTCTGGGCGGGGGCGTATTTCATTCTGCTCGCGGTTCTTGGCCCGCTGACCGGTGCCATGCAGCCGATGCGCTTTCCGGCCAATGCGGTGGGTTGGGGATGGGTTCTTGCTGCGGGCGTCAGCTTCACTCTCGGATACCTCTTCTTTTTCATCGCCGCGACGATCCTCGGTGCGACCAAGGCGTCCGTCCTGTCGATCCTCGAGCCGATCATGATGATCGCCTTCGCCGTCATTCTGGTTGGCGAGACCCTGTCGCCGCTACAGGCCCTTGGCGTGACATTGGTCTTTGGAAGCCTGATCGCCTTCGACCTTGTTCCAAAGCGGGCGTGATCGGTGCATGGTCGCGCCAAAATCACCGGAGCCGGAGAGATTCGCCATGCGCGCCGCCGTCCTGACCAAGTTTCGTGCGCCTCTTGAACTGGCATCCATTGCCGACCCGGATTGCCCTGAGGACGGGGTGGTCCTGAAGGTGCTGGCCTGCGGTGTCTGCCGGTCGGACTGGCATTCATGGACCGGCTCGGACCCGGACGTTTCGCTCCCGCATGTGCCGGGCCACGAATATTGCGGCGTGGTTGAAGAGGTGGGCGCGCGGGTGACCCGTTGGCGTCGCGGCGACCGCGTCATAGCGCCATTCATCCTCGCTTGCGGCCAGTGCCCGTCCTGTGCGGCGGGAAACCAGACGACCTGCCCGACACAGGTCATTCCCGGTTTCACCCATCCCGGCGCCTTTGCCGAGAGGATTGCGGTGCCGCGCGCCGATCACAACCTGACGGCTTTGCCCGAGGCGATGGACCCCGCATTGGCGGCTGCCCTTGGTTGCCGGGTCACGACGGCCTGGCACGGGTTGACGGGCCGCGCCGCGCTTCAGCCGGGCGAATGGCTCGCGGTCTTCGGCAGCGGCGGCGTGGGGCTCTCGGCGTTGTTGCTGGCGAAAGCCATCGGCGCAAGGGTGGTCATGGTCGATGTGGTCGAGGACAAGCTTGCCCATGCAAGCGCCCATGGTGCAGATGCCACGGTCAATGCCTCAACCTGTGACGCCCACGAAGCCATCCGCGAGATCACCGGCGGCGGCGCGCATGTCGCGGTCGAAGCGCTGGGGATTGCGGAAACCACCGTAAGCGCCTTGAAATGCCTGCGGAAACTCGGACGCATGGTGCAGATCGGCATGCCCGCCGGAAAACATACGCAGATGACCCTGCCGATGGATGCGGTCTATTCCGGCCAGCTGGCCCTTTATGGCACGCGCGGCATGCCCGCATGGCGCTACCCGAGCCTTCTGAGCCTCATCGAAGCCGGGCAGGTGGACCTGACCCCGCTCATCGCCCGCCGCGTGGCGCTTTCCGATGCCTCGACCGAGCTTGCGGCCTTCGACGGCCCGACGCCGCCCGGCGTCGCGGTCATTACCGATTTCGCGCAGTAATCCGCGTCATTGCCCGGGGGTCAGTGACCACCCAGAACCCCGGCCTTCACACCGTAATCCACCGCGATGCCGTAATCGGGGTCATCCTCGCTGTCGACCATCAGCTGGCCCGCGCGGTTCAGAAGCGCGTGGCAATCGCGGCTGAGATGGCGCAGGACCAATGTCTTTCCCTGCGCCTCGTAGCGTGCGGCCAAGGCCTCGATGGCGGCGAGGGCGGACTGGTCGGCGACGCGGCTGCCATCGAAATCCACGATGACCCGGGCGGGATCGGTTTCGGGGGTGAAGAGTTCGGCAAACCCGTCGGTCGAGCCAAAGAACAAAGGCCCCTCGATCCGGTAGACCTTGGCGCCGTCCTCCTCAGCCGTCGTCGCATGGATGCGCTTGGCGTTCTGCCAGGCATAGGCCAGCGCCGAGACGATGACACCGGCGACGACGGCGGTCGCAAGGTCGGTCGCGACCGTGATCGCGGTCACGAGGATGATCACCACCGCATCGACGCGCGGCACTTTCCTCAGCACCCGGAAGCTCTGCCAGGCGAAGGTGCCGATGACGACCATGAACATGACGCCGACAAGGGCAGCGAGCGGGATCTGTTCGATGAGCGGCGAGGCGAAGAGGATGAATGACAGGAGGAAGAGCGCGGCAGCGGTCGCCGCGACACGGGTGCGCCCGCCCGAGGTCACGTTGATCATTGACTGGCCGATCATCGCGCAGCCGCCCATGCCGCCGAAGAAACCGGTCACGGTATTGGCCACACCCTGGGCCACACATTCCTGGCTCGCGCCGCCGCGCTTGCCGGTAATTTCCCCCACGAGGTTCAGCGTCAAAAGACTCTCGATCAGGCCGATGGCGGCGAGGATCACCGAATAGGGCAGGATGATCTTCAGCGTCTCCATGCTGAAGGGCACGGTGGGCAGGTGGAAGGCGGGCAGGCCGCCCTTGATCGAGGCCAGATCGCCGACGCGCGGCACTTCGATGCCGAAACCGATGACCAGCGCTGCGACGATACCGATTCCGGCCAAGGGTGCGGGGATGGCCCGCGTGATCCGTGGCATGACCCAGATGATCGCCATGGTCGCCGCCACCAGTGCCAGCATGGTGACGAGGGGCCAGCCCGTCATCCAGACATGGCCGCCATTGCCGTCGGGCAGGCGGAATTGTTCCAATTGGGCAAGGCCGATCACGATGGCGAGCCCGTTGACGAAACCGAGCATCACCGGATGCGGCACAAGGCGGATGAACTTGCCGAGCTTAAGCAGCCCGGCCGCGATCTGGAGTATCCCCATGAGGACAACGGCAGCGAACAGGTATTCGGCCCCATGGCTCGCGACGAGCGACACCATGACAACCGCAAGTGCTCCGGTTGCGCCCGAGATCATGCCGGGCCGTCCGCCGATGAGCGCGGTGATCAGTCCGACGAGGAAGGCCGCGTAAAGCCCGACAAGGGGATGGACGCCTGCGACGAAGGCAAAGGCCACCGCCTCGGGCACGAGGGCGAGCGCCACCGTCAGCCCCGAAAGCAGCTCGGTCCTGAGTGCTGCCACCGACAGCGGGAAGGCCGGCGCATGGGTCGGCGACACGGCAGCGGCAAAGGCCGCAAGCGCGGAGCGGGTCATCGGGAAACCTCGGGGATTGGGTCTGTTCGCAGCGGCCCGTGTAACCGCGATTGGATGGGGGTGAAACCCCGGAGGGTCGATTTTTCGGAATGGCTGCGTTCCCGTCGCTGCAGGGCACCTGCACATGTTCCCTGCAGCCTGCCCCTTATTTTCGATTTCGCGGGGTGGCACATTCAGGGCTAAATACACTGGTGACAACGGTGCGGACGAGCCGGGTTGAAGGGGAGGATGTGATGGTGCGCGAGGCAACCTGTTCATGCGGCAAGCTTTTGGTCCGTTGTTCGGGGGAACCTGAACTTGTTTCCGCATGCCATTGCACCGCATGCCAAAAACGAACAGGTGCGCCATTTGGCGTGGCGGCATTTTTCCGCAAGGAAAGAGTACGCGTTCAGGGTCAATTTCACACCTTCAGCCGTTCATCGGATTCCGGATATCTGCTGAAGTTCCATTTTTGCGTTGGCTGCGGATCGACGGTGTTCTGGGAACCGTTGAGGAAGCCCGACATGTACGCGATCGCTGTCGGCGCATTCGGTGATCCGGATTTCCCCGCGCCGAGCCAGGAGGTGTATACCGAGGGACGGCACGCCTGGATCGCGCCATTCGTCTTCTAGAGGACGGGCCCGGGCCACCGATTTGCTGCTGCAAAGAACTCGTGTCTTTCATGTTCCGTGGCTTTGCGTTATGGGCCGGGACGGAACGAGGCCCGAGGAGATTGCCCCATGAAAGCCGCCGTCATCACCTTCCCCGGATCGAACTGCGACCGCGATCTGGCCGTCGCCTTCGAACGCGCTGGGGCCGAGGTGGTGAAGGTCTGGCACAAGGACAGCGATTTGCCCACAGGGACCGATATCGTCGGCATTCCGGGAGGATTCTCCTTCGGCGACTACCTGCGCTGTGGCGCGATTGCGGCGCAGTCACCGGTCGCCGCGTCGGTCAAGGCCTTTGCTGAAAAGGGCGGCTATGTCATCGGCATCTGCAACGGCTTTCAGGTTCTGACCGAAACCGGCCTGCTGCCCGGTGCGCTTTTGCGGAACGCCACGCTGAAATATGTCTGCAAGGCGCTTGACCTGAAGGTCGCGACGGCCGACAGCGCCTATACCGCAGGCTGGACGAAGGGTCAGACGATCCGTATCCCGATCGCCCATCACGACGGAAATTACACGATCGACGAAGATGGGCTGAACCGCCTGAAAGGCGACGACCGCATCGCCTTCACCTATGTCGAGAACCCGAACGGGGCCACGGCCGACATCGCGGGTGTTCTCTCGGCCAATCGCAGGGTCCTTGGCATGATGCCGCATCCCGAGCGTATGGCCGAGGCGGCGCATGGCGGGTCCGACGGATCGGTGCTTTTCCGCTCGCTCATGGACGCGATGGCGCTGAGCTGAGTGCCGGTGCTTGAGGCCCGCGTACGCTGGGCTTACACTCCGGAATAATGTCAGAGGACAAGGCCCGCATCGTCTTTCCTGCCGCAGCCGCCGGCAAGGCGCCCTCCGCATCGGAGGGGGGCGGCGGGCAACCGATGCGGCGACGTTTCGTGTCGATTCGCAGCCCGTGGTGGCTGCGTCTGATCGTGCTGGCGCTGATCGCGGGCGCCGTCGCGGTGATCTGGGTCACGAACTCGTTTCTTGGCGACCGGTTTACCGAAACGACGCGCAACCGCGCCGAAGTGCGGCTCGCGCTTTATACCGGCCATATCCTTAGCGAATTGCAGCGAACCTCGGTCGTGCCACTTCTTCTGGCGCGCGATCCGCAACTGATTTCGGCGCTCAACTCGGCCGATTTTTCCACCACATCGCAGAACCTGATCTCGGCCCAGACAGAGATTGGTGCCGCCTCGATCCTGCTTCTGGATGCGAGCGGCCGCACGGTCGCCGCGACCGACCGGACCCAGATCGGCACGAATTTCGGGTCGGCTCCGCAATTCGTCAATGCACAGCGGTCCAAGGATACGGTCTTTACGGTCGGGGAGCGGGCGACGGGCGGTTACGACTTCGCCTATTCGCGCGCCGTCCTTTCGGACAACCGGCTGGTCGGGGTCATCGTTGTCGGCGCCGAACTGGCGAAGTTCGAACGGGTCTGGGCCGGAATTTCGGATGCCGTCGCCGTGGTAAACAGCGAAAACCGGGTCATCCTGTCGACCGAACCGCGCTGGCGCGGCCTGCCGATCGGCGAGGCGCTGGCCGTGCGCCCGGCACCCTCGGCCATTGCCCGGGCTTTCCAGGCCACGACGGATTGGGCCAACGACCCGCCCGATGCCTATGTCCGTGGCGAGGCCGTGATGCGTAACGAGGCCCGCATCCCGTTCCGGGGCTGGAAGCTGATCAGCTTCACCACCTACGATTCGATCCGCGAGAAAGTGAACGCCTTTCTGGCGCTCGAAATCATGGTCTTCGCGGTGCTGCTCTCACTGATCTTTTATCTGCTCTCGCGCAGGGCCCGGCGCCAATCCGCCGTTGCGCGGCGGGAATCTGCCGATCTGCGACAACTGAACGCCCGTCTTCAGCAGGTGATTGCCGAACGCGAGAAGGTCCAGAAAGACCTTGAAGTGGCCGAACAGACGCTGGCGCAGTCCTCGAAACTCGCCGCTTTGGGCGAGATGTCGGCGGCAGTGAGCCACGAGCTGAACCAGCCGCTCGCGGCGATGAAAACCTATCTCGCGGGGGCCCGGCTTTTGTTACAGCGCCGACGCGCGGAAGAGGCGCTGTCATCGTTCCAGCGCATCGACGACCTGATCGAACGCATGGGCGCGATCACCCGGCAATTGAAAAGCTATGCCCGCAAGGGCGGCGAGGCATTTGAGCCGGTCGATGTAAGGTCTTGTATTTCCTCCGCTTTGTCGATGATGGAGCCGACGCTTCGCACAAGGTCCGTGCGCATCACCCGGATGCTGACCCGTGAAAGCGTGGTGGTGATGGCCGACCGGGTGCGGTTGGAACAGGTGATCATCAACCTCCTAAGGAACGCGCTAGACGCGACGCGGCAGAGCGCCGATCCCGAGATCGAGATCATCCTGACGGCGGGCGAGACGGTGACCCTTGCGGTTCGTGACAACGGCCACGGGATCGACGATCTCGAAAACCTCTTCGAGCCTTTCTACACCACCAAGAAGCCCGGAGAGGGGGTCGGACTGGGGCTGGCCATTTCATCCGGGATCGTGAAAGACCTTGGCGGGCGCCTCACGGCGCGCAACGCACCGGGGGGTGGGGCTGTATTCGAAGTGCAGCTCCCCATATTAACCGGGAAGACGCAGGCAGCGGAGTGAAGAGGTAGTTCATGGCACGCGCGATGAAAGTGGCGATCGTCGATGACGAACAGGATATGCGGCAGTCAATCAGCCAGTGGCTGGCCCTGTCGGGGTTCGACACCGAGACCTTTGCCTGCGCGGAAGATGCGCTGAAGGCGATCGGATCGGATTATCCCGGGGTCGTGGTGTCGGATATCAAGATGCCCGGCATGGACGGTATGGCCTTTCTCAAGCGCCTGATGAGCGTCGACAGCGGTCTGCCCGTCGTGATGATCACCGGCCATGGCGATGTGCCTATGGCGGTGGAGGCGATGCGGGTCGGGGCCTATGATTTTCTTGAAAAGCCGTTCAACCC
This sequence comes from Albidovulum litorale, assembly GCF_025751495.1. GTDB lineage: Bacteria > Pseudomonadota > Alphaproteobacteria > Rhodobacterales > Rhodobacteraceae > Albidovulum > Albidovulum litorale. Next base: position 598,340 of record NZ_JAOWKZ010000001.1, on the reverse strand, counting down.
TGACCGTATGACCGAGCTTGCCAAACGCGCGAGCCAGGCGCGTCGGATGACGCTCGACAACCGGGCGCTGAGGAAGGAACTCAGCGACGGCACCACAATCATGAAGAAGCTGATCGGCAATTCCCCGGCGATGGAGCGGCTGCGCGAGGATATTCTCGATCTCGGTCAGGCCGACGGCCATGTGCTGATCGACGGCGAGACCGGGACGGGCAAGACTTTGGTCGCCCATGCGCTGCACGCGGTGGGGCCGCGGGCGGGCAAGAAATTCTCGGTCCTGTCCTGTGCCGCCTATTCCGAAGACCAGCTTGGCGCGCGGCTTTTCGGGCCGATGGAGGAGGGTGGGCAGATCCCGCTCGTTGAGGAGGCGCGCGGCGGTACGCTTGTCCTTGAGGATGTCGAGGCGCTGAGCCAGCCCTTGCAGGCGCGGCTTCTGACCTTCATCAACGAGCAGGGAAGCCCGGCCGAGACCCGCATTATCGCGATCTGCAACGACCACGAACAGGGCAGGACCGTGGAGGACGCCCTGCGTCCCGACCTCTATTTCCGCCTTGCGGCGCTCAAGATCATGCTGCCGCCCCTGCGCTCGCGCGGTGAAGATATCCTGACGCTGTTCACCCGGCTCGCCGAACAGTTCGCCGAGGAATATGGCTGCGATGCGCCGCAGGTGACGGCGCAGGAGGCGGCGCAGCTGCTACAAGCGCCGTGGCCGGGCAATGTCCGCCAGTTGATCAACGTGGCCGAACGCGCTGTCCTTCAGAACCGGCGCGGATCGGGCTCCATCGCTTCGCTTCTCATGGCCGAGAACGAAGAGGCCGGGCCCGTGATGACGACGGAGGGCAAGCCCCTGAAGGATTATGTCGAGAGCTTCGAGAAGATGCTGATCGACAATACGATGCGGCGCCACAAGGGCTCCATCGCGGCGGTGATGGAAGAGCTTTGCCTGCCGCGCCGGACGCTGAACGAGAAGATGGCGAAGTATTCGCTGCAGCGGTCAGATTACCTCTGAGGCGAATGTAAGGTGGGTTTAACCCACCTTGCCTCCGGCCTGCGGCGGCGCACGCCAAATTGGCCATTGTGTTCGACCGGCGTTCCCCGCTAATGTCGCTCCACGTCGATCCGGCGCGTTACCTGCGCCCCGACCCATCAGATTTGCTGCCGTCCTGCGCGCCGGAACCGCACCGGTCCCGGGCAGGGCAATGGCAGGCCGATTGGCCGCAAGGCCGCACATTCGCCCCGTCAGCCGCGTCCGGCCCCGGGGCCCGAGTTGGATGCCGCGAGGCATCCGGGACAGAACCGCGATGAAGCGCGTGAGGACAGAGCAGCGGACCACCGGCAGGCCTTCGGCCGCCGCCCCACTGTGTTCCGCACCGCCTTTCGCATCAGCAATTGAATGCCGTTTGCGTGCCGGCCCGCCAGGGTCCCGGCCGCTTTCTGCGTTCGGAAAGATTACATGGCCAAGAAAATGCTCATCGATGCCACCCACGCGGAAGAGACCCGCGTTGTGGTGGTCGACGGAAACAAGGTTGAGGAATTCGACTTTGAAACCGTCAACAAACGCCAGCTTGCCGGCAATATCTATCTAGCCAAGGTCACGCGGGTCGAACCCTCGCTTCAGGCTGCCTTTGTCGATTACGGCGGCAACCGTCACGGCTTCCTCGCCTTTTCGGAAATCCATCCGGATTATTACCAGATCCCGGTCGCGGACCGGCAGGCGCTTCTGGAAGAAGAGCGTGCCTATGCCGAGGCGCAGGAGGCCGAGGAGAACAACCGGGGCCGTCGCCGCAGCAGGCCGAAACCCAAGTCAAAGGCCGAGAAGGCCCGGTCCGACGACGCGGTGGTCACGAGCGACGATATCCCGGGCATGACCGTGGTCGACCTCGATGACGAGGATGCCGATCAGACGGACGCTTCGGACGTGACCAATGCCGACGAGGAAAGCACTGGGGCGGCGACCACTGAGACGCCTGACACCGTTGAATCGGCTGTCGACAACGACGCCGATGACGGGAATGGCGACGCCGAGGCTGAAGGCCCCTATGTTGCGGCTGATCATGCCTCTGACACCGATGAGGAAATCGAATCGGTTGCGGACGAGGATGTGGCCGAGGAGATCCGCCAGCCGAGGAAGCCGCGTCCGCGCCGTTACAAGATCCAGGAAGTGATCAAGGTCCGGCAGATCATGCTGGTCCAGGTCGTCAAGGAAGAACGCGGCAACAAGGGTGCGGCGCTGACGACCTATCTGTCGCTTGCCGGCCGCTACTGCGTGTTGATGCCGAACACCGCCCGGGGCGGCGGGATCAGCCGCAAGATCACCAATGCCGCCGACCGCAAGAAGCTGAAGGAGATCGCGGGCGAGATCGAGGTGCCGCAGGGTGCCGGTCTGATCATCCGCACCGCCGGAAGCCAGCGCACCAAGGCCGAGATCAAGCGCGACTACGAATACCTGATGCGGCTCTGGGAGCAGATCCGCGATCTGACGATGAAGTCGATCGCGCCCGCGCCGATTTATGAAGAAGGTGATCTGATCAAGCGCACGATCCGCGACCTTTACAACAAAGACATCGACGAGGTTCTGGTCGAGGGGCCGGACGGCTACCGCGCGGCCAAGGACTTCATGAAGATGATCATGCCGTCCCACGCCAAGAACGTGAAGCACTACCACGAGGGGCTGCCCTTGTTCGCCCGCTATCAGGTTGAAAGCTACCTCGCGGCGATGTTCAACCCGACCGTTCAGCTCAAATCGGGCGGCTATATCGTCATCGGCGTGACCGAGGCGCTCGTCGCCATCGACGTGAACTCAGGCCGCGCGACAAAGGAAGGTTCGATCGAGGAAACCGCGCTCAAGACCAACCTTGAGGCGGCCGAGGAAGTGGCGCGGCAGTTGCGCCTGCGCGACCTTGCAGGGCTTATCGTCATCGACTTCATCGACATGGAAGAGCGTAAGAACAACGCCGCCGTCGAGAAGCGCCTGAAGGAGAAGCTGAAAACCGACCGCGCCCGCATTCAGGTTGGCCGCATTTCGGGCTTCGGTCTTCTGGAGATGAGCCGCCAGCGGCTACGCCCGGGCATGCTGGAATCGACGACCGCGCCTTGTCCGCATTGCCACGGCACCGGCATCATCCGGTCGGACGACAACCTTGCCCTGCAGATCCTGCGCCAGCTGGAAGAGGAGGGGACCCGCAAGCGGTCGCGTGAAGTGCTGCTGAAGGCCCCCGTCGCTGTCGTGAACTTCCTCTTCAACCAGAAGCGCGAGCATCTGGCCCAGATCGAGGCGCGTTACGGCATGTCGATCCGGATCGAGGCCGATCCGGCGATGGTCAGCCCCGATTTCTCCATCGAAAAGTTCAAGACCGCGACCCGGGTTGTGCCCGAGGCCGCGCCGGTTGTCTCGGTCGATGCGCTGCGACTGGCCGAGGAGGAAGAGGACGACATCGCCGAGGTCGAGGCCGAGGACGAGGAAGAAGACGCCGTCGCTGCGGCCCCCGCTGCAAGCGACGGCGAAGGCGATGCCCCGCGCAAGAAGAAGCGCCGTCGTCGGCGGCGGCGCAAGGGTGGCGGCAATGGCGCCGATGCGGCGCAGGGCGCCGATCAGGGCGACGACAGCGATGCCGGCGCGGAAGATACGGATGCGGTGACCGAGCCAGCGGCGGAAGCCGCGGCGGAACCGGTGGCCGAAGAGGCAGCAGCCGAGAAGCCGAAATCGCGCCGCAGCCGGTCGCGTAAGAAAAAGCCGGAGACCGAAGCCGTGGCGGAACCCGCTGAGGCTGTCGCTGCCGAGGAAGCACCGGTCGAGGCCGCGTCCTCCGAGGTGGCCGAGGCCGAAGCGGAGCCCAAGAAAGCCTCACCGCGCAAGCGGGCCGCGACGGGCCGGAGCCGGTCAAAGAAAGCGGCAGAGGCTGAAGCCGAGGCCGAACCCGCCCAGGCGGTGGAAGCCGAGGCCGAGCCGAAAAAACCGGCAAAGCCCCGGACCTCGCGCAGCCGCAAGGCGGCGGCGAAGCCTGCCGCCGAAGAGGCGCCCGTAGTCGTGGCGGCGGAACCTGCCGCACCGGTGGCGGAGGAAGCCCCGGCAAAGGTCGAGCACGAGCCGGCCCCTGAGCCTGTGGCCGCAGAGGCCGACGCAGCCTTGCAGCCGGACCCGCAGATGGCGGAAACGGCCGAAGAAGAAGCCGCGAAGCCTAAACGGCGCGGCTGGTGGTCGCTCGGGCGGTAAGCCTTGAACGGATGACATGAAAAGGCCGGGCAGATCGCCCGGCCTTTTTCTTTGGGCGTATCAGGAAGTCTTGTCGGGCTGTTCTGAGCCCAAAGCGGGCCTTATTCTCGAAAGCTTTCAATGTGGGGGTGTTAAGCGTAGCATTTCAACAATTAGCGCCATCCTCAACCTACCGCAGCAAGGAATAGTGATGTCGAGAGAGAACTCTGATGGCAGGATTTACGCATTCGGCTATAGCCCGGCGGCGATTGGATTGATGGGCAGTCGGACGGCTGCCGTGAATGCGGGTTTTCTGCTTCCAAGACTGACTTCCGGGATGTCGGTCTTGGATGTCGGATGCGGACCAGGCTCGATCACGGTAGGATTGGCTGAGGCGATCGCACCGGGCGAGGCCGTGGGTGTCGATATCGAGGCTTCGCAGATCGAGATCGCCCGCGAAAAAGCCGCGAAACTGGGACTCGGCAACTGTCGGTTCGAGACCGCGAGCGTGCTCGCCCTTCCATTTCCGAACGACGTCTTCGACGTGGTCTACGGACACACCATTCTGATGCAGTTCAGCGATGTCGGCCCGGTTCTCGAAGAGGTGAAGCGGGTGTTGAAGCCAGGAGGCTTGGCTGCGTTTCGGGAAATCGACTTTGGCGCCAGCCTATATGGTCCTGCCGATGTCGCGATGAAGACGGTGATGTCGACCCTCCAAAGATCAGTACGCGAAAACGACGGCTACCCGGACATCGGACGTGATCTTCCGGCTTTATTTGCGGGAGTTGGATTGAACGTCCTCAGTGCGAGACCGGTCTACGCCTACTCGCCGAACGCAGAAGCAAGAGCGGGCATGTACCGGGCGATGTCGGGGCTCTGGACGCAAGCCGACTTTGTGAATGAGGCCGTAGGAAAGGGTTGGATCACGGAGGATGAGCGCGCTTCTGTTGCACGTCGTCTTGAAATGGAAGCCAAGGACCCGGGCGGATTGTCAGGCACTACTTACGTTGAAGTAATCGGGCAGATGCCAGCGTAAATTGTGAGCTTAATCGCCGAGTTGTCACAAGCGACGAATTCGAAGAGCCTGCGTTGATGTTGGATTGCACTTCGTGATCTCGGTGGCGAAGTCGGAATCCAGATACCTGTTTTGTCCGCAAAGCGAACCAACACGATCACGGGCAGACCTTTTCTTTGAACCCATGGTCCGGTAGCGGGGATGTAGCGATCAGAGTTCCTTTGCCCGCGCCCTTAATTCGAACTTCTGCACCTTGCCGGTCGAGGTCTTTGGAAGTTCGCAGAAGACCACCCTCTTGGGGGTCTTGAAGCCTGCCAGCCGCTCGCGGGCAAAGGCGATAAGCTCCGCCTCATCCGCCGTCCGACCTTCTTTCAGTTCGACGAAGGCGCAGGGCACCTCGCCCCATTTGTCATCGGGCTTGGCCACGACGGAGCAGAGCGAGACGGCCGGATGGTGCATCAGCGCGCCCTCGACCTCGACCGACGACACGTTCTCGCCGCCCGAGATGATGATGTCCTTGGCGCGGTCGGTGATCTTGATATAGCCGTCCTCGTGCTGGAAGGCGATGTCGCCGGAGCGGAAGAACCCGCCCTTGAAGGCTTCGGCCGTGGCCTCGGGGTTCTTGTAGTAGCCCTTCATCACCGAATTGCCGCGAATGGCAATCTCGCCCACGGTCTTGCCGTCGCGGGGCACAGGATTGCCGGTTTCGTCGTGGACGGTGATGTCCTCCATGAAGGGCATCAGGACCCCGGTGCGTGCCTTGATCGACGCGCGTTCGGCCTGCGCCAGCCCATCCCAGCGGCCGTGCCAGAGGCATTCGGTGACATGGCCGTAGGTTTCTGTCAGGCCGTAGACCTGTGTGACGCGGAAGCCGAGCGGCTCGATGGCGGCCAATGTGGCGGCAGGGGGCGGGGCGCCGGCGGTATAGACCTCGACCACATGGTCGAAGGGGCGGCGGTCGGCGTCCTTGGCGTTGATGATCGAATTCAGCACGATCGGCGCACCGCCCATATGGGTCACGCCCTCATCGGCGATGGCGTCATAGATGTTCTTGGCGGTGACATCCCGGCAGCAGACGAGCGTGCCGCCGACGGCGGGCAGCATCCAGGTGTGGCACCAGCCGTTACAGTGAAACAGGGGCACGATGGTCAGGTAGACCGGCCTGATGCCAACGGCCCATGTCACGGCAGTCCCCATCGCGAGGAGATAGGCGCCGCGATGGTGATAGACGACGCCCTTTGGCCGGCCCGTGGTGCCGGAGGTGTAGTTGAGCGACAGGCTTTCCCATTCATCCTGCGGCATGATCCAGGGCGCGTCGGGGTCGCCCTGTTTCAAGAGCGCCTCGTATTCGGTGTAGCGGCCGGACGGGGCAAAGCCCGCCTCTCGGTCGGCGACCTCGATAATCTCAGGCCCGGGGCCGTCCATTTCGGCAATCGCGGCTTCGGCCAGTGGCAGTAGCGCGGTATCGACCAGTGCGATCTTCGCCTGTCCGTGACCGAAGATATAGGCGATCGTGTCCGTATCGAGGCGCGTGTTGATCGTGTTCAGGACGGCGCCAGCGGCGGGAATGCCGAAATGCGCCTCGGCCTGGGCGGGTATGTTGGGCAGCAACGTGGCGACCACATCGCCCGGCTGCACGCCACGCGCGGTCAGGGCAGAGGCAAGGCGGCTGACCCGGGCGCGGTATTCGGCGTAGGTCCGGCGTGTGCCGCGATAGACCACTGCGGTCTGATCGGCAAAAACATCGCCTGCGCGCGCCAGAAACGACAGTGGCGTCAGGGGCACGAAGTTCGCCGCATTCCGCCCCAGTCCGGTTTCATCCGCCATCCAACCCATACCAGTCCTCCCCGACCGAAGATGTCGCTAACCGGCGCGATTATTGCCATCGCAGCGGCTTCAAGGATACCGGGATTCGACATTTGGTGGCGATATGACGACAGAAGCTGAGCCGAGGGCGGTGAATGCGACGATCCTCGCGGCGTTTCTAATCCTCGGTTACGCCATGGCGATCGGGTTTACCGACAATTACGTGCAGCTTATCGCGCGCGATGCCGGGCTCTGGCAGTTCTTTGCAACCCGGACGGCTTTCGGCTTCGTGATCCTCGGGGCGGTCGCGGCGGTCATGGGCTGGCGGCTGCGCCCGCGCAACTGGGCGGCGGTTGCGGGGCGGAGTGCGCTGCACGGCACGGCGATGATCGTCTATTTCGGCTGCCTCGCCTTCCTGCCGGTCGCAACCGTGGCGGCGGGGCTTTTCACGGCACCCATCTTCACCCTGCTGATTTCCCGCTTCATCTTTGGCCAGGCGCTTGGACCGTTCCGGATACTCGGCGTGATCCTAGGGTTCGGCGGTGCGATGCTCGTCCTCGGGCCGGGGCAGGGGACGCTTCTGAGCCCGCTCACGCTTCTGCCCATCGGGGCGGGTGCGCTTTATGCGCTTGGCAATATCGCGACGCGGCAATGGTGCGCGGGCGAGACGGCGGAAACACTGCTGATAGGGTTCTTTGGCGCCCTCGGCGTCTTTGGCCTGATCGGTATGGCGGCTTTCGCGCTCTGGCCGCAGGAGGTGCCTGCGGGGGCCGACGGGTTCATCATTCGCGGCGCGGTCTGGCCCACGTCGACCTTCCTTTTCTGGACTTTCGTGCAGGCGGCGGGCTCGCTTCTTGGGGTGGGCATGATGATCAAGGCCTATCAGGTTGCCGAGGCCAGCCGGGTTGCGATCTTCGAATACGTGATCCTGCCCGCCTCGGCCTTTTGGGCCTATGTGATCTGGGGCGATGTGCTGGCCCCGACGGCGGTCTCGGGCATCGTCATGATCTTTGCCGCAGGGCTTATCATCGCGCTTCGCGGGAGATAAATTCGCCTGCATGATCCTGTCGCGCGGGCGCCGCTATATCTTCATCCATATCCCCAAGACCGGGGGAACGGCGCTGACGCTGGCGCTGGAGGCGCGGGCGAAGCGCGACGATATCTTCGTTGGCGACACGCCGAAGGCGAAGGCGCGAAAGGGACGGCTGAAGGGGGTTGAGACCGCCGGACGGCTTTGGAAGCATTCGACGCTTGCCCATATTCGCGGCCTCGCCACGGACGAAGAAATTGGTTCGTTTTTCACTGTGACCATGGTGCGCAATCCCTGGGACCGGATGGTCAGTTATTATCACTGGCTGCGCGCCCAGAGCTTCGCCCATCCCGCCGTGGCGCTGGCGAAGGAATCGGAGTTCAGTGACTTCCTGAACGCGTCCGAAACCCGCAAGAGCTTTGCCTTACATCCCTATGGAAGTTATGTGAAAACTTCCGGAGGGAATGAGCGTTGTGACCTCTTCATCCGGCTGGAGCATTTCGACGAAGACGTGATCCCGTTCGAGGCCCATCTCGGCTTTCGGCTTGCGCCGCTCGCCGTCGAGAATGCATCGGATCGACCGAGCGACTGGCGGCGGCTTTATTCGGCTGACGATGCCGAAACGGTCGCGCAAGTTTGCGCTGCTGACATTGAGCGGTTTGGCTATCGCTTCGACCCAGACTAGGCGCGCCTATCTGGTGAAGATCAGCGCCAGCCCCGCCACGGCGAGGGCTGCGCCAGCCCAGCTCTTGGCGCTGGGTCGCTGGCCGGTTCTGATCCAGAGGAGCGGCAGGATGATCACCGGGGATGTCGCTGAAAGCGTCGCGATGATCCCGGTTTTCGCGCCCTGAAGCGCGTAGAGAAACAACGTCATGCCCAGCAGTAGCCCGATCACCGCCGTCAGCGCGGTCAGCACAAGTGCAGTTCGGCTGATTGATACGGGGCGTGGCGGGGCGAGGGGGAGGGCAGCCACAACGCCCATCATCAGCCCCGAGGCACCGACCCGGATCAGCGACCCCACATAGGGGTCGAGCCCGCCCTGCATATAGGGCCGGGCGATCAGGGCCCCGATGGCCTGACCAAGTGCGGCCAGAAGACCGAAGAACAGGCCCGCCCGCAGCCGACCGTTCATCTGCTCGAACCGGTGCGCGGTCTGGGGTGGCCGCCCCATGATCGCCAGCGCGACACCGGTGACCGTGATGCCGATGCCAAGCGCCGCCTGCCCACCAAGCCGTTCGCCAAGGACCAGCCAGGCGAGCACGGCCGCCATCGGGGCGTTCAGCGCATAGATCGCGCCCGCGCGTCGTGGTCCGAGCCGGCCGACCGCAGCGAAGTTGAACGTATCGCCCAGGAGGATGCCGATAACGCCCGACAGCGCCAGCACCACGATCCCGTGCCAGTTGGGCAGTGCCATGGTGCCGGAGGTCAGAACGATTGCGGCCAGAAGCAGGGCCACCAGGCCCTGGCGGATCAGGTTGAAATGAAATGGCCCAAGCGCCCGGACGGCGTCAGAGGCCAGAATGCCGGTTGTCGCCCAGCAGGTCGCGGTGCCAAGCGCCGCCAGTTCGTGGATCGGAAAAGCCATGGCACCCCCTGCCATCGCAAGTTGCATGTCTTGCAGGGGGCCGCAAGGGTTTCATGGGGGTGTAGAAACGGGGAGGCTTCGGCGAAGTCGAACTTGGCTGTCGCCATTTGCGCTGTCGACCGCCGCGGGGTGGAGGCGGGGGCTACCCCCCGCCGCCTTTTCAGGCCGCTTTGCCGACGGGCGACAGGCGACCATAGAAGGTTTCTCCCTTCGCCGCGAGGTCACGGAGCAGCTTGGGCGCCACAAAGCGGGCGCCATAGCGGTTTTCCAAGCCCCCGCAGATCGCCACGGCCTGTTCGGCCCCGATGATGTCGAGCCATGCGAACGGACCGCCCGACCAGGGCGCGAAGCCCCAGCCGAGGATCGCGCCCACATCGCCTTCGCGGATGTCCTCCAGCACGCCCTCTTCCAGCGCCCTGACCGCCTCCAGCACCTGCGCCATCATCAGCCGGTGCTGGACCTCATGCAGGTCGGGTTGCGTGTCGGCCACCGGCCAGACCGCGCCCAATTCCTCCCAGAGCCCCAAACGCCCGCCTTTATCGTCATAGGCGTAAAAGCCCGCATTGGACTTGCGCCCCAGACGGCCCCTGTCGGCCATCGCGAAGAGGACCTCGTCAACCGCGCTGTCAGGATAGGCATCGCCCATCGCCGCCTTCGTCGCCTTGGCGATCTTCACGCCAAGGTCGATGGAGGTCTCATCGACGAGTTGCAGCGGCCCAAGCGGGAAGCCCAAGAGCTTCGCGGCATTCTCGATCAGCGCCGGTTCGACGCCCTCGGCCACCATGCGGATGCCTTCGTTGATATAGGGAATGATGCAGCGGTTGGCGTAGAAGAAGCGCGCATCGTTGACGACGATCGGCGTCTTCCTGATCTGCCGCACGAAGTCGAGCGCCTTGGCCACGGCCACGTCGCCGGTTTCCTTTCCCTTGATGATCTCCACCAGCATCATCTTGTCGACAGGCGAGAAGAAGTGGATGCCGATGAACTGCTCGGGCCGCTTCGACGCCTTGGCAAGGTCCGAGATCGGCAGGGTCGAGGTGTTGGTGGCAAAGATCGCATCCGCCGGGATGACGGCTTCGGCCTTCGCTGTCACGTCGGCCTTGACGCCCATATCCTCAAAGACCGCCTCGACGATCAGGTCGCAGCCCTGAAGCGCGGCATAATCGGTCGTCGCATTGATCCGGCCAAGAACCTCGGCCTTCTTCTCGGCCGTCACCTTGCCCCGCTTCATGCCCTTGTCCAAGAGCCCTTCGGAATAGGACTTGCCCTTGTCGGCGGCCTCCTGTTTCGCGTCGATCAGCACAACCTCGATGCCCGCGCTGGCCGAGACATAGGCGATGCCCGCGCCCATCATGCCAGCACCGAGCACGCCCACCTTCTTCACCGTCTGGTCATCGACCTTCGGGCGGTTCGCGCCTTTCTCCAAGGCCTCCTTGTTGATGAAGAGGCTGCGGATCATCGCCGCCGACGAGGGGTTCATCAGCACATTGGTGAACCAGCGCGCCTCGATCTTCAGCGCGGTGTCGAAGGGCACCATGGCGCCCTCATAGACCGCCGCCAGCAGCGCCTTCGCCGCCGGATAGACGCCCTGCGTCTTGCCATGGACCATGGCCGAGGCCCCGACGAATGTCATAAATCCCGCCGGGTGATAGGGCGTGCCGCCGGGCATCTTGTATCCCTTGGCGTCCCACGGTTTGACGATATCGGCGTCGGTCGCCGACAGGACCCATTCCTTGGCGCGGGTCATCAGGTCTTCGGGCGCCACGACCTCATCGATGATGCCCGCGGCCTTTGCCTTCTTCGGATCGGAAAGCTTGCCTTCCAGCAGGAACGGTGCCGCCGCCATCGCGCCCAGCTTGCGGGTCAGGCGCATCGTGCCGCCCGCTCCGGGAAAGATGCCGACCATGATCTCCGGCAGGCCGATCTTCGCCTTGGGGTTGTCGGCGGCAATGATCCGGTGACAGGAGAGCGGAATTTCCAGCCCGATACCAAGGGCTGTGCCGGGCAGGGCGGCGGCGATGGGCTTGCCGCCCTTCTTGGTCTTGAAGTCCATGCCCGCAAGCTCGATCTTCCGCTCCAGCCCGTGGAACTTCATGATCCCTTCGAAAAGACCCCGCGCCGGGTCGTCGCCGGCACTTTCCTTCATCTTGGCGATGACGTTGAGGTCCATGCCTCCGGCGAAATCCTTCTTGCCAGAGGTCAGGATCACGCCCTTCACCTTGTCGTCGGCCAGCGCCTGATCGACGAAGCCCTCCAGCGTGACCATGCTGTCGAGGTTCAGGACGTTCATCGACTTGTTCGGTACGTCCCAGGTGATGATGGCGACGCCGTCTGCGTCCACTTCGTAGGTGAAATCGGTCATGTTCTGTCTCCCTGATAGGGGGTGCCGTCCTTATGGGTGAATGTGGCCTTGCCGTCCTTCAGCTCCACTTCCAGATCGACATCGGAATAGGTGGCTTTTTCGGGGTTCATGCGGGAGCCGATGACGAGGAACCGCGCCTCGGCTGCCGATTTGTTGATGAAATGATGGCCGTTCGGATCGCCCGCCGGAAAGGCGGCGCAATCGCCGGGGCGCATGAGGGTCTCGCCCTCATCCTGCACCAGCACGCATTCGCCTTGCGTGACCATCACGAACTCATCCTCGCGGTGATGCCAGTGGCGCAAGCTGGACAGCGCGCCGGGCGCAAGGATCACCTCATTCGCACCGAACTGTGTCAGCCCGCCAGCATCGCCGAGGCGCAGGCTGGATCGCCCGGCCATCTGGCTGGCATAGGGTTCGGGATAGATGGAGCCGGTCTTCACCGGCACCTTGCTTTTGTCGATGACGGGCATGGTCACACCCGCTCGATGATCGTGGCCGCACCCATGCCGGAGGCGATGCAGAGCGTGGCGAGGCCGGTGCCCTTGCCGCTGCGCTCCAGCTCATCCAGAAGCGTGCCGATGATGATGGCACCCGTGGCGCCAAGCGGGTGGCCCATGGCGATGGAGCCGCCATTGACGTTGACCTTGGAATTGTCGACGTCGAAGGCCTGCATGAAGCGCAGAACGACGGAGGCGAAGGCCTCATTAACCTCAAAGAGGTCGATGTCGTTGATCGACATGCCGCTGTCCTTCAGAATTTTCTCGGTCACCGGCACCGGGCCGGTCAGCATGATCGTCGGATCGGTGCCGATCTTGGCCGTGGCGCGGATGCGGGCGCGGGGTTTCAGGCCGTGGGCCTCACCGAATTCCTTGTTGCCGATCAGGACGGCCGCCGCCCCATCCACGATGCCAGAGGAGTTGCCGGCGTGGTGGATATGATTGATCCGCTCCAGATGCGGATATTTCATCAGCGCGACCTTGTCGAAACCGGGCATGACCTCGCCCATATCCTTGAACGAGGCTTTCAGCGCGCCAAGGGTCTGCATGTCGGTGCCGGGGCGCATGTATTCGTCATGGTCGAGGATCGGCAGCCCATTCTGGTCGCGGATCGTGACGATAGACTTGGCGAAACGCTTGTCTTCCCAAGCCTTTGCAGCGCGGTTTTGAGACTCCACCGCAAGCGCATCCGCCTCATCTCGGCTGAACCCGTATTCGGTGGCGATGATGTCGGCGGAAATGCCCTGCGGAACGAAATAGGTCTTCATCGCCAGCGTCGGATCGACGGCGATCGCCGCCCCGTCCGATCCCATGGCAACGCGGCCCATCATTTCGACGCCACCCGCGATATAGGCCTGACCGGCGCCGCCCTTTACCTGATTGGCGGCAAGGTTCACGGCTTCCATGCCAGAGGCACAGAAGCGGTTGATGGCAAGGCCCGGGATGCGTTCGTCGAGGTCCGAGAGCAGCACGGCAGAACGGGCGAGGCATCCGCCTTGTTCGCCGACCTGGGTCACGTTGCCCCAGATCACGTCCTCGACAGCGTGGCCCGCAAGGTTATTGCGTTCCTTCACGGCGTTCAGGATCTTCGCCGAGAGTGCGACAGAGGTCACTTCATGGAGCGCGCCATCGGCGCGGCCCTTGCCGCGCGGGCTGCGCACGGCGTCATAGATATAGGCTTCGGTCATCGTGTCCTCCGGTCAGTTCGCCGCCCGGTCAGAGGGGTTGCCGGGCATAAGGTCATAGGGATGTTTCCAGCCGGGCAGGGCAGAAATGCCCGCCAGCCAGCGGTCGATTTCGGGCCAGTCCTTGCGGTCGAAACCGAAGGGCTCAGGGTAATAGAGGTAGCCGCAAGCCGAGATGTCGGCGATGGTCGGGCCGCCGCCGACGATCCAGTCGCGGCCCTTCAGATGGGCGTCAAGCGCGGCATAGGCATTCTTGAGGCGGGCCTGCATGAAGGCGATGACGTCCCTGGGGCGCTTGTCCTCGGGCAGGAAGTTCATCAGGAACCGGGTCATCCCGGCCTGCGAGGACATCTTGTGATTGTCCCACAGGACCCAGCGCAAGACCTCTTCGGCCTTGCCCGGTGCGCCGCCGAGTTTGCCCGTCCGCTTGACGACATGATACATGATCGCGCCGGACTGGCTGAGTGTCTGGCCGTCTTCCTCAAAGACCGGCACCTCTCCCATGACATTGAGCTTGCGAAACTCGGGTGTGCGTGTCGCGCCGTTGAAGAAATCGACGAAGACCGGTTCCCAGTTATAGCCGGAAAGTTCCAGCGTCAGCGCCGCCTTGTAGGCATTGCCGCTTTCGCCAAAGCAGTGGAGTTTTGCAGTCATGCCGTGCCCCTGCTGAATGTCGCGCCAGCGGGGGTTTCACACCCCGTCGCCATTGGTGCTCGAACCAATGGCGCACCCAATGGCGACCCCGTGGAGTATTTTCGCCAAGAAGAACAAGGATTTGTTAACCAGAATCGGGCGAGTTTCGCGGGGCGGTACAGGCAGGAGTGCCGATGACCGCCCAAGGAGAAGTCGCTCCGGGATCGACGAGAAGCACCCCAGGTTTGAGGGCCGACGTCGTTTCCGGGGCGCATCTTGTATTTCTTCTTGGCAAAAATACTCAATTCCGACATCGCCATCCTGCTCATGCCTTCCGGTCTTCAAGCTCGGCTTTGAATAACCTGAGCCGGTGGGTGAGGTTGTCCTTGTGCGTCACAGATCCGAAATGCTCGAAGAGGAAAGTCAGCGCCTCGTCGGTCGTGATCTCGGCCTCGTCGGCAAAGCGCGACAGCGTGCGATAGGCGTCGTTCGACATTGCTGCCGGGAAACGTCGGGTCAGGCGCAGGCGTTTGGGCATTCGGGTCCTCTGGCGTTCGGTCTGACCCCCGCGATGTGCCGCGGGAGCCGTCCATGCGTGTCTCTTCCCGGAGACTTTAGAACGCGTCGGCAGGCAGCGTCATCACGACATCGGCACCCGACTGGATGCGCGCGAGATGGGTCGCCGTCATCGGCAGTTGCCGGGCCATGTAGTAGCGCCCCGTCGTGAGCTTGTTTTCGTAAAACGCGGTGTCGGAAGCGCCGCCCGCGAGCGCCGCAAGCGCCACCTTGGCCGAGCGCGCCCACATCAGGCCGAGGCAGACATGGCCGAAAAGGTGCATGAAGTCGTAGGAGCCCGCGAGCGCGGCATTGGGGTTCTTCATGCCGTTCTGCATGAAAAACATCCCGGCCGCCTGAAGGTCTTTCGAGGCTGCCTTCAAAGGCTCGAGGAAGTCCTTCTTCAGGCCCTCGTCGCCTTCGTTTTCCTTGATGAAGCTCTTCACCATGTCGAAGAAGGCCATCACATGCTTGCCGCCATCGGCGGCCAGTTTGCGACCGACGAGGTCGAGCGCCTGAACGCCATTAGCGCCCTCGTAGATCATCGCAATCCGGGCGTCGCGGGTGAACTGCGACATGCCCCATTCCTCGATATAGCCGTGGCCGCCATAGATCTGCTGGGCCTGCACCGTCATGTCGTAACCGCGATCGGTGAGGAAACCCTTGATGACCGGGGTCAGGAGCGAGATCATGCCCTCCGCGTCGGCATCCCCGCCGCGATGCGACTTGTCGATCAGCGTTGAACCCCAGAGGATAAAGGCGCGCGCCCCTTCGGTGAAACTTTTCTGGTCCATCAGGCTTCGGCGGATATCGGGATGGACAATCAGCGGGTCAGCGGGTCCGTCGGGGTTTTCCGCGCCCGTCACCGCACGGCCCTGCAGCCGGTCCTTGGCATAGGCCACCGCGTTCTGATAGGCGGCCTCGGCCTGTGCGAGACCCTGCATGCCGACGCCCAGACGCGCCTCGTTCATCATCGTGAACATGGCCCGCATGCCCTTGTGCATCTCGCCGATCAGAAAACCCTTGGCCCCGTCATAGTTCATAACGCAGGTCGAGTTGCCGTGGATGCCCATCTTTTCCTCGATCTTGCCACAGGAGAGCGCGTTGCGTTCCCCCAGGCTGCCGTCTTCCTTCACCAGGAATTTCGGCACGATGAAGAGGCTCACACCCTTGATCCCCTCGGGCCCGCCGGGGATCTTGGCCAGAACCAGATGGATGATGTTGTCGGCCATGTCGTGTTCGCCGGCCGAGATGAAGATCTTCTGCCCGGTGATGGCATAGCTGCCGTCGGCCTGCGGTTCGGCCTTGGTGCGCATCAGCCCCAGATCGGTGCCGCAATGCGGCTCGGTCAGGTTCATGGTGCCCGTCCAGTCGCAACTGACCATCTTGGGCAGGTAGGTCGCCTTCTGGTGTTCCGATCCGTGAGCGAGGATGGCCGAGGCCGCACCATGGGTCAGACCCTGATACATGGCGAAGGCCTGGTTGGCCGAGGCGAACATTTCCAGCGTGGCGATGCCCATGACGTAAGGCATGTTCTGGCCGCCGAACTCTTCGGGCATGTCGAGGCCGGTCCAGCCGCCTTCGCGAACCTGATCGAAGGCCGCCTTGAAGCCCGTGGGCGTGCGCACGACGCCGTTTTCCAGACGGCAGCCTTCCTTGTCGCCAACGACATTCAGGGGCGCCAGCACCTCAGAGTTGAGCTTGCCGCATTCTTCCAGAACCGCTGCGGTGAAATCCGGTTCCAGTTCGGAATAGCCCGGCACATCGCTGTTCGCGACGTCCAGAACCTCGTTCAGGACGAATTGTATGTCGCGTGTGGGCGCCGTGTAGCTGGGCATGAATGCTCTCCGTTGGTGTCAGATCTTGATCGGTTTGGGATTAACGAGATGTTTTTCGCCCAGTTCGATATGGGCTTCGAGTTCAGCGATTGCGACGTTCAACTCGTCGCGCCGTTGCGTCATATCGGCCAGATGGTGCTTGGCGACGTCGAGCGTCTTGGCCACCTGCGCCATGTTCAGGCTTTGCGGATCGTAGAGGTCGAGAAGCTGCCGGATCTCCTCCAGGCTGAAGCCAAAGCGCTTGCCACGCAGGATCAGCGTGAGACGCCCGCGATCCTTTTTCGTGTAAAGCCGCTTCTGCCCCTCGCGTATCGGATAGAGGAGTTCCTTGGATTCGTAGAAGCGAAGCGTGCGCGGTGTCACGTCGAACGCGTCGCACATTTCGCGGATGGTCATGGTTTCATTACTCACGGTCGGGCCCTCATGGTTGTCGTAACGTCATGTAGGGCAGAATGGACGTTAATTCGATCCTTACAAGGGAAGTTGACGCCTACGTCACTGTAACGTGGCGTCACAAAAATTATGACGTAATGTCCTAAGGATTTTTGCCAATCGGGCGACATTTCCCTACCGCCGCATCGGGGCGGCAGGCGGCGTTCAGCCCTTCAGCGACTCGGCCGTCTTGTCGCGCAAGTCCGTGAGTTCGCCGATCGTCTGGTCCAGTTCGGCGCGTTGTTTCTGCAGTTCACCAAGCTGTCGGTTGGCGAGATCGACGAATACCTGATACTGCTCCTTGGTGCCCTTCTGGCCGTACAAGAGCAGCCACTGGCGGATCTCCTCCAGCGAAAAACCGAAGCGGCGGCCGCGCAGGATGAGCTTCATCCGCGCGCTTTCGCGCGGACCATAGAACCGGGCGCGTCCGTCCTTACGGGGGGCCAGAAGCTCTATGTATTCGTAATAGCGCAACGTGCGCGGGGTGACGTCGAACCGCGCGCACATCTGCTTGAAGGTGAGCTCTTCGTCGGCCATCGGACTCCTCCTGCGATGAACGTAACCGCAGGAGAGGCGCCGTACAACTCGCGATCGGTGCGCGGTGTCAGTTCAGGAAACCGGGCGCGAAGATGTAGAAGCCATAGGCGAGGATCAACGCAGGGATTGTCGAGAACACCGTGGCCATTATCGCCGCTTTCGGGGCGAGAGCGATGGCGGGGAAGAGTGCGTCACCGTCATTCGAGATGGCATTGGCCATCAGCGCCGAGAAGGGAATCGCGCCGTTGATGTAGAGCGTGGCGACCAGAACCTGCGGTCCGCAACCGGGGACGAAACCGATGGCGGCGGCGATCAGCGGCAGGACCGGGGCGATCGAGGCGAAGGCGGCTTTGAGATCAAGCCCGGCATAGGCGGCGGCATAGTCATAGGCGAGATAGGCGATGATCACCCAGACGGAGATGAAAGAGGTTTCCTCGGCCATCCGGGTCACCGGCCCGTCGGCGGAATTGGTCATCGCGTTCACGGGCGACGCAGCCCAGATCGCGAGGCCGGTGAAGACACCTGCCAATGCGAACCACGCCACGGGAAGCCCGAGGATGTGGTTGATTTCAATGGCGCCGATCTGTGCGGCACCGACGATCAGGCCGGGAATGGCAGCGGCGAGGTAAGCGTAGTCGCGGGCACGGGTCTTGCCGATCCGGGGGGCGATTTCGCAGGCGCCGCCCTGCGGCCGGTAGTCGACGGAAACGAAGCGGTCGATGAGCCAGCCGGTGACGATGCCTGCGCCGAACTGGATCGGCAGCAGAACGAGTGCGGCATCGGGCCGGGTCGCGATCAGGAGAAAGGCAGCGTCCCCCATCGTTGCGGTCAGCGTGGCCACGACCGCGCCGAACGAAACCTTGCCCGAGGCATAGGCCGCCACCACGACGACAGCGCCGCCGCAACCGGGTGTCGCGCCCAGAAGCGCGGCAATCGGCACCTGCATTCCGCGCGCCTTGCCCATGGCAAGGCCCATATCGAAGCGGAAGAGTTTCTCGAGCCCGTAAAACAAAAGAAGCGTTGCCGCGACAAAGGCCGAGACCTGTACGAACGCGTCCTGCATCAGCCCGCGCGTCAACTCGCCCAGTTCCCCGGGTGCAAGCGCGAGAGCCACGAGGGCTGCGACCAATAGCAGCCGGCGCGGACGGAACGGGCCGAACCGGGTCAGTCCGATTTCGGACAGGGCGGGGGTGGTAAGGTCGGTATTGTGCATGGCGCTCTGCAATTGCGAATTATTCTTAATTGCAGAAGATACCACTTGCGGCTGGTTTGGCAAGGGCCAATAACTCGGGCCGAAAGGATCGGGGCCATGGACAACAGAAAAACCGCCGCCGCGCGTCAGTTCATTGAGGCGATCCCGCATAGCCGGGCGCTTGGAATGGTGCTCGACAGCCTCGAAGACGGGGTGGCGGTGATCTCCATGCCCTATGATCCGCGTTTTGTCGGCGATCCGCAGACGGGCGTCATCCATGGCGGTGCGGTTTCGGCCCTGATGGATACCTGCGGCGGGGCGGCGGTGATGAGCCACCCGACCGGGGTAATCGGAACGGCGACGATTGATCTCAGGATCGATTACATGCGGCCGGCGAAACCCGGCGACCGCATCACCGCGCGGGCAGAATGCTATCACGTCACCCGCGCGGTCGCCTTCGTGCGCGCCACGGCGCATGACGCGGATACGTCGCTGCCGGTGGCCACGGCGACCGGGGCCTTCACGCTGGAACGGGCACCCGCACGGAAAGGGGAGGGAACCGCATGACGAAACGCGCCAAGCCCGAGCCGGTGCAGGTTGTCAAGGAACGCCGCGATGCGGCCCTGAAGGCCATCGTGCATGGCGTTCCCTATATCCAGTTCCTTGGCATTGAGTTCGAACGGCGCGGTGATGAACTGACCGCCGTTCTGCCCTTCGATGAAAAGCTCATCGGCAATCCCATGTTGCCCGCGATCCATGGCGGGGTGACCGCGGCATTCCTTGAGGTGGCTGCGATCATTGAGCTTTCGTGGTCGCTGATCTGGGAAGAGATGGAGAGTGGGCGGCTCGACCCGAAAACACTCGACCCGAACCATCTGCCGCGTCTGCCGAAGACCATCGACTTCACGGTCGATTATCTGCGCACCGGCCTGCCGCGCGACGCTTACGCGCGGGCGCGGGTCAACCGGTCGGGGCGGCGTTATGCCAGCGTGCATGTCGAAGCCTGGCAGGACAACCGGTCGCGGCTTTTCGCGCAAGGAACGGGGCATTTCCTGATGCCTGACCGTTCGGATGGCTGAAATCACCCATCGGCGCGTTCTGAAGATCGCGCTGCCCATAGTATTGTCGAACGCCACGGTGCCGCTTCTGGGTGCGGTCGATACCGGCGTTGTGGGGCAGATGGGTCAGGCAGCGCCCATCGGCGCGGTGGGCGTGGGGGCGGTGGTCCTCGCCTCGATCTACTGGATTTTCGGTTTCCTCAGGATGGGTACGTCGGGCCTTGTCGCCCAGTCCCATGGCGCAAAGGACCCCGCTGAAACCGGCGCGATCCTGATGCGGGCGCTGATGATCGGCATCACGGCCGGTATCGTTTTTATTCTCTCTCAGGTGCTGCTCTTCCGTGCCGCTTTCTGGCTGGCGCCCGCCTCGGACGAGGTGGAGGCGCTGACGCGCGGATATCTCGCGATCCGCATCTGGGGCGCCCCGGCAACCATCGCGCTTTATGCCGTAACGGGCTGGCTGATCGCGGTGGAACGCACCAAAAGCGTTCTCGTCCTGCAGCTCTGGATGAACGGGCTGAATATCGGGCTCGATTTCCTCTTTGTGTTGGGGTTCGGCTGGGGTGTGGAAGGCGTGGCCGTCGCCACGCTGATCGCCGAATGGAGCGGCCTTGCCCTCGGCCTCTGGCTCTGCCGCCCCGCCTTCGCGGGCGGGCAATGGTGTGACTGGGCGCGGGTCTTTGACCGGGTCCGTATCGTGCGGATGATGAAGGTCAACGGCGATATCATGATCCGCTCGGTCATCCTTCAGGCCTCTTTCACCACTTTTGTTTTCTGGGGCGCACATTTCGGCGATGTCACGCTCGCCGCCAATCAGGTGCTGTTGCAGTTCCTTGAGATCACGGCCTTCGGGCTCGACGGGTTCGCCTTTGCTGCGGAATCGCTCGTGGGGCAGGCGGTCGGCGCGCGGTCGGCCTTTACCGTTCGCCGCGCGTCGGTCGTTACCAGCCAGTGGGGTGTTGGCGGCGCAGTTGCGCTTGGCCTCTTCTTCTGGCTTGCGGGGCCCGTACTGATCGACCTGATGACGACCGAGCCGGATGTGCGCGCGACGGCGCGCGGCTACCTGATCTGGGTGGCAATGGCCCCTGTCGTCGGCGTTGCAAGCTGGATGTTTGACGGCATCTTCATCGGTGCCACGCTCAGTCGCGAGATGCGCAACGCGATGCTGGTTTCCGTGGCGATCTATGTCGTGGCCCTGATGACCCTGCCCGGGGCCTTCGGCAATCACGGGCTCTGGGCTGCGCTCATGGTGCTGAACGTCGCGCGGGGGGTGACGATGGCTCTGCGCTACCGGCGGGCGGAAGAAGTGGCGGCCTGAGTGCCGGGGGTTCCACCCCCGGACCCCCGGAGTATTTCGGAACAGAAGAAGATCAGAAGAGGTCGAGCACCGATTCCGGCGGACGGCCGAGCGCGGCGCGGCCTTCGTGCAGGACGACGGGCCGTTCGATCAGCGCGGGATGCGCAGCCATGGCGGCGATCAGGCGGTCCTCTTCCATGTCTTTGGCCAGGCCGAGGTCCTTGAATAGCGCATCGCCCGAACGCATCAGGGCGACGGCCGGAATGACGAGTGCGGCAAGCGCGGCACGGATTTCAGTCTCGGTTGGCGCGTCCTGCTGATAAAGGCGGATCGTCGGGGCGATGCCGCGTTCTTCCAGGAGCGCCAGTGTCTGGCGGGATTTGGAGCAACGGGGATTGTGCCAGATCTCTGTCATAGCCAGTCCTTTCGTCCGGTGCCGACGGACTCGGCCACCGTGGCGAAACCGTCGCGGGCCAGAAGCGCATCGAGGCCCTTGGCAATCTCGGTGACAAGCGACAGGCCCTGATAGACCATCGCCGAATAAAGCTGCACCGCCGACGCACCGGCGCGGATCTTCTGATACGCGTCATCGGACGAGCTTATCCCGCCAACGCCGATGAGCGGCAGCTTGCCTTCTGTCATCTGGGACAGCTGCGCGAGGATGCGGGTGGATTTTTCAAAGAGCGGCGCGCCGGAGAGGCCGCCTGCCTCGTCCCGATGGCGGCTTTTCAGCCCCTCGCGCGACAGCGTCGTGTTTGTCGCGATCACCGCGTCGATGCCGGAGGTCAGCGCGACCTCGGCCACGTCGGCCAGTTCGGCCTCATTCAGGTCGGGGGCGATCTTGAGGAAGACGGGGATGCGGCGGGGTAGGCCGTCGCGGGTCGCAATTACGCCCGCGAGCAGCGCGGACAAAGCCGCCTTGCCCTGAAGGTCGCGCAGTTTCTCGGTATTGGGTGACGAGACGTTGACGGTAGCGAAATCGACATGCGGCCCACAGGTCGCCAGAACCTTCGCGAAGTCGGCGGCACGGTCATGGGAGGTCTTGTTGGCGCCAAGGTTGAGGCCCACGGGCACATGGCGTTTTGCCTTTGCGAGGCGGGCGGCGATGACGTCGGCGCCTTCGTTGTTGAAGCCGAAGCGGTTGATGACGGCGCGGTCCTCGTTCAGACGGAAAAGGCGGGGTTTCGGGTTGCCGGGCTGGGGCAGGGGGGTCGCCGCGCCGACCTCGACAAAGCCGAAGCCCGCGCGGGTGAGCGGCGTCACGGCTTCAGCATTCTTATCGTAACCGGCGGCAAGCCCGACCGGGTTCGGCAGGTCGAGCCCGGCGAGGCGGGTTTTCAGCCGAGGGCTGTGATAGACGCCGGGCAGCGGCGCAAGGCCTGCTGACAGGGCCCGGATCGACAGGCCATGTGCGACCTCGGGGTCAAGTTGATGGAGCGCGCAGAGACCGGCTCGTTCGATGAGCTTCACAGCATGCCCTCAGGGAAGATATGACCCGTTGCCCCGAGCGGTAGCGACTTGTCCCAGACAACCTCGGAGATCGACAGAGGCCTGTAAAGATGCGGGAACAGCGCCCCGCCGCGCGAGGGTTCCCAGCGCAGATCGGTACCGAGGTCACCTGCCCGGAACGCCACAAGCACCAGGTCGCTTTCAGTGGCAAAATGCTTTGCCGCCGTCTCGGTTACCTGTTCGGCGGTTGAGAAATGGATGAACCCGTCGGCCAGATCGACCGGCGCGCCGAGCGTCTCGCCCGCGGTGCGGAAAGCGTCCCATTCGGGGCGGCGGAAGATCTTGTAGATCAGCATGGCCTGCTCTTGCCCGGTCGCGCCCTTCCGGTCAATCCCGGCCGTGTTATCAAGGCTTCACAATCTGCCGTTACGGCACCGGTGATGGGCTTTGACACCGCTTCGATCTGCGCCCATTCTGACGTGATCAACGATAACAGGGAGTTCCAGATGGCAACCCGGATTCTTACCTCCGCGGCACTTCTCGCGCTTTCGGCGGGCATGGCGCAGGCGGATTATGCACTGACGATTCTGCACACCAACGATTTCCATGCTCGGTTCGAGCCGATCTCTAAATACGATTCGGGCTGTTCGGCCGAGGATAACGACGCGGGCGAATGCTTTGGCGGCACCGCGCGGCTGGTCACAGCCATCGCCGAGGCGCGGGCGCGGTCGAACAACTCGATCCTTGTCGATGGAGGCGACCAGTTCCAGGGCACGCTTTTCTACACCTACTACAAGGGCGCGGTTTCGGCCGAGTTCATGAACAAGCTCGGCTATACCGCGATGACCGTGGGCAACCACGAATTTGACGACGGGCCGGAAGTTCTGCGCGGTTTCGTCGATACCGTCGAGTTCCCGATCCTGATGTCGAACGCCGACATCTCGGGCGAGCCGCTTCTGGACGGTACGATCCAGAAATCGGTGATCATCGAACAGGGCGGCGAGAAGCTCGGCCTGATCGGCCTTACGCCGCAGGATACCGACGAAATATCCAGCCCCGGCAAGAACGTGACCTTCACAGATCCGGTCGGCGCCGTTCAGGCTGAGGTCGACGCATTGACGGCCGAGGGGGTGAACAAGATCATCGTGCTGTCGCATTCCGGCTATGCGACCGACCAGAAGATCGCGGCCGAGACAACCGGCGTCGACGTGATTGTCGGTGGTCATGACAACACCTATCTCTCCAACACCTCGGATCGAGCCAAGGGACCTTATCCGACGATGGTAGGTAGCACTGCGATCGTGCAGGCCTATGCCTATGGCAAGTTTCTGGGCGAACTGAACGTCACCTTCGACGATGCGGGCGAGATCATCGAGGCTACTGGCGAACCCCTGATCATGGATGCCGCTGTCGCCGAAGACGCTGCGACGAAGGAGCGCGTCGCCGAACTCGCCGTGCCTTTGGAGGAAATCCGCAATAAGGTCGTCGCCGAGGCGGCTGAGGCGATTGATGGCGACCGCGCCAATTGCCGGCATGTCGAATGCCAGATGGGTAACCTCGTGGCCGACGCGATGCTGGCTCGGGTCGCCGATCAGGGCATCCAGATCGCCATCGCCAATGGCGGGGGCCTCCGCGCGTCGATCGACGCGGGCGAGGTGACAATGGGCGAGGTGCTGACCGTATTGCCGTTCCAGAACACGCTTTCGACCTTTCAGGCTACCGGTGCCACGATCAAGGAAGCGCTTGAAAACGGGATGGCCCAGTTCGACGATGAGTCGAAGGACGGTCGGTTCCCGCAGGTTTCCGGCATGAAATATACGTTCGATCCCGCCGCTTCCAGCGGAGAGCGTATATCTGATGTCATGGTGGACATGGCCGGCACATGGGAACCGCTCGATCTCGCGAAGGTCTATGGCATCGTGACGAACAACTTCGTCCGCAATGGCGGCGACGGGTATTCCATGTTCGCGTCCGAGGGCATGAACGCCTATGACTTTGGTCCCGATCTGGCCGATGTAACGGCCGAATACCTTGCGGCGAACGCGCCCTACACGCCCTATCTCGACGGTCGCATTGCCAAGAAATGATGCGTCACGGCGCGGGCAGGTTCCGGCCTGCCCGCACCTTGTTACCGATAATCCTTGCAAAATCGCGTACGAAAGTGCATATGTCTGGCCGCGACGTTACCTCTTTCGACCACTGTCTCCCTTACCGGCCTCAGTTCTTCGATTGTGACTGACTGCGCCGGACCGCTGCGCTGTGTGGGCGGTACTAAACAGGAGATATCACGATGGCTACTGGCTCCGTGAAATGGTTCAACGCTACCAAAGGTTTTGGCTTCATTGCTCCCGATGGCGGCAAAAAAGACGTGTTCGTGCACATCTCGGCGCTTGAGCGTGCGGGCATCCGCGAACTGGCCGACGGTCAGAAAGTGACCTTCGACGTCGAAGCCGGCCGTGACGGCCGTGAATCGGCGACGAACCTTCAGCTCGCCTGAGCTGAACGGCAACGTTCGGACATTCCGGAAAGGGCGGCGCGAAGGCGCCGCCCTTTTCAATTCGGGTCAGGTGGAGCGCGCAGACACGCCCGCAACGCAGTTGACGCGGCCAGATTCAGCGCATACCTCCAATCCCGCGCGGATGGCCGGATGATCGCGGCCCCTTCGGGGGACGAGGAAAGTCCGGACTCCATGAAGCAACGGTGCCGGGTAACGCCCGGCCGGGGAAACCCGAGGGAAAGCGCCACAGAGAATATACCGCCCCCGTTTCGGCGGAGGTAAGGGTGAAACGGTGGGGTAAGAGCCCACCGCGGGACTGGCAACAGGACCGGCACGGCAAGCCCCACCGGGAGCAATGCCAAATAGGGGCCTCGCGCGGGTTGATCGGGCAACCGATATCACCGCAGGGACGCTTCAGCCCGAGAGGCCCGGGTTGGCAGCTTGATCCCGCCGGTAACGGCGGGACGAGAGGAATGGTCATCCAGCCCCGGATCAAGGTTCGGGGTGGACAGAATCCGGCTTACAGGCCATCCGCGCATGATTTCGGCACGAAACGGCGGTCCTCGGGGCCGCCGTTTTTTCTTGGCCCTTCAACGCCGACCTCCGGCCTCGGCGTCTGATCCGAGCAAGAGTGCGCGGGCAACGCGTTGAGCGAACCCAACTATTGAGGGCCAGTAGGTCGATACCAGGCGCAAGCGGTCCGCCTTCCGGCGCAGGGCGTCTTCGCCGAGAACCCGTGCGGTTTTGCGGTCGACATAGGCCTTGCGCGCGATACCATGGCGACATTGCGGGTTTTCGTTCCGTGAACTCGTGGAGACATGGCTTGTGTCATATTCGAACATCGCGACTTCCCTCCTCGGGCCTTATGACTGCTGATGGAAGAAGGATATGTCGATCAGTATTACAATATAATTGAGTATATACGGCATTTACTATTCCAAAATATGGAATAATATAAACTGTCATGGATATGCTTCTGGCCATGAGGGTGATGGGCGAGATCGTCTATCAGGGAAGCTTCGCGGCAGCGGGCCGCGCGCTCAATCTGTCGCCGCCCTCGGTAAGCAGGATCGTGTCGGATCTCGAATCCAACCTCGGGGTTCGCCTCTTCAACCGCAGCACGCGGCGTCTCGCGCTAACTGAAGAGGGACAGGTCTTCTTGCAAAGAGGCGAGGCGATACTGGATGAAATTGATGCGCTAAGAGAGATGATGCGAGCGCGTCACCGTGTCCTGAGTGGCCGGATCACGCTCAGTTCGTCGGTCGCTTTTGGCAATGAACTGCTGCCGCCGGCCATCGCGGCGTTTCTTGGCAAGCATCCGGGCGTTCAAGTTCAACTCGGTATTTCAAACCGGACCGTGGACCTCATTCAGGAACATGTGGATATCGCGTTTCGCATAGGCGTTGGCGGGCTGCCCGACTCCACGCTTCAGGCGATCAAGGTCCTCGACTACCGGCTTATTTTCGTTGCAGCACCCGGTTACGTGAGCGCGCACGGCTGTCCGACCGATCTGGAGGAACTGAAAGGACGCCCAATTGTAAAGCTTTTCACGGGTAGTTGGGGTCACGTTCACACCCTCCAGACGCCGGACGGTCCTGTCGAATACCGTGTCCCCGAAGGGTTCAGCGTTGATGCCTTCCGTGCCCAGCTTGGGGCAGTTCTGGCAGGGCATGGCCTCTCGCTCATGCACGATTACATTGCCGAGCCGGAGATTTCGGCGGGGCGGCTGATCCAGGTTCTGCCCGGGTTTCAGACTGAACCTCAATCGGTTTTCGCGGTTTATGCGCACCGTCACCTTATGGCGACCCGAATTCGGGTGTTCCTCGATTTCATCCGGGAGTGGTTCAAAGGCCGCAATACGCCGACGCGCGGCGCGGCAGTGCCGGATGAAAGCTTGTAGGCTGCGACGGTGTCACAGCTGCCCGGGTGCGAGACGGTTGAGCAGTCGGACCCCATGGTCCTTGTCCGTCGAACTCCGGTGCCGACCGTGATACGTGTCGCCGTCGACTACCTTTCGGAGATTTTTGGTCGCTGCCGGGCGGAGTTTGATCGGTTCGTTTTCGGGTAACGCGACCGAAGGGAAGGAGAGATCGGCAATTTCCGGTGCACCAACCGAGGATTGAGGTATCATGGCCGTGGTTCGTCAGAGAGGTTTGCCATGAGTTTCGTAAAGACCCTTGCCACGCTCGCCGTCGGTTTCGCCGCCGCGCGCGGTTATGACAAGTATCGCAAAGCGGGTGGGATGGAGGGCGTCAGGGAGGCGCTGAAACAGGCCGGGGAGCCGGGCGGTGCAGTCGATCAGTGGGGCCAGCAGGCCGAGAAGATGGGTCTGCCCGGCGGCGCGAAGATGGTGCGGCAGATGTACGAACAGTTCGGCGGTGCCTCCGAGGCAGCCGAGGCCGGCATCGGCAGTCTGATCGGCTCCATGACCAGTGCGGCCACCGCAGGCGGCAAGGCGATGGGCGACATGATGGAGGCGATGACAGGTGCTTCGCCCGCCTCTCCCATCGCCGAGGAAAACGCCCGTCTGATGATCCGCGCGATGATCCAGGCCGCGAAGGCCGATGGCGAGATCGACGCCGAGGAGCGGGCGAAGATCCTAGACCACCTCACCGATGCCAGCGACGAAGAGATCGCCTTTGTCGAGGCCGAGCTTGACCGGCCGCTTGACGCCATGGCGATGGCCGAGGCGGCGGGTGCTTCGATGCGCGAACAGGTCTATTCGTCATCGCTGATGGCGATCCGGCTCGACACGCCGGGGGAGCAGGCCTATCTCGACCAGCTGGCCACGGCGCTCGGACTCGACATGGCCGCGCGCACCCGGCTCCATGCGGCGATGGGGCGGCCCGCACCCGGCCGATAGGCGCCGCCGCGACTGCATTTCCTTCGAGGTCGGCGCATTTCGCGATCGTGCCGGTTTTCGCGCGCACGCAAGCGTGATCTGCGTCGTTGATGCAGATCAACACCGATGCGAACGGGCGGGTCTTTCATGTCAGCGACTTTAGTCGCAATCGCGAAAGGAACTCCGATGCAGATGCAATCGTTCGTAGCCGTGCTTGTCGCCGCGTGTGTCGCCGCTCCGGGTCTGCAGGCGCAAACCGGGTCCCGTTACGGGATGGGCTATGGAATGGGTCCGGGGCAGGGCGGGCCGGGCTACGGCATGATGGCGCCGCAGGGAGATGCGCCGCAGGGTTGGGGCTGGTTCGCCCCGCACGGCGGCATGGGCTGGGGCATGGGCCCGGGCTGGGGCGTGCCGGGCGAACATCCCGACTGGGACGACATGCCGCATTGGGGCATGGCTCCCGGCTGGGGCGGCGGGATGCCGGGCTGGGGCGGCGGGATGCCGGGGCCCGGCATGATGCATGGCTGGGGTGGCACGCCCGGTTGGGGCGGCGGGTTCGGGCCGGGACCGATGATGCCCGGCCGCGGTGGCTTTGCGCAGGTCGACCGCGACCAGAACGGCACCGTCACCGCCGAGGAGGCTGCCGACCATGCCGAGGCGGTGTTCAGCGCGCTCGACCTTGACGATGATGGCGGGCTCACGCCTGATGAATACATGGCCACCCGGATGGGGTGGGGCGGCGGTTTCAATCCGGCCGCCGAGGAGGCGCGGCAGGCTCGCAAGAAAGCCCGCTTCGACCCGATGGACGGCGATGGTGACGGTGTGGTGACGCGCGCGGAGTTTATCGCAGTCGCGCGGGAGCATTTCGAGGCGGCTGACAAGGACGGCAATGGAGTATCGCCTTGGGAGTTCCGCGCGCAGGTCTGGAACTGAGGCTCCGGAAGCCTCTCCGCCAGAGTCGCGATCCGATGCGAAGAGGTGGTTGACACGGCCGGGAAGACCAGTAAAAGGCGGGCTTCAAGGATTTCTCGGGCGGCGCTGCCGTCCGGCTAGTGGAGAACGACTATGGCGAAGCCGACGACGATCAAGATCCGTCTGAACTCGACGGCGGGCACCGGGCACTTCTACGTGACCAAGAAGAATGCCCGCACCATGACTGAAAAGATGGTTGTGCGTAAGTACGACCCGGTCAAGCGTGAGCATGTCGAATACAAGGAAGGCAAGATCAAGTAAGATCTGCCGATCCCGAGGGATAGTTAGGCCGCGCAATTGCGCGGCCTTTCCTTTTGAAAGTCTGGAAATCGCACAGGCTTGCTCTGAGCCCGTTGCGGAATTTGGCGCGTACGACCCTTTTCGCCCGGAACAAGCCGAAGGCGCCGGCCGAGCGCCTGCCCGTCCCGGCGGGCTGGCGCTTTTGTAACCGCGCGCCTCGCATGAGGTCAGAGGGGTTTTGCTGCCATAAATTGTATTGAATACTGGTTGCCGCGCCACCCCACGGGCAGGCGCCCGCCCGGCTAACGTTGTGCATGCGGCAAGGTCCGTTTCGTCCCGAGTCCGACCGCTGCTTATCGTGTGGGGCTTAACCGAATTCACCACCGTTCCAGCCAAACAACTGAAACCGGGGCGTTTCCCCCCACTCTGCTACCGATTGGCGCGGGCCTTTTCAATCCCCACACCCGCCTCTAGGTTCCGGCTATGATCTTCCTTCCGCTCCGCAAGGCGATTGCCCTGATTCTCGTCGTCGCCGTGACGGCGATGAGCCTTGCTGCCGCGACCGCGCGGGGTCAGGTCTCCGTGGCGGGGCAGGTGGTGGTGCTCTGCTCGGGCGGCGGTCTGGTTCAGGTCACGCTCGACGCCGATGGTAATCCCACCGGCGAGAGCCATTTCTGCCCCGACCTTGTGGCGTCGGTTCTGTCGGCCCATGTGCTGACCGCGCCAGACCCTGAACGACCCGTCGTTCGGGCCGAGAAGGTCGTGGTTTCTTACGGCGTGTCTTCGACATTCCACGCGCCTCCGGTATCGCGGGCGCGGGCCCCTCCGGTTTCAGCCTGATCCAACCATCAGACTGAAACCTAGGAGAAAAAGATGACATTCCTGAAATCCACCCTGACCGCCGTGGCGGTCGCCTTCGCAATGCCCGCATTCGCGGCAGATACAATCACCGTGACCGACGCCTATGCCCGGTTCATGCCCGGCGCCATGGCGGGCGCGGCCTTTATGCAGATCGAGAACCATGGGGCGGAGTCCGACCGGCTGGTCGGTGTCGCCTCGGATATCGCCGAACGGGTCGAACTGCACACCCACAGGACCGGCAGCGACGGGGTGATGCAGATGATGCATGTGCCCGAAGGCTTTGAGGTCCCGGCCGGAGGCACCCATGCGCTGCAGCGCGGGGGCGATCACGTGATGTTCATGGGGCTTGCGGAGCGTCCGAAAAATGGGGGCAGCGTGACCGTTACCCTGACATTCGAGAAAGCCGGGGAGGTCACGCTCGACATTCCCGTCGACAACGCCCGGTAACATTTTGACTTGCCCGGTAAGGTGGGTTCAAACCCACCTTACCCCCGGGGCGGCAGGTCGAAACGCTTGCGCTGCCGGTCCACCCTGGTTCCATCCCGCAACGGCAGCGCGACGAGCCGGTCGTAATCGGCAAACCCGCTCCCGCTATAGTATCTGAGCCCTGCGGTGTTATCGGTTCGAATGGTCGCGTCGATCGTGCGGACGCCTGCAGTCTCGGCAGCGATCCGGGTTACGGACCACAGCGCCTTGCCGATGCCACGACCCTGCTCGCCGTCGGCGACGAAACTTGCAATGACCGCCCAATCGGCGGGCAGCTTTCCCGGACCGGGCCAGTCGGGATCGCACCATTCGAGGTGCTGAAAGCCCAGAAGGCGACCCGCATCCTCGGCCACGGTGCAGGAAATCAGGCGCGGCGGGCGGATGTAATGCGCCAGCATCCGTGCTTCGTCAAACGGTCTTTGATGGGCCGTTGTTCCGCCCTTTGCGATGATCGCGTTGAGAATCGCGCACATCGCCCCGGCATCATCGGGGCGCGCCGGGCGGGTGCGGACGAGATCAGTCAAGGGCTGCGACGCCGGGAAGGGTCTTGCCCTCCATCCATTCCAGGAACGCGCCGCCTGCGGTGGAGATATAGCTGAAATCTCCGGCGACACCGGCCTTGTTCAGCGCTGACACCGTATCCCCGCCACCGGCGACGGAGGTCAGGTGGCCCGCCTTAGTCAGCTCCGCCGCCTTGGCCGCCGCGGCGTTGGTCGCGGCATCGAAGGGCTCGATCTCGAAGGCGCCAAGGGGGCCGTTCCAGATCAGCGTCCGGCAGGCGGTGAAGACATCAGCGATGGCGGCGACCGTCTCTGGACCGGCATCGAGGATCATCGCATCTGCGGGACAAGCATCGACAGCGACTGTTTCGTTCGCCGCACCCGCCTTGAATTCCCGCGCGACCACGACATCGGTCGGCAGGTGGATGGCGCAGCCTTCTTCTTCCGCCTTGGCAAGGATCGCGCGGGCGGTGTCAGCCATGTCGCGCTCGGCCAAGGACGCACCGACCTCGATCCCCTGCGCGACAAGGAAGGTATTGGCCATTCCGCCGCCGATCACCAGATGGTTGACCTTTTCAACAAGGTTGCCGAGAAGGTCGAGCTTGGTCGAGACCTTGGCCCCGCCGACGACCGCCACGACGGGCCGAACGGGATCACCAAGGGCGGCGTCCAGCGCCTTCAGTTCCGCCGCCATCAGCCGCCCCGCGCAGGAGGCCATCAGATGCGCGATGCCCTCGGTCGAGGCATGGGCCCGGTGCGCGGCCGAGAACGCGTCATTGACATAGACCTGCCCAAGCGCCGCGAGCGAGGCGGCCATCGCCGGGTCATTCTTTTCCTCGCCCGCATGGAACCGGGTGTTTTCCAGAAGGAGAACGTCGCCCGGCGCCATCGCCGCGACGGCTTTCTTGGCCGGGCCGCCGATGCAATCCTCGGCGAAGGCGACTTTCTGGCCGAGCGCCGCTTCCAGCGCGGGCAAGGTCACCCGAAGGCTCATTTCCGGCACGACCTGCCCCTTGGGGCGGCCGAAATGGGCGAGCAGCACGACCTTGCCGCCCTTTTCCTGAATGGCCTTCACGGTCGGCACGATCTTTTCGATGCGGGTCGCGTCGGTGACGCGGCCCGCTTCTACCGGCACGTTGATATCGACCCGGACGAGGGCGACCTTGCCGTTGAAGTCCATGTCGTCGAGGGTTTTCCAGCTCATCGGGCGAATCCTTTCGGGCGGGCGGGTCGAATTGACGATTTATCCGCCAGATCGCCCGAACCATAGGCGAAGGTCAACCGACACGCGCGCTTTGCCCTTTTCTTGGGCGTCCGCCCGCACTAGGTTCCCCCGCAACAGTCAAGGAGACCGACATGGCCGAGATCAAGGATCCCGAAAACACCATCATCATGACGCTGAAGGACGGCGATGTGGTGATCGAGCTTCTGCCCGACGTGGCGCCGAAGCATTCCCAGCGTATGAAAGACCTCGCGCGCGGCGGTCATTACGACAACGTGGCTTTCCACCGAGTGATCGAGGGCTTCATGGCCCAGACCGGCGACGTGCAGCACGCCAATATGGAACAGAACTACAATCCCGGCCGCTCCGGCACCGGTGGATCGGACCTGCCGGACCTTCCGGCGGAGTTTTCCAAGCTGCCGCATGACCGGGGCACTCTGGGCGCTGCGCGGTCTGCCAATCCGAACTCGGCCAACAGCCAGTTCTTCATCAACTTCAAGGACAACCACTTCCTTAACGGGCAGTACACGGTCTATGGACGTGTGGTGTCGGGCATGGAGCATGTCGACAAAATCCAGCGCGGCGAACCGCCTGCGAACCCTGACCGGATGATCTCGGTCAAGGTCGCGGCGGATGTCTGATACGCGCGTCTTTCTCGGCGCCATGGCGGTCGGGGTGGTTGCGATTGGCGCGGCTGCCTTCCTTTACATGCGCAACACGACCGGAGAGGTCTCGACCGAGGACGGGCCGGGGCCGAATCTGGTGATCGAGGTGGCTGGGGAGGCCAACGGCGCGGTCGTCATCGACCTTCTGCCGGAAGTCGCGCCGCAGCATGTCGCCCGGATCGTCGAACTGGCCGAGAGCGGCGCCTATGACGATGTCGTCTTTCACCGGGTGATCGACGGGTTCATGGCCCAGACCGGCGACGTGAAGTTCGGCAAATATGGCGGTGACATTTCCGCCGCTGGAACCGGCAGGTCCGATCTGGAGAACGTGCCGGCCGAGTTTTCCAAGCTGCCGTTCCAGCGCGGCACCGTCGGCATGGCGCGGGCGGGCAATCCCGACAGCGCGAATTCGCAGTTCTTCATCATGTTCGCCGAAGGCAGCTTCCTGAACGGTCAGTACACGGTCTTCGGCAAGGTCGTGTCGGGGATGGAGGTCGTCGATGCGATCCGGAAGGGCGAGCCCGATCTGAACGGTAAGGTTGCAGAGCCCGACCGGATGGTGAAGGTGACGGTCGTCAAGTAACACATCTCTTCACCTTCGGGTGAGATGCCCGCCCCGGGGGCTGGTCTAACACCCCCGTCCGCGCCACCATCGCGGGCGGGGGTTGTCATGTTCCATGCTCGCCATCTTTTGATCTTCGTCGTTGGCCTCGTGCTGGCCACTCCGCTTCTGGCTTCGCCGGAACTCTGGCGCGGTGAGTGGCCGAAGACCGATTTCTCCCGTGCTGCAGTGCCATTTGAGGAAATCCTGTCCGGCGGCCCGCCGAAGGACGGCATTCCGGCGCTTGACGATGTGGAGATGATCCCGGTCAGTTCCGAAACCCGGCTTGCCGATGCCGAGCCGGTCATGGTGCTGGAGTTGGACGGTACGGAGGCGCGGGCCTGGCCGATCCGCTATCTGACCTGGCATGAGATCATGAACGACGAGGTGGCGGGCATACCGGTCGCGGTGACCTTCTGCCCCTTGTGCAATGCCGGGATGATCTTCGACCGGCGGCTCGATGGGCAGGTCCTGAGCTTCGGTGTGTCGGGCAAACTGCGCCACTCTGACATGATCATGTATGACCGTCAGACCGAAAGCTGGTGGCAGCAGGCTTTGGGCGAGGGGATCGTCGGGGAGATGACCGGCAAGACTCTGGTGCAGCTTCCGGGCTGGATGGAAAGCTGGGGTGCCTTCCGTGCCCGCAACCCGGATGGTCTGGTGATGGCGGAACCCGACTGGCCCCGGCGTTATGGTCAGAACCCCTATGTCGGCTATGACGGTCTGGCCAAACCCTTGCTCTATTCCGGTGAAATGCCACCCCATGCGATCGAGCCCCTGTCGCGGATCGTACGGGTGGGCAACCGGGGCTGGCCGCTGGAACGCGTGGCAGAGGCCGGACGGCTGGAGGAAGGTGGGGTGATCATCGACTGGACTGCCGGGCAGGCTTCCGCCCTGGACCGTGCCCGGATTGCTGAAGGCCGCGATGTGGGCAATATCCGGGTGAAGGACACGGCGACCGGCCGGGATCTGGTCCATGATGTGATCTTTGCCTTCGCTTTCCATGCCTTCCATCCTGATGGGCAATGGATGTTGGGCAAGTAGGTGTTTTTAAATTGAGCGCCTGCGGCGCGAGATTTTATCTCGTCGTCGGCCCTCCGGCCTCCTCCTCGGATCGCCTCCGGCGGGAGTATTTTCGGACAGAAAGTGGATCAGAGCATGATCTGCGTGGCGGCCCAGACGAGGCCGATCAGCACCGGCTGGTGGATCAGGTAGATCGCAAGGCTGTGGCGACCGGGCCAGGCGAGGGGGCTAGGTTCGCTGTGATGCGTGAGGTGGGACCAGAGCCCGGATCTTGTGCCCAATTTGGCGAGCGCAAGGCCCGCGAGGAAGGGGGCGAGCCAGGGGAAGAGCGGCACGTAGTCGATGGCGGGGCGCGCATTGGTCGAGAGACCGAGCGGCCAGAGGAGGGGGGCGTCGAAGGCAGGATTGTGCGGCAGGTGGGAGATGGCAAAGACGCCGGCGGCCGCGGCGAGGGTGATGGCGGCGGGCAGGCGCAGGAAGAGAAGGCCGATGACGCTCGCCGTCGCGATGGAATGGAGGATGCCGAAGAAGACGAACGTTTGTGGCAGCGCGATCCTTGTACCGATGGTGACGATGAGCGCTGCGCCCGCAATCACCGCGACGCGGCGGACAAACGGACGCCAGCGGATGCCCTGTGCATGGGCGAGCCAGAGGCTGATACCGGCGAGGAACAGGAAACTGCCCGCGACGAGGCGCGCGAAGATGGCCCAGAAGCCGGTGACGGCGGTGCCGGGGGAGAGATGGCCGAACATCTCCAGATCGTAGGTGAAATGGTAGATGGCCATGCCGATCAGCGCGACGGTGCGGGCGATATCAAGCGCCGCGATCCGTCCGGGTCGCTGGTCGGCGGTGCCTGTCACCCGATGACCACGAGGGCGTGGCGTTTCTTGCCCGCCGTCAGTTTCACGGCATCGGCAAAATCGCCCGCGCCGAAGATCTGGCCCGCATCTGTGGCGAGGTCATCGTTCACCCGCGCGCCGCCCTCGGCGATCAGACGTTTCGCGTCCTTGCCGGATTTGGCAAGGCCCGAGCGCACAAAAAGCTGGGCCAGGCTGATCCCGTCTGCAACGTCACCTGCCGAAAGCGTCAGGGTCGGCAGGTCATCGCCCACGCCGCCCTTTTCGAAGACCTCGCGCGCGGTCGCCTCAGCGGCGGTAGCAGCCTCGGCCCCATGGGCCAGCTTGGTGACCTCGTTGGCCAGCACGATCTTGGCCTGATTGATCTCCGACCCTTCCAGCGCGCCGAGCCGGTCGCATTCCTCAATCGGCAGTTCGGTGTAAAGCTTCAGGAAGCGGCCGACATCGGCATCGGTCGTATTGCGCCAGAACTGCCAGAATTCGTAGGGCGAGAGCATATCCGAGTTCAGCCAGATCGCACCCGACTGGCTCTTGCCCATCTTCTTGCCGTCGCTGGTTGTCAGCAGAGGCGACGTCAGGCCATAGATCTCGGCGTCCAGCACGCGGCGCGTCAGGTCGATACCGTTGACGATATTGCCCCACTGATCCGATCCGCCCATCTGCAACAGGCAGCCGTAGCGCCGGTTGAGCTCAAGGAAGTCGTAGGCCTGCAGGATCATGTAGTTGAATTCCAGGAACGACAGCGACTGTTCCCGGTCGAGTCTCGATTTCACCGATTCAAAGGACAGCATCCGGTTGACCGAGAAATGCCGCCCGATATCGCGCAGGAAGTCGAGGTAGTTGAGTTCGTCGAGCCATTCGGCATTGTTCAGCATCAGGGCGTCGGTCGCGCCTTCGCCGAAGGTGACATAGGCGGCGAAGACCCTCTTGATCCCGGCTATATTGTCGTCGATCTGGGCGGGCGTCAGCAGCGGCCGTTCCTCGGCGCGGAACGACGGGTCGCCGACCTTGGTCGTGCCGCCGCCCATCAATACGAGCGGCTTGTGGCCGGTCTTCTGAAGCCACCGAAGCATCATGATCTGGATGAGCGATCCGACATGCAACGACTTCGCCGTCGCGTCAAAGCCGATATAGGCGGGCACGACGCCCTTGGCCAAAGCCTCGTCCAGCCCCTGATAATCGGTGCAGTCGGCAAGAAAGCCACGCTCCATCATCACGCGCATGAAATCGGATTTCGGGTGGTAGGTCATCGCGGTATCGTCCATTCTCATCCGCACCCGCATATATCGGGGGGCGAGGCCGAGGGGAAGGGCATGAAGAAGGCCGAAGCGATCTGGGTTCTGGGCGCGATGTCGGGCACCTCGCTGGACGGGGTGGATGCCGCACTCGTCAAGACCGATGGCGAGAGCATCTTTGGCTTCGGCCATCACGCCTACCGGCCCTATTCGGGACCCGAACGCGCGGTGTTGCGCGCGGCCCTTGGCCGCTGGCCCGGCGAGGACGGGGTGGATGCGGCGGCGCGTGTGGTGGAACACGCCCATATCGAACTGATGTCGGGCCTGACCGAAGGGGCGGCTTTGGCGGGGTTCCACGGCCAGACGTTGGCCCATGATCCCGGCGGGCGGGGCACGCATCAGGCCGGCGACGGTGCGGTTCTGGCCGAGGCGCTGGGTCTGCCCGTTGTCTGGGATTTCCGTTCTGCCGATGTGCAGCTTGGCGGGCAGGGCGCGCCGCTTGCCCCCTTCTTCCACTTCGCCTGTGCCAAGTGGATCCGGGCGGAGGAGCCCATCGCCTTTCTCAATCTCGGCGGTGTTGGAAATTTGACCTGGCTCGATCCGCGGCTTGCAAAGCCCGACCTGCCGGGCGCCTGCCTTGCCTTCGATACCGGTCCGGCCAATGCGCCCATTGACGATCTGGTGTCATCGCGGACCGGGGCCAGTTGCGACGAAGGCGGCAGGCTTGCGGCGAAGGGGAAGGTGGACGAGGCGGCGGTGTCGCAGTTCCTGACCCATCCCTATTTCTACAAGATGCCGCCAAAATCGCTCGACCGGGACGGGTTCCCGGCGCTGAAAAGCGCCGTGGAGGGGCTTTCGGTCGAGGACGGGGCGGCGACGCTGACGGCAGCGGTCGCGGTGTCGGTCGCGCGCGGCGCCGAGCATTTCCCCAAACCTGTCTCGCGCGTGCTGGTGACCGGCGGCGGGCGGCACAATCCGGTGATCATGGCGGGCCTCGCCGTCGCGCTCGATCTGCCCGTCGATCCGGTCGAGGCTGTGGGGCTGAATGGCGACATGCTGGAGGCGCAGGCTTTCGCCTATCTCGCCGCCCGCGTCCGGCGCGGTCTGCCCACCTCGTGCCCCGGAACCACCGGGGTGAAAGCAGCCATTGGCGGCGGCACGATCAGTCGCCCGCAGCAATAGGACCAGTAATCGCTGTGTTTTGTCAGACGACAGTCTTCGCGCGCACCTGAAACTCGTGATTGCCGGAAAGGCCGAACCGGTCGTCTGATCCGGCGATGGCGTCGCCCGGTTCGTCAGCACTGGTCTTGGTCGGGTTGTGTCTCTTCCTAGGGGGCAAGCAGTTTGCGAAACAGCGTTTCCAGAAAGGCGTCGGCTTCGGCATAGGGATCATGGCCCGGGCCGAGAACGGCGCGGACCTGAACGTCGAAATCGGCGTAATGCTGGGTCAGTGCCCAGATCGAGAAGATCAGGTGATGCGGCGGCAGATCGGCGATGCGTCCCGCCGCGGCCCAGTCCCGGAGAGTATTGGCCTTCTCGTCAACCAGCGCCTTCAACTCGCCTTCCAGCGCCTCCATGATCCGCGGCGCGCCCTGAAGGATCTCATTGGCGAAAAGGCGGCTCTCGCGGGGGAAGTCGCGGCTGAGTTCCAGCTTGCGCCGGACGTAATCCATGATTTCCGTGACCGGCTCGCCCTCGGGGTCGAGCGCCCTGAGCGGATCGAGCCATGTGTCGAGCAGGAGAGACAAAAGCTCGGCATGGATCGCTTCCTTGGACGGGAAATAGTAAAGCAGGTTCGGCTTGGACAGCCCCGCCACTTCGGCGATCTGGTCGAGTGTGGAGCCGCGAAAACCATTCTGGGAAAAGACGTCGAGCGCCGCGTCGAGGATCGTCTGGCGGTTCTTCTGCTGAATGCGAGTCAGCGGACGCTCCGCCGCCTTTCCATTGGCCACGCTCTGGCTCTCCCCTATCCGGTCCTTTCCTGCTAGCTTGATTTTGACCGGGAGGTCAAACGCGAATTCCAACCGCATGACGACAAGGAGAACCGCCTTGGACAGAGCGCCCTGCACGGCCACCGAAATTATCGACGATGCCCGTGTGCGTGTCACCCGGTTCGACTTTGCGCCGGGCGCCGAAACCGGCTGGCACCGTCACGGGTTCGACTATGTCATCACCGCCGTCACCGATTGCGAGATGCTTATGGAAGAACCGGGCGGCGCGACGCGTCGGGTGACCGTTCCGGCAGGCACCGCCTATCGCCGTGCGGCGGGGGTCGAGCACAATGTCATCAATGCCGGTTCCGGCTCCATGAGCTTCGTCGAGGTGGAGCTGAAGTGACGCACGGGTTCGGCAACCGGTTCCGGGACCGCCGGTTTTGTGGCGCAATACATCAGGTAGGCGCGGCGTCCCTCGACGAAGTCACGATAAATCCACGATCCCTTCGTCCCGGCCCAGAGCCGCGCAAGGGATCGCGTCCCGAGCGGGAACCGTGCCCGGATTTCCCGCGTTCGACGAGCATCGTCACGGTCAAGCCCCCTTACGATGCATTCCGTGATGTCTGTCACTTTGGGTAAGTTGAACCCGACTTGTGCCAGTTCGGCCAAGATCCTCGTGCGTTCGTCACCGGGCGCGACACGGGGCGGCGTGAAATCGGTGAAGAGAAACTCGCCACCCGGCCGAAGGACGCGGAATGCCTCGGTGAAGAATCCTACCCGGTCAGGATAGCAATGCGCGCTTTCAACGTTCACGACGGCATCGAAGCGGTCGTCAGGAAAGGGCAGAGCCATGGCGTCACCTTGACGGAAAGTCAGTCCGTCGACGCCCCCATGCACACGGTTACAGAAGGCAATGGCTTGATGGGCAAGATCGCAACCCACAGTTTCGGCCGGGCCGAGATAACGGTGAACATGGGACGCTCCACCGCCACGTCCGCACCCGGCATCGAGCACGCTCGCGCCGTTCAGCGATACCTGGCTGGCCACGGCATGATATAGTTGGGCGGGATATCGCTCTGCCTCGTCATCGGGCAGAAGCTCGGGCGAGGCAGCCTGATCAGCGGGTGCGTAGCCGTAGTTCATGAAACGAAGATGTACGGCATCTCGAAATCGCCAGCCGATCAACTCGTAGAGCAGTCGCGCACGCCCGCCGTGAAAGACCTGCAAATTGCGTGGATTGTACCTCAAAATAGCCAAAAGTGCCTCTGTCCCTCAGGCTTGGGGGTCGAAGATTGTCAAGGTTGCAACAATGGTCAAGTTGTAATTTGTTAAAAGAGCCTAGCTGACATCGCTTCGGCAGCGGGTTTTGGGGGTGTGGTAATGGGGCTCGCGTCAATTCATAGAACACCGGGCAGCCCGGTGGCTTTCGCAGTCACAGCGCTCTTGTTGTTTGCCTGCTTCTCTGCTGGCGCACCGGCCGCGCGGGCAGAGCCGTTTCGCTGCAATCGTGTGGAAGCGCTGGTCGAGGCGCCCACGCCTGAGATGCGGGAAACGACCTGCAACGCGATTGGCGCGGCAGTCAACGCCTGGGCTTCTTGTGATGTGTCCACGTCCGAAGCGATCACGGTGCGCGTCGTTCCCTCGGCGCGCCATCCACAATATGGCGAATGCCTTGGATATTACGATTCCCGTAATCAATGTTTGGAAGTGGCCGATCCCGCGAGCTACGCCGACCTGATAAACGAGGAAGATGCGCGACGGGAGCTTGCGGCCGAGACAGTCTTCCGTGGCATCGTCGCACATGAGTTCGCTCATGCCCTTGTTGCGAGCGAATCCGGCGAACACGCCATCCGGCCGGCGGATCATGAGTTCATTGCAGCGGTATTCGAGATGGAGTCCTACGGCGAGACAGCCCGCGCCAGATTGTTGGCGGCCGACCCCGTCAAACCGCAGGGATCGCGCGGCCTGGTCAACCTTGGGATTTATGCGATGGCGCCAAGGGTCTTTGCCAACAATGCCTGGCAGCTCTTTCAATCCGAACAGGATGGATGCGCGCTTATCCGGGCAATCCTGCGCGGTGAGGCGTCGTTGGCGACGAGGTAGAGCGCGTCTTGGGGTCAGATCGCCCCGATACCCCGTAGGATGATGGTCTTCACGCTTTCCTTCGCCTCTTTCCACTGCCGGTCCGAGAGTGGCTTGCCGCCGTTCAGCGTCTCGATCTGGTGGCCGAAATCGGCGTAGTGCTGGGTCGTGGCCCAGAGCATGTAGAGCAGATGGCGCGGATCGACCGGGGCCATCTTGCCCTCGTCCACCCAGCGCTGGATCACGTCCGCACGCCCCTTGGTCCAGTCGCGCAGCGTGGTTTCCAGATAATCCTGGATCACCGGCGCCCCGTGCATCACCTCGCTCGCCCAGACCTTGGACCCGAACGGATGCTTGCGTGAAATGTCCATCTTGGCGTCGATATAGGCCCCGATCCCCTCGACCGGGCCGGGGGCGTTGTCGAAACTGTCGGCGGCATGCAGCCAGATCTCGAAAATCTGTTGCACCACCTTGCGATAAAGCTCTTCCTTCGTGGCAAAATAGTAGTGCAGATTGGCCTTGGGCAGCCCCGCCATGTCGGCGATCAGCTGCATCGTGGCCCCCCCGAACCCGGCCTCGGCGAAGACCTTCTCGGCGGCGGCGAGAATACGCGCCTCGTTTTCCCGCCGCGCGGCGTCTCGTTTGGACAGTCGGATCGGCTCTGCCATCGTCCCCGAAGAAATTTGTTGACCGGTTGGTCAGGTTGTGTTGCTCTCAACCTTGACCATACGGTCAGAAAACGAGTCGCTGCAAGGGGCATGAAGACCTCAGGGCACACGACCGACAGGAGGATGACGATGCCAGCCCCCGGAGAGAATCTCAGGATCGACCCCGCGCGCCTTTGGGACAGCCTGATGGAGATGGCAAAGATCGGCCCCGGCATCGCGGGCGGCAACAACCGCCAGACGCTTACCGACGCCGACAGCGAGGGGCGGCACCTGTTCAAGCGCTGGTGCGAGGCGGCGGGCATGACCATGGGCGTCGACACGATGGGCAATATGTTCGCCACGCGGGCGGGTGAGGACCCGGACGCGCTGCCGGTCTATATGGGCTCTCACCTCGACACCCAGCCGACGGGCGGCAAGTATGACGGCGTTCTGGGCGTTCTGGGCGCGCTTGAAGCGGTGCGCACGATGAACGACCTTGGCATCAAGACCAGACACCCGATTGTCGTGGTGAACTGGACGAACGAGGAGGGGACCCGCTTCGCCCCCGCCATGCTCGCCTCCGGTGTCTTCGCGGGCAAACACACGCAGGACTTTGCCTATGACCGCGAGGATCACGACGGCAAGAAATTCGGCGATGAGCTGAAGCGGATCGGCTGGG
Source organism: Albidovulum litorale (assembly GCF_025751495.1). Classification (GTDB taxonomy): domain Bacteria; phylum Pseudomonadota; class Alphaproteobacteria; order Rhodobacterales; family Rhodobacteraceae; genus Albidovulum; species Albidovulum litorale. Next base: position 556,338 of record NZ_JAOWKZ010000001.1, on the reverse strand, counting down.
TCGGCGACGAAAAGGTCGGTGACCGCAAGATGCACGCGCTCTTTGAGCTGCATATCGAACAAGGCCCGATCCTTGAGGCCGAGCACAAGGATATCGGCGTCGTCACCCACGGGCAGGGCCTGCGCTGGATCGAATGTACGGTGACGGGCAAGGAAAGCCACACCGGCTCCACCCCCATGCATATGCGCAAGAACGCCGGGCGGGGGTTGGCGCTGGTGACGGAACTTGTGCATGAGATCGCGATGAAGAACCAGCCGAACGCGGTGGGCGCGATCGGCCATATCGACGTCTATCCGAACAGCCGCAACATCATCCCCGGCAAGGTCGTCTTCACCGTCGACATGCGGACCCATATCCTCGACAAGCTGAACGCCATGGTCGCGGAGTTCATGGAGCGCGCGCCGAAGCTTTGCGTCGATATCGGCGTCGAATTCGAGTGCAAGATCGTCGGCCAGTTCGACCCGCCCGCCTTCAACGAGACCTGCGTGAAGGCCGTGCGGTCTGCGGCGGAACGGCTGGGCTACAGCCACATGGACATCGTCTCGGGCGCGGGCCACGACGCCTGCTGGATCAACGACGTCGCCCCCACGGCAATGATTATGTGTCCCTGCGTCGATGGCCTTTCCCACAACGAGGCCGAGGAGATCAGCCCGGAATGGGCGGCGGCGGGCACGGATGTGCTGTTGCACGCGGTGCTGGAAACGGCGGAGGTCGTGGGGTGATGCCTAATGTCTAGGCAGTCTATAGCGCACGGTGTAGCTTGCTCCGTTCCGAACAAGTTTGTTCGGAAGTTCTTGGTCTCCATCTGCAATTGCGCGACGCATTGCGTCGCAACAACTGGGCATTCGATGATCTACTCCGGGATACGATCCCAAGTTTCGATGAAGATTGCCTGCCGTGATTTCTACTGCCGTGAATCCAAGCTCGGTGCCTTGTTGAAGAAGGCGATGGAGCTCGCGCTCGAAGTCGTCAGTGTTCGGTGCCATGGCGCTCGTGTTCCTATTATGAATGCATTCATCTTGGGAAATGAGGTTGCTCTGGCTAGTCAGAAAATGCAGTTCAGGGGGAACCAATGACCACAGTCATCAAGAACGGCACCATCGTCACCGCCGATCTGACCTACAAGGCGGATGTGCTGATCGAGGGCGGCAGGATCGCCCAGATCGGAGAAAACCTGAAGGGTGACAAGGAGTTGGACGCCACCGGCTGCTATGTCATGCCGGGGGGGATCGATCCCCATACACATCTGGAAATGCCCTTCATGGGCACCTATTCCACTGACGATTTCGAAAGCGGCACCCGCGCCGCCTTGGCGGGGGGCACGACCATGGTCGTCGACTTCGCGCTGCCCTCGCCTGGGCAGGGGCTGCATGACGCGCTTCAGATGTGGCACAACAAGTCGGGCCGGGCGAATTGCGACTACAGCTACCACATGGCCGTGACCTGGTGGGGCGAGCAGGTCTTTGACGAGATGAAGACCGTGATCGAGAAGGAGGGCATCACCACCTTCAAGCATTTCATGGCCTATAAGGGTGCCTTGATGGTCAATGACGATGAGATGTATGCCTCCTTTAAGCGGCTCGCGGAACTGGGCGGCATCGCGCTTGTCCATGCCGAGAACGGCGATGTGGTGGCGGAACTCTCCGCGAAACTGCTGGCCGACGGCAATGTGGGGCCGGAGGCCCACGCCTATTCCCGCCCGCCGCAGGTGGAGGGCGAGGCCACAAACCGCGCCATCATGATCGCCGATATGGCGGGGGTGCCGCTTTACGTGGTGCACACCTCCTGCGAGGATGCGCATGAGGCCATCCGCCGGGCGCGGATGCAGGGCAAGCGCGTTTGGGGCGAGCCGCTGATCCAGCACCTGACGCTGGACGAATCCGAGTATTTCAACAAGGACTGGGACCACGCCGCCCGCCGCGTCATGTCGCCTCCCTTCCGTAACAAGAAGCATCAGGACAGCCTCTGGGCCGGGCTTCAGTCGGGCTCACTCTCGGTCGTCGCCACCGATCACTGTGCGTTTACCACTGATCAGAAGCGCTTTGGCGTCGGCGATTTCACCAAGATCCCGAACGGGACGGGGGGGCTGGAGGACCGGATGCCGATGCTCTGGACCCATGGTGTGAATACCGGCCGCCTGACACCGAACGAATTCGTGGCTGTCACTTCAACAAACATCGCCAAGATATTGAATTGCTACCCGAAAAAGGGCGCGGTTCTTGTGGGCGCGGATGCCGATCTGGTGGTCTGGGACCCGGAGCGCACGAAGACGATCAGCGCAAAGTCGCAGCAATCGGCCATCGACTACAACGTCTTCGAAGGCCACGAGGTCAAGGGCCTGCCGCGCTACACGCTGACGCGCGGTATGGTCGCGGTGAATGACGGCAAGGTCGAGACCCGCGAGGGGCATGGCGAATTCGTCCGCCGCGAGGCCGGGAACCCGGTCAACAAGGCGCTGTCGAGCTGGAAGGAACTAACCTCGCCCCGTCCCGTGCAGCGGACCGGCATACCGGCCTCGGGGGTTTGAGTGTCACGAGGGGACCAGCGCTTCAAGCTCGGGCATCAGGACGACGCTTTCCTGCTCGTTCGGATCGGTCCGCGCAATGACGGCCGTGCACGGCTCGGGCCCCGGGTTAAGGGGCAGGTGGGGCATGCCCGCCGGGATATAGATCATGTCGCCGGCATCGGTTTCCATCCGGTGCTGAAGCTGATCCCCCCAATACATTACCGCATGGCCGGAAATCTGGAAGATCGCGGTTTCGTGGCTTTCATGCATATGCGCCTTCGCCCGGCCCCCCGGAGGGATCGTCAGAAGATGCATGCAGATCGCCGCCGAACCGACGTTTTCTCGTGCGATTCCAGCATCATAGGTGAAACCCTGTTTGCCGGTATAGCGGTCGGTAGGGCTGATTTTTCGGCACTCTGCCATGCTGTCTCTCCTGCGTTTGATGGCGAAACATACGACAGAAACCGGAGAAATTCAGCGTCGAATGAAGGGATGTGGACGTGAAGGATACGACGGACATGTCGGGGCCGGTGATCGAGGCGAAGGGGCTGGGACTGACGTTCCAGACGGGTGACGGCCCGGTTCATGCCCTGAAGGATGTGAACCTGACGGTCGAGAAGGGCGATTTCGTGTCGTTCATCGGCCCGTCGGGTTGCGGCAAAACAACCTTCCTGCGCGCCATCGCGGCTTTGGAGCATCCGACGGAAGGGACATTGACCGTCAACGGGATGAGCTCCGATGCCGCGCGGCAGGCGCGGGCCTATGGGTATGTGTTTCAGGCGGCGGGGCTTTACCCGTGGCGGACCATCGCCGGAAACATCAGGCTTCCCCTTGAAATAATGGGGTTTTCACGTGCCGAGCAGGTGGCGCGGGTGGAAAAGGTGCTGGCGCTTGTCGATCTGGAGGGCTTTGGCAAGAAGTTCCCCTGGCAGCTTTCGGGCGGCATGCAGCAGCGCGCCTCCATCGCCCGGGCGCTGGCCTTCGACGCCGATATCCTTCTGATGGACGAGCCTTTCGGCGCGCTAGATGAAATCGTGCGCGACAAGCTGAACGAGGAGGTCCTGAAGCTCTGGGCGCGGACCGAAAAGACCATCGGGTTCGTCACCCATTCGATCCCCGAGGCGGTTTATCTGTCGACCAAGATCGTGGTGATGTCGCCCCGTCCGGGGCGGATCACCGATGTGATTGAAAGCCCGCTACCGAAGGAACGGCCGCTCGATATCCGGGATTCAAAGGAATTCATCGAGATCGCCCATCGCGTGCGCGAGGGGCTGAGGGCGGGGCATGGCGATGAGGTCTGAAACCCGTCTGCAGAGCGTCGGCAAAACGTATGGCATGCGTATGGCAGGCGTCGGGACGGATGCGACCGCAGACGGGGGGCTGTCTGCCCCCCAGTCCCCGATTGCATCGGGGACTCCCCCCGAGAGTATTTTGGAACAGAAGAAGGATGGCGGGGCATGAGGTCGCTTCTGCCCATCCTTACCGTGGTCGCCGCCATTATTACGCTCTGGTATGCGGCGACGGTCTGGCTGAACAGTCAGTGGAGTTACGATCAGGCGGCACGTGCCGGGGTGGGGATTTCGTTCTCCGAGATGGTTGCCGACACGATGGCACAGGAGCGGCCTGTTCTGCCCGCGCCGCATCAGGTGGCTCAGGGCCTCTGGCAAGGCGTGGCGGGGCAGAAGATCACCTCGAAGCGCAGCCTTGTCTATCATGGCTGGATCACCTTTTCCGCCACGATGCTGGGCTTTGCCATCGGCACTGGTTTGGGTGTTCTTTTGGCTGTCGGCATCGTGCATGACAGGGCGATGGACATGTCGGTGATGCCCTGGGCGATTGCCAGCCAGACCGTGCCGATCCTTGCCATTGCGCCGATGGTGATCGTGGTGCTGGGCGGGCCGCCGTTGAATGTGCCGCCCCTCTTTTCCAAGGCGGTGATCGCGGCCTATCTGACCTTCTTTCCCGTCGTTGTCGGCATGGTGAAGGGGCTGAGGAGCCCCGACGGGATGCAGCTTGATCTCTTGTCGACCTATAACGCGTCGCGCGGGCAGACGTTCTGGAAGCTTCGTCTTCCCGCCTCCATGCCCTATCTCTTCGCCTCGCTGAAAGTGGCCGTTGCCGCCGCCGTCGTCGGCACGATCGTTGCCGAGCTGCCTTCGGGCGCCGTCGCGGGGCTGGGCGCGCGGTTGTTGCAGGGCAGCTATTACGGCCAGACCGTTCAGATCTGGGCCGCGCTTTTCGCCGCCGCGACGCTGGCGGCGGGGCTCGTCGTGATCATCGGGGTGATTGAGCGGGCGACGCTTCGGCAGATGGGGATGGCGCGATGAGCTGGCTTTGGGGCGCGATACTCTTCTGGCTGGCGGCCTGGGGCTTCAATGCCTGGCTTGCGCGGCAGCCGGTCGCGAAGACCAGGGCGGTCAGGCTCTTTGTGCCCGCACTTTTCGGCGTGACGCTGCTCATTCTCTGGGAGGGCATCGTGCGGGGGCTCAATGTGCCCGGCGTGATCCTGCCAGCGCCCTCGGTGATCTGGGGGACGCTCAAATCCTCCGTCCCGATCCTCTGGGGCGATTTCGTGCAGACGATCCTCAAAGGGGCGCTGTCGGGCTATCTGATCGGCTGCGGGTCGGCGGTGCTGACGGCGATCCTCATCGACCGCTCGCCCTTCCTGCAGCGGGGCCTTTTGCCTGTCGGCAATTTCGTGGCCGCGCTCCCCATCGTCGGCATCGCGCCGATCCTTGTGATGTGGTTCGGCTTCGACTGGCAGTCGAAGGCGGCTGTGGTCGTCGTCATGGTCTTCTTCCCCGTCCTCGTGAACACGGTAGCGGGGCTTGCCGCCACCGACCGGATGCAGCGCGACCTGATGGCGACCTATTCGGCGAGCTACTGGCAGACCTTGATGAAGCTGCGCCTGCCTGCGGCGATGCCCTTCATCTTCAACGGGCTGAAGATTGCGACCACGCTTGCCCTGATCGGCGCCATCGTCGCTGAATTTTTCGGCTCGCCCATCAAGGGGATGGGGTTCCGCATCTCCACCGCCGTGGGACAGCTTGCGCTCGACATGGTTTGGGCGGAGATTGCCGTCGCGGCCCTGGCCGGTTCGGCATTTTACGGTTTGGTGGCAACGCTCGAACGCGCGGCCACTTTCTGGCATCCCTCGCAAAGAGGGCGGTAACGACAACAAGGAGGATGTGACAATGAAAAGACTTATGACAAGCGCGATGGCGCTGAGCCTGATGGCGGGCGCAGGATGGGCGGCGGACGATGTGACGCTACAGCTGAAATGGGTCACGCAGGCCCAGTTCGCGGGCTATTACGTCGCCAAGGAGCAGGGCTTCTACGACGAAGAAGACCTGAACGTCACGATCCTGCCGGGCGGCCCGGATATCGCGCCGACACAGGTGATCGCCGGCGGCGGGGCCGATGTGACCGTCGAATGGATGCCCGCAGCACTCGCCGCGCGGGAAAAGGGCCTGCCCTTGGTGAACATCGCGCAGCCCTTCAAGTCGTCGGGCATGATGCTGACCTGTCTGAAGGAATCGGGCGTCGCTGGCCCTGAGGATTTCAAGGGCAAGACGCTGGGCGTCTGGTTCTTCGGCAATGAATATCCGTTCCTGTCGTGGATGGCGACGCTCGGCATCCCGACCACCGGGGGTGCGGATGGCGTCGAGGTGCTGAAGCAGGGATTCAACGTCGATCCGCTTCTCCAGAAGCAGGCGGCCTGCATCTCCACCATGACCTATAATGAATACTGGCAGGTGATCGATGCCGGGATCAGCCCGGACGACCTTATCACCTTCAAGTATCAGGACGAGGGCGTGGCGACGATGGAGGACGGGCTTTACGTGCTCGAAGAAAATCTCGCCGATCCGGCCTTTGAGGACAAGATGGTGCGCTTTGTCCGGGCCAGCATGAAGGGCTGGAAATGGGCCGAGGAGAACCCGGACGAGGCGGCGATGATCGTTCTCGACAATGACGAGACGGGTGCCCAGACCGAAGGTCATCAGAAGCGCATGATGGGCGAGATTGCCAAGCTGACGGCCGGTTCCAATGGCGCGCTCGACCCGGCGGATTACGAACGCACGGTGGCGACATTGCTGGCCGGCGGGTCCGATCCTGTGATCTCCAAGGCACCTGAGGGCGCCTGGACCCATGCGATCACCGACAAGGCGCTGCAATAAGCCCTGCCTCAAGTGCGAGGGGAACGCGCGGGCTTCGGCCTGCGCGTTTTTCATTGCTTATGCAGGAGGCACCGGTCCGGGCAATGCTCGCCGTCGCGGTGGCGTTCCCCTTGGCAATGATGCTATGAGCCGCTTTCGATGCCGCGTCGTGCGGCGTCGGGGAGGTTGGGACGTCGGTCCGACGGAAAGATGGGAATGATGACGACGGCGAAGATCGGCAGCAATCCTGAGGACGCGAAGGTCCGGCGCGCGGCGCGTCTGTCCATCGCACCCATGATGGATTGGACGGACCGTCATTGCCGCTATTTTCACAGGCTCATGTCGCGTGACGCCCTGCTTTACACCGAAATGGTCACGGCGCCTGCGGTGATCCATGGCGACCGGTCGCGGCTTCTCGGGTTCGATGCGGCGGAACATCCTGTGGCCCTCCAGCTTGGCGGATCGGAGCCTGCGGAACTCGCCGAGGCGGTGCGGATCGCGGGCGATTTCGGCTATGACGAGATCAACCTCAATGTCGGATGTCCGTCGGACCGGGTGCAGTCGGGATGTTTCGGCGCGGTGCTGATGGAGCGACCGACGCTTGTGGCCGAGTGTGTGGCTGCGATGATCGCGGCCTCGCCTGTCGAGGTCACGGTCAAATGCCGCATCGGGGTCGATGATCAGGTGCCGGAGGAGGTGCTGCCCGCCTTTCTCGAGACCGTATCGGCGGCCGGTGTCTCGCGGTTTCAGATCCATGCCCGCAAGGCCTGGCTTCAGGGCCTGAGCCCTAAGGAGAACCGCGATATCCCGCCCTTGAACTATCCGCTGGTCGTGGCGATGAAACGCGCCTTTCCGCATCTGCATATCTCGGTCAATGGCGGGATCACCACGCTGGATCAGGCCGAGGCGTTCCTTGCCGAGGGGCTCGACGGGGTGATGATCGGGCGCGCCGCCTATCACGAGCCTTATGAGGTGCTGGCCGGGGCCGATGCCCGCATCTTTGGCGGTCAGCCTGCGCCGGACCGGTTCGAGGTGGTGGAGCGGATGCGGCCCTATATCGCTCGCCATCTCGAAACCGGCGGCCGGCTCCATCAGATCACCCGCCACATGCTGGGCCTCTTCCACGGCCAGCCCGGCGCGCGCGGCTGGCGGCGCGTGTTGTCCGAGCGCGCGAACCGGCCGGGTGCGGGGCTGGAGGTGATCGACGCGGCGCTTCAGCCGATGCTGGCGCTTGCGTCCTGATTGCGGGCCACTCCGGTCAACTGATCTGGCCAATTTCCGGCAAAGCGGATATCTGGCATCAGGAATAGGCGGAAGGGACGCAGGATGCCGGGATTAGCGGAACTTATGCCGATGCTGGCCTTGCTGCTGGCGATCGGGGCCTTCGCGGGCGTGATCGCCGGGCTTCTGGGGGTTGGGGGCGGGATCATCCTCGTACCCGCTTTCTTCTTCGCCTTTTCCGGGCTTGGCTATCACGGGCCGGACCTGATGCAGGTCTGCCTTGCCACCTCGCTTGCCACCATCATCGTTACTTCGATCCGGTCGGTTCTGGCCCATAACCGCAAGGGCGCGGTCGACTGGGCGATCCTGAAGGGCTGGGCGCCGGGGATTGCCATCGGCGCCGTGCTCGGCGTTCTTGCGGTGGCGCAGCTCAGGACGCCTGCGCTGCAGGCGATCTTTGGATGCCTGGCGCTGGTCGTGGCCTTCTACCTCGGCCTCGGTCGGTCGGAATGGCGGTTGGGGCCGGCCATGCCGATCGGGGCAGGCAGGGCGGTGCTGTCGCCGCTCGTGGGCTTCCTTTCGGTCCTTATGGGTATCGGCGGCGGGTCCTTCGGCGTGCCCTTGATGAGCCTTTACGCGACGCCCATTCACCGGGCGGTGGCGACGGCGGCGGGGTTCGGCGTGGTGATCGCGGTGCCTTCGGTCGCCGGGTTTCTTCTGACGCAGGTCGACGGCGCGCCGCCCTATACCATCGGTGCCGTCAACCTGCCCGCTTTCGTGGTGATCATCGCCATGACGTTGATAACGACGCCATGGGGGGTCAGGCTCGCCCATGCGATGGATCCAAAACCGCTGAAGCGGGTCTTCGCGGTCTTCCTCGCGCTGGTTGCGGTCAACATGCTGCGCAAGGCAGCAGGGTGGTAGCCGGGCTTGCGGCGCGGGGCTGGGCCCGGTTCGGGCCCGATCCGGAACTCGGGCGCTGGGCCAAGGCGGCGCTGCCGCTGGCGCGCGATGCACTGGCGCAAAGCCCCGAGCCCCTGCGTTGCGGCGGCACATGGGATGTCGGGCTCGACCTTCTGCCGAATGATGCCGCGGGCCGGGTCGGAGGTGTTGCGCTAGAGGGTGCGGCCATGTCCGCGATTGCGGCGCTATACGGCATTCTGCCGCTCCACCGTGCGCAGTTATCCGCAGTCTATCCCGCCTATCCGCAGCCATGGGAGGCGGAAAGCGCTGCGGCCTACAGCTATCGTCTGACCCGCGACGCGGCCCATATCGACGGCCTTCTGCCGGTCGGTCCCGAAAGGCGGCGGATGGTGCGTGAGCCGCATGCCTATATCCTCGGCCTGCCGCTGACAGAGACGAGCGAAGGTGCGAGCCCGCCGGTCGTCTGGGACGGCAGCCATCTGATCATGGCCCGTGCCTTTCGCGACGCCTTCGCTGGACATGCCGAGGCAGACTTGCCGGATGTCGATGTGACCGACGCCTATCATGCCGCCCGGCGCGAGGTCTTTGCCACCTGTCCCCGCGTGGTGCTGCATGCCGGGCCGGGCGAGGCGGTGCTGATCCACCGACTGGCCTTGCACGGGATCAGCCCTTGGCAGAACGGGGCGGAGACGCCGGAGGAAGGCCGGATCATCGCCTATTTCCGCCCGGAACTGCCCGGTGGCATTGCGGAGTGGCTTAAGGTTTTGGCGTAGGCGTGCGGTCGTAGCACCCTCTTGGGCATGGCACGGCCTTGCAGCATGAGCGTTTGCATTGCATCTTTTTGTCTGCTCTGAGCCCAAAGAACCCATCTTAGCACTAAGGCGGATGTCCGGATTGGTTGAAGAGCGTGCGCTATTCCAGGCTAAGTCGTCGTATCATCGCATCGACAAGATACACTGTGTCCGCAAGCGGGTCCTCGCCATGTTGCCTTGGCCCGACACGTGCCGTTGAAACCGCAAGTATCTCGGGGGTGAGATTAAACCAAATCGTGCAAGCGCGGTTGCTGTTTTCCGTCCCCAACTTGGTGCAGCGATAACCCTCACGCTCTCCATCGGACCGCGCTTCTATGATGGAGTTGGTGTCGAAGTAGCCATACGATGGCCTCGGTTCTCCGTCCGAGCGGGCGTAAAGCTGGATCACGGAGGGTGATGTGCGCTTCATCGCATCACAGTACGCGTCTGGTGGAATGCGGTCGGCGTTGACGCTGCAGGAAGTTTCAAAACCCTCCTCAAACCAATCGAACGGCAGCCAGATGTGAGCAACCTCGACAGGCACCCGCCCACCATCCGATGAGCGACAAAGCGCACGAACATCCGGTTTCGCCCCGACCCATTCCGCATATGCACCCGCCCACGCTTGTTCAGGTGATCCGTCTCCGATCACCGATTGCAGCCCAAGACTACGCGGCGCGGTTAAGGTTAGGCTCGCGATCCGAAAATCGACCTGTTTGGCGCAGGCGAGATCAGGTACCCGCTGCTGTTCGAACACGAAAGCTGTCCCGGCAAACCACGGAAAAAGCACGAGCGCACCGACCAATAGGGGTTTCGCCGCGCGATGCGCAATCGCACCCAAGACTAGCCCGACAATAAGAGCTGCAACAGTCCATCCACTAAAAAAGAAAGCCTCTGTCAGCGTGTAATGGTTGATGCCGTTCATGATCGCAATCGGCCATGGCCAAACCAGACCAATGAACAGGATAATCGCGGGACGTAGTGAACTTATCGGTCCCAGAACCGCGCGGGCGAGTGTCATGCACGCCCCGATGACAAGGACGATGAGGATATCAATCGTGTACTCGGGAAGCGGAAACATTTGGTTTGCCTTTTGCTCACAGGTCTTCGTCGGGATTTACTTCCACATGCAGACGTTCAAAACCTACTGTTTATTGGCGGTTTTGTCCCGACTTTAACACCTGCGGTTGCTTTGCAGTTAAGGTCTGGAACGAGCCCTTAGTTGCCATGAGCCGCGGTCTCAAAACGTATGCTTTCCAGAATTTCCGAAGCGGTATTAACGTCATTCAAGTCATCGAAGTAAATTGCAAGCTGGACACTGTCATTCGGCCCGATAGCATGCCCATAGTAGGAAGGCGCAGGCTCTCCGTCGCTCTCTTCTTCGAGCCGATATGTAAATAGGTGAAATCGGTTCTTGAACTCTGAAGTTTCATTGAACCTATTGGGCGAGGCATCAGCCACTATCCGTTTGAGGCGGCTTTCGATCGACTGATTGTGTATGTTTTCCCAGATGTTTATCCAGATAGTAAAGTTGGGACGCCAAAGCACAAAGGAGCCATCCTCTACTCTTCTGCTGTGCGCTTGAGACAGTTTGATTGACCAGCTTGAGGTCAAATTCACGGTTCCATCGACGCTTGGGAAGTCAGGATGCAGCGACATTTTGGCGGCCAAAATATTCCGTTTCTTGTGCAACTAACGTTGGGTGCCGACAAACTCCACAGAAATCAAAAAAACCTTTTGCGCAATTAATGTGAGGAAGTTGCCAGCATGAATTCAGCCAAGGTCGGGTTTGTCCGCATTGCGCCGTTGGGCTCAAAAAGAAAATCACGACAGAGCCATACAGCTATCATCTTATGACGGTTCTGAGCCCGGAAAGAACCCGGGTCCCGAACCGCGAATGCCCTAGGGCCGAGGGCACTGATGCGCCACGTTTTCCAGTTTCAGCACCTTGGCCGGATCTTCCTTGGTGCGGTGGTAGAACCAGCGATCCATGGTCCGTGCCAGAAGGGCGTCACCACTCAGAAAGAGCCGGCCCGTCTCAATCTCGCGGGGAATTGTCGTTCGCCCGAGCAAAATCGAAGAAATCGAAATCCGATCCGTTTCGATGAACAGGTCAACGTCAAAGCCGGGGATCGACGAACAGATTTCTATCGGCAATCCGGGGCGGATAAGCACCCAATATGTATCATATTCAAGACCCGGATCGCTGAACCGGAACTGAATGACCACCTGACGCTTTGGCAGTTCGTCCAGGTCGAAATAATTCCGCATCTGCCACATCAGGTTGGAGACCGAGAGTTTTTCGAGCGCCTGTCGTGCCTCGATGTTGCACTGGGCCCAGCTTCCAAGCGCGTCCAGCGCGGGCTCCAGATCGATCGCACGTTGCGTTCGCACATAGTGCACCTCTCCGGTCGCCCGGTCCTCGAGCCTCTCGACCAGCCCGTGCGCCTCAAGTTCCTTCAGACGTTTCGACAAAAGGGTTGGTGAGATACTGCCGACCCCGCGCTTGATGTCGTTGAACTTGGTCGATCCGCCCCACATCTCGGTCAGGATCGGGATCGTCCAGCGTGGTTCCAGGATTTCGCAGGCATGTGATATCGGGCAGATCAGTCCATAAGGCTTGACGCTCATCGGGCAAACTCCTCCGGAATTCAGCCTAACGAAGGCTTGGCCTTTGGGTCCAGTACACAATCTGTATTGGGGGTGGTTCTCTTTTTATACTACCCGGTCCTCGCTTTGTACTGGCAGCATCTGCAAATCACCGAAGTTGCGAAGGCTGACAGCCAGAGAAAGGAAGGATGATATGCGTCGATTTGTTATTGAGCGAGAGATCCCAACCGTCGGAAGCTTTGATCGCGGCCAGCTGCGCGACGCCTCACGAACATCCAACGATGCTTTGGCCAAGCTTTCGCCGAAAGTTCAGTGGGAACACTCCTATGTCGCTGATAACAAGACATTTTGCGTCTATCTTGCCGATGACGAGGACGCCATCCACGAGCATGCCAAGCTGAGCGGGTTTCCGGCAAATCGCATTACGCCGATTTCGTCGGTTATCGATCCGACGACAGCGAACTGACGTGGCAAACCAGGCCGGTGTGCTTGCTCCCAGCCACCGGCCAGTTATCACCAAGCTAGCGATGCCAAGCGTGCGCATCGCAGACATTGGCAAGCTGCCAGCATGCCTAATCCCTTTAGCCGCGCCGAGCGTTTCGGCGACGCGCCCATGTCCCATGTACAGCCCAAGTCCAGCGGGGAGCGCTGGCAGGGACCAGCGGTCAATCGCATCGTGAATTGATCGCGATCAAGGACTCTGCGCCTGTCTTTTCTTTCCATTGATGGGGACACCTCTATTCGGCAAAGCGCGGCTCCTTGGCCCGCTCGGTCCCGTTAAAGAGGTTCAATAAGGGGGAAAGGGAATATGCGAATTTTACCGATTAGACCGCCCGTCGCGGGATTTCTCGTTCTTGGCATAGCATTGGCGGGCTGCGCCGAGCCTGCGAACCAAGCGGCCATGGTGCCCGGGCAGATTGCTACGGCGGCGTCATCCAGTCCTTACAAGCAGAACATCTCGTCAGTTTCCGGATATGGCGGCGAAGAGACCAACCCGCTCTGGACCTCGGAAATATCCAAGGAAGATTTTCAGAAGGCGCTTGAGGCCTCAATCAGGCAAGCGGGGCTATACTCAGATCGTGGAAGGTATTCTCTTCGCGCGGATATCCTGAGTGTTGAGCAGCCGCTCGTCGGGTTGGACCTCAAGGTTGCGATGACGGTTCGGTACACTCTGACCGACGCCAACGGACGGATGCGGTTCGACGAGACTATTTCTTCGGAATACACCGCCAAGTTTTCTGAGGCATTTGTCGCTGTCGAGCGTCTTAAGAAGGCGAACGAAGGGGCGGCGCGGGTGAACATCAGCAAGTTTCTCAATCGCATCGGTGTCTCCGCGCGTGGAGGATCAATCGCGGCGGTTTCGTAAAGCATCCGCGAACGGGACAAGGTGGCCCGTGACGGACACGTTGCGGGCAGTCCGCGACACCGGCGCGGCAATCGAAGGACAGGCGAGGGGGCGCCTGATGTCTGATGTGAACGCAAAGCGGGCCAGCGTAATACCGCCAGCGTTCTTGTGTAAGAGAAAGGCAGCCGCGTGCTGGAGGTGTCCCAGGCCGGTCACGGCGTTCAGGCTCATTTGTGAAAGGGTATAACGAGCATGTGTTGGAGCGCGACGGCATCTGTGGCGATGGTTGCAGCCGGTGGCGTGGCAACGGCAGTGACTCTCAAGCGGGGCGAGCCGAAAGCGATCTGGGTTACGATCGGCTTCTTTACCCTGATGGAAGCCCTGCAGGCTGGTGGTTACGCCGTGGTGGACCAGTGTGGAACCAGAGCCAACCAGACAATCACCATCCTGAGCTACCTGCATATCGCGGTGCAACCGCTTTTCATCAACGCTTTCGCCATGGCGATAGCCCCTCTCGAAGTCGCCAGGCAGATGCGCCGATGGGTATGGATTCTGGCAGCTTCGGCATCGTTTTTGTTGGTGTTGAGGCTTGTTCCAATCGACGGATTTGGGACCTGCACGTCCGGCGAAGTGTTGTGCGGACCGGCCTGGTGCCTGAGGTCCGGTGAATGGCATATCGGATGGGAAGTTCCCCTGAATGGTCTTCCCTCACACTTCGGAATCCCTGTTCAGTTCCCCTCGTATATGATGGCGGTCTTTCTGCTGCCACTGGTTTACGGCGCATGGCGATTTGTTTTCTTTCATGCGCTGTTCGGCCCGTTCCTTGCAGCCAACCTGACCAACGACCCCAACGAGATGCCCGCGATTTGGTGCCTGTTTTCAATAGGAATCTTGGCGATCTCGCTCAGTCCATTCATCCGCTACAGGATCATGGGAGCGCGTCTGCCAGTGTCTGCTGTTTCATAGCGGTGTGGATCAGCAGCGTGATCAGCACGGGGAGACGAGCGGCAACGTCGTCTGCAATACGTATCCAGAAGGTCTGCATATTGGATGCCGCCAAATGAAAAGCCCCGGCTTAGGCCGGGGCTTTTCTCATCGTGTTGCCAAAGGTCAGGCGCGGGCGCGGCGGCCGCCGCGGCGGCCCGAGGCGGCCTGGCTTTGCGACTGCGAGGCTTCGGCGAAGGTCATGCCGCCCTCGACCGCTTCCAGCACCTTGGAGAAGCGGATCCATTCGCCGCCATTGGGATCGTGGGCCGAGAGGAAGTTGGCGGCGCGTATCGCCTCCATCTCCACTTGACGGACCGGGTTCATGATGGCGCTCGTCATGCCCGCGCCGATCGCCATCGGCAGGAAGGCCGCGTTGATGCCGTGACGGTTCGGGAGGCCGAACGAGATGTTCGAGGCGCCGCAGGTCGTGTTGACGCCGAGTTCCTCGCGCAGGCGCTGCACCAGGGTGAATACCTGACGGCCCGCCGTCGCCATCGCGCCGACCGGCATCACCAGCGGGTCGACCACGATGTCGTGTGCCGGGATGCCGAAGTCGGCGGCGCGGTGCACGATCTTCTTTGCCACCTCGAATCGCACATCCGGGTCTTCGGAAATGCCGGTGTCGTCGTTCGAGATCGCCACGACCGGCACGTTGTATTTCTTCACGAGCGGCAGGACGAGTTCCAGACGATCCTCTTCGCCCGTCACCGAGTTCAGGAGCGGACGCCCTTGCGCCGCCGCAAGGCCCGCTTCCAGCGCGCCCGGGACGGACGAGTCGATGCAAAGCGGCACGTCGACGAGACCCTGGACGATCTCGATCATCTTGGTCATCAGCGGCGGTTCGGTCTCGTTCGGGTTGGGGTTCGAATTGTAGACCACGCCAGCGTTCACATCGAGGACCATCGCGCCGCAGGCGACCTGCTCCAGCGCGTCCTTCTCGACGGTGGAGAAGTTGCCCGCCTCAAGCTCGGCCGCGAGCTTCTTGCGCCCGGTGGGGTTGATCCGCTCGCCGATCACGCAGAAGGGCTCGTCAAAGCCGATGACGACGGTTTTCGATTTCGATTCCAGGACGGTGCGGGTCATGGTTCACCTTGTTTCTTTGTTATGTCTTCAGGCCTGAGCGGCGGGGACGGCAGACGCGCCGCCGTTCTCGATGGCCCAGGTTGCGTTCGTCTTGATACCGCCGAGCGGGAAGAAGTGCACGGATTCGATGCCGAAGTCCGGATTGGCTTCCTTATGGGCGGCAAGTTCGGTGATGAACTCGTTCGGCTCATAGGGCAGGAGAAGCTTGGTCACGTCCATCGCGCGCTTCTGCAGAACCTTCAGCGAGGGGCCGACGCCGCAGGCGATGGCGAACTTGATCATGGTCTGAAGCTTCGCGGGGCCCGCGACGCCGATATGAACCGGGATGTCGATGCCTTCGGCCTGCAGACGGTTCACCCATTTGATGACAGGCTTCGCCTCGAAGCAGAACTGGGTGGCCATCGCCATCTTGGCGTCGGTGCGGTCCTTGAAGGCCTGCTTCCAGCGAAGCGCGTCCATCACGTTCTTGTCCGACCCGTCGGGGTCGATGTCCTTGTTGCCTTCCGGGTGGCCGGCAACATGCAGGCGGTCGAAGCCGTCGAAGAGGCCGGTTTCCATCAGCTGCATCGAGCAGTGGAAATCGCCATGCGGCTTGGAGATGCCGCCGCCGAGCAGGAGCGCCTGCTTCACATCGGCCTCACCCTGATAGCGGGCGATCCAGTCGGCGAGCGTCGCCTTGTCCTTGATGATGCGCGCCGGGAAATGCGGCATGACCGGGAAGCCCTCGGCGGCGATGCGCTTGGCGGTCGCGACCATGTCCTCGATCGGCGTGCCGTCGATATGGGCGATGTAGACGCGGGTGCCAGCGGGCAGCAGATCGCGGAAATCCTCGACCTTCTCAGCGGTGCGCGGCATGACCTCGATCGAGTAGCCTTTCAGGAAGGCCTCGACAGCGGCGTTCGCACCCGAGGGTGCAGCGGTTTCCTTGCGGCGGAAATTCAGAAGTGCCATTGCAACCCTCCGGTTAAATTAGGGGCGTCACGCCCAGCCATCATTGTCGATGAGCGCCTTGATACGCTCCTTGTCGTATTCGGCGTCGATCCGCGCCACCTGGGCGGTTGCGACCTCTTCGTCATCGCCCTCGACGGTGAAGGGTTCGGCCTTGCGCCATTCGGCGAGATAGTCATCGGTTCCGGCCGCGCCCGTCTTCATCGCGGCGCGGTCGATGGCCTGTTCAAAGCGCTCTGGCAGCGGCTTTTTCGTGCCGCGGCGGCCCTTGCCGACGATGACCTGGGCCGGGATGTCGCGCCAGTAGACGATGGTGACTTCAGCCATGACGATTCCTTCTCGGTTCGCGCCCTCAATACTCGTCGCAACCCGCACATCAGTGCCGGTTTTCGACATTGTGCGGGACCGGAGCGACCTGCTTGTGTCCTGTTGCCGCTCACGGGACGGGCATGCCATGGCTGGCAGGCCGATTTCGAGGTCAAAATCCTCATGAAGAACATGAGGCCCGCCTTCATTCTCAAATTGTCACCGGGCAGACCCGCGCCCAGCTTGCGCGACGGGGTTCCGCCGACTAAGTTTAAGGTAACAGCAAATCGGAGGGCGCAAAGATGGCGCCCAGGCGTCCCGGAGGTGCGGGCGCGTTCCCGAGATCGGTCGAGCCGCCAGGCACCCCAAGGCCGGACCCAGCGCAGCTATATGCGGCGCTGGATCTCGGCACCAACAGTTGTCGCATGCTGATTGCCCAGCCGAAGGGCAGTCAGTTTCATGTGGTCGACAGTTTCTCGAAATCCGTCCAGCTCGGGCACGGGCTGGAAGCGTCGGGCCGCTTGTCGCGCGGCTCGATGGCGCGCACAGTGCAGGCGATTCAGATCTGTCGCCGCAAGATTGAGCAGCATGACGTGAAGCGGATGCGGCTGGTCGCGACCGAGGCCTGCCGCCGGGCGAAGAATGCCGCGGAATTCATCGGCATGGTGAAGAAGGAAACCGGCCTGCCCCTGGAGATCATCGAGCCCGAGGAAGAGGCGCGGCTGGCGGTCGTGTCCTGCGCGCCGCTGGTCTCGACCAAGACCGAGCAGCTGCTGGTCGTCGATATCGGCGGCGGCTCGACCGAACTGGTCTGGATCGACCTGTCCGCCGTGCCCCGCCATGACCGGCCCCGCGCGATCATGCGGCTTCACGCGGGCTTTCACCCGCCGGAAAGCCCGTTTCCGGCCGCCAAGGTTGTCGACTGGATTTCGGTCCCACTGGGGGTTGCGACGCTGAAGGACCAGTTCCACGACGTGGAAGACGACGCCGCGCGATTCGCGCTGATGAGCTGGTTCTTCGAGGAGAACCTCGCCGATTTCTCGCCCTACAATTCCAGCCAGCCGCGCGAGGGGTTCCAGATCATCGGCACCAGCGGCACGGTGACCACCGTCGCGGCCAGCCATCTGGGGCTTAAGCGCTATGACCGGACCAAGGTCGATGGGCTGCGCATGACCTCGGATCAGATCGACAAGGTGATCCTCGAATACCTCCACATGGGCCCCGAAGGGCGCAGAAACGATCCCCGCATCGGGCGCGACCGGCATTCGCTGATCATGTCAGGTGCGGCGATCTTGCAGGCGCTGATGCGGATCTGGCCGACCGACAGGTTGTCGGTTGCCGACCGGGGGCTGCGTGAAGGGCTGCTTTACGCCCAGATGTCGGCTGACGGGGTGCTTGAGGACGGGCCGTTCTGAGCCTTTGGCCGCGCGCGATTGCCTTGGCGGCGCTGGGTGCGTATTTGAACCGGAACGAAGTACTGAGGGCCCGGCACGGGCAGGGGATATGGCGAAGACACCTTCGGGCAAGACATCGGGACGCGGGCAGCGCGATCTTCGGGTGCGGGTCAAGACCGCCAAGGGGCGGAAACTGTCTTCGACCCTCTGGCTCGAACGTCAGCTGAACGATCCTTATGTGCAGCGGGCCAGGAAGGAAGGCTACCGGGGCAGGGCGGCCTACAAGATCCTGGAGCTTGACGACAAGTTCCGCTTCCTCGTGCCCGGCGCGCGGGTCGTCGACCTTGGCTGTGCGCCGGGGGGGTGGTGCCAGGTCGCGGTGGAGCGGGTAAACGCGCTTGGCCAGAAATCCGGCAAGAAGGTCGGCACGGTTCTGGGCGTCGACCTTCAGGAGGTCGAACCCATTGCCGGGGCCGAGATCCATCAGCTCGATTTCCTCTCCGACGATGCGGACGAGAAGGTGAAGGAATGGCTCGGCGGCAAGGCCGATGTGGTCATGTCCGACATGGCGGCGGCGTCCTCCGGCCACAAGGGTACAGACCACCTGCGCATCGTGGCGCTTTGTGAGGCGGCTGCTTACTTCGCTTTCGACGTTCTGGAAGAGGGCGGCACCTTTGTCGCCAAGGTTCTTGCGGGTGGGGCCGAGAACGAGTTGCAGGCGCTTCTCAAACGCGCCTTTACCAAGGTCGCGAATGTGAAGCCGCCCGCAAGTCGTGCCGACAGTTCGGAAAAATTCGTGGTCGCCACGGGTTTCCGGGGCGTTCCTGAGGAAGATGCTGCCGATGATAGCGTTTCGGGTTTACTTTGAATCAGAAGTCGAACCTTTTTCGTTCGAATTCTGATACCTGTCATTCAAGCTAAAACCCGAAACGCTTTAGGCATCCACGCTGATGCAGAGACCTTCCGCCAGAACGGCGGCCGGGGCCGTGCACTGAAAGCTGTAATAGCTGACCAGCGACTGTGGCGCCCGCATCACGCCCGGTTTGTTCACGAGATCTCGCGCAAGGCGGAAGTCCTGCCGGAACTGGCCGGGGCTGACATTGATCTTCTGTCCCGGGGAGACAAGCAGATCGGTTTTCGGACAATTCGGCCCGAGCGCCCCGGCGGATATCCGGATCGGCTGCGCGTCTGGATTGGCGCTCAGGAAATCGGCGTCGAGATGGTTGGTGACGATACGCGTTACCCGGACAATGCTGCCCTGAACTGTGCGCAGGGGATCGTGCTTGCGCAACGCCTGAACGGGCAGCGCGCCGAAAGAGGTTTCAACGCGGGCCGTACTGACAAGACCCGGCAAGGTCCAGATTACAGGGACTGCCATGCGGGGGGAGGGGCGTGGGCTTTCCGGGATCATGGCACCCCGACCGGGCGGAAGCGGATGTTGGTTCGTGGAATGGGCTGACTCGTAAAAAGATTTCATTGGTCCTCGTTACTCTTACTGACCGCTTGAACGGGCGGTCGTTACTGGATGAGCATAGGAAAGAGGGGGAATGCGGCTGAGCCAAGGCGGGATTTATCCTGATTCCGGACTGGTTTGGGGCAGCCATGATTACCAGCGCCGGCCAATGGTTCCACAGACGAAACGATCGTTGACGGTTCGCTACCCATTTTTGTCACCGGTCGGGATTGTGGACTGAAAAGCGGTTCCGCAGGCCTGAAAAGCACCCGACGCGGCAACTTAAGGAATGCGGCAGGATCGCCCCATTTCCCTGCTAGCGGTCTGGAAACATTCTGTTTTTAATAAAAGCCCAGGATATGAGATGCCGAATTCACAATCCGCGCGGGAACAATAAAGAAAAAACCCGACCTTTATGGCCGGGTCAGGTGGGAGCGTCGTTCCGTAAGCTGCGCCTCAGGCGCGGCCCTTCCAGGGCACCAGCCATTTTTCAGCCATGCGCATCAGGATATCGATGCCGAAGCCGATGAGACCGATCAGGATGATCCCCATGATGACGATATCGGTAAGCTGGAATTTGGAGGCGACCATGATCATCATGCCCGCGCCCTTTTCGGCAGCGACGAGTTCCGCCGCGACGACCGTGCCCCAGCAGACCCCCATTGCCACCCGCGCACCGGTGAAGATGTCGGGCAGCGAGTTCGGCACGATGACGTGACGCATGATCTGCGGCTTGGTCGCGCCGAGCGAGTAGGCGGCGTGGATCTTGGTGATCCTCACGCCGGACACGCCGGACCGGGCCGCGATGGCCATGATCCAGAGTGCCGCGAGGAACAGAAGGATGATCTTGCCGGTCTCGCCGATCCCGGCCCAGATGATCACCAGCGGGATCAGCGCCAAGGGTGGCACCGGACGCATGAACTCGACGATCGGGTCGAACCAACCGCGGAACCAGTCCGACAGGCCCATCGCATAACCCAGCGGGATACCGACGATGGCGCCGCAGATGAAGCCGACGACAACCCGAAAGAGCGAATAGCCGAGATGCTCCAAGAGCGTGCTGCCGCGATAGCCGGAATTCAGGATCTCCAGGAATCGGCTCACGACCGATTCCGGCGCGGGCAGCCAGATCGGGTCCATCTGGAGGCCAAGCGGCGGGGCGAATTGAATCGCGCCCTTGTCGCTGAGCGAAACCGTGCCCGCACCGATGCTAACGGTTTGGCCGGGACCAATCGGCTTGCCATCGACGGCCACGACCTTGGCACCCATTTTGCGGGTAATTTCGTCGTTCTTGTCGAAGATGATCGTCGTTGAACGACCGGACGCCATGGTCAAACCGTCATTCTTGGCAAAGCCGTCGCCGGGTTCAATCGCGGGTTCGGCAACGTCCGCGCCAAGCTGGTAGACCAGTACCTTGATCGTGGCATCGTCGCGGGACCCGTCCTCGGCCTCCAGCGTGTAGGTGAGTTCCGCCTCGCCGGTGAACGGCCCCGGCGCGTGCAGGAAGGAGGGCAGCAGCTTCGATCCGGTGAAGGACCCCCAGATAAGGAACAGCGTCAGGATCGAGACGACGCTGGCGACCCGGTTCGGCGTCACCGCGCTTTCGTCGCCGAAGGTCACGGTCTTCAGCGAGGTGAAATCGCGCCTTGTCTTGTGGACGAGGAACTTCGTCGCGACGAAACTGCCGACGAAGATTGCGACATAGACCGCAAGGATGATCAGACCGGTCATTGTGCCGCCTCCATGCGTCCCATGATTTCCTCTTCCATGTTCCAGATCATCGCGAGGATCTCTTCGCGCTTCACGGCGAAGTCGGGATGTTTCTTGACCTCGCGCAGGTCCTTGCCGACGCCGAGATCGGCGAAGGGCAGGCGGTATTCCTTGTGGATGCGGCCGGGGCGCGGGGCCATGACCAGAAGGCGTTCGCCCAGAAGCAGCGCCTCTTCCACCGAATGGGTGATGAGGATGATGGTCTTGCCGGTCTCTTTCCAGAGCTTCAGGACAAGGCTTTGCATCTTTTCCCGCGTCAGCGCGTCGAGCGCGCCCAAGGGCTCGTCCATCAGGATCACATCGGGGTGGTTGGCGAGGCAGCGGGCCAGCGCCACGCGCTGCTGCATACCGCCGGACAGCTCATAGATCGCCTTTTCCTTGAACTCCCTCAACCCGACGATGTCGAGGAGATGATCGACCTCCTTGCCGTACTGGGATTCCTTCTGACCGGCCATGCGGGGGCCGAAGCTGACATTGTCGCGCACGTTCATCCATTCGAAGAGCGCGCCCTGCTGGAACACCATGCCACGTTCGGCATCCGGGCCCGTGACCGGGTGGCCGTTCAGCATGATCTTGCCTTCGGTGGGCGCAAGGAAGCCCGCGACGATGTTGAGAAGGGTGGTCTTGCCGCAGCCCGAGGGGCCCAGGACGCTCAGAAGTTCGCCCGGCGCCAGATCGAGGCTGACATTCTTCAATGCCTGCACCGACGAGCCGTTGGGCAGGTCGAAGCGCATCGAGATATTCTGTATGGAAAGTCCGGCCATATCGCCACTTTCTTGAGGTTTGGACGGGAAGATCGCGTCGCGCGATGTTCACTTGGCGGGGCTGCGCCTAGCGCAGCCCCTTCCGTGAGTGGAGGTCCGGGCGCTGCCGCCCGAACCCGGTTCAACTGGTACCTTACATGCCCGAGGCGGCAGTCAGCCCGTCGGTGTTCACCGCGCCGTCATAGCTGTCGAGCGCCGCGTCGATGGAGCCTGCCGAAACGAAGACGTCGGCTACGCCCTTCATGAAGCTCTGCGCGCCGCCGCCGAGCCATTTGGCACTCAGCTGCTCTTCCACGGTCGGGAAGACAAAGGTGGCCATGGTCTCGGCCGTTGCGGCCTCGTCCATGCCGGCATCCGCGGCGATGACCGGCAGCATTTCGGCGTGGTTCGCCTCATCGGCCCACATTGCGTTGGCGTCGGCCGTAACCTTCAGGAATTTCGCCAGGAGGTCACCGTTTTCGGCCGCGAAAGAGGCGGGCACAGAGGTCACGTCGAAGACGAGGATGCCGAGTTCTTCCTTTTCGGCCCCGGTCAGAAGGATATTGCCGTGTTCCTTCATCCGGCGCAGTGCGCCACCCCAACCGCAGACCATGTCGAGCGAACCCTGCGCGAAGGCGGCAGCGCCATCGGGCGGCGCCATGTCGACGATTTCCATAGTGCCGATATCGACGCCGAAATGCTCCATCTGCTTAAGGAAGCCGTAATGCGCCGCGGTGCCGATCGGAACGGCGACCTTCTTGCCTGCCAGTTCGCCCGCATTGTCCTTGTCGATCTCAAGATCGGTGCGCACAACGCAGTTGTCGTTCTCGGCATAGGACACGGCCACATCGACGGCCTGAAGATCCTGCCCGGCCGAGGTCGCGACGACGAAGGGCGGCACGCCCTGGCTGACCGAGATATGCACGTCGCCCGAGGCCATTGCGGCCGACATCGCGGTGCCGGTGTCGAAGCTGCGCCAGTTGATCTTGACGCCCATCTCTTCTTCGTAGGTGCCCTTGACCTTAGCGTATTCGAAGGGCATCGGCCATTCGAGGAAATAGGCGACGGTGATCTCGTCGAGCGCATGCGCGGCCTGACCACCGGCCATGAGGGCCATGGCAGCGACTGCGGTCGTCAATGTCTTGGTTTTCATTCGGTCTCTCTCCCTGAGTTGGTCCGGTCATTTGCTTCGCGCCGTGATCCTTAACACGATGCGTTCGAAGGGCGTTTAGGTATAGGGCCAGATTGGGGTTGGTTTGTATATCCAGATGCTGGTTCGGCGGTGATTGCCGATCAGTGCCCTTCATCCGTTCCTCCCCTCCCGGGCTGAATGGCATTTCCGCGCCCGGGCAGCCATTCTGGCAAGCGCGCCCAAGCTTTTTCCATGAGCGGGAAAGCTAGATTTCGGAAAGTGAAAACTTTCTATGGAACTGGTATTATGCGAGCTGCATCTCTGGCCCTACGGGCGGCGCTGATTCCGTGGTGATTTCGGTTGAAAGTCCGTTGGTCGCAAAGCAGCCCATAAGGGGCAGAGCGCACCGGGCAGCGCGCATCAGAAAGGGTGAACAAGATGAACAACTCCGTCTACTCAAACGATATTTCCGAGGTGGTCGAGGCTGACCGCGCCCATCTCTGGCATCACCTGATTCAGCACAAGCCGTTCGAGACCTCGGACCCCCGAGTCATCATCGAAGGCAAGGGCATGCGTGTCTGGGATGCCAAGGGCAACGAATTGCTGGACGCCGTGTCCGGCGGCGTCTGGACGGTGAATGTGGGCTATGGCCGCGAATCCATCGCCAAGGCGGTCTATGACCAACTGATCAAGGTGAATTACTTCGCCAACTCGGCCGGTTCGATCCCGGGGTCGATCTTCGCCAAGAAACTGATCGAGAAGATGCCGGGCATGAGCCGGGTCTACTACACCAACTCCGGTTCGGAAGCCAACGAGAAGGCCTTCAAGATGATTCGCCAGATCGCGCACAAGCGCTACGGCGGCAAGAAGCACAAGATCCTCTACCGTGACCGCGACTATCACGGTGCGACCATCGCCACGATGTCGGCGGGCGGCCAGGATGAGCGCAATGCCCAGTACGGCCCCTTCGTGCCGGGCTTCGTCAAGGTTCCGCATTGCCTGGAATACCGCAAGCAGTGGGATGTCGAGAACTATGGCGAGCGCGCCGCCGACGCGATCGAGGAAGTGATCCTGCGCGAAGGTCCCGACACGGTCGGCGCGCTCTGCCTTGAGCCGGTGACGGCGGGTGGCGGCGTGATCACGCCCCCGCAGGGCTACTGGGAGCGGGTGCAGGAGATCTGCAAGAAGTACGACATCCTTCTGCATATCGACGAGGTCGTCTGCGGCGTGGGCCGCACCGGCACCTGGTTTGGCTACCAGCATTTCGGCATCAAGCCGGATTTCGTGACCATGGCCAAGGGCGTCGCCTCGGGCTATGCCGCCATCGCCTGCATGGTGACGACCGAAGAGGTCTTCAACATGTTCAAGGACGACTCGTCTGACCCGATGAACTATTTCCGCGACATCTCCACGTTCGGCGGCTGCACCGCCGGCCCGGCGGCGGCAATCGAAAACATGCGGATCATCGAGGACGAGGGTCTTCTGGAGAACACCATCAAGATGGGCGAGCGGACGATGAACAATCTTCGCGCGCTGATGGAAAAGCACCGGGTGATCGGCGACGTGCGCGGCAAGGGCCTGTTCTGCGGCGCCGAACTGGTGGCCGACCGTCAGACCAAGGAGCCGGTGGACGAGAAGAAGGTCCAGGCCGTTGTCGCCGAATGCGGCGCGCAGGGCGTGATCATCGGCGCGACCAACCGCTCGCTGCCCGGCTTCAACAACACGTTGTGCCTCAGCCCCGCGCTGATCGCGACCGCCGACGATATCGACCAGATCACCGGCGCCATCGACAAGGCGCTGACGAAGGTCTTTTCCTGAGTGTCGTGTCGCCCCGGCTTCGGCCGGGGCGCACCTTTAACCTGCGCCGGTCCTTCGATCGTGCCGGTTCCCGAGCAATCTGAATTGCTGTTGCTAGAGCGTTTTCAAGCTGAGCTCGTATTACGTCAAACGTCGAGATCCCGGCAACTCTCGGCGATTGCCCCTTGTGCCTGCGCACAACGGATCCAGATTTCAAAGTTTTCGTCAGTCAACGCCAGGCGATAGTCGCCTATGATTTCTGACCAGGCCGGATCGGCCCGCATGTAGATGTCCCAAGAAAAGTCTGATTGACCGAAGAAATAATACTCATGCTCGACGATCAGGACTTCTGGCCGGGAGGCTGATAGATCGGCAAGAATGTTTTTGCGGGTATCGTCGAGGATTGCCTCGAACCGTGCGCAACGTTCAGGTTCGGAATCGCAGTCTGTACTCGCAAGCGCGCGCTGCGCGCCGGGAACTGGCCAGAGATGGGCGTAGCGGCTGCTCCAATCAGCGTCGATCTCCAACGCAATAGGCGGCCCGGAAGAAACATGAGTCGACAAGCTCGCGATCTTCAGCGGCTGCCAGCCGGCGCTGACGATATGTTGCGGGACCCTTTCCGCCTCGCTGCGGTACATGCCTTGAAGATGACTAAGATAGTGCGAGCCGAGAATACCCATGATCGCGCCGACCGCTATCGGCGTCATCCGTTCGGCATGCGCGAGCGCCCAGAAACAAGTCATGAGTGCGAAGGCCTCGAACGGAATTGAGTGATATGGAAAGCCCTTCCATTGAACGAAGTATACCACGACGCCAGCCAGGGTAGCCGAGATCAGTACGCCACTTCCCGCCGGAACATTTCGTCGAACAAGAAGGAGAAGCAGTAAAGGAGCGAACGGAAAAAAAATTATTGCCAGATAGCGGCAAACCGAGGAAGCGGGGAGGCTGAAAGCACCGTAGAATTCACGGGCGAGCGGGACCACGTCGCGAAAGTATTCCGGGTAAAGAATGTAGACGACGGCGACATAGGAGGTGCCGACTGCAACCATCGTCAGATTGCTGGCCGAAAGGATCGGGCGCAGTGACCGTGATGTCAGGACTTGCCCTAGCGTGATCGCCGCCGGGATCAGAACGAAATAGGGCTTCAGGCAGATGCCAAGGGCGGCGACCGCAGCCAGAAATATACGAGTGCGTCCACGCAACCGCTGCTGCAGTGGAAGTTGTGAAACAAGCCAGGGCGTTGTCAGGATAATCAAAAAATGTTCACGCTGGCCGATATCGTTCATGGCCGGCACAGTCATCGCCAGGCCAAGGCCCAGAAGAAAGAGGAGGCGTTGGTTTGTTTGTACGCGGGGCGCCAGATTCCAGCAGATGAACATGCTTAGAAAGGTCGCGATGCAGACAAACAGATACTGCGCATTCGTGTCGCTGATGCCCAGAAGATCGGACAACAGGATCGGTGGTACGGTGAAGTAGAAATTCAGCGGCGGATTGAGTTCGACTATATCGACATAGAGCCGCGCGCCATCCAGCCAATCCCGCGTCGCGACCAGATACCAAGCCGTATCTAGATTGATCTGGCGGTCCCAGAGGAACATCAGGAGGCCAAGGCACATCGCGAAGGCGAAAACCGCGCCGTTTGCGAGGTTATTTGCTACCGGAAAGCGGTATTTGGGAAAAGCTGTTTGCGTATTGTCTATTGTTGCGCGCATGTCGGCAATTGGCCTTGAAAACAGTTATTTGCGTCGCAAGGAAGCCGAACTATGTGGCAATATTGCGGAGTGATCTGCACGATTTCCGATCAATTCACGTCTCGCCATGCTTGAAGCTTCGGTGGTGAGGTTGACGCGGCACCATTCCGCGTCATTCTTAAGTCCAGTTTTTTCTGAACATATGGCCAGTCATGTCGATCCCAGCGGAAGCGTTCTTCCTGACCCCCGGTTTTAACGGGACGCTGCAGCAGCAGATTCAGCAGATGGTCGCCGACGGCATTCTGCGCGGCCGGTTCGGGCCGGGCGAGAAGATGCCGTCGAGCCGCGGGCTTGCCCGGCATCTGGGGGTCAGCCGGATCACCGTGACGCTGGCCTATACCGAACTTGTGTCGGGCGATTACCTCACATCGCGCGGGCGGTCGGGGTATTTCGTGTCCGATACCGCGCCGATCCATCCGGCCTTTACCCCGGCCGAGCGGCCGCATGGCGATTCTGTCGACTGGGAGCGTATTATCGGCCGCCGGTTTTCCCGCCACGAGTTGATCGCGAAGCCGCAGGACTGGCAGTCCTACCCCTATCCGTTCATCTACGGGCAGGCCGATGCCACGCTCTTTGATCATCAGAACTGGCGGCAATGCGCGCTCCGCGCCCTCGGCAAGCGGGATTTCGAGGTTCTGACCGCCGATT
Source organism: Albidovulum litorale (assembly GCF_025751495.1). Classification (GTDB taxonomy): domain Bacteria; phylum Pseudomonadota; class Alphaproteobacteria; order Rhodobacterales; family Rhodobacteraceae; genus Albidovulum; species Albidovulum litorale. The sequence continues at coordinate 528,772 of NZ_JAOWKZ010000001.1, read as the reverse complement.
TTTACGAACGCGACGACCCGATGCTGATCGAGTACATCATCCGTTCGATCCTGCCGCGGCGGGGGATCAGTGCGCGGCCCGAGGAGATCCTGCTGACCATGGGTGCGCAGAACGCGCTTTGGCTCTCGGCCCAGATATTGCTGAAACCCGAGGGCTTAGCGGCAGTAGAAAATCCCTGCTACCCGGGGCTCAGGGCGATCCTTGGGCAGTTGGGCGTACAGGTGCGGCCGGTGGACGTGGATAGTCACGGTGCTTCGCCCGACGCGGTTCCTGAGGGAACAGAGGTGTTTTTCACGACGCCGAGCCATCAGTGCCCGACCAACGCGACCATGCCCGTCGATCGCCGCACGGCGCTTCTGGAACGGGCCGAGCGCGAGGATTTCGTCATTGTCGAGGACGATTACGAATTCGAGATGTCGTTCCTGAAGCCTGCCGCGCCTGCGCTCAAGTCGCTCGACCGGGAAGGACGGGTGATCTACGTCGGCTCCTTTTCCAAATCTCTCTTTCCGGGGCTGCGCCTTGGCTATGTCGTGGCGTCCGAGGCCTTCATCCGCGAGGCGCGTGCGCTGAGGGCCGCGATGCTACGCCACGCGCCGGGCCATATCCAGCGCACGGTCGCATATTTCCTGTCGCTTGGCCATTACGACGCGCTGATCAACCGGCTGAATCAGGCCTACAAACGCCGCCGCACAACGATGGATGAGGCAATCCGCCTGAACGGGCTGGAAATCGCCGGGCAGGGGGCCTTTGGCGGGTCGAGTTTCTGGATGCGGGCGCCCGACCATATCGATACCGACCTTCTGGCGGCGCGGTTGCGTCCGAAGGGCGTGTTGATCGAGCCGGGGCGCATCTTCTTCGCTCCCGGCACGGCTCCGCGCAACTACTACCGGATCGCCTATTCCTCGATTGCCCAGACCCGCATTCCGGAGGGGATCGGCCTGATTGCCGAAGCGCAGCGTCAATCTGGACATAACTAGGTGGCGTGACTGGCCCTACAGGGCGGCGCGACTCCCGGCGTAAGAACATCATGAAAAGGGGGGAACATCCCCTGCAACAGCCTGTTCCCGAGGGAGACCCGCCATGAAGATGACCACCGAGGAAGCCTTTGTAAAAGTCCTGCAGATGCATGGGATCGAACATGCCTTCGGGATTATCGGATCGGCCATGATGCCGATCTCGGATATCTTCGGCGAGGCGGGCATCACCTTCTGGGATTGCGCGCACGAAGGTTCGGGCGGGATGATGGCTGACGGCTATACCCGCGCCACCGGCAAGATGTCGATGATGATCGCCCAGAACGGCCCGGGCATCACCAACTTCGTCACCGCCGTAAAGACCGCCTACTGGAACCACACTCCGCTTCTGCTGGTGACCCCGCAGGCCGCCAACAAGACGATGGGGCAGGGCGGTTTCCAGGAAGTCGAGCAGATGGCGGCCTTCAAGGACATGGTCTGCTATCAGGAAGAGGTCCGCGATCCCTCGCGCATGGCCGAAGTGCTGAACCGCGTGATCCTGCAGGCCAAGCGGGCCTCGGCGCCCGCGCAGATCAACGTGCCGCGCGATTACTTCACCCAGGTGATCGATATCGACCTGCCGCAGATCGTCGAATTCGAACGCCCGGGCGGCGGCGAAGAGTCGCTTGCCAAGGCGGCAGAGCTTCTGTCGAACGCGAAGTTCCCGGTCATTCTGAACGGCGCTGGTGTGGTCCTTGGCGGCGCAATCGGCGACTCGATGAAACTGGCCGAGCGTCTGTCGGCCCCGGTCTGCGTGGGCTACCAGCACAACGACGCCTTCCCCGGCTCGCATCCGCTCTTTGCCGGTCCCTTGGGCTACAACGGTTCCAAGGCCGGGATGGAACTGATCGCCAAGGCCGACGTCGTCCTGGCCCTTGGCACGCGGCTTAACCCGTTCTCGACGCTGCCGGGTTATGGCATCGACTACTGGCCGAAGGATGCGGCGATCATTCAGGTCGACATCAATCCCGACCGGATTGGCCTGACCAAGAAAGTGACCGTCGGCATCGTCGGTGACGCCAAGAAGGTCGCGAACTCGATCCTCGACCGGCTGTCGGACAATGCCGGTGACGCCGGCCGCGACGACCGCATGGCGCTGATCGCCAAGACCAAGTCGGCCTGGGCGCAGGAACTGACCTCGATGGATCACGAGCAGGACGATCCCGGCACCACCTGGAACGAACGCGCCCGCGCCGCAAAGCCCGACTGGCTGAGCCCCCGGAAAGCGTGGCGCGCCATTCAGGCGGCGCTGCCGAAGAACGCGATCATCTCGTCGGATATCGGCAACAACTGCGCCATCGGCAACGCCTACCCGTCCTTCGAAGAGGGGCGCAAATACCTGGCACCGGGCCTTTTCGGCCCCTGCGGCTATGGTCTTCCCGCCGTGGTCGGCGCCAAGATCGGCTGTCCGGACGTGCCGGTCGTCGGCTTCTCGGGCGATGGCGCTTTCGGTATCGCGGTCACTGAACTTACCGCCATCGGGCGCGAGGAATGGCCCGCCGTGACCCAGATCGTCTTCCGCAACTACCAGTGGGGCGCGGAAAAGCGGAACTCCACCCTGTGGTTCGACGACAACTTCGTCGGCACGGAACTCGACACCCAGGTCTCCTATGCCGGCATCGCCAAGGCTTGCGGATTGCAGGGTGTCGTCGCCCGCACGATGGACGAGCTGACCGACGCGCTGGCGAAGGCGATCGAGGACCAGATGAAGCATGGCAAGACCACGCTCATTGAAGCCATGATCAACCAGGAACTGGGTGAGCCCTTCCGCCGTGACGCGATGAAGAAGCCGGTCGCGGTCGCGGGCATCAACAAGGCCGATATGCGTCCGCAAAAAGGAGCGTGATGACGCTCCCCTTCGATCTGGGGGCGGGGGCGGGCCTCTGGCTTGCCTTCGCCTTCTTCGCGGCGGCCTTTGTCCGGGGCTATTCGGGCTTTGGCTTTTCGGCCCTTGTCGTCGCCGCAGCGGGCCTTGCGACCAACCCGGTTTTCCTCGTGCCGGTCGTGGTGATCGCCGAGATCGCCATGACGCTTCTCCAGGCACGGGGCGTGGCGGGAAAGATCGAATGGAGGCGGGTCCTGTCGATGCTGGCGGGCGCTGCCGTGGTCATGCCGATTTCCGTCGCGCTTTTGGCGCGGGTGGGTGAGGACCGGGCGCGGATCGCGATTTCGCTGATGATCCTCGTCATGGCGCTGATCCTGCTGACGGGCTGGACACTGCACCGCAAGATCGGGCTTGTCGGTCACGCGGGCGTCGGTCTGGCATCGGGATTTGCCAATGGTGCGGCGGTGGGCGGATTGCCGGTCGCGGCCTTCATGGCGGCGCAACCCATTCCGGCGGCGGTCTTTCGCGCCACCATGGTCGCCTATCTGACCGCTATCGACATGGTGGCGCTGCCGCTCATGTGGGCGAACGGGATGGTGACGCGGGATACGTTCGTGACCTGCGCGCTGGCCACGCCCCTGCTTGTCACAGGTATCTGGCTGGGCGGACGCCGGTTCCTGTCCGCCACGCCGCAAAGCTTCCGCCGCGTCGCAATCCTGCTGCTGATTGGCCTGTCGGTTCTCGGGCTGGCGCGGTCTCTGGTGTGAAGGAAAGATGACGATGAGCGTTCAGGACCGCATCTTCTCGGCAGCGATCAAGGCCGGTACAACGATTGTGCTGAGCGAGGGTGAAGACCCGCGTATCGTTGCCGCCGCCCTGTCCTCCCAGGCGCGCGGACTGGCACGGATCATCCTTGTCGGGGATCACGCTTTGGTCACCGCCGAACTGGCTCGGCAGGGCGGGGCGGAAGGCGACGGTCTGACGATCCACGACCCCGCAACCTCGCCGCATCACACGCGCTTGGCAGCGGTCTATCATGACCTGCGCAAGCATAAGGGCGTGACCGCGGAACGCGCGGCCGAAGCCCTGCGCGACCCACTGACCTATTCCGCGATGCTGGTGCGCGAGGGGCTGGCAGACGGTACTGTCGGCGGCGCGGTCGCGACCACGGCCGACACGGTCCGCGCCGCGATCCAGTGCATCGGCAAGGCGAAGGGCGAGGCGCTTGTCTCCTCCTTCTTCCTGATGATCATGGAAGCGCCACATCACACCGTGAAAGGCGCCGTGGTCTTCTCCGATTGCGGGCTCGTGGTCGACCCGAGCCCTCTGGACCTCGCCGCCATTGCCGGGCAATCTGCCCGCTCACTGACCGCGCTGACGGGCGAGGACCCGCGCGTCGCGATGCTCTCCTTTTCCACCAAGGGCAGTGCCGCGCATCCGGCGGTCACGAAGATGCAGGAGGCGACGGCATTGGCCCGCGCCGCCCATCCGGGCCTCATTCTCGACGGAGAATTGCAGTTCGACGCGGCCTTTGTACCCGTCGTTGCCGCCTCGAAGGCCAAGGGCTCGCCGGTCGAGGGTCGCGCGAATGTCTTCGTCTTCCCGGACCTTGATGCGGGCAATATTGGCTACAAGATTGCCCAGCGGATCGGCGGGGCCATGGCGATCGGCCCGGTGCTGCAGGGCCTCGCCAAACCGGCCAACGACCTCTCGCGCGGCTGCGTTGCGGCCGATGTCGAACTGATGATCGCTGTCACCGCGCTGCAGGCCAACATGACGAAAGCGAACGTTTAGTTCGAAAAAATGCAATTCGGGTTCAACGGGTTGCCGTGTAAAGAGAAGACGAAGAAACTCCTGCCCGGGCGGGGGAACGGGGAACGCACATGACATATCAGCAGCCGAAACTGGACACTTCTCCCAAAATCTCAGACGAGGTGAGGAAGACGACCTGCTACATGTGCGCCTGCCGCTGCGGTATCAACGTGCATCTGAAGTCGGGCAAGGTTTCATATATTGAAGGCAACCGCGATCACCCGGTGAACAAGGGCGTGCTCTGCGCCAAGGGGTCGTCCGGCATCATGCAGGTCACGGCACCCTCGCGGTTGCGCGCGCCGCTTCGCCGGGTCGGCCCGCGCGGATCGGGCGCGTTTGAGGAGATTTCGTGGGAAGAGGCATTCCAGACCGCCGTCGCCTGGCTGAAGCCGCTGCGTGAAACCGCGCCCGAGAAGCTCGCCTTCTTCACCGGCCGCGACCAGTCGCAAAGCTTCACCAGCTTCTGGGCGCAGGGTTTCGGCACCCCGAATTACGCCGCCCATGGCGGCTTCTGTTCGGTCAATATGGCCGCTGGCGGCATCTATACGATGGGCGGCGCGTTCTGGGAATTCGGCCAGCCGGACTGGGACCGGGCGAAGCTTTTCATCCTCTTCGGCGTGGCCGAGGATCATGACTCGAACCCGATCAAGATCGGCATCGGCAAGCTGAAGGCGCGGGGGTCCCGCGTGATCGGCGTCAACCCGATCCGCACCGGCTATAACGGCGTGGCCGATGACTGGTACGGCATCACGCCGGGCACCGATGGCCTGCTGATCCTGTCGCTGATCCACGAACTCCTGAAAGCAGGCAAGATAGACCTCGACTACCTCGCCCGCTTCACTAACGCGCCCTGTCTGGTCGATGAAACGGCTGGGCCGGGCCGGGGCCTTCTGCTGCGCGACAAGGACGGCAAGCATCTGGTCATCGACAAGACAACCGGCAAACCCGCCGTCTTCGACAAGAAGGGCGTTCAGCCCGACCTCGGCGCGACCCACAAAGGCGCGCGTACTGTCTTCCAACACCTCGCCGAGCGTTACCTCTCGGACGACTACGCGCCCGAGGCCGTGGCCGAGCGCACCGGCATCCCCGCCGCCCGCATCAAGGGACTGGCGGCCGAGATCGCGCGGGCGGCCTTCGATGAACCCGTCGTCCTCGATCAGGAATGGACCGATTTCCGGGGCGACACCCACAGCCAGATGGTCGGCCGTCCCGTGGCCTTTCACTCCATGCGTGGCGTATCGGCCCATTCGAACGGTTTCCAGACCTGCCGGGCTTTGCACCTTCTGCAGATTCTTATCGGTTCGGTCGAAACCCCCGGCGGCTTCCGCTTCAAGCCACCCTATCCGAAGCCGGTGGAGGCGCATCCGAAACCACATTGCGGCTTCAACCCCGGCACGCCGCTCAACGGCCCGCATCTGGGCTTTGTCCACGGGCCGGATGATCTGGCGCTCAACCCCGATGGCAGCCCCGCGCGCATCGACAAGGCCTTCACCTGGGAAAACCCGATGAGTGCCCATGGCCTCATGCATATGGTCATCCCCAACGCGCATGCAGGCGATCCCTACAGGATCGACACGATGCTCCTCTACATGGCGAACATGTCGTGGAACTCGTCAATGAACACCCGCTCGGTCATGGAGATGCTGACCGACAAGGATGCAGACGGCGACTACAAGATCCCGCGCATCATCTACTCCGACGCCTACGCGTCTGAGATGGTCGCCTATGCCGACCTGATCCTGCCCGACACGACCTATCTGGAACGGCACGACTGCATTTCCCTGCTCGACCGCCCGATCTGCGAGGCAGAAGCGGCGGCGGATGCGATCCGCTGGCCGGTGATCGAGCCTGACCGGGAGGTGCGGGGCTTCCAGTCGGTGCTGGTGGAGTTGGGCAACCGGCTGAAACTGCCGGGCTTCGTGGATGCCGAAGGCAAGGCCAAGTATCGCGATTACGCGGATTACATGGTCAACCATGAACGCCGCCCCGGTGTGGGTCCTCTGATGGGCTGGCGCGGCAACGGCGATCAGACCGGGCGCGGCGCGCCGAACCCCGATCAGTTGCAGCGCTATATCGACAATGGCGGCTTTGCCATCGCCCATATCCCGGACGAGGCGCAGTTCTTCAAACCGTGGAATGCGGCCTATCAGGACTGGGCGGTGGAGCTTGGTCTTTACGACAAGCCGCAGCCCTATCTCTTCTCGATTTACTCCGAACCGATGCAGCGCTTCCGCCTTGCTGCGGAAGGGCACGGGACACGTCAGCCGCCCGAGCATCTGCGCGAACGCGTGCGCGCGACCATGGACCCGCTGCCGATCTGGTATGAGCCTTTCGGCGACAGCGCCGGGGCGGACTATCCGGTTCATGCCCTGACCCAGCGGCCCATGGCGATGTACCATTCCTGGGGCTCGCAGAATGCATGGCTCAGGCAGATACACGGTCACAACCCGCTCTATGTGCCGACCAAGATCTGGGAAGAGCACCGATTTCAGGACGGCGACTGGGCCCGCGTGACCTCGCCTTCTGGGGAAATCACCGTTCCGGTGGCCCATATGGCCGCCTTGAACGAAAACACGATCTGGACCTGGAATGCGATCGGGAAACGGAAGGGCGCATGGGCACTGGACCCGGATGCGCCGGAATCCACCAAAGGCTTTCTTCTCAATCACCTGATCCACGAGCTTCTGCCTGAAAAGGGTGACGGGATGCGCTGGTCGAACTCCGACCCGATCACCGGACAGGCGGCATGGTTCGACTTGCGTGTCAGGATCAAAAAGGCCGACCCACCGGAGGAAGCGCAGCCGGCCTTCCCACCGATCCCGTCGCCTGTTCCCGCCGCACGGAGGAACCGCCCATGACTGCCCTTCCGCCACCCTCCGCCAAGAAGCTCGGCCTTGTCATCGACCTCGATACCTGCGTCGGCTGCCATGCCTGCGTGACCGCCTGCAAGGGCTGGAACGATCAGGGCTATGGCGTGCCTCTGTCGGACCAGAACGCTTACGGATCAGAGCCTTCCGGCACGTTCCTCAACCGGGTGCACAGCTATGAGGTACAGCCCGACCAGGGCACGGCGCAGGTCATCAACTTCCCGCGCTCCTGCCTTCATTGCGAAAACGCGCCTTGCGTTACGGTCTGCCCAACCGGGGCCAGCTACAAACGCGCCGAGGACGGGATCGTTCTGGTAAACGAGGACGCCTGCATCGGGTGCGGCCTGTGCGCCTGGGCCTGCCCCTACGGCGCGCGGGAACTGGATCAGGCGGCGGGCGTGATGAAGAAATGCACGCTCTGCGTCGACCGGATATATAACGAGAACCTGCCGGAAGAGGACCGTCAGCCCGCCTGTGTCCGCACCTGTCCGGCAGGCGCGCGCCATTTCGGCGACCTCGGCGACCCTGACAGCGACGTGAGCAAGCTGGTGGCAGACCGCGGCGGCTATGAGCTGATGCCCGAGATGGACACCAAGCCGGTCAACCGCTACCTGCCGCCGCGCCCCAAGGGACCGGAGCAAGAGGTCGACATACTCGCGCCCCTGCTTGACGTGAAGACCACCGGCTTTGCCGGGTGGCTCGACCGTATTCTGGAGAAAATCTAATGCATCCGGCCCCTTCCGTCATTGTCTTCACAACGCTTTCGGGCGCCGGTTTCGGGCTCTTGGCCTTTCTCGCCCTCGGGCTTCTGCCGGTCTACGGGCTTCAGGCCTTCCTGATCTGGGGGCTGGGCTACGGGCTGGCCGTGATCGGGCTTCTGGCCTCCACCTTTCACCTCGGCAACCCTCAGCGGGCCTGGCGGGCCTTCACCCAATGGCGGACAAGCTGGCTGAGCCGCGAGGGCTGGGCGGCGGTTGCAGCACTTCTGCTGCTGGCCCCCGTTGCTTTGGCCGCGATCTTCGGCGGCGGCCTGCCGCCGGTCTTCGGTCTTGTCGGCGCGGCCTTCTGCCTTGCCACTGTCATCGCCACCTCGATGATCTACACGCAGCTCAAGACCGTGCCGCGCTGGACCTTCTGGGCGACGCCTGCCCTGTTCCTTGCCTTCGCTGCGACCGGCGGGGCGATCATGACGGGGCAGGCGCTGCTGGCCTCAATCCTCTGTGCCCTGCTCGCGATCCTGATGATCGTGGCCTTCAAGCTGGGTGACCGGCGCTTCGGCGAGGTCGGCGCTTCCATGGGGTCGGCCACGGGCCTCGGGTCTGTCGGCAAGGTCCGGGTGCTGGCCCAGCCCCATACCGGGCCGAACTATCTGATGAAGGAAATGATCCACGTGGTCGGGCGAAAACACGCCTCGACCCTGCGCCGGATCGCCGTCACGCTGGCGGCGATCCTGCCGGGGCTGATGCTCTTGTTCATGCCGCCGCATCCCTTCGTTCTGGCGGTGATCGCGGCCATCCACCTGATGGGCGCCTTCGCCGCGCGTTGGCTTTTCTTTGCCGAGGCCGAACATGTCGTCGGTCTCTACTACGGCCAGCGCTGAGGCGGATATTCCACTTTCCTGAAGCTACGCTTCCACGTCGCGAAAAGACGGGCGTCCCGCTTGCCGGACCGCCCGTTTCTGCCGCCTAACGGTCTGAATTGCAGCGTTCAGGGCCTGATTGTGATCGCCGAGTTAAGCCGGAATGACAGCGAAGGAATCCCCAAGCCAAGGCGCGAAGTCCTTGGCCGGACGGATGAGCCGAGCCGTCATCAGGGCGCGAAGGGTCCGGGTGATCTCGGTCGCGACATGGCTGGACTGATCGGCCGCCGCGAAGAGCGAAATCGTGCGCGACATGGCGGCCAAAGGCAGCGGGTGGATCGTCACCCGATCGAGAAAGGCGCGCGCCCGCAGAACCGCGAGCGGTGTGGTGATCGAAAAGCCGACGCCATTGGCCACCAGCGCCATGATCGACTGGTTGCTGTCAATCTCGAACCGGTCGGGCAGGGCAATGCGGTGACGCGCCAGATGCGCCTCGATCTGCCGCCCCATGAGCTGGCCGCGGTCGTAGCGCAGCAGCGGCAGGGCCGCGAGCGCCTCCATCTCCTTGCCCTTGGGCAATTCGAAACCGCGCGGCACGGCCAGCACATAGGGGTCGCGCAAAAGCCGGTATTCGACAGTGCCCTGCACCGCATCGGCGGGGGCGGCGGACACCACGATATCAAGCTGACGGTTCGCCATCCGGGCGATCATGTCATGGCTGGGTCCGGTGGTCAGGCGAAAGTCGCAGTTGCGCAGGTTTTTGGCCAGCGCGATGACCAGTTCCGGCGTGATCTCGGCGTCGAAATCGTCGATCATGCCGACGCGCAGGCTGGTCAGGTGCGAAATGTCCAGAACGGTCAGTTCCGCCTGCGCCTGACGGATGCGGCTCAGCGCGTCGCGGGTGCGGTGCAGGAACACCCGGCCGGCGGGCGTCAGTTGCAGCGGACGGTGGCTGCGGTCGAGCAGCGGGCAGCCGAGCGAGTTTTCAAGGTTCGAAAGCTGTTGCGAGGCGGCCGGAAGGCTGAGCCCCATCAGTCGCGCGCCTTCGGCGACGGTGCCGGACTGCGCGACCGCTTCGAAAAGCTCCAGTGCGCGAAGGGTAATGCCTTTGGCGAGCATGATCTGGCGGCTCCGCATCGGGGTCATAGTTTTCAGAAAGTTGAACTTACGGCGGGGTCCGGTCAAGCCCCCGCTGCGAAATGACAGGAAAGGAACGGCGCGATTATGGGTATCACCTTCTTCAAGCAATCGACGACCACAAGCGAAGAGGTTGCGGCCGATGTTCCGGCGACCGTGGCCCGCATGCTGGCCGAGATCGAGACGGGCGGCGAGGTGGTGACCCAACGCTATGCCGAGAAGCTGGACGGCTGGGCGGGTGACATCGTCGTCCCGCGCGAAGTGATCGAGGAAGCCGCCAGTTCCGTGCCGCAGCAGCTTAAGGACGACATCCGCTACGCGCATGACAATATCGCCCGCTTCGCGCAGGCCCAGCTTGACAGTTGCAGCGAGACGGAGATCGAACTGCGCCCGGGCCTCAAGGCCGGTCAGCGGCTGATCCCGATCTCGTCCGCCGGGGCCTATGTGCCGGGCGGGCGTTACAGCCACATCGCGTCAGCTCTGATGACGGTGACTACGGCGAAGGTGGCGGGCGTCGGTCATATCAGCGCGGTGTCGCCGCCGCGTCCGGGCAAGGGTATTCCGGCGACGATCCTCTACGCGCTCGACTATTGCGGCGCCGACCGCATTCTGGCGCTGGGCGGCGTGCAGGGCATCGCGGCGATGGCCTATGGCCAGTTCGGCCTGCCGCCCGCCGATATCCTCGTCGGTCCCGGCAATGCCTATGTCGCCGAGGCCAAGCGTCAGCTGTTCGGCCGGGTCGGCATCGACATGTTCGCGGGCCCCACCGACAGCCTTGTCATCGCCGATGAAACCGCCGATCCCTACCTGGTCGCCTGGGACCTGATCGGGCAGGCCGAGCATGGCCAGACCTCGCCGGTCTGGCTGGTGACCGACAGCACCGCATTCGCCGAGGCCGTCAGCGCCCATATCCCGAACTGCATCGCCGAACTGCCGCAACCGAACCGGGGCGCGGCCGCGGCGGCGTGGGAGGCCTTGGGCGAGATCGTGATCTGCGAGAACCGCGAAGAGATGGCCGCCCATGCCGACCGCGTAGCGCCGGAACATCTGCATGTTCAGGCCGCCGACCTTCCGTGGTGGAAGTCCCGGCTTTCGGCCTATGGCTCGCTCTTCCTTGGGGCCGAGACCACGGTGGCCTTCGGCGACAAGGCGGCGGGTACGAACCATGTTCTGCCGACCTCCGGTGCCGCGCGGTATACCGGCGGGCTTTCCGTCCACAAGTTCCTCAAGACCGTAACCTGGCAGGAAGTGCAGCCCGAGGCGCTCCGCGATCTCGCCGCCGTCACCGCCCGCATCTCGCGGTTCGAGGGGATGGAGGGGCATGCCCGTTCGGCCGATATCCGGCTGGAAAAATACTTCCCCGGCGAGGCGTTCAACCTTAGACCGGCACGAAACGGCTGAACGGTTAGGAGTGGTAATGCGGCGTGTGGGTATTCTCGGGGGCATGGGGCCGGATGCGACCGTGCTTCTGATGCAGAAGGTCATTGCCGCGCGGCCTGCGGCGGATGATGCGGACCACATCCCGCTCATCGTGCACCAGAACCCGCAGGTGCCAAGCCGCATCAAGGCGCTGATCGAGGGGACGGGGGAAAACCCGGGCCCCGTCCTCGCCGCTATGGCCCGCGATCTGGAACGGGCAGGGGCGGAGGCACTCGCCATGCCCTGCAACACGGCGCATGCCTATGCGCCGGATGTGAAGGCTGCGACCGGGCTGCCGTTTCTCGACATGATCGAGGCGACGGCAGCGGATCTTAGCGCGAAAGGTGTCCGGCGGGTCGGTATGCTCGCCTCGCCCGCCGTGCGGATCGCAGGCGTGTTCGGCCCGACCTTTGCCGCCAAGGGGCTGGAACCGGTCTGGTCGGATGACGAAGACGCCCTGCTTGCCGTTATCCGCGCCGTCAAGGCGGGCCGCAAGGGGGCTGCCGAAACGGCGGGTCTGGAACGCCTTGCGCGTGGCTTCATCGACCGGCAGAACTGCGATCATCTTGCTGTAGCCTGCACGGAATTGTCGATTCTCATGCCCGGCCTGCCCGCTGATCTTCCGCTGACGGATACGCTCGATTGCCTCGTCACGCGCGTGGTGGAGTTCGCGGTTAATTAACGGCTCAATCAATAAAAACCGCGATCATGTCGTATTTTCGTCGTGAAGCGTCGTATTTCATGTGAGGGCGATTAATGTCAGACAATACGGTGGTCTGGCTGCGTGACTCAACGCTCAGTCTCGCGGTCGTTCCTTTGGGGGGGAGACCATCGCGGAATGACGAAGATTTCTTGCCTTGAAACCTTTTCGAATGAATTTGTTTCGTTTGTGAAGGTCACGGCAGAGGATGGCGCCACCGGTTGGGGGCAGTGTTCCACCTACAACGCCGATATCACCGCGCTGATCCTGCACCGGCAGGTCGCCCCACATGCGCTCGGCGCGGGCACGGACGATATTCTCGGCCTCGTCCAGCGGATCGAGGAAAAAGAGCACAAATTCCCCGGCTCCTACCGCTGCCGCGCATTGGCGGGGCTCGACACGGCTTTGTGGGACTTGCGCGGGCGGCGTGAAGGCAAGCCGGTGGTGGAGCTTCTTGGCGGCAAACCGGGTTGGATCAGGGCCTATGCCTCGTCGATGAAGCGCGACATTACCCCCGAGGATGAGGCGGCGCGCTTTATCCGCCTGCGCGATGAACAGGGATTTGACGCGTTCAAATGGCGGGTCGGGGCGGAATGTGGTCGCGACGTGGACGAATGGCCGGGCCGGACAGAGGCGGTCGTGCCGGTTGTCGCCCGCGCGCTTGGCGACGGAATCGCGAAACTGGTCGATGGCAATTCAGGCTTCTCGCCCGAACGCGCCATTGCTGTCGGGCGGCTCTTGGAGGCCGAGGGCATCGGCCATTTCGAGGAACCCTGTCCCTACTGGGAGTTGGAACAGACCAAAGAGGTCACCGATACGCTCGATATCGACGTGACCGGGGGCGAGCAGGACTGGGATCTTGCCACATGGAAACGCATGATCGACATGCGCGCGGTCGACATCGTTCAGCCTGACGTCATGTATATGGGCGGTATTGCCCGGACGCTCATTGTGGCCGAGCTTGCCGCCAAGGCAGGCGTGCCCTGCACCCCGCACAGCGCCAACCTGTCGCTCGTGACCATCTGCACGATGCATCTTCTGGGGGCGATCCCGAACGCCGGCAAATACCTCGAGTTTTCCATCGAGGGAGAAGACTATTACCCTTGGCAGCAGGATCTCTTCCTCGGCGACCCCTACGCTGTTCAGGATGGCAAGCTCCGTATTCCCGACGGCCCCGGCTGGGGTGTCGAGATCAATCCCGACTGGCTCGGCCGGGCGAAATATCAAAAGAGCGCGTTAGAGGCTTGACCCGGAGCGTCCGGGGGGCCGTAATCAAGAAAAGCGACAAAGACTCGACAAGGAGGACAACATGTCGAACTTCACTAACGGAACCGGTGGCCTCAGCCGCCGCGGTCTTCTCAAGGGCGCGACCGCCCTTGGCGCCGCGGGCCTGATCCTGCCCGCCAGCGTGCGCAAGGCGATGGCCGAGCCCAAGCGCGGCGGCATCCTGCGCATCGCGCTTGCCAGCGGCAACACCACCGACAGCCTCGATCCCGCGACCTGGGATTCGACCTTCGTTCAGAGCTTCAACACCGCCCGCTGCAACACGCTGACGGAAATCGCGCCGGACGGTACGCTGGTCGGCGAACTTGCCGAAAGCTGGGAAGCCTCGGCTGATGCCGTGACCTGGACCTTCAAGATTCGCGAAGGCGTGACCTTCCACAGCGGCAAGGCGATGACGGTGGACGACGTCGTCGCCTCGATCAACTACCACCGTGGCGAAGAGTCGAAATCGGCCGCGAAGCCCTATGTCGACCCGATCACCGATATCAAGGCGGACGGTCAGAACGTCGTCATCACGCTCTCGGGCGGCAATGCCGACTTCCCGTTCATCCTCGCCGATTATCATCTTGTCGTTCTGCCCTCGGCCGACGGCAAGATCGACGTGACGACGACGGACGGAACCGGCGCCTACGTGCTCGACAGCTTCGAGCCGGGCGTGTCGGTCAAGATGAGCCGCAACCCGAACTACTTCAAATCCGACCGGGCCTGGTTCGACGGCATCGACGCGCTGTCGATCGTTGATGCGGCGGCGCGCCAGAACGCGCTGATCACCGGCGAAGTGGATGTGATCGACGGCGTCGACCTGAACACCGTGTCGCTGCTGGAGCGTGCGCCGGGCATCAAGGTTCTGCCGGTGACCGGCAACCAGCACTTCGTCTTCCCGATGGATACGCGGCTGTCGCCCTACGACAACAACAACATCCGTCAGGCTCTGAAATACGGTCTCGACCGGGACGAGCTGGTCGAAAAGATCCTGCGCGGCTTCGGCAGCGCCGGCAACGACCATCCGATCGGCCGCGGTCAGCGCTACTTCAACACCGAGCTGGAGCAGAAGACCTACGATCCGGACAAGGCCAAGTTCTACCTGAAAGAGGCTGGCATGGACTCGATTTCGGTCCAGCTTTCGGCCGCGGACGCCGCCTTCTCGGGCGCGGTCGACTCCGCCGTGCTCTATGCCGAGCGGGCCGCCGCTGCCGGCATCAATATCGAGGTGGTGCGTGAGCCGAGCGATGGCTACTGGGACAACGTCTGGATGAAGAAGCCGTTCTGCGCCTCCTACTGGGGTGGCCGTCCGACCGAAGACCTGATGTTCTCGGTCGCCTACAGCGCGGGTGCGCCGTGGAACGACAGCTTCTGGGATCATGCCCGGTTCAATGAACTGCTGGTCTCGGCACGGTCGGAACTGGACGACGACAAGCGCCGTCAGATGTACTGGGAAATGCAGGACATCTGCGCCAACGAAGGCGGCGTCGTCATCCCGATGTTCGCAAGCTACGTCAACGCGCATTCCGACAAGGTCGGCGTGCCCGAGGTCATCGGCACCAACCAGGGCCTCGACGGCCTGCGCCTCTACGAGCGCTGGTGGTTCGCCTGATCTGACAAGGCCCCGGCGCGAAAGCGCCGGGGCCTATCCGTCCCTGCCGGGACCAACCGGTTTCCTCGAAGAGGCCGGGCGAATAACAACAGGAGAGGACCGGGATGGGCCTGATTTGGACGATGATCGCCAAGCGCCTCGGCTTGGGGCTGCTGACCTTGTTCGTGATTTCGGTTATCATCTTCAGCGCGACCGAGCTGTTGCCGGGCGACTTCGCCAAGGCCATTCTCGGTCAGTCGGCGACCGAGGAAACCCTGGCCGCGTTCCGCAAGGAAATCGGGCTCGATCTGCCAGCCTATCAGCGCTACTTCAACTGGCTTGGGGGCGCTCTTCAGGGCGATTTCGGCACATCGCTGTCCGGCAACAAGCGACCGGTTGCGGATCTGATCGCCACACGGCTTGGCAATACGCTCTTCCTCGCCCTCTATGCAGCCGCCATCGCGGTGCCGCTGTCGCTGGTGCTTGGCATTCTCGCCGCCCTCTACCGGAACTCGATCTTCGACCGCGCCGCCAATGCCGCCGCGCTGACCTCGATCTCGTTTCCCGAGTTTTTCGTTGCCTATATCCTGATCTTCGTTCTCGCGCAGTCGGGGTTCTTCCCGTCGATGACGCGGATGGACGCGGATACCAGTCTGGGGGAGGCGCTCTACCGCGCTTTCCTGCCCGCGCTGACGCTGACGCTTGTCGTCACCGCCCATATGATGCGGATGACCCGTGCGGCGATCATCAACCTCCTGGCCTCGCCCTATATCGAGATGGCGCGGCTCAAGGGCATCGATCCGATGCGGGTGATCCTGAAACACGCGCTGCCGAATGCGCTGGCGCCGATCATCACCGTCATCGCGCTGAACCTCGCCTATCTGATCACCGGTGTCGTGGTGGTCGAGGTGGTCTTCGTCTATCCTGGCCTCGGCCAGCTCATGGTTGACAGCGTGGCCAAGCGCGACTTCCCGGTTGTGCAGGCGGTCGCGCTGATCTTTGCCGCGGCCTATGTGCTTTTGAACCTCACCGCTGACGTGCTCTCGACCCTGTCGAACCCGCGTCTGATCCATCGCAAGTAAGGGGGTCAATGATGTCTGTACTGATCACCCTTTTCTGGATCGCTGTCGTTATCGCCGGGGCGCTGGCCTCGGGCTGGGTCTTCCGCACCGCCGTCATCGCGCTTTCGCGCGGCAATCTGCGCAAGGCCATGCGCACCGCGCCGCTGACCGCCGCTTTCGGGATGCTGATCATCCTGCTTTACATCCTCGTGGCGGTCTTCGCCCCGGTGATCGCACCCTTCGCAGAGCGTGAGGTCGTGGGCGGCCAGTTCCTGCCATGGGAGGCGCCGCATATCTTCGGCACAGACAACCTCGGGCGCGACATGTTCACCCGTCTCGTCTACGGGGCGCGGAACACGGTTGGCATCGCCTTCATGACCACGGCGCTCGCCTTTTTCATCGGTTCGATCCTCGGGCTTCTGGCGGCCACCGTCGGCGGCTGGCTGGACCAGATCCTCAGCCGGGTCGTCGATATCCTGATGGCGATCCCGTCGCTGATCTTCTCGCTCCTGCTTCTGACGATCTTCGGCACCTCGGTCATCACGCTGATCCTCGTCATCGCCGTCATCGACTCCACCCGGGTCTTCCGGCTGGCGCGGTCGGTGGCGCAGAACATCGTGGTCATGGATTATATCGAGGCTGCACGGCTCAGGGGCGAGGGGCTCTGGCGGCTCATCACACGCGAGATTCTGCCGAACGCCATGGCGCCCCTCGTTGCAGAGTTTGGCTTGCGCTTCTGCTTCGTCTTCCTCGCCATCTCGGCGCTCTCGTTCCTTGGCGTCGGCATCCAGCCGCCGACCGCTGACTGGGGCTCCATGGTGCGCGACAACGCGGCGTTGATCACCTTCGGCGATGTCACGCCGCTTCTGCCCGCCGGTGCCATCGCGCTTCTGACCGTGGCGGTCAACTTCGTGGTGGACTGGATGCTGCACCGCGCCAGCGGGTTGAAGGAGTAAGGCGATGAAAGACATGAAGGAAAAGCCCGTCCTCCTGACGATGCGCAACATTCAGATCGAAGGCCGTTCGGATGAAACCTGGTCGCCGATCATCAAGGGCGTGGACCTGACGCTGAACAAGGGCGAGGTGCTGGGCCTGATCGGAGAATCCGGCGCCGGCAAGTCGACGCTGGGTCTTGCCGCGATGGGGTTCACCCGCGATGGCTGCCGCATTTCCGGCGGCACGATCGACTTTGACGGCATCGACCTGATGAAGGCGTCCGAGGCCACGAAACGCGGCCTCAGGGGCAAGCGCATCGCCTATGTCGCGCAATCGGCGGCGGCCAGCTTCAACCCGGCCCACAAGCTGATCGACCAGTACAGCGAGGCGCCGGTCCAGCACGGTGTCATGGGGCGAGGCGAGGCAGAGCATGACGCGGTGGAATTGTATCGCCGTATGCAACTGCCGGACCCGGATGAGATCGGCTTCCGCTATCCGCATCAGGTGTCGGGCGGCCAGTTGCAGCGCGCGATGACCGCGATGGCGATGGCCTGCCGCCCCGACCTGATCATCTTCGACGAGCCGACAACCGCGCTCGACGTGACGACCCAGATCGAGGTCCTTTCGGCGATCCGCGATATCGTGGCGCAGTTCGACACGGCGGCGATCTACATCACCCACGACCTCGCGGTCGTGGCGCAGATGGCCGACAAGATCAAAGTGCTCCTGCGCGGCGACGAGGTGGAGGAAGCCGATACCCGGACCATGCTCGCGAGCCCGAAAGAGGCCTATACCAAGACCCTTTGGGCCGTGCGCAGCCATGCCCGCGCCACCCAGCCGCCGGTCGAAAAGGGCACGGTTCCGGTCGTTTCGGTCAAGGGGGTGACGGCGGGCTATGGCCAGGTCGACATCCTGAAGAACATCAACTTCGACATCCACAAGCGCCGCACGGTTGCTGTCGTGGGTGAAAGCGGGTCGGGCAAATCGACAGCGGCGCGGGTGATAACCGGGCTTTTGCCACCGCGACAGGGGCAGGTCCTGTTCAACGGCAAGGCCCTGCCGCCCGATTACCGGCAGCGGAGCCGGGATCAGTTGCGGCAGGCGCAGATGATCTATCAAATGGCCGATACCGCGCTGAACCCGAAACTGCGCCTGCGTGAACTGATCGGCCGCCCGGCGCAGATGTATCTCGGGCTTCAGGGCAAGGCCCTGACCGCACGTATCCGCGACCTCCTGGATCTGATCGAACTCGAACCCGACAAGTTCATCGACCGTCTGCCGTCAGAGTTGTCGGGTGGTCAGAAGCAGCGGGTGGGGATTGCAAGGGCGCTGGCGGCCGAGCCGCAATTCATCATCTGCGACGAGGTGACATCGGCCCTCGACCAGCTTGTGGCCGAAGGCATCCTGAAGCTTCTCGACCGGCTCCAGACCGAATTCGACCTCGCCTATATGTTCATTACCCATGACCTCGCCACCGTGCGCGCCATCGCCGATGAGGTCGTCGTGATGCAGCGGGGCCGGGTTGTCGAACAGGGGCCGAAGGACGAGATGTTCCAGCCGCCCCACGACCCCTATACCGAACTGCTTCTCTCCTCGGTCCCCGAGATGGATCCGGACTGGCTGACCAAGCTTCTGAAGGAACGGGCGGAAAAGGCCTCCTGATCGGGTGTAAGGTGGATTTTAACCGACCTTGCCCGGGGCCGGTCCGAACAGCACCTCCGCAGTCTTGGTACATCGGTCCCATACCGGAAAAGGCGGCGCCGGTCTTTTTTGTGCGAGGCCGAAAATCCCCCTTCACATTGCCAGAGCGTTTGGCTAAGAAGCGCCCACCTCGCCCGGGGCATCACCTGGGCCCGGTGCGGTTGTGGCGGAATTGGTAGACGCGCAGCGTTGAGGTCGCTGTGGGCTAACCCCCGTGGAAGTTCGAGTCTTCTCAACCGCACCACTCCTACCCTTTCAGGATCGGTGCCTTCAAAGCTTATCAAGCAGGACCAGAAGCCGCGCGCGTTCGCGCGGGGTGAGGTTGCGCAATGTCCGTTCCGAAATCTGCGCCGCAATCGGAACGACATGATCGAGCACCGCGCGGCCCTCATCCGTCAGCGAGATTTCGATCCGCCGACGGTCCGTGGGCGAAGGTGCGGTGGCGATCATCCCCTTCCGGCTCAGTCGTTCCACAACACCCTTGGTCGTCGCGGCATCCATCGCCACGAGACGGCCCAACTGGTTCTGCGATGTCGTGCCCTCATCCTTCAGCTTCGCCAGAACCGCGAACTGGCGCGGCGTGAGGTCCGGCATTTCCGACGCGAAAATCTCCAGATGACGCTGGTTGGCCAGCCGCAGCTTGAAGCCGACCTGGTCTTCGAGGCGATATTCCGGCTTTTCCGTCACGTTGGTCCATTCCCGGCTGATCGTGGATGACGTTAGGTTCACTTGTGACTCTAAGGCTTCGTCCGATAATGACAAGTCAATCTGAAAGTGTGAAAACTACACTGTCGAAACTGTTTGACAGCAAACGTTTTTGGAGTGGTAATCGGTGGTGAGTCCAAAGCCCCGACCGCAGGGGCATGATGAGTTGAGGCCGGCCGATGACTGCCCCAGCCATTTCCGTCCAAGCTGACATGCCTGCCCGATCCACGGTTGGCGGGTACCGGCCGTGGGTCGGGCGCACCCCAAAAGGCGGGCGCCTGCGGCTCGTGCAGGGGCCGATTGACCTCATCCTCGATCTCAAGGGGCCTGCGGATGCGGTCCGTGCCGCCGAGGCGCGGGCGGCCGGGGCGTTCGAGGGGCTTCTCGAACGGCTCGTCGCCGAACTGCCCGTTCTGCGCGAACCCGCCGGGAAGGGGGCATCGCCGCAAGGCCGGGTGGCCCGCGCCATGGCGTCGGCGGTCGCACCGTTCCAGCCGGACTTCATCACGCCAATGGCCGCCGTCGCGGGGGCGGTGGCCGATCACATCCTTGCCGCCATCACCGCAGAGGGCGCGCTCGAAAGTGCGGCGGTGAATAATGGCGGCGATATCGCGCTCTGGCTGACAGGTGCGGCACGCTACCGGATCGGAATCGCCGATGGCCGCCCCGGCACGGCGCCCCTCGCTCTGATCGGCATTGGTGCCGGGGACGGGATCGGCGGCATCGCCACTTCCGGCTGGCGCGGACGCAGCCATTCGCTCGGCATCGCCGAAGCGGTGACGGTGCTGGCACACAATGCCGCTGCGGCGGACGCGGCCGCCACGATGATCGCCAATGCGGTCGATCTGCCCGGCCATCCCGGCGTCAGCCGCCGCCCGGCGCGCGATCTTGCGCCGGACAGCGATCTGGGGACCCGGCTGGTCACGGTGGATGTCGGCCCGCTGACCCTGGGCGACCGGGCCAGGGCGCTCGACGCGGGTGCAAGATATGCGACAGAGGTGATCGGGCGCGGATTGGCGCGCGCCGTTTTCCTGTCGCTTCAGGGAGAGGTTCGGTCAGTCGGCGCGGACCTTCCGGCCATTAGGGAGGAAAAGCGATGACACAGGCGAAGATCCGCAAGATCGTGACCGTGGTCGAAGAAGTGCGGAGCGAGATGGGCCAGCCGATTTCCCCGCCCACCCGCCGCGCGGCCGCCATCGCGGTGATCGAGAACCCGTTCGCGGGCCGCTACGAACCCGACCTAGAGGCGCTGATGCAGATCGGCGAGGAACTGGGCGGCACTTTGGGCGACGCCTGCGTCAAAGCCTTGGGTATCACGCCCGATCAGGCGCAGAGCTACGGAAAGGCGGCGCTGGTGGGCGAGAATGGCGAGTTGGAACACGCCGCCGCCATTCTGCATCCCCGCCTCGGCGCACCGCTGCGCAAGGCAGTGGAGAAGGGGGCGGCATTGGTGCCCTCGAACAAGAAGCAGGGGCCGATGGGCCATCCTCTGGACGTGCCTCTGGGCCACAAGGACGCCGCCTATGTCCGCTCGCATTTTGACGGGATGGAAGTCAGGGTGAACGACGCCCCCCGCGCCAACGAAATCCTTGTCGCCGTTGCCGTGACCGACAGCGGGCGGCCCCTGCCGCGCGTGGGCGGGCTGACGCATGAAGAGGCTGAAGGCAAGGACGGGCTGCGCTGAGATGGTGGTCTACCGCCCCGAAATTCTGGAAGACGCGCTGGGCTTTCTCGCCGAGGCACCAGCGACCGTGCTGGCGGGCGGAACGGATGTGTTCCCGGCGCTCGGCGACCGCCCCGTGCCGGGGCGGGTTCTGGATGTGACGGCGATTGCCGGGCTGAAGGGAATCACCCGCGACGACGGGCGATGGCGGATCGGGGCAGGGGTGACCTGGGCGGAGCTGATCCGCGCCGACCTGCCCGCAATGTTCGACGGGCTGAAGATGGCCGGGCGGCAGGTGGGCTCGGTCCAGATCCAGAATACCGCGACCATGGCGGGCAATATCTGCAACGCCTCGCCCGCCGCCGATGGGGTGCCTGTGCTCCTGACGCTTGATGCCTCGGTGGAGCTTGCCTCTGACAATGGTCGGCGGGAGGTACCGCTTGCCGATTTCGTGACCGGCGTGCGTAAGACCGATCTCAGGGCGGGGGAGGTGGTGACCGCGCTGCTGGTGCCGGATGTTGCGGGCGACGTCCGGTCGGGGTTCGGGAAACTCGGCAGCCGCGCCTATCTGGTGATCTCCATCGTTTCACTCGCCGGGCTTGTCCGCTTCGACGCTGGTCGCGTGGCCGAGGCACGGCTGGCCGCCGGGGCGGCTTCGCCGGTGCCGATGCGGCTGACTGCGCTTGAAGGTGATCTGATCGGCCTCGGCCCGGATGAGATGGCCGGTGCGGTGCGGGCGGACCATTTCACCGCGCTCACCCCCATCGACGATGTGCGGGCGGGGGCCGACTATCGTCGGGACGCATGCCATACGCTTGCCATACGCTTGCTGGACGCTTGCGGGACAGCCGGAGGACGGTCATGACGGCGCTTCACTTCACGCTGAACGGACAGGAGGTGCGGCACGAGGTGCGGGGGCTGGAGCGGCTGTCCGCCGTACTGCGGCGCGACCTCGGCTGCCTTGATGTGAAGGTCGGCTGCGATGCCGGGGATTGCGGCGCCTGCACCGTTCTGGTGGACGGCGCGCCGGTCTGTTCCTGTATCACATCGGCTCAGCAGGCAGCGGGGCGGCGGGTGGAGACGCTTGCGGGTCTGCGTGATAACTATGATTCCTTTTCAAGACTTTACGAGGCGTTCCTGAACCATGGTGCGGCGCAATGTGGTATCTGCACGCCCGGCATGATGGTGGCCGCGACCGCCCTTCTACGCGACAATCCGACACCCTCCGAACCTGAGGTGGAGGACGCCTTGGGGGGTGTTCTCTGCCGCTGCACCGGCTACCGAAAGATCATCGACGCAGTGATGGGCGCGGCCTCACCCGCCGAGGACCGCACCAGTGTCGGGGCCGGGATCGTCCGTCTCGACGGTGCCCGGAAGGTCGAGGGGCGCGAGGTCTTCAGCGACGATGTCGCGCCGGATAACGCATTGGTTTTAAAGGTAATCCGCTCACCTCATGACCACGCTCACTTCACTTTCGGTGACCTTGAGTCATGGCGTAGGGCCCATGGACTCGACCTGATCCTGACCGCGCGGGATGTGCCGGGGCGGAACCTCTTCGGCACCATCCCCGGCTTCATCGACCAGCCGGTCTATGCCGAGGAAACCGCCCGGTTCCGGGGCGAGGCCGTTGCGGCGGTCGTTGGCCTGGCCGAGAGCGTGATGGCACTGGATTTGTCGTCTTTCCCAATCACTTGGATACCCATAGACGCAGCCCGCGAACCCAAAGATGCGAAGACGTTGGAGCCCTTCCACGAGGGCCATGCCGCGAATGTCATGTGCCGGGGCTTCGTGAAGAAGGGCGATGCAGAGGCGGCGCTCGCAAGGGCCGATATTGTCGTTGAGGGGGAGTTCGAGACTCGTTTCATCGAACACGCCTATATCGAACCCGAGGCGGGCTATGCCGACTGGGTGGACGGGCGGATCGAGGTCCATGGCGGCACGCAGGCCCCGGTCATGGCGCGGGATTCCGTGGCCGAGATTCTGGGGCTTTCCCCCGACGCGGTGCGGGTGGTGCCGACCGCAGTGGGCGGCGGCTTCGGATCGAAGCTCGACATCTCCTTCCACCCGCATGTCGCGCTGGCCGCCTGGCATCTGAAACGCCCGGTGTGGATGACGTATTCACGTTCGGAATCAATGGCCTCGACGACGAAGCGACATCCGGCACAGATGCGGGTGCGGGTGGGGGCGACGCAGGATGGCAAGCTGTCGGGCTTTGCCTTTGATGGCACCTTCAACACCGGCGCGCATTCTTCCTGGGGGCCGACCGTGGCCAATCGCGTGCCGGTCCACGCGGGCGGGCCCTATGCCCATGCGGATTATGTCGCGCATACGGAAGGCGTGTACACCAACTGCGTTCCTGCCGGCGCCTTCCGTGGTTTCGGGGTGCCTCAGGCCGCCATCGCGCAGGAGGCGTTGTTCGACGATCTGGCTGAAAGGCTCGGGCTGGACCGGCTGGAGTTCCGGTATTTAAACGCGCTCGACAACGGTATTCCGACCGCCACGGGGCAGGTCTTCGACGGGGCGGTAGGGATCAAACCGTGTCTGGATGCCTTGCGTCCTGCGTGGGTTGCCGCGTTGGAGAATGCGAACAAATTCAATGCTCAGTTCGGCGTTCTTCGCAAAGGCGTGGGAATCGCCTGCGGCTGGTATGGCTGCGGCAATACCTCGCTGCCGAACCCGTCGACGATCCGTGCAGGGATCACGGGCGACGGGCGGATCGTCCTGCATCAGGGGGCGATGGATATCGGTCAGGGCGCCAATACGGTCATCGCCCAGATCTTCGCCGAGGCGCTCGGTGTGGACGTCCGGAATGTGGACCTGATTGGTCCCGATACCGGAGTGACGCCCGATGCCGGCAAGACCTCCGCCTCGCGCCAGACCTATGTCTCGGGCAATGCCGCGCGGCTGACGGGGCTGGCGCTGCGCGCCGACATCCTGCGGCTGACGAACGCGACAGAGGGGCGCATTGCCCTCGCTCCGGGAGAGGTGAGAGTGACCGCGCCGGACGGCACCCTGCATCATGCCGCGCTGCCTGCTGGCGATGGTTATGTGATCGAGGCGGCAGAGACATATGACCCGCCGACCTCGCCTCTGGACGAAAACGGGCAGGGCGTGCCCTATGCCGTTTACGGCTATACCGCGCAGATGGTGGAACTGACGGTGGATACTGAACTTGGCACCGTGACGCTCGACCACATCCATGCCGCCCACGATGTCGGACGCGCGATCAACCCGGTTCTGGTTGAGGGGCAGATCCATGGCGGCGTGGCGCAGGGGATCGGGATGGCGCTGATGGAGGAATACATTCCTGGCCGGACCGACAACCTGCACGACTACCTCATCCCGACGATCGGGGACGTACCGCCGATCACCTCGCATATCGTGGAGGTCGCCGACCCCAATGGACCTTACGGTGCAAAGGGGCTGGGTGAACATGTGCTGATCCCGACGGCACCGGCGATCCTCTCGGCGATCCGGCATTCTTGTGGCGCAAGGGTGACGCGGCTGCCGGCTACGCCCGATCGGATCCTGGCTGCGATCCGCGCTGCAAGGGAGGGTTAAGTTGGTAAAACAAGCCGTTGAATCCCGTATGAAAGACAAGATCCGTTGCGATGCCTGTCCGGTCATGTGTTACATCGCCGAGGATCGCGCCGGGGCCTGTGACCGCTATGCCAATGAGGGCGGTGAGCTGGTGCGGCTCGACCCGTTCACGGTGCTGGAGGCGGCGAAAGAGGGCGACGGTCAGGTGGTGCCTTTCCTGGAGTTGGAGGCGGGCGAGTGGGACGGCGACCTGCTAAGGACTGACCGGCCCTTCATCACCGCGATTGGCGCCGGCACAACCTATCCCGACTACAAGCCCGCCCCCTTCATCGTGGCGCAGGATCATGATGGCGTCGACATGGTCACCATCGTGACCGAGGGGATATTTTCCTATTGCGGGGCCAAGGTGAAGATCGACACCGACCGCTATCTGGGGCCCGAGGCGGCACCGGTGAGGGTCGATGGCGAGCCCATCGGCCATGTGATGACGGCCGAATACGGCTCGCAGATGCTGTCCTTGGGCGGCGTGCATCACCTGACGGGTGGCGGCAAGAAGGAAGGCCGGGTCACCTGCGATGCGCTTCTGCGCCTGTGCAACCGCGAAGCGGTGGAGATGAGTATCGACGGCGGGGCCGACGTTGTGTTGCAGGCGGGCAGGCCGCCTGTCGTGAATGGCGAGGAAGAACATCTGATGCGGGTCGGCTGCGGGTCCGCGACAATCGGCATGTTCGCCAAGCAATGGCATGGGCTCGTGGATGAGGTTGTGGTGGTGGACGATCACATCACCGGCGTCCTTTCCGAACATCAGGCGGGCAAGGTTCTGGGGATCGAGCCTACCGGGATCAAGATCCTCGGCCACAAATCGACGCCCGGCCGCTATTTCCGCGTGGCGGAGCCGGGAACCGGCTGGGGCGGCACGAATATTCTGGACCCGCTGACGATCCTCGGGCCATGGCGGGCGCCCGCGCGGCCGGGCCTGACGCTGCTTATGGTTTCGACCACGGGTGAGCAGTATGGGTACTATGTGCTCGACGCCGATCTTCGGCCGGTGCAGACAGACCTGCCGGAGCGCCTCAGACAATCGGTTGAGAGGATCGCGGAGAATTGCGAGCCGTCGATGACATCGGTCGTCTTCATGGGCGGGGCTGGCGGGTCTCTGAGGGCCGGGGTGACGGAGAACCCGGTTCGGCTTACGCGGTCGGTGCGCGAGGCGGTGACGAATGTGACCTGCGGCGGGGCGGAGTGCTATATCTGGCCCGGCGGCGGTATCACCTTCATGGCCGATGTGACCGAAATGCCGTCGAACGCTTTCGGCTATGTGCCAACGCCGGCGCTGGTGGCGCCGATCGAGTTCACCATGCGGCTTGACGATTACGCCGCGCTTGGGGGCCATATGGGTCAGGTCCGCCGGGTCGAGGAGATCGCGGGTGAGATCGAACGCAGGGTCATCAAGACCCCGCCGTTGCGACCGGGAAAACGTGAC
The DNA here is from genome assembly GCF_025751495.1 of Albidovulum litorale. Lineage (GTDB taxonomy): Bacteria > Pseudomonadota > Alphaproteobacteria > Rhodobacterales > Rhodobacteraceae > Albidovulum > Albidovulum litorale. Next base: position 502,474 of record NZ_JAOWKZ010000001.1, on the reverse strand, counting down.
GCCAGCCGCGACTGACGCAGGGCTATTTTATGACTATCGCGGCCGTTTTTTTGGGCCGCAGAGATGGGAGGAGCGAATGCCAATCGTATCAGAGGGCGCGCGCCGCGCAGGTGAGGCCATCCGGGTCGTCTCGGAATTCGCGGAGCAGTTTCTTGAGGAGGACGGCCAGCGGGCCGACTTCACCTTCGGCAATCCGCATGAGCGTCCCCTCGCGGGCCTCGTCGATGCGATCAAGACCGCGGCCGAACCGCATACCAATGACTGGTTCGCCTACAAGACGAGCGTCGAGAGTGCGACAGAGACGGTGGCCGCGGCGTTGAGCGCCGAGTTGCGCCTGCCGTTCAAGGCGGCCGACGTGACGATGACGCAAGGCGCGTTCAAGGCGATTGCGCTGGCGTTCGACGTGCTTCTCAACCCCGGCGACGAGGTCATCCATCCCAAGCCTGGCTGGTTTGCTTATTCGCCGATCCTTGCCCACCGGGGCTATGTCAGCGTGCATACCCCGCTCGACCCCCAGACATACGACCTCGACCTTGACGCGATCGAACGGGCGATCACCCCGCGTACGCGGATCGTCGTCGTCAATACGCCGCACAACCCGACCGGGCGGATCTATTCGCGCGCCCGGCTCAAGGAACTGGCCGCATTGCTGGACAAGGCATCGGAGCGTATCGGCGCGCGCATCTTCATCCTGTCGGATGAGCCCTACCGTCGGATCCGGTTCGACGGCGTGGGCTTCACCTCGCCGGCGGAGGTCTATCCATGGACGCTGATCGATTACAGCTACGGCAAGATCCTTTTGTCGCCGGGACAACGGATCGGTTACCTCGCGCTCAGCCCTCTGATGCCCGAGGCCGACAGGGAGGCGCTGCGGGCGGCGATCTTTCCCACCCAGACGGCGCTAGGCTGGGGGTTCCCGGATGCGACGATGCAATACGCGATCCCGGAACTGGAGAAGCTGTCGCTCGACATCCCGGCGCTGACCGCAAAGCGTGACCGGCTGGTCGGGTCGCTGAGGCAGTGGGGGTATCGGATCACGGAACCCGAGGGCACCTTCTATCTCTGGGGAGACGCGCCGGGGGGCGACTCGCTGGCCTTCGCGCGGCGTCTGGCCGAGAAGAACGTCTTCGTCATGCCGGGGACGCTGTTCGACTGCCCGGCGCAGTTCCGCATCTGCCTTACAGCGACGGCAGAGATGGTGGAATTCGCCCTGCCTGCCCTCCGGGACGCTGCTTTCTGATCAGGCGGCGCTGCCTGTTGAGGAAAGTGCGGGTGGGATCGAGCGGAAGGTGGACCGTGCGGCGAGACCGGTAGGTGTTTTCAGATTGAGCGCCCGCAAGCGGGCGCACGACATCTGTCGCACGCGGGCAGGGCCCGCGCGCTCCGGTTTGCCTCCGGCGGGAGTATTTTCGGACAGAAAGTGGAATCAGGTTTCGATCACTTCCGGCAGTCGGGTCGCGGGCGGGGTGTTGCGGCTGCGGGTGGTGCGGACGATGCCATCGATCACCGTCATGCCGACGCCGGGCAGGTTGCCCTGATGGACCGAGCCGAGCATAGAGCCGCCCGGTGCGTGCTGGGCCATGTCGACGAGGACGAAGTCGGCGGCCTTGCCCGGTTCGATGATGCCGCAGTCGAGGTCGCGCATTCGTGCGGTGTTGCCGGTGGCGAAGCAGAAGGCAATCTCGGGCGGGATATCGCCGAGGCTGGAGAGCATGGCGATCATGCGCAGGATGCCCAAGGGTTGGACGCCGGACCCGGCGGGTGCGTCGGTGCCGAGGATGATGCGTTCGGGCTGGCCGAGTTCGAAGGCGGTGCGCATGGCGAGGAGGCCCGCGCGTTCGTTGCCGTTATGGACGATCTCGATGCCCCTCAGGCAGCTTTCGCACAGGCAGGTGATCTGGTCGTCGGGCAAAGCTGTATGTCCGCCATTGATATGGCCGATGATGTCGGCGTCCGCCTCCAGCACGACATCCTTGTCGATGAGGCCGGAGCCGGGGATCGAGGGGCCGCCGGTATGGATCGTCGACTGGATGCCGTATTTACGTGCCCATTTGACCATCTGGGCCGCCGTCTCGCCTGCCTTGACCGAGCCGAGGCCGACCTCGCCCAGAAGTTTGACGCCCGCATCGGCAAGGTCCTTGAAGTCGCTCTCGACCATGCCCTCTTCAAGCACCGGCGCGCCGGAATGGACCTTGACGCCGGAGGGTCGGAAGTTGTCGTACCAGCGCTGCGAGGCGATCGCCATCGCCTTGAGGCCGACGATGTCCTTCGGCCGGCCCGGCGCGTGGACCTCTCCGGCCGAGATCATCGTGGTGACGCCGCCGTGGAGACACGAGTCGATCCAGTTCAGCTGTTGCTGGCGCGGCGTGTAGTCGCCGATGACCGGGTGGACATGGCTGTCGATGAGGCCGGGGCAGAGGGTGACGCCCTTGGCATCGACCACGGTCGTCGCGCGGTCGGTGTCGAGGTCCTTCTCATAGCCCACCGCCGTGATCCGGTCGCCGTCGCAGACCACGCAATCGCCGTCGATCAGCGGTTCCTCGATCTTGCCCGACAGGATCTGGCCGATATTGCGGATGACAAGCTTCGTCTTGCCGGTGGCGGCGGGCGTGGGATCAGCCATGGGACCATCTCCTTGACGTCATGTCCTGGATGGTCCCACAAGAGCTGTTTGCAGGCAAATGGTTTGGCGCGGGGTTAGGTTGGTTTTCAACCCACCTTCCGTCAGGCTTCGGGGAAGAAGCAGGCGGCGGGATGCCCCTCATCTCCAAGTGTTGGACGTTCGGCGCGGCACTTGTCTTTCACCTTCCAGCAGCGCGGGGCGAATGCGCAGCCTGCGGGCACGTTCAGCGGCGAGGGCAGTTCGCCTTCGAGCTTGATCCGGGTCTTCTTCGCCTTGGGGTCGGCCATCGGCGTCGCCGAGAGGAGCGCCTTGGTATAGGGGTGGCGCGGCTTTGCGAAGATCTCGGCCTTGGGGCCGACCTCGACCGGGCGGCCGAGATACATGACGATGATGTCGTCGGCCATGTGCTTCACCACCGACAGGTCATGGCTGATGAAGAGGTAGGCGAGGCCGAGCCGCTCCTGCAGGTCCACCAGAAGGTTCAGGATCTGGCTCTGGATCGACAGGTCGAGCGCCGAGACGGGTTCATCCAGCACCAGCACCTTCGGTTCCAGCATCAGCGCGCGGGCCACTGCGATGCGCTGGCGCTGGCCGCCGGAGAACATGTGCGGGTAGCGGTCGAAATGCTCAGGGCGCAGGCCGACGAGCTTCAGCATGTCGCGCGCCTTGGCCTCGCGTTCGGCGGCTGGCATGTCGGGGCGGTTGATCTTCAGGGGTTCTTCAAGGATCGAGCCGATCCGCTGGCGCGGGTTCAGCGAGCCGTAGGGGTCCTGAAAGACGATCTGCACGTCGGCGCGGTGTCGCGCCCAGGTCTCGGGCGTCACGTTATCGCCGCCGATGGCGAAGGTGCCGGAGGTCGGCTCCTCGATCATCGTGATGAGGCGGGCGAGAGTGGATTTTCCACAGCCGGACTCGCCGACGACGGCCAGCGTCTTTCCGGGTTCAAGCTTGAAGCTCGTCTCGGATACCGCGCGGACGGTGCCGCCCTTCGAGAATAGACCGCCCTTCACGTCGTAGTGGCGGGTGAGGTTTTCAGCGACGACGACGGGGGTGTTCATGCCGTGACCTCCGCTTTGGCGTTCAGGGGATAGTGGCAGCGGGCGAGGCCGAGTTCCGGGCCGCAGGGCGCGGGCGGCGTGCTGCGGCATCTGTCATCCGCGAACTGGCAGCGGGGCGAGAAAAGGCAACCCGCCGGCCGGTCGAACTGGCCGGGCACGACGCCGGGGATCGTCGGTAGTTTGCGCGAGGTGGCGCGTTCAGGGAGCGCGGCCAGAAGTGCGGCCGTATAGGGGTGGTGAGGCGTCTCAAAGAGATCGCCGACGGGCTGTTCCTCCACCTTCTGGCCGGCATATTGCACCTGAACCCGCTCAGCGGTTTCGGCCACGACGCCCATGTCATGGGTGATCAGGATCAGTGCCATGCCGGTTTCGCGTTGCAGGCCCGTGAGCAGGTCGAGAATCTGCGCCTGAATGGTTACGTCGAGCGCGGTTGTCGGCTCGTCGGCGATCAGAAGTTTCGGGCTGCACGCAATCGCCATCGCGATCATCACCCGCTGGTTCATGCCGCCCGACAACTGGTGCGGGAAGGCCTTCAGCCGGTCTTCGGGTGCGGGAATACCAACCATCTCGAAAAGCTCGACGGCCTTGGCGTGGCGTTCCTTCGCATCGAGCCCGAGATGCAGACGCAGGGCTTCCTTGATCTGGAACCCGGCGGTGAAGCAGGGGTTGAGGGAGGACATCGGCTCCTGGAAGATCATCGCCATGTCCTTGCCGATGATCTTGCGGCGCTGACGGTCGGAAAGCCCGCGCAGGTCCTGGCCGCCGAAGCTCATCACGTCCGCGGTAATCGTCGCAGTCCAGGGCAGTAGGCCCATCATGGCGAGCATGGAGACAGATTTTCCCGAGCCGGATTCGCCGACGATGGCGAGGATGTCGCCGGTATCGACAGAGACGTCGACACCATCGACGGCACGGAACTGGCCCGAGGCGGTGGCAAAATCGACCGAGAGGTTGCGGATATCGAGAAGGGGCATCGCGTCAGCTCCGCTTCAGTTTCGGGTCGAGCGCATCGCGCAATCCGTCGCCCATCAGGTTGATGGCCAGAACGGTGATCAGGATCGCAACGCCGGGCCATGTCACAACCCACCAAGCGCGCAGGATGAACTCGCGCGCCTCGGCCAGCATCGTGCCCCATTCGGGGGTGGGGGGCTGCGCGCCCATGCCGAGAAAGCCGAGCGCGGCGGCATCGAGGATGGCGGTCGAGAACGACAGGGCGGCCTGCACGATGATCGGCGAGAGGCAGTTCGGCAGCACGGTGACGAACATCAGCCGCGTCTGCTTCGCGCCGGCGACACGGGCCGCCGTGACGTAATCCTTCGACCTCTCTGACAGCACGCTCGCGCGTGTGAGGCGCACGTAGTGCGGCTGGAGCACGATGGCGATGGCGATCATCGCGTTGGTGAGGGATGGACCGAGGATCGCGACCAGAACCAGAGCGAGCAGCAGGGACGGGAAGGCGAGGATGATGTCCATCACCCGCATGATGATCGTATCGACCCATTTCGGCGCAAAGCCCGCCAGAAGGCCGATGACGATCCCGCCAGAGGCTGCGAAGGCCACGACGATGATGCCGACATAGAAGGAATAGCGCGCGCCGTGAAGCAGCCGCGAAAGCATGTCGCGGCCGACAGCATCGGTGCCGAGCGGATAGGTGAGGGAACCGCCTTCCTGCCAGAAGGGCGGTTGCAGAAGCGCGTCGCGGAATTGCTGGGTCGGGTCGTGCGGCGCGAGGATCGGCGCGAAAAGGGCCACCGCGATGAAGGCGGCGAAGACCCAGAGGCCGATCACGGCGCCGCGGTTTTCTCGGAAATAGTACCAGAATTCCGACAGGCGGCCGGGGCGGGCGGTGGCGGTTGCGGTCGTGTCGGCCATGTCAGCGCTTCCGGATCTTGGGGTTGATGAGGCCGTAGAGCACGTCCACGGTCAGGTTCACGATCATCACCATGACGGCGATCAGAAGAAGGCCGCCCTGAACGACCGGGTAGTCGCGGCGGAAGATACTGTCGACCATCCACTTACCGATGCCGGGCCATGAGAAAATCGTCTCGGTCAGGATCGCCCCGGCCAGAAGCGTGCCGACCGAAAGGCCGATCACGGTGATGACCGGGATCAGTGCGTTACGAAGCGCGTGGATCCCGTTGACGCGACCGGGCGCGAGGCCCTTGGCGCGGGCGGTGCGGATATAGTCTTCGCTTAGGACCTCAAGCATCGCCGAGCGGGTCTGGCGGGCGATGACGGCCAGCGGAATGGTTCCCAGGACGATCGTTGGCAGGATCAGGTGATGCAGCGCCGACCAGAATGCGCCCTTCTGATCCGACACAAGCGCATCCCAGAGCATGAAGCCCGATGGGTCGTTGAAGTAGTAAAGCAGGCTGATCCGGCCGGAGACGGGCGTGATCCCGAGCATACCGGAAAAGACGATGATCAGCAGGAGCGCCCACCAGAAGATCGGCATCGAATAGCCGACGAGGGCTGTCGACATCAGCGTCCGGTCAAAGAGCTTGCCCCGGTTCACCGCCGCGATTACACCCGCCGGAAGGCCAAGCGCGACAGCGAAGATCATCGCGCAGATCGAGAGTTCCAGCGTGGCGGGGAAAAGCGCGAAGAACTCGTCCCAGACCGGCTTTTTGGTCACGAAACTCTGCCCCAGATCGCCCTGCACGACACCGCCGAGATAGTCGAGGTACTGCTGCCAGATGGGCCGGTCGAAACCGAACTGCTGAACCAGTTCCTGATAGCGTTCCTCGCTGACCCCGCGTTCGCCCGCCATGACGATGATCGGATCGCCCGGCAGCATGCGGATGAAAGCAAAGGAAATGACCGTCACGCCGAAGAAGGTCGGCAGAAACGTCAGAAGGCGCGAGAGGAGATAGCGGAGCATCAGCCGACGACCTTGAGTTCTTTCGGGAAAGTGGTGAGCGAGCGGGAGCCGGTTTCGGTGACGAGGACGTCATCCTCGATCCTAACACCAAAACCGCCGGGTCCGGTGCGGTAAAGTCCGGGCTCATTGGTAAAGACCATTCCGGGTTCCAGCACCTGAGGATTGCCGCGCATGATATAGGGGGCCTCGTGCACGTCGCGCCCGAGGCCATGGCCGGTCTTGGTGCGGATGCGGTCGGCGAAGGGCGAGGCTTCCAGCACCGAAATGACGGCATCGTCGACATCATGGGCGGTTGCGCCGGGTTCGGTCTTGGCATGTCCCATCAGGTTGGCGCGCAGCACCGTGTCATAGACCGCCTGCGCCTCATCCGTGGCATGGCCGACAAAGACGGTGCGGGTGATATCGGCGCAGAAGCGGTGTTTCTTGGCGCCGAAGTCGATCAGGAGCGCATCGCCCGGCTGGATTTCATAATCGTCGCGGGCATGGGCATGGGAATGGGCGGAGTTGTCCGAGGCGGCGACCAGTGCGCCAAAGGCCTGATCGTCGGCGCCATGGGCGAAGAGGGCGGCGACGAGGATGCGTTCGACCTGGGTCTCGGTCATGCCGGCCCTGACCTGATCGAGCGTTTCGCCAAGCGCGGCCTCGGATATCCGGATCGCCTCGGAAAGTGCCGCAATCTCTTCGCGCGTCTTTTTCAGCCGCAAACCGGCGATCTGGTATTCGGCATCAACGACATTCAGGCCAGGATTTGCGGCGGTCAGCGCGTGATGGGTGAAGACCCGCATGACCTGACCCTCGACGGCGACCGAGCCGAGCGGCAGGTGCCCCGCCATCGCGGCGAAGGCATCATTGTAGCCGGTCTGGTCGCGCCAGTCGAAGACTTCGCCTTCGAAACCGAGCTTGGCGAAGGAGGTCAGTTCGAGATTGGGGACAAGGGCCGCGGGTGTCCCCTCGGCCGGAATGACGATGACCATCGGCCGTTCGTTGGTGCCGAAAGACGCGTCATAGAGGCGTTCGAAATTCGGCCCCGGCACCAGTGCCACGGCATCAACACCCAAATCGCGCGCAATCGCACGATGTGCGGCGTAACGGTCGGTCATGAATGGGCTCCCCCGGAAAGAAAGGGCGGGGCCGAAATGGCCCCGCCCGATTTTTATTGTTATTATTCAGTCAGATCGACGCCATAGAAGATATGGCCGCCGAGCGGGTGGACCTTGTATCCGGTCACTTTCGGGCTGACGGGCATGAAGACGACCGAGTGGGCGATCGTGGCCCAGGGCGCTTCACGCTTGAAGACGACCTGCGCCTCTTCATAAAGCCGCGTGCGCTCTGCCGGATCGGACACGACCTTCGCCTTCTGGATCAGCGCCTCGAACTCGTCGTTGCACCACTGGGCGCGGTTGGAACCGCCGACACCGTCACAGCCGAGCAGCACTGCGAGGAAGTTGTCCGGATCGCCGTTGTCGCCGGTCCAGCCCAGAAGCACGGCACCGTCACGGTCCTCGGCCTTCGAACGGTCAAGATACTCGCCCCATTCGTAGGAAACGATCTCGACATTCACGCCGACCTTGGCCATGTCGGCCTGGATCAGCTCGGCCATGCGACGCGCGTTAGGGTTGTACGGGCGCTGCACCGGCATTGCCCAGACCTTCATGTTTAGATCGGTGACGCCTTCGGCCTCAAGCGCGGCCTTGGCGGCTTCCGGATCATAGGGATCGTCCTCGATCGCGTCGTTGTAGGACCAGATGGTCGGCGGGATCGGGTTTTTCGCCGCCTGACCAGAGCCCTGGAACACCACGTCGATGATCGCCTGCTTGTCGATCGCCATGTTCAGCGCCTTGCGGACATTGGTGTTGTCGAAGGGCGCAACCTTGGTGTTGTAGGCGAGGTAGCCGACGTTCAGGCCTTCCTGCTCAAGCATATTCACATCCGGGTCGGCCTTCATCGCCTCGATATCGGCCGGGTTCGGATAGGGCATGACATGACATTCGCCGGCCTTCAGCTTCTGGTAACGTACTGAAGCATCGGGCGTGATCGCAAAGACCAGATCGTCAATGGGCGAGGCGCCGCGCCAGTAGTCGGCATTGGCCTTGTAACGGACGACCGCATCCTTCTGGTAGGCGACGAAGCTGAACGGACCGGTCCCGATCGGGGCCTGGTTCACCATCTCGGGCGTTCCGGCAGCCAGCATCGCGTCGGCATATTCCTTCGACATGATCGAAGCAAAGCCCATCGCGAGGTTCGAAATCATCGGCGCTTCGGGACGGTTCAGCACGAACTTGACGGTGTAATCGTCAACCTTGACGATTTCCTTGATCAGGTCCGGCATCGACATGCCGTTGAAGTATTCCCAGGTGCCGCCCGAAACCTGGTTGTAGGGGTTTTCGGCATCACCCTGACGCTCGAACGAGAAGATCACGTCATCGGCGTTGAAATCGCGCGACGGCGTGAACTGATCGTTGGAATGGAACTTCACGCCCTTGCGAAGGTTGAACGTATATTCCAGCCCGTCTTCCGAGGATTCCCAGCTTTCGGCGAGGCCCGGGATGACATTGGTCGTGCCGGTTTCAAAGAGCACCAGCTTGTCATAGATCGTGTGCTCGGAAGCATCGAAGGTGGTGCCGGACGTGTAGAGCGCCGGGTCGAAGCCCTCAGGGGAGCCTTCCGAGCAGTAGACGAGCGTCTTTGCCGAGGCTGCGCCGCCCATCAGGGCTGCGAGCACAAGGCCGGTGGCGAGTTGGTATCTGAGGTTCATATCTTACTCCCAGTGTTGAGGTTTATTGTTGTTCTTCAGGTTGTTGCTGTCATTTCGGGGTTGAAATGGCAGGTCTTTTCCCGGTCACGCCGTGTTTCGGCGGGGCGGGGAAACTTGTGACGGTAGCACGATCTCATTGGCCGTCCTCCCGTAATCCGGTGGCGAGCGACGGTACTATGGGTGCGGCGCGGGTGGGGCCGTGAAACAGCTCCAGCGTCCCGGTCCACAGGACCTTGGCCCAGTCGTCGCTGTCATTGTACCAGCCATGGGGCCGGTTGCCGCTGTAATGCAGGCTGTCGCCCACCTGCATCCGAAACTCCTCGCCCTCCAGCACCTGCACGACCGAACCTTCGAGGATGAAGACGATCTCTTCGCCCTCATGGCTGACCGTTTCAGAACGGTAGCCGGGCGGGACGTGCAGGATGAAAGAGGACAGATGGCTGCCGGGAAATTCTGCGCCGATACGTTCATAGACGACGGACGAACCATCGACAGAAAAGCGCGGCCGGTTGGCGGCGACGGTCAGCGCATCGGCGGGGCGGGGCGTGGCGATGAAATAGTCCAGCCCGACGCCAAGTGCCTTGGCAATCTGCGCCAGCGTCCCGAGGGTCGGGGTCGCGTTGTCGCGCTCCAACTGGCTGAGATACCCGACCGAAACGCCGGACTTTTCGCCCAGCTCCTGCAAGGTGATCGCCAGCTTTCGGCGGCGGCCGCGAATGAGCGGGCCGATGCTGGTCGTCGTCTGCGGCTGCGGGCGTGACAAGTCTTCTCAATCCGAGTCGTGATGGACCTTATGCTAGGACAAAAATTTTTTTTGTCACGCTAAAATGATTATTAACCCGACATCAGCAGCGGCGCGCTATACGGCGATGCCAAGGCGCTTCATCTTGTCGTTCAGGGTTCTGCGTGGAAGTCCAAGGAGTTGCGCGGCGCGTTCGGTATTGCCGCGGCAGCTGTCCAAGGCTGCCTGAATCTCGCGGGCCTCGAAATCGGCAAGGCGGTCGGACAGGGTTTCTCCGGTCACGGCACGGGGGCTGTCGCCGGTTTCGGTGTCGATGCCAAGGGCGAAGCGCTCTGCCGCCGCCTTCAGCTCGCGCACGTTTCCGGGCCAGGCACGGCGGGCCAGCGCGCGCCGGATGGCGAAGGTGATTTCGGGTAAAGTTCGACTGGTGCGGGCGGCCGCGAGATTCGCGAAATGGGCGAAGAGAAGCGGAATGTCCCCGGCCATTCCGGACAACGGGGTCGTGGTGATCTCTGCCCCCGCGAGCCGATAGTAGAGATCGGGGCGGAACGTCCCCTCGTAACTCAGAGCTTTCAGATCCGCCTTGGAAATTGCGACAACCCGCAGATCAAGCGGCCGCAGCCGGTTTTCGCCCAGCCGTTCGACGCTGCGTTCCTGAAGTGCGCGCAATAGCTTGGCCTGTACCGGCAGCGGCATCGCCTCCACCTCGTCCAGAACCAGCGTCCCGCCGCTGGCCAGTTCCAGCTTGCCGGGTCGGTCAGCCGTAGCACCGGGAAAAGCGCCTGCGGCATGGCCGAATATCTCGATCTCAAAGAGGGCTTCGGGCAGGGCCGCGCAGTTCAGCGCGACATAGGCACCGTTGGCGCGGTGGCTCTGGGCGTGAAGGGCGCGGGCGACGAGCTCCTTGCCGGTGCCGGTTTCGCCGGTCACAACCACATCGACATCGAGGGGCGCAAGGGCCGCGATCCTTTGCCTGAGGTCGGTTATCGCCGGGCTATCGCCAAGAATGGCCTGCGGGGCCATCGCGGATCGCAGCCGGTGAAGTTCGTCGCGGGTGGCGCGTGCCTTCAATGTGCGCTCGATCACCAGAAGCAGGTGCCCCGCATCATAAGGTTTTTCGAGGAAATCTTCGGCACCATCGCGGATCGCGCGCACGGCCTGAGAGATGTCGCCATGCCCGGTCATCACGATCACCGGATGGTCGCCACCGCGATCCTTCAGCGCCGCGATCAGGCCGAAACCATCCATCCCGGGCATTCTGAGATCGGTGACGATCACACCAGGATCTTCGTCCAGCGCATCGAGGGCGGCAGCGGCGTTGCCAAAGGCCCGTACCCGATGTCCGCCCGTCTCGATCAGATCGCTCGCAGCGGCCAGATGATCGGCGTCGTCATCGATGACAAAGACAAGCGCGCTCATTCCGCGACCTCGGCAATGCTTTGGGCGAGCGGCAGGACAACGCTGACCGTCGTGCCGCGACCGGGATCGGAGTGGATATCGATTCGGCCCCCGAACTCGGTCACGATGGCCTGAGAAATTGACAGGCCAAGCCCAAGGCCCTCGCCGCTGATCTTGGTTGAAAAGAAGGGTTCGGTGACGCGAACCAGATCGTCCGGGGCGATCCCGGTGCCGGTGTCGGTCACGGTAATGCGGGCAGTGCCGTTCCCGTAATCCGTGGCAATCGTCACGATCCCACCTTCGCTGTGTTCCACCGCGTCGAGCGCATTCAGAAGCAGGTTGAGGCAGACCTGCTCCAGACGCACCGGGCCGGCCATGACCATTGGCGCCGGGTTGGTCGGGCGGAAATCGGGCGTGACGCCCACGGCCTTCGCGCGCGGCGCAACGAGGTCGAGCGCACTATCGACTACCCGGTTGAGGTCGGTGAGCGTCAGCTGGTTCGGCTCTTTCCGGCTGAAGCTTTTGAGATGTTTCGTGGTGCGCTGCATGCGCCGGATCAGGTTGCGGGCGGTGCCGATGCGGGTGGTAGTCCTGTCTTCGGACGTCGAGAGTTCAGCAGCGGCAAGCGTGGCTTCCATCGCCGCAAGGGGTTGGCTCATCTCATGCACGATGGCCGCCGACATGCGGCCGAGTGCCGCCATCTTCTCGGTATGGACCAGCGTTTCTTGCGCTGCCCTGAGGTCGGCCTCGGTCTTGCGCCGCGCATCGATCTCATGGGCCAATTCACGGGTGCGTTCGGCGACCCGCGCCTCCAGTAGCGCGCCTTGCCGCAGCCGAAGCTGAACAAGCTGGCGGCGTTGATGGAGGATGAGGCCAAACCCGGTGCCCGCCATGGCCACGAGCGCCGCACCTGTGGCCCAAAGGATCGCGGTGGCAAGAACCGGAGAGGTTGGCGCAGCGGAAAGAACGACCCAGCCATCGGCCTCGATCCGGGCAACACGGCCGCGCAGGGCCGAATTGTCCGGGCCGGGCAGCGACAGCCGGTCCGGGCTGTCGAGAAGGGGGCGAGCGGCGGCAAGATCGACGCCGTCATAGGTCCGGACTTCGGACAACCGTGCCAGCGTTCCCTCGTCCAGCGCCGTGAATGGGCGGTAAAGCCAGTCGTCGATGCCGGAGAGGAATATGACCCCGTCGCGGTCGGCGATGGCGGTTGCCGAACGTGCGCTTTTCCATGTTTCTTCCAGCGGCTTCAGGTCGATCTTCACGGCCAGAACGCCAGTCCTTTCACCGGTCCCGATCCGCGAGGACAGGAAGTAGCCCGGTTTGCCGGTGGTTACGCCGATCGCATAGAACCGGCCCTTCCCGGTGGCGATGGCATCGCGGAAATAGGGCCGGAAGGCATAGTTGTTGCCGACGAAGCTTTGCCCGGTATTCCAGTTCGAGGCGGCAATGGCGGTGCCATCGCCGTCAAGAAGGAACAAGTCGGCCGCCCCCGATTTTCCGGTCACCGTCTCAAGGTATCGGTTCGCGGCATCAATCGCCGATGGAGCGGGCGCGTTGAGTGCGGCACGGATGCGGGCATCCTCGGCAGCAATCTCCGGCAGGTGGCGAAACCGCTCGATCTCGCTTTCGATGGAGCGGCGGGTCAGGATCAGCGACTGGTCGAGATCGGCGTCGAGGGACGACAGGCCAAGGCGGTAGGAGAGCGTGAAGGCAAGTGCCGCCGCCAGGCAGGCCACGGCAAGGAAGATCGCGACGATGCGGCGGCTGGCGATCATCGGCTTCGGCTTTCCCGGCATGGTCTCGGGCAAGGCGCGGTCCCCCGGCACTGGATTCGGGGCGAAGCGTATCGGAGCTTCCGTCCAAGGTCACGCGGTCCGCTGGTATCCTTCGTGACAGCACCGTGCGGCGGAACGGAAGGCAAGCGCTCAGCCCTTGCAGGGCGAAAGCCGGATCGCCTCGCCGGGCTCTGCGCCGATTTCGTGACAGGTGGTTTCATCACAGATTCGCCAGCCACCCCCTGTTGCGCCGGATGCGGCAAGGGTGAGGTTCGGAACCGGGGGCAGGTCCGGGGTCCAGACCCACCAGCCGTCGACAAGCGCAGCGCCTTCGCCGGGATCCATCCCCGCGCCGGAACCTTTCACGGCGGCTTCTGTAAGATGCAGCCTGCCTCCTTCGACGGCCCATGTCTCTCGCCACTCGGTCTTTTCGACAGAGTGGCGCCAGCTCAGGTCGAAGCTTGCCGAGGCAAGGGTCAGCGTGGTGGTGGCGCTGGCGCTGACAAGGAGGCAGGCGAGGCTCATGCCCGCCTCGCGGTGCGGGTGCGCCAGACAAGGCCCGCGAAAATCGCGGCCATGGCGAAACCCGCTTCGTCCGTGAGTGGAAGCGCGGCGATGAGCGTGACGGCGGCCGTTGCGGCGAGAATGCGCAGCGGCCAGTTGATGGGATAGCCGAGCCAGCCGATGACGGCCGCGCCCCAAAGGCCGATGGCGATGACGGTCTTGACCACGATATAGGCGACACCGGGCCAGAACCCGAAGGCTTCGGCCAGCGGGCCGCCACCCTGCAACATCAGCGTCGGAGTGTAGACCGCCATGAACGGGATGACGAAGCCGGCGGCCGCGACCTTGATCGCCTCCATCGAAATCTTGAGCCCGTTTTCCTTGGCGATGGGGGCGGCTGCGAAACAGGCAAGCGCCACTGGCGGCGTTAGGTCGGCGAGTATGCCGAAATAGAAGACGAACATGTGGCTGACGATGAGCGGTACGCCGAGTTCCAGCAGGGCGGGGCCGGCGATCGACGAGGTGATAATGTAGTTGGGGATCGTGGGGATTCCCATGCCGAGGATGATGCAGGTGATCATCGTCAGGATCAGCGACAGGAAGAGGCTGCCTTCGCCGACATGGACGATGAACTGCCCGAAGGTGTTGGCGGCCCCGGTCAGGGTCATCGTGCCGATGATGATGCCGACAAGCGCGCAGGCGATGCCGACGGGCAGGGCGGTTTTCGCGCCTTCCGCAAGACTGTCGCGGCAGAGCGCCAGCGTCTCACGCCCGCCTTTCGAGATCGCGTTCCAGCCGATCAGGGCGGCGATTGCGACGGCCACCGGCATGATGCCGAACTCGAAGAAGGCGGCGGCGATGGCGCCGAGGCCGATCCAGAAGATAATTCGGATGACGCCATTCGGCAGGCCAAGCGCGATGGAACCGCCGAGGATCAGCATCACCGTGAGCGCCAGTCCGATTGTCCCGGCGAAGAGCGGCGTAAAGCCGGAGAAAAGCAGGTAGACCAGCACGCCAAGCGGCAGGATGAGGTACCAGTTCTCCTTCAGCGCCTTGATGGGCGAGGGCAGGTCGGCCTTGGCCATCCCCTTCAGCCCGTGCCGCCCGGCCTCCAGATGCACCATCCAGAAAGCGGAGGCGAAGTAGAGGATGGCGGGGATGAGGGCGGCCTTGACCACCTCGACATATTCGACGCCCAGGGTCTCGGCCATGATGAAGGCGACGGCGCCCATCACAGGTGGCATCAGTTGCCCGCCCATGGAGGCGGTGGATTCGACCCCCCCGGCGAAGGCCGGGCGGTAGCCGAAGCTTTTCATCAGGGGGATGGTGAACTGGCCGGTGGTTACGACATTCGCCACGCCCGATCCTGAGATTGTGCCCATGAGACCCGACGAGACGACCGCGACCTTGGCCGCACCGCCCTGCTTGTGGCCGACAAGGCCCAGCGAGACATCGGTGAAAAGCCGGATCATCCCCGCGCGTTCAAGGAACGAGCCGAACAGGATGAAGAGGAAGATGTAGGATGAGGACACATAGGTCGGGATGCCATAGATGCCCTCGGTCCCGTAGGCCATGTGGTCGATCACCTGACTGAAGTCGTAGCCCCTGTGGTTCAAGGGCGAGGGCAGGTATTCCCCCCAGAAGCAATAGGCAAGGAAACAGCCCGCAATGATCGGCAGTGCGGGCCCCATCAGAAGCCAGGCGGCGGCGAAAACGGTGATCAACGCGACGATGCCAAGGAATATGTCACGCGGCAGCGGGTCGCCCGCCCTGAGGATCAGGGGCGTGTATTCCCACCACTGATAAAGCGCGACAATCACACCGGACAGCGCCAGCGCCCAGGCGACGGCCTTGAACGGCACACCCTTGCGCTTCAGCGCAACAAGCAGCGGGAAGCCCAGCAGCGTCAGGAACCCGACATGGAAGGCCCGGACGATCTGGCTGGAAAGGTCCAGAAGATGCGCCGCCGTTGCGATCTGGAAGACGGAGAAAAGAACCGCGATCCAGAAAAGCGCGCGGCCTTCGGTCGTTGCCGGAAAGCTTTCCGCCAGGGGATCGTGCAGCCCCAGATCGGGAGCGTCCTTTGGCATGTCATGATGTGGCTGAGCCATTGCGGTTTTCCCCTCCCCTGGAAAGCCGTGAGCCCCGGGCGGACGGGCCGCCCGGGGTTTTGAGGTTACATCAGGCCGGCTTCCTTGTAGAAGCGCTCCGCACCCGGATGCAGCGGGATCGGCATGCCGTTCAGCGCGTTTTCCAGCTTGATCTGGGCGGCTGCCTTGTGGGCGGCTTCCAACTCGCCAAGGTTCTCAAAGAGAAGCTTGGTCATTTGATAGGCGGTCTCTTCCGACACGTCCTCATGAGTAACAAGGAAGTTGACGACGGCCACGGTCGGCACGTCGGCATCCTGCCCCTGATAGGTGCCTGCCGGGATGGTCGCGGCGATGTAAGGCGCGCCGAGCGCGGTCACGACCTCTTCGGGGACCGAAACCATCTGGATGTCGAGCGACGTCGACAGGTCCTTGATCGAAGCCACGCCGAGGCCAGCCGATTGCAGGGTGGCGTCAAGCTGGCGGTTCTTGATCAGTTCGACTGATTCCGCGAAGGGCAGGTATTCGGTCTTGCCGAGGTCGTCATAGCTCATTCCCGCCGCCGCGAAGATCGTCCGCGCATTCAGTTCGGTGCCCGACTTCGCCGCGCCGACCGACAGGCTCATGCCCTTCAGCCCGTCGAGCGAGGTGATGCCGCTTTCCTTCGAGGCGACGATCTGGATGTAGTTCGGATAAACCGCCGCGATGCCGCGCAGTTTGGCGAGCGGTTCGGCAAAGCCTGCATCGGCATTGCCTTCCCAGGCAAGCTTGACCGAGTCGCCAAGCGCCAGCGCCAGTTCACCCTTGCCCTGCTGGAGAAGGTTCAGGTTTTCGACCGAGGCCTTCGTGGACTGCACCTGTGTGCGCGCGCCGTCGATATTGTCGGCATAGATCTTCGACAGGCCGACGCCGAGCGGATAGTAGACCCCGGACGTGCCGCCGGTCAGGATGTTGATGAATTCCTCGGCCTGCGCCGTTGCCGGAACTGCCAGAGTGGCGGCCGCGATGAGCGCACCCAGCTTGCCTTTGAGATTGAGCATTATGTCCTCCCGTTGCGTGATCCGCCTGCACCTCCATGCGGGCGGGGATGGCGAATGCTAGTTCGGTGTGATGCGCCCGGGCAATCAACAGCTGCAGGCGCGGGAAAGAAGCCTCGCAGCTTTCTGCCAAGGCGGTCGCAATCAATCGCCTGAAAGCCGCTGGCGTTCGCCCCGTCGCCTTGGCTAGACTGTGCGGAAGAGGGAGGACTGCATGATCCGACGCGCGCTGGCGCTCTTGGTATTTCTTGCGCTTGCGGGAAGCGTTACCGGTGGGATCTGGTGGCGGTCGCTGAGTGATGCACTGGCGCGGCTGGAGGACCGAGGTCGGGCCGATCTGGCGCTGGCGGGTGACCGGCTGCTGGGGCAGTTGCAGCGGTATCGTGAGATGACGGTACTAATGGCGGATCATCCCGAGGTGCTGCGCCTTGCGCTTGATCCGGAAGCGGATGCCGGGCAGGCCGACCGGCTTTTGCGGCGCACCGCCGATATGACGCGCTCGGACGAACTTGTGCTGACCGACAGGTTTGGGAAAGTCATCGCCTCGTCCGGACCTGATCATGGTGCGGACATGTCATCGGGGCCTTATTTTCGGCGCGCCATGCAAGGGGCGCTGGGCTTTCATCACGAGATCGACCGTTCCTCTGGGCGGCGGCTATTCGTCTATGCCGCGCCGGTCTTTTCGCCCGAGGGGCCGGTTGTTGGCACCTTGATTACCCGGGTGGAGACCGAGGCGGTCGAGGTGATCTGGCGCGGTGAGCCGATGATCGTCTTTTTCACCGACACAGATGGCATCGCCTTCGTGTCGAACCGCGACGAACTGGTTCTGGTGCGGCTTGATTTGCTGCCGGGGGAAGAGGGCACCGTGCCCGCTGACCTGCTCCGCCGCGAGGTGCGCCGCATCGACCGGCACGAGATCTGGGACCTTGACGGCGGGCCTTATCTGCCGGCCCGTGCCTTGCATCTGACCCGACCTCTGCCGGTGATCGAGATGACGGGAGAGGCACTGGTGGATATCGCCCCGGCGGAACGCCAGGCGATGCTGGAAGCCCTGTTGGCAGCGGCGGCCTGCATCGTCATTGGTACGGCCATCTACGCGCTTCTCGAACGCCGCCGTGCCTTGGCCGTTCAGCTTGCGACCGAAGCCGAGGCGAATGCGCGGCTGGAAAGCCGGGTCGAGGAGCGGACGCGCGAGCTTTCGGATGCCAATGATCAGCTGCAGCGGGCGCAGGCTGATCTGGTGCGGGCGGGCAAGCTGTCGGCGCTTGGCCAGATGTCGGCGGGGATCAGCCATGAACTCAATCAGCCGCTGACCGCGATCCGGTCCTATGCCGAGAATGCCGGGCTGTTTCTGGACCGCGGCCAGAACGACAAAGCCGTGGAAAATCTCGGACGGATCAATGACCTTGCCCACCGCATGGGGCGGATCATCAAGAACCTGCGCGCCTTCGCCCGGCAGGAAAGCGAGGCGATGAGCGATGTCGATCTGGGGCAGGTCGTCGCCGCATCGCTGGAACTGAGCGAAGCGCGGCTCAGGGCCGCCGGGGTCACGGTCGACTGGACACCGCCTGTCCGCGCGGTCTGGGTCCGGGGTGGCGAGGTGCGGTTGCAGCAGGTGCTGATGAATCTTCTGGCCAACGCCGCCGATGCGATGGAGGCGGGCGGACTGGTGACGATCCGGATCGACCGGATCGCAGGCCGTGTTCGTCTTACGGTGACCGATACCGGGCCCGGTATTGCCGAGCCCGACCGGGTCTTTGACCCGTTCTATTCGACCAAGGAGGTCGGCGCGAGTGAGGGGATGGGGCTTGGCCTGTCGATCTCCTACGGGATCGTCAAGAGTTTTGGCGGTGCGATTTCGGGGCGCAACCGACCGGAGGGCGGCGCGGAGTTCATGATTGAGCTCGACCCGGCGCGGAAGGCGAGGGCGGCATGACGGAACGGGTGTTGCTGGTTGACGACGACCGTGCTGTACGCGAGGCGCTGGGGCAGACGCTGGACCTTGCCGGGCTGCGTCCGGTGCTGGTTTCAAGTTTCATCGAGGCCAAGGACCACATCGCGCGGGATTTCCCGGGTGTGGTCGTGTCGGATATCCGGATGCCAGGCCGGGACGGGTTTCACCTTCTGGAACATACACGCAAGACCGATCCCGACCTTCCGGTCATCCTCCTGACCGGAGAGGGCGACGTACCGATGGCGGTCAAGGGCATGACCGGCGGAGCCTTCGACTTTCTTGAAAAGCCATGCAATCCCCAGGATTTTCTTTCCGTCGTGCAGAAGGCCCTGAAGACACGGGCGCTGGTTCTGGAAAACCGAGCCCTGAAGCGCGAGATCCGGCGCGGCGATGCAGCGGCGCGGATGCTTGTCGGGACCTCAGCCCTGTCGGAACAGATGCGCGAGGCGGCACGCGCGGCGGCGCGGACCTCAGCCGAGGTGCTGATCTCCGGCCCGCCGGGCGCCGGGACGGCGAAGATGGCGGAGGTCATCCATCTGCTTTCGGCCGCTGCAATGCGTCCGTTCCAAAAACTCTCGGCAGCCTCGGCCACGCCCGAAACGCTCGCGGCCGCCTTCGAGAGGGCCGAGGGCGGGTCGATCTTTCTCGACGAGGTGGCAGCCCTGCCACCTGCAGCACAGTTTGCCGCGCTCGACCTGATCGACAGCAATCCTGGCATCCGGGTGATCGCTGGCACCTATCGCGACCTGAGGACAGAGGCCGGGGAAGGGCGGTTCAATCCGGACCTGTTCTACAAGCTCGACGTGATTCGCGTCCGTATTCCGGCGCTGAAGGAACGTCCCGAGGACATCCCGGTTCTCTTCCGTCACTACGTTGCGATTGCCTGCGAGCAGTCCGATCTGCCGGTGCCGGAAATCACACCCGAGGTCATCGCCGACCTGATGGCGCAGGACTGGCCCGGCAATGCCCGCGCGCTGATGAATGCGGCGATGCGCTTTGCCATGGGGCTCGATGAAGCGCATGAGGATGACGGGGCACCCGGATTGGCCGGGCAGATGGCGCGCGTTGAGAAATCGCTGCTCATTGAGGCGCTGGTCCGCCATGCCGGCAACGCGACCGAAGCGGCGACCGCGCTGAAACTGCCGCGCAAAACGTTTTACGACAAGCTCGCCCGTCACGGCATCAGACCTGAGGACTACCGCAGTCAGAACTGATTGGGTTTCCTGCCGCGGAGCGCAAAAGGGTCAGCGGGGCCGTGATCTAGTCTATAAAACCGTCTGGCAGGGCGCTGCGCAGCCCGTCCCGCACCGCGACTTCGCAGTGCAGGGCAAGGTCCTTGCGTGAGGCAAAGTCAGCTACGCTGATCGGCTCGTGGAACACAACCTCAACCGCGCCCTGGCGAGGTTTGGCGAGTACCTTCGCCAGATGCGGCCCGAAGGCCATGTCACCCCACCAGCCATAGAAGCGATCCGTCGCCCCTGGCGGTGCACGGTAGATCACCGTCACCGGCTGGATCTCCATCACATGTTCCAGACCGTGACTGTAAAAGGCGGCAAAGAGAGTCGGCTTGAACGGCAAAACACGCAGCCCGTCGGTTGACGTTCCCTCGGGAAAAAAGAGCAGCTTGTGGCCCGCCCGTATCCTCTCCTCGAACAGGGCCTGCTGAACCTTCGCCTGTTTCGGATCGCGGGCGATGAAGGCGGTGCCGGTCGCCCGTGCCAGCCAACCGATGAAAGGCCAGCGCGCGACCTCGGCCTTGGAGACGAAATAGATCGACTGGCAGGCATTCAGCGCGAAGATGTCGAGCCACGACGAATGGTTCGCCACCGCAGCGCCGACATGGTGCATCGGTTTCCCTCGCACCGAATAGCGCATCCCCATTATCGGGAAGGCGACGCGGCAGACGCCACGGGTGATCCGGGGCGTAAAGGGCCGGTTCAGCCCGCAAAGCGGTCGTTCCACCAGACGGCAGAGCAGCAGCAGCCCCAGACCGCCGAACGTCACCAGCCCCAGAACCCCGCCGCGCAGGACGATCAGCACCAGCCCCGCCGGACCAAGCGGCGGGCGGTCCGACGCGATCTCCGACCGCCATGTCGTCACGTGCGGGCCTCATGCTTGCGGGTGTAGAACCCTTTATGCCGCTCGCTCATCGCGGCGGTGTCCATCAAGAGGCAGACATCGGTCGTGTTGAATTCCCGGTCAATAAACGCGCCGTCGCCGACAAAACCGCCCAGCCGCAGATAGGCTTTGATCAGGGCGGGCATCGCCACCATCGCCTGCCGCCGGTCCAGTTGATCAGCGGGCACCAGATCCATGCGTTGATAATGCGCGGGCAGAGCCCGCACCCGCAGCGCTTCCGGGGCCAGATGGTGGTGATGGAGCCACGACAGCGGCATTTTCAGCGTCTCGATATCCGTGCCGTGGAAACTGGCGACGCCAAAAAGCACCTCGATCCCGTGTTCCAGCACGTAGTCGGCCAGCGCGTTCCACAAAAGAAACATTGCCGGACCACCGCGATAATCTGCATCGACGCAGGACCGGCCCAGTTCCAGGAGCGTGCGACCGGACTTTTTTAACGGACCAAGATCGTATTCGCTGTCGCAGTAAAACCGTCCGAATTCGGCCGCGCGATCGCCGCGAAGCAACCGGTAGACGCCGACCACGTGGTCGAGCTCGGCGATATTCCGACGTGGATCGACAAGGATGAGGTGATCGTTAACTGGGTCGAACTCGTCCCGTTCCAGCCGGTTGGGGTGATCGACAAGCGGCCCGTCGCCGCCCAGTTCCTCGACGAAAACGCGGTACCGCAACCGCTGCGCGGAGAGAAAATCGGCTTCGCGCACGGCCAGCCGGACCTGAAGATGCGTGCTATCTGGGGTCATCGCCAGCGTTCGAAATCTGCGTTTCCTGCTCTGTTCGGTTTTTAGGATGGGCAATGTTCATTTGCAACCAACGGTCCGGTCTGGCGGCGTTGACTAATCGCATAGGTTGCGTTTAAGTCCAGATAATCGCCTGAAAGTTAAGTGCCGTCATCCATGACCAGAACCAGTTCGACACGCGTTCCATCGATCACCTTCTTTCCGGCATGTTCGAAATTGACCGTCACCTTTTGGCCGATCCGTGACTGGACCTGGCCCAGCCCCCAGTCGGTGCAGGTCGGGTGGCGCACGAACATCCCCGGCTCAAGCATCTCGTTCAAGACCCGTAACTCCTTGTAAAGGAAACTATTCCATGCCGCTTGCACCACCCGACGATCTGACGGCGCTTCTCGGATCGCGCATCTGTCATGATCTTATCAGCCCCCTTGGCGCAATCGGCAATGGGGTGGAGTTGCTGATGATGACCGGCGCGGCGCATGGCCCGGAAATGGCGCTGATCTCGGAAAGCGTCACGAATGCCAGCGCCCGTATCCGGTTTTTCCGGATCGCTTACGGGCTCGCCAGTCCGGGGCAACCGGTCGCCCGCACCGAAATCCGTTCGATTCTCGACGACATGACGCGCGGCGGGCGGCTTTGCATCGACTGGCAGGTTGCAGGCGATCCGCCGCGCCCCGAGGTCAAGCTGGCATTCCTCGCGCTGCAATGTGTTGAGACCGCGCTGCCCCATGGCGGGCGCGTCATCGTCACGAACGAGCCTGTGTGGAGGATCGAGGCGAAGGCCGAAAAACTGAAAGTTGATCCTGAACTCTGGGCCCGACTTGACGGTTCCTTACCCGGAACGGAAATCTCGGCGTCGCATGTGCAGTTCGCGCTTTTGCCCGAAGAAATCCGCCGGTCCGGCCGCACATTGTCGGTCGAAACCGATAACGGGCAAATCGCGATCGGCTACTGAGCGCAGGTGATGCAGGTCATCACCACCGGATCGACATCCAGCCGGCCGGTGCCGATGAAGCTGCCGCAGTTTGCGCACCAGCCGAACTCAGCGTCCTCCATCCGGCGGAGCGCTGCCTTCAGGGCCACCCGGCGCTGGCCCCGCCGGGCCTCGATCGCCGTGGCCATGGCCCGACCCTGCATCGCATCCATCCGGCTGAGTCGGCCAACCGATTGCTGGTCCAGCTCCACCGGCCTGCGGTCATCACTGGTGGCATCGGTCGCGGTGTCGAGTTGCGCAAGTTCAGCCTCGATCACTGACCGGTAGCGGGCGGCAAGCTCGGCGTCGCTCGGCTCACTCACGCCCGGACCGTTCCGTCGCCAGTCACGAGGTATTTGAAGCTCGTCAGTTGTTCGGCCCCGACCGGTCCCCGCGCATGCATTTTGCCGGTGGCGATGCCGATCTCTGCCCCCATGCCGAACTCGCCGCCATCGGCGAACTGGGTGGAGGCATTGCGCATCAGGATCGCGCTGTCGAGACGCTGGAAGAAGCGCTTGGCAGTGGCATCGTTCTCGGTCAGGACCGCCTCGGTATGGTTCGAGCCATAGGTCCGGATATGGGCGATGGCGCCGTCGACATCGTCAACAACCTTCGCCGCGATGATCATGTCGAGGAATTCGCGACCGAAATCATCTGTTTGCGCGGGTTTTGAGCCCCGAAGCCCCTCTGCCCTGACCTCGACCCCCGCCGCGATCAAGTCGTCGACGATCTGTTGGCCGAGCGTGGCTGCGACATCCTTGTGAACGAGCAGGCATTCCGCCGCGCCGCAGATGCCGGTGCGTCGTATCTTGGCATTCAGAACAACCGCGCGGGCCTTCTCCGGGTCCGCATCCTTGTCGACATAGACATGGCAGATACCTTCGAGATGGGCAAAGACCGGCACTCGGGCTTCCTTCTGGACCAGGCCGACGAGCCCCTTGCCGCCGCGAGGCACGATCACGTCGATATGCTCCACCGCTTTCAGCATCTCGGCCACCGCCGCCCGGTCGCGGGTCGGCACAAGCTGGATCGCCGTTTCGGGCAGGCCTGCAGCCTTTAGCCCCTCCACCAGACATTCATGGATGGCACGCGAGGAATGGAAGCTTTCCGAGCCGCCACGCAGGATCACCGCATTACCGGATTTGAGGCACAGGGCGCCTGCATCGGCCGTCACGTTCGGGCGGCTTTCGTAGATCACGCCGACCACGCCCAAAGGCGTCCGCACCCGCTGGATGTGAAGCCCCGTGGGCCGGTCCCACTCGGCGATGACCTCACCCACCGGGTCCTTCTGCTCGGCGACAGAGCGCAGACCATCGACGATGCCGCGAATACGGTCTTCGTCGAGCCGCAGCCGATCCATCATCGCCGGGCTCAACCCCTTGTCGCGGCCATAGTCGAGGTCGCGGGCATTGGCTTCGATGATCTCCGCCCGCCGCGCCCAGACCGCATCCGCCGCCGCGATCAGCGCAGCATGTTTACGCTCGGCCGTGGCAAAGGCCAGTTCAGCGGCAGCGGCCCGCGCTGCCCGGCCCATCTCCACCATCAAGGCCGGTATATCGCTGAAATCCTTCATCTTCTTCTGTTCCCAAATACGTGGCACCCAGGCATGGCCCGTCAGGGCCATCCGTCAGAACGCCATATCGTCCCGATGAACCATCGGTCCGCGACCGGCATAGCCGAGAATAGCCTCGATGTCACCCGAACGCCGCCCGGCAATGGCCTTCGCTTCGCCCACCGAATAGCGCACCAACCCCTTGGCCAATGCCTCGCCCGTGGGGCCGAGGACGGCCACGGGATCGCCGCGTTCGAACCGGCCCGACACGCGCGTCACCCCTGCAGGCAGGAGCGACTTGCCCGATTTCAGGGCCGTGACAGCACCTGCATCGAGATGCAGCTCCCCACGCGGCTTCATCGCCGCGATCCAGCGCTTGCGCGCCAGTTGCGGCGTGCCTTCGGGCAGGAACCATGTGCAGTTGGCGCCCTCAGCCAACGCCTTGAGCGGACGCAGGACAGAACCCTCGGTGATCGCCATGGCGCAGCCGCCGGCGACGGCGGTCTTGGCGGCGAGAAGCTTGGTCTTCATCCCGCCCTTCGACAGGCCCGAGACAGGATCGCCCGCCATCGCCTCAATCTCACCTGTGATCTTCTCAACGATCTCAAAGCGTTGGGCGGCGGGGTTCACCTTCGGATTGTCGGAGTAGAAGCCATCCACATCCGACAAGAGCACAAGCTGATCCGCGCCGATCGTCACTGCGATCTGGGCTGCAAGACGGTCATTGTCGCCAAAGCGGATCTCATCCGTAGCCACGGTGTCGTTCTCGTTCACGATCGGCACGACGCCAAGACCCAGAAGCGTTTCCATCGTCGCGCGGGAATTGAGGTAACGCCGGCGGTCCTCGGTATCTTCCAGCGTCACCAATACCTGACCGGCCGTCAGGCCGTGGGGTACCAGCACCTCCTCATAGGCCCGCGCAAGCCGGATCTGGCCGACTGAGGCCGCCGCCTGGCTCTGGTCGAGAGTCAGCGCACCTTTCGGCAGTCCAAGCACGCCCCGGCCAAGAGCGATGGAACCCGAGGACACAAGGATCACATCGGCGCCCCGCGCCTTGGCCGCCGCAACGTCTTCGGCCAGCGCCACAAGCCAGTCGCGGCGTAACCCGCCCGCCGGATCGACCAGAAGCGCCGAGCCGATCTTGACCACCAGCCGTCGCGCTGTCGTGATATCGGGCCTCAGGGCTGCCACGGCTGATCGTCCTCGGGTTCAGCCTCTTTCCGTGTCTTGGCGATGATCTTCCAGAGTGCACGGAGGACATCCTGCACACCTTCGCCCGAAACGCCCGACATCAGATGCACCGGCCCGTCCGCAGCCTTCTCAAGGCTGCGCTTGCGGTTCGCCAGTGTCTTGGCATCGAGCGCGTCGATCTTGTTCAGCGCGGTGATCCGCGGCTTCGCCGCGAGGTCGGGGGAATAGGCCTCAAGCTCAGTCAGGATCGTCCTGTAATCCTTTGCGATCGTCGAGGATGTTCCGTCAACGAGGTGCAGGAGGACCGAGCAGCGTTCGACATGGCCAAGGAACATGTCGCCAAGGCCTCGGCCTTCGGATGCGCCTTCGATCAGACCGGGAATGTCGGCCATCACGAATTCGCGGCCATCGACGCCCACGACACCAAGATTTGGTACCAAAGTGGTGAACGGATAGTCCGCGATCTTGGGCTTGGCGTTCGAGACGGCGGCAAGGAAGGTCGACTTTCCGGCATTCGGCAGGCCCAGAAGCCCGGCATCGGCGATGAGTTTTAGGCGCAGCCAGATCGTGCGTTCGACGCCCTCCTGACCGGGATTGGCACGGCTCGGCGCGCGGTTGGTGGAGGATTTGAAGCGCAAGTTGCCCCAGCCGCCATTGCCGCCCTGCGCGAGCAGGACACGCTGACCGACCTCGGTCAGATCGGCGATGATGGTCTCTTCATCCTCGTCGATGATTTCCGTTCCAACAGGCACCTTTAGAACGATATCTTCACCTGTCTTTCCGGTCCGTTGCGAGCCCATGCCGGGCTGTCCGGACTTGGCGAAGAAGTGCTGCTGGTAGCGAAAGTCGATGAGCGTGTTCAGCCCCTCGACCGCCTCTGCCCAGACCGATCCGCCATTGCCGCCATCGCCGCCATCGGGGCCGCCGAATTCGATGAATTTCTCGCGCCGGAACGAGACGCAGCCCGCGCCGCCGCCGCCGGAGCGGATATAGACTTTGGCGAGGTCGAGAAACTTCATGGGTCAGGCTTTCCTAGGGGTCGTGTGGCGATAGCTTGTGGCGGCGGTTTTCGCAAGGGTGGCGCGGTCGGCAATGCGTCTGCAAAGCGTCGGCAAAACGTATGGCAGGCGCGCGCGGTGGGTTAAGGGTTCGGCCTCGGCTGCGCCTCGGCCGACCGGCCGGGAGGGCGCTGCCCTCCCGGACCCACCCGGAGTATTTTTGCCAAGAAGAAGATGGGAGGGTCAGACCCTGAGGGCCACGCCGAGAGTTGAATCTTTCGAATTGTTCGCTTCGGCCTGTCGGTTGAGATCACGAAGGACTCGCCGCGCGCCAGTCATCGCGCGTCAGTGCCATGCCGTGCAGGAGGATGGCGGTGTCTCCGCGCGCGCGACAGGACGTCATCCGAAACCCGTCGGGCCGGAAGCCGAGTTTGGTCAGGACATGGTGCGAGGCGGTATTGCCTGCGAAGTGGCCGGAGCGGAGCATGCTGGCGGCTGGATTTGCGAAATGGGCGGCGAGCAGGGCGCGGGGGCGCTTCGGTTGCATAGCCCCGGCCCCAGACCCGCCGCGCGAGCCCGTAACCGAGGGTCGGGTCGAGCCCGATCTTGCCGCATGCGCCGTTGCGATCGTCGATCGCCCAGACCTTGCCCGGCTGGACGGTGCCAAGAAAGCTGCGGTAGTCCTCCGGTTGGTAAGAATGCGGCACCGCCGTGAGCCAGCACGCGACGTCGTAGTCACCAATACCGGCGAACACTTGCGCCTCATCGGCGTCGGTCAGGGGGCGCAGGGTGAGCCGTGCCGTTTCGATCACAGCGCGGAGAGGCATTTTCGTCAGGCCATCTTGCGCAGATAGGTCCAGGTCGGCGCAGTGGCGCCGCGGGCGACCGAGAAGGCCTCGGCATCGCCGAGATATTCGAAGCCGCAATTGGTCAGCACCCGGGCAGAGCCGGGATTGTCCTGAAAGACCTCGGCAAAGAGTGTGCGCGCCTGCTGGGGATTGGCCGCGACGATGGCGGCAACCGCCTCGGACGCGTAGCCGGTGTTCCAGAAGGCGGGCGCGACCCAGTATTTGATCTCGCTCTGCGCGCGTTCCATCCGTGTCAGACTGACGAGGCCCAGCACCTCGGCATGGCCAAGCTCAGACCCGTCGAGGACCCAGATATCCTCCCCCCGTCCGTCCGAAAGCATGCGGGCAATGAACGCCGCGGTCGCGCCGGGAGGCAGGGGGTGCGGAATGGTGCGCGTACCTTCGGCCACGCGCCGGTCGGCGGTATACATCTCGATGAGGCCGGCATCTGACATCCGCAAGGGACGCAGTACAAAACGCTCGGCCGCCAGCGCGGGCTGGACGACGATCGGTTCCTGCATCATGAACTCTTCCTCCTCCTCAACGAATGGCGAGGATCACGGCCGCCCTACCAGCCATGCCCCGTCCGACACTCGCAATGTGACGCGCGACCCTCCCGGCCGCTTTGGGCGCCACGCTGCCCGATACACCCCAAATGGGGCGTGAGCATGACCGGATCAAGCTTGCGCCGTTCACACGTACCGTGATCATGCTCATCACTGCCTCATTGAAACCGTACACTGGCAAACTCCTGCCTGTAAAAGAAAAGGGACCGGCCTTTCAGCCGGTCCCCGTCTACAATCCGATTGTAAAGGTTCGGCTTACTCGGCTGCCTCCGCTGCCGGGAGGACCGAAATAAAGGTGCGGCCCTTGAGACCTTTCTTGAAGGTCACGCGGCCTTCGGCGGTTGCAAAGATCGTGTGGTCACGACCCATGCCGACGCCTTCGCCCGGCCACCAGGTGGTGCCGCGCTGACGCACGATGATGGCGCCCGGAACCGCTTCCTGACCGCCATAGAGTTTCACGCCGAGACGGCGACCAGCGCTGTCGCGGCCGTTGCGGGAGGAACCGCCTGCCTTTTTATGTGCCATGGGGTGTTACTCCTTCGCTTTGGCCGCGGCCTTCTTAGGCGCAGCTTTCTTTGCCGGGGCGGCCTTGGCTTCGGCTTTCTTGGCCGGGGCCTTCTTCGCCGGGGCAGCTTTCTTTTCGGCCTTCTCGGACTTCTCCGTCGGGGCCGCGTTGTTATGCGCGGCGACGCGGGCGGCATGGGTGCCGATGGCTTCCTTCACGCCCGACTTGTCCGCGCCGGAGGCGAGGATGTCGGTGACGCGGAGCAGGGTCAGCTTCTGGCGGTGGCCACGGGTGCGCTGCGAGGAGTGCTTGCGGCGGCGCTTCCAGAAGGTGATGACCTTGTCGGCCTTGATGTCGTCGATGACTTCGGCCTGGACGGCAGCGCCCTTGACGAGCGGCGCACCCAGAACCGGCTTGTCGCCGCCGATCATGAGAACTTCGTTGAACTGGACTTTGTCACCAGCGGCGGCTGCGATCAGTTCCACGCGGAGCACATCGCCCGCCTGAACCTTGTACTGCTTGCCACCGGTCTTGAGGACCGCGAACATGGGTCTTTCCTTCATTTCTGCCGCGCCCTGTGGCCCCGGATCATCCGGCGTTTATGGGTTTCCCCGCCTCGGGCAGCGCGCCCCTTTCGGGACGACATTACCAAATATAGAATCCCGGTCGGGCCGAGAGACCCGCCGGGATGCGGGCTTATCAGGCAGGCGGGGGTGAAAGTCAAGGGCCGACTGGCATCTGAACATGTGGGGACTCACTTGCCGGTACGCCGTCACCCTCTTACACGTTCAGGTGGAATATGTGTGCCGATAAACGGAGGCAGGGGCATGGAACGACGGACAGGCAGAACCCGAACCGGAGCGATGGCAACACTGGTGGCGACCGTAACGCTTGCCGCCTGTGCCGAAGATCCCGCAGAGATTGCCCGCTACCGGGCGGAAGAAGAGGCGCTTAAGACCATGATCATCCGCGACGCGGCGGTGAGGGAGGGGTTGGAGACCTTCATCGGCTGGGGCATGCCGGGCGGGGTTCACGGTTTGCAGGATTACGGTGGTGAAAAGATCGAGTCCGTGTTTGCGGCCTACGACCCCGCCAAGACAAGCGGCGAGGCGGTGATCCGTGCCTTTTCGGAACACTGCAAGCGGATCGGCCGGACGGGTGCCGAAGCGACGCCGTCGGGCATTACCACCGGCAGGAACTCTCCGGGCGGGCGGCGGAAGTTGCCTGCCTACATGCTCAAATGCGTCTCTTAATCGGCGTCGCACCGTCCAGAGCTGACCATTAGCGCCGGACTTGAAGAGGCGCGTGGCACATTGGGCCGGACATGAGTGACACTGCCTGATTACAGAGCAGAGCGGGCGATCAGTACTTTGAGGGTGGCCACGGGATCATCGCTTGACCAGATCTCGGCCCCGATGCCGAAGAAATCCGTGACCGGGGCGAGGTCGGTCACAAGGTCGGCGGTCAGCCCGCCTTCGGCAACGACCGGGACCTCGATCATCTCGGACCACCAGGCGAAGAGTTCACGGTCGGCGCGGGCGCCGGTGCCGAGCGCGGTGGCGCCGACGGGGCCGAAGGACACGTAATCGGCCCCGGCCTCGCCGGCATTCATCCCCTCATGCCGCGACGTGCCGCAGAAGGCGCCGACGATGGCGTCGGCCCCGAGCGTCTTGCGGGCGTCCCGGATATTACGCGCGCCGTCGGTCAGGTGAACCCCGTCTAGCCCGTGGCGTTCGGCCAGTTTCAGATGCGTCTCGATCACGACGGCCACGTCACGCTCATGCGCGACCATCCGCACCGCATCCGCCGCCCGGCCGATCCGGTCCTCGTCGCCCCCGGCGATTGCAAGGCGAATGCAGGCGATCTCTTCGGCATCCAGAACGGCGGCGAGCCGGTCGGGAAAGACCTCCAGATCGAGATCGGGCGGCGTGATGAGGTAGATCTGCGGGCGGTCGTTTTCGGCCATGGGTGGCTCCGGGTCTTTCGGTTCCGCTGCCGATTAGCGCAGAATTGTCTGCTTGGCTATGGCCCTACTTTGCAGGCAGGGTTTTCACGAAACCGAGCGCCAGCGCCAGAACTGTGCCCCGCCGCGCATCGTCGGCCGTGGCCTCGAGGCTGAATTCGATGATCCCGCCCATGGGCTTGCCGGTGAAGGTCATCGGCCCCGCGCCGGGCACGGCAAGGGCTGCCGCCATGTTCGGCTTGCCGACGCGGAACATCGTGCCGCCCTTGTGGATGCCGCAGAGCATATTGCCGTTCATCAGGAAACAGAGCCCGCCGAACATCTTCTGTTCGCGGATCGGCAGATCGGCCAGATCGTCGCGCAGGACCTGCGCCAGCCCCTCGTCCCAGGCCATGGCGGCCTCCTTGCGATAGAAGCAAGGTCAAAGTATCAGGCCCGCGACCCGAGAGGAAACATCTGATGTCCGACCTTCAGCCCGCCTTCATCCTCGTTCGCCCGCAGATGGGCGAGAATATCGGCGCAGCGGCGCGGGCGATGCTGAATTTCGGTCTTTCGCACATGCGGCTGATTGATCCGCGCGACGGCTGGCCCAATCCGCGCGCCGTCGCCATGGCCTCGGGTGCGGCGGGGAAGGTGCTGGACCATGCGGGCGTCTTCGAGACGCTGCCGGAGGCGATCCACGACTGTTCCTATATCTTTGCGACGACCGCGCGCTCGCGCGACCTGACCAAGCCGGTGATGACGCCGGAACGCGCGATGGAACATGCCCGCGCGCTCTCGGCCTCCGGCCAGAGGGTCGGTGTGCTTTTCGGACCCGAACGTGCCGGGCTGGAGAACGAGGACATCTCCCGCGCAAACGCGATCATCTCAATCCCGGTGAACCCGGATTTCGCCTCGCTCAATCTCGGTCAGGCGGTGCTGCTCTGCGCCTATGAGTGGCGGCGGCAGGGCGATCAGACCCCGCCCGAGGTGCTGGAACTGGCAGGAACCGAGCTTGCCCCCGCGATCGAGGTCGAAAAGCTGGGAGATCATTATGAAGAGCGGCTGGAGGAGGCCGGGTTCTTCTTTCCTGCGACCAAGGCCGAGGGGATGAAGCTGAATCTGCGCAATCTCTGGAGCCGGATGCCGCTGACGCGGGCCGATGTGCAGACGCTGCACGGGGTGCTGCGCCAGATTGTGCGCAAAGCCGGAAAATGAAGTCGGGTGCGGCTATGGAAGGATTTTGAGACAAAATCCTTCCATATTGAAAAGTTTTGACCCAAAACTTTTCGAACCGGGCTCGGCGGGACGCATGGCCGTCTGGCCTTGAAGCCGACCTTGCGGTTGCATAGTGTCCGCCCGTCGAACGGAGGGCGCGATGGCCGGCAAACGCAGTATTTTCGAAGAGGTCGGTGAGGGGCAGAAATCCGCTGCCACGCCACAAGGCGGCATGATCGATCAGGGCCGGGGCGGTGCGCGCGGTGCTGTGCGGATCTGGCTTGCCATTCTCTTCGCGCTGGTCGTCGCGATGATCGCGGTCGGCGGTCTGACGCGGCTGACGGACAGCGGGTTGTCGATCACCGAGTGGCGGCCCGTGACCGGTGCGCTGCCGCCGATGAATGCCGCTGAGTGGCAGGCCGAATTCGCCAAGTATCAGGCCAGCCCGGAATTTCAGTTGCAGAACCATCAGATGGGACTTGAGGAGTTCAAGACGATCTATTGGTGGGAATGGGGTCACCGCCAGCTTGGCCGATTTGTCGGGCTGGTCTGGGCCGTGGGCTTCCTCTTCTTCTGGGCGACGAAACGCATGCCCGCCGGCTGGACGGGACGGCTCGCGAGCCTTGGTGCGCTCGGCGGGTTGCAGGGGGTCATCGGCTGGTGGATGGTGTCGTCCGGCCTGACGGGGCGCATGGTCGATGTCGCCTCCTACCGCCTTGCGGTCCATCTGGGGCTCGCCTTCGCGATCCTCGGGCTGATCGCCTGGTATATGCTGTCGCTGTCGCGGCGCGAGACAGAGCTGTTGCAGGCGCGCAGGTCGCGCGAGGCAAAGCTTTTCTCCATGTCGACGGGGCTGATGCATTTCGCCTTTCTCCAGATCCTGCTTGGTGCCTTGGTGGCAGGGATCGACGCGGGCCGGGCCTTTCCGACCTGGCCGCTGATGGGGGAGAGTTTCTTCCCGGCTGACGCGTTCTATCTGCCCGAGGGCGGACCGGCGGTGCTGGCCTTCTTCGAAAATCCGGGGCTGGTGCAGTTTGTTCACCGGATGGCGGGTTATCTTCTGCTGGCCTTTGGCATCGTCGTCTGGCTGCGGGGGCGCCGGTCTGCCCATCCGGCGACACGCGGGGCCTTTACCTTCGTGATCGTGGCTTTGGCCGCGCAGGTGGTGCTGGGCATCGTTACGGTTGTCCATGCCGCCCCCCTGTCGCTCGGGCTCATCCACCAGTTGGGCGCGGTCGCGGTCTGGGTCGCCGTGATCCGAGCGCGGCACCGGGCGCAATATCCGATCACCGCGACGATCCGGGGATAAAAAATGACCGCCTTTGCCGACCTCATGGCCTTTCAGCGCGAAACAGAGGCGCTGGCGCAGATCGCGGGCCGTCTGGGCTGGGATCAGGAAACCATGATGCCCGAGGGTGCCGCCGAACAGCGCGGCGAGGAGATGGCGGCGATCGAGGGCGTGCTGCATTCCCGGCGCACCGATCCGCGCGTGGGTGACTGGCTCGCCTCGGCCAAAGCGACGGATGCGGCGGGGGCGCGGGCGCTCGACCTAATCGGGCGGTCCTATCACCGCAACGTCGCCGTTCCCGGAAGGCTGGCGGCCGAGATCGCGCGGGTGACGAGTGTCGCGCAGGGCATCTGGGCCGAGGCGCGGGCGAAGGACGATGTCGCGCATTTCCTGCCGGTCTTCGAAAAGGTCGTGGCGCTGATGCGCGAGAAGGGGCAGGCACTGGCGGAAGCCGGGTTCGGCGGCGGCGATGTCTATGACGCACTTCTGGACGATTACGAACCGGGCGCCACGGCCGCGACAATTGGCGCTATGTTCGGCCGTATGCGGCCGCGCCTTGTGGCGCTTAGGGAAAAAGTGCTGGGGGCTGCGGGGCACCCCGCGCCGGTCAAAGGGACATTTGCCAAGGAAGGGCAACTGGCACTGGCGCGCGAGCTTGCCACGGCCTTTGGTTATGACTGGAATCGGGGGCGGCTCGATCTGGCGGTGCATCCGTTCTCCTCGGGCTCCGGCAACGATGCCCGGATCACCACGCGGGTGGTGGAGGCCGATCCCTTCAACTGCCTTTATTCGACGATCCACGAGGTCGGTCATGCCTGTTACGAACTGGCGATCGACCCCGACCATCTTTTCACGCCCTTAGGCGCGGGCGTGTCGATGGGGGTGCATGAAAGCCAGAGCCGGATCTATGAAAACCAGTTGGGCCGGTCGCGGGCCTTCACCGGCTGGCTGCACGGGCGGATGCGCGACACGTTCGGCGATTTCGGCGTGGCGACGGCGGAGGAGTTCTATCGCTCGGTCAACCGGGTCCAGTCGGGCTATATCCGCACCGAGGCCGACGAGGTGCATTACAACCTGCACATCATGATGCGCTTTGATTTGGAGCGGCAGGTGATGGCGGGGGTCCTTGAAGTGGCCGATCTGGAGGCGGCGTGGAATGCCCGCTTTGCCGAGGATTTCGGCGTGAAGGTCGACCGGCCCGCGAACGGGGTCTTGCAGGATGTGCATTGGTCGGTGGGGCTTTTCGGCTATTTCCCGACCTATACGCTCGGCAATGTCTATGCCGGATGCCTGATGAAGGCCTTGCGGGCCGACCTGCCTGATATTGACGCCGATCTGGCGCGCGGCGATGCGAGACCGGCAACCGACTGGCTGGCGGCGAAGGTGCAGCGCTTCGGCGGGCTGTACCGCCCGGCAGAGGTGATCGAACGGGCCTGTGGTTTTGCCCCCAGCGAAGCGCCGCTGCTTGACTATCTCGACGCCAAGTTCGGCGATCTCTACGGGCTCTGAAGTCATGTCCCGCGACGACAGCATCGGCGTCTGGCTGCTTGCGGTGGGTCAGACGGCGGGCTTCGCGTCGCTGGTCTATATCTTCGGGGCGATCATCCTGGCGCTGGAGGACGGAAGCGGCTGGAGCCGGGCGGAACTGGCGCTCGGGCCGACGCTGGCGCTTCTGACGCAGGCGGGGCTGGCGCCGTTTTCGGGGCGGTTGGTGGACAAGGGCTATGGCGGGGCGCTTCTGGGCGGCGCGGCGGCTTTGGGGGCAGTGTGTCTGGCGGCCCTGTCGCGGGTCGAGGTGCTCTGGCTCTGGTATGCGCTCTGGATCGTCATCGGCTGCGCGCAGGCCGCGAGCCTTTATGAGACCTGCTTTTCTTTCCTGACGCGACGACTGGGGCGGGAGGCGCGGACCGGCATCATCAGGGTGACGTTGGTCGCGGGTTTCGCCTCCACCTTCGCCTTTCCGCTTGGCGCGCTGACGGGTGAGGCACTGGGCTGGCGCGGCGCGGTTCTGGTCTTCGCGGCGGTTCAGCTCGCGGTGACGCTGCCCGCCAATGTCTTCGGCGTGCGGTTCCTCAGGCGCGGCGAGCGGCGTGGCGGGCCGATGGTGGCAACGCCGCCCGGCGCGATCCGCGCCGTGCTGAAGCGACCGGATTTCTGGGCGCTTGCGGCGTTCTTCGGGCTTCTGATGGGCAATCACACGATGCTCTTTACCTTCGCCCTGCCGATCCTGACCGACCGGGGAGCGCCGCAAGGACTGGCCGTTCTGATCGCCTCCACCGTCGGCCCGATGCAGGTGGCGGGGCGCATCATTGTGATGCTGGCGGGCGCGCGCGCCAAGTCCGGCCCCGTTGCGCGCGGCATCGCGCTGGGTATGAGCCTTGCCAGCGTGGCGCTCTTGATCGCGACCGGTCAGGTCTGGCTTCTGGTGATCTATGCCGTGCTTCAGGGCGCGTCGATCGGCATCCAGTCGATCCTGCGCCCGCTGTTGACGGCAGAGGCGCTGGGGCAGGACAACTTCGGCGCGGTGAGCGGGGCGCTCGCCATGGCGCCGCTGACCGCCGGGGCGGCAGCGCCGTTCCTCGGGGCGCTTCTCATTGGGGCGGGGGGCGTGACATTGCTTCTATGGGTGACGCTGGTGGCCGCGCTTGTGGCGCTCGGCCTCGCGGTCTGGCTGAGGACGCGCGGGATCTGAAGTCGGGCCGGGGGCCAGCCCCCGGGCCCCCGGAGTATTTTCAGACAGAAAGTGGGAGGGTCAGGCCCAGTCGGGTTTTCGTTTTTCGATAAACGCCGAGATACCTTCCTCGGTGTCACGCCAGAGCATGTTTTCGACCATCACGGCGGCGGCGTGGTCGTAGGCCTCGGCCCGCGTCATCTCGATCTGGTCATAGAAGGCGCGCTTGCCGATCTTGACGGCGGCGGTGAGTTTGGCCGCGACGATTTCCGCGAGGACCCGGGTCTCGGCAGACAGGGTCTGGCTGGGCACGACCTTGTTTACCAGCCCGACCTCGGCGGCGCGGGCGGCGTCGATGAACTGGCCGGTTGTCAACATCTCGAACGCGACCTTGCGCGGCACGTTGCGCGAAAGCGCGACCATGGGGGTGGAACAGAAGAGCCCGATATTGACGCCGTTAACGCCGAACCTTGTGCCCTCGGCGGCGACGGCCATATCGCAGGAGGCCACAAGCTGGCACCCGGCGGCGGTGGCGATGCCATGCGCCTCGGCGATGACCGGCTGGGGCAAAGCGGGGATCATCTGCATGACCTTGGCGCAGCGGGCGAAGAGGTCGGCGAAATAGGCGCGGCCCTTGTCGGGCGCGGCGCGGCCTGCCTGCATTTCCTTCAGATCGTGACCGGCGCAGAAGGCCTTGCCCGCGCCTTTCAGGATTACCACGCGGATGTCCTTGTCGTCCGCCAATCGCGTGAAGGCGTCCTTCAGCGCGGCCAGCATCGCGTCAGAGAGCGCGTTCAGGCTGCCGGGGCTATTGAGGATCAGCGTGGCGATGCCGTCGGCATCGTCGCGCAAAAGGATCGGGTCGCTCATCTTGTCATTCCTTCCGGTTCAGGGAACTCTAGGCCGGTGAGGCGCGGGAGGGAAGATGCAGGCGGTGATGAACGAGGCGGAACTGGCGGCGTTTCTGGAGCGCGAGTTTCCGCAGGTAAAGGGTGACTTCGCGATCGAGCGTCTGACCGAGGACGGGATCGTCATGCGGCTGAAGGTGGCAGAGCGGCATCTGAGGCCCGGCGGCACTGTCTCGGGCCCGAATATCTTCGCATTGGCAGATGTCGCGGTCTATCTGGCCATCCTTGCCCGCATCGGGCCGGTGGCGCTGGCGGTGACCACGAACGGAGCGGTCGATTTCCTGCGCAAGCCGGAAGCCGGGCGCGACCTGATCGGCACGGCGCGCCTGTTGAAAATGGGACGGGTTCTGGCGATAGGGGATGTGCTGATCCGGTCCGAAGGGATGGACGCGCCGGTGGCGCGGGCAAACATGACCTATTCAATCCCGCCGAAACGCGCCGGTGAATGAGGTCAGATGAACCCATCCCCCTGGCAGGAGGTGCAGCGCGTGGTTCGGGTTCCGAAACAGCCGCTGCAGCGGTCATATTGCGGTTTGCCCAGCGGCGTGGTTCCCATCACGACCTGTCCCGCGCCGCCGCAGATCTGGCAGGGCGCGCGGCCGGAGCCGTGGCAGCGGTGGCATCGGCGTTTGACCGGCGGGGTCCCATCCTTTTTCGAGCCTGTTGGCGACATATGATTATCCGTACAATTCCGGGGCAGGGCTGAAATTCAAACGAGTCTAGCAAATCATGGACCGTTCTGTCAGTCATCAGGCTTTGGTCTGATGCGTTGTGGGGTGTCCTAGGGATGATTTTATTGGGGTATTTAAATACCTATTTTTTAACACGTTGAAATTAATCAGATAATTACAGAAACACCCACTTGACCTGCGCGTGCGGATCGGAGACAAGCCCGCATCCGAATTTCGGGCGGCTTCCGGGCTGCCCAGGAACCCGAACTCGAAGGGCTGACAATGAAGACCTATACCGCAACTCCGGCGGAGATCGAGAAGAAGTGGATCCTGATCGACGCCGAGGGCGTTGTTCTGGGCCGCCTCGCCACGATCGTCGCCATGCGCCTGCGCGGCAAGCACAAGGCGACCTTCACCCCGCATATGGACATGGGCGACAATGTCATCGTCATCAACGCCGACAAGGTGCAGATGACCGGCAACAAGCGCGCTGACAAGCGGTACTACTGGCATACCGGCCATCCGGGCGGCATCAAGTTCCGAACCGCCGAGCAGGTGCTGGACGGCGCCCATCCCGAGCGCGTGGTGATCAAGGCCGTCGAGCGCATGATCAGCCGCAACAAGCTGGGCAAGCAGCAGATGTCGAACCTGCGCGTCTATGCCGGTGCCGAGCATCCGCATGAAGCGCAGTCCCCCGAAGTTCTCGACGTCAAGTCGATGAACCCGAAGAACACCCGGAGCGCGTAAGATGGCTGACGAAATCAAATCTCTCGACGATCTGAAATCGGCCGTCTCGGGCACCGAGGCTGTCGCCGAAATCGAAGCGCCCCGTGAACCGCAGCGCGACGCGCTGGGCCGGTCCTATGCGACGGGCAAGCGCAAGGACGCGGTTGCCCGCGTCTGGATCAAGCCGGGTTCCGGCAAGTTCCTGATCCGCAACAACAAGGGCGAGTTCATCGACTACACGAAGTACTTCGCCCGTCCGGTGCTGCAGATGATCCTGCGCCAGCCGTTCCAGGTCGCCAATGTCGAAGGTCAGTTCGACGTGATGGCCACGGTTGCCGGTGGCGGTCTTTCGGGTCAGGCCGGTGCGGTCAAGCACGGCATCTCGAAAGCGCTTCAGCTTTACGAACCCAGCTTGCGCGGTGCGCTCAAGGCTGCGGGCTTCCTGACTCGCGACAGCCGCGTGGTTGAACGGAAGAAATACGGCAAGGCAAAAGCCCGCCGCAGCTTCCAGTTCTCGAAGCGCTGATACTTTTTCGGCTGTTGCCGGAGGGAAAACTCGAAGGCGCGGGCCATTGGTCCGCGCCTTTTTGATTCTGTCACGTTCCTTTTACGCTGTTGCGCTAGGGACTCGATCACGCGGATTTGTGTTCAACCCGATTGACGCAATGGCAGGTATGACCCCAATGTCGCGCCATTGAGGCAGAAAACAGAGCAGAAAAATGCCCATACGTGTGTCTTACCACAGCTCCCTCGGGGGCTTTGATTTCCTTGGCCTGCGCCATTCACCGACCGGCGCGGTCGAAATTGTCTACGATGACGGCGTGAAGCGCCGCCTTGTCTGGCGCGTTCAGAGCAAGGTGCGCGAAAGCCTGATCGACGAGGCGCTGCGGCGTGCGGTCAACCAGCCGCGCGTGGTTTCGGCGATGTATAGCGAGCTGAAGCGTCGCTCGATCGCGATCGAGGCGGTCGCGGTCTGATTGGCGAATCGTCCGTGGTTGGCTGAAGTAAGCTGGGTTTCAACCCACCTTACCTATCCGAGTACGGGTCGATCCGGCGTTAAAAAACGGCCGGGCAGGGCCCGGCCGAGGAAGAGGTTCCGTGGGGATGAACGGAACCGGGACTTATTTACAGAACGGACGGCCGATCTCCTGATCGCGGATCAGGGGGTCGAGGCCGATGTCCCGCAGGTGGAAATCGCTCAAGTGCGACAGCGCGATACGGCTGCGGCGGCGTGCCTGCCATTGCGTCACGACCTTTACCAGTGCGGCCGGGAGCGTGGTCAGCACCTTGCGGCCCATCGGGGCGGCGAGGGGACGCGGGGCGGCTTTGGTCATCATGGTCATGTTGCATCTTTTGTATTGATACAATATTCAGCTTTCAGTACATAAAGGCGTACAATAGTATTGGCTGACCATCCAGAGGAACATTGTCATGGGTACAATGTGGCAGCCTGACCTGACGCATTACGACGGGCCGAAATACCTTGCCCTTACGCGATCGCTTCGCGAAGCGGTTCGCGACGGCGAACTGCCTGAGGGTACTAAGCTGCCGCCGGTGCGCGATCTGGCCTGGCGTCTGGGCATGACGCCGGGCACCGTGGCGCGTGCCTATCAGATCGCGACTCAGGAAGGTTTGCTGGAAGCCGCCGTCGGCCGGGGCACGTTCGTCGCCTCTAACCGCCCGAAATTCGGGGCTTCCCAACCGCTTATGATGGAGCCGCGCCTGATCCACAGAAGTGATCCGGACGCGAAGGCGCCGGTCGATCTGCGGACGCCGCAGCTTCCCGATGTCGGGCAAGGGCAGGCCATTGCTGCGGCTTTCGCCGGTCTTGGCGAGAGCGGTTGTGTCGATTATCTCGGCTATCCCGGGCTCAGGCGTGACAGGCCGTTGCGCGAGGAGCTTGCCAACTGGCTCGCCGACCGCATCCTCGGGCCGATCTCGGCTGATGACATTGTATTGACACATGGTGGGCAGAACGGGATCAATCTGGCCTTACAATGCTGCCTGAAGGGGACCCGACCGCAGGTCTTCTGCGAGGAACTCTCTTATCCCGGGTTCCGCCACGCCGCGCGACTGAATCGGGCAGAGATCGTGCCCGTCGCCATCGACGGCGGCGGCATGATCCCCGAGGCGCTGGATGCCGCCTGCCGCCGCCATGATGCGCGCATCGTTTGTGTCACCACGGATGCGCAGAACCCCACGACGGTAAAGATGCCAGCCCGACGCCGGGCGGAAATTGCCGAGGTGGCGCGGCGGCACGATATCCAGATCGTGGAGGATGACTGCTATTCGGTGCAGGTCGCGACTGATCCGTCCCTGCGGGCCCTTGCGCCGGAACGGACCTGGCATGTGACCTCGGTCTCAAAATCGCTGGCCGCCGGTCTGCGATTTGGCGCGATCGTCTGCCCCACGGGTCTGGGCGAGGCCGGGCGGCTTGCCGCGCAGCATTCCTATTTCGGGCTTGCCCGTCCGGTGACCGATATCGTTTACCACCTTCTTGCCTCGGGCGAGGGGGCACGGCTGCGCGACAAGGTGCAGGCGGTCTTTGCCCGGCGTCTGGAGATGACACTGAACGTGCTCGGCGCTTTTGACCTGCGCTGGCAGAAGGGGTTGGCCTTTGTCTGGCTGCCGATGCCGCAGGGATGGCGCGCCTCCACCTTTGCGCGCGAGGCGGAAGCGGCGGGCGTCATCGTGCGGTCGGCCGATGAATTCGCGCTGATCGAGAGCCATACGCCGAACGCCGTGCGTATCGCGCTGAACGGGGCTTTGCCCGAGGCGGAGTTTTCCAAGGCGCTGGAAACCATGGCGCGGCTTCTGCGCAATCCCCCGGGCGATCTGCCGGTCTGATGGTCGGCCGCATCATTGAAACCGAGACCTGCGTGGCCGAGGGGGCAGACTGGCTGGCCGCACGGCACCCGGATTTCGCGCGTCTTCTGGGCGAAACGGGACCTTTGCCGCTGCGTCGACGGCCGGACGGATTCGCGGCCCTGTTGGACGCGATCATCGGCCAGCAGGTTTCCACCGCTTCGGCCGATGCGATCTGGGCGAAACTTGAGGCGGCGGGGCTGGCGAGTGAAACGGCGATGCGGGGCGCAACCGAAGACGACCTGCGCGCCTGCGGCTTCAGTCGCCAGAAGATCCGCTATGGCAAGGCACTGGCCGAGGCGCGGCTTGACTATGCCGCTTTGCGCTTCCTGCCGGACGACGAGTTGATCGCCACGCTGACCGCACTGCCCGGCATTGGCCTATGGACGGCTGAGGTCTATGCGATCATCTCGCTTGGCCGGGCCGATGTTTTCGCGCCGGGCGATCTGGCGCT
Organism: Albidovulum litorale; assembly: GCF_025751495.1. GTDB lineage: Bacteria > Pseudomonadota > Alphaproteobacteria > Rhodobacterales > Rhodobacteraceae > Albidovulum > Albidovulum litorale. The sequence continues at coordinate 461,405 of NZ_JAOWKZ010000001.1, read as the reverse complement.
GCAGGAAGCGGCGCGGCTGTTGTTCGGCCTGCCTGAGCGCCCGAATGAACGGGAATTGCGCCGGATTGCTGAGGATTGGTCCCCCTGGAGGGCCATTGCGGCCCGCGCGCTCTGGGCCTACTACCGGGTCGTGAAAAGCCGGGAGGGGATCAGGTGACGCGTGAGTTGAAGTTCGGCCGCAGGGCCGCACGGTCGGGGAAGGCCAAGTCTATGGTGATCTTCCTGCACGGCTATGGCGCTGATGGCGCCGACCTTCTGGGCCTTGCCGATCCGCTGGCCCCGCATCTGCCCGACACGGTTTTCCTGTCGCCGGACGCGCCTGAGCCCTGCCGCAACAACCCGATGGGTTATCAGTGGTTCCCGATCCCCTGGCTCGACGGGTCGTCCGATGCGGAGGCGACGGCGGGCATGCTCCGCTCCATCGACGACATCAATGCCTTCATCGATGCGCGTCTGGCCGATGAGGGGCTGACCATCGACCGGCTGGGCGTGATCGGCTTTTCGCAAGGCACGATGATGGCGCTGCATATCCTCCCGCGCCGGGCCGAACCCGTGGCGGCGATTGTCGCCTTTTCCGGTCGCCTTTTGCAGCCAGAGACGTTTACCGCCGAGGCGGTGTCGAAGCCGCCGGTTCTGCTCATTCATGGCGATCAGGACCCGATGGTGCCGTTCCAGGAAATGGGACTGGCGGGAGAGGCGCTGACTGCAGCGGGGTTCGAGACCTATGGCCATGTCATGAAGGGCACCGGCCACGGCATCGCGCCGGACGGGCTGTCGGTTGCTCTGGCCTTTCTCAAGGACAAGCTGCCGGGGGCTTGAAACCGCCACCGGCGGCATTAGGTTGTGACCAGCGAATCCCTCAAGGAGAGAACCATGGAAATCATTGCAATGACCGCACTCGCCTTCATTGCCCTTGGTTTCGTGATGACTTCTCCCCGCCGGGAGCCGAAGCGGCTGCCGGTTCGCATCCACCGCGACGATCGGCGCCGCTGACCCTTAGCAGATGTCTGCGTTGGGCCGCGTTTTAAGGCCCGATTGGTGACACGGCGCGCACCATTGGTCGGTGCGCGCCGTTCCACGACCTGTCATGATCCCTTCATGCTCGCCCGGTAAAGTCTTTGTGGCAACCATGGCATATCGCGGGGCTTGTCAGACGCGAAACGCCAGATATAGTTGTGGATAAGCAGGGGCGGGCGCTCCCGCCCCGGTGCCACAGCGGCATGCGAGGTGAGGACGACGTAAGAATGCTCGACCATCCGACTGACACCGAATTCCGCACTGGTTTCGTCCGCGAACCTTCGGCGTTGAAACATTGTCCGGCGCTGGTGCTGAACGCGGATTTCCGGCCGCTGTCCTATTATCCGCTGTCGCTCTGGCCTTGGCAGGATGCGATCAAGGCGGTGTTTCTCGACCGGGTGATGATACTGGCCGAATATGATGAAGTGGTGCGGTCGCAGCGTGCGGCGATCCGAATACCCTCGGTCGTGGTGCTGAAGGATTACGTAAGACCTCAGAAGCGCGTGGCCTTCACGCGCTTCAATCTTTTTCTGCGGGACGAATTCTGTTGCCAGTATTGCGGGTCGAGGGGTGATCTGACCTTCGATCACGTCCTGCCGCGCTCGCGGGGCGGCGTGACAAGCTGGGAAAACGTGGTTGCCGCCTGTTCTCCCTGCAACCTGAAGAAAGCCAACAAACCTTTGAAACAGTCGGGCCTGTCGCTGCGCCGTCCGCCCTTCCGGCCGGATGTGGAGGATATGCAGCGGGCCGGGCGGCGGTTCCCACCGAACCACCTGCATGAAAGCTGGGTCGATTTCCTTTACTGGGACGCCGAACTGGAGGCCTAACCCGGCGGCGTGTAGAGTTTCGGGTTTATTCTATTCCGGCCTGTCGAGATCGTCGAAGGTTTCCAATCCGTCCAGGACGTCGAACGGGTCAGGCTCGGGCAGCGGGGCTGTGAACCATGCCGCGGTCAGTGAGGCGATCCAGAGCGCAAGGGCCAACGCGGCGGTCAGGATTGCCCTGCGGGCGGGTGGGACGGAGGGGCCGGTCCCGGCGGTAATTCTCGCAAGCGTGGCATCGCGGTCAATCAGTACATGTTTCAGAGTGCCTGCGATATGAAAGGCAAGGGCGGCCATGACCAGCCAGCCTGCTGCCTCGTGCAGATTTCGGAAGGCGAGCGCCAGTGCCTCGTCGGCGGGAACGAAGGGCAGCGCCTGACCGAAAGGCCAGAGGATCGGGGCAAATCCCGGAGCGGCGGAATGGTAAAGGAGCCCGGTGGCGGGCAGAGCCAGAAGGCCGATCCAGAGGAGGCGGTGGATCAGCCGCGCGAGAAAGGTTTCCACCGCGCGTTCGGGGTGAAGCGGACCGGGGTCGGGGCGGAGAATGGCCCAGAGAATGCGCGCCATGCCGAGTGCCAAAACCGCCATGCCGATGGTCTTGTGAACCGAGTATGCGCGGAAGACGGTGGCCACCTCGGCCTCGGTTTCCGCCGGAAGCCGGGTCATCCAGAGGCCCAGTCCAAGTGCGGCGAAGATCGCGAGCGCGGCCAGCCAGTGGAGGAGGCGCGCGGGCAACTCGTAACCGTGACGCTGTTCGGCGCGTGGCGGGATGCGCATAACGGTCCTCATACGTGTAAACCCATGATATCCGATCGCCCTGAGGGCGTCAGCCACCCTAATCGCCGTTACCGGCGCATTGCGCGACGTCACTCGTCAGGGTATTCGGGGCAAAACAACACAGGGGGTCATAATGGCACGGGCATTCGTATTTCCGGGGCAGGGCGCGCAGGTAACCGGCATGGGCCGGGCTCTGGCCGAGGCCTATCCGGCGTCGAAGGCCGTCTTCGATGAGGTCGACGAGGCTTTGGGCGAGGCCCTCTCACGGCTCATCTGGGAGGGCAGTCAGGAAGAGCTGACGCTGACGCAGAATGCCCAACCGGCGCTGATGGCGACCTCGATCGCCGCGCTGAGGGCGCTGGAGGCAGAGGGGATCGGCGTGGAAAGCGCTGCCTTCGTCGCGGGCCATTCGCTGGGCGAGTATTCGGCGCTTTGTGCTGCGGGCGCGCTCAGCCTTTCCGATACCGCGCGGCTTCTGCGGCTGCGGGGCAAGGCGATGCAGGAGGCGGTACCGGTCGGCGTTGGCGCGATGGCGGCCCTGCTGGGGCTTGATTTTGAAACCGCTAAGGCAGTGGCCGAGGAGGCCGCGATGGGCGAGGTCTGTCAGGCTGCGAACGATAACGACCCGGCGCAGGTCGTGGTTTCGGGCCACAAGGACGCGGTAGAGCGGGCGGTGGAGATCGCCAAGGCGAAGGGCGCGAAACGTGCGATCCTTCTGCCGGTATCTGCCCCCTTCCATTGTGAATTGATGGGTCCGGCGGCGGCTGCGATGGCCGATGCCCTAAGCCATGTGCATATCGATGAGCCGAAAGTGCCGCTGGTGGCCAATGTCACCGCCCATGATGTGACCGATCCCGCGACGATCCGCAGCCTGCTGGTGGAACAGGTCACGGGTTCGGTCCGCTGGCGCGAGAGTGTGGGATTCATGGCGGCAAAAGGTGTGACCGAGTTCTGGGAGATTGGCGCGGGCAAGGCGCTTTCCGGCATGATCCGGCGTATCTCCAAGGAGGCGGAGACGCGCGCGGTCGGCACGCCTGAGGATGTGGTTGCGGCAAAAGGGTAAGGCGGCCGGGGAGGGCGCTGCCCTCCCCGGACCCCACCCGGAGTATTGTGGGACAGAAAGTGAGGGGCTGATCGATGTTTGATCTGACGGGAAAGACGGCGCTGGTGACGGGTGCTTCGGGCGGAATCGGTGGTGCGGTTGCCAAGGCGCTGCATGGCGCGGGGGCAACGGTGGGCCTCTCGGGCACGCGTGAGGCGCCCTTGCAGGAGCTGGCGGCGGAACTGGGCGAGCGGGCGCATGTGTTGCCCTGCAACCTGTCCGACGCCGAGGCGGTGGAGGCGCTGCCGAAGCAGGCGGTCGAGGCCATGGGGGGGCTCGACATCCTGGTCAACAATGCGGGCATCACCCGCGACAGCCTCTTCATGCGAATGTCGGATGAGGATTGGCAGTCGGTTCTGGATGTGAACCTGACCTCCACCTTCCGGCTGTGCCGGGGCGTGATGCGGCCCATGATGAAGGCGCGCTGGGGTCGGATAGTGAACATCACCTCGGTCGTCGCCACGGCGGGCAATCCCGGTCAGGGCAACTATTGCGCGGCCAAGGCCGGTGTGACCGGCATGTCGAAGGCCTTGGCGCAGGAAGTGGCCAGCCGTGGCATCACGGTCAATTGCGTGGCGCCCGGTTTCATCGCCACAGCGATGACCGACAAGCTGAATGACGAACAGAAGGCGCGCATATCGGCTGGCATTCCGGCAGGACGCATGGGTGCGCCCGAAGAGATCGCCGCGGCTGTACTTTTCCTTGCCAGCGGCGAGGCCGCTTACGTCACTGGGGCCACGCTCCACGTAAACGGCGGCATGGACATGGTCTGACGTCCGGCAAAACGGACGTTGCGAAAGCGTTTGCCTCCGCATTAGACTGTGTTATAGGCGGCGGCGACATGCCGGAACGGACAAGGGCTTTTCCGGTTGCCTTTGCTTTCATGCGGGGCATGAGCCGCTCGCGAAGAGCAAGAGACCAGAAGGCGGGAAGACCCGCGGAAATGAGGATTTGACATGAGCGACATCGCAGATCGCGTGAAGAAAATTGTCGTCGAGCATCTTGGCGTCGAAGAGGACAAGGTGACGGAAAGCGCCTCGTTCATCGACGATCTGGGCGCGGACAGCCTCGACACGGTCGAGCTGGTGATGGCGTTCGAAGAAGAATTCGGGATCGAGATCCCTGATGATGCGGCCGAAACCATCCAGACCTTCGGCGACGCGGTCAAGTTCATCTCCGAAGCCGCCTGATCGGAACCGGATTGAGTACGGAACGGCGCCCTTGCGGGCGCCGTTTTCGTTTGGTGACCGCAGTGTTCGCATGGCCCTGACCATGCGATTAGGACAGTCGCCGTGACGGGTGCGCGAAGCCATCAACTCTTATGGTGCCAGGTCGTTCTGACAGTCGCGGATCGCACCTGACAGATGAAAGGCAGGGAGACGTCCATGATTCCGGTGATTGAAACCGAACGGCTGATCCTGAGGGAAATGGTGAAAGCGGATTTTCCCTCCTTTGCCGCGGTCTGGCAGGAGCCGGAGGTGGTGCGTTTCATCGGCGGCAAGCCAAGGCCCCTGACCGAAAGCTGGGGCGTCTTTCTGAAGGTGGCCGGAAACTGGGCGGTCGAGGGATTTGGGCAATGGGCGATCACAAGGCGCGAGGACGGGGCGTTTCTGGGCCAGACCGGCTTTTTCACCGGCATGCGCGGAATTGGCGATGATTTCGATGCCGCGCCTGAGGCCGGATGGGTACTGACCGCCTCTGCCCACGGCAGGGGCTATGGCCGGGAGGCGGTCATGGCCGCGCATCGCTGGTTTGATGCGCAGGAGTTTGGCGGGGTCAGCCATGCGATGATCGAGATCGGGCATGATGCCTCGTTCGCGATTGCCCGGACGCTCGGCTACCGGCCCATGCGCGAGAGTGTGGATCTGGGTGATCCGGTGATGCTCTTGCGCCGTGACACGCGCGTCTGACGCCCCTTCACGTCTGCGTGGGGTGCGTTGCGCCCGGCCCCGGTTTTGGGATTCTGGATCACATCACAGATTGCAGGAAGGTAAGGGAATGGGACGACAGGTGTTCGCGCTGGCAGGCGCATTTGTCATCGTCTTCGCATGTGTCTGGATGGGGCTGTCCGAACGGCTGGGGGCGCATCCGTTCTGGGCCGTCAAGATCGGCTGGCTCGGGGGCGCGGCTGGTGCGGGGCTGGCGCTGGTCCTGATCCTTGTGCGGGTTCCGCCCCGCTGGCGGCTGGCGTTGGGTGCTGTCGGGACGGTGGCGGCACTCGCAGCTGCGAAGATCGGCGCGGCGCGTTTCGCGGCCTCTTATGCGGAAGATGCGCTTGCGGGCCGGTTCTGGTTCATCGGATGGATCTGTGTTGCGGCGGCTCTTGTGGTCATGTTGCAGGCCCTTCTGGGCTGGCGCCGATAGGGGCTACGTGGCGCGATTTTTTCAAAAACGTCGGAATCGCCTTTGGGTTTAGCGCAATCAGACCTAACATCAAGGTAAGGGCAGCGCCCCGGAACATGAGGCGACCGCCCAGTCTGTGCGGAGGATTTTTCCGTGCGATATCAACATGGAGGCGCTAGATGATCATCTATCCGACGATCGAGATTCAAAATGGCCGCTGCGTGAGTCTGCATCGCGGCAGGCTTGAAGAACCGTCCATCTGGCATGTTGATCCTGTTGAAAAGGCAAAGGAATTCGCGCATGCGGGCGCGGAGTGGATGCATGTCACCGATCTGGACGCGATGGCGGGCAGCAACAAGAATCACGATCTGATTCTGAAGATCATCCGGGATGCCGGTTTGCCGGTGCAGCTTGGCGGCGGGTTCCGCACGCGGGACAGAATCGCCGAATGGATCAATCTCGGGGCGGGGCGGATCGTTGTGTCGACGCTGGCCGCGCAGAATCCGCATCTGGTGAAGGAGATCGCATTCCATCACCCCGACCAGATCGTCCTGTCGATCGACGTCTGGAAAGGTCATGTCCTGACCCATGGCTGGAAGACGGAAAGCTCCTATGCACCCGAGGCGTTCATTGATGCATTCAAGGGAACGCCCTTTGCCGCCGTGGTGGTGACGGATATCGACTATGACATCGGCGATGCCGACGCCGCGCTTGGCGTTGTCTCTCGTATCGCTGAACGGACGAAGATTCCGGTCATCGCCAGTGGCATCGTGCGCACGGTCGACGATGTGTCGCGGCTGAGGCTGCTGGGTGAAGTGTCCGGCGCGATGATAAGCCGGGCGCTGTTCAATAAAACCGTGAATCTCAAGGATGCCCTGCGTGAGGCGCGGCCCGACACCGCGCATGTGGCCGAGTTCATCTGACCGGCAACGGCCCGCTGCCGTATCGGCAACGGGCCTTGCCCGCCCCGGCCAGAGCCGTATATCTAACTCCGGATACAAACTGAGTTGGGGAACGCGATGAGGCGGGTTGTTGTCACCGGACTGGGTATGGTCACACCGTTGGCCTGTGGCGTCGAGGAGACGTGGAAGCGGCTGATTGCCGGGCAATCGGGCGCTGGGCCGATCACGCGGTTCGATACCGCGAATGTGGTGACCACCTATGCCTGTGAGATCCCCTTCGGTGACGGCAGCGATGGCACGTTCAATCCCGATGACTGGATGGAGCCGAAAGAGCGCCGCAAGGTCGATGACTTCATCCTTTACGGCATGGCCGCCGCGGATATGGCGGTGAAGGATGCCGGTTGGATGCCCGAGGACGAGGAAAGCCGGTTGCGCACCGGGGTCATGATCGGGTCAGGGATCGGTGGGCTGTCGTCGATTGCGGAGACGGCCGTGCTGATCAAGGAACGGGGTCCGAAGCGGGTTTCGCCCTTCTTCATTCCGGGATCGCTGATCAACCTCATCTCGGGTCAGGTCGGGATCCGCTATGGCTTCAAGGGGCCGAACCATGCGGTAGTGACCGCCTGTTCCACCGGCGCCCATGCTATCGGCGATGCGGCGCGGCTTATTCAATGGGGCGATGCTGATGTGATGCTGGCAGGGGGCGCCGAGAACCCGATCAGCGAGATCGGGATCGCCGGCTTCAATGCCTGCAAGGCTTTGTCCACCAAGCGCGCTGACGAGCCGACCAAGGCCTCGCGCCCCTATGACGCCGATCGCGACGGGTTTGTGATGGGCGAGGGCGCGGGTGTGGTCGTGCTGGAGGAATACGAGCACGCTAAGGCGCGCGGCGCGAAGATCTATGCCGAGGTTCTGGGTTATGGCCTGTCGGGCGATGCCTATCACATCACGGCACCGTCGGAGGACGGCGATGGGGGCTTCCGCTCCATGTCGGCGGCGTTGGCGCGGGCAGGTATCACGCCCGACCAGATCGACTATATCAATGCCCATGGCACCTCGACCATGGCCGACACAATCGAGCTTGGCGCGGTCGAACGGCTGATGGGAAATGCGGCGGCGAAGGCGACGATGTCCTCGACCAAATCGTCGATCGGCCATCTTCTGGGCGCGGCGGGTGCGGTCGAGGCGATCTTCTGTATCCTCGCGATCCGCGATCAGGTGGCGCCGCCGACGATCAACCTCGACAACCCGGCGGTTGAACCGAAGCTGGATCTCGCCCCGAACAAGGCGGTGAAGCGCGAAATCAACGTTGCGCTGTCAAACTCCTTCGGCTTTGGCGGCACCAATGCTTCGCTCGTCGTTGGCCGGGTGACGGACTGATGTGGCGCAACATCGCCTCGAACTTTCTGACCATCGCCATTGTGTTGCTGGTGGCGGCGGCGGCTTTGGTCGCCTGGGGGCAGCAGCAGTATAAAGGGCCGGGGCCCCTGGCCGAGGCGATCTGTTACCGGGTGGAAAGCGGCGCGAGCCTGCGTGGGGTGGCTGCCGATCTGGCGGATCAGGGGGCGGTGAGTTCGGCCTATATCTTTCGGGTCGGAGCCGATTACGAAGACAAGGCTGGCAGTCTGAAGGCGGGTTCGTTCCTCATACCGCCCAAGGCGTCGATGGCCGGGATCGTTGAGACGCTGACTGGCAGCGGTCAGTCGACCTGCGGGACGGAAGTGAACTTCCGCATCGGCGTCAACGGGGCCGATGTCGTGGTGCGCGAGCTTGACCCGGTGACGAACCGCTACGAAGAAGTGGCGAAATTCGATCCGGCGGTTGAGGCTGCGCCCGCTGCTTACGTCGAAAGGGCCGAGGACCCGGCGGTGCGGTTCCGCATCACGCTGGCCGAAGGCGCGACAAGCTGGCAGATCGTTGAGGCGTTGAAACGGGCGGAGTTTCTGTCCGGCGAGCCGGGTGAATTGCCCGCAGAGGGTAGGCTTGCGCCCGACAGCTACGAGGTCGTGCGGGGCGCTTCGCGCGCCGAACTGCTGGCCGAGATGCAACGGCGGCAGGACGCGGTTCTCGCCGACCTCTGGGCGGCGCGGGCGGATGGGTTGCCATACGACAGTCCCGAAACGGCGCTGATCATGGCCTCCATCGTCGAGAAGGAGACCGGGGTGCCCGAGGAGCGGGGCCGGGTGGCGAGTGTCTTCCTGAACCGTCTGGAACAGGGCATGAAGCTGCAAACCGACCCGACGGTGATCTACGGCATCACCAAGGGGCAAGGTGTGCTCGGGCGCGGGCTGCGCCAGAGTGAGCTGAGGGGCCGCACGCCCTACAACACCTATGTGATCGACGGGCTGCCGCCCACGCCAATCGCCAATCCAGGGCGGGAGAGTATCGCCGCCGCGCTGAACCCGGATGAGACGCCGTACCTGTTCTTCGTGGCCGACGGCACGGGCGGGCATGCCTTTGCCGAGACGTTGGACGAGCACAACGCCAATGTCGCCAAATGGCGGGCGATCGAGGCGGAGCAGGGTTCGGGGAATTGATCCGGACTTGAACTGGTAAGGTGGGTTTAAATCCACCTTACTCTCAGATGCCGCACCTGGCACGCTCTGCGAACTATGCGTTAACACTTTGATAACACAGTTTTTCTTGACTATCCGAACGCTCCCGGATATACCTTCGGGCATGCTAGAAGAAGTGGGCAAGCGGCCGGGGGCGACCCCAGGGCCGCTTTTTCATTTCGCTCGTGCGGGACCTGCATGAGAGGCGGCCGGGACTTAATGACAACAGGGAATACGGCCGAAGGGCCGAAGATTGAACCTCTGGTCGATCAGGCCATGGGGTTACTCGGTTTGATCGTCGGCGAGATCAACGCGGCGATGGACCGGATCAGACAGGACCAGTTCGACGACCTGAAAGAGGCCACGCGATCCTACAAGGATCTGCGGCAGGCGCTTCTGATGGTGTTCGAGGAAAGGGCGAAAGTTGCGAAACTCGACAAGCTTGAAGCCGGAATCGCCTATGACTACGCGCTCGACCTCGACGTGGCGCGGGATGAGATCGGCCGCCGCCTGGCTCGCCTCCGCGACGCCGGAGATGGTGGATGAGTTTCTTGAGTGCCTGAGTGACGAGGCGCTGATGGCGCTGCCCTGGCTTTTCGAGTTCTGGGCGCTGCCGCATCAGTTGCCGCCCGAGGGCGCGTGGAAAAGCTGGGTGATCATGGGCGGGCGCGGCGCGGGCAAGACCCGTGCCGGGGCTGAGTGGGTCCGCGCACAGGTCGAGGGGGCTCGGCCGCTGGATCAGGGGCGGGCGCGCCGCGTGGCTCTGCTGGGCGAGACGGTGGATCAGGTCCGCGAGGTGATGGTGTTCGGCGAGAGCGGCATTCTTGCCTGTTCCCCCCCGGATCGCAGGCCGGTGTGGGAGGCGGGGCGCAAGCGGCTCGTCTGGCCGAACGGGGCGGTGGCGGAGGTCTATTCGGCCTTCAGCCCGGACTCGCTTCGGGGGCCGCAGTTCGATGCGGCCTGGGCCGACGAGCTTGCGAAATGGCCGAAGGCGGAGGAGGCCTGGGACATGCTGCAATTCGCGCTTCGGCTGGGTGAGCATCCGCAGCAGGTGGTCACGACGACGCCGCAGAATATTCCGGTGCTGAAGGCAATCCTGAAGAACCCCTCGACCGTGCTGACGCAGGCGCCGACGGAGGCGAACCGGGCCTATCTTGCGGCCTCGTTCCTGGAGGAGGTGCGCGCGCGTTATGAGGGCACGCGGTTGGGGCGGCAGGAGCTGGACGGGGTTCTGTTGGAGGATGTCGAGGGGGCATTGTGGACGACCGCCGCCTTGGAGGCGGGGCGTGTTGAGGTGCCCGGCAGGATGAGCCGGATCGTCGTGGCGGTGGACCCGCCGGTGACCGGTCACAAGGGATCGGACGAATGCGGTATAGTCGTGGTGGGGGCCGCGACCGAGGGACCGCCATCGGACTGGCGGGCCTGGGTTCTGGAGGACGCCTCGGTCAGTGCGGCATCGCCCGACACCTGGGCGCGGGCGGCTGTGGCGGCGATGGCGCGGCATGGCGCCGACCGGCTGGTGGCGGAGGTCAATCAGGGCGGTCAGCTGGTGGAAAGCGTGGTACGGCAGGTCGATCCGACCGTGGCCTACCGGGCGGTCCATGCCGCGCGCGGGAAGGTTGCGCGGGCGGAGCCGGTGGCAGCGCTTTACGAGCAGGGGCGGGTGCATCATCTGCGGGGGCTTGGCGCGCTGGAGGATCAGATGTGCCGGATGACGGCGCGGGGGTTTGAGGGCAAGGGCTCGCCCGACCGGGTCGATGCGCTGGTCTGGGCGCTGACCGAGCTGATCGTGGAGCCCGCGGCGAAGTGGCGGCGGCCGCAGGTTCGAAGCCTGTAGGCGAGGTCGGAGCGGGGGGCTGTCTGCCCCCCGACGCGTTCCGGACCGGGTCCGGAACGCTCCCCCCGAGGATATTTGACCCAAGTGGAAGTTGGGGCGTCCGGTGCGGGCGCCGGGCATCTGGCGGTCGGGCAAGACAGGAGAGATCGGATGGTTTGGAACATCTTCCGGCGCGCCGAAGGCGCTGTGCCGGAGCATAAGGCCTCGGCCACGGGGCGGGTTGTGGCCTGGGGCTCGTCTGGGCGGGTGGCGTGGAGCCCGCGCGATGTGGTGAGCCTGACGAAGACCGGGTTTTCCGGTAATCCGGTGGGGTTCCGGGCGGTAAAGCTGATCGCCGAGGCGGCGGCGGCGCTTCCCTTGGTTTGTCAGGATGGCGAGCGGCGTTATGACGTGCATCCTGTCATCGACCTGATGCGGCGGCCCAATCCGGGGCAGGGGCGGGCGGAGCTGTTCGAGGCTTTGTACGGTCAGCTTCTGCTGAGCGGCAATGGCTATGTCGAGGCGGTGGGCGTCACCGGCCTGCCGGTGGAACTGCATGTGCTGCGGTCGGACCGGATTTCGCTGGTGCCCGGCGCCGATGGCTGGCCGGTGGCCTATGACTACACGGTGGGCGGGCGCAAACACCGCTTCGACATGACCGGGCCGGTCGATCCGATCTGTCACATCAAGTCGTTCCATCCGCAGGATGACCATTATGGCCTGTCGCCGATGCAGGCGGCGGCGGTGGCGGTTGACGTGCACAATTCGGCGTCGAGCTGGTCGAAGGCCCTGCTCGACAATGCCGCGCGGCCCTCGGGCGCCATCGTCTACAAGGGGGCGGACGGGCAGGCGCAATTGTCGGGCGATCAGTATGACCGGCTGATCCAAGAGATGGAGATGCATCATCAGGGCGCGCGCAATGCCGGGCGGCCGATGCTGCTGGAGGGTGGGCTCGACTGGAAACCGATGGGGTTCAGCCCGTCGGACATGGAGTTTCAGAAGACCAAGGAGGCGGCCGCGCGGGAGATTGCGGTGGCCTTCGGGGTGCCGCCGATGCTGCTGGGGATACCGGGCGACGCCACCTATGCCAATTATCAGGAGGCGAACCGGGCGTTTTATCGGCTGACGGTGTTGCCACTGGCCACACGAGTGACGGCGGCGGTGTCCTATTGGCTTTCGACCCATCTGGGTGAGCATGTGGAACTGCGTCCGGATCTGGATCAGGTCCCGGCTTTGGCCATTGAGCGCGATCAGCAGTGGAAGCGGATCGGTGAGGCGACGTTCCTGACCGATGCCGAAAAGCGGGCGATCCTGGGGCTGCCGCGTCTGGCGGATGAGGAATGAGCATGGAGGGGCCGGGGTCGCGTTACCTGAAAGAGCCCTTTCAATGCGCCCATGAACATCGGTTCGAGGCGACGGAACGGGTCATGGCGCTGCAATTCGAGATGGTCGAGAAGCGGCTGGAGCGGATCGAGGCGATGATCGGGGGCGTGGAAAAGCGGCTTTGGATGACCGTTTTCGGGGTGGTGGGCGTCTTTCTGGCACAGGCGGCGCAGTCCTTGATCGAGTTCGGGCCGAAATAGGAAATCTGACATGATGACAAGTGATTACGGGCTGGAGATGAAGTTCTGCCGGCTGGGCGAGGATGTCGCCGTCAAGGAGGGCTGCCGGATTGAGGGCTATGCCTCTTACTTCGGCATCACCGATCAGGGCGGCGATGTTGTGGTCAGCGGGGCCTATGGCAAGTCGCTGGCGCGGCTGAAGGATCAGGGCCGGGCGGTGAAGATGCTGTGGCAGCACGATCCGGCCCAGCCCATCGGGGTCTGGGACGAGATCGTCGAGGATGGCCGCGGCCTGCGCGTGAAGGGCCGCATCCTGACCGAGGTCGAGAAGGGCCGCGAGGCGGCGGCTTTGGTTGCGGCGGGCGCCATCGACGGATTGTCCATCGGCTACCGCACGGTGACGGCGGAGAAGGACGCGAAGGGGCAGCGCCTGCTTCGCGAGGTGGAGCTTTGGGAAGTGTCGCTGGTCACGTTCCCGATGCTTCCCGAGGCGCGGGTCGGGGCCAAGGGCGATGCGCTTGGGGTGACCGATCTGCATGAGCTGGCGGCTTTGTTCGACGAGGCGCGCCGGGCATTGGCGGGGAAATGACCCCCGCCTGACGCAACCCCTGACTTGAGGTGATGGGTATGAAGAAGACCGAGACGAAGGCTCGGGCCGGGGAAGGCGTGTCCGACGCTCCGGCCGGGGAGGTGAAGTCCGCGCTGCAGGGTTTCCTGAGCGAGTTCAAGGGCTTTCAGGACGACGTGAAATCAAGGTTGCAACAACAGGAAGAGCGACTGACCATGCTGGATCGCAAATCTCACATGCCGGGCCGTCCGGTTCTGTCCACCGCCATCGACCATGAGGCGCCGCACAAGAAGGCCTTTGCTACCTATCTGCGCTCGGGCGACGATGACGGGCTGCGCGGCCTGACGCTGGAGGGCAAGGCGCTGAATAGCCAGGTGAACGCGGAGGGCGGTTTTCTGGTCGATCCGCAGACCTCCGAGCGTATCCGCGGGGTGCTGAAGGCGACCTCGTCGCTGCGTTCGATCGCCAATGTCGTGCAGGTTGAGGCGACCTCGTTCGATGTGCTGGTGGATCATACCGATCTAGGGTCGGGCTGGGCCACGGAAACCGGGTCGATTGCGGAGACCGGCACGCCGCAGATCGACCGTATCTCTATCCCGCTGCATGAATTGGCGGCGATGCCGAAGGCGTCGCAGCGTCTGCTGGACGACTCGGCCTTTGACGTCGAAGGGTGGCTTGCGGAGCGGATCGCCGACAAGTTCAGCCGGGCCGAGGCGCAGTCCTTTATCTCGGGCGATGGCATCGACAAGCCGACGGGCTTTCTTACCCATAGCGCCGTTGACAACGGGGCCTGGGCCTGGGGATCGCTCGGTTACGTGCCGACGGGGGCGGCGGGCGATTTTGCCGCGACCAATGCCTCGGACGCGATCATTGATCTTGTCTATGCGCTGAACGCCGAATACCGGGCGAATGCGAGCTTCGTGATGAACTCGAAGACGGCGGGTGCCGTGCGCAAGATGAAGGATGCCGATGGCCGCTTCCTGTGGTCGGACGGTCTGGCGGCGGGCGAGCCCGCGCGGCTGATGGGATATCCGGTTCTGGTGGCCGAGGACATGCCGGATATCGGCAATGATGCCTATGCCATTGCCTTCGGTGACTTCCACAACGGCTACACGATTGCCGAACGCCCCGACATGCGGGTGCTGCGCGATCCGTTCTCGGCCAAACCGCATGTCCTCTTCTATGCCTCCAAGCGTGTGGGCGGGGATGTCAGCGACTTTGCCGCGATCAAGCTGCTGAAATTCGCGATCTCGTAAGGGATTGCGGGTCGGCCGGGACTTTCGGGCCCCGGTCGTTCGGGCGCGGGCTGCCCAAATCCCTCGTGTTGTCTAGCTGCTCCCTCCGTCCGAGCAATGCGGGGCGCTGGCCCGCGTCCGATTCTTCACAGAATGGGCGCAACTATCGGAGACTTCCCATGATGCTGAGCGAAGTGACACCGGTGCCGCAGGCGATACTCCCGGTGGCGGAATTCAAGGACCATCTGCGGCTTGGCACCGGGTTTGCCGATGACGGGGCGCAGGATGCGCTGGTCGAGAGTTACCTGCGCGCCGCTTTGGCGGCGGTCGAGGGACGGATCGGCAAGGCGCTGATCGCGCGGGATTATGTGCTTGAGACGAATGGCTGGCGTTGGCCCGATACCCAAGCCTTGCCCGTGGCCCCGGTAAGTGCGGTTGTGTCCGTCACGGTAAAGGACCGGGACGGGGTGCCGGACCTGATCGACCCGACGCGCTACCGGCTGGAAAAGGATGCCCACCGGCCGAAGATCGTGGCGACGGGGGCCTTGTTGCCGGGTATTCCGGTGGGCGGTGTGGCCGAGGTGGTGTTCACGGCTGGTTTTGGTCTGGTGTGGGCGGATGTGCCGGTGGATCTGGCGCAGGCGGTGTTCCTGCTGGCGGCGCAGTATCATGAGAACCGGCATGAGGCGGGTGAACGGATGGCGATGCCCTTTGGCGTTATGGCTTTGATCGAGCGCTGGCGGACGGTGCGGGTGCTTGGCGGGGGTGCCGCATGAGCGCGCCGAGGCTGAATCGCAAACTCGTGCTGGAAGAGGCGCAGCGGGTGCCGGATGGTGCGGGCGGATGGGCGCTGAACTGGGTGGCTTTGGGCACGCTCTGGGCGGCCGTCGATGCCGGGTCGGGGCGGGAGCGGGCCGGGGAGTTTCTGACCGTATCCTCGGTCAACTACCGCATCACGGTGCGGGGCGCGCCGCAAGGTGCGCCGTCGCGGCCGAAGCCCGAACAGAGGTTCCGGGACGGGTCGCGGGTTTTCCGCATTACCGCCGTGACCGAGGACGATCCGGGCGGGCAATACCTGACCTGCTTTGCGCAGGAGGAGGTTGTGGCATGAGTTACGGAGCAGCGGCCGCGCTTCAGGCGGCGATCTATCAGAGGTTGACGGCGGATTCAGCGCTGGATGCGCTGTTATCTGGCGCGGTCTATGACTCCGTACCGCCGGGTACGGTGACGGGAACCTATGTGTCGATCGGGCCCGAGGATGTGCGCGATGCCTCCGATCAGGTGGGGCGGGGCTCGTTTCACGAATTCACCGTCTCGGTCGTTACCGATCAGGCGGGGTTTCAGAATGCCAAGGCGGTGGCGGCGGCGGTGTCGGATGCCTTGACCGGCGCGACACTGGTGCTGGCGCGCGGCCATCTGGTGGGGCTCTGGTTCCTCAAGGCGCGGGCGCGGCGGGTCGAGAAGGCGGATGTGCGGCGGATCGACCTGACCTTCCGGGCGCGGATCGAGGATTGAGCCTGGGGCTCCGGATCAGGTTCGGGGCAGGGTTGCACAAATCGAACAATTCAGGGTGTCAGTTCTTCGCTGACGGCCCGGTACTTTCACGAAACGGAGAACGGACATGGCTGCCCAGAACGGCAAGGACCTTCTGATCAAGCTCGACCTGACCGGGGGCGGGCAATTCACCACAATCGCGGGGCTGCGTGCGACGCGGATCAGTTTCAACGCAGAGACGGTCGATGTGACCAGTCTGGAGAGCCAGGGCGGCTGGCGGGAGTTGCTGGGCGGGGCGGGCGTACGGTCGGCTTCGGTCTCTGGTTCCGGCGTATTTGTCGACAGCGCGACCGACGACCGGGCACGGCAGATTTTCTTTGCCGGAACGGTCGAGCAGTTTCAGGTGATCATACCGGATTTCGGCATTGTCGAGGGACCGTTCCAGATCACCGCGATCGAATATGCCGGGAGTTACAACGGCGAGGCGACCTATGAGCTGTCGCTTGCCTCGGCCGGCGCGCTCAACTTCACGGCGATCTGATGGCCAATCCGTGGACGGGGGAAGTGGCCGTGACGCTCGATGGTGAGCGGCATGTGGCCAAGCTGACGCTGGGCGCGCTGGCGGAGCTGGAGGCGGGGCTGGGGACCGGGACGCTGATCGAGCTGGTGGAGCGGTTCGAGGCGGGGCGGTTTTCGACGCGCGATGTGCTGATGCTGGTCGTGGCGGGGCTGCGCGGCGGTGGCTGGAAGGGCACGGCTGGCGATCTTTTGAACGTGGAGATCGGCGGCGGGCCGGTCGAGGCGGCGCGTGTGGCGGCCGAGCTGCTGGCCCGTGCCTTTACGGTGCCGGAGGCGCAGTGAGGTGGATTGGCCGGGGCTGATGCGGGCGGGTCTGTCGGGCCTTGGTCTGGCACCGGACGTCTTCTGGCGGCTTACGCCTGCCGAGCTTGTGCTGATGCTGGGTGATCCGGGCGCCGTGCCGCCCCTTAACCGGGCGCGGCTGGAGGAATTGGCGCGGGCCTGGCCGGATGCGCCTGTCGGGACAAAGGAGGGCCGAGATGCCGGTGACGGACGGATTGGACGGGATTGATGGGCTGGCGGCACAGGCCGCTGCCCTTGAAACCAGCCTGGGTGGTGCGCAGGTGATGGCGGCGGCGTTTGACGCCGAACTGATGCGGATGCGGGAAAGCATGGTCTTCACCGGACGTGAGGTGAATACGCTGTCGAAGAGCATCGGCGGCGGCTTGAGGCGGGCTTTCGACGGGTTGATCTTTGACGGGATGAAGCTGTCGGATGCGCTGAAACAGGTGGCGCAGACGATTGTGAACAGCGTCTACAACACCGCGCTGCAGCCTATTCAGAATGCCGTCGGGGGCGCGATTGCAAATGGCATCAACGGGTTGGTGAGCGGGCTCTTTCCTTTCGAAAAGGGTGGGAGTTTTTCTCAAGGCAGGGTGATGCCCTTTGCCAAGGGAGGTGTCGTGTCCTCGCCCACAATGTTCCCGATGCGGAATGGTCGGGGTCTGATGGGCGAGGCGGGGCCAGAGGCGATCATGCCCTTGGCGCGCGGTGCCGACGGGCGGTTGGGCGTTCAGGCGGCGGGTGGCGGGCGGCCGGTGAACATTGTCATGAACGTGACGACGCCCGATGTGCAGGGCTTCGCCCGCAGTCAGAGCCAGATTGCGGCGCAGATGGCCCGGGCGCTCGCCCGAGGCGACAGAAACCGGTGAGGAGAGCGGCATGGCATTTCATGAGGTGCGGTTTCCAGCGAATCTCAGCTTCGGCTCGGTCGGGGGGCCTGAGCGGCGCACGGAAGTGGTGCAGTTGTCGAACGGGTTCGAGGAACGCAATACCCCCTGGTCGCAGTCGCGGCGCCGTTATGATGCGGGGGTAAGCCTGCGCAGCCTTGACGATATCGGGGCGCTGATCGCGTTTTTCGAGGCACGGCAGGGGCAGTTGAACGGCTTTCGCTGGAAGGACTGGGCGGATTACAAATCCTGCACGGCCTCGGCCACGCCCGCCTATGCAGATCAGCTGATCGGAATCGGTGACGGCTTGAGGGCGGAGTATCAGCTTGTGAAAAGTTATGCGTCCGGGTCGCAGGCGCAGAGCCGGGATATTAGCAAACCGGTGGCGGGGACGGTGCGTATCGGCTTGCAGGGTGACGAATTGCAGGAAGGCGTCCATTTCACGGTCGATGTGGCGACCGGGATCGTCACCTTTGCGAGCCCGCCCGCCGTCGATGAACGGGTGACAGCCGGATTCGAATTCGACGTGCCGGTGCGTTTTGATACCGACGGGATTCAGGTCTCGGTCGCCTCGTTTCAGGCCGGCGACGTGCCGCAGGTTCCGGTGGTGGAGGTGCGGCTTTGACCTATCCCCAGGCGTTGAAGGATCATCTGGCCACGGGCGTCACCACGCTTGCGCGGGCCTTTGCGGTGACCCGCAAGGATGGGGCGGTTCTGGGGTTTACCGACCACGACCGCGATCTGGCTTTCGAGGGGATCACCTTTCGTGCCGGGTCGGGCATGACCGCGAAGGCGATCCAGCAGGCGACGGGCCTGTCGGTTGACAATACCGAGGCCTTTGGCGCGCTTCAGTCCGAGGCGATCACCGAGGAGGACATCCTTGGCGGGCGCTTTGACGGGGCAGAGGTCCGGGGCTGGCTGGTCAATTGGGCCGATGTCTCGGTTCGTGCCCTGCAGTTTCGCGGCACATTGGGCGAGATCGTGCGCAAAGGCGGCGCGTTCAACGCTGAACTGCGCGGGTTGGCGGAGGCGCTCAATCAAGAGCAGGGGCAGATATATCACGCCCGGTGTTCGGCAGTGCTGGGGGACAGCCGCTGCAGATTCGATCTGAACCAGTTAGGTTTTTCGGAGGAACGCGCTGTCGAAGAGATTGAGGAGGCGCGGGTGTTCCGGTTCGTGAATTTCACCGGCTATGACGACCGGTGGTTCGAAAAGGGCCGGTTCCGGGTGCTGACCGGGAAGGCGGCCGGATTGGTCGGGGCGGTCAAGAATGACCGTTTGGGCACCGGCGATATCCGGACGGTCGAGCTGTGGCAGGCGCTGGGGGCTGCCCCGGCTGTTGGGGACATGGTTCGGCTTGAGGCGGGATGTGACAGGCGCGCGGATACCTGCCGACTGAAATTCGCCAACCTCGATAACTTCCGTGGCTTTCCGGACATTCCGGGCGAGGACTGGCTTATGTCCTATCCGGTCGGGGCCGCTATCAATGACGGCGGGAGCAGGCGGTGATGGGCGCATCTCGGCACAAGTCAGTCGAAATCGCGCGGGCCTGGATCGGAACGCCTTATCGGCATCAGGCCTCGGCAAAAGGGGCGGGAACTGATTGTCTGGGGCTGATCAGGGGTGTGTGGCGTGAGCTTTATGGTGCAGAGCCCGAAGCGATGCCTGCCTATACGAAGGACTGGTCGGAACCGGAAGGGATCGAGCGGTTGTGGCAGGCCGCGGGACGCCATCTGCGGCCGTGCGATCCGGCCCGGGCGGTGGCGGCGGGCGAGGTTCTACTTTTCCGGATGCGCGAAGGGGCCGTCGCCAAGCATCTGGGGTTGGTAGCCGCCGTCGGTAGCCGCTCAAGTTTCATTCACGCCTATTCCGGGCACGGCGTTATGGAAAGTCCGCTTTCCGTCCCCTGGCTTCGCCGCGTCGTGGCGAGGTTCGAATTTCCCTGAAGGAGGGTCGGCATGGCGACCATTTTGCTTTCGGCCGCTGGTGCCGCGATCGGTGGCGGTTTCGGCGGTTCGATCCTCGGTCTTTCGGGCGCGGTCATCGGGCGTGCGATCGGGGCAACACTGGGGCGGGCGATTGATCAGAGGCTGATGGGATCGGGCTCGCGCACCGTGGAAACCGGGCGGATCGACCGGTTCCGGCTGACGGCAGCTTCGGAGGGCGCGCCTGTCGGACAGGTCTGGGGGCGGATGCGGATTGCCGGGCAGGTGATCTGGGCTTCACGCTTCACCGAACATGTGACCACATCGGGTGGCGGCGGCAAGGGCGCGCCGTCGCAGCCGACGGTGCGGGAGTTTTCCTATTCGGTGAACGTCGCGGTCGCGCTTTGTGAAGGGGAGATCACACGGGTGGGGCGCATCTGGGCGGATGGGATCGAGATATCCCGCGACGACGTGACGATGCGTGTCTATAGCGGGGCCGAAGACCAGTTGCCCGATCCGAAGATGGAGGCCGTGGAGGGGGCGGGCAATGTTCCGGCCTATCGCGGAACGGCCTATATCGTCTTCGAAGACCTGGATCTGTCGCGGTTCGGCAACCGGGTGCCGCAGTTCAGTTTCGAGGTCCTGCGGGCGGCGCAGGGCGACGCGATCGACGCGGAACCGGACCTGACGCGGGGTGTGAGTGGGGTCGCGCTGGTCCCGGGGACGGGCGAATACGCACTTGCGACGACGCCGGTGCATTTCAGCATGGGTGTCGGGCAGAATGTGTCGGCGAATATCCACGCGCCGGGTGGCAAGACCGATTTCGTCCTGTCCATGGAGGCATTGCGCGAGGAATTGCCGGGCTGCGGTTCAGCATCGCTGGTGGTTTCGTGGTTCGGGGGCGATCTGCGCTGTGGGCGTTGTACGCTGAAGCCGAAGGTGGAAGACAGGCGCTTCGATGGTGTCGGCATGCCGTGGCGGGCTGGTGGGATCGGACGGGCAGCGGCTGAAGAAGTGCCGCGTGATGCGTCGGGGCGTTCAATTTACGGCGGTACGCCTGCGGACCGGGCGGTGATCGAAGCGATCGGGTCGTTGAAGTCCGATGGCAAGTCGGTGGTCTTTTATCCGTTCATCCTGTTGGAGCAGCTGGCTGGAAACGGGTTGTTTGATCCTTGGTCCGGTGCTGCCGACCAGCCTGCCTTGCCGTGGCGGGGGCGGATCACGCTTTCAGCTGCGCCGGGTCGGGCGGGGACGCCGGACCGAACGGTGGCAGCGGATGTCGAAGTCGCGGCGTTTTTTGGCACTGCTCAGGCGTCCGATTTCATTGTCACCGGCACCACGGTTTCCTACACCGGACCGGCCGAATGGTCCTATCGCCGGTTCATCCTGCATTACGCGCATCTTTGTGCCGCCGCTGGTGGCGTCGATGCGTTCTGTATTGGTTCGGAAATGCGCGGGCTGACGCAGATACGCGGTGCAGGGGATGCGTTTCCCACTGTCGCGGCGCTGCGAGCCCTGGCAGCCGATGTGCGGAGCATTCTCGGGCCCGCCGTCAAGATCAGCTATGCTGCCGACTGGACTGAGTATTCCGGTTATCAGGACGGAACCGGCGATCTCTACAATCACCTCGACCCACTCTGGGCGGATGCCAACATCGATTTCATCGGCATCGACAATTACATGCCGCTGTCGGATTGGCGCGAGGGGCAGGACCATGCTGATGCTCATTGGGGATCGCTCTACAACCTTGAGTATCTGAAGGCCAATATCGAGGGCGGCGAGGGCTATGACTGGTTCTATTCCAGTCAGGCCCATCGCGATGCCCAGATCCGCACGCCGATCACCGACGATGCATATGGCGAGGATTGGGTGTGGCGCTACAAGGACATCCGATCCTGGTGGGAGAACGAACATTTCGACCGTATAGCCGGTGTGAAAGGCGTGCAGAGCCCGTGGGTCCCGCAGTCGAAGCCGGTCTGGTTCACGGAGTTTGGTTGCGCGGCCATCGACAAGGGAACGAACGAGCCGAACAAGTTCCTCGACCCCAAATCGTCCGAATCCAGCTTGCCGGTATATTCCAACGGTCGGCGCGACGACCTGATCCAGATGCAGTACCTGCGCGCGGTCATCGACTATTGGCGCGATCCCCAGAGGAACCCCGTTTCTACCGAATATGGCGGGCCGATGATCGATATGGACCGCGCCCATGTCTGGGCCTGGGATGCAAGGCCGTTTCCCCATTTCCCGGCCAATTCAGACCTTTGGTCGGATGGCGAGAATTATGCCCGCGGGCATTGGATGAATGGGCGCGTGTCGGCGCAACCCCTGTCGAGCGTGGTGGCCGAGATTTGTGCGCGTTCGGACCTGAACGATATAGACGTGGACGGGCTTTACGGCCTTGTCCGGGGTTATTCGGTGGCGGATGTGACGACTGGGCGGTCGGCACTACAACCACTGATGCTGGCCTATGGGTTCGAGGCGCTGGAGCGGGATGGTCTGATGCGGTTCCGGATGCGGAACGGTGTGGTCAAGGCAAATGTCGGAGCCGCAGACATTGCCGTGAGCGAGGAAACTGATGGTTGGGTCGAGACGGTTCGCGCGACTGAGGCCGAGGTCGCGGGGCGGGTGCGCCTGAACTATGTCGAGGCCGAGGGCGATTACGAGGCACGTTCGGTCGAGGCGATTTTTCCCGACGAAGCGGCGCTGGGTATCGCACAGTCGGAACTTGTGCTGGCGCTGACCCGGTCCGAAGGGCTGCGGATCGTCGAGCGCTGGCTGGCCGAGGCGCGGGTAGCGCGGGATGGCGCGCGGTTCGCGCTGCCGCCGTCGCTGGGTCATCTCGGGGTCGGCGATGTTGTAGATCTTGGCGGGGCGGGACGCTACCGCATCGACCGGGCCGAGCAGGCGGGGGCCATCGCGCTGGAAGCAGTAAGGGTGGAACCGGCAGTCTATGGACCGTCAGACGAAGCTGAGGAACGCGTGACACCACGCAAATTCGCCGCTCCGGTTCCAGTCTTTCCTCTGTTCATGGACCTGCCGCTCATGACCGGCCAGGAGGCGCCCCAAGCACCGCATTTGGCGGTCACCGCGACGCCTTGGCCGGGTTCTGCTGCGGTATATTCTTCGGACACCGATGCGGGGTACCTGCTGAACCGGCTGATTTCGACCCGTGCGGTCATTGGCGAGACGGAAACAGCGCTAGACGCCGCCGCGCCGGGGCTTTGGGACCGGGGGCTGCCGCTGCGCGTCAGGGTTTCTGGTGGCGATCTGAGTTCTGTCAGTCCCGACCAGCTTTTTAACGGGGCCAATGTGATGGCGATCGGCGATGGCTCGCCGAGCAATTGGGAACTTTTCCAGTTTGCCGATGCTGTACTGGTTGGTCCCGATACCTATGACCTTTCGATGCGGCTGAGGGGGCAGGCAGGTACAGATGCGGTCATGCCTACGAATTGGCCCATCGGGTCCTATGTGGTCCTGATGAACGGTGCGCCGAAGCAGATCGATATGGCGCTGGCTGCGCGAGATCTGGCCCGGCACTACAGGATCGGCCCATCGACGCGGGCTTATGATGATCCGTCCTACATCCACCGGGTCGAGGCGTTTTCCGGGATCGGTCTTAGGCCGCTGTCACCCGCTCATTTGCGGGCACGGCGCGGTCTGGTGGGCGATCTGGGCGTGAGCTGGGTCCGTCGCACGCGGATTGACGGGGATAGCTGGTCAGGGCTGGACGTACCATTGGGAGAGGCGCTTGAACGGTATCTCGTCCGGGTTGTCGAAAGCTCTCTGATCCGGCGCGAGGTGTTCGTGGCGCAGCCGAACTGGACTTACACAACGGCGATGCAGGCCGCCGATGCTGTGACCGCGCCGTTCGAAATTCATGTGGCTCAGTTGTCCGATGCGTTCGGGCCGGGACCCTTCAGGAGGATCACTGTCAATGCCTAATACCAACCAGCTTGGCCTGCCGCTGTTGCAACCGGCGCAGGCGCAGAAACATGTGACCGTAAACGAGGGGATGGCGCGGCTCGACGGGCTTGTGCAGCTTGTGCTGATCTCGAAGAGTGTCGCCCTGCCACCGGCGATCGTTATCGACGGGGCCTGCTATGGTGTGCCGGTCGGCGCGGTTAACGAATGGTCGGGGCAGGACGGCAAGATTGCCATCGGCACCAATGGTGGTTGGGAGTTTGCTGATCCTAAGCGCGGCTGGCACGCTGCGATTCTGGATGAGGGCGGCACTGCTTTGTATGACGGCGCTGCATGGCGGATCGGGATGGCGACCCTATCGCCCAAGAATGCGGGACTGTCGCTGAAAGTCGCGGAAATCGATCATGTGATAGCCGCAGGACCGGTTTCGACAACGATGGTTGTCATCCCCTCGAATGCCGTGGTGTTCGGGGCGACCGCACGCGTCACAGTGGACATCACCGGCACGCTCACGGGGTGGTCACTCGGCAATCCCGGGGCGGTCGGGCGATATGGTTCGGGCCTTGGCCTTGCAGCCGGGTCATGGGCGCGTGGAGTGCTGGGACAGCCCACGACATTCTATGTGCCCGAGGCGATGCAGCTTGATGCTGAGGGTGGAAATTTTGCCAGTGGCGAAGTGCGGATCGCCGTCCATTACCTGGAACTCGCCCTGCCGGACTTGTGATGACATGCGGCAAGTTACGCATGGCGATGTGATCGCTTTAGCAAGGGCGGTTGTCGATCTGCCGCCTGCCTGCCGCATTTCCGAGATCGTTCGGGTTCTGGAATGCGCCCATGCGGCGGACTTGTACCGCAAGCATAAGGGCCGGTCGCATCCGTTCTGGGGGAATGGCAGTCTTGCCGGGGCCGTCATGGGCAAAGCTGCCAAAGTTACAGAGCCATTTCAGTCAGACACACGTTATCTGGAAGCGATGGCAGCGGTGATTGAAACACTGCTTGATTGGAAGCATCGCAAAACTTGATGACCCATTGCCTTTCCTCTTCCGGTTTTGCGCCTTATCTCTATCTGCTATAAAGGGTCTGCAAGCGGAGGGCACCGTCATGGCCGAAACGAAACGTAAGGTTGCTCAGGTCGATCCGGTCTGGTCGCATATTTGCGAGGAGGCCCGTGCGGCGGTTCGCGATGAGCCGCTTCTGGGCGGGCTCATCCATTCCAGCCTTCTGCATCATCCGTCGCTGGAGCGCGCGCTCGCCTACCGCTTTTCCCTGAAGCTTGCTTCAGGTGAGATGAGCGAGCAGATCCTGCGTGAGATCGCCGACGAGGCCTATGCCGCTGATCCCGAAATCGGGCAGTCGGCGCGGGCCGATATCGTCGCGGTCTATGACCGTGATCCGGCCTGCCACCGCTTCCTGCAGCCGGTGTTGTTTTTCAAGGGCTTCCAGGCGGTTCAGTGCTACCGGATCGGTCACTGGTTGTGGCAGACCGGGCGCCGCGATCTGGCCTATTTTGTCCAGATGCGTGTGAGCGAGGTCTTTGGCGTCGACATTCATCCCGGCGCCATCGTGGGCAAGGGAATTATGATCGATCATGCGCATTCAATCGTCATCGGCGAGACGGCTGTAGTTGGCGATAATGTTTCCATGCTGCACTCGGTGACGCTTGGCGGCACGGGCAAGGAAGATGGCGACCGCCATCCGAAGATTGGCAATGGTGTGCTGATCGGGGCTGGTGCAAAAATCCTTGGCAATATCAGGGTTGGCGACTGCTCTCGCATCGCGGCGGGGTCTGTCGTGCTGCACGAAGTCCCGAAATGCACCACCGTCGCGGGCGTGCCCGCACGTGTCGTTGGTGAAGCCGGGTGCGAGCAACCCGCGCTGACAATGGATCAGATCATTGATGGTGGCGTCTGACGCCGTAGCGGCGTCAGAGGTCGAGCCAGAGATCGGCGAGCGCGCGTTCGGCTGTTTTCGTGCCGCCGTTTTCAACTCCTGAAGCCCACAACGCTTCCCCTGCCGCATAGGCGCCGGGGGTAAGCCCCCCGCGTTCGCATTGGCTGACGGCGACGATCCTGCAGCCACGTCCGGTTGCGGCAGAGAGCACCGACAGCAGCTTCGGGTCCTGCATCATGGTACCGGCACCGAATACCCTGAGGATGGCCCCATCGAGGTGTTCAAGGGCTGCGCCAAATGCGTCGACGGC
The DNA here is from genome assembly GCF_025751495.1 of Albidovulum litorale. Classification (GTDB taxonomy): domain Bacteria; phylum Pseudomonadota; class Alphaproteobacteria; order Rhodobacterales; family Rhodobacteraceae; genus Albidovulum; species Albidovulum litorale. The sequence continues at coordinate 435,419 of NZ_JAOWKZ010000001.1, read as the reverse complement.
AGCCCCGAAGCCGGGGGCGAGGGTCAGGATGGCGAGCTTCCGATCGGGAAAGTGTCTTGGGGCGAAGGGACCACGCATCGAAATCGCAGCTTGCGTTTCGCGAAAGGAATCGGGCGCGGAAGAATGGTGTTTTACCACGGACGCCCCCGTGAGAATGCGCCCGGAGAAGGCAAGCCAAACGCCCGGGGCCGCTCCGCTGACGGCATCGAGCGCCAGAATGAGGTTGGACTCGGCGTCCCCAGGCACCCCGAGTGGCTTCATCGAACCGGTCAGAACGACGGGGATCGGCAGGCCCGGAAGTGCCGCCGACAGGGCGGCGCCGGTGAAGGCCATCGTATCGGTGCCGTGGGTAAAGATTATACCGTCCCCCGACCACTCCGCGATCCGGTCGATCAGCCGGTTCCAAACCGCCGGTCCCATTTCGGCGCTGTCGATCAGCGGGTCAAAACTGTGAATCGTCAGGTCGAGCTTGGGTGGCGCGAGACGGATAAGCGCCTCCTCGACAAGCCCCGGCTGCGGCGCGAGGCCATTGGGTCCATGCGCCATGCCGATGGTGCCACCGGTATGAAGAACGAGAATCCGGGTCATCTGGATTGGCCGCCCATGGTGCGAGGGGCGGGAGTGTGACCTCCCGCCCGTCAGGTCAGGCTAGCATCGACATCGGGCTTTCGAGATAGCCGACAATGGCTTTCAGAAGTTCGGCGCCAAGTGCGCCGTCGATAACCCGATGATCGACCGAAAGCGTCATCGACATAACCGTCGCTACGCCAATCTCTCCATCCGCCTTCACGACCGGCTTCTTGATCCCCGCGCCAACGGCCAGGATCGCGCCATGCGGTGGGTTGATGACGGCGTCGAAATTTTCGATCCCCATCATGCCAAGGTTGGAAATCGCGAAGCTGCCGCCCTGATATTCGTGGGGGGCCAGCTTGCGGTTTCGTGCCCGGGTCGCGAGATCCTTCATTTCGGCCGAGAGGGCAGAAATCGTTTTCTGGTGCGCATCTTTCAGGACCGGCGTGAAGAGCCCGCCTTCAATGGCGACTGCAACGGCCACGTCCGAAGGTTTCAGCTTCAGCATCCGGTCGCCCGCCCAGACAGCATTGGCATCGGGCACATCCTGAAGCGCCAGCGCGCAGGCCTTGATGATGAAGTCGTTTACCGACAGTTTCACGCCACGCCCTTCAAGCTGGGCGTTGAGCTGACCGCGGAACTTCATCAGTGCATCAAGCTGCACCTCACGACGCAGGTAGAAATGCGGGATCGTCTGCTTGGCCTCGGTCAGCCGGGCCGCGATGGTCTTGCGCATGCCGTCGAGCGGGATTTCCTCATATTCCCGACCCTCGTACATCCGCGCAACCATATCGGCCGACGGCCCGGCAGGAGCCACCGCCGGAGCCGCAGGTGCGGCTGCCGGTGCCGCCGCAGGGGTCGCGGCCTTCGGCACCGCGCTTGCACCTTCGACATCGGCCTTGACGATCCGCCCATGCGGGCCGGAGCCGGTCAGGGTCGCGATGTCGATGCCCTTTTCCTTTGCCAACCGGCGTGCGAGCGGCGAGGCGATCACACGCTTGCCGTCCGGTTTCGGTGCGGCGGGGGCTGGTGCCGGGGCTGCAGCCGCCGGTGCGGCTGCAGCCGGGGCGGGGGAGGCCGCAGCAGGTGCCGCTGCGGGGGCAGGAGCCGCATCAGCGCTTTCACCTTCCTCGACCAGAACGGCGATGGGGGTGTTTACCTTCACACCCGCCGTCCCTTCGGCCACGAGGATGCGGCCCACGATCCCTTCATCGACCGCCTCGAATTCCATCGTCGCCTTGTCGGTTTCGATCTCGGCCAGGATATCGCCGGAGGAGACGGTATCGCCCTCCTTCACCAGCCATTTCGCGAGCGTTCCCTCCTCCATCGTCGGTGACAGAGCGGGCATCAGGATTTCGGTTGCCATGTCTTTCGCTCCTTACCGGTAGGTGACTTGCTTGACCGCTGCCACGACCTCGTCCGAGGTCACCAGCGCGTGCTTTTCAAGGTTCGCCGCATAGGGCATCGGCACGTCCTTGCCGGTGCAGTTGATCACCGGCGCGTCGAGGTAATCGAAGGCGCGTTCCATGATCACTGCCGAGAGGTGGTTGCCGATCGAGGCGACGGGCCAGCCCTCTTCAACCGTCACACAGCGGTTGGTCTTCATGACCGAAGCGATGACGGTGTCATAGTCGATCGGGCGCAGCGTGCGCAGGTCGATCACCTCGGCGCTGATCCCCTCGGCGGCGAGCTTGTCCGCCGCGTCCAGCGTGTGGGTCATGCCGATCCCGAACGAGACCAGCGTCACATCCGTGCCTTCGCGCCAGATTTTGGCCTTGCCGAAGGGGATGGTGAAATCGTCCATATCCGGCACCTCGAAGGAGCGACCATAGAGGATTTCGTTCTCAAGGAAGATGACGGGGTTCGGATCGCGGATCGCCGATTTCAGGAGGCCCTTGGCATCAGCCGCCGAATAGGGCTGCACGACCTTCAGGCCGGGGATCTGCGCGTACCAGGCGGCGTAATCCTGGCTGTGCTGGGCAGCCACGCGGGCCGCCGCGCCGTTCGGTCCGCGGAAGACAATCGGACACCCCATCTGGCCGCCTGACATATAGAGCGTCTTTGCAGCCGAGTTGATGATGTGGTCGATCGCCTGCATCGCGAAGTTGAAGGTCATAAACTCGACGATCGGCTTCAGGCCGCCGAAGGCGGAACCGACCGCGATACCGGCAAAGCCATGCTCGGTGATCGGGGTGTCGATCACCCGCTTGTCGCTGAATTCGTCCAAGAGGCCCTGGCTAATCTTGTACGCGCCCTGATATTCGCCGACTTCCTCGCCCATCAGGTAGACGTCCTGATCGCGGCGCATCTCTTCGGCCATCGCTTCTCGCAAAGCCTCACGCACGGTCATAGTTTTCATCGCCGTGCCTGTCGGCCAGTCGGGCGAGGTGTCCGCTTTCGGCGCTGCGGGCGCGGCAGCCGCGGGTGCCGCAGCGGTGGGTGCGGGCGCAGGGGCCTCGGCCGCCGGTGCCGCAGCAGCGGCCGCATCGGCGCTTTCGCCTTCCTCGACCAGCACCGCGATGGGCGTATTCACCTTCACGCCTTCGGTGCCTTCTGTCACGAGGATACGGCCGACGATGCCTTCATCGACTGCCTCGAATTCCATCGTCGCCTTGTCGGTTTCGATCTCGGCGAGGATCTGGCCGGACGACACCGTGTCGCCCTCCTTCACCAGCCATTTCGCAAGTTTGCCTTCCTCCATCGTCGGGGAAAGCGCGGGCATGAGAATTTCGGTAGCCATGTGCGTGTCCCCCTTACGCGTAGATGTCGGTCCAGAGCTCGTCGAGCGCCGGTTCCGGGCTGGTCTTGGAGAATTCAGCGGCCTCGTTGACGACGGCCTTGATCTCTTTGTCTATGGCCTTCAGGTCGTCATCGGTCGCATGCTTGCCCTGCAGAAGCAGTTCGCGCACATGTTCGATCGGATCGCGTTCATCGCGCATCTTCTGGACTTCCTCGCGGGTCCGGTACTTGGCCGGGTCCGACATCGAGTGGCCGCGATAGCGGTAGGTCATGACTTCGAGGATGTACGGACCCTTGCCCGCGCGGCAGTGCTCCGTGGCCTTCTCGCTTGCCGCCTTCACTGCCAGCACGTCCATGCCGTCGACCGTTTCGCCCGGAATGCCGAAGGCGAGGCCGCGCGTATGCAATTCGGGAGTGGAGGTGGAGCGTTTCTGCGCCGTGCCCATCGCATACTGGTTGTTCTCGATCACGAAGATCACCGGCAGTTTCCACAGGGCGGCCATATTGAAAGTCTCGTAGACCTGGCCCTGGTTCGCGGCACCGTCGCCGAAATAGGTGAAGGTGACGCGTTTGTTGTCCTTGTACTTGTCGGCGAAGGCGAGGCCGGCGCCAAGTGGCACCTGAGCGCCGACGATGCCGTGGCCGCCATAGAAATGCTTCTCTTTCGAGAACATGTGCATGGAGCCGCCCTTGCCTTTTGAGAGGCCGCCCTCACGGCCCGTCAGTTCGGCCATGACGCCCTTGGGGTCCATGCCGCAGGCCAGCATATGACCGTGATCGCGGTAGGAGGTGATGCGCTTGTCGCCCTCTTCGGCCGCGGCTTCCAATCCGACCACGACCGCCTCTTGCCCGATGTAGAGATGGCAGAAACCACCGATCAGACCCATCCCGTAAAGCTGACCTGCCTTTTCCTCGAATCGGCGGATGAGCAGCATCTCCCGGTAATAGGTCAGCAATTCTTCTTTAGATGTATTTGATTTCGCGGCGCTTTTTCTTGCGGCCATGCCGAGAACCTCCCAATGGCGAGAAAGTAGTTCAACGTTAAACTATCTTATAGCGTAACTGCGGTTAAATCGCGAGCAATATTTGTGCGTGGCGACTTTAATATCGGATCGCCCCTGGCGATCCGACCCACCGGGGGCGCTGCGCCCGGACCCCCGGAGTATTTTCCGACAGAAAGTGACGAAAGGCGTGGTTTGCCGCGATGCGCTAGTGAATGACGATTTCGTCAGCGCGCACCAGTCCAAGCACGTCCCGCGCGCGTTCGTCCAAAAGGTCAAGATCGAGATAGGTGTCGGACAGGCGATGCGTCAGATTGGCCATCCGCGCGACCTCGGATTTCAGCCGGTCCCGCTCGGCTGTCAGCGCGTCCCGTTCAGCCGTCGCCTGCACCCGCCGGAACACGCCGAAATCACCCTGCACAGCGGCAAAGGTGAAATAGAAGCCGAGCGCGGACGCCGTCATCAGATAGAGCGCCATGGCAAGGGCCGGACGTTTGCGCGGTGCATTCATGCTCTGCCTCGTTTCACCGCCTCTTGCGGGCGGGCTCGCGAATCATTGCACAGGAGATTCGCGAAGGGAATCCCCCTTCGCGATTTTCCCAAGGTTTTTGCGGGTTTTTGCGCGATCAACCAGCGACCGAGGCGTCGCGGATCGACTGGATCGTGGTGTCCAGAACCGCATTGAATTCTGCGTCAGACTGCTGCGCCGACAGACCTTCGGTCAGGGCGCGGCTGAAGCTCGCGATCATGCCGGTATTCTGGGCCAGAAGCGCATTGGCCTCATCACGGCTGTAACCGCCCGACAAGGCAACGACCCGCATCACACGCGGATGATCGACCAGCGGCTTGTAAAGATTGGCCTTGGTCGGCAGCGTCAGCTTCAGCATGACCTGCTGATCGGCGGGCAGGGCGTCGAGGTGCCTTTTCAGTTCCGCCAGCAGGATGTCCTCCGCCTCGGCCTTGTCGGCGATGGAGATTGTGACCTCGGGCTCGATGATCGGCACCAGCCCATGGGCCAGAACCTGACGGCCCAGATCGAACTGCTGCGCCACGATGGCGGCGATGCCCGCCGGGTTGGCCGCGTCGATGACCGAGCGTTCCTTGGTGCCGAAGATGCCCGCCTTGACGGCGCGGCTCAGGAGGGCATCGAGGCCGCCAATGGGCTTCATCAGCTTCACGCCGTCCTTGGCCTCTTCAAGTCCCTTGTCGATCTTCAGGAAGGGCACCACGCCGCGATCTTCCCACAGATAGGTCGCCGAGGGCTTACCGCTGATCTCATCGTCCATGGTTTTTTCGAACAGGATCGCGCCGATCACGCGCTCACCGGTGAAGGCGGGCGAGGTGGCGATGCGGGCACGCATCTGGTGGATCAGGCCGAACATCTCGGCATCATTCGAATAGGCATCCTCGCCGATCCCGTAGAGCTTGAGCGCCTTTGGCGTCGAGCCGCCGCTCTGGTCCAGCGCGGCAATGAAGCCCTTGCCCGAGCGCATCTGTTCCGCCTGTTTTTGCCGCGACATGTTCACCTCCGCCGGAATGCTGAAACCCATGGATCAAATCCTGATCCCGGCTTCTAGGCGCTTCACGCGGCCCATGCAAACGTGGTGGCGCTAACGCAGGTCTGGCGGTTCTATTTCAGGAACAATGCAGCGATCCGGGGCACGAGAAAGCGCGGCGCGAACCGGGGGGCAAAGGCGAAGAACTTGTTTTGAAGGCCGGTCACGCGAATCCGCTTGCCCTTCTTCATCGCCTTCCAGCCCGCTTTCGCAACGCGCTTGGCTGAAGCAGGCGGCAACGCCTTGAAGAGAGCGATCCCCTCCATCTGCGCATCCTTGGCAAAATTGGTGGCCGTCGCGCCCGGGCAAAGCGCCGTCACCGTGACCGGGCCGCCACGCAGCTCTTCGGCCACGGCCTCGGTCAGCGACAGCACATAGGCCTTGGTCGCGTGGTAGACCGCCATGTTCGGTCCCGGCATGAACCCGGCCGCGGAGCCCACATTCAGGATGCGTCCGCCGCCCTGCCGGGTCATATGAGCGACCGCACGTTTGGTAAGTGTTGTGAGGGCCGTCACATTGACCATGATCGACGCCATTTCACGGGTGAAATCGGCACCGGTGAAGGGGCCATTGTAGCCAAGCCCGGCATTGTTCACGAGAATGTCGATATGGCGGCGCATCTCGGCCCGTCGCCACAGGGCCTCAACAGCCTTCGGGTCTTCAAGGTCGGTCGGCAGCACCTCGATGGCGACATTGTGCTTGGCGCGCAGTTCATCGGCCAGACGTTCCAGTTTCTGTGCCTGCCGCGCGACGAGGATCAGGTCACGTCCCTCGGCCGCCGCAAGGCGCGCGAATTCCACGCCCAGCCCCTCGGAGGCACCGGTGATCATAGTCCATTTGGTCGACATCTGCGCGTCTCTCGGCCAGTTTGTTGTGAAGTTGTATCCAATCTGTAAACGGCGAAACTATGGCCGTCTTGAGGAACCTCGCGTCATCGGCAGGGCGTGATTGCCGTGCGATGAAAGTGTTCCTATTATGTTCTTGTTTTGGTAATCAGGGAGTGGCGTGATGGCGGTCCGAAAGGTCAAATTCGACAGGTTCCGGGCAATGCATGATCGGGCAGGGGCCTTCGTGATGCCCAATGCCTGGGATGCCGGGTCTGCGATGATCTTGACCGCTTTGGGATACGAGGCGATTGCAACCACCAGCGCGGGATATGCCTTTTCGGTCGGCAAGCGGGATTCCTTTGCCGCACTCTCCCGCGATGAGGTGCTGACCAATGCCGCTGCCATCGCGGCCGCCACCGACCTGCCGGTCAGCGTCGATCTTGAGGACGGTTTCGGACCCGCGCCCGAGACGGTGGCCGAAACCGTGATCATGGCGGCTGAGCGGGGCCTTGTCGGCGGTGCGATCGAGGATGCCACGGGCGATCCCGATGATCCGATTCACCCTTTCGGGCTGGCGGTCGACCGGATCAGGGCGGCGGTTGAGGCCGCGCGGGGGCGGTCTTTCCTGCTGACCGCCCGCGCTGAGAATTTCCTTTACGGACGGCCCGACCTGAACGATACGATTGCCCGCCTGCAGGCCTTCGCCGAGGCAGGGGCGGATGTGCTCTATGCGCCGGGGCTGCCTGATCTGGAAGCGATCCGAACGGTATGCCGAGAGGTGGACAGGCCGGTGAATTTCGTGATGGGCCTGTCGGGGCCGAACCATACGGTCGCCGATCTCTCCGGGGCCGGGGTCAGGCGCATCAGCACCGGTGGCTCTTTTGCCCGTGCCGCGCTCGGCGCGCTGATACGGGCAGGCAGGGAGGTGCTGGAGGCGGGCACATTCACCTATGCTTCCGATGCGGTGCCGGATGCGGAGGTGGCGGCGATGATGTCGCAGAAACGGGGTGGCGGGCAGCTTTGACGCGGCCCCGCGCGGATTCACAATAGATCCGAATGCGAAAAGCGACATTGCGGTCGCACATGATGCGGACTTTTGCACCGAACCGCGCCATCGGGGGGCGATTCCTAATTCTGACCCAGGCGACCCGCCCATGTTTACCCCCTATTCTCTGCCCGACGCTTTCGATCCCGCGGAATGCGACCGGATCATCGCGCTTGCCAGCGCCGCGCCGCTGGATGATGCCGGGCTCGTCCGCAACACCTCCGATCACAATATCCGCCGCGCCGATCTGGCATGGCTCGATGAACGCGAGGGGGCGGAATGGGTCATGGACCGCATCATCCAGCTTGTCGCCCGCGCCAATCGCGAGGCGTTCGATTTCGCGCTGACCGAATTCGCCGAAAGCGCGCAGGTCGCGCGTTACGGGGCTGAGCGCGAGGGGCATTTCGACTGGCATTCCGACATCGGCATGGGGGCTGCCGCCGCACGGCGCAAGCTGACGATGGTGGTTCAGCTCTCAGAGTCGGATGCCTATTCCGGCGGGGTGCTGGAACTTATGCCCGACGCCAATATCCATGCCGCCGAGACAGGGCGCGGCACGGCGACCGTCTTCCCGAGCTTTGTCCTGCACCGCGTCACGCCGGTCACGGCGGGTGAACGCTGGTCGCTCACGATCTGGTCTCACGGCCCGGCTTTCCGCTGAACGCGACCGGTCGGGCTTGACCTCCCCGCCCGGACGCGCCCAATTGGCCAAAAAGCGGGAGAGCAGGAATGATCGCCGATAAGCCGGGATTGATGGAAGAAGTGCGGGCGCGTTTCGCCCATGTCGAGGCTTGTCCCTTCGAAGGTCCACGCATCTTTTTCGAGAATGCCGGCGGCGCGCTGCGGCTGAAATCGGTGATCGAGACTTCAGCGACCTATGCGGGCTATCCTGACAATCAGGGCCGCGACAATCCGGCCGCGGCGGCATTGATGGCTGCGATTGCGAAGGGCAAGGCCGATATGGCTTTGTTCTTCAATGCGGCTGGTGGCCGGGTCTTTGTCGGCGAAAGCGGAACCGAGGTGTTGTTCCGGCTGGTCCGCACCGCCGCGCTCGGGGCCGAAACGGGCGGCGTGATGCTCGGTTCCACCCTTGAACATCCTGCTTCGGCCAGCGCCATGGCGCGCTGGGCCGCGGTGACGGGCAGACCCCATATCCGCGTCGCGCATGACGATGCCACCGGGACCGTCGGGCTGGCGGCCTACCGCCCGCACCTGACGGCCGATCTCAGGGTCGCGACCATCGTTCATACCTCGCCTGTGACGGGCATGTCGGTCGATGTCGCGGGCATTGCGGCGGCGATCCGGGAGGTTGCGCCGGATTGCTTCATCATCGTCGACGGCATCCAGCATGCAAGCCACGGAGCCGTCGATACCGGCGCGGTTCTGGCGGATGGCTATGCAGTATCGCCCTACAAGGTGTTCGCCCGCCATGGCTACGGCGTCGGCTGGGCCTCGGACCGGCTGACCGCTTTGGTCAAGGAACAGATTGTCGGCGGCCCCGCTGATGCATGGGAACTTGGGACCCGCGATGCTGGCAGCTACGCGACCTTTTCCGATGTCGTGGCCTATCTCGACTGGCTTGGCGGTCACTTCACGACAAGCGGCGAGCGGCGGAGCCGGATCGAGGCGGCGGGCAAGGCCATTGCCGGACATGAGGCGCGTCTGATGACGGCGATGATTCACGGTACCGGCAATCTCGCCGGACTTGTTGCCCTGCCGGGCGTTACGCTGATCGGCGGCGATGCGGTGGAGGGGCGCGAGGGCGTTGTATCATTGCGCCTTGCGAATATGGCCTCGGGCGATCTGGTGCGGTTTCTGGCGGAGCGGGGCATCCGTGTTCATATCCGCCGCAATGACCATTATTGCGGAAATATCCTCGGTCCCCTTGGGTATGAGGACTGCATTCGCGTGTCGGTCAGTCATTATAACACCGAAGCCGAGGTCGCGGCTTTTCTCACCGCGATGCGTGAGGCCACGGGCGCGCCCTGATGCGGGCGGGCAGGGGGCCGTCTGCCCCCTCTGCGCCCGTTCCGGGCGCATTCACCCCCGAGAGTATTTCCGGACAGAAAGTGATCAGCTTTCGTTGAGCATTTCCGCCACCCATTCGGGCACGATCTCGCTCGCCCGGCCATGCCGCGACTCGTCGAAAACTGTCGCGTTCTGTGAGGGTTCGAGGTTCAGTTCCAGCGTCCGCGCCCCCGCGGCGCGGGCCGCCGCGGCGAAACCGGCGGCGGGGTAGACCGTGCCGGATGTGCCGATGGAGACGAAAAGACCGGCGCAGGTCAGAGCCTCGCCGATCCGGTTGAGATGATAGGGCGTTTCCCCGAACCAGACCACATCGGGCCGGGCCCGGGGGCGTGCGCATTCGGGGCAGGGATCGGTGGCCCGCATGACTTCAGGTGCAGGCCAGCGGTGGCCGCAGGCGGCACAGAGCGCGGTCAGATGTGTGCCGTGCATGTGGATCACCTCGGGGCTTCCCGCCTGTTCGTGCAGGTTATCGACATTCTGCGTGATCAGCGTGACGGGCCCCTGCCAGTGCCGGGCGAGCCGGGCAAGCGCGAGATGCGCCGGATTAGGCTTGACTGCGCGTACCTTCTCGCGCCGCCAGTTGTAAAAATCGAGTACGAAATCCGGGTCGCGGGCGAAGCCTTCGGGTGTGGCCAGGTCGCGCCAGTCGTAACGAGACCAGATACCGCCGACATCGCGGAAAGTTCCGAGCCCGCTCTCGGCCGAAATCCCGGCGCCTGTCAGGATGACGATATGGTCGGGTTTTGACATCGCCCCCTCCTTCTGCCATGGCCGGGGACGGAGGCCCAGCATGAAGCGCGTTCTCTTCGTCTGTCTCGGCAATATCTGCCGCTCCCCGGCGGCCGAGGCGGTTTTTGCCGCCAAGGCCAGTGCGGCGGGGCTGGCGGCCAGTGTGGACAGCGCCGGAACCGGCGGCTGGCATATCGGCGGTCCGCCCTATCCGCCGATGATCGCAGCGGCGGCCGCGCGTGGCTACGATCTTGCGCCGCTCAGGGCGCGGCAGGTGCGGCGGGCGGATTTCGACGATTTCGACCTAATTCTGGCGATGGACCGCGCAACTCTCGCCGAACTCTCGGCTCTGCGCCCTGGGGGCAATGCCACGCCGCTCCACCTCATGCTCGAAAATGCGCCGGGCTGCGGCACGGACGAGGTGCCCGATCCCTACTACACGCGTGATTTCGACCGGGCTTTGGACCTGATCGAACTGGCCGCCGATGGGCTGGTTGCATCGCTGACGCGGTCGGGCTGACCGCAAGCCTGTCCGCTCAGTTCGCGCAGACCTGTTCGGCTGCGGTGCCAAAGTTCGTGTAGCGTGCCCAGAACTCACGGTGGCTGGCGCGGTTCGAATAGGCGATGTCCTGAACCTTTTCAGGATCACGCAGGAGTTTTGCCGCCAGTTGCTGGTCGGAACTGGTCAGCGTCATGTTGGCGACGCGCTGGATACAGTCACAGATGATCGGGCTGGTCGACCGGTCGGATTTCAGGCAGGCACTGTCGATCGGCCCCGCTAAAGCTGTCATCGGGGCAACAGCGCAGAGCGCCGCCGCAAACAATGCTATCCTCATTCCTTCGTCCCATCCCACCTGCGCCGCCGGTTTTTTCGGTCTTGGCGCCATCAAGCGGGGCGGAGTATGCACCGATCGCCCCCTTGGTGCAATTGCCAGGGCCTCAGCGCAGGATCGTCGCCGGATAGCCCTCGGCCTTCAGCACTGTCAAGACGGCCTCGGCCGGGGCGGTGGTCCGGACGTCGGCAGTGCGTGCGTTAAGGTCAACCACGACATCGGCATGGCTGTCGAGGTCGATGATCGTGCGTTCCACCGACGCCTTGCAGTGACCGCAGCTCATATCGGGAATCGAGAGTTTCATCGGAATGCTCCTTCGCGGCACGGCCCGAAAATCTGCCGGGTCGCGCCGCGCGTCAAGGGGTCAGGCCGCCGCACGGGCCATATGTTCGGCCACGATCCGCTCGGCGACGTGATGCGGGCTCACCCCCTCGGCCTTGGCGGCGGACAGTATCGCCTCCATTGTCCGGTCGAGCGCCGTAAGCTGGGCCGCGACCCAGCTTTCGCGGTCGGAGATTTTCAGGATCTCGGCCGCGACATTGATGATGCCGCCGCCATTGGCGACGAAATCAGGCGCGTAGAGGATATCGCGGGCCGCGAGGCGATCAGCGTCTGCATCGGTGACCAGCTGGTTGTTGGCACCGCCAGCGACGATGGCGACGCGAAGCGCCGGAATGGTTTCGGCATTCAGGATGCCGCCGATGGCGCAGGGGGCGAAGATATCGGCGCCGGCGTGGTATATCTCGTCTTCGGCAACGGCTTCGGCCGACCATTCCGCGACAGCGCCTGCAACGCGGGTCGCGTCGATATCGGTCACGATCAGGCGCGCGCCATCGCCATGCATCAGGGCGCAGAGATGGCGCCCGACATTGCCAAGGCCCTGTACGGCGACGGTCAGCCCGTCAAGGCTGTCTTTGCCAAGCCTGTGTTTCGCCGCCCGACGTACAGCATTGAAAACGCCCCGCGCAGTCACTGGCGAGGGGTCGCCGCTGGCATAGGCCCCACCGGCCAGACCGGCAACAAAGGTGGTTTCCTCGGCCAGCACCGCCATATCCGCGGTCGTCATGCCCATATCCTCGGCGGTCCAGTATCGACCGGCCAGTGTCTCGACCGCGCGCCCCATGGCCCGCAGCAGGTCTGGTGTCTTGCCCTGCGACGGATCGCCGATGATCACCGCCTTGCCACCGCCGAGCGGCAGACCGGCGGCGGCATTCTTGAAGGTCATGCCCCGGCTCAGGCGCAGAACGTCGCTCAGCGCCTCGTCCTCGCTGCGATAGACCCGCATCCTGAGCCCGCCCGCGGCCGGGCCAAGCGTGGTCGAATGAATGGCAATGAATCCTGTCAGCCCCGAATCCCGGTCCTCGACCCGATAAACCTCTTCATGCTCTTTTGTGGCGACTCGGGTGATCTGCATTGTAGGCTCCGTGAATGCGATGGATGGAAGATAACACCCTTTGACAGCGGGCTTTCGCCAATCTTTGATGTTGAGATTGGTGATTTGAGTGATATTATCCACCAAAATTTAAAAATGTAGGTGAAGTCACCATGGATGCCACCGACCGGCGCATGCTCACCGCGCTTCAGCGCGACGGACGTCTTTCCGTCACCGATCTCGCTGCCGAGATTGGCTTGTCGCAGACACCCTGCGCCCGTCGACTGTCGCGGCTGGAGGCCGATGGCGTGATCGAGGGGTATTCGGCGCGGATAGATCAGGGCCGCGTCGGCCTGCCGGTGTCGATCTTCATCTGGGTGGAGCTTGAGCGGCAGGCGAAAGACGCCATCGACGCCTTCGAACGCGCGGTCCGGGGGTTCGATCGGGTGATGGAGTGCCACCTAATGACCGGCTCGCGCGATATCCTGATGCGGGTCGTCGCGGCCGACCTTGCCGATTTCGACCGGTTTCTGGAGGAAAAACTGATGCGGGTGCCCGGCATCAGGTCCACCCGATCTTCCTTCGCGCTGCGCACGATGGTCAAACGCCAGGTTCTGCCCGTCGGGTAGGGCCATAAATCGTCATGACTTTTGCCATGAAAATTTGAATTTTCATGGCCCTTCCGGACGGCCAGTCTGAACCAACGGGCCCACGGTCAGATTGGCTTTCGGCCTATCCCCGCCGCCGCCGACGGCCGCCCTCGGCACCCGATCCAGCGGTGTTGAAGCTGACGTCAGGCAGCGTGACGACGGCCGAGAGTTCCGGGAAGGGCGCGGTCGCATGGGGGATTGCGTTTGCGGCGACGAAATGCTCCTGAAAGCGCGGCTCGATCGCGGTTTCGACCTTGTAGATGCGGTTGACCTCATCCTCGATCGCCGCCCGCGCACCGATATTGCAGAGCGCGATGCGTGCGCCGGTGCCCGCGGCATTGCCCGCCGAGAACACCTTGTCCAAAGGCACATCCGGGATCATGCCGAGGACCATCGCGTGCTTGGGCGAGATATGGGCGCCGAAGGCACCCGCCAGAACCACGCGGTCGACCTTTTCAATCTCCAACTCGTCCATCAGGAGGCGCGCGCCGGCATAAAGGGCCGACTTGGCCAGCTGAATAGCCCGGATATCGCCCTGCGTTACGGTGATCAGCGGTCCGCCGCCCGTTGTGCCATCGTAAAGCACATAGGCATGGGTTCGGCCCGTCGCTGTACAGCGGTTGGTGCCGACCTGCTCTGCCGATCCGATCAGCCCGCTCGCATCGAGAATGCCCGCCATCCGCATCTCGGCCACAACCTCGATGATGCCCGATCCGCAGATGCCGGTGATGCCGGTCTGGGCGGTGGCGGTGGCGAAGCCCTCGTCATCGGACCAGAGGTCGCAGCCTATGACGCGGAAGCGGGGTTCCTTGGTCTCGGGGTCGATCTCCACCCGCTCGATGGCGCCGGGGGCTGCGCGCTGACCCGCGCTGATCTGTGCGCCCTCGAAGGCTGGGCCGGTGGGCGATGAACAGGCCAAAACCCGATCCTTGTTGCCCAAGAGAATCTCGGCATTGGTGCCGACGTCGACGATCAGAACCATATCCTCGGATTTGTTGGGTTCCTCCGACAACGCGACGGCGGCGCAGTCGGCGCCCACGTGACCGGCGATGCACGGCAGGATGTAAATGCGTGCATTGGCATGGATGGCGGTCAAGTCCAGATCACGCGCGGCTAGCGAGATGCTTTCCGAAGTTGCCAGCGCGAAGGGGGCCTGGCCGAGTTCCACCGGATCGATGCCCAGCAGCAGGTGATGCATGACCGGGTTGCAGACGAACACGGTCTCGACGATCTGGCCGGGATCGATCTCGGCCTCGGTGGCGATGGATTGCGCCAAACCGTTGATTGCCGTGCGCACGGCGTCGGTCATTTCCTTGTCGCCGCCGGGGTTCATCATCGCGTAGCTTACCCGGCTCATCAGATCCTCACCAAAGCGGATCTGCGGGTTCATGAGACCCGAGGAGGCCAGCACGTTGCCGTTCCTGAGATCGCAGAGATGCGCGGCGATGGTGGTGGAGCCGAGGTCGATCGCAAGGCCGTAGAGCCGCCCTTCGTAGAAGCCCGGCCAGATGTCGATGATGCGCGGCTTGTTTCGGTGATCGCGGTGAATGGCCACCGTCACCTTCCACTCGCCCTTGCGCAGCACCGGCTGCAACTTGCCGAGCAGCGTCGTCTCCGCCTCCAGCCCGTCGATCTGCCACTGATCGCGAAGGGCGTCACAAAGCCGCTGGAAATCGCCCGAGGGCGAATGCATGTCCGGTTCGGCGACTTCGACGTAATAGGCATGCGTCGCCGGGTCCATCGTGATGTCGCGCTGGGTGGCCGACTTGCGGATGACCTGCCGGTGCACCTGGCTCTCCGGCGGCACGTCAATGACGACATCACCCATCACCTTGGCTTGACAGCCAAGACGGCGGCCCTGCTTCAGGCCGCGGATGCGGTCATACCGCGCCTCGACCTCGTTCCATTCTGAAAGGGCGTCCTCACTGACCGTGACGCCATGCTTGGAGAACTCTCCGTAACCCGGCGTAATCTGGCATTTCGAACAGATACCGCGCCCGCCGCAGACAGAATCGAGATCGACGCCGAGTTGCCGCGCGGCGGTCAGAACCGGGGTGCCGACCGGGAAGCGTCCGCGTTTGCCGGAAGGGGTGAAGATGACAAGGGGATCGCTGCTCATGACTATGTCCGGTCCTAGGGTCCGGGGGACTTTAGCGATTTGAAGGCCAAGGGGAAGGCAGCCAGCGCCGTTTTCTTGTCCGGCTGCGTCATCATCGCCCGCTGCACAGTCAATTGAGATGTGACTGCAGAAGGCAATGGTCGAGCGAGACGTGTCGCGCCCGCGCCTCGATCCTGCCGCCGGGCCGGAGGCTCGTCTGTCACTCCAGCGTTCGTGTCTGCGAAGACCAAGACACGTTCATGATCGGCGCTCGCTGATCAGACCACGGTTCTGGAGGCGACAACACGATCTTCGCCACCGATCAACACAATCCTGAGGGTCAGCCGTCCTCCAGCCAGGCAAGCACTGCCGCCCGGTCGCCATCCAGCGCAGGCGCCGGACCGCGCGGGGCGGGATCGGTCAGACCGGTCATCTTGATCGGGTTTCCAGCGGCCATGAAGACGTTTCCGCCCGGCCGGGCAGGAACCTCTGTCACCATGTGACGGGCCAGCAGCTGGGGATCGGCGAGAACCTCAGCCATATCCTGCAAACGACCCGTCGGTACGCCCGCCGCCTCCAGCGCAGCGATCCAGTGGGCGCGGGGTTCACCCAGTGTAACGGCTTCGATCATCCGTTTGAGAAGATGGACATTTTCACAACGCGTCGCATTGGTCGCGAATCGCGGATCGGCGGGCAGGTCGCCAAGCCCCAGCGCAGCGCAGAGTTTCGTAAAAAGCGCATCGTTGCCGGCAGCGATGACGAAAAACCCGTCGGCGGCGCGATAGGTGGAAAAGGGCGTGATCGTCGGGTGGCGGGCGCCGGTCGGGCCCGGAGGCCGGCCGGTCACCGAAGTTATGGCGACGGCATGTTCCATGATCGCAAGCTGGGCGTCGAGCATCGAGATATCGATTTTCGCCCCCCTTCCGTCGCGGTCGCGGCGCAACAATGCGGCAAGGACGCCCTGAACCAGATACATGCCCGCGACGATATCGCCGATCGACGCGCCGACCCTGACCGGCGGACCACCTTCCTCGCCGGTGATCGACATCACCCCGCCGCGCGCCTGAACAACCATGTCATAGGCGGGTTTTCCGGCCTCGGGACCAGTATGCCCAAAGCCGGATACCGCACCATAGATGAGGCGCGGGAACCGCTTTTCCAGCGTGTCCCAGCCATAACCGAGCTTTTCCATTGTTCCGGGACGGTAATTTTCCAGCAGGATATCGGCCCGTGCGAGCAGACGCTCGAAGATCGCCCGGTCGCCATCATCCTTCAGGTCGAGCGCGATCGAGAGCTTGCCATGGTTGAGGCCCGCGAAATATGCGCTCTCCTCTCCCTTGAACGGGGGAAAGGCGCGGGTGTCATCGCCTGTACCGGGCCGTTCGACCTTGATCACATGCGCGCCGAGATCTCCGAGCGTCGCCGAGGCGAAGGGGCCCGCGAGCACATGGGTAAGGTCGAGGATCGTGAGGCCGTCAAGCGGTGCTGTCATGACCATCTCCAGAATGATATTGCGCCATTTCAATCAGCCATACCGGGTCCGAACCATGATCTGTGTCATGCTCAACTGCCCGGAGAAAATCCTTCATGAAGGATTTTCGGAAGGGAAGAATTTTGTTTCAAAATTCTTCCTGCGGGCAGGTTAGCAGATAAGCCTGATGTCACCGCGGTCGCAAAAGATCACGAATTGCCCGCCGCACTCCACCATATGATACCCGCGACGTCTGACTTCCAGTTCGAGTGTCATGCGGCCTATGCGCAGTTCTACATCCCGGGTGTTGCGCCGGACCACACCGCCGCGTCCAACAGACCGGGCAGAAAAAATCTGATCCAGCCACTGCCAATAGGGGACGGTTTTTGGCGTTGATGTGCGGTTTGCATCCATACCCGCACACTTGCGCAACAAGATTAATCAGTAATGAAGGGCAATGCCGACCTCAGCCGCGCTCCCCGGCGACGATGGCCTGCATCTCGTTCAGCGGCGCGTAGCCACGTAGCATCTGGTTGCCCATAACGAAGGTCGGCGTGCCCGAGATCTGCATGCGCTGTGCCAGAAGGTGGTTTTCCTCGATCACTTTCGTCACTTCCGGCGCGTCCATATGGGCGATGATCGGCTCGGCGTCGATATCGAAGCTGTCGGCAAAGGCGGTCAGCGTTTCGATGCTGACGTCACCGCGGAAGCTTTCGTAGAAACCGGCATTGACCTTGGCATAAGCCTCGCTTCCGGCGACCTGAAGCGTGGCGATGGCGAACCTCGCGGCAATCACCGACTGCTCGCCGAGGATCGGGAATTCCTTGACGATATAGCGGATATCGCCATCCGACTGGATCAGTTCGGCCACCTCGGCATGGGCCTTGCGGCAATATCCGCAGCGATAGTCGATGAACTCGACGACCGTGATGTCGCCGTCGGGATTGCCGCCGACATAGGAATGACCATCGCTGAAGATGTCATCGGCATTCGCCTTGACGAGATTCAGGTCCTGCATCGCGGCCTCTTCTGCCTGACGGGTCTGCAGCACCTCAATCGCCTCGGTCAGCACTTCGGGATTGTCTAGAAGATAGGCGCGGATCTCGGCCCGGAACGCCTCGCGCTCTGCCTCTGACATCGCCGAGATGTCGAAGGCGGTAGCAGGCGTGGCCAGCAAAGCGGCAAGGGCGAGGGGGGCGAGTTTCATATATCTGTCCTGTCTGGCGGCGCGATGGCGCGCGGGAATGCATCCGGGGCGAAGATCACAGAAACCGGCCCGCCACAAGCCTGACCGCCGGAACAGCCATTGACCTCGCATCGCCGGACTGGGAAGAACCCCACGTCGCCCGCAGGATAGAGAGGGAAAGATGCGCAGTTCAAGCCGTGGGGTGGTCGATGCCTTCATTGTGATGGACGTGATGGAGGCCGCGCGCGCGGCCGAGGCCACGGGCCGCCACATCATCCACATGGAGGTTGGCCAGCCCTCGACGCCCGCTCCGGCCGGGGCCCGCACGGCATTGGCGCAGGCAATGGAACGCGACGCGCTCGGCTATACTGTGACACTCGGCCTACCAGAATTGCGCAAAGGCATCGCCCGGCTCTACCAGAGCTGGTATGGGATTGCGCTCGATCCCGGCCGGATCGTGGTCACGGCGGGCTCTTCTGCGGCCTTTCTTCTTGCCTTTACCGCCCTTTTCGACGCGGGCGACCGCGTGGCCCTGGGCGAACCGGGCTATCCCTCCTACCGCCAAATCTTGCGCGCACTTTCCCTGACGCCCGTCGGCATTCCGACCCGCGTTGAAGACCGGTATCAGCCACGCCCCGGTGACATTCCGGCCGATATCGCCGGTTTGATCGTCGCCTCGCCCGCAAATCCGTCGGGCACGATGCTTGACCGTGACGCGCTGGCGGCCCTGATCGGGGCGGCACAAGCCAAAGGGATCAGTTTCGTTTCCGACGAGATCTATCATGGCCTGCATTATGAGGGCCGGGCGGTTTCGGCACTGGAAATCTCCGACGATGTCTATGTCATCAACTCGTTCTCCAAGTATTTCTCGATGACCGGCTGGCGTATCGGCTGGATGGTCGTGCCCGAAGACCATATCCGCATCGTTGAAAGGCTGGCGCAGAACATGTTCATCTGTCCGCCCCATGCCAGCCAGGTTGCTGCCCTTGGCGCGCTCGACTGCATCGACGAGTTGGAGGCAAACCGGTCGGTCTATGCCGAAAACCGGCGGCTGATGCTGGAGGGACTGCCAAAAGCCGGGTTCACGAAAATCGCGCCGCCAGACGGGGCCTTTTACATTTATGCCGATGTCTCGGACCTGACCGAGGATAGCCGGGCCTTTGCCGCCGAGATCCTCGACCGGGCGGGGGTGGCGGTGACGCCGGGGCTTGATTTCGATCCGCATCGCGGCGGCCAGACCCTGCGGTTCTCCTATGCCCGCTCCACTGCCGATATCCGTGAAGGCCTCGCACGGCTCGCTGCGTTCATGGGGCGGCATGTCTGATTGATGGGGATTCCCCCGGCGGCATGACCGGCATAAGATGCCGCCCAAAAAGGCAGGTACATGCGGGCAGTTCGGTTTCTGATCCTTCTCTTCGTCTCCGTGGCGTTTCTCAAGACCCCCGCCGTTTTCGCGGCAGAGGAGGCAGAGCCTGCACGGATCGACGCGACAGCATCGACATTGGTGGATGCCGGGCAGGGTGTCTCGCTGTCGCTGGCGATCAGCCGAGCGGTGCCTTACCGGGCATTTCTTTTGGACGGTCCGCCCCGGTTGGTCGTCGATCTTGCGGATACAGAGGATGCCGGAGGTCTTGCCGATCTTGATCATTCAGCGCGCGTGACCGCGCTCCGAATCGGACCCGTGCGGGCCGGTTGGACACGGCTGGTTGCGGAACTCGACAGGCCCTACAGGATCGCGCGGGCCGAGGAAGCGCAGGCCGAAAGGGGGGCGGCAATCCGGCTTCTTCTGGAACCCGTATCAGCGGTCGAGTTCGCCAACATTACTCAGGGTGGCACCCCGGCCGACACACGCTGGGCTTTGCCCGAACCCGCAACGATCCCCGCGACGGCCAAGACCCGGCAAACGGGTGACTTACCTCTCGTCGTGGCGCTCGATCCCGGTCATGGCGGCATCGATCCCGGCGCCGAGGCAGGCGGGAGCGATGAGGCCGAGGTTGTGCTGGGCTTCTCACGCGAGCTGTCGGAGAAGCTCCGCGCTGCCGGGATGGAGGTGGTGCTGACCCGCGAGGCGGACGTCTTTGTGCCGCTGGAGACTCGCGTGTCCATCGCCCGGGCGGCCGGGGCGGATGTCTTCCTTTCGCTTCACGCAGACGCATTGGACGCGGGTGAGGCTACGGGGGCGACGGTGTATCTTCTTTCCGAAGGGGCAGAAGACCTTGTCGCGCGCCGGCTCGCCGAGCGCCACGACCGGGCGGACCTTCTGGCTGGCGTCGACCTGGCCGGACAGGATGACGACGTGGCTTTCGCGCTGATGGATCTGGCCCGGGCGGAAACCCAGCCACGGAGCGCGCGACTGGCCTCGGCTATCGTCGATGCGATCCGTTCAGAAGGCGGAAAACTGCATCGCCACCCGATCCAGCGGGCCGAATTCTCGGTCCTTAAATCGCCCGATATCCCCTCCGTTCTACTTGAAATCGGCTTCCTGTCATCAGACGAGGACCGGGCGCGGCTGGCCGATCCGGACTGGCGGGCGGGTATGCAGGATGCCATTCTGGAGGCAATCCGGACATGGGCCGAGGCTGATGCGACCGAGGCTCGGCTTATCCGGCAGTAGCACCGGCACCAGGCCGGGCCGAAGAATCTTTTAAAAACTCTTCGCAAAAATCCTTGCAGGATTTTTCGTCTGGTTCCGGCGGGGCGCTGCCGTTTCCTCCCGCGCGGTGCGAGTTGTTTTGACCCGCGTCAGCGCGCACTATATAGACAGCCTGTTTTGTACGGGAGAGTCCGACGTGCTCCGTTTCATTCTGTCCTTCTTCGGGGGCATTTTCAGCTGGATCGTTACCGGCGCGGTTTTTGCCGCGCTGACGGTGGGCGCCGTTTTCTGGATGTATGCCCGCGACCTGCCGGACCACGAATACCTTGCGCAGTACACACCGAAGACGATCAGCCGGATCTATTCCGGCGAGGGGCGTCTCATGGACGAGTTCGCCACCGAGCGGCGTATCTTCGCGCCGATCGAGGAGATCCCGGAGGTCGTGAAATCGGCCTTCATCTCGGCGGAAGACAAAAATTTCTATTCACATCAGGGCTTTGATGCGCGCGGCATGGCAGGTGCCCTTTGGGATGCGGTCAAGTCGCGTGGCAAGAACCTGCGCGGAGCCTCCACGATCCCGCAGCAGGTGGCGAAGAACTTCCTCCTTGGCGGCGAACGCACTGCCGAGCGCAAGATCAAGGAACTGGTGCTTGCCACCCGGCTCGTCGATACGCTGTCCAAGGACAAGATTCTGGAGCTTTACCTCAATGAGATCGACCTTGGCTTCCTCTCCTTCGGTGTGGCCTCGGCCGCGCAGACCTATTTCAACAAGACGCTCTCGGAACTGACGGTGGAAGAGGCCGCCTATCTCGCGGCCCTACCCAAGGCGCCCTACAGCTATCATCCCGTACATAACCGCGAGGCCGCCATCGACCGGCGCAACTACGTGCTGCGCGAGATGTTCCAGAACGGCTACATCGACGACGCGGCGTTGGAGACCGCGCAGGCCGCGCCCCTAAAGACGGTGCAAAGCGGCGACTACGCGTCGTTCAAGTCCGGCCTCCCGCCACGGGACTACTTCACCGACGAGATTCGTCGCCAGTTGTCGAAAAGCTTTGGCGAGGCGGAGTTCTTTGGCGGTGGCCTGACGATCCGAGCGACGGTCGATCCCGAGATGCAGGATCAGGCCGCGATCGCGTTGCAGGAAGCGCTCGAAAGCTATGACCGCAACCTTGGGGTCTGGCGCGGAACCAAACAGGTGATCGAGGCATCCGAGCTGGAGAGTGAGGAGAAATGGCGTGCCGCCCTTGCTTTGGCCGAGGTGCCGCGCGACGTGGCCGGCTGGCTGCCCGCCGTGGTGCTGGAACTGGGCGAGAAATCGGCGCGGATCGGGATCGAGGGTGTCAGCGACGACGAGGACGGTCATTGGATTCCGGCCGAGGATGTGACCTGGGCCAAGAAGCGGCTGGCTGACGGCAAGCTCGGTCCGAAAGCAAAGGTCGCGGGCGATCTGGTTTCGGTTGGCGACGTGGTACTGGTCGCGGCGCTCGCCAATGAGGATGGCACGTTCAAGCGCTGGTCGCTCAGGCAGGTGCCTGAGGTGCAGGGCGGGTTCATGGCGATGGACGTCAATACCGGCCGCGTCATCGCAATGCAGGGCGGTTTTTCCTATCAATCGTCGGTCTTTAACCGTGCGACGCAGGCGCAGCGCCAGCCGGGCTCGTCCTTCAAGCCCTTCGTCTATGCCGCCGCACTCGACAGCGGGTTCTCTCCTGCCACGATCATCGTCGACGCGCCGATCGAGGTCGACACGCCGCAGGGTCTCTGGCGACCCAAAAACGCCTCGAACAAGTTCTACGGGCCGACGCCGATGCGGACCGGGATCGAACAGTCGCGGAACCTGATGACCGTGCGGATCGCGCAGGAAATCACTATGCGCACGGTCGCGGGCTACGCCGAACGGTTCGGTGTCTATGACCGGCTGGAACCGTTCCTCGCGAATTCGCTCGGCGCGCAGGAAACAACTTTGTTCAAGATGGTCGCGGCCTACGCGATGTTCGCCAATGGCGGCGAGAGGGTGGAACCGACGCTTGTAGACCGCGTTCAGGACCGCTGGGGCCGCACGGTCTATCGTCACGACCAGAGGACCTGCGACGATTGCAGGCTGGCGAGCCTCGACCCCGGCGCCGCACCACGCATTGCGTCTAACCGCGAACGCGTGATGGATGCCGTCACCGCCTATCAGCTTACCTCGATGCTGCAGGGCGTCGTGCAGCGGGGCTCAGGCTCGGGCGTGCGCCTGCCGGTGCCGACAGGCGGCAAGACCGGCACCACCAACGACGCCAAGGATGTGTGGTTCATCGGCTTCACCTCGAACATCGTCGCGGGCTGCTACATGGGCTATGACCAGCCCCGCTCGCTTGGCCGCGGCGCCTATGGCGGTACGCTCTGCGTGCCGGTCTTCAACGCCTTCATGCAGGAAGCGGTGAAGAAATACGGCGGGTCAGAGTTCAAGGTTCCCGCAGGCGGCCATTTCATCAAGATCAACCGGTTCACCGGCGAACGGCTTCCTGACGATGTCGAGGGCGACTTTGTGCAGGCCGAGTTTTTCCGCGACGACGAGATCCCGATCTTCGGTATCGGCGCGATGGTCGATGGCGGCTTTGCGATGGGCCAGAACCTGCCGCTCTTCGCCTATGGCGAATTGGGCGGGGATGAGGGCGGCACGACCGTCACGACCTCGACTGGCCAGACCAAGATCATCCCGAAGAAAGCCGATTTCGGCACGTTGAGTTCCGGCGGACTTTACTGACACCCGATAGCACGCCGGGTGCCCGTCCTCTTGCCGGGGATGGGTGGCTCGGCTATCACCGCGCCGAACGATCTGGAAGGACCAAGGCCCATGCGCGCCGAGATGGAAAACATTGCCGAAGCGATTGGAAAATCGCTCAAGCTTCTGGGCCAGCGGCTGGACTGGGAAACGGCGCCGCATCGTCTGGAAGAAATGAACGCGATGATCGAGGACGGGGACCTCTGGTCTGACCCGGCCCGGGCGCAAAAGCTGATGCGCGACCGCCAGATGCTGATGGACGCGATCGAGACCTATAAGAAGGTCGAACGCGAGCTGAAGGACAATGTCGACCTGATCGAACTGGGCGAGATGGAGGACGACAAGGAGATCGTCGCCGAGGCCGAGGGCTCGCTGAAAGCACTGAAGGAGTTCGCCGCCGCGAAAGAGCTGGAGGCGCTTCTGGACGGCGAGGCGGATGGCAACGACACGTTCCTTGAAATCAATGCCGGTGCCGGCGGGACCGAGGCCTGCGACTGGGCGCAGATGCTGCAGCGGATGTATGTCCGCTGGGCTGAAAGCCGCGGCTTCACCGTTGAATTGCAGTCCGAGGAACCCGGCACCGAGGCGGGCATCAAGTCATGCGCCTACAAGATATCCGGCCAGAACGCCTATGGCTGGCTGAAATCCGAAAGCGGGGTGCACCGGCTGGTCCGTATCTCGCCCTTCGGCAAGGGCACGCGTGAGACGTCCTTCGCGTCGGTCTGGGTCTATCCGGTCGTCGACGACAATATCGAGATCGAGGTCGCGCCGAATGATATCCGCATCGACACCTACCGGTCCTCAGGCGCGGGCGGCCAGCACGTGAACACGACCGACTCGGCCGTGCGCATCACCCACCTGCCCACGGGCATCGTCGTGACCTCGTCGGAAAAGTCGCAGCACCAAAACCGCGATATCGCGATGAAGGCACTGAAATCACGGCTCTACCAGATGGAGCTTGACCGGCGGAACGCCGCGATCAACGCTCAGCACGAGGCCAAGGGATCGGCCGGATGGGGCAACCAGATCCGGTCCTATGTGCTGCAACCCTACCAGATGGTGAAGGACCTGCGGACGGGGCACGAAACCTCGGACACGCAGGGCGTGCTGGACGGCGATCTCGACGCCTTCATGGCGGCAACGCTGGCGATGGATGTTGCGGGAAAAAGCCGCGCCGAGGCGCAGGCGGACGACTAGACACGACGCTTGCCCGAATCCTACCCTCTGCCCTAGCCTTCAACGGCGCGCGGGAAAGGGAGGGAAGATGAACGAAACGGACCGGGGACCCGATCCGCTGCCCGAAATTCGCAATATCGAAGTATCGGACATCAAAGCAGTGCTGCGCTTGGGGCTCGGCGATTTTCTGAAAGCACCGCTCTTTGGTCTCTTTTTCAGCGCTGTCTATGTCGCGGGCGGGCTCATCCTGTGGCGTATCTACGGTGTCGCCGGTCAGGAATGGTGGCTGGCCCCCGTGGCCGTCGGTTTCCCGCTTCTTGCGCCCTTTGCCGCCGTCGGGCTCTACGAGGTCAGCCGTCGGATCGAGGCAGGCGAGACCCGGCCCTGGGGCGAAATCCTTGGCGTGGTCTTTGCCCAGAAGGATCGCCAGATCCCCGCGATGGCGGCCGTGATCATCGTGATCTTCCTCTTCTGGGTCTTCGTGGCGCACGCGCTGTTTGCGCTCTTCATGGGGCTCAGGGCCTTCACCTCGGGCACCGATATCATCACGCTCTTCTTCACAGGAAACGGCCCCTTGATGCTGCTCATCGGTGGCGCGGTGGGGGCGGGTTTTGCCGGGGTTCTCTTTGCCATCACAGTGGCCGGCCTGCCGCTGCTTCTGGACCGCGAGGTGGATTTCGTGACCGCGATGATCCATTCGACAAAGGCGGTTCTTGCCAATCCCATCGCGATGGCCGCATGGGGCGCGGTCATCACGCTGATCCTCTTTGCGGGAATGGTACCGATGTTTCTAGGGTTGTTCGCGGCGCTTCCCATACTCGGCCACGCGACATGGCACATGTACCGGCGCTTGATGCAGCCTTGATGGGCACCGCCTGCGGAACGGTGACCGAACGAATTTCAATTTTCTCGATCCGCCTGACGGGCCACTGAAAACAAAGGGCGCCCGAAGGCGCCCTGAAACAGCTTCCGCGGGTTCGTGCGGCTTACTTCGCCGGGGCCGGGGCCGGCGCGGCTTTCGGTGCCACCGGGTTGCCGAGCGACAGCGGGTCTTCCTGGCGTTGCACGGAGCCCTCGAAATGTGCGCCGGATTCGATGGCGATGGTCTTGTGGATAATGTCGCCCTCGACCCGTGCGGTTGATGTCAGACGCACCTTCAGACCGCGCACGCGGCCGATGACGCGGCCATTGACCACGACGTCGTCAGCGACGATCTCGCCCTTGATCGTGGCGGATTCGCCAATCGTCAGCAGATGGGCGCGGATGTCGCCCTCGACCGTGCCCTCGACCTGGATATCGCCGGTGGTCTTGAGATTTCCGGTGATCGTCAGGTCCGACGACAGAACCGATGCCGGGGGCTTCGGCTTCGGCGTGCTCGACGCATAGTCGAAGGCAGGCTTCGCTACGGGCTCGGAGGCCTTGGGTTGTTCGGTCTCTGCTCCCGCTTTCGGTCCGGGCTCGTTGATCCTGCTTTTAGAAAACATTGTTGGCCGCCTTGATATACGTCATCGGATTCTTCGCCGCTCCGTTGACGCGCACCTCGTAGTGCAGATGCGTTCCGGTTGAGCGGCCGGTGTTCCCCATATCACCGATCCGGTCCCCGCGCGAGACCTTTTGACCAACCTCGACGCGGACTTTCGACATATGGCCGTAACGGGTCTCGATGCCGAAGTCGTGGCGGATCTTCACAAGGTTGCCGTAGCCCGATTCCCAGCCGGCATGGATGACCGTGCCGTCGGCCGTTGCGTAGATGGGCGAGCCGTGCGCGCCGGCGAAATCGGTGCCTTCGTGCATCCTGCCCCAGCGACGTCCGAAGCCCGACGTGTAGCGGAACGAGGTCTTGAGCGGCATCGCAAAGGGCGCCTTTTCCACTGCCATCCGATAGAGGTTCATCCGGTCGAGGCCATCGAGGATCTTCGACGCGCGTTCGGCATTGGGATCGGCCTTGCCGCCGATCGACGGCGCAAGCGGGCCGAGCGGGCCGCCCTGGCCGGAATAGCCGCGCTGTACCTGCTTGATCAGGTCATCGGGGTCGAGCCCGGCAGAGGCGAACATCTTGTCCAGCGGCTCCATCGAGATCGTCACGGCCTCTTCGAGGCTCGTGAAGATGTCGTCGTGCCGCTCCTCGAGCAGTTTCATCTCATAGGCGATCTCGTCGGCCTGATCGCGGGCGACGACGGCGGCCCTCGACATCTCGTCACGTTCCGACGCGGTGCGGGCGAGGGCGGCGGTCACGAACTCCAGTGTTTCGGTCGTATCCGCCGGGGCCGCACCGGTCTGGGCCAGTTGCGGGCCTTCCGCGAGGTTGGCGTTCAGCTCGGCCACTTGCGTCCGCGCCTCGTCGCGCTCGGTCATTGTCCGGCGCAGCGTCGTCTGAATGACGCCGATGCCGGTTTCCAGTTCCTTGCGGCGCTCTTCCGAGGCGAGGAGGGCAGATTGCATCGACGAAACCTGTTCGAGCGCGATGGCGAAGCGTTCCTGTGCCGCAAGCGCCTCCTCGGCGCGGCGGTCGCGTTCCTGCGACAGCGCATCCAGCCGGGCCTCGTAAGTTGCCATTTCCCGCCGCGACTGTTCGCGGGCGCTTCCCGAGCCGATCGAGTCCATCATCAGGATCGCCGTGGCGACGATGGTCCAGGCCAGAACGACCGCCGATCCGCCAAGCGCGATGGCCTGGGTGGTCGGCTTCAGGCGGACGAAGCGGGTTTCGGTATCGGAGCGCAGGAACAGGCGCTGTTCCGGCAGTCGGCGCTCCAAGGCGGCGTGAAAACGGTGCATCAGGCGTGCTGGCAAACTGTTCCCCGTTGCGTTTTTTAGTTTTGAAAGACGGGACGCCATCCCCACGACATCCCCTTGGCGCAAGGGCTTAACAACCCCGTGATGCCCCTGCAACATTTTTGACCAAATCCGGCGCCCGGCCGGCTGGAACCCGCCGGTTTCGGCAAACTTTCGCCGACGATCGCGCGGTTACCGGAACGCGGCGGTGCCCGGCGCCTCGGCGACCTCCTCGGCCAGCGGCCAGTAGAAATCCGGAGGCAGCCCCGCCTCGGCGCGCTTTTCTTCGTTGAAGGGCGGTTTCAGGGCACCACGGAAATACCTGCGGACAAGGCCGTGAAAGACCTCCTTGGGATCAAGACCGTCGCGTCCGCACAGCCAGTTGAACCATTTCACACCGTAGGCGACATGGCCGACCTCTTCGGCATAGATCACCTTCAGCGCGTCGGTTGCGGCGGGTTCGTCGGCCTTGGTGAAGATCTCGATCATGCCGGGCGTCACGTCCAGCCCGCGTGCCTCCAGCACCATCGGCACAACGGCGAGACGGCCGAGAAGATCATCGGCCGTGTCCTCGGCCGCCCGCCACATGAACGCATGGGCAGGCAGGGCGCCATAATGGCTGCCCACCGCTTCAAGACAGTCGCAGAGAAGATTGAAATGTTTGGATTCTTCGTCGGCCGATTTCACCCAGTCGTCGTAGAATCCCAAGGGCATCTCGGTATCGGTGAAACGCGCGATGATGTCCCAGTGCAGGTCCACCGCATTCAGCTCGATATGGGCCAGAGCGTGCAAGAGCGCGATACGCCCCTGCGGCGAGCCCGTGCGGCGGCGGGGCACGTCGCGCGGTGGCAGAAGTTCAGGTCGTTCCGGCCGCGATGGCTGCATCGGCGGATTGGCCCGGCCAATCGGCAATGGGGTTCCCGCCGCGCGGGCCTCGCGCCAGCGCGCAGCATGGGCATGGCTGAGCGCCGTCTTTGCCCTCCCGTTGGCGGTGGTCAGAACCTCCACCGCCATGTCTGCCAGCGTCAGGCTCACAGTGCGCGCGCCGCGTCCAGCACCTCGGCCGCATGGCCGTTCACCTTCACCTTTGGCCAGATGCGCGCGATATGGCCGGTGCCGTCGATCAGGAAAGTTGCCCGTTCAATCCCCATATAGGTCCGGCCATACATGTTCTTTTCCACCCACACGCCATAACGTTCGCAGGTGTCGCTGTTTTCATCGGACGCCAGGATGACACCCAGCCCATGCTTTGCACAGAACTTGTCGTGTTTCTTGGCGCTGTCCTTCGAGATGCCCACAACGACCGTCCCGGCAGCATCAAACTCGTCCATCAGCCGGGTGAAATCCAGCGCTTCGGTCGTGCAGCCCGGCGTATCGTCCTTGGGGTAGAAGTAGAGCACCACCTTCTTCGGTGCAAAACCCGCAAGCGATACCGTCGCATCGCCATTGCCGTGCAGGGTGAAATCGGGGGCCTTGTCGCCGGGTTTGAGCATGTGCGCTGTCCTTTGCCGAATGGTTCGGCTTTGTGTTTTACTTCCGTTTCCGCAAAGATAAAGGGGAGCTTTGGCCGGGCTGCAATGGCACGGTTTGTTGGGGCATTGGCAGCGGTATGAACCAGACAGAGTCACAGGCGGGAAAATCACCCGACCCCGGACCCTTTCGGCGCCGCCGCTGGCTATGGGCCTTGCTTGGCCTGACGATGTCGCTCGTTTCCATGACGTTTGTCGCGCTTTCCATGACCGGGCGCGTCGTCGCTGCCCCCGGCTGGCTCGTGGCACAGGTCGAGACACGCGCGAACGCAGTTCTGGCCGGGGAGGCATCGGCCAAGCTGGGCGGGCTTGACCTCATGGTCGACGAAAATCTGATCCCGCATGTCTGGTTGCGGCGGGTGGAGCTGTTTTCCAAGACTGGCACCCGCATCGCCCTGCTGCCGGATCTGAGAACCACGCTGAACGCAAGGCCAATGCTTGACGGCAAGATCGAACTTAGGTCGCTGCATATCAGCGATGGCCGCATTGCCCTGCGCCGGTTGGAGGATGGGCGGCTGGATCTGGCGCTTGGTCCCGGTGCGGCGGCACCCGCGGAGGCTGTCAAGCCTGCCGAACTGCTGAAAGTGGTTGACGCGGCGTTCGAACTTCCGCTGCTGCGCGATGTCGAGAGGATCGAGGTTGACCGGTTGTCGATGCAGCTCGATGATCTGCGCACCGGCCGTGTCTGGCGGGCCTCTGGCGGTTGGCTGACCCTCACAAACAGCGCCGAGGCGGTCGAGATTGGCCTTGGCACCGCGCTTGCCGACACCGGCAAGCCGCCCGCGCGGGCCGAGGTCACGTTCCGTTCGGTCAAAGGTACGCCCGAGGCGGCCTTGTCGGTCCGCCTCAGCGATGTGCCGTCGCGCGATCTGGCGGTGCAATCGCCGGCCCTGTCGTTCCTGGGCGCGCTCGACGCGCCGATTTCGGGGGCCTTCGATACGGGTGTCGATGCCGAGGGACGCTATAGCGGGCTTTCTGCGGTGCTGGAGATCGGCAAAGGTGCTTTGCGTCCGACCGCCGATACGAAACCGGTGCGGTTCGACCGTGTGAAGTTGGCGATGAGCTACGATCCCGAAGCCGCGCTGATGACGTTTTCGGACCTCGACGTCGACAGCACGGCGTTGCGTGTCCGTGCCAGTGCCAAGGCCTGGCTGAAGGACTTCAAGGGGGCTTGGCCCGAGACGCTGGTCTCACAGGTCCGGATCGAGGATTTCAAGGCCGACCCTGAAGGGGTGTTCACCGATGCGGTGACGTTGAGCGGGGGGGCTCTGGATTTCCGGCTGCGGCTCGATCCGTTCCGACTGGAGCTTGGCCAGATGATGCTGACCGACGGCGATCAGCGCATCGGCGCGAAGGGAACCATCGCCGCCGCACCGGCGGGTTGGGACGTGGCCGTGGATGTGACAGTCAACGAAATCACGTCTGACCGGCTTCTGGCGCTTTGGCCCGTTGCGGCGGTGCCGCTGACCCGCGCCTGGCTGGAACAGAACGTCGCGACAAGTCAGCTTTTCGATGTGGTGTCCGCGTTCCGCCTGAGGCCGGGGCAGGAGCCGCATTTCACGCTCGGCTACGATTACCGCGACACCGAGGTCAGGATCATCAAGACACTGCCACCGATTCAGAACGGGGCGGGATATGCAACGATCAACGACTATTCCTATACGCTGGTTGTCGACCGGGGCCATGTGACCGCGCCCGAAGGTGGCGACATCGATGTCTCGGGCAGCGTCATGGCGATCCCAGATCTGAGGATCAAACCGGCCCCGGCGAAATTCACGCTGAAGACGGATAGTTCAATAACCGCCGCCCTGTCGCTCCTCGATCAGCCGCCTTTCGAGTTCCTGACCAAGGCAGGCCGTCCGGTCGATCTGGCCGAGGGCCGCGCCCGGCTGGAAACCGCGCTGGACCTGCGCCTTGCCCGCAAGATCATGCCGGAGGATGTCGACTACCGCGTGACCGGAAAACTTCTCGATGTCCGCTCTGATACACTTGCGCCCGACCGCTTGCTGACGGCCGCCGCGCTCGATGTCACTGCGACGCGCGAGGGGCTGGAAATCTCTGGCCCCGCTATCTTTTCCGGTGTGCCGGTCGACGCCGCCTGGCGGCAGGTGTTTTCCCCCGAACACCGCGGCAAGAGCGAACTGCAAGGCATCGTTGAACTGTCGCCGCGTTTTCTCGAGGCTTTTTCCATTGGCCTGCCGCCGGGGGCCGTCCGGGGTACGGGGCAGGGGCGGATTGTCCTGCGGTTCGAACGCGGCAAGCCGGTCGAGTTCCGGCTCGGCTCCAACCTCAAGGGGCTGAACCTCAGCATTCCCGAGGTCGGTTGGGCCAAGGGGGCGGGCGGCACGGGCCGGTTGTCGGTCGTTGGGCGGCTCGGTCAGCCGGCAGAGATCGACCTCGTCGAAATCGAAGCGCCGGGATTGACGGCCTCGGGCAGGGTCGTGCTGACCGCGAAGGGAGCGCTGGAAGCGGTACGGCTGAAATCGGTAAGGATCGGAGACTGGTTCAACGGCACGGCAACCCTGCGTGGCCGGGGGCAGGGACTGCCGGTGGCGGTCATCGTCGAAGGCGGCAGTGTCGATCTGCGTCGCGCGTCATTCGGCAGTGGCGGGGGGCAGGGTGCGCCGCTTTCGGTCGCGCTCGACCGGCTTCAGGTGTCCGAGGGCATTTCACTCACCGGGTTCCGTGGTGATTTCTCCACTCAAGGCGGATTGACCGGCGAGTTCATCGGCACCGTGAACGGCGAAGCGCCGGTGACCGGGCGCGTGACGCCATCCGGCACCCGCAGTGCCGTTCACCTGCGCGCCGCCGACGCGGGCGCAGCCATGCGCGCTGCGGGTATCTTCACTCGGGGCGTCGGCGGGGCGCTCGACATGACGCTGACCCCGGTCGGGGAACCCGGCACATATGACGGCCAGATCCAGATCGGCGATCTCCGGGTTGTCGATGCTCCCGCTCTCGCCTCGCTTCTCGACGCGGTGTCGGTCGTGGGGCTTCTCAGCCAGCTTAACGGGCCTGGCATTCTCTTTTCGCGAGTGACCGGGGATTTCCGGTTGACCCCGGGCATTGTTCAGATCCGCAAGGGAACGGCGACCGGCCCCTCTCTCGGCATCTCAGCCGACGGGCTTTATGACACGGGCGCCGGTCGGATCGACCTGCAGGGCACTGTTTCCCCCGTATATCTTATCAACCAGATCGGGCAGGTCGTCTCGCGTGAAGGCGAGGGGCTGTTCGGCTTCAACTATCGCCTGTATGGAGCGGCTGACGCGCCGAAGGTCAGCGTCAATCCGCTTTCAATCCTGACGCCGGGCATGTTCCGCAACATCTTCCGCGCCAACCCGCCGAAACAGCAGCAATGAAGCTTTCCGATTTCGATTTCGACCTGCCCGAGGGGCTGATCGCCACCCGCCCCGTGCGGCCGCGCACCGCCGCGCGGCTTCTGGTGGCCGAGGGCGACGCGATGCACGATTTGCATGTCCGCGATCTGGTCGACCTGCTCGGCCCCGGCGACAGGTTGGTGCTGAACGATACCAAGGTCATCCCGGCGCGTCTGGCGGGTACACGAACCCGCGCGACCGGGCAGGGCGAGGCGGTGGCGAAGGTCGAGGTCACGCTTCTGGAGCCGCGCCCCGGAGGGCATTGGGCCGCGCTTGCAAAGCCATTGCGCAAGGTGAAGGAGGGCGAGGTCATCCGGTTTTCGGATGCGCTCTCGGCCGAGGTGGTAGGGATCACCGAGGGGCAGGCGGAACTGGCTTTCAATCTTACCGGCCCCGATTTCGACGCTGCCCTTGCCGAGGCGGGCGCCATGCCTCTGCCACCCTATATTGCCGCGCTGAGGGCGCCTGACGCGCAGGACCGCGAGGATTACCAGACCGTCTTTGCCCGCAATTCCGGTGCCGTCGCCGCCCCGACCGCGTCGCTGCATTTCGATGATGATCTGCTCGCCCAACTGGCTGCGAAGGGCGTTGCTTTCACCCATGTGACGCTTCATGTCGGGGCGGGCACCTTCCTGCCGGTGAAGGTGGAGGATGTGACGACCCACAGGATGCATGCCGAATGGGGCGAGGTGAGCGACGCAGCCGCCGCCGATATCAATGCGACCCGCGAGAGCGGCGGCCGGGTGATCCCGGTCGGCACCACGGCGCTGAGACTCATTGAAAGTGCCGCAGGCGAAGATGGCCGTATTCACCCGTGGCGGGGCACGACGGATATCTTCATCTACCCGGGATACCGGTTCCGCGTGACAGACGGGCTGATGACCAATTTCCACCTACCGAAATCGACGCTGCTGATGCTGGTCTCGGCCCTGATGGGCAGGGACCGCATGCGGCGTGTCTATGATCACGCAATTGCGTCCGGCTATCGTTTCTTTTCCTATGGCGACGCCTCGCTTCTCCTGCCCGAACGGCGTAATCCGGCGACGCCCGGTCGCGCCGAGGCGTGAAATCCGGTACCAACGGGCGTATCCCGCTGCACAATCCTTTTGAAAGACCGTTCCGATGCTGACCGTTCTGCGCACCTCTTGGCCCCTGCTTCTGGGCATGATGCTCCTGATGATTGGCAATGGTGTGCAGGGCACGCTTCTGGGTATCCGGGGAGCGATCGAGGGCTTCTCAACCACGCAGATGTCCGTCGTGATGTCGGCCTATTTCCTCGGCTTCCTGTTCGGCAGCCGGATGACGCCGAACATGATCCGCTCGGTCGGACATGTCCGTGTCTTTGCGGCTTTGGGCTCGATGATCTCGGCGGTTCTGGTGGCCTATGCGGCTGCGCCCGACTGGATCGCCTGGTCGCTGATGCGGGTCCTTATCGGATTCTCCTTCTCGGGCGTCTACATCACCGCCGAAAGCTGGCTGAACAACGCCTCGACGAACGAAACGCGGGGGCAGGCGCTGTCCTTGTACATGATCATGCAGATGCTCGGCATCATCTCGGCGCAGGGGCTTTTGAACATCGGCGACCCGTCGGGCTATTTCCTCTTCGTCATCCCCTCGATGCTCGTCTCCATTGCCTTCACGCCGATCCTGCTGACGGCGAGCCCGGCGCCCGCTTTTGAGCTGACGAAGCCGCTGAGCTTCGTGAAGCTCTATCAGACCTCGCCTCTCGGCTGTGTCGGTATCTTCCTCCTCGGTGGGGTGTTCTCGGCCCAGTTCGGCATGGCCTCGGTCTGGGGCGCGACGGTCGGGCTCTCGGTCAAGGAACTGTCGATCTTCGTCGCGGCGATCTATGTCGGCGGCCTCGTGCTGCAATATCCGATCGGCTGGATGTCTGACCGGATGGACCGGCGCACACTTGTACTGGGGCTTGCTGCCGTTGGGGCAATCGGCACTATCGTTCCGGTTCTGATGGACGCGAAATTCTACACGCTCGTTGGTGTCGCCGCCGTGATGGGCGGGGTGTCCAACCCGCTCTATTCGTTGCTTGTTGCCTATACCAACGACTTCCTCGCGCGCGAGGATATGCCTGCAGCCTCGGCCGGTCTCATCTTCATCAACGGCGTTGGGGCCATCGGCGGTCCGCTCCTGACCGGCTGGATCATGGCCGTTTTCGGCCCGTCGGGGTTCTTCCTCTTCATTGCGGTTCTTTTCGGCGTGATGGCGGGCTATGCCGCCTGGCGGATGACGCGCCGTCCCGCGCCGACGAGCGATCAGACAGGCTCGTATATGGCGCTGGCGCCGACTGCCGGTCTCGTCGCGGTGGAAACAGCGGCCGAGGTCGCCGCAGACGCTCAGGCTGAAAGCAATCCCGATGTGACGGGTGAAGACATATCCAAGGACTGACAGCTTCCGCTGGCCTTTCGACTGACTTCCTGTAACTCTGGTAACGACCACAGCGCAGGAGGCCGCCATGTCCGAACCTGAAGCCATCGTCGAGTTCTGGTTGCACGATGTCGGACCTGATGGCTGGTACGCAGCCGTCGATGAGGTCGATGAGGAAATCCGGGCACGGTTCGGCGCGGAATGGCAGGCCGCCCATGCAGGCAATCGCGAACACTGGTGCAACGGTCCGCGCGGGACGCTTGCCTATCTGATCCTGACCGACCAGTTCCCGCGCAACATGTTTCGCGGCAAGGCAGACGCCTTTGCCACCGATGCCCGCGCCCGGGCGGCGGCAGCGATGGCTGTCGAGAAGGGATATGACCTGAAGATCCCCGAGCCGGAGCGCGTCTTCTTCTACATGCCTTTCGAGCATTCCGAGGATCTCGCCGATCAGGACCGCTGCATCGCGCTCTTCAAAAAGAACCTGCACGAAACGCGGGACGAGTTCCTGCTGCACGGGAACGCCCACCGTGAGATCATCCGCCGGTTTGGCCGCTTCCCGTTCCGGAATGCCGCGCTTGGCCGCAAATCCAGTGCCGAGGAAGAGGCGTTTCTGACCGGAGGCGGCTATGGCGCGATCGTGCGGGAGCTTGAAAAACAGGGCTGAGCGCAGCCATGCGCTCAGCGCAAGGGGCCACGGCATCGGTCGCATTGTGTGAAATCAAAAAGTAGTTTAATGCCAAACTACTTTTTCAGAGGGAGGATGAGATGGCGGCGAAGACTTTCGACATGATCGTGATCGGTGCGGGTCCGGGCGGCTATGTGGCCGCGATCCGGGGCGCGCAGCTCGGCCTGAATGTCGCGATTGTCGAACGGGAGCATATGGGCGGCATCTGCCTCAACTGGGGCTGCATCCCGACGAAGGCGCTCCTGCGATCCGCTGAGGTCTTCCACCTCATGCATCGCGCCAAGGAATTCGGCCTGAAGGCCGATGGGATTGGCTATGACCTCGACGCGGTCGTGCAGCGCTCGCGCGGCGTGGCCAAGCAACTCTCGGGTGGCATCGGCCATCTGATGAAGAAGAACAAGATCACGACCTTCATGGGCGAGGCGACCTTGCCGAAGAAGCGTACCGTGTCCGTCAAGACCGACAAGGGGACCGAGGAACTGACCGCGAAGTCCATCGTCGTGGCGACCGGCGCCCGTGCCCGTGAATTGCCGGGGTTGGAGGCGGATGGCGATCTGGTCTGGACCTACAAGCACGCGCTGATGCCAAAGCGGATGCCGAAAAAGCTGCTGGTGATCGGTTCCGGCGCCATCGGCATCGAATTCGCCTCGTTCTTCAACACGCTCGGCGCGGACACGACCGTAGTCGAGGTGATGGACCGCGTCCTGCCGGTGGAAGACGCCGAAATCTCCGCCTTCGCCAAGAAGGCTTTCGTCAAGCAGGGCATGAAGATCATGGAGAAATCCACGGTCAAGAAGCTCGACCGTGCCAAGGGCAAGGTGACGGCGCATATCGAGGCGGGTGGCAAGACCGAGACGATGGAGTTCGACACGGTGATCTCCGCCGTCGGCATCGTCGGCAACGTCGAAAACCTCGGACTGGAAGCTTTGGGCGTAAAGATCGACCGCACCCATGTGGTCACCGACGAATATTGCCGCACCGGAGTCGATGGGCTTTACGCCATCGGCGATATCGCGGGCGCGCCCTGGCTGGCGCACAAGGCAAGCCACGAAGGCGTCATGGTTGCCGAACTGATCGCAGGCAAACATCCCCATCCGATCAAGCCGAACTCAATTGCCGGCTGCACCTATTGCCATCCGCAGGTCGCCTCCGTCGGCCTGACCGAGGCGAAGGCAAAAGAGGCCGGGCATGAGGTCAAAGTCGGGCGCTTCCCCTTCATCGGCAACGGCAAGGCGATTGCCTTGGGTGAGGCCGAAGGCATGATCAAGACCGTCTTCGACGCCAAGACCGGCGAACTTCTGGGCGCGCACATGGTCGGTGCTGAAGTGACCGAACTGATCCAGGGCTACGTTGTTGGCCGCAGCCTTGAGACGACCGAGGGCGAGTTGATGGAAACCGTTTTCCCGCATCCGACGCTCAGCGAGATGATGCATGAGGCCGTGCTCGACGCCTACGGCCGCGCGCTCCATATCTGACGGGAAGTGGTTGTGCCCGAGTCCCGGACGTTGTCCGGGACTCACCCGAAGCGTTTTTCGGACAGAATGCTTATAGCTCGTTGTTCACCTGTCGGCGCGTCACGCCTCAGCGGGTGATCGCGCCGCCTGCTGCCTGCCAGTCGCCCAACCCACCGATATTGTAGACCTCCAGGTAGCCGAGCCCCGCGAGCATCTGCGCCGCCATCTGGCTGCGCCCACCCGAGGCGCAGTAAAGTGCGACGGGCGTTTCAACCGAAAGCTCGGCAAGGCATTCCGGGCTCGCCGGATCGCATTTCATACGCAGCACCGCGAGCGGTACATGAAGCGCGCCGCTGGCCTTGCCCGAGGCGGCAACCTCTGCCCCCTCGCGTACGTCAATGACGACAAGCTCGCCCGCGCCGCTGCGGCTGATCGCGTCGTGCGCGGCCATGCGGGCGGGGCCACCGGGCTTCTGGGACAGGAAGGACAGCATTGATAGGGCCTTTCTCGGCATGAACTCTGGTGCCCGATCTGGTGCATCGCCACGCAGGATCAAGGCCTGACTGCAGTATAAATTCAAAAAAATGAATTTGAAAAGCGTTCTTCCTCCTCAGATGTCAGCATACATGGGCATGTTCGTCATATGTTCTCTTTTTCGGGTTGGAGACTCGGACCGGATGCACTATCTGTTAATCCCTGACCCCGGGGTGAGCCATGGCCGAGCAGAAATTCATCGAAGTGCGCGGCGCGCGCGAGCATAATCTGAAGTCGATCGACGTCGATATTCCGCGCGACAAGCTGACGGTGATCACCGGGCTTTCGGGGTCGGGCAAGTCCTCGCTGGCCTTCGACACGATCTATGCAGAGGGGCAGCGGCGCTATGTCGAAAGCCTCTCGGCCTACGCGCGCCAGTTCCTCGACATGATGGGCAAGCCCGATGTCGACCACATCTCGGGCCTCAGCCCCGCGATCTCCATCGAACAGAAGACGACGTCGAAGAACCCGCGTTCGACCGTTGGTACGGTGACCGAGATCTACGACTACCTGCGCCTGCTCTTTGCCCGCGTGGGCACGCCCTTCAGCCCCGCTACCGGCAAGCCCATCGAGGCGCAGCAAGTGCAGGACATGGTCGATGCGGTCATGGCGATGGAGGAGGGGACGCGCGGCTACCTCATGGCCCCCATCGTCCGCGACCGGAAAGGCGAGTACCGCAAGGAATTCCTTGAACTCAGGAAGCAGGGCTTCCAGCGGGTCAAGGTCGATGGCCAGTTCTACGAACTGGAGGAACCGCCCACGCTCGACAAGAAATTCCGCCATGACATCGACGTGGTGGTTGACCGGATCGTCGTGCGCGAGGGGCTCGAGACGCGGCTTGCAGACAGTTTCCGCACCGCGTTGAACCTCGCCGACGGCATCGCGATCCTCGAAACCGCACCGGCGGAGGGGGAGCCCGAGCGCATCACCTTCAGCGAGAACTTCGCCTGCCCGGTCTCAGGCTTCACCATCCCCGAGATTGAACCCCGCCTGTTCAGCTTCAACGCCCCCTTCGGCGCCTGTCCGTCCTGCGACGGGCTCGGCGTCGAACTCTTCTTCGATGAACGCCTTGTCGTGCCGGATGTGACGCTGAAGCTGAAGGACGGCGCGCTTGCGCCCTGGAACAAGGGCAAGTCGCCGTATTTCATCCAGACCATCGACTCGCTCGCCAAGCATTACGGTTTCGACGCCCGCAAACCGTGGAAGGACTTGCCGGAAAAGGTGCAGAACCTCTTCCTGCGCGGTTCGGGCGACGAAGAGATCAAATTCCGCTTCGATGAGGGCGGGCGGGTCTATGAGGTCACGCGGACCTTCGAGGGCGTGATCCCCAATATGGAACGGCGCTACCGGGAGACGGACTCGAACTGGGTGCGCGAGGAGTTTGAGCGTTACCAGAACAACCGCCCCTGCGGGACTTGCGGCGGCCACCGTCTGCGGCCTGAGGCGCTGGCGGTGAAGATCGCCGGTCTCCATGTCGGCGAAGTGGTGCAGATGTCGATCAAGGAGGCCTATGCCTGGATCGATACGGTGCCGGCGAAACTGACGAAACAGAAGAATGAGATCGCACGGCTGATCCTGAAAGAAATCCGCGAACGCCTTGGATTCCTTAACAATGTTGGACTTGAATACCTGACGCTCTCCCGCAATGCGGGGACGTTGTCGGGGGGCGAAAGCCAGCGCATCCGGTTGGCGAGCCAGATCGGGTCGGGCCTGACCGGTGTCCTATATGTGCTCGACGAACCTTCAATCGGCCTCCACCAGCGCGACAATGACCGGCTTCTGGGCACGCTCAAGAACCTGCGCGATCAGGGCAATACGGTGCTCGTGGTCGAACATGACGAGGAAGCGATCCGCGAGGCGGATTATGTCTTCGATATCGGCCCCGGCGCAGGCGTGCATGGCGGGCAGGTCGTGTCACGCGGGACACCTGCGGAAATCGCCGCCGACCCGGCCTCGCTGACCGGGCAGTACCTGTCGGGCGGGCGCGAGATCGCTGTGCCGAAGATGCGGCGTGAGGGCAATGGAAAGACCCTGACCGTGGTCAAGGCGACCGGAAACAACCTGAAAGACATGACGGCGGAGTTTCCGCTCGGGCGGTTCATTTGCGTGACCGGCGTCTCGGGCGGCGGCAAGTCGACGCTGACAGTGGAAACGCTCTACAAGAACGCTGCCCTGCGCCTCAATGGCGCGCGCGAGACGCCCGCGCCCTGCGAGACGATCAGGGGCTTCGAGCATCTCGACAAGGTCATCGACATCGACCAACGCCCGATCGGCCGCACCCCGCGCTCCAACCCCGCAACCTATACCGGGGCCTTCACGCCCATCCGCGACTGGTTCGCCGGCCTGCCCGAAGCCAAGGCGCGCGGCTACGCACCGGGACGTTTCAGCTTCAACGTCAAGGGCGGGCGCTGCGAGGCCTGCCAAGGCGACGGCGTCATCAAGATCGAGATGCACTTCCTGCCCGATGTCTATGTCACCTGCGAGACCTGCAAGGGCCACCGCTACAACCGCGAGACCTTGGAAATCAAGTTCAAAGGCAAAAGCATAGCCGACGTTCTTGAGATGACTGTCGAAGACGCGCAGGCCTTCTTCGCTGCAGTTCCGTCGATCCGCGAGAAGATGGACGCGCTGGTGAAGGTCGGTCTTGGCTATATCAAGGTCGGCCAGCAGGCGACGACGCTTTCAGGCGGTGAAGCACAGCGGGTGAAGCTCTCAAAGGAACTGTCGAAACGCTCGACGGGCCGTACGCTCTATATCCTCGATGAACCGACAACCGGGCTGCATTTTGAGGATGTGCGAAAGCTTCTCGAAGTGCTGCACGAGCTTGTCGAACAGGGCAACACGGTGATCGTGATCGAGCACAATCTTGATGTGATCAAGACCGCCGACTGGATCGTCGATATCGGGCCGGAAGGCGGCGATGGCGGCGGACGGATTGTGGCGACGGGTACGCCCGAGGATGTGGCAAAGGTCGAGGCGAGCCATACCGGCCACTATCTCGCGCCGATGCTGAACCCCCGCCGCGTCGCTGCGGAATAACCAAAAAAGGGGGGCGACCTCGGGGGGCATCGAGCCCCCGCTCGGCCGCGCGACCCCTGCGGGCCGCGGGCGCACCCCACTTTCTGTCCCGAAACACTCCCGCCGGAGGCACCGGAGCGCCGTTTCGCAAGAAACGGCGCGAGGTAAGTTCTTGGCCCCGGAACGGGGCCTCCGCCGGATCAGGCTTTCTTCAGCGGGCAGGTATTGATCCCGAGGAGCGAATAAAGCGGACAGGTCGACATCAGGCCGGTCCCCAGCGCGATGATCCCGAGCACCAGGGGAAGCCAGCGCAGACCCATTCCGGGTGCGAAGAACCACCAGGCCAGCAGGGCCAGCCCCAGCAGGATACGGATTACGCGGTCGATGCCGCCGACATTGGTCTTGAACATGGCTTTCTCCTTCTCCGGGGCGGGTATCGCCCCCTGATCACAAGAGAAGAATGCCAGACAGGCAGCCGCCCGGTCTGTGACCTCGTCACATTACTCGGCAGCTGCGGCAAGCCGCCGCAGGGCGTCTTCATCCACGATCCGTACCGCGCCGCGTTCGGTCGTGACCCAGCCCGACCGCCCGAACCCTTCCAGCCGCCGCGACACGACCTCGCGCGCCGAGCCGATGGCGGTTGCAAGCTCCTGATGGGTGGCCTGCACCATGTCGCCCTCGGCCCGGTCGAGAAGCGCCTGTGCGAGGCGGCTTTCCACCCGCTGGAAGGCCACACGCTCCAACACATGCAGCATGCCCTGCATCCGCACCGCGAAGGCGGTGAAGACGAAGCCCCGGAATGCGGCGGAATGATCCATGAGCGACAGGAACTCCGCCTTCGGGATCAGCACGAGGCGACAGTCGCTCGCCGCGATCGCCTCGCCGGAATAGGCCTCGCCACCGAGAAGGCCGAGCGTCGTTTGCACACAGCTGCCGCCGGGTTCCACCGCATAAAGCAGGATATCGCGCCCTGTAGGGCCCGTCAGGAAGACCTCGACACGCCCCTCCAGCACCACGACGAAGCCCTTGGCGCTGTCGCCGGGATGAAAGAGCGGTGTGCCGCGCGTGAGCTGCACCGGATGCAGCGCGTCGAGCCGCGCGCGTGCCCTTGGCTCAAGTGCCTCCAGCCCCAACGCGTCTGGTGTCCAGCCGCTCATGCCCGCAAACCGCGCCGCGATCGGATCAATCCAGAAGCGCCGCCGTCGCGCGGATGAAATCGAGGATCTCGCGCGTTTCCTGATTGACCCGCAGGATCTGGCCGTCGATCACGTAATACCGCTCGCCGCGGCGCAATGGCGGCAGGTCGTAGCGGTCGGGATAGCGGATCAGGTGATAGTCGTAGTCGCTGACCCGGTCGCCGATGCGCGGGCCACCGTAGAGCTTTTTCGCCTGTCCGGGCGGGATGCACGCGGGCGACTTTTTCGCCAGTCCCGGAGGGCAATGGCCGTTGCCGGCATGGGCGGGCAGGGCGAGCGCGCCTAGGCTGAGGGCGGCGAAGACAAGAACCGATTTCATAAGATACCCCGAAAAAGGACATTATTGCCCTTCCTATAGCCCAGCCACGCGCCGGAGGTCACTCACATCTCCGCCACCGCGCGGAAATCAGCCGCGATGGCGCTTTTCGAACCGCGGCAGCATGGCCGAGAAATCCATGCCCTTGCCGCCTTCGGACTCGACGAAGGTCTCGTAGAGCAAAGCTGCGAGGTGTCCCATGGGCGTGTCGGCATCGGCTGCCTCTGCCGCCTGCTGGGAAAGGCGCAGGTCCTTCAGCATCAGCTCGGCGGCGAAACCGGGTTTGTAGGCATTATCCGCAGGCGATTGCGGCCCGACGCCCGGGGCCGGGCAATAGGCGTTCATCGTCCAGGAATAGCCCGAGGAGGTGGAGACGACATCGAACATCTTCTGCCGATCGAGGCCCAGCTTGTCGGCCAGCGCAAAGGCCTCGCAGGTGGCGATCATGGTGACCCCGAGGATCATGTTGTTGCAGATCTTTGCGGCCTGGCCCGCGCCCGATGCGCCGCAATGTACCGCCTTCTGGCCCATTACATCGAAGAGCGGCTTCACGATGGCAAATGCCTCGTCCGAGCCCCCCGCCATGAAGGTCAGCGTGCCCGCCGCCGCGCCGCCGATCCCGCCCGAGACCGGCGCGTCGATCGCCAGAACCCCGGCCTTGGCCGCCTGATCGGCCACCGCCCGGGCGCTTTCGACATCAACGGTGGAGCAGTCGCAGAGCACCGCACCCTGTTTCATCGCCGGGATCAGTTCGTCGGCGACAGCGCGCAGGATAGCGCCGTTTGGCAGCATGGTGATAACGACATCGGCATCCTTCGCCGCGCCCGCCGCGCT
This sequence comes from Albidovulum litorale, assembly GCF_025751495.1. GTDB lineage: Bacteria > Pseudomonadota > Alphaproteobacteria > Rhodobacterales > Rhodobacteraceae > Albidovulum > Albidovulum litorale. The sequence goes on along the minus strand of NZ_JAOWKZ010000001.1, from coordinate 392,675 downwards.
GATCGCGGCGACAACGCCGTCGGGCATGGGCGCGTGAATGTCATGGCCGGTCACGTCATGACCCGCCGCGACGAGGTTCTTCGCCATCGGCGCGCCCATATTGCCAAGGCCGATAAAGCCGATCTTCATGCCAGTTCCTCCTCGAATGTGAGCGCCTGTGCCCCGAGCGGCATCAGCATCTTTGAAACTTCCATACCCGACACGGCCTCGGCGCTCTCATGACGCCAGCGTGGATTGCGGTCCTTGTCGATGATCGCGGCCCGGATGCCCTCGATAAAATCGCCGTGTTCCATCGCGCGGTAGGTGAAGCGGTATTCCAGTTCCAGCGCCCGGCGCATCGACGGCGCTCCACGCAGGCGGTGCAGCATTTCGACCGTGCAGGCGACCGAGAGCGGGGCCGAGCGGGTGAAAGCCCTAATGGCTTCGGTGGCAAAGGGGCTGCCAGAATGACGCAGCGCGCGCAGGATGTCGCCCCCGGTTTCACCGGCGAAATGGGCGTCGATCTCAGGTCGCAACGCGGCGAGCCGTCCCTCCGGCGGTTGCGATGTGTGCTCCAGAATGACCTGTGCATCGCCGGTTTCGATGAGTTTCGAGACCAGCGCAGACCAGTCGGCCTCCGGCACGAAAAGGTCGGCAAAGCCCACGAGGATCGCGTCCGCCGGTCCCATCCGCGCACCCGTGGTGCCGAGATACTCGCCAAGCCGCCCCGGCGCGAGCGCCAGAAGGAAGGAACCGCCGACATCCGGCACAAGGCCGATGCCGCATTCGGGCATGGCGATCTGGGAGCTTTCGCCGACGATCCGGTGGCTGCCATGGCAGCCGACGCCGACCCCGCCGCCCATCGTGAAGCCCTGCAAAAGGCTCACGACCGGCTTGGGATAGCTCGCGATGCGGGCATTCATCCGGTATTCGTCGGCCCAGAAGCGACGGCCATAGGTGTAATCGCCTTTCCTCCCGGTTTCATACATCTCGGCAATGTCGCCGCCGGCTGAGAATGCGCGGTCTCCTTCCGCATCGATCAGGATCAGGGCGACGTCATCGTCATGGGCCCAGGTTTTCAGTGCCGCGTCGATCTCAAGGCACATCTCATAGGTCAGCGCATTGAGCGCCTTGGGACGGTTCAGCGTGATCCGGCCCGCGCGACCCTCTTTACGGATGTGGATATCGGCCATCAGCCCCTCTCGGCCAGCATCGCGCGGCTGACGATCAGCCGCATGATCTCGTTCGTTCCTTCAAGAATCTGGTGAACGCGCAGGTCGCGCACGATCTTTTCGATCCCGTAATCGGCAAGGTAGCCATAGCCGCCATGGAGTTGAAGGCATTGATTGGCGACGTCAAAGGCGTTGTCGGTGACCATCAGCTTGGCCATGGCGCAGAACTTGGTGGCGTCCGGTGCCTTGTTGTCCAGCTTCCACGCCGCCTGGCGCAGGAAAGTGCGGGAGGATTGCAGCTTGACCTCCAGTTCCGCCAGCCGGAACTGCAGGGCCTGAAACTGGTCGAGCGATTTGCCGAACGCCTTGCGTTCGCCCATATAGGCGAGCGTCGCGTCGAGCGCCGCCTGCGCCCCGCCAAGGGCCGAGGCCGCGATGTTCAGCCGCCCGCCATCAAGTCCGGCCATGGCATAGGTGAACCCCTTGCCCTCTTCGCCCAGAAGATTTTCGGCCGGGATCACGCAATCGTCGAACTGCACCTGTGAGGTGGGCTGCGCGCGCCAGCCCATCTTGTCTTCCAGCGCCCCGTAGGACAGTCCGGGCGTTCCAGCCTCCACAATCACAGCCGAAATGCCCTTGGGTCCGTCCTCGCCGGTGCGGACCATGGTCAGATAGGCGTCCGAATAGGACCCGCCCGAGATAAAGGCCTTGGCGCCGTTGAGCTTCCAGCCCTCGTTGGTCCGCTCCGCTTTCGTCCGGAGTGCGGCGGCGTCCGATCCCGACCCCGGTTCGGTCAGACAGTAGGAAAACACCTTCTCCATCGACACGAGGCCGGGCAGCCATTTCGCCTTTGCCTCGTCCGAGCCAAACTTGTCGACCATGCCGCCACACATATTGTGGATCGACAGGAACGAGCCGACGGTGGGGCAGGCCATCGCCAGCGCCTCAAAGACCAACGTCGCGTCGAGCCGCGACAGACCCGATCCGCCATGATCCTCGCCGACATAAATGCCGCCAAGGCCCAGTTCCGCGACCTTCGGCCAGAGTGCTTTCGGGATCGTCCCGGCCTTTTCCCAGTCGCGGGCATGGGGGGCGATCTCGTCCGCCCCGAAGGCCCGCGCCATGTCAAAGATCGCTTGCTGTTCGTCGCTCAGGGCGAAGTCCATTCCGGCCTCCATCGAGATGAATTGAACGCTTGTTAAATTCTAATTGTTTCGCAACTTTTGCAAGGGCGAATTAGCGGTCACCGGAACCGTGCCTCTATTGGAACAGAGGAGTGATTCGTGCTCACGAGCCTGTCCGGACAAAAGAGCGGTACGCTGCTCTGTGCATGAATTGGATACAATGCTCGTAAAAAGGCGGCGATTGTGCGTATAACTATTTCGCTCAATTGGGCCAGGATGAACGCCAGATGAACGGCGTGATGCGCATAACATTTCCATGGTGGCCGCATGGAAATGTGGTAAAAATATGGCAGAGGCGGGTGCCTCTAAATGGAGGGGTGGATGGGTGTTAAGAAAAGCCTTTCGGCTGCGCTTGCCGCGGTTGTGTTGGCTGTTTCAGCGGTCGCTGCACACGCAGTGACCTACAATTTCACCGGTGTCACGTCGAACTCGACAGCGAATGTCACCACCGGTCAGACGCAATTGACAATGGATGTGCTCGACAGCGGGTCGGGCACGGTTTCTTTCACTTTCAACAATTCGGGGCCGCTGGCCTCGTCAATTACCGATGTATACTGGGACGATCAGGCCTCGCTGCTCGGCACCATGGGGGCGATCACCTCGTCCTCGGGCGTGTCGTTTTCGCAGGGCGCCAATCCGGGCAATCTTCCCGGTGGAAATACGATCGGGTTTACGGTCAGCCCGTCGGGGGCATCTGCCGACAGCAATGCGCCGGCACAACCGAATGGCGTCAATCCTGGCGAATGGTTGACCATCGTCTGGAACCTTATTTCCGGCGCGACCTTTGCCGATGTGATCGCCGCGCTGAATCTTGGTGGTGATCAGTCCGGGTCTCTGCGGGTGGGCATCCATGTGCAGGGCTTTGCCAATGGCGGTTCGGAATCCTTTGTGAACACACCGCCCGTACCGCTGCCCGCGGCCGGATGGTTGATGGTGGCCGGACTTGGGGCGCTGACCATTGCGCGTCGTCGTCGGACAGCCTGACAGGTAGCTAGACTATGATTTAAAGGGAGGGGGCGACCCCTCCCTTTTTCGTTGCCCGGTGTGACCGGTCAGATCAGCTTGCCCATCGCTACGGCCGTGTCCGACATCCGGTTGGAGAACCCCCATTCATTGTCGTACCAGCTGAGGATCCGGCACATCCGGCCCTCCATCACCTTGGTCTGATCCATGTGGAACACCGAGGAATGCGGGTCGTGGTTGAAATCGGACGAAACATTGGGGTGTTCCGTATAGCCGAGGATGCCCTTCAGCTTGCCATCGGCGGCCGCCTTGATCGCGGCATTGATCTCCTCGACGCTGGTATCGCGGGCGGCTTCGAAGACGAGATCGACGACCGAGACATTGGGCGTCGGCACCCGGATGGCCACACCGTCGAGCTTGCCGTTCAGTTCCGGCAGAACCAGCCCCACCGCCTTTGCCGCGCCCGTCGAGGTCGGGATCATCGACAGGGCCGCAGCCCGCGCGCGGTACATGTCCTTGTGCATCGTATCAAGCGTCGGCTGGTCGCCGGTATAGGAATGGATCGTCGTCATGAAGCCCTTGGAGATACCGATCGCATCGTTCAGAACCTTGGCCACCGGCGACAGGCAGTTCGTCGTGCAGGAGGCGTTCGAGACAACGATATCGTTCTTCGTCAGCGAGGTGTGGTTCACACCGTAAACGATAGTCTTGTCGGCATCCTTGCCGGGGGCTGAGATCAGAACACGGGACGAGCCGTTTTCCAGATGTGCTTGGCAGGCCTCCTTCGAGGTGAAGATACCGGTGCATTCCAATACGACATCGACATCGGCCCAGGGCAGGTCGGCCGGATTGCGCAAAGCCGTCACCGCGATCGGGCCGCGACCGACATCAATCGTGGTTTCGGTCGTTTTTACCTCGGCCGGAAAACGGCCATGGACACTATCGAAGCGCAAGAGGTGGGCATTGGTCTCCACCGGACCCAGATCGTTGATCGCGATGACCTCGATATCCTTGCGGCCGGATTCGATGATCGCCCGGAGAACGTTCCGCCCGATGCGTCCGAAGCCGTTGATGGCTACCTTCACCGTCATGTCTCTTTCCTCCAAAGCTCATCCCGCCTGGCCAGGCGGCACATGTTTGCGCTAACATCGTCAATAAAAGCAAAAGGTCAACCGCAGAGTAGCGGTCTCACCGCCAGAAGGCGAGAAATTCGATGAATTCGATGAATTTGCGCCCGAGGAACACGGGCGCGCCAAGGCCGAGCCAGAGATAGTCGACCACGAAGAACGCCACGATCAGCGCCAGAAGGACAAAGGCGATCCTATTGGTCATGGGCGGGGGCGCTAAGGCCCCCCGGGGCTCCTTATTGCAGGAGCCGCCCCATCGCACCGGCCACATCGGCCATCCGGCAGGAGAAGCCCCATTCATTGTCGTACCAAGCCAGGACCCGGACAGTGCGCCCGCCCACGACCTTGGTCTGGTCCGGGGCGAAGATAGACGAATAGGGGGTGTGGTTGAAGTCGATCGAGACCTTGGGTTCCGGGTCATAGGCAAGAACCATGCCCATATAGCCTGCAGCGGCTTCCCTTACGATTTCGTTGACATCCGCCACCGTCACGTCCTTGGCGGCCTGGAATGTCAGGTCGACGGCCGAGACATTCGGCGTAGGAACGCGGATCGCGGTGCCGTCCAGCTTGCCCGACAATTCCGGCAGCACCTCACCCAACGCCTTGGCAGCGCCGGTGGAGGTCGGGATCATCGCCATCGCTGCAGCGCGGGCGCGGTAGAGGTCGTTGTGGCGGCGGTCGAGCGTCGGCTGGTCGCCGGTGTAGCTGTGGATCGTCGTCATGATGCCGGACTCAATGCCGATCGCGTCGTTCAGCACCTTGGCGAGCGGCGCGAGGCAGTTGGTCGTGCAGGAGCCGTTCGAAACTACAAGGTGATCGGCCTTCAGTTCGCGGTGGTTCACGCCATAGACGACCGTCTTGTCGGCGCGCTTCGCCGGGGCCGAGACCAGCACCCGCTTCGCGCCGCGCGTTAGGTGGACGGCGGCCTTGTCGCGGTCGTTGAACTTGCCGGTGCATTCCAGCACGACATCGACGCCGTCCCAGTCCAGTTCGTCAGGATTGTAGGTCGACATCACCTCGATCGGGCCGCGGCCGAGGTCGAGCGTGTTGCCCGCTACCTTCACGGGTCCGCCGAAACGGCCATGGACCGAATCGTATTTCAGAAGATGTGCGTTGGTCTCGATCGGGCCGGTGGCGTTGATCTTGACGACCTGAACGTCATTGCGTGCCGCTTCCGCGATATGGGCCAGCGTGCAGCGCCCGATGCGCCCGAAGCCGTTGATGCCGATCGTGACGGTCATATGCGTCTCCTGTCCGATGATGCGGCGGTCCTGCGTCCCGCGCCTTCCATCCCGAATACCAAAATCGGGCTGCCTATAAAACACATAAATTCAATATGTTAGCGGAAACAGGCTGGTGTTAGCGAAAACAGGCACGACAATGCGGCGTGGGCGACGCAACTATGCGCGAATCCGGCATCGCCTTGCCTCGGCCCGCCGATCCGCTAGGTTGCGGACAGGTATCAGCATAGCGGGACGGGTATGAGCGGTTTACTGGCACTTCTGGACGACGTGGCGGCCATTGCCAAGGTTGCGGCGGCAAGCGTCGATGACGTCGCGGGAATGGCCGCGAAAGCGGGTTCGAAAGCGGCTGGCGTGGTCATCGACGACGCTGCCGTGACGCCGAAATATGTCCACGGGTTCGAGGCCAAACGCGAACTGCCGATCATCTGGAGGATCACCAAGGGGTCGCTGTTCAACAAGCTGGTGATCCTTCTGCCCGCCGCGATGCTGATGAACGCCTTCGCCCCCTGGCTGATCACGCCCCTGCTGATGCTCGGCGGCGCCTATCTGTGTTTCGAAGGGGCGGAAAAGATCTTTCATAAGCTCTTTCCCCACGGCGACGCCGAGGTCGAGGCCGACATGGATGTCGGTGACCCCGTCCATCTGGAGGAAAAGCGGGTCAGGGGGGCGATCAAGACCGATTTCATCCTCTCGGCCGAGATCATGACCATCGCGCTTGCCGCAATCCCGGAAGGGGTCCTGTGGATGGAGGCCCTGACCCTCGCTGTCGTTGCGGTCGGAATCACCGTCGCTGTCTATGGTTCGGTCGCGCTGATCGTGAAGATGGACGATATCGGGCTCTTCATGGCCGCCACCGCCCGGACCCGTTTTGGAAGGTCAATCGGCTCGGGGCTGGTGAAGGGCATGCCGAAGCTGATGACGCTTCTCTCGACCATCGGCACGGCGGCGATGCTCTGGGTCGGCGGCTCGATCATCATCCACGGGTTCGACGTGCTGGGTTGGCCGGTACTTTACGAGACAATTCACCACTGGGCCGAAATCGTGGCGCACGGTGTCGCGGAACGGTTTGCGGGGCTGACCGAATGGGCGGTCACCGCGCTCTTCGACGGCCTTTTCGGGCTCGTGCTCGGCATGATCCTGATCCCGTTCGTGACGCGCGTGATCGGCCCGCTCTGGGCGGCGGTCTCAGGCAGAAAGCCCGCGGCGCATTGAGACCCCGGTATCAGGACCGCAGCGACACGTTCACCGCGAAGGGGCCCTTCTCTCCGTCCATCAGGCTGAATTCCAGATCGGTCTCGAGATCGAGCCGGTCCCAGTCGTTTCCGATCACGCTGTCGCGCTGGAAATACACTTCCAGCCCGCCGCTCGACTTGATGAAACCGTAGCCCTCGTCGGGAAAAAGCCGCACAACGCGTCCGTGATGCTTCTCGGGGTGGCTCTTGACGTGAACGCCCTTCGTTTTGCGGACATAGTCGTCAATCTGCCGGCGGGCGGCGTTGAAACTGTCGCGTATCGCGACATGCAGGTCCTCGTGCGCGCCGAGATCTCCGGGTTTTTTGTTGACGATGATCATGCTTCCAGGAACCTCGGCCTCCACCGCCACCTGATAAAGATGGCCCTTGTGGCCCCGCGACGTGCGCTTCTCAACAATCACGCGGCACGAGGTGATGCGCTGGAAGACCTGCTCGAGCTTGCCGATCTTGCCATGGATCTCGGCGGTGACGGCGGGCGAGGCGTCCATCCCGTGAAAGATGATTTGCGGTTCGGTTTCCATTGGACTGCTCCGGATCATGTCGATGATCAATGATCGCCGAAGTTGGCATCGGAAGCACTGATCGAGGTCAAGACGGCTGATGGCCGTCAATGCCCGGGTGCGACAGTTGTGCTGTACTTCGTTCCGATCGATACAAGACAGGAGGCCGACATGAGTGCGCTCGGACTGAAGGTCATCGACGAGGCCGTGCAGGCGGCTAATATCTGGATCAACGAGGTCGACAGCCATACAGGCTGGGACAACAAGCAGCGCAGCTACCGGCTGTTGCGCGCGGTGATGCACGCGGTGCGCGATCATCTGACTGTGGACGAGGCCACGGATCTCGGCGCTCAGCTGCCGACGCTGATCCGTGGCATCTACTACGAAGGCTGGAACTCCTCCCGCAACCCGGTCCGGATGCGGCATGCGAAGGAATTCGTCGCCGCCGTGCAAAAGAGCTTCGAGACGGACCCGCTTGGCGATGCCGATCACGCAGTTCGGGCGGTGTTCGACCTGCTCGACAGCCACATCTCGGCCGGCGAGATGAAAGACGTGCGCAGCGCCTTCACGAAGGAGCTGCGCAGCCTGTTCGGTGCGCCTTGAAACGCGTCAGAGCAGCGACCGGACCTTTGCCGCCACCGCTTCGGCAGTGATGCCGAACTCGGCGTAGAGCCGTTCAGCCGGGGCGGAGGCACCGAAGCTGTCCATGCCAACGAAGGCCGATTTCGCCTCGCGGCCCCGCTCGCCCAGAAGGAAGCGGTCCCAGGGCTGGCGCACCGCCGCCTCGACGGCGACACGGACCGGGCCGGCGGGCAGGACACGCTTGCGGTAGGCTTCGTCCTGCGCCGCGAAGAGTTCCATGCAGGGCATGGAGACGACGCGGGTTCCGATGCCTTCGGCCTGCAACAGATCGCGGGCCTTCAGCGCGATTTCCACTTCCGAACCGGTCGCCATCAGGATCGCCCGGCGCTTGCCCTCTGCTTCGCGCAGCACATAGCCGCCCTGCGCGGTCAGGTTCTTGCCCGTGTGCTTGGTGCGCACGGTCGGCAGGTTCTGCCGCGACAGCGCCAGCACCGAGGGGGTCGCCTCGGCGGTCAGCGCCAGTTCCCAGGCCTCGGCCGTCTCGATCAGGTCGGCGGGGCGGAAGGTCCAGGTGTTCGGCGTCGCCCGGCAGATCGCCAGATGCTCCACCGGCTGGTGGGTCGGGCCGTCCTCGCCGAGGCCGATGGAATCGTGCGTCATCACGTAGACGGACGGAACCCCCATCAGCGCGGACAGACGCATTGCACCACGGGCATAGTCGGTGAAGCACAGGAACGTACCGCCATAGGGTCGCGCGCCGCCATGCAACGCCATGCCGTTCATCGCCGCCGCCATGCCGTGCTCGCGGATACCGTAATGGACGTAGCGACCCTTGCGGTTTTGCGGGTTGAAGATGCCGAGATCGCCGGTCTTGGTGTTGTTCGATCCGGTAAGGTCGGCTGAGCCGCCGATGGTTTCCGGCATCACCGGGTTCACCACTTCCAGCACCATTTCGGATGCTTTGCGGGTCGCGACTTTGGGCGCGAGGTCGGAGTTCTGCTTTTTCAGCGCACGGATCGTGGCGGCAAGCCGCTTGGGCGCGCCGCCCGACATCTGCCGTTCGAATTCCGCCTTGCGGGTGGCCGATAGGGCGTTGAGACGGCTTTCCCAATCGGCGCGCGCAGCCTGACCACGGGCGCCGATGGCGCGCCAGGCCTTGAGGATATCGGTCGGGATATCGAAGGCCGCGTGGGGCCAGCCATAGATCTCTTTCGTAACCTTGATCTCATCGGGACCAAGCGGCGAGCCATGCGCGCCCGCCGTATCCTGCTTCTTCGGGCTGCCGAAACCGATATGGGTCTTGCAGTCGATCAGGACGGGGCGGTCCGACCCCTTGGCCGCGGTCATGGCCCGGTCGATATCGAATGGGTCGTGCCCGTCGCAGGACAGGACTTTCCAACCAGCGGCGGCAAAGCGCGCCTGCTGGTCGGTCACGTCGGACATGCTGATCTTGCCGTCGATGGAAATGTCGTTGTTGTCCCAAAGGACGATCAGCTTGGAAAGCTTCTGCATCCCCGCAAGACCGATCGCCTCATGGCTGATGCCTTCCATCAGGCAGCCGTCGCCCGCGATCACCCAGGTGTAGTGGTCGACCACCTTCTTGCCGAAGCGGGCGCGCAAGCTCTCTTCAGCAATCGCGAAACCGACGGCATTGGAGATACCCTGACCCAAGGGTCCGGTCGTCGTCTCCACCCCCGCGACATGGCCATATTCCGGATGACCGGCGGTGATGGCACCCCACTGGCGGAAGTTTTTCACCTGATCGAGCGTCATGTCCTCGTATCCGGTAAGGTAGAGCAGCGCGTAGATCAGCATCGACCCGTGACCGGCCGACAGGATGAAGCGGTCGCGGTCGGCCCATTTCGGGGCCGAGGCGTCGAATTTCAGGTGCTTTTCAAAGAGCACCGTTGCCACGTCCGCCATGCCCATCGGCATGCCGGGATGGCCCGAATTGGCGGCCTGAACCGCATCCATGGCCAGGGCGCGGATCGCGCAGGCTTTCATCCAGTGTTCGGCATGGTCCTTGCGGAGGGTGGCGATATCCACGGGGCACTGTCCTTTTTGAAGTGGCAGAGTTTGGCGGCTTGATAGCAGGCTGAAAGGCAAGATCAAGCGCAGCCCCTAACCGATTGGCCGGAAAGGGGGAGAAATCCACGCGCGCTTTGGTCTAAACTCGGGGGAACGGGGCGCTGGCCGATTCGGTCGGGCTGCGGGACATTTGGTTCCGCGCGGTCCCGGGACTGAATTGGTAGGTAGTAGGGTCGGGGGCGATCACATGAGTGACATGCAGGAACTTGCGCGGCGGCTGTCCGCGGCACTGGAACGGATCGGCACAGGGCTTGAGGCTTCGGCCGCTGACGGGTCGGCGGCATCGTCTTCGGGGGCCGGGACTGCTGCGCTGCAGGAGGCGCTCGATGCCGAGCGCACGACCAATGCGCAGCTCACCGAGCGCGTGCGGGCCATCAAGGACAAGCAGGAGACCATGGTCAGTGCGCTTGAGGAGAAAGTCGCGCGGCTGACGAAACAGCTCGATGCCTCCGGGGTCGAGCTGCAGCGCCAGAAGCGGCTCAATGCCGATCTGGCCGAGGCCAACCGCGCGCTGAGCGATGCGGCGACCAAAGGCATGGCCGAGCCTGATCTGATTAACCGCTCCCTGCAGGCCGAACTGGAGGCGCTCCGCGCCGCACGGGCGGCGGAGATGGCGGAGATGGAAGAGATCCTTTCGGAACTGAAACCCCTGATCGGCGAGGTGGCCTGATGCCGGAGATGACGATCACCATCGGCGGCCGCGATTTCGAGGTCGCCTGCCAGGAGGGCGAGGAGCATTTCCTGCGCTCGGCGGCGAAGCTTCTGGACAATGAGGCGACGGTGCTGATCGGCCAGATCGGCCGTATGCCCGAGGCGCGGATGCTTCTGATGGCGGGGCTGATGCTGGCCGACAAGGCTGCAGGGCTTGAAGATCAGCTGCGCGCCGCCGAGGAGCGCGCCGTGGTCGCCGAACGCGTGGCCGCGAATGCGCGCGCCAATCCCGAACGGGTCGAGGTGCCGGTCATCCCCGAGATCGTCATCGACAGCTTCGCCGAAATCGCCGCCCGGGCCGAGGCGCTTGCCGACCGGATCGAAGAGCGGAAAGCGGGTTAGGGTTCGCGCATTCGGGCGCGCCCACCCGCCCACCCTGCGCCCTCAGGCGCGAAAGGCCGCCCGAGGGCGGCCTTATGGTTATTGTGGTTGGCGATGTGCCTCAGGCGTTCGCAGCGCGGATCTGGTCGGCGGCGTCCTTGTTGAAGGCGATGCCATTGTCGGCCAGAAGCTGGTCCAGCTCGCCCGAGAGCGTCATCTCGGTGACGATGTCGCAGCCGCCGACGAACTCGCCCTTGACGTAAAGCTGCGGGATGGTCGGCCAGTCGGAGAAATCCTTGATCCCCTGACGAATCTCGGCGTCTTCCAGCACGTTGACGTCGGCATAGTCGACGCCCATGAAGTTCAGGACCCCGGCGACGCGGGACGAAAACCCGCATTGCGGCATGGACTTGGTGCCCTTCATGTAAAGGACGACGTCGTTTTTGGTGACGGTGTCGCGGATGCGATCCTGGGCGCTCATCTGTCTTACTCCGGTGCCTTTGTGGTGAGGGCGAGCGCGTGCAATTCGCCATGCGCGCCGTCCATCTTTCCCTTGAGCGCGGCATAGACCGCGCGCTGCTGCTGAACGCGGTTCTGGCCGCGGAAGCTTTCGTCGATGACTTCGGCGGCATAGTGGTTTCCGTCGCCCGCGAGATCGGTGATCGTGATCTTCGCATCCGGGAATGTCGCCCGGATCAGGTCTTCGATTTCCTGCGCTTCCATCGCCATGTGGCGTCCTTCCCCTTTGGTCTTGGTTCTGAATGTAGGCCCGCGCGACGGGGCCTGCAAGATCGCCGATGTCGTGCCGGTGGCGGGTTAGGGAGCCTCCGGCGGGAGTATTTCCGGACAGAAAGTGACGGCGCTTTCCTTAGGCAACCGCCTTGGCAAAGGCGCTGCGGTAGAGGGACGAGAGGTCGCGAAGCGCTGCTGTGGCCGAGCCGAGGCTGACGGTCGTGCCGCCGAATAGCCCTGCGCGGGTGAGGGTCACGCCTGCCTTGGCGGCTGCTTCCTCCAGCGCGGTAGCATTGTCGGGCTGCACCGCCACGAGGTAACGCGCCTGATCCTCGCCGAAGAGCTGGCCGGTATCGTCGCTGTCGAGCGTCAGGCCAAGCCCTGCAGCCTCGGCCATCTCGAAGGCCGCGAGCGCGAGGCCACCGTCAGACAGGTCGGTCGCGGCGCTGACAAGCTTGCGGTTTGCCCGCAGGAATTCACCGTTCTTCCGCTCGTCGACAAGGTCGACATGCGGCGCGTCGCCTTCTTCGCGGGCAAAGGCCTCAGCAAGCAGGGCGGACTGGCCGAGATGACCCTTCGTCTCGCCGATGACCATGGCGATGTCGCCCTTGGCGGGCAGCCCGGCAATGAGGTCATCGAGCGAGTTGAGAAGCCCCACCGCGCCGATCGTGGGCGTCGGCAGGATGCCCTTGCCGTCGGTTTCGTTGTAAAGCGAGACATTGCCCGAGACGATGGGCATGTCCAAGGCCGCACAGGCCTCTCCGATGCCTTTGATCGCGCCGACGAACTGGCCCATGATTTCGGGCTTTTCGGGATTGCCGAAATTGAGGTTGTCGGTCGAGGCGAGGGGGGTTGCACCCACGGCGGTGAGGTTGCGATATGCCTCGGCCACCGCCTGCTTGCCGCCCTCGATGGGGTTCGCCTTGACGTAGCGCGGCGTCACGTCCGAGGTGAAGGCCAGTGCCTTTTCCGTACCGTGGACCCGGACCACGCCCGCGCCAAGGCCGGGCATGCGGACGGTGTCAGCCATGACCATCGTGTCATACTGTTCCCAGACCCATGACTTGTGGGCGTAGTTGGGCGAGCCGATGAGCGCTTTCAGCGCGTCGATCGGGTCGATCTCCACCGAGCCGGAGAGCGGCGCGGCGGCAGGCGTCGGCACCCATGGCCGGTCATATTCGGGCGCGGAGGAGGACAGCTTGGAGAGCGGCAGGTCGGCCTTAACCTCATTGCCATGCAGGATCAGGAAGCGGTCTTCGGGAATGGTTTCGCCCACGATGGCGAAATCGAGGTCCCACTTTTCAAAGATCGCCCGCGCCTCGGCCTCTTTTTCCGGCTTCAGCACCATGAGCATCCGCTCCTGGCTTTCCGAAAGCATCATCTCATAGGCCGTCATATTGGTTTCGCGCTGCGGCACATGGTCGAGCGTCAGCTTGATGCCAAGCCCGCCCTTGTCGCCCATCTCGACCGCAGAACAGGTCAGGCCGGCCGCGCCCATGTCCTGAATGGAGATCACGCTGCCCGAGGCCATCAGTTCAAGGCAGGCTTCCAGCAGGCGCTTTTCGGTGAACGGATCTCCGACCTGAACGGTGGGGCGCTTTTCCTCGATCGTGTCGTCGAATTCGGCGCTGGCCATTGTCGCGCCGCCGACGCCGTCGCGCCCGGTCTTGGCGCCGAGATAGACGACGGGCATGCCGACGCCCGAGGCCGCCGAATAGAAGATCTTGTCGGTATCGGCGAGGCCGGCGGCGAAGGCATTCACCAGGCAGTTTCCGTTATAGGCGGCATGAAACCGCACCTCGCCGCCCACGTTCGGAACCCCGAAGCAGTTGCCGTAGGAGCCGACGCCCTCGACCACGCCCTTCACGAGATGCGCGGTCTTGGGGTGCGAGGGCAGGCCGAAGGAGAGCGAGTCCATCGCCGCGATGGGCCGCGCCCCCATGGTGAAAACATCGCGCAGGATGCCGCCGACACCGGTCGCCGCACCCTGATGCGGCTCGATATAGGAGGGGTGGTTATGGCTCTCCATTTTGAAGATCACCGCCTGACCGTCGCCGATATCGACGACGCCCGCGTTTTCGCCCGGGCCGCAGATCACCTGGGGGCCCGAGGTCGGCAGGGTGCGGAGCCACTTCTTCGACGACTTGTAGGAACAATGCTCGTTCCACATCGCCGAGAAGATGCCAAGCTCGGTGAAGGTCGGCTCCCGGCCAATGATCTCAAGGATACGGTCGTATTCGTCAGGTTTCAGCCCATGCGCGGCTATCAGGTCCTTGGTGATCTCAGGTTCGTGCATGCTGTCCCCCGGGGATATCGCGATTGGCACGCCTTTTAGGGGGGAAGGGCACGAGAGGAAAGGGGGCCGCTGAGGCAGGCGGGAATTTTTCCTCGTATCAGCGAAACAAGCGCCCCGGGCCGCCCCCATCCCCCATTGACCGCCCGGCAATTCCCGCGCATATCCGGCCAATCATGACCGAGCTCGCACAGATCCGTAATTTCTCCATCGTGGCGCATATCGACCACGGTAAATCCACGTTGGCCGACCGGCTGATCCAGTTGACGGGCACTGTCGCCGAACGCGACATGAAGGCCCAGATGCTCGACAGCATGGATATCGAACGCGAACGCGGCATCACCATCAAGGCGCAGACCGTCCGCATCGAATACCCCGCCAAGGATGGCAAGAAATACATCCTGAACCTCATCGACACGCCGGGCCATGTGGATTTCGGCTATGAGGTCTCCCGCTCCATGCGCGCGGTCGAGGGCTCGCTCCTCGTCGTCGACGCGACGCAGGGCGTCGAGGCGCAGACGCTCGCCAACGTCTATCAGGCCATCGACGCCGACCATGAAATTGTACCGGTCCTCAACAAGATCGACCTGCCCGCCGCCGAGCCCGATCAGGTCAAGGCGCAGATCGAGGACGTGATCGGCATCGACGCGTCCGAAGCCATCCCGATCAGCGCCAAGACCGGCCTCGGCATTCCCGACGTCTTGGAGGCCATCGTCACCAGACTGCCCGCGCCGAAGGGCGACGCCAGCGCGCCCCTGAAGGCGATGCTGGTCGACTCGTGGTACGACCCCTACTTGGGCGTCGTCGTCATGATCCGCGTGATGGACGGCATGATCCGCAAGGGCGACCGCATCAAGATGATGCAGACCGGCGCCATCTACGGCGTCGACAAGCTCGCCGTCCTGAAACCGCAGATGGTCGATATCGCCGAGCTTGGCCCGGGCGAAATCGGTGTCTTCACCGCCTCGATCAAGCAGGTCCGCGACACCCGCGTCGGCGACACGATCACGCACGAAAAAAAGCCCTGCTTGAAGGCGCTGCCGGGCTTCAAACCCTCGATCCCCGTCGTATTCTGCGGCCTCTTCCCGGTCGATGCCAACGACTTCGAAGCCCTCCGCGACGCGATCGAGAAACTCGCCCTCAACGACGCCTCCTTCACCTATGAGATGGAGACCTCCGCCGCCCTCGGCTTCGGCTTCCGCTGCGGCTTCCTCGGCCTTCTGCACCTTGAGGTGATCCGCGACCGGCTCGAACGCGAATACGACCTCGACCTGATCACCACCGCGCCCTCGGTGGTCTTCAGGCTCCACATGAAGGACGGCGAGGTGCGCGAGCTGCACAACCCCGCCGACATGCCCGACCTGACCTTTGTCGACCATATCGAAGAGCCGCGCATCAAGGCCACGATCATGGTCCCCGACGACTATCTCGGCGACGTGCTGAAACTCTGCCAGGACCGCCGCGGCATCCAGATGGACCTGACCTATGCCGGCTCCCGCGCCATGGCGGTCTATGACCTGCCCTTGGCCGAGGTCGTCTTCGACTTCTACGACCGGCTGAAATCGGTGACCAAGGGCTATGCCAGCTTCGACTACCAGATGATGGGCTACCGCGAGGACAACCTCGTGAAGATGTCGATCCTGGTGAATGACGAACCCGTGGATGCTTTGTCGATCATGGTCCACCGCGACCGGGCCGAGGCCCGGGGCCGGGTGATGTGCGAGAAGCTGAAGGAACTGATCCCGCGCCACATGTTCAAGATCCCGGTTCAGGCCGCGATCGGCGGCCGCGTGATCGCACGCGAGACCATCGCCGCCATGCGCAAGGACGTGACCGCCAAATGCTACGGCGGCGACGTGACGCGGAAGAAGAAGCTTCTGGAGAAGCAGAAGGCCGGCAAGAAGAAGATGCGCCAGTTCGGCAAGGTGGAGATTCCGCAGTCGGCGTTTATTAGCGCGCTGAAAATGGACAGCTAGGCTCAGGACCCATTGATCGGTTTACGACTCGTTCAGCAGCGCGATTGATGCCTCCAAACTGCGAGAGGCATAATAAGCAGTATCTTCCGGGGAAGAGCGGGCAGATGGGGCGGCTATCTATCATTGATAGAACTCCCCGTGGCCGCCACCGGCAGACCACTCGCGGCTTTTGCGCTCCCAGCGCTGCTGTTCAAACGGGGGATACCAAATAAAGTTGGCCGTGTGTCAGGGGGAAGGTAACGCTACTCGCAAGTTACGGTAGCGCTGTTACTTTGGGGATAGATTACAACTTTAGCACGTTTTCCGGCATCCTCACATTCTTCTACGGCAGCTCCCGCTGCTGTAACGCTAGTGGTTTCCGTGACGGAAGTGTCAGATTGCACGCATCCAGAGATTCCGAATTGAAGCAAGATGCCTACGATCATCGGTGTTTTCACATGCATTTTCCCCACCCTAAATTTTTCGTTCGTATGAAAATGTAAAAGCTAACCAATTCGCTTTCATTGATACGAGTCAAAATGAAAACAAATTTTATAACTTAGAGTTAGCATTCAGTTGTACGGATCATATGGGGTTTCGGATGCGATATTTTGCAGTACTTGGAATCGCTTCATTACTGTCCTCCGGCTGCGTCAACGACCAAAGCACCGGGAATTCCTACCGCGCATATCCCGCAAAAATGCGCCCGATTGTTGAAAGATTACATACGGCATTTGAAGATGCGGACACCAAAACCAATTGTACGCCGGAGGAGCGTGAGTTTGTGGTAACTTCAGCGACTTTGATGGCTTTTGCGGATGGCGATACGCATCTCGAACCCGGATGGCGAAGAGGTTACGAGTCGATCCTTGAGAATTTGAAGCAAAGGTGGGAAGAGTTGGGCGGTGATACACGGTCGGTCTCTGACGGTTGTGTAAAAGCCGTGCAGAGAATCGCAGAAAAATACCGCCTTTGATTCTCTATGAACCGGTACGACAAATTTGGAGCCGAGAAACATACGGGGCGTGGTTTTGCGCATTAGCGCGCTGTAGCGCGGGGTTCACCCCGCTTCCTCCCGAATTTCGCGTCTCGTCCCCGCCCGATTTGTCCCGCGACAAATCGGGCCGCGCCTGGCTACCCAGGCAGGCGCGCCCCGATTTACGACCCTCGGTCCCGGCCGCACCCCCCTTGGCCTGCGGCTTGCGCCTCCGGCCAATCGGACCGGGTGACGTGCCACTGGCACGTCCCCTGACCGGTCCTCGGGCGCCCGAACGTACGGACACGTGGTAGGCCGGGGTTCACCCCGGCACTTGCCTTGGCCGCACGCAACATTCCCCGGAATGGCGGGTTGAAACCCGCCCTACATCCGGGCCTGACCTTTACGTAAACATCCCCCGGACTCGCTCACGGTTTCGTGTTATGCTCCGGCCCGGGTGGGTTCCTTCGGATCGGCCCGCATCCCCGCGGGCCGGGGAAAGTGTGCCTGCCCGGGAGGGATGACAATGGCACAGTATATCATCACCGGTAATTACACCCAGGCCGCGATGAAGGGCATGATCGCCAACCCGAGCGACCGGGAAAAGGCCGTGGGCGCGATGATCGCCACCGCCGGGGGCAAGCTCGAAAGCTTCTTCGTCACCACCGGCGACACGGATTTCATCGCCCGTGTCACCACCAACGACCTGACCTCGATGCTCGCGGCCCTGATGGCTGTCGGCGCGTCGGGTGCGGTTTCCAACCTCAAGACCGTGCAGTGCTTCACCTCGGCGGAGTTCATGGACGCGCAGAAGAAGGCGGGCGCCATCGCCGCGAAGTTCAGCGCACCGAACTGACACGCGGGCAGGAAGGGCGCAGATGATCCGCGCCCCGATCCGGCACCGCGATGCGCGCCCGGTGCCGGCATTCAGAACAGGAAGGGACAGGACATGACACCAGACCAACGCAACTATCTCTCGATGGAGCGCTCGACCCATTATTTCGGGATCATGCGCACCACGATCTTCACTTTCGCGGGGCTAGCCGCGCTCATCCATCTGGGGCCCGACGGCTATTCCGCGCCGCTTCTGATGCTGGTGATCGCGACGACGGCGTACGGGGTGCTGGCGGGGGGCACGTCGCTGGACGATCTCATCGCGCTGCGCGACGACATGGATGACGAGATGAAGGCGACGCATTATGGCAAGGGCCTCGCCGCCCGGAACATCCCGATGCTGAAGAACATCTCGGCGGGTCTTCTGGGCCTCATCGGTCTGGCCGAGGTGCTGGCCATCCTCATCTGACGTTTGGCGGGGCGGGGGTGACCCGCCCCGGCTCGGCTCCCATGGCAACCGGACCCGTCGGGCGGGCAGCCCGACGCATGCCATACGTTTTGCCGACGCTTTGCAGACGGATATTTTCGCGCCAAAACGCCGCGATTTTCCAAAGCCAACCCAGCCGAACGCATAGCATTTTCCGACTTGTCCACAGGAAATCCACAAGGAAAATCAGTGGTTTATCCCCAAGAAATTTGGCTGAGCGGCGATTTTTTCATTGCGCGACTCGGGGTCGCCGGGCCAACCTCAATCCATCGCAAGGGTCTTCGGACCGGAGCGGTACGCAAAGGCCTCCGCGGCCAAGACGATCGGGAAACGGAACATGTGTCCGGGTGCTGATTGGACGGGTAGCGGAACGCCGGGAGGGCTCTGGAAGATCTCCGGATTTGAAGGGGTTACCCTCGGTGGCTTGGGTTCTGAGCGAGGGCGGGATGTCTTCGGATGTTCAGCCCGTGAACCGGGAATGCCGCAAGGCGGGCCCGGCTCAGGAAGGCGTCAGGCTGTGTCGCAAGGCACGATGCGAAGACCGCGTCTGAGCACCTGGCGCCTTCTCTGATTCTTAACCTTAAAATGGTAGCCATAACGAACCGGGGCCCGACTGCGTTCCGCAACCGAGCCCCGTCAGCGTCAAGCTGATGCATTACCGCGTCTATGCACCTGTGCGCGCATCAATAAAGGAAGTCCCTTCCGGGATCAACCATATCTCGTGGTCGTGTCGAGAATTTCGGCCAGATGTGTTGTTAGCGACAACATCTTGGGGTATTTGTCAGCCGCCGGTATGGCTCATGTGGCGGGACATCTGGCCTTTGACCGACTGGCGCGAATAGTCGAAATCGTGCCCCTTGGGCTTGCGCGATATTGCCGCGCGGATCGCCTGTTCCAGAAGGTCATCCTCAGACGACGCGCGCAGGGGCGCCCGCAGGTCGGCATTGTCCTCCTGCCCGAGGCACATGAACAACTCGCCCGTACAGGTCACCCGGACCCGATTGCAGCTTTCGCAGAAATTATGGGTCAGCGGCGTGATGAAGCCCACCTTCTGCCCGGTCTCCTCGATCCGCACATAGCGCGCGGGGCCGCCGCTGCGCTCGGCCAGATCGGTCAGTGTGAAGCGCTCTGCCAGCCGCGCGCGCAGGTCCTTCAGCGGCCAGTATTGATCGAGCCGCATCTCTTCGCCCATCTCACCCATGGGCATGACCTCGATGAAAGTCAGATCGTGGCCTTCACTGGCGCACCAGTCGAGAAGCGGGAACAGTTCTTCCTCATTGAAGCCCTTCAAGGCGACGGTATTGATTTTCACCCTGAGCCCGGATTTCTGTGCAGCTTCAATGCCTTCCAGAACCTGAGGCAGGCGTCCCCAACGGGTGATCGCCTGAAACTTCGCTGCGTCCAGCGTGTCGAGCGACACGTTGACCCGGCGGATGCCGATCGCCGCCAGCTCGGCCGCGAACCGCGCCAGTTGCGAGCCGTTGGTCGTCAGCGTCAGCTCCTTCAGCGCGCCCGTGTCCAGATGCCGTGCGATGGTCTTGAAGAAGGTCATGATATCGCGCCGCACAAGGGGCTCCCCCCCGGTGATGCGCAGCTTTTCGACGCCGAGCCGGATAAAGGTGGAGCAGAGCCGGTCCAGTTCCTCCAGCGTCAGCAGATCCTTTTTCGGCAGGAACTGCATGTGTTCGGCCATGCAATAGGTGCAGCGGAAATCACAGCGATCCGTCACCGAGACGCGCAGATAGGAGATCGGCCGGGCAAAGGGGTCGATGAGCTTGGTCATTCGTCAAAACTATGCCTGCGATCGGGGCGCGGCAAGGGGAAAGCATGAGATTGAACGGAGGGAGGCGTGGGACTATCGTCACAGGCATGACCACCGCTGCCACACCCGTTGGATGTCGCCCGTGAAGCGTGCCCTTCTCGAGGCCGGGCAGAGTTATGATGCACTTCGCGCCGGGTTTTGCTGGCGCATCCCGACGGATTTCTCCATTTCCGAGGCCTGTTGCGACAGTTGGGCACGGACGGAGCCCGACCGGCTGGCGCTGATTGACCTGTCAGCGGACGGCTCTCTCCGGCATTGGCGATACGGCGAACTGGCGGCGGCGTCGAACAGGCTGGCCAATGCCTTTGCGGCAAGGGGGCTGAGACGTGGCGATACGGTCGCGGTGCTCTTGCCGCAAGGGCCAGAGGTGCTGATCACGCATTTCGCAGCGATGAAACTTGGCGCGATTGTGCTGCCGCTCTTCACGCTTTTCGGGTTGGATGCGCTGGCCTACCGATTGGCCG
The DNA here is from genome assembly GCF_025751495.1 of Albidovulum litorale. Taxonomy (GTDB): domain Bacteria; phylum Pseudomonadota; class Alphaproteobacteria; order Rhodobacterales; family Rhodobacteraceae; genus Albidovulum; species Albidovulum litorale. The sequence continues at coordinate 371,988 of NZ_JAOWKZ010000001.1, read as the reverse complement.
ACGCCCGGGCGCGTGTGGTGGTGACGAACGGCGCGAGCCTTGAAAAGCTGGGCGAAATCCGGGGTGGGCTGGCGGATCTGCGGGATATCTATTGCATTGAACCTTCGGCGGAACGCGACTTCTGGGGGGAGATCGAACGCGCTTCCGACCGGCTTGCGCCTGTCCCCGTTGGTGCAGACGAACCGGCGGTGCTGATCTACACCTCGGGCACCACCGGCGCGCCGAAGGGCGTGGTGCATGCCCATCGCTTCCTTCTTGGCCATCTGCCCAATATCGAACTCAGTCAGGGCTTTTTCCCGAAGCCCGGAGCGGTTGGCTGGACGCCTGCCGACTGGGCCTGGATCGGCGGGCTGATGGATATGGCAATGCCCTGCCTGTATTACGGTGTGCCCCTGATCAGCAGGCGGATGCGCAAGTTCGATCCGGATGAGGCCTTCGGGATCATGCGGCATCATCGGGTTACGAACCTTTTCCTGCCTCCAACGGCGCTGAAACTGATGCGGGGCGCGTCTGTGCCCGGTGGACTATGCGTGCGGGCGGTGTCGTCGGGCGGCGAGAGCCTCGGGGCGGAAATGCTGGAGTGGGGGCGGTCGGCGTTGAATGCGCCAATCAATGAGATTTACGGACAAACCGAATGCAATCTCGTTGTCTGTTCCGCCGAGGGGCTCTTCCCGACTCGACCCGGGACGATGGGCCGGGCGGTGCCGGGGGCGGAGGTCGCGGTGCTCGACGCCGAGGGACGGGCGGTCGCGGATGGCGAGATCGGAGAGATCGCGATCCGGCGCGGAAATCCGGTCATGTTTCTGGAATATATGGGAAAACCCGAGGCGACGGCGGCGAAGTTTACGGGCGAATGGCTCAGGACCGGCGACCTCGGCATCCGCGACGAAGAGGGCTATTTCACCTATGTGGCGCGGGATGACGACATCATCTCATCGGCCGGGTACAGGATTGGCCCGTCCGAGATCGAGAACTGCCTGACCGGCCATCCGGACGTTGTGATGGCCGCCTGTGTGGGGGTGCCGGATGCGGTGCGGGGCGAGGTCGTGAAGGCCTTCGTCGTTCTGCGCGAGCGTGCGGACTGGGAAGGTCTGGAAGCCGCGCTGATCCAGCGGGTAAAGGACCGGGTCAGCCCGCATGTTGCACCCCGTTGGGTGGAACGGCGTGAAAGCCTGCCGATGACCGCGACGGGCAAGATCATGCGGCGGGAGTTGCGCGATGCGTAATAGGTAGGGTCAGGGCGCACGCGGATCAGAGGTACTTCCCAGCTTCCTTGCGCGCAAAGGCTTTCAGACGGAAGCCGTGCTCGGCGAGGAAGGCGCGTGAACGGTCGGGGTCGTGTTTCGACAGGTCGCGCAGCCACCAGGCGATGGCCTTTTGGATGAACCAGTCGCGGTCGTCTGCGTAAGATGCGGCCCAGCCGAGGACGCGGTCGCGGATCGCGAGGTCATGTTCGGTCGGGTGGTTCTGCTTTGTCCAGGGCAGGGTGATGACCAAGGCGGCGCGACGGGTCCACATGTGGTCCGACCGGGTCCAGACTTCGACCTCGTCAATTCGGGCAGGTTCGGCGACAAGGCGGCGCTGCCCTGCATCGCAGGCATGGTCTGCGATGGCCCAGCTGTCGAACTCCGGAACCCATGAGGCGATGAGGCGCCACACGGGCTCATCCTGCTTGATCCGGGCCTGTGTCAGGGTCTTCGCCGCGATAATGCGGGCTTCGAAGATATCGGTTTGCCAGAGCTGCTGGGCGAGTGCCACACGCTCGGGAACGGTCAGACTTTGGCGCCACTCCTTCGCCAGATCGTTGAGGTAAGGGTTCGGAATGCCCAGAACCTCGCGTTTCTGCTTGTGATAGGCGGCCATGCCTTCGGCCCTGCCGGGTTCAGCTCCGGCTCGCAGCGCAGTGATGGCATCGGCCAAGGTCAATCCGGAATACCAGTTGGAAAGCCGTCCAGCGTTTGGCGGTTCGTTTCGGCCCAATACTCACGGATGTCTTGCGGCCCTTTTTTCTCAGACCATTCGTCGGCATCGGGACGCTCGCCTTCGTAGGTCATGCGCGGAACGCCAAACCCGCAGGAGGTCTGGACGAGATCGATGGACAGGTCGAAGATCTGACGGGCGGCGATATCCGGTGGAAAGAGAGCGTTCAAGTCTGACCAGTCGTCGTCCCCCGGATGCAGCGCCGTAGCCGTTCCATAGGCGCGCAGGATCAGGGGCTTTTCATCGAACGAACACCACATGAGCGTCATGCGCGGCGAAAGCAGGATGTGACCGGCGGATTCATTGCCCGAGCCGGTGGAGTTTCGCCAGATTATGCGGCGAGAATCCATGACCCGAAGTGAGTCTGTGCCCTTGGGTGACGTATTCACCCGGCCGGTTGGCGCGGCTGTGGCCACGAAGAACAGATGCTGAGCTTCAATGAATGTGCGATGCGACTGCGCCAGACGATCGAACTTCTTTGCCATGTCATTCCACCGTAACGGATTTCGCGAGGTTCCTCGGCTGGTCCACGTCGGTGCCTTTGGCGACGGCGGCGTGATAGGCCAGAAGCTGGGCGGGCAGCGCGTAAAGGATCGGTGCGAAGATCGCCGGGATCTCGGGCAGGGTCAGCGTCTTCCAGGTGCCAAGGCCTGCTTCCTCTGCGCCTTTCGGATCGGTGATCAGGATCACCTTGCCGTGGCGCGCCATCACCTCCTGCATGTTCGACACGGTCTTGTCGAAGAGCGCATCGCGCGGGGCGAGGACGACGACGGGGACGTTCTTGTCGATCAGCGCGATGGGGCCGTGCTTGAGTTCCCCGGACGCATAGCCTTCGGCGTGTATATAACTGATTTCTTTCAGTTTAAGTGCGCCTTCCAATGCCAGCGGGAACATCGCGCCACGCCCGAGGAAGAGGACATCCTGCGCCTCGGCCACGGCAGCCGCCATCACGGCGATCGAGGCTTCACGGCTCAGGGTCTGGTTCATCAGGCCCGGCAGGGTGGCGAAGGTCTTCAGGTGATCCGCCAGGGTCTTGTCGTCGATCCTTCCCCGGTCATGACCCGCTTTCAGTGCCAGAAGCAGGAGCACCGAAAGCTGGCAGGTGAAGGCCTTGGTGGAAGCGACGCCGACCTCGACGCCTGCAAGGATCGGCAGCGCGACATCGCTTTCCCGCGCGATGGAGGAGGTGGGGACATTCACGATGGAGACGATCTTGGCCACCTTCTCCTTGGCGTACCGCAAAGCGGCCAGCGTGTCGGCGGTTTCGCCCGACTGGCTGACGAAGATCGCGTAGGAGTTTTCCGGCATGGGCGGTTCGCGGTAGCGGAACTCGGAGGCGATATCGACCTCGCAGGGCAGGCCCGCTAGGCTTTCGAACCAGTATTTGGCGGTCAGGCAGGCATAGTTCGCCGTGCCGCAGGCCACCAGCGTCAGCCGGTCGAGCGTTGAAAAGTCCAGTTCATCGGGAACATTGATCTGGCGGCCCCGGCAGTAATGCTTGATGGCGTCGGCCAGAACTATCGGCTGTTCGGCGATCTCTTTCGCCATGAAATGCTTGTAGCCGGCCTTTTCGATCCGCGTCGCTTCCAGTTGGATCTGCTGCAAGTCCCGGTTGGCGCGGCGGTCGGCGGCATCGAAGATCTCCACTCCCGCGCGGGTGACGAAGGCATAGTCACCTTCCTCCAGATAGGTGATACGGTCGGTCATCGGCGCGAGCGCGATGGCGTCGGAGCCCACGAACATCTCGCCCTCGCCATGGCCGATGGCCAGGGGCGAGCCCTTGCGGGCGGCGATCATCAGGTCTTCCTCGCCGTCGAAGAGGAAGAGAAGCGCGAAGGCGCCTTCAAGGCGGCGCAGGGTTTCGCGCGCGGCGTCGCGGGGGCTCATGCCCTGATCCATATGGTGGCGGGTCAGAAGGGCGACGGTTTCGGTGTCGGTTTCGGTCTCTGCCGCCAGTCCCTTTTCGGCAAGTTCCGTACGCAGATCGCGGAAATTCTCGATGATGCCATTATGAACGACGGCGACCGGGCCGGAGCGGTGGGGATGGGCGTTGACGACCGTCGCCGCGCCATGGGTTGCCCAGCGGGTATGGCCGATCCCGGCCTTGCCTGCGAGCGGGTCGTGAACCAGAAGGTCGGAGAGGTTCACAAGCTTGCCGACCGCGCGACGGCGGTCGAGCCGGCCGCCATTCACGGTCGCGATCCCGGCGGAATCGTAGCCCCGGTATTCCAGCCGTTTCAGCGCCTCGACAAGGATCGGCGCGACCTCATGGCTGCCGAGCACCCCCACAATACCGCACATTACTGCGCCTCTTTCTGGCGTTTCGCCTTAATCTGTTTCAGTTTTTCGAACAATTTTGCCGCCAGGCCGGGTTTTGTTTCCTGTCTGGCGCGGGAAATGGCCAGAGCCTCTGCCGGAACGTCCTGGGTGATGACGGACCCCGACGCCGTCAGCGCCCCATCGCCCACCTTCACCGGGGCGACCAGCATCGTATCGGAGCCAATGAAGGCGCGTTTGCCGATCTCGGTCCGGTGCTTCATCACGCCGTCATAGTTACAGGTGATCGTACCCGCGCCGATATTCGTATGCTCGCCGATATGAGCGTCGCCCAGGTAGGTGAGGTGGCCGACCTTCACGCCTTCGTCGAGGATGGCGTTCTTGATCTCGACGAAATTGCCGACATGGACATCCTCGGCCAGTTCTGCGCCGGGACGCAGCCGGGCGAAGGGGCCGACGGTGGCGCCGCGCGAGATATGGCAGCCTTCAAGATGGCAGAAGGCGCGAATCTCGGCTTCGCTTTCGACGGTCACGCCGGGGCCAAAGACGACATTGGGGGCGATGACCGTATCGCGGCCGATCACGGTATCATAGGCGAAGAAGACGGTTTCGGGCGCGGTCATCGTCACGCCGTTCTCCTGCGCCTCGGCCCGGGCGCGTGCCTGAAAGCTGGCCTCGGCCTGCGCCAGTTGTGCGCGGGTATCGACGCCCAGAGTTTCAGCCTCATCACAGGTCACGACTGAGGCAGAACGGCCCTTGGCGCGGGCCAGCGCGACGATCTCGGTCAGGTAGTATTCGCCCGCCACATTGTCGTTCGAAAGCCCGGTGACGAGGTCAGAAAGCAGCTCGGCCTCAACTGCCATCAAGCCGCCATTGCAAAGCGTTACTGCACGTTCGGCGTCGGTTGCATCTTTGGCCTCAACGATCCGCTCAAGCATGTCGCCTGACAGGATCAGGCGGCCATAACGGCGCGGATTGGCGGGTTCAAATCCGAGGACGGTGATGTCGGTCGCCGAACCGGCCAGCGCCTCCAGCGTCTCGGTTCGGATCAGAGGCGTGTCGCCAAAGAGGATCAGCACCTTGCCCGTAAAACCCTCAAGCGCGGGCAGGGCTTGCGCCACGGCATGACCGGTGCCTAGCTGCTCGGCTTGTGTGACGGTAACGACGTTTTCATCCACCTCAAGGGCTGCCTTAGAGACAGCTTCGCCTTCGTGCCCGGTCACGACGATCATCCGCTCGGGCTCCAGCGTCGCGCCCGCCCGCATTGCATGGGCAAGGACCGGCGCGCCCGCCACCTTGTGCAGGACCTTTGGCAGGTCGGAATTCATCCGGGTCCCCTGTCCGGCGGCGAGAATGATGAGCGCTGTGGCCATGAATGAGACTTCCCTTAAGGTCCGGCACGTTTTAACGATGGCCGCAAATGCCGCAAGGGGCGTGGCTTCACAACTCTTTTCGGCAGGTTACAGGGAAAGGCCCGCAATGCGCACGGTGATTTTCGATCTCGACGGGACGCTCGCGGACACCTCGGCCGACCTCATCGCGGCAGCGAATGCCTGTTTCCGGGGGTTTGGGCACGGCGACATGCTCGACCCGGTCGCCGATGCGCTGACCGCCTTTCATGGTGGGCGGGCCATGCTGCGGCTGGGATTTTCCCGGCTGGGGCAGGGCGGCGAGGCCGAGGTCGACGCGCAGTACCCGATCCTGCTCGCGGCCTATGAGGAGGGGATCGACCGCGAAACGCGGCTTTATCCCGGTGCCATCGAGGCGGTCGAGGCGCTCAGGGCGGCCGGTTATGCGACGGGCATCTGTACCAACAAGCCCGAACGTTTGGCCGAGGTGCTGATGACGCGGCTTGGGGTACGGGGCCTCTTCGGTTCCCTCATCGGCGCGGATACGCTCCCAGTGCGTAAACCTGACCCCGCGCCATACCGGCTGTCGGTCGAACGGGCGGGGGGACGCGTGGAAAACTCGATCCTGATCGGCGACACCGATACCGACCGCCAGACAGGTCGCGCGGCGGGTGTGCCGGTGGCACTGGTCACTTTCGGACCGGCCGGGCAGGGCGTCGCCGGTTTTGCGCCGGAGGCGTTGATTGACGATTTCGCCGATCTGCCGGAGATCGTTCGCGGGCTGATCGGCTAGCTCGGCAATACGTACGCCCTTCCTATTTGGGAATGGGAAGGTGCAATAGTCGGGCTGTTTTGCGGGGCTGAAAGACGGGTTTCACGAATCCGAACCGGTTCGCTGGTTATTGACCGGGTTGGGCGGGCAAGAGAGAAGGCGGAATGAGCGAGCGTTTTGCAGGCAGTTTCACCCAGCAGGAGCCGATCCCCGAGGCGGGGGTAGAGGCGGCGATCAGGGTCATGCGGCACGGTCGGCTGCACCGCTACAACACCGTCGGTGGCGAGGTGGCCGAGACGGCCCTTCTGGAAGAGGAATTCGCGGCCTTCACCGGCGCAAAATACTGCCTTGCTGTCGCCTCGGGCGGCTATGCGATCGGCTGCGCACTGCGCGCCATCGGCATCGGGCCGGGCGATACGGTCCTGACCAATGCCTTCACGCTTGCCCCCGTGCCGGGTGCAATCGCTGCTGTTGGTGGCAGGCCGGTCTTTGTCGAAACGACCGAAGATCTGGTGATCGACCTTGATGATCTTGCGGCCAAGCTGCCCGGGGCCAAGGCGCTGCTTCTCAGCCATATGCGCGGTCATATCTGCGACATGGACCGGCTGATGGTGCTATGCGACGCATCAGGGGTGAAGGTGATCGAGGATTGCGCCCATACGATGGGTGCCGCCTGGCGGGGCGTGCAGTCGGGACGCTGGGGTGTCGCGGGCTGTTATTCGACCCAGACCTACAAGCACATGAATTCGGGCGAGGGCGGGCTTCTCGTCTCGGACGATCCCGACCTGATGGCGCGGGCCACGATTCTGTCTGGTAGCTACATGCTTTACGGCCGCCACCGCGCAAGCCCCGGCCCCGATGCGTTCGAGAAGGTGAAATATGTGACGCCGAACGTCTCGGGCCGGATGGACAACCTGCGTGCGGCGATCCTGCGCCCGCAGCTTGCTGACCTTCCCGCGCAATGCGCCCGCTGGAATGCGCTCTACAAGGTGCTGGAGGCGGGGCTCGCCGACACACCCGGCCTGAAACTCATCCCGCGCCCCGCGGAAGAGGCCTATGTTGCTTCGTCCTTCCAGTTCCTGCTTCCCGATTGGTCCGAGTGCCGCGTTCGTGCCGTGATCGCACGTGCCGCCGCGCGGGGGGTGGAACTGAAATGGTTCGGCCATGCGGAGCCGACGGGCTTTACCTCGCGCCACGACAGCTGGCGCTATGCCGAGAGCCAGTCGCTGCCGCAGACCGACCGCATCCTCGCGGGTCTCATCGACATGCGTCTGCCGCTGACCTTCTCGACCGAGGACGCGGCGCTCATCGCCCGGATCATCCGTGCCGATGTCTCAGCCGTTCATCAGGGCGAGGCTGCGCCTGTCGATATGGTGCCTTCGGCGGATTGAACGCGGAACGTCGGGGCGGTTGTGACCGTTTGCGCCTTTCCCCGTCAGTCAGGAACTACCGCATCCACTTCAATCTCGACGAGCCATTCGGGATTCACGAACCGGTTGATCGCCATGATGGTATCGACTGGGCGTGCATCGAGGCAGTAAAGTTTCCGGGCCTCGATGGCCTGTTTCCAGTTGTCGATGTCGGTCAGGATGACCCGGGTTCGCACGATATCCTGCAAACCGGAACCGGCCTGTTCCAACGCATCCTTGATGATCTCGAAGCATTGTTTGGTCTGTTCGAAAACATCGTCAACGCCCACGGTCTTGCCGTCGCGACCGACCGGAGCGGTTCCTCCGACGGCTATGAAATTGCCGACCCGAACCGCACGGCTGAAGCCGACCACGCTCTCCATCGGGTTGCCATTTGAAATCAGTTTCCGCCCATGTGCCATGTCACGCATCCTCCGTCCGGCATGCGAATAATACTTCAGACGCCGGGTGAGACATCGCTTTTTTCATGGGATGGTTTTGGCATGGACGGACAGATGACGCCTTGTGTGGCTTTATAGTGGTGGCGTTGACACCCATTGACCCGACTCACCCTTTCGATCTATGAATTGAACATACGTTCATTTCTTTCGGGGGCGCCTATGTTCACCGCATCCATGAAGTTCAATTTGGGCGATGAGATCGAAGCCCTGCGCGATATGGTCCACCGCTGGGCGCAAGAGCGCGTGAAGCCGATGGCGGCAGAGATCGACCGGTCGAACGACTTCCCCTCGCAGCTCTGGAAGGAGATGGGCGACCTCGGTCTGCTCGGCATCACCGTGCCCGAGGAATTCGGCGGGGCCGGGATGGGCTATCTCGCCCATTGCGTCGCGGTTGAGGAGATCGCGCGGGCCTCGGCCTCGGTCTCGCTCTCCTACGGCGCGCATTCCAACCTTTGCGTCAATCAAATCAAACTAAACGGCTCGCCCGAGCAGAAAGCTAAATACCTGCCGCGCTTGATCTCTGGCGACCATGTCGGGGCGCTGGCGATGTCCGAGGCCGGGGCGGGGTCGGACGTGGTGTCGATGAAACTCCGCGCAGAGAAGAAGAGCGATCGCTTCGTCCTCAATGGCACCAAGTTCTGGATCACCAACGGGCCAGATGCGGACACTCTGGTGGTTTACGCCAAGACCGACCCCGAGGCCGGATCGAAGGGCATCACCGCCTTCCTTGTGGAAAAGGAGATGAAGGGCTTTTCGACCTCGAAACATTTCGACAAGCTCGGGATGCGCGGCTCGAACACCGCCGAACTGGTGTTCGAGGATGTCGAGGTGCCGTTCGAGAATATCCTCGGTGAAGAGGGCAGGGGCGTCCGTGTCCTCATGTCCGGGCTCGACTACGAACGCGTGGTCCTTTCCGCCATTGGTCCCGGCATCATGGCCGCCTGTATGGATGAGGTCATGCCCTACATCGCCCAGCGAAAGCAGTTCGGTCAGCCGATTGGAAACTTCCAGCTGATGCAGGCCAAGATCGCCGACATGTACACCAAGATGAACTCGTCGCGCGCCTATATCTACGAGGTTGCCAAGGCCTGCGACCGGGGCGAGGTCACCCGCCAGGACGCGGCGGCCTGCGTGCTCTATGCCTCGGAAGAGGCGATGGTGGTCGCCCATCAGGCAGTGCAGGCCATGGGCGGCATGGGTTTCATGAACGAAACCCCCGTCGCCCGCATCTTCCGCGACGCGAAACTGATGGAGATCGGCGCCGGGACGAGCGAGATCCGCCGCATGCTGATCGGGCGCGAGTTGATGGGGGCGATGGGGTGAAGCACGCGTCACCCGCCACAAAAAAAGGGCGCGTCCCCTACCTGACGCGCCCCTTCCCTGTGCCTGTATGCGGTTCAGAATTTCATGACATAGGACATGCCGACCACGATTGGGTCGATATCGACCGTGCCTATCGGCGCGCCGCCCAGAGATACGTCGCTTTCGATGTCCATCCAGCGGATCTCGGTCCTGAGAGCACCCTTGTCGCTCAGCGCGAAATCGACGCCCGCCTTCACCGCCAGCCCGAAGGAATCGTCCAGCTTGACGTTCCCAAGCGCCGATTTCTCAGAGAAGAACGTGGTGTAGTTGACACCCGCGCCGAAGAACGGCGTCAGCTTGCCGCCGGTCGGCATGTGATAGACCAGCGACAGGGTCGGCGGCAGGTGCTTGACCGTCGCGGTGCCAACGCCCTGAATGGTCGCGGTGTGCTTGAAGGGCGTCGCCGCCAGCAGTTCAATACCGACATTGTCCCACGGGAAATATTCAACGGTGATCGTCGGGCGGATATTTTCGTCGACGCTGGTCGGGGCGCCCGCAAGCAGGCCATTGTCATCCTTCGGATCGACGTAACCGAAGCCAAGGCCGAGCGTCCAGTCACCGGCGGACTGCGCATGGGCCGGGGCGGCGACGGCAAGGGCGAGGATGGCGGGCAGTATCGTAAGTTTCATGGTCGTTCCCTCTCTTGTCGCGCGCAGGACCGTCCTAGCGCGCGGGCTGGTCAGGGCTTTGACCTGAGTCAAATTTATTCTGCGGTGCGGCAGGGTGTTGCTGCAAAGCCGCATAGGTATGCAATAAAGGGTCTGGAGGCAGACACATGAAGCTCGCAAGTCAGGTTCTGACCGGCTCCGATACCTTCCGCGCCAACCGCGCGGCGCATGAAGCGATGCTGGCGACCATCGCCGAGGCGGCAAAAATGGCCGCCGCAGGCGGTGGTGAAAAATCCCTCGCTCGCCATGTCGCGCGTGGCAAGATGCCGCCGCGCGAGCGGGTGGCGAACCTCTTGGACGCCGGTTCGCCCTTCCTCGAGATCGGCGCCACCGCCGCCCATGGCATGTACAACGGCGACGCCCCCGCCGCCGGGGTCATCGCGGGGATCGGGCGGGTCCACGGGCAAGAGGTGATGGTGGTGGCCAACGACGCCACCGTGAAGGGCGGCACCTATTACCCGATGACGGTCAAGAAACACCTCCGCGCGCAGGAGATCGCGGCAGAGAACCATCTGCCCTGCATCTACCTTGTCGATAGCGGCGGCGCCAACCTGCCCAACCAGGATGAGGTCTTTCCCGACCGCGACCATTTTGGCCGCATCTTCTTCAATCAGGCGCGGATGAGCGCGAAGGGCATCCCCCAGATCGCCGTCGTCATGGGCTCCTGCACCGCGGGCGGCGCCTATGTGCCCGCCATGTCCGATGTCTCGATCATCGTGAAGGAACAGGGGACGATCTTCCTCGCCGGTCCGCCGCTGGTGAAGGCCGCGACGGGCGAGGTGGTCAGCGCCGAGGACCTCGGCGGCGGTGATGTCCATACCCGGCTTTCAGGTGTCGCCGATTATCTGGCAGAGGATGACGCCCATGCGCTGGCGCTGGCCCGCCGCGCGGTCAGTCATCTGAACCGGCGGAAACCGCAAAGCGTCGACTGGCAGAGCCCCGAAGCACCCGCCTATGACCCCGAGGAGATTCTTGGACTCGTCCCCGCCGACCTGCGCACCCCCTATGACATCCGCGAGGTGATCGCCCGCATCGTCGACGGCTCCCGCTTCGACGAGTTCAAGCCGCGCTTCGGCGAGACGCTGGTGACGGGGTTTGCCCATGTCGAAGGCTGCCCGGTCGGCATCGTCGCCAACAATGGCGTCCTCTTTTCTGAGTCCGCGATCAAGGGCGCGCATTTCGTGGAACTCTGCAGCCAGCGCAGTATCCCGCTTGTGTTCTTGCAAAACATCACCGGCTTCATGGTCGGCCGTAAATACGAAAACGAAGGCATCGCCCGGCACGGCGCTAAGATGGTGACGGCGGTGGCCACGACCAATGTGCCGAAGATCACGATGCTGGTCGGCGGCTCTTTCGGTGCCGGCAATTACGGCATGGCGGGCCGCGCCTATTCCCCCCGTTTCCTCTGGACCTGGCCCAATTCCCGCATTTCCGTCATGGGCGGCGAACAGGCGGCGGGCGTTCTGGCGACCGTCAAGCGCGACGGGATCGAGCGGGCAGGCGGCACATGGTCGCCTGAGGAAGAGGCCGAGTTCAAACGTCCCACCATCGAGATGTTCGAGGAACAGTCGCATCCCCTCTACGCCTCCGCCCGCCTCTGGGACGACGGCATCATCGACCCGCGCCGCTCGCGCGAGGTGCTGGCGCTTTCGCTTTCGGCGGCGCTCAACGCGCCCATCGAACCCACGCGTTTCGGCGTGTTCCGGATGTGAGCCATGGCCCGGCGTAATAACAATGTGGTGCGTTACAGCCGGGACTACCGGCGGCAGCCAAAATGGAACATGGGGCTGCCACCCCGGCGGCGGCGCGGCGTTAGACTTGCCGACCCGCGTTTCTACCTGCGTGCTGTCATCGTGGTGGGCGCGCTCGGTCTGGTCGTACTTCCCGGTGTCGCGGATGCGACGCTGTCCGTCATCCGGCCACTGTCGGCGGAAAACGGTTCCTGCCGCATCTACCAGGTGGTCGACGGTGATACCGTCCGCATGTGGTGCCCTGTCCGGGGCAATGTTTCTGCGCGGCTCAAGGGCTTCGACACGCCCGAACTGTTCTCGCCGCAATGTGCATCCGAACTTGCCGCAGCTGTAACGGCGAAATGGGCGCTACGTCTAATTCTATGGCAGGCGGATGAGGTGAGGATCGTCCGCGAAGGCACCGACCGCTATGACCGTGCACTGGTGACGGTCTTTATCGACGGCGCACCGCTTGCCCGCCGCATGATCGCTGACGGCCATGCCCGCCCCTATGGTGGCGGTGTCCGTCAGACATGGTGCGCATGATGGCTGCAAAACCGAACACGATCCTCGCACTGAATGCCGCCCGCGCCCGCTATCCGGGGGCGGAGACCTTCACCTTCGGCGACAGCCGCGCGCTCTGCGACCGGCTCCTTGCCCTTGTCCGCTCCGGGGCCAAGACCGCGACCTGTGGCGCCCTGCGGGACTTCCATGCCGAGGGCGAGGCTCTGCCGGTCCCCGGCCGCCGCGACATCGCGCTTGACTGGGATGGCGGTCCGGCGCTGGTGATCGAGACGCGTGAGGTCACGATCCGCCGCTTTTGTGACGTAGATGAGGACTTCGCGCTGGCCGAGGGCGAGGACACCTCGCTTGCAGGTTGGCAGAAAGGTCACCGCGCCTTTTTCGAACGCAATGGCGGCTGGTCGGAAGACATGGAACTGGTCTGCGAACGTTTCCGCCTGATCGAGGATTTCGCGGCATGATCATTCGCGTTTCTTCATCATCGAAACACCCAACCGGGGTCCGGGGCTATGAGACACCCGGCGACGCCGAAAGGACGGATGCATGTTCAACAAGATCCTGATCGCCAACCGGGGTGAGATCGCCTGCCGTGTGATCGACACCTGCCGCCGCCTCGGCGTTGCAACGGTCGCGGTCTATTCCAATGCGGACGCCACCGCCCGCCATGTCGCTATGGCCGATGAAGCGGTGCATATTGGTGGACCGGCGCCGAAGGACAGCTACCTGAAGGGCGACGAGATCATCGCGGCGGCGAAGGCCACCGGCGCAGAGGCGATCCACCCCGGTTACGGCTTCCTGTCCGAAAACCCAGGTTTCGTCGAGGCGGTTGAGAACGCGGGTCTGACCTTCATTGGTCCCTCGGCGAAAGCGATCCGGGCGATGGGCCTCAAGGATGCGGCCAAGGCGCTGATGGAAGAGGCGGGCGTTCCCGTCGTGCCCGGCTATCACGGCGACAATCAGGACCCCGAGCATCTGGCCGGGGCCGCCGACACCATCGGCTACCCGGTCCTCATCAAGGCAGTCGCGGGTGGCGGCGGCAAGGGCATGCGGCTCGTGGAGCGCCCGGAGGAGTTCGACGAGAAGCTGACAAGCGCACGAGGAGAAGCCGAGACCGCTTTCGGCAATCCCGCCGTTCTGATCGAAAAATACGTCCAGAAGCCCCGCCACATCGAGGTGCAGGTCTTCGGCGATGGCACCCGTGCTGTGCACCTTTATGAACGCGACTGCTCGCTCCAGCGTCGGCACCAGAAGGTGATCGAGGAAGCGCCCGCGCCCGGCATGACCGAAGAGATGCGCGCGGCGATGGGGCAGGCGGCGGTGCGTGCAGCTGAGGCCATCGGCTACAAGGGGGCGGGCACGGTCGAGTTCATCGTCGACGGCTCAGATGGTCTGCGCCCCGACCGTTTCTGGTTCATGGAGATGAACACGCGGCTTCAGGTAGAACATCCGGTGACTGAGGCGATCACCGGCATCGATCTGGTGGAATGGCAGTTGCGCGTCGCCAGCGGCGAACCTCTGACCTCGCAGCAGGAGGATATCCCGCTCAAAGGCCACGCCTTCGAGGCGCGGCTTTATGCCGAGGATGTGCCTGCGGGGTTCCTGCCTGCGACCGGCACGCTGACGCATCTCCATTTCCCCGAAGGCGCCCGTGCCGATACCGGTGTGCGGCCCGGCGATACGATCAGCCCCTGGTATGACCCGATGATCGCCAAGGTCATCGTTCACGGGGCCACCCGCGCCATTGCGCTCTCGAAACTCCGCGCGGCGCTTGAAGATACCGAGGTTGCGGGCTCGGTCACGAACCTCTCGTTCCTTGCAGCCCTTGCCCGGCACGAAGGCTTCCGCGCGGGCGATGTCGATACCGGCCTCATCGCCCGCGACCTCGGTCCATTGACCGAGGCTGCTGCGCCGGACCTCGCCGTCCGTGCCCTTGCGGCTTTGGGCGCGGCGGGGCTCGCCGAAGGCGGCGCACCCATGTCCGGCTTCACGCTCTGGGCCCCGTTGAAGCGCACGGTTGCACTCGACGGGATGACAGCGCTTATAGAGGTTCTGGGGCCGTGCCGGGCCCGTGTCTCGATTGATGATGAAAAAGCCGATTGCAGTATGACCGCGGGCGCGTGGTGGGTGAATGGCCGCCCCTCGGGCGCTCGGATCGTTCTGACGCCGGGCACGGTTTCGGTCTTCGGGCCGGGGGCGTATCACTTCGGTCTGACCGATTCCCTTGACCGGCAAAGCGCTGCGGCGGGCGGGGGGCTGACGCTGTCGCCGATGCCGGGGCTCGTCAAGGCGGTATACGTTCAAGCCGGGCAGGCGGTCGCGGCGGGTGATCGGCTGGCGGTGCTGGAAGCGATGAAGATGGAACACACGCTCACCGCCGCGCGTGACGGCACTGTGGCCGAAGTGCTGGTGACGCCCGGCGCGCAGGTCGAGGCAGGTGCGGCGCTCGTGCGGCTGGAGGAAGAAGAGGCATGATCCGCCTGCATCACTGCCACCAGACACGTTCCATGCGCTCGCTCTGGCTCTTACATGAGTTGGGCGTGAAGTTCGATGTGGTGGTGCATCCGTTCGACAAGTCGCTGCGATCCCTTGACTATCTCTCGGTCAACCCGGCGGGCCGGGTGCCAGCGCTGGAAATCGACGACCGGGTGATCTGGGAAAGCGGAGCGATCACCGAATACCTTTGCGAGCGATTTCCCGACAAGGGGCTTGGGCGCGCACCGGGCGATCCTGAGCGCGCCGACTGGCTGATCTGGGTGCATTTCGCCGAGACGATCAGCCAGCACACCGCCGCACTGACGCAGCAGCATATCGCGCTCTATGACGATACGATGCGCAGTTCGGTCGTGATGCGGCTGGAGGCGAAGCGGATCGAGAAATGCTATGGCGCGCTGGAGCGGCGGCTGATCGGGCGGGAGCATCTGTTGGGTCGCGGTTTTTCCGCTGCTGATATCGGTGTGGCACAAGCGCTCTACATGGCGCGGCATTTCGCGAAGACGGACGCTTTTCCCGCGCTGACGGCGTGGTACGGCCGGGTGACCGCGCGCCCTGCGTTCCAAAAGGCGCTGCCGCCGAAGAAGGCCGACCTTCTTTACAAGCGCGATTTTTATGAGGCCTGGGATGAGTGAGGTCGTCGAGATCGTCGAGATGGGCCCGCGCGACGGGCTTCAGAACGAAAAGCGCATCATTCCGACGGCGGAAAAAATCGCGCTTGTCGATCTTCTCAGTCGGGCCGGATTCCGACGGATCGAGGTGGCGAGTTTTGTCAGCCCGAAATGGGTGCCGCAGATGGCCGACAGCGCCGAGGTGCTGGCCGGGATCACCCGCAGGGCGGGGGTTCGTTACGCGGCGCTGACACCCAATATGAAAGGCTATGAGGGCGCAAAGGCCGCCCATGCCGATGAGGTGGCGATCTTTGCCTCGGCCTCCGAAGGGTTTTCCAAAGCCAACCTGAATTGCACCATCGCCGAAAGCCTTGAGCGCTTCAAGCCCGTTGCCGACGCCGCCAAGGCAGATGGCATCCCGGTCCGAGGATATGTCTCGGTGGTGACGGACTGTCCCTATGATGGACGGATCGCCCCGTCGGCCGTTGCGCGGGTTGTAGCAGATTTGCGCGATATGGGTTGTTACGAGATCAGCCTTGGCGACACGATCGGTCAGGGACGTCCCGAAACCGTCGACGCGATGTTGACGGATGTGCTGAACGAATTGCCACCCGATCGGCTCGCAGGTCACTACCACGATACGGCGGGCAGGGCATTGGCCAATATCGACGCCTCTCTCGCGCGTGGGATCAGGGTCTTTGATGCGGCTGTTGGCGGCCTTGGCGGTTGCCCCTATGCGCCCGGCGCGGCGGGCAATGTAGCGACCGAGGCGGTCGCCGCGCATCTTGCGGCACTGGGTTACCAGACGGGACTGGATATGGCGGTTCTGGCCGAAGCGGGCGCGCTGGCACGTAACATGCGGGGTGCATGATGTATGAGACGCTTTCACTTGACTGCGACGACCGTGGTGTCACGCGGCTGACGCTCAACCGGCCGGAAAAGCATAATGCGCTTTCGGCAACCATGATTGCCGAGCTTACCGAAGCGGCGGGACGGCTGGGCAGCGACCCGGCCGTCAGGGTGATCGTACTGACCGGCGCAGGCGACAGTTTCTGCGCGGGTGGGGACCTCGGCTGGATGCGCGAGCAGATGGCGGCGGACGGGGCGACCCGCGCGCGGGAAGCGACGAAGCTTGCCATGATGCTGAACGCGCTCAACACCTGCCCGAAGCCGGTGATCGGACGCGTTCAGGGCAACGCCTTTGGCGGCGGGGTCGGCATGGCCTCGGTCTGCGACGTGGCCATCGGCGTGGCGGGCGCCCGGTTCGGCCTGACAGAGACGAAGCTTGGCCTGATCCCGGCGACCATCGGCCCCTATGTGCTCGCCCGGCTGGGTGAGGCGATGGCGCGGCGGGTTTTCATGTCGGCACGGCTTTTCGGTGCGGAAGAGGCTGTGACTTTGGGCCTTCTGGCCCGCGCGGTCGATCCCGAGGATCTCGACGACGCCATCGAGACCGAAGTCGCCCCATACCTTGCCTGCGCACCGGGCGCCGTGGCCGAGGCCAAGGCGCTGGCGCGGAAGCTCGGGCCCCGGATCGATGAGGCAATGATCGCCGAAACCATTGGCGCGCTTGTAAGGCGCTGGGAAAGCCCCGAGGCTGCCGAGGGAATCGCCGCCTTCTTCGACAAGCGGGCCCCGGCCTGGAAAACCTGAGAAAATCGACAAAATCGAACCGCCGCCGCGTGGGAGGGTAGCGTTAACTGCCCGCCAGACCCGACATTTTCCGTGTCTTACACGACAGAATGCGGCCCGCCTTTGGTTGACCCCGTCCGGGCGGGGGAGTAAACGGGCGAGAGCCATATGACGCGTGTCGCACGCGCGCGGGACGAAGGAGCCAACGGTGGACGATCAGCTCAGAGAATATCTTCCCATCCTCATCTTCCTCGCCATGGCCGTCGGCCTCGGCCTTGTCCTGATCCTCGCGGCCGCAATTCTCGCCGTCCGCAGCCCCGATCCGGAGAAGGTTTCGGCCTATGAATGCGGCTTCAACGCCTTCGACGACGCGCGCATGAAATTCGACGTGCGCTTCTACCTCGTCTCGATCCTCTTCATCATCTTCGATCTGGAAGTGGCCTTCCTCTTTCCCTGGGCAGTAGCGTTCAAGGACATTTCGATGGTCGGGTTCTGGTCGATGATGGTGTTCCTTGCCGTGTTGACCATCGGCTTTGCCTATGAATGGAAGAAGGGGGCGATGGAATGGGCGTGATGACCTCTGCCAATACCGCCGGCGCCGACCGTGAGGTCGCGACGCAGACGCTAAACCGGGAATTGCAGGACAAGGGCTTCCTGCTGACGACGACCGAGGACATCATCAACTGGGCGCGGAACGGCTCCTTGCACTGGATGACCTTTGGCCTTGCCTGCTGCGCGGTCGAGATGATGCACACCTCGATGCCGCGCTATGACCTTGAGCGCTTCGGCACCGCGCCGCGCGCAAGCCCGCGCCAGTCCGACCTGATGATCGTGGCGGGAACGCTGACCAACAAGATGGCACCCGCTCTGCGCAAGGTCTACGACCAAATGCCAGAGCCGCGTTACGTGATCTCCATGGGATCCTGCGCCAATGGCGGCGGCTATTATCACTACAGCTATTCGGTGGTGCGCGGCTGCGACCGGATCGTGCCCGTTGACATCTATGTGCCCGGCTGCCCGCCGACCGCCGAAGCCCTGCTTTATGGCATCCTGCAATTGCAGCGGAAGATCCGCCGCACCGGCACTCTGGTTCGCTGAGGAGGTTCCCTATGTCCGAAGCCCTTCAGGAAATCGCCGCCCATATCGAGCTCAAGCGCCCAGATGAGGTGGTCGCGACCGAGATCGCGTTCGGGGAACTGAACGTCACGGTAACGCTCGCCGGTCTGAAAGATTTCATCGAATTCCTGCGCTCCGACCGGTCCTGCCGGTTCTCGACGCTCGTCGATATCACGGCGGTGGATTACCCCGAGCGCCCAGCCCGGTTTGATGTGGTCTATCACTTCCTGTCGATGTACCAGAACGCCCGCATCCGAGTCCGCATTCAGGCCCGCGAAGAAGATATGGTGCCGTCGATCACCGACATCCACCCCTCGGCCAACTGGTTCGAGCGGGAAGTGTTCGACATGTTCGGCATCATCTTCTCCGGCCATCCCGACCTGCGCCGCATCCTCACCGATTACGGCTTCCGGGGCTATCCGCTAAGGAAAGACTTCCCGACGACCGGCTATACCGAAGTGCGCTACGACGAGGCGCTGAAGCGCGTGGTCTATGAGCCGGTGAAACTGGTCCAGGACTACCGGCAGTTCGATTTCATGTCGCCCTGGGAGGGCGCGGAATACATCCTTCCGGGCGATGAAAAGCAGGGGGCCAAGGGCTGATGGCCAGACCGGTGGTCATGTACGGGATCGGTGCGACGAAGGCGGGGACCTCATGGCTCTACCGCTATCTCGCCGCGCATCCCGACTGCTACCTTCGGTCGATCAAGGAACTGCATTTCTTCGACAGCCACGAAAAAGGCAGCCGCGACTGGCATCTGAAGCAGTTCGAAAACACCGGCGCCTCGCTTGGTCGCAAGATCGCGGGCGGGCAGGACGGGGTGAACGGCTGGGCGAGCCTGCATCTGGCCGAAATCGGGGTCTATTCCGGCATTCTGCGTGAGGGCGACGAAACCGCCTATCTCGCCTTCCTTCACGATGGCCGTGACAAGGAAAGCGTCGTCGGCGACATCACTCCCTGCTATTCGCTTCTATCGGCCAAATGTCTCGCCCACATGGCCGAGATCGCGGGCGATGCCCGGTTCGTCTATCTGATGCGTGACCCTGTGGACCGGCTCTGGAGCCATGTCCGAATGATTGCCAAGCGCCGCAGCAAGGATGGCGGTGATATCCCCGAACGCGCCGCGCGCATCTTTGACAAGGCGCTCGACGGGCAGGAAGATCACATCGTTGAACGCGGCGACTACCGCGCGACGCTGGAAAAGCTCGAACAGGCGCTCGACCCCGAGAAGGTGTTCCTCTGCACCTATGAGGAGCTTTTCTCGGATGAGGCGGTCCAACGGCTTTGTGCCTTTCTCGGCATCCGGGCCATGCCGGGGCAGTACGACAGCCGGGCGCATGTCGGCATTCCGGTGCCGATGACGGCGGAGCAGATACATCGCGCGGCGGAGTTCCTTCGCCCGCAATACGATTATGTCGCATCAAAGCTCGGGCAGATGCCCCGGGGCTGGGGTGCGGCGATGGCAGGGGCATGAGATGATGGACGGTTCCAGAGGCTATGAAGACGCGCTGACCGGCGAACAGCGGATCCGCAACTTCAACATCAACTTCGGACCGCAACACCCTGCGGCGCATGGTGTTTTGCGGCTGGTGCTGGAGCTTGACGGCGAGGTCGTGGAACGCTGCGACCCGCATATCGGCCTTCTGCATCGCGGCACCGAAAAGCTGATGGAAAGCCGCACCTACCTGCAGAACCTGCCCTATTTCGACCGGCTCGACTATGTCGCGCCGATGAACCAGGAACATGCCTGGTGTCTGGCCATCGAAAAGCTGACCGGCACCGTCGTGCCGCGCCGGGGGCAGCTGATCCGGGTGCTGTTCTCCGAAATCGGCCGCATCCTGAACCACCTTCTGAACGTGACCACGCAGGCGCTCGACGTTGGCGCGCTGACGCCGCCGCTTTGGGGTTTCGAGGAACGTGAAAAACTGATGGTCTTCTACGAGCGGGCCTGCGGCGCGCGGCTTCACGCCGCCTATTTCCGCCCGGGTGGCGTGCATCAGGACCTGCCGGACGACCTTCTCAATGACATCGAGGAATGGGCGACCGAGTTCCCGAAGGTCATCGACGACCTTGACGGGCTTCTGACCGAAAACCGCATCTTCAAGCAGCGCAACGCCGATATCGGCATCGTGCATGAGGAAGACGTGCTGCGCTGGGGCTATTCCGGCGTCATGGTTCGGGGGTCCGGCATGGCCTGGGACCTGCGCCGCGCACAGCCCTACGAATGCTACGACGAGTTCGACTTCAAGATCCCTGTCGGCAAGAACGGCGACTGCTATGACCGCTACCTCTGCCGCATGGAAGAGATGCGCCAGTCGACCAGCATCATCCATCAGGCCATTGCCAAGCTGCGCGCGCCCGACGGCAAGGGCGACGTGCTGGCGCGCGGCAAGATCACCCCGCCGAAACGGGGCGAGATGAAGCGGTCGATGGAGGCGCTGATCCATCACTTTAAGCTTTACACCGAGGGCTTCCACGTCCCCGCGGGCGAGGTCTATGCCGCCATCGAAGCGCCCAAGGGCGAGTTCGGCGTCTACCTTGTCGCCGACGGGTCCAACAAACCCTACCGCGCCAAGATCCGCGCCCCCGGCTATCCGCATCTGCAATCGATCGACTGGATGGCCAAGGGCCACCTTCTGGCCGACGTCGCGGCGATCATCGGCACGATGGATGTCGTGTTCGGGGAGATTGATCGGTGACGGATACGAACTCAATCGACTCCCTCAACGGGAAGATATCGCTAGTAAAGAATCTAGCGTGGTTGGCTGGCGCACTTTTTGCAGGGGCTGTGGCTTTGGCTGCTTGGACCGCGAGCAAGTTCAACGAGCTAACCAGTGGGTTTATTAGATATGGGGACAGTGTTTCGATCATGACCCACGATCCGAACGGTGCTGCGTTTCCTTTGAACGTGGATTTGGCTGCTCCGGTTGGTAACGCGCTGCGTTACGGATCTAAGGAAATCTTTATCCCCTACTTCAGACCGACCTCGGAAGAGCCAGCTGAAGTTCTGAAAATAGTAAAATCAGAGGCTGAATAAATGCTTCGTCGCCTTCACCACGAACAACCCGCCTCTTTTGAATTCACGCCTGCGAACCTCGCCTGGGCGAAGGGGCAGATCACGAAGTATCCCGAGGGCCGTCAGGCCTCGGCGATCATCCCGCTTCTCTGGCGCGCGCAGGAGCAAGAGGGTTGGCTCTCCCGTGCTGCGATCGAGCATGTCGCCGATATGCTCAGCATGGCCCATATAAGGGCGCTGGAAGTGGCGACCTTCTACTTCATGTTCCAGCTGCAACCCGTTGGTTCGGTTGCCCATATCCAGATTTGCGGCACCACCTCCTGCATGATCTGCGGGGCAGAGGACCTGATCCGGGTCTGCCGCGAAAAGATCGCGCCGAATGCCCACCAGCTTTCGGCTGACGGCAAGTTCAGCTGGGAAGAGGTCGAATGCCTCGGCGCCTGCACCAACGCGCCCATGGCCCAGATCGGCAAGGATTATTACGAGGATCTGACAGCCGAGAGCCTGTCAAAGCTCCTCGATGACATGGCCGCTGGCAAGGTGCCGGTACCGGGCCCGCAGAACGGCCGCTATGCGTCCGAGCCGAAGAGCGGGCTTACGAGCCTGAAGGAGTACGAAAAGGGCCGGGCGAAATACAACGGTTCGGTTCAGCGTGCCGTCGATATCGGCGATACGATCAAGCGCATCGACGGGACCGAGGTGCCGCTGCTGACGCCGTGGCTCGGCAAGGCCGCGAAGGCCGCGCCCGCGACGCCCGCAAAGGGCAAGGTGAAGGAACCGAAGCCCGCGAAGGGCAAGCCAGCCGATGCGACCGGTGTGACCGTGCAGGCGGCGCAGGCCATCTCGAAGGGTGAACCGGTGCCCTCTAAGGGAAAGAAGCCGCGCGTGATGAAAGCACCGCGCAAGGGCGGAGCGGACGATCTGAAGATGATCAAGGGCGTCGGTCCGAAGCTGGAAGAAATGCTGAACGGCATGGGCTTTTACCACTTCGATCAGGTCGCGGCCTGGACCGAGGCGGAACTGGCCTGGGTCGATGACAATATCGAAGGGTTCAAGGGCCGTGCCAGCCGCGATGGCTGGATCGAACAGGCCAAGCTTCTGGCCGGGGGCGGCCAAACCGAGTTCTCCAAACGTGTAAAGAAAGGCGACGTCTACTGAGCAGGTAACAAGAACGGGGATTACGAGGGATGACAGGGATGAGCAGCGCGGAATGTCGCAGGAACGTCTGGTGGGTCGCCATAGCGGGCGGCGCGCTGGTGGCGCTCATGCTCATCGTCGTTGCCAAATACGCTGTTCTTTCGGCGCTTCTGATTGGCGCGATCTTTGCCGCCGCTCTTGGCCTGTTCCTTGGCTGGGCTTTCTGCACGAAGGTCGATGAAACGCGAGCAATTGCTTCCCCGGCCCAAACTGCCGGAAAGCCTGAGCCTGTGGAAGCGCCTGAGCCTGCGCCCGTGGCAGCGAAGGAAACGGTTACACCGGCGGCGCCCTTGGTCGGCACCACCGACGCCGTGACGGTGTCGAAGGAACCGAAGTCCGAGACGCCCGCGAAGGCGAAAAAACCAGCCGCGACGAAGAAACCGAAAGCGGCCAAACCCGCCGCGAAGAAACCTGTCAAGGACAAGCCCGCACCGAAGAAGGCGGCAACCGCCTCTGCGCTCGACGCGGCGCTGGCCAAGTCAAAGGACGATCCGGTGCCGGATGCGCCCGAGCTTCTGAAAGCGCCGCGCGGCGGCAAAGCCGATGACCTGAAGCAGATCAAGGGCGTCGGCCCGAAGCTGGAAGCGCTGCTGAACGAGGTCGGCGTCTGGCATTTCGACCAGATCGCAAGCTGGAAGGCGAAGGACATCGCCCATGTCGATGCATTGATCGTGGGCTTTCACGGCCGCATCACCCGCGATGAATGGGTGAAGCAGGCGAGGGTTCTGGCCAAGGGTGGCGAGACCGAGTTTTCGAAGCGCGTCACCAAAGGTGGCGTCTATTGAGGTGTGAATGACGAAACCGAACCAAGGGGATATGCGCCTTGCCAAAGAGGCGCGGATGGTGGCGGTGGTGATCACCGCGACCATGATCCTATGGCTCGGCGCGCAATGGCTGGGCGGGAAGGCGGGCTGGGAAACCCGTTTTGTCTTCCTCTTCGACCTGGCCGCACTGGCCGCGTTCATCTGGGCGCTGGTCGTAACATGGCGGATCTGGCGGCGGCAGAAGCGGCCCGAGGGAAATTGAGGACTTAAGATGCTGAAAGATCAGGACCGGATCTTTACCAATCTCTACGGGATGCATGACCGCTCACTGGCCGGTGCGAAGAAGCGCGGGCACTGGAACGGCACGAAAGAGATCCTCGCGCGGGGCCGCGACAAGATTGTGGAAGAGGTCAAGGCCTCCGGTCTGCGCGGGCGGGGTGGCGCGGGCTTTCCCACGGGCCTCAAATGGTCTTTCATGCCCAAGCAATCGGACGGCCGTCCCTCCTACCTCGTTGTAAACGCGGATGAATCCGAGCCCGGCACCTGCAAGGACCGGGAGATCATGCGCCATGATCCCCACACGCTGATCGAAGGCTGCCTGATTGCGTCCTTCGCGATGGGTGCCAATGCCTGCTACATCTATATCCGCGGCGAATATATCCGTGAGCGCGAGGCGCTTCAGGCCGCGATGGATGAGGCTTATGACGCGGGGCTTGTCGGCAAGAATGCCTGCAAGTCAGGCTTCGATTTCGACATCTATCTCGCCCATGGCGCGGGCGCCTATATCTGCGGCGAGGAAACAGCGCTGCTGGAAAGCCTTGAGGGCAAGAAGGGCATGCCGCGCATGAAGCCGCCATTCCCGGCGGGGGCGGGGCTTTATGGCTGCCCGACCACGGTGAACAACGTGGAATCGATTGCGGTGGTGCCGACGATCCTGCGCCGGGGCCCGGACTGGTTCGCTTCCTTCGGGCGTCCGAACAATACCGGGACAAAGCTTTTCGGCATCTCGGGTCATGTGAACAACCCCTGCGTCGTCGAAGAGGCGATGTCGATTCCGCTGAAGGAACTCTTGGAAAAGCATTGTGGCGGTGTGCGCGGCGGCTGGAAGAACCTCAAGGCCGTGATCCCGGGCGGGTCGTCCGTCCCGATGCTGCGCGCCGAACAATGCGACGACGCGATCATGGATTTCGACTGGCTGCGCGAACAGCGTTCCGGCCTCGGCACGGCGGCGGTGATCGTGATGGATCAGTCGACCGATGTCATCAAGGCGATCTGGCGGCTGTCGAAATTCTACAAGCATGAAAGCTGCGGCCAGTGCACGCCCTGCCGCGAAGGCACCGGCTGGATGATGCGGGTCATGGACCGGCTGGTGCGCGGCGAGGCCGAGGTCGAGGAAATCGACATGCTGATGGATGTGACCAAGCAGGTCGAGGGCCACACGATCTGCGCCCTCGGCGACGCCGCTGCCTGGCCGATCCAGGGCCTCATCCGCCAGTTCCGCGACGAGATCGAGGACCGCATCAAGGCCCAGCGGACGGGCCGTACGGGCGCGATGGCGGCGGAGTAGTTATGAATCCGGTTACCCAGCATATCGCGGAACTGAACATCGGGCAGCTCTGGCACCCGCTGGACGACCCGCGGACGGCCGGGTTCACCGACAACTCGGAGAGGCTGAACGCGGTTGCCGAGCGGTCCAAGGGCTTTGTCTGGCGCTGCCTGCCCGAGGAGGCCGAACGCGAGACCCAAACCGTCAATCTGTATGATGGCGACCCGTGCGCCCTCTGGACAATGTCAGTCTGGGAGACACCGGAGGATCTGGAAGCCTTCGTCCACCGGACAGTTCATGGCGCGTTCCTGAAGCGCCGGTCGGAATGGTTCAAACCGCAAGATCACAAGACCTATGTGATCTGGACGATCTCCGCCGGTCACATTCCGACCCTACGCGAGGGGCTAGACCGGCTTGATCGGCTTCAGGCTGACGGCCCTACGAAAGATACCTATGATTTCAAGGCGTTGATGGCGCGCAAGGCGGAGGGCTCGGCATGATGATCTTTTCTCTCCTCGGCCCGCTGATCGCCTCGGTCCTCTACGTGATCGTCTTCCAGAAGGCGGGATTCCGGGGGGCTATCCTTGCCGTGTGCGCCGCGCCGGTCCTTGGCGCGCTTCTGGGCCGCGCGCTGTTTGGCGCGTTCTACGGGGGCGGCGGCATGGCCTTTGCCTTTCTCATTCCAACGGTGCTCTCGCTCGCACCGCTTCTTGTTCTGGCCTTCATGGCCTGGCCGCCGGTGGCCCCATCGGCGACCCGCACTTCCACGGAGAATACCTGATGTCCGACCTCCGCAAGATCATCATCGACGGCATTGAAGTCGAGGTCGATCCCTCGATGACGCTGATTCAGGCCTGCGAGGAGGCCGGGGTGGAGATCCCGCGTTTCTGCTATCACGAGCGTCTCTCCATCGCCGGGAACTGCCGGATGTGTCTGGTGGAAGTGGTCGGTGGCCCGCCGAAGCCTGCCGCATCTTGCGCGATGCAGGTCCGCGACCTGCGGCCCGGCCCGAATGGCGAGCCTTCGGTGATCAAGACCAACTCGCCCATGGTCAAAAAGGCCCGCGAGGGCGTGATGGAGTTCCTCCTGATCAACCACCCGCTCGATTGCCCGATCTGCGATCAGGGCGGGGAATGCGATTTGCAGGATCAGGCAATGGCTTACGGCGT
This sequence comes from Albidovulum litorale, assembly GCF_025751495.1. GTDB lineage: Bacteria > Pseudomonadota > Alphaproteobacteria > Rhodobacterales > Rhodobacteraceae > Albidovulum > Albidovulum litorale. The sequence continues at coordinate 345,917 of NZ_JAOWKZ010000001.1, read as the reverse complement.
GGACTTCAGCCGCTACCGGGAGCCGAAGCGGGCGACCGAAGACCTCGATCTGGGCCCGCTGGTGGCCACCACCATGACCCGCTGCATTTCCTGCACCCGCTGCGTGCGCTTCACGACCGAGGTCGCGGGCATCACCCAGATGGGTCAGACCGGACGGGGCGAGGATGCAGAGATCACGTCGTATCTGAACACGACGCTCGACAGCAATCTTCAGGGTAATATCATCGACCTTTGCCCGGTCGGTGCGCTGACCTCGAAACCCTATGCCTTCACCGCGCGGCCTTGGGAGCTGACCAAGACCGAGACCATCGACGTGATGGACGCGCTCGGGTCGTCGATCCGCGTCGACACCAAGGGGCGCGAAGTGAAACGCATCCTGCCGCGCAACCATGACGGCGTGAACGAGGAATGGATCAGCGACAAGACCCGGTTCGTCTGGGATGGGCTCCGCCGCCAGCGGCTCGACACGCCCTATATCCGCGAAAACGGCAAGCTGCGTAAGGCGAACTGGGCCGAGGCGCTCTCTGCCGCTGCGACTGCGATGAAGGGCAAGAAGGTTGCAGGCCTGATCGGCGATCTGGCCCCGGTTGAGGCTGCGTTCAGTCTCAAGCAGTTGATCGAAGGGCAGGGCGGTACCGTCGAATGCCGTACCGATGGGGCAAAACTGCCCGAAGGCAATCGCTCGGCCTATGTCGGCACGGCGACCATCAAGGATATCGACTGCGCGAAGTTCATTCAGCTGATCGGTACCAACCCGCGTGTCGAAGCGCCGGTGCTGAACGCCCGAATCCGCAAGGCATGGACCCATGGCGCGAAGGTGGGGCTGGTCGGTGAGGCGGTCGATCTGACCTATGACTATGCCCATGTCGGTACCGACCGGGCGGCGTTGGCCGGCCTTCTCGACCACAAGTTCGACGCGGTTCTCGATGCGCCGTCGGTCGTCATCGTCGGTCAGGGCGCGATCCGCGAGGCCGATGGCGAGGCGGTTCTGGCCCATGCGATGAAGCTGGCTGAGGCGACGAAGTCGAAACTGATGGTGCTGCACACCGCCGCCGCGCGCGTCGGCGCGATGGATGTTGGCGCGGTGACCGAGGGCGGGCTGGCCAAGGCCATCGAAGGTGCCGATGTGATCTACAACCTTGGCGCCGACGAGGTGGAGATCGCTGCCGGTGCAACGGTCATCTATCAGGGCAGCCATGGCGACAGGGGCGCACACCGCGCCGATATCATCCTGCCCGCCGCCGCCTACACGGAAGAAAACGGCCTGTTCGTCAACACCGAAGGGCGGCCGCAGCTTGCCATGCGGGCCGGGTTTGCACCCGGCGATGCGAAGGAGAACTGGGCGATCCTGCGGGCGCTGTCTGCCGAGCTTGGTGCGACTCAGCCTTGGGACACGTTGGCAGGCCTGCGGAAGGCTTTGGTCGCCGCGAATCCGCATCTTGGGCAGATCGATCAGGTGGCGGAAAACGAGTGGCAGCCGCTGAAAACCAAGGCGATGGGCAAGGCGAGTTTCGTCGGTGCGGTCGCTGACTTCTACCTGACGAACCCGATCGCCCGCGCGTCCCAGATCATGGCCGAGCTTTCCGCCATGGCGAAGGCGCGCAGCGAGAAACCGATGGCGGCGGAGTAAGCATGCGGATCTGGCCTGCGATACCGGTTCTTGCACTCGCCCTTTCGGGTGGGCTCTCGGCCTGTGCCGAGACCAGGGCCGAGATGCGCGAACCGGTCTATCGCGGGGCCGATCCGGTCGGGCTTGGCGACGATCTCTACGGTTTTCTCGTGACGATGGAGAACGCCGCCGATGAAGCTGAGGTCGAGGATTACGTGACCTGTGTCGTCGCAGGCTATGCGATGGAAAAAGAATACGGTTTTGCCCGCAAGGTGCGGGTTTATGTGAACGAAGAGGGTGGCGTTTGGAGCGCGGATGCTGTTTACAGCATCACGCCGGCACTGCCCCGTGGCGCGAAGACGATCGACGCAGGCGTGACGGCGGCCGATTGCGCCGCGCGCGGCATACCAACGGTCTGAAGAAGGACGGAACTGGGGACAGATATGGCAGAGTTTCTGGCAACACCACTGGGCACGTTCCTTCTTATTCTCGTGCAGGGCTTGGGCATCATCGCCTTCGTGATGCTGTCGCTTCTCTTCCTCGTCTATGGCGACCGGAAGATCTGGGCGGCGGTGCAGATGCGCAAGGGCCCGAACGTCGTTGGCGCCTTCGGCCTGCTGCAATCGGTGGCCGACGCGCTGAAATATGTGGTCAAGGAAATCGTCGTGCCCGCCGGGGCCGACAAGTTCGTCTTCTTCCTGGCACCCATGCTCTCCTTCGTGCTGGCGGTGCTGGCCTGGGCCGTGATCCCGTTCCATCCGGGCTGGGTTCTCGCCGATATCAACGTCGCCATCCTCTTTGTTTTCGCCGTCTCCTCGCTTGAGGTCTACGGCGTGATCATGGGCGGCTGGGCGTCGAACTCCAAATACCCGTTCCTCGGGTCTTTGCGCTCGGCTGCGCAGATGATTTCCTATGAGGTCTCGCTGGGCCTGATCATCATCGGGGTGATCATCTCAACCGGTTCGATGAACTTCTCCGCCATCGTCGCGGCGCAAGACGGCAATCTCGGGCTCTTCAACTGGTACTGGCTGCCGCATCTGCCGATGGTGGTCCTGTTCTTCATCTCGGCGCTGGCCGAGACCAACCGCCCGCCCTTCGACCTGCCGGAAGCGGAATCGGAACTCGTCGCCGGGTTCATGGTCGAGTATTCCTCGACCCCCTACCTCCTCTTCATGGCGGGCGAATATATCGCGATCTTCCTGATGTGCGCGCTGATGTCGCTTCTCTTCTTCGGTGGCTGGCTGAGCCCGATCCCGTTCCTGCCGGATGGCTGGTGGTGGATGGTCGCCAAGATGTGGGTGTTCTTCTTCTTCTTCGCGATGGTGAAGGCCATCGTCCCGCGCTACCGCTACGACCAGCTCATGCGGATCGGCTGGAAGGTGTTCCTGCCCTTGTCGATCGGCTGGGTCGTACTCGTCTCGTTCCTCGCGAAATTCGAAGTGCTCGGCGGCTTCTGGGCCCGCTGGGCGATTGGGGGCTGATATGGCGAACATCGACTACACCCGCGCCGCCAAGTACTTCCTCTTGGTCGATTTCATCAAGGGCTTCGGGCTCGGGCTGAAATACTTCTTCGCGCCGAAGGCGACGCTGAACTACCCGCATGAAAAGGGGCCGCTTTCGCCCCGCTTCCGTGGCGAACATGCGCTGCGCCGTTATCCGAACGGCGAGGAACGCTGCATCGCCTGCAAGCTCTGCGAGGCGATCTGCCCGGCGCAGGCCATCACCATCGACGCCGAACCGCGCGAGGATGGCAGCCGCCGGACCACGCGTTATGACATCGACATGACGAAGTGCATCTATTGCGGCTTCTGTCAGGAGGCCTGCCCGGTCGATGCCATCGTCGAGGGCCCGAACTTCGAATTCGCGACCGAGACGCGCGAGGAACTGTTCTACGACAAGGCGAAACTGCTTTCCAACGGCGAACGCTGGGAAGCCGAGATCGCCCGCAATCTTGAACTGGATGCGCCCTACAGATGACCGACGCCTTCGGAAAACTTTTCCAGCAGATGATGGAGCAGGGTCAGGAAATGGCCCGCGCCTTCAATCCTGCGCTGGAGAATTTCAAGGGTGCCGATCTCGACAAGCTGTTCCCCACCATGTCGAAAGACATGATGGAGATGTGGTTCGGCAAGACCTTCAACAAGGAAGGGCTCGATGCGCGGACCCGGCTGCTGGTCACCGTCGCGGCGCTGACGGTTCTCGGCGCACAGGCCGAACCGCAGATGAAACTGACGATCCGCCACGCGCTTGAGGCCGGGGCGACGAAACGGGAGATTGCCGAGGTAATCTCCCAGATGAGCCTTTTCGGCGGATTGCCCGCCATGACCCGTGCGCTGGAAATCGCGCAGAAGGTCTTCGACGAGATGGGAGATGACGCATGAGCGTTCTGGTCTTCGCCTTCTACCTCTTCGCCATCACGGCCGTGGCCGCTGGCCTCATGGTGGTCATGGCGCGCAACCCGGTCCATTCGGTCCTGTGGCTGATCCTCGCCTTCCTGTCCTCGGCGGGGCTCTTCGTGCTGGCGGGGGCCGAGTTCGTGGCGATGCTGCTGATCATCGTCTATGTCGGTGCGGTCGCGGTGCTGTTCCTTTTCGTCGTGATGATGCTCGACGTCGATTTCGCCGAGCTGAAGGGCGAGATGGCGCGCTACATGCCGCTGGGCCTTCTCATCGGCGTGGTGATCCTGATGCAGCTCGGCATCGCCTTTGGGTCGTGGCAGACGGCCGAGACGGCCGAGGCCATGCGCGGCGCGGTGGCGCCCGATGACATGCAGAACACGGCTGCCTTGGGGATGCTGATCTACGACAAGTACATCCTCCTCTTCCAGCTTGCCGGGCTGATCCTGCTGGTCGCAATGATCGGGGCGATTGTCCTGACGCTGCGGCACAGGAAGGACGTCAAACGCCAGAACGTGCTTCAGCAGATGTGGCGCGATCCGGCCAAGGCGATGGAACTGAAGGACGTGAAGCCGGGGCAGGGGCTTTGAGAACTAACCGTACCGTCTAGTCGGTGCGGGACGAAAGAAATCGGGCCGAGCCCGGAGGGACGAAAATGATCGGACTGACACATTACCTTGGCGTTGCCGCCGCTTTGTTCGTGATCGGCATCTTCGGCATCTTCCTCAACCGGAAGAACGTCATCGTCATCCTGATGTCGATCGAACTGATGCTGCTGGCGGTCAATATCAACTTCGTCGCCTTCTCGGCCTATCTGGGTGACCTTGTGGGTCAGGTCTTCACGATGTTCGTCCTGACCGTCGCCGCCGCGGAAGCCGCGATCGGCCTTGCGATCCTCGTCTGTTTCTTCCGCAACCGCGGCACTATCGACGTCGAAGACGTCAACGTGATGAAAGGGTAAAGAGCCATGACGTCCATCATCCTCTTTGCCCCGCTCATCGGCGCGCTCATCGGCGGCTTCGGCTGGCGTGTGATCGGCGAGACCGGGGCGCAGGTGGTCACGACGGGCCTGCTGTTTCTCGCGATGCTTCTGTCGTGGATCACATTCCTCGGCTTCGACGGCACCACCCAGCACATCCATATCCTTGACTTCATCCGGTCAGGGACGCTCGACACAAGCTGGTCGATCCGCCTCGACCGGCTGACGGCGATCATGCTGATCGTGGTGACGACCGTCTCGGCGCTCGTCCACCTCTATTCCTGGGGCTACATGGCCCATGACGAGAACTGGCGCGAAGGCGAGAGCTACAAGCCCCGCTTTTTCGCCTATCTCTCGTTCTTCACCTTCGCGATGCTGATGCTGGTGACGGCCGACAATCTTGTGCAGATGTTCTTTGGCTGGGAGGGCGTGGGCGTCGCCTCGTACCTCCTGATCGGGTTCTACTACCGGAAAGCCTCGGCCAACGCCGCCGCGATCAAGGCCTTCGTGGTCAACCGGGTCGGCGATTTCGGCTTCGCGCTTGGCATCTTCGGGCTGTTCTACCTGGTGGACAGCATCAACATGGACGATGTCTTCGCCGCCGCGCCCACGCTGGCCGAGACGAACCTGACCTTCCTCTGGACCGAATGGAACGCCGCGAACCTTCTGGCCTTCCTCCTTTTCGTCGGCGCCATGGGCAAATCGGCGCAGTTGTTCCTGCACACCTGGCTGCCCGACGCGATGGAGGGCCCGACGCCGGTCTCCGCCCTCATCCACGCCGCCACCATGGTGACAGCGGGCGTCTTCCTCGTCTGCCGCATGTCGCCCCTTTTCGAATACGCGCCCGAGGCGAAGTCGTTCGTGATGTATATCGGCGCGGCCACGGCGTTCTTTGCGGCAACCGTGGGCCTTGTCCAGAACGACATCAAGCGCGTCATCGCCTATTCGACCTGTTCGCAGTTGGGCTACATGTTCGTGGCCGCCGGTGCGGGCGTTTACGGCGCGGCGATGTTCCACCTCTTCACCCACGCCTTTTTCAAGGCGATGCTGTTCCTTGGCGCCGGTTCGGTCATCCATGCGATGCACCATGAGCAGGACATGCGGAACTACGGCAACCTGCGCAAGAAGATCCCTTATACGTTCTGGGCGATGATGATCGGCACGCTGGCCATTACCGGCGTCGGCATCCCGCTGACCTATATCGGCTTTGCGGGCTTCCTGTCGAAAGACGCAATCATCGAAAGCGCCTATGCCTCTGGCAACGGCTTCGCCTTCTGGGCCCTCGTCATCGCGGCCCTGTTCACCAGCTTCTATAGCTGGCGGCTGATGTTCATGACCTTCTACGGCACAGAGCGTGGCGATCACCACGCGCATGAACACGCCCATGAAAGCCCGATGACCATGGTTGCGCCGCTTGGCGTGCTCGCCCTTGGCGCGGTTTTTGCCGGGATGCTCTGGTACAAGCCGTTCTTCGGCGATCACGACCGGATGGTCAGCTTCTTCGCCATGCCACAACATGCCGAGGCTGGCGCGGAGGAGGGTCATGCCACCGAGGCGACGGATGATCACGCGGCCACGACCGAAGCCACGGCAGATCACGCCGCAACGACGGCCGAAGAGGGAACGGCGCAGGGCGCCGCGACCGATGAGGCGGCGGGTGAGCATGTCGCGATGGCAGGCGAGGCACCGCAGGGCGCGATCTACATGTCCGAGGCCTCGAACACGGTTCTCGACGACGCCCACCATTCGCCGGCCTGGGTCAAGTCCTCTCCCTTTGTCGCGATGCTGATCGGGCTTCTCACGGCTTACGTCTTCTATATCCGTGATCCGTCGATCCCGGGCCGTCTGGCCGCGCAGCAGCCGATCCTTTACCGGTTCCTGCTGAACAAGTGGTATTTCGACGAGATCTACGACGTCATCTTCGTCCGTCCGGCCAAGTTCATCGGCGGCTTCCTGTGGAAGAAGGGTGATGGCAATGTCATCGACGGCACGATCAATGGTGTCGCGATGGGCTTTGTCCCGATGCTGACCCGCATCGTGAACAAGGCGCAGTCGGGATACATCTTCACCTATGCGTTCGCGATGGTTATCGGCATCGCGGCACTTCTGACCTGGATGTCGCTCATGGGGGGCGCGCACTAATGGAAAACCTGCTTTCCATCATCACTTTCGTGCCCCTCGTCGCAGCGGCCATTCTCGCCCTTCTTCTCAAGGGCGATGATGCGGCTGCGCGGCGGAATGCCAAATGGCTGGCGCTTATCGCGACTTCGGCGACATTCCTCGTCTCGCTGTTCCTTCTGTCGGGTTTCAATCCCGGTGACACGGGCTTTCAGTTCGTCGAGGAACGCGACTGGATCATGGGGCTGAAATACAAGGTCGGCGTTGACGGCATCTCCGTCCTCTTCGTGCTGCTGACCACGTTCCTCATGCCGATCACGATCCTGTCGTGCTGGGAGGTTGAGACGCGCGTCAAGGAATACATGGTCGCCTTCCTCGTCCTCGAAGGGCTGATGATCGGCGTCTTCGTGGCGCTGGACCTCGTCCTCTTCTACCTCTTCTTCGAGGCGGGTCTGATCCCGATGTTCCTGATCATCGGCATCTGGGGCGGGAAGGAGCGTATCTACGCGGCCTTCAAGTTCTTCCTCTATACCTTCCTCGGCTCGGTTCTGATGCTGGTCGCGATGATCGCGATGTATGTCGATGCGGGCACGACCGATATTCCGACGCTTCTGACGCATCAATTCTCGTCCGAGACGCTGAACCTTCTGGGCTTCCGCGTCGTTGGAGGTATGCAGACGCTTCTGTGGCTGGCCTTCTTTGCGAGCTTCGCGGTCAAGATGCCGATGTGGCCGGTTCATACCTGGTTGCCCGATGCGCACGTTCAGGCGCCGACGGCAGGCTCGGTCGTGCTGGCGGCGATCCTGTTGAAGATGGGCGGTTACGGCTTCCTGCGCTTCTCGTTGCCGATGTTCCCCATCGCCTCGGACCTGCTTTCTGGCCTTGTCTTCTGGATGTCGGCCATCGCCATCGTCTACACCTCGCTTGTGGCGCTGGCGCAGTCCGATATGAAGAAGCTGATCGCCTATTCGTCGGTCGCCCATATGGGTTATGTGACCATGGGCATCTTTGCCGCGAACCAGCAGGGCATTGACGGCGCGATCTTCCAGATGCTGAGCCATGGCTTCATCTCCGGCGCGCTCTTCCTTTGCGTTGGCGTCATCTATGACCGGATGCACACGCGCGAGATCGACGCCTATGGCGGTCTGGTCAACAGAATGCCGGCCTATGCGCTGATCTTCATGTTCTTCACCATGGCCAATGTGGGCCTGCCGGGCACCTCGGGCTTCGTTGGCGAGTTCCTGACACTGATGGGCATCTTCCAGGTCAATACCTGGGTGGCGCTTGTTGCGACCTCGGGTGTGATCCTGTCGGCGGCCTATGCGCTCTGGCTCTACCGCCGGGTCGTGTTCGGCGACCTGATCAAGGAAAGCCTGAAGACGATCACCGACATGACCCGCCGCGAAAAGGCGATCTTTGCGCCGCTCGTTGCCATGACCCTGCTTCTGGGGGTCTATCCCAGCCTTGTGACCGACATGATCGGCCCCTCGGTCGAGGCCCTTGTCTCCGACTACCACGCCGCCATTCCCGCCGATGCGGGGATGCAGGTGGCCAGCCACTGAAGGATTGACCCGCGATGATTTCCGCTGATTTCTCCGCCATCCTGCCCGAAGTGGTTCTGGTCGTCTATGCGATGGCTGCACTTATCGGGGCGGTCTATACCGGCAAGGACGAACTGACGGGCACGCTGACTTGGGCGACCGTCGGCGTCTTTGTCGCCATCGCCGCCTGGATCGGGCTGTCCGCGCCGGGCGACGTGATGGCCTTCGGCGGCATGTTCAACGACGACGCATTTTCGCGCTTCGGCAAGGTGACGGTCCTCTTGTCCGCCGCCGCCGTTCTGGCGATGAGTCAGGACTACATGGCGCGCCGTGGTCTTGCGCGGTTCGAATTCCCGCTCTTGGTGGCCTTCGCTGTCGCGGGCATGATGGTGATGGTTTCGGCGGGCGATCTGATGTCGCTTTATATGGGCCTCGAACTTCAGTCGCTGTCGCTCTATGTCGTGGCCTCTTTGCGTCGCGACTCGGTGAAATCGACGGAAGCGGGCCTGAAATACTTTGTCCTCGGCGCATTGTCCTCGGGCCTTCTGCTCTATGGCGCTTCGCTGACCTATGGCTTCACAGGCACGACGCTCTTTGCCGGGATCATCGAGACGATTCAGGGCGGCCATGTCTCTATCGGTCTCCTTTTTGGCCTCGTATTCATGATCACCGGTCTGGCCTTCAAGGTCTCGGCCGTGCCGTTCCACATGTGGACGCCGGATGTCTACGAAGGTTCGCCGACGCCGGTCACAGCCTTCTTCGCAACGGCCCCCAAGGTCGCGGCGATGGGGTTGTTCGCGCGACTCGTCCATGATGCCTTCGGCGCCGCCGTCAGCGATTGGAGCCAGGTCGTCGCCCTGATCGCAGCTTTGTCGATGTTCGTCGGCGCGATTGCTGCAATCGGCCAGCGCAATATCAAGCGGCTGATGGCCTATTCGTCCATCGCCCATATGGGCTTTGCTCTGGTCGGGCTTGCCTCCGGTACGCAGGCGGGCGTGCAGGCGATGCTGATCTATATGGCGGTCTATGTGACGATGAACGTCGGTACCTTCGCTTTCATCCTGTCGATGGAACGCGACGGTGCGCCGGTCACCGATATCGATTCGCTGAACCTTTATTCCAAGCAGGCGCCGGTCAAGGCGCTGGCGATGCTGGTGCTTCTGTTCAGCCTTGCCGGTGTGCCGCCGATGCTTGGCTTCTTCGCGAAATACGGTGTGCTTCTGGCGGCGGTGAATGCCGACATGGTCCTGCTGGCGGTCGCGGGTGCGATCGCCTCGGTCATCGGTGCGTTCTACTACCTGCGTATCGTCTACTACATGTATTTCGGAACCGAGACCGATCCGCTTGACAGCCGCATGGTGCCCGCGCAGTGGCTTCTCCTGATGGCATCGGCGCTGGTTATGGTTCTGGGCGTCGTGAACCTGATGGGCGTCGAAGGCGCGGCGGCGGCAGCGGCCGAGATCCTTGTCCGCTGAGCGGTCTGATCCTTCGGCCTGGCCGGACGGAGTAGCCCGGCATGTGCTGGGCGAGGTCGACAGCACCAATTCCGAGGCGCAAAGGCTCGCACCCGGCCTGAGCCAGCCCACCTGGATCCTCGCCCGCCGCCAGACAGCGGCGCGGGGTCGGCGGGGCCGGGCATGGGTCAGCCCCGAGGGCAATTTCGCAGCGACTCTGGTCATGCGGCCCAATGGTGATCCGGCGAAGGCCGCGCTTCGCAGCTTCGTGGCGGCACTGGCGCTGGCTGACGCGCTTGAAACCGTCTGCGGGCCCGGGGCGACCATAACGCTCAAATGGCCAAACGATGTGCTGCTGAACGGCGGCAAGGTCGCGGGCATTCTTCTGGAGAGTGCGGGTGCTGCGGGTCAGGTCAGCCATCTGGCCATCGGCATCGGCGTCAATCTCATCGCCGCACCCCCGAAAGACGCGGTGGAGGAGGGCGCGCTGACCCCCGTTTCGGTTCAGGGCGAGACCGGCATCCGCATCCCTCCCGAAGAGTTCCTGACCTATCTGGCGGCCGCCTTCGCCCGCTGGGAGGCGCAGCTTACGACCTACGGCTTCGGCCCGATCCGTACCGCATGGCTCGCCCGCGCCGCGCGACTCGGCCAGCCGATCAAGGCCCGACTGCCCGGTGAAACAATCGAAGGCACATTCGAGACCATCGCCGAGGATGGAGAGCTTGTCCTTGTCACCTCGCAAGGCAAGCGGCACATTCCCGCTGCCGACGTCTTTTTCTGAAAGGCCCACCCATGCTTCTCTGCATCGATTGCGGCAACACCAATACCGTCTTTTCTGTCTGGGACGGGACGACGTTCCGCTGCACGCTCCGCACCTCGACCGAGCATCAGCGGACGGCGGACCAGTATTTCGTCTGGTTCTCGACCCTGATGGAGCACCACAAGGTTCCGGTGGACATCCATGCCTGCGTGGTCTCGGCCACCGCCCCGCGCGTCGTCTTCAACCTGCGTGTTCTTTGCGACCGCTACTTCAACTGCCGTCCGCTTGTCGTCGGCAAGCCCGACTGTGCGCTGCCGGTGGCACCCCGCGTCGATCAGGGCACGACCGTCGGCCCCGACCGGCTGGTGAACACCGTCGCGGGGTTCGACCGGCACGGCGGCGATATCATCGTCGTCGATTTTGGCACGGCCACGACCTTCGACGTGGTGGACACTGACGGCGCCTATATCGGTGGTGTGATCTCTCCCGGTGTCGCCACCTCGCTTGAGGCTTTGCACATGGCCGCCGCCGCTTTGCCCCATGTCGACGTAACGAAACCGCAATCCGCCATCGGCACCAATACCGTCGCCTGTATGCAATCGGGCATCTATTGGGGTTATGTCGGCCTTGTCGAAGGCATCGTCCGCCAGATCCGGATTGAGCGGGAACGGCCGATGAAAGTCATCGCCACCGGGGGCCTCGCGCCGCTTTTCGATCAAGGCACCGATATCTTCGACAGCGTCGAGGACGATCTGACCATGCACGGGCTGGTCCTGATCCACGAATACAACAAGGAACAAGCATGAGCAGCAAGGACCGCCTGATTTATCTGCCCCTCGGCGGTGCCGGCGAGATTGGCATGAACGCCTATGTCTATGGCTATGGCCCGGCCGATCAGGAACGGCTGATCGTCGTCGATCTGGGCGTCACCTTCCCTGACATGGACACGACACCAGGCGTCGATCTGATCATGGCCGACACCGCATGGCTGGCCGAAAATGCAGGCCGGATCGATGCGATCTTCATCACGCACGCGCATGAGGACCATGTCGGTGCGCTCGGCCATCTCTGGCCGCAGCTCAAGGCACCGGTCTATGCCCGAGCCTTTACCGCCGCGATTGCAACACTGAAGATGGAGGAGAAGGGCAATCCCCTTGACGTCATCAAGGTCGTGAAACCGCGCCCCGAAGTTGTGGAGGCGGGCCCTTTCAGGGTGCAATTCGTGCCGCTCAGCCACTCCATCCCGGAAAGCTCCGCTCTGATCATTGATAGCCCGGCGGGCCGGATCGTCCATACCGGGGACTTCAAGCTTGATGGCACCCCGATCGTCGGAGAACCCTTCAACCCCAACGAATGGCACGATATCGCGAATGAGGGGGAGGGCGTGAAGGTCCTGACCTGCGACTCGACCAACGTCTTCGCGCCGCTGCCGGGGCGTTCCGAGGCAACGCTGGCCGAGCCGCTTGCCGAACTCATCGCCGGGCTAGACGGGATGGTCGTGGCCACCACCTTTGCCTCCAACGTCGCGCGGCTGAAGACGCTGGCAGCGGCAGGCCGGGCGGCGGGCCGCTCGGTCTGCATGCTGGGTAGGGCGATGAAGAAGATGATCACGGCGGCGGTGGAAACCGGGGTCCTGACGGACTTTCCGCCGATCATCCAGCCAGAAGAGGCGGTGGAAGTGTCGCGCCAGAACCTCATGCTGATCGTCACCGGTAGTCAAGGTGAACGCCGGGCTGCCTCCGCCCAGCTCGCACGCGGCAAATATCTGGGGCTGGAGATGAAAGAGGGTGACACGTTCCTCTTTTCCTCGAAAACCATCCCCGGCAATGAACGCGGCGTGATCCGGGTGATGAATGCTTTTTCGGAAATGGGCGTCGATGTGGTCGACGACCGGGGCGGGCTCTACCACGTTTCGGGCCATGCCAACCGGCCTGATCTCGAGGCGGTTCACGACTTGTTGCGGCCGAAGATCCTGCTTCCCATGCATGGAGAACACCGCCACCTGCGCGAACATTGCAAGATCGGGATATCCAAGGGCATCGCAGCAGAACTCGCGACCAACGGTACCATGGTCGACCTTACCGGGGATGAGCCGGAGATCGTTGAATATATCGAGGCGGGTCGGACCTATCTGGATGGTGCGGTGCTGATCGGGGCAATGGACGGCGTGGTGCGTGACCGCATCCGCATGGGGCTGAATGGCCATGTGCTGGCGACCCTGATCCTCGACGAAGACGACCAGCCCCTGGGCGAGGTCTGGGTCGAAACGATGGGTCTGCCCGAGCTGACAAAGAACAACCAGCCGCTGGTTGACCTGATCGAAGCGGACCTGAACGAGTATTTCGACAAGGCCGCCGATAAGGTCCTGCGCGATGACGACAAGGTCGAAGAGGCGGTCAAACGCATCGTCCGGCAGGTCGCGATGGAAGAGATCGGTAAAAAGCCCGAGGTGACGGTGGTCACCAGCCGCCTGGTCGCAGAATAACGCCGGACTTTGCCTGCCGTCCGCTCCGGGTTAAGCTTTCTCGGATCGGCTGTCAGGGAGGGGACGATGGTGGCTGACATTCGTGCCGCAACGCGGGACGATCTTGACCGGATGGGGGCGCTGCTGACGGTCGCCTTTGCGGCTGATCCCTTCGTGCGCTGGATCCTACCCGATCCGCATCTGTTCACAGTGTCGAACTATGGATATGCCCGGATCAATGCCGAACCGGGCTATGCTCACGGTGCCAACCATATCATAGGCGAAGGGCTTGGCATGGCGATCTGGCGGCCGCCGGGTGTCCTGCCCGATGCTGACGCCATTGCCGAGAATTCGGCCCGGACCTTTCATCCCGACCGGCTGGCGCCTGTCATGGATCTGCTGAAGGCCTGTGAACCCTATCATATCGACGAACCGCATTGGCACCTGTCGCTGATCGCGGTCGATCCGATCTGTCGCGGGCAGGGGCTGGGTGGAAAGCTCTTGGAACACGGACTTGCGATCTGCGACCGCGACCATCTGCCGGTCTATCTGGAATCCACGACGTCGCGGAACCTTACGATTTATCAGCGACATGGGTTTGAGCTTTTGGCGGAGGTGAGGCTGGACGGCACGCCCAGCCGCTATCCAATGCTGCGGCCAGCGCGGTAGTAGTGAAATCCGACATGATTTGCGTCGATAAGTGGCAAGACGGGCGGCACGGGGACGGGTCTCATCAAGAAAAATCCGGAGGATCCGATGCCCTATGCCGCGCGCGACCTGATCGACCTTGACCGCCACCCGATCCATCAACCCGGCCCCGTTCGGGACGCACTCGTGGCACGGGTGCGGGCCGATCTGGACCGCGACGGCTGCGCGGTGATCAAGAGTTTCCTGACCCAAGCGGGGATTGCGGCCCTGACCGAAGAGGCGGACGGTGTATCGGACAAGGGTCATCGCAGTTTCAACCGGACGAATGTCTATTTCACAAAGGACGACCCAAGCTTGCCGGAGGGTCATCCCAAGCGCCGGTTTTTCGATCGTTCCAATGCCTTCATCCCGGCCGACAATTTCGCTGGTGACGGGCCGCTTCGTACTATCCATGACAGCGCGGGGTTCGATGATTTCATTCAGGACTGCCTTCAGGAGGAGCGGTTCTATCGTTACGCCGATCCACTGGCCGACGTGATCGTCAACATGGCCGAGGACGGAGCGGGCTTTCCCTGGCATTTTGATACAAACAATTTCACTGTCACGCTGGCGATCCAGAATGCAGAAGAGGGCGGCGCCTTTGAATATGCGCCGCGTATCCGCAAGGGGGACGAAAATTTCGATGAGGTCGCCCGCGTGCTCGACGGCACGTCGGACAAGGTCAAGGTCCTGACCCTCGAACCGGGCGATCTGCAGATCTTCCGGGGCCGCTATTCGCTGCATCGCGTGGCGCCGCTGAAAGGGCCGCGCCGCCGCTATGTGGCGATCTTTTCCTATGTGGAAGAACCGGGCATGGTCGGCGCGCCGGAACGCACGATGCAGCTTTATGGCCGCACGCTTCCCATCCATCACGAGCGGGCTGGACGGCGGGCCGACAGCTATATCGACTGATCGCGCGAGTGTGGTGTTGCGGATAGCCCCGCAACTCTTACGCCAACTTACGGCAAAGGTCCGTCCGTTCACCTCAAGACTTGTCGTTCTTGATCGCCAGACCGAATTCGGTCGTCATGATCTGGTCGGCGAAACCCCACGATCCGCTTTTTATTTCCTCGATCTTCGCCGAGGTGTTTTCGAACATCTTGCCGCCCGCCGCATCGCCGAATGCCTTTATCACCGCGCGGATGATCCGGGCCTTTTCGTCTGCGTCGAAGACGCCTTCCATCACCTTGATTTCGATATGCGGCATATCCTCCCCCTTTGGCCCTTAGCGTAGGGAGATCAGCAAAGGCGTTCAACCTAGGCCGTTTTTCTCGAACAAGTCCGACCAGTCCCATCGCACGGTCCGGCCAAGTGAGAAGTGGACTTGGCTGCCGTCGGTGCGCGGTCGAAAACTGATGGACGAGAGGTAAGATGGCGCGTTCTATGCGTCTTCCGATTTTATCCCGCGCATCAGGAAATCGGGGACGTGATCGCCCATCCCGACAACCGGCTCGTCGCGGTCCTCGCGGCGACGGTCGCCCTTGCGGCCCTCGCGCTTGTCTTGCCGGGGTTCCGCATTGCGATCGGGCTTTGGCTCCGACTTGCGTTCGGCGCGCTTGTCTTCTTTCGACTCGGGTTTGACGGCAACGGGTGCTGCCTCAATCGGTGCCATCGGCGCTTCCTCGCCATGCGGCTTAACCGGGCGTGAGCGTCGCTCGTCGCGGTCTCGGCCCCGTCCGCGCGAACGATCCTTGCCATCATCCTTGCGCGGGGCACGCTGGGCGGCTTCGCTCAACTCGAACCCTTCCGGGGCTTCGACGCGCGGCAGTGGCTTTTTCACGAGGCTTTCGATTGCGTCGAGATACTTCTTGTCGCCCGGCGTCGCGATGGTGACGGCCACGCCCTTGCGACCCGCACGGCCCGTGCGGCCGATCCGGTGCACATAATCCTCGGCATGGCTCGGCACGTCGAAGTTGAAGACGTGAGAGACGGCCGGGATGTCAAGCCCGCGCGCGGCCACGTCAGAGGCGACGAGGAAGCGCAAGCTGCCATCGCGGAATCCGTCAAGCGTTTTCATCCGCTGGCTCTGATCCAGATCGCCATGGATCGGGGCGGCGTTGAAGCCGTATTTCTTCAGCGACTTGGCGAGGATGTCGACCTCGGTCTTGCGGTTGCAGAAGAGGATCGCGTTGGTGCAGGCCGCGCCTTCCGCCTCGATCACCGAGCGCAACAACTCGCGCTTGGCCTTGGCCGTCTGGTCCTTGCGGGCGGGCGTGATTTCGATCAGCCGCTGCTCGATCGTTTCGGAAGTTGTTGCCTGACGGGCGACCTCGATCTTGGCCGGGGCATGCAGGAAGGTGTTGGTAATACGTTCGATCTCGGGCGCCATCGTGGCGGAAAAGAACAGCGTCTGGCGGGTGAAAGGCGTGAGCTGGAAGATGCGTTCGATATCCGGGATAAAGCCCATGTCGAGCATCCGGTCAGCTTCGTCCACCACCATGATCTGAACGCCGGTGAGAAGAAGCTTGCCGCGCTCGAAGTGATCCAGCAACCGGCCCGGCGTGGCGATCAGAACATCGACGCCGCGGTCGATCAGCTTGTCCTGCTCGGCAAAGCTGACGCCACCGATCAGAAGTGCTTTGGTAAGCTTGGTGTGCTTGGAATAGATGTCGAAGTTCTCGGCCACCTGCGCCGCCAGTTCCCGCGTCGGCGCGAGCACCAGCGAACGCGGCATCCGCGCCCGCGCCCGTCCACGGCCGAGAAGCGTGATCATTGGCAGGGTAAAAGAGGCGGTCTTGCCGGTCCCGGTCTGGGCGATACCCAGCACATCCTTTCCTTCCAGCGCGGGCGGAATGGCGCCTGCCTGGATCGGGGTCGGGGTTTCATAGCCGGCTTCGGCAATGGCTTGCAGGACCTTGGGGTCCAGCTTCAGGTCGGTAAATTTTGTCATCAGCGTCCATATGTTGCGGTGTCGGACCGCAGGGATAAGGGACGCGAATTCCGGGCGCCCCGGCAGGTACCCACCGGATGTGGGTGAAACGGCCCTACTGCAAAACACGGCAGAGGTCAATTGCCGGGGCCATAACGGGTCTGTAGGGTGACTGCGGGGGCAATGAGGCAGATCTTGGATATCCATGTGATCAACCTCGCGCGGCGACCCGACCGGCTGGCCAGCATCGCGGCTCAGCTTAACCGGCTGGAGTTGAATTGGACGCGGGTGGAAGCGATCGACGCAGGTGACGGGCGTAAACTGCGTCCCGCTTTCGGGCGGGGGATGAAGGCGCGGGCCTTTCCCGCGACACGCGGTGATATCGCTTGCTCCCTGACCCATCAGCGCCTGTGGCGGCAGATTTCGACAAGCGGGCGGCCTGCGGTCGTTCTGGAGGATGACGCTATCCTGTCGGATGTTTTCGCACGACTCATGTCCTGTGATCTCACGGGGGTAATGCGGCGTCATGACATGGGAGTTCTGAAACTCGAATTCTGGCCCGGCCCGCAGAAAAGCCGCCGCTTTCCTGCGGGTGAAGCGATTGGTCCGGTTCTGGAGACAATCAGGCTCTACCGCCTGCACAGTTCCTATCTTGGCACCTGTGGCTACGTCATCACGCCCGAAGGAGCACGACTGATGAATGACCGCTTCCCGAGGCTGCGTGTGCCCGTGGATCACGCGCTTTTCGGACGTGAGGCGGCGATGGGGTTCCGACTTCTCCGTCCCGGCTTTGTCAATCCGGCGCCGGTCCTGCACGATGCGGGGCAGTTCGGGTCGGACATCCGGGCAGAACGGACCGATGACGCACCGCGGACCCTGGCACGACGATTGCGCGACTGGCAGGTCCGCTTCCATGTGTCACGAGAGATCGCCTCAGGTCGGGCGGAGCGGGTGCAGATGCGTTACGCGGGGAAAGAGCAAAAGCCTTGAGAAATGTGGGGCGGGTTGAATACCCACTGTGCCCGCGATGCTCGTTTACACCATCATCTCTTTCGTCGCACTCAGCTTAAGCTGCGGGTGATCCCGGGTGATCCGGTCAATATCCCATTGCAGACGGGTCAGGTAGACGATGTCGCCGTCATGATCATGGGCGATATGGCCCTTGTTTGCATTGACGAATTTGTCGACGTCGGCCTTCGGCCCCGTTACCCAGCGGGCGGAGGTGAATTGCGAGGATTCAAACCGCACCGGCAGCGAATATTCCAGCTCGATCCGGCTGGCGAGCACCTCGAACTGCAGCGCGCCGACGACCCCGACGATGAAGCCAGAGCCGATGGAGGGCTTGAAGACCTTGGCGGCCCCTTCCTCGGCAAACTGCATCAGCGCCTTTTCCAGATGCTTGGCCTTCATCGGATCGCCCGCGCGCACCGATTGCAGAAGCTCCGGCGCGAAGCTGGGGATTCCGGTGAAGCGCAGCGACTCTCCCTCCGTCAGCGCGTCGCCGATGCGCAACTGCCCGTGGTTCGGGATGCCGATGATGTCGCCCGCCCAGGCCTCTTCCGCCAGCTCCCGGTCGGCGGCGAGGAAGAGGACCGGATTGGAGATCGCCATCGGCTTTTTCGACCGAACATGCAGGAGTTTCATGCCCCGTTCAAAATGCCCGGAGGCAAGGCGCACGAAAGCCACCCGGTCGCGGTGCTTGGGGTCCATGTTGGCCTGAACCTTGAAGACAAAGCCCGCGACCTTGCTTTCCTCGGGTGCGATCTGGCGTTCGGCGGCGTTCTGGGGCTGCGGCTCTGGTCCATAATCACCGATGCCCGTCATCAGTTCCTTCACCCCGAAGGAGTTGATGGCAGAGCCGAACCAGATCGGCGTGAGATGCCCCTCCAGAAAAGCCTGCCGGTCGAAGGCAGGCAGGAGCTCACGCGCCATCTCCAGCTCTTCGCGCAGCTTTTCAAGCTGGGCGGCGGGGACGTGGTCGGCCAGTTTCGGGTCGTCGAGGCCCTTGATCTTGATGCTTTCGGTCACCCGGTTGCGGTCGGCCCGGTCCATCAGTTCCAGGCGGTCATGCAGGATGTCGTAGCAGCCAAGGAAATCGCGGCCCATGCCGATCGGCCACGAGGCCGGGGTCACGTCGATGGCCAGGTTTTCCTGAATCTCGTCGATGATCTCGAACGTATCGCGCGCCTCGCGGTCCATCTTGTTGCAGAAGGTCAGGATTGGCAGATCGCGCAGACGGCAGACCTCAAAGAGTTTCCGCGTCTGGCTTTCCACACCCTTCGCCCCGTCGATCACCATGACCGCGGCATCGACAGCGGTCAGTGTCCGGTAGGTGTCTTCGGAAAAATCGCTGTGGCCCGGCGTGTCGACGAGATTGAACCGATACTTCCCGAAATCGAAGGACATGGCCGAGGCGGAAACCGAAATGCCCCGGTCCTGTTCCATCTTCATGAAATCCGACCGCGTCCGCCGCGCCTCGCCCTTGGCACGCACCTGTCCGGCCATCTGGATCGCGCCGCCGAACAGCAGGAACTTTTCGGTCAGCGTCGTCTTGCCCGCATCCGGGTGCGAGATGATGGCAAAGGTCCGCCGCCGGGCAATTTCGGCGGGTAGGTTCGGGCGGTTTGTGGGCGTGTCAGACATTGCGCCCCTATAGCCGGATGCCGGGACGTCTGCAATCTCAGCCGATACGCGCTGGACCCGGCCTTGCGATCAGCAGATCACAGGGCGGTTCGCACATCAGCATCGTCGTCACGCTGCCGAGAACTGCCCGGGATATCGCGCTTCGGCCATGTGCTCCCACCGCGACCAGATCGGGTTTGCCCTTCGCAACAGCCTGCGTCAGTTCGCTCTGAACTCCGCCTTCCAAAAGGCGGATGGAGAGGGTATCGGCCCCGATACCGAACCGCGTGCGCCAGTCCGCTTCGGCATCCTCGGCCTCATGAAGAAAGGCCGGAAGCTGATCCCCCGGGACAAGGCCGCGAAATGGCACATGGTAGACATGAAGACCCTCGTGTCGGGCTTTTGGTGCAAGGGACAGGGCCGCTTGTGCCACAGCTGCCGATGCCGGCGAGAAGTCGATGGCATGTAGCACATGCTTGTATGGGGCGGCAGGCGTGGCAGAGACCAAGAGGACGGGGCAGGTGACGAGCGTGATGATCCGTTGTGCCGTCGTCTGGCGGAAGAGATCGCCAAAGGGTCTTTCCCGGTGCCGCCCGAGGATCAGCAGGTCGGCCCTTGCCTCTGTGGCACGTTCGGCGACCGTCCTTGCAGGGTCGCCGGTGACGACATTTATGCTGACTTGCGCTTTGGCGGCTTCAGGGAACGACGCGACGATCCGCGACAACTCCAGTTCCGCGGCTTCCGCCACCTGCGCGGCAATAGCTACCGGAAGTGCATCGTCGACCACGGTCAACACCGTTAGCTCGGCGTCCATGCTTGCAGCCATCAGAATCGCACGATGAACTGCCCGATCCCCCCGATCGGAAAGATCGGTTGCAACGAAATAGCGCGGCATGTGTAGCCTCCTCTCTGACACCTATGCCGTCCAGATGGTCGTGTCTTTGCGTCCTATCAACACGGCTGCGCCGATTGGCCGCACGGGTGCCGTCTTCAACGCCCCAGAAGCTGTCTCCGTGCCGCATCATCCAGCATTTCGCGCCCAGCCTCGGTGCCGAAATGCTGGCTCTGGCTGAGGCCGGGAAAGCGGGCGCGCACCTCATCGGCTAGTTCCGGGGGCAGGCGACGGATGGTCGCCTCGTTGACCATAAGGCTTTCGGCCGGAATGCCTTCTGCATAGATGATCTCATGCCGGTCAAACACCAGGCAGCAATAATCGACAAAGCCGCCCTCGCGCCGCTCGACCCGATCGCCGTCGACCAGATACCGGGCCTGAACCAGCAGTTCCGCAGTGCTGCCCAGGCGCCGTCCACGCTGATAGATGAAGATGCGGTGATGCGGGCTGACCACGAGGTCGGCAAGGTTGCCAAGCGTCCCCGCAGCGATGACGATCGGCGCAAAACCACCGATGGCCCGCATCGTCGCCCTACCAATCCAACGCACCGGCTGGGCCCCGTGATCGCGTGTCAGAACCTCGTCGCCGGGGGCAAGCGCTTCAATCGGGCGCTGCGCGCCGCCGGGCAGCGTGATCATTGTACCCACCGCGAATGAGGTGCAGATCATGTCGGTGATACGGATGCCGCCCATATCCTCACGGCTTGCGATCAGTGTATAATCCGTCCGGGGCGCAATCGGCGACAGCGGCAAGGCATAACCCGCTCCGGTCGCGTCATGCCGGACGAAAAGGGTTTCCACCTTGTCCCCGTCCGGGGCCATCAGCGTCAGCACCGACAGAACGGCGACTGCGTCGCCGGGTTTGCCGATCTCGGAGCCTTCGGCAATGCAAAGCAATGCCGGATCGTCCGTATTGGGGCGCAACATCAGCCGCCTGGCCAGAGCGTCGGACGAAAGGCGATATATATCGCCCAGTTCGCAGAATGTCGCCTGGGCAATAGGGTCGCCCAGATTGGCACCGCTCGACACTCGCAGCGTATCTGCATCATAGGCGTGCGCCGTATGGGCGGGAAGGGGCCAGAGGTGGTCGGGCATATCTGCGTTCCGGAGTATCGCCGCCGTGGCGACAGGTCCCGATTATCAGCGAGGCGGCTTCTACGTCAACGCATCTGCCCCGCCAGCCGCGGCGATCCAGTCCAGTACGCTTCGTACCTCGGATCGCGCAGTGAGATCGTCGCGAAGAGACAAAAAATATCCCCGTTCTGACGCCGCTGACTGGTCGCTGAGTTGCACGAGAGCACCGGCCTCAAGGAATGTATCGAGCAGACCGGACCAGCAAAGCCCGATGCCCTGTCCCGCCAGAAGAGCATTGACCAGCATTGCATAGGTGTTGAAATCGAGGCTGCGGACATCACCGGGCATCTTTGCGCCCCGCGCCTCGAACCAGCTTGGCCAGTCGTGCCAGAACCGCCTTGTGCCCTCCATGGTTAGAAGCGTGTGGCCCGCGAAATCGTCCACCGTCGAGGGAGCGGTGTTCCGGGACAAGTAAAGGGGGCTCGCTGCGGCAAAGACCTCTTCGCCGAGGATCTTGATCTCATCGGGCCGCGCCGGGTTCGGTGCGCCGAAGCGGATCGCCACGTCGCCGGGCCGCCCGGCCTCGCCCTGCTCCATCGAGATGATGCGGATGACGGTGCCCGGAAAGGCCTCCTGCAGGGCGCCAAGCCGGGGGATCAGCCAGAAGGCCACGAAACCCGAAGGGCCGGACACCGTGACCACCCGTCCCTTGGCCGCGCGGCGGATGCGGTCGGTCGCTACCTCGATCGTTTCGAAGCTCGTGCGCAGGGCTGCCATCATCTCGCGCCCCGCCTCGGTCATCTGCACCGGCTTGCGCGAGCGGTCGAATAAGTGCGTGCCGAGATCCGCCTCCAGCTGCGCGATGCGGCGCGAGACCGCGGGCTGCGAGACGTTCAGCTCCCGCGCAGCGCCGGTCAGCGTGCCATGGCGGACGGCGGCGTAAAAGGCGGTGAGGCCGGAAAACGAGGGGAGACGGGCTTCCATTATAATCCCAGCGTATAATGTTAGAATTTTTTCGAGCATTGCCTGAACATTGCCGAAACGCAATATGGTCGAACTGAAACACCGCCACGGAGGCGCCGAAAATGACCGCACTCGTTCAGTTCCAAGACGCGTCAGCCGACATTGTGACCGGCGCGTTCGATCTGAAACCGGCCGATAACTGCCCAAAAGCACCTTCAGTGCAAGCATTTGTGGTGAATGCCGCCGATGTTGCATCCGAAGGCGGCACCGATCCGGTCTTTGGTACAGTCACCTGGAAGACGCTCATTTCGGGCGAGAAAACCAATACCAGCGAATTCGTCCTCGGCATCGCGGAATTCGGCCCGGGCGGCACGCTCCATCCGCATGTCCATGCGCCTGCCGAATTTTACTTCGGTCTTACCGGTTCGGGCATCGTCACCATCGACGGGGTCGCGCATGAAATTGTCCCGGGTGTGGCCATCTACATCCCCGGCAATGCCGAACATGGCACGGTCGCCGGGCCGGATGGTCTGCGGTTTGCCTATGGGTTCGCCGAGGCCGCTTTCGGCCAGATCGAGTACCGGTTTTCCGCAAGGGTCGCCTGACGTCGATCGCCACCATCTCGACCTTGGGTTCGGGCGGCAGGTGCTCGGGGGTCGATGCTGATGGCATCGGCCCCGCATTTGTTTATGCTCGCCCGCAGAGCAGGGAGGAAGAGATGGATCTGGGGATTCGCGGCAAACGGGCGCTGGTCTGCGCCTCTTCAAAAGGGCTTGGGCGTGGTTGTGCCGAGGCGCTGGCCGCTGCAGGTGTCGACCTGGTGCTGAACGCGCGCGGCGCTGAGACACTTGCCGCAACAGCCGAGGGGTTGCGCGGAACCTACGGTGTCCGCGTGACCGGGATCGTCGCCGACATCGCGACCGAGACGGGTCGGGCCGAGGTACTCGCGGCCGCCGGGAACGTCGACATTCTCGTCACCAATGCAGGCGGTCCGCCGCCAGGTCTCTGGTCGGACTGGGATCGCGAGGATTTCATTCGCGCGCTCGATGCCAACATGCTGACGCCCATCGCGCTGATGACCGCGCTTCTGCCCGGGATGATCGGGCGGGGTTGGGGCAGGGTGGTCAACATCACCTCGCAATCCGTCAAGGCTCCCATCGCCCAGCTCGGGCTTTCGAACGCCGCCCGGACCGGGCTCACGGGCTATGTCGCCGGCACTTCCCGCCAGGTCGCGCCACACGGGGTGACGATCAACAACCTTCTGCCCGGTATCCACGCGACCGACCGGGCCGATGCGCTGGATGGCGGGTTGGCCAAGTCACAGGGCATCACGATCGAAGAAGCCCGCGCAAACCGCGCTGCCAGCATACCTGTCCGCCGCTACGGTACTGCGGAGGAATTCGGCGCGATGTGCGCCTTTCTCTGCTCTCAGCATGCGGGGTTCATCGTCGGCCAGAACATCCTCCTCGATGGCGGCGCCATTAATACGACCTTCTGATCTTCTTCTTGGCCGAAATACACCGGGGGTCCGGGGGCAGCGCCCCCGGCGGCTCAACCCTCAGGCCGAGGCCGAACCCTCATGCTTGCGGCCCGCGCGTCGGCCTGTTATCCGGACTTAAGCCTGAGAAAATCGCTCAGGGTTGGGGAAAGACGTGACCGGGACACCGCCGAGACTTGAGGTCAGAAACCTTGTGCGCCGTTTCGACGGACGGACTGTGGTTGACGATGTCTCGCTCACCATCGAGGCGGGGCAGGTGACCTGCCTTCTCGGCCCGTCGGGCTGCGGCAAATCGACAACGCTGAGGATGATCGCGGGTGTCGACATGCAGGATCAGGGCACGATCCACGTCGATGGCAAACTGATCTGCGACACGGTCTTCCGCATCCCGCCGGAACGGCGCTCCATCGGCCTGATGTTTCAGGATTTCGCGCTCTTCCCGCATCTGAGCGTGGCCGAGAACATCGCTTTCGGACTGAAGGGCGCCGCGACGGCCCGTGTTGATGCGCTTCTTGAGCGTGTTTCGCTCTCGGGTTTCGGTCCAAAGTATCCGCATGAACTCTCAGGCGGTGAACAGCAGCGTGTAGCGCTTGCCCGCGCATTGGCGCCGTCGCCGCGTATCCTTTTGATGGATGAGCCGTTCTCCGGTCTCGACGAACGCCTCCGCGACGGTATCCGCGACGATACTCTGGCGCTTCTGAAAGAGGAAGGCACTGCGGTTCTTCTTGTCACCCATGAACCGCATGAAGCGATGCGCATGGCCGACGAGATCGCGTTGATGCGAAGGGGTAAGATTGTTCAGCAGGGTGCGCCCTACAATATCTACAATGCGCCTG
This sequence comes from Albidovulum litorale, assembly GCF_025751495.1. Lineage (GTDB taxonomy): Bacteria > Pseudomonadota > Alphaproteobacteria > Rhodobacterales > Rhodobacteraceae > Albidovulum > Albidovulum litorale. The sequence goes on along the minus strand of NZ_JAOWKZ010000001.1, from coordinate 321,156 downwards.
TGGATCGTGAAGCTGCCGCTTTCTTCTCCGATATCAATATTTTGCGGGCGAAAGTTCAGGGCGCCCTCACGCGCACGCCTTTCGGCGAATTTCTCGCGCCAGGGGTACCCGACGGGACCGAGGTAGAGATCGTCATCCGTCCCCAGCACCTCAAGATTGACTTCGACCGCGCGGGCCGCGGTCCGAACCCCACGCCGATGGACGGCACCGCCGCCCGCGCGACGGTCGAACGCGCCCGTTTCATGGGCCGTGAGAGCCTCGTGGAATTCCGCATGGAAGAGGGTGGCGAGATGTTGAAAGCCACGGTTCCCGCCGTCTTCCTGCCGAAACCCGGAACGGTGATGTGGCTGATGATCCGGCGCGACCGTTGCTTCGTCTTTCCCTCTAACGGGTGAAGTTCAGGCCGGAGTGATCCGGGCGAGATAGTCATCGACGGTCTTTCCTGGTTCGGGAAGGAACGCGCCGCCGTCGTGGTTCAGGGCTGTAATAAGATCGACGCGGAAGATACGGAAGTCATTCCTGTTTTCGCTCCAGCATGTCAGTGTCCAGACTTTGCCCCAGTAGTCGAGATGTAGGGGGCGCACCCGACCGGCTTCTGCCCCACGATAGGCAAGCGACAGAGTGAGGTGCTCCCTGACCGCACGGCGGATTAACCCCAGATGCGGTGCAGCGCGGGCGGCCTCGGCGCTGGAAAAGACGAAAGTGTCGACGCCGGTGTCACCCGCATCAGCCGGTGATACGGCGGCGATCTTGGCGCGCAGGCTCGCCGCGGCGCGGGAAAGGACCAGATCGGCGGCGCCACCGACGAGGGAGATGCCAAGCCGCAGGACCTCGAATTCGTCTTTGGTCAGTGCCATTGGCGGCAAAGTGACCGGATCGCGCAGGACGTAACCCACGCCGCGTTCGCCGGATACCGGCAGTCCGCGTTCGACCAGTGTCGCCATGTCGCGCCAGATCGTGCGGACCGATACGCCGAGCGTCTCAGACAGGTCGATGGCACGGTGCAACTGACCGTCGCGCAGGATGCGCAAAAGCTGGAACAGGCGGTCATTGCGGCGCATGGGAGGACCTTTGAAGGGTGCAACTGACAAAATACTGTCAGTTGCCGGGGCCCATCAAGGGGCTGGCCACAGTTTATCGGACTTTTGTCGCTTTGAGCGGGTGCGGCGAGGGACTACATCGGTAGGGCAACGTAAGGGCGCGAGGGGATGCGCCTCAGGGAGATACACATGCTCAACAATATCGGTATTCCTGGCCTTCTTCTGATCGCCGTCGTGGTTCTGGTGCTTTTCGGCCGCGGCAAGGTCTCGTCGCTCATGGGCGAGGTCGGAAAGGGCATCACCGCCTTCAAGAAAGGTGTGAAGGACGGCAGCGAAGAGATCGAGAAGGCCTCGGCCGAAAAAGCCCGAGACGTGACGCCCGAGGACGAGAAGGACAAGGCCTGAGCCTTGGTCTTCGCCTGAAGGGGCGCGACGGACATGTTTGATATCGGCTGGAGTGAGCTTCTGCTCATCGGCATCGTGGCGCTGATCGTGGTGGGGCCCAAGGACCTGCCCGGGATGTTCCGCACACTCGGGCGCTTCACCGCGAAAGCCCGCGCGATGGGGCGGGAGTTCCAGCGCGCGATGGACGATGCGGCCAAGGAAACTGGCGTCAAGGAAACGGCGGATGAGCTGAAGGCGATGACGTCGAAGAAAAATCTCGGCCTCGACGCATTGGACAAGGCTGCCTCGAAGTTCGAGAAGTGGGACCCGGCAAAAGGATCCACCACGCCGAAAGGGCCCGCGACGCAGGCTTTGGCCGACAAGAAGGCCGCCGAAGCCGCCGAACGTAAGGCGAAGCTGGCTGAGAGCCAGGCCGCGAAAGCGCCCGAGGCGAAGCCGGAACTGGCCCCAAAGCCTGAACCGGCGACACCGGCCACGAAACCCGCAGCCAAGAAACCGGCCACCAAGACCTCGGCCAAAGCCGCACCCGCGAAGAAACCGTCAGCAACGAAGAAATCGGCAGCGGCCAAGCCAAAGACCCCTGCGAAGAAGGGTGAGGCATGAGCAAGGACGATATCGACGATTCGACCGCGCCGCTGATCGAGCATCTGGCCGAACTCAGAACGCGCATCCTCTGGTCGCTTGGTGCATTCCTCGTGGCAATGGTCATCTGTTTCTCTTTCGGCAGCATGCTTCTCGACTTCCTGCTTTTGCCGATCGAAAAGACCATGCGCGATCTGGGCAACCAGAACCCGGTAATGCAGTACACCGCGCCGCAGGAGTATTTCTTCACGCTGATACGCATCTCGATGGTGGGCGGCCTGGCGCTGGCCTTTCCGGTCATCGCCTATCAGATGTGGCGTTTCGTGGCACCGGGGCTCTACCGCACCGAAAAGCAGGCCTTCCTGCCTTTCCTGGTCGCGTCGCCGGTCCTGTTCCTGATTGGCGCTTCATTTGCCCATTTCGTCGTCGTGCCGCTGGCGATGCAGTTCTTCTTGGGCTTTGCCGACCTGCCCTCCTATTTCGCCGCCATCATCACAGGCGAAGAGGCGGCGAGCCCGGCGACCGATGAGGGCATCAACATTGTCTTTAACGGCAAGGTGAATGAGACACTCGACATCACGTTGAAGATGATCGTGGCTTTCGGACTTTGCTTTCAGCTTCCGGTTCTTCTCACGCTGATGGGTAAGGCGGGACTGGCCAGTTCGCGCGGCCTGCGCGGCGTTCGGAAATATGCAGTCGTCGGCATCCTGACGGTGGCCGCCGTTGTGACGCCGCCCGATGTGACCACGCAGGTCATGCTCTTCACCGTCGTATACGGGCTCTACGAGATTTCGATCTTCCTCGTCCAATGGGTCGAGAAGAAGAAGGATGAGGAGGCCCGGGCCGAGGGGATCATTGGCGAGGATGAAAGCCTCTTTGACGAGTTTGATGACGACGAGCCCGAGGACGAGACCAAGAAGGCATGAATGACGACATTCTGATCCGCATTGCCGAGGCGCTGGAGCGCCTCGCCCCCGCGCCCCGCAGGGCGCCGGATTTCGAGGCGGCGGAGGCCTTCGTCTGGCATGTGGAGCCTGACCGGCTGGAACCGGTCCTGGAGGTCAACCGGGTCGATCTGCCGCTCCTGGTCGGCATCGACCGGTCGCGCGACACGCTTCTTGCCAATACGCTTCAGTTCGCGCGCGGTCTGCCCGCCAACAACGCGCTCCTCTGGGGCGCGCGGGGGATGGGAAAGTCGTCGCTCGTGAAGGCGGTTCACGCCGAGGTACGGCGGCAGGGCTTCACGCTGAAGATCGTGGAGCTTGCGCGCGAGGATCTGCCTTTAGTCGGCCGACTTCTGATGCATCTGCGTGCAGCAAGGGACCACCGCTTTGTCCTCTTCTGCGACGACCTGTCATTTTCCCATGACGACCAGCATTACAAGAGCTTGAAGGCGGTTCTGGATGGCGGGATCGAGGGGCGGCCCGATAACGTCATCTTCTATGCTACATCGAACCGCCGCCATCTGATGCCGCGCGACATGATCGAGAACGAGCGCTCGACCGCGATCAACCCGTCCGAGGCGGTGGAGGAAAAGGTCTCGCTTTCCGACCGCTTCGGGCTCTGGCTCGGCTTCCATCCGTGCAGTCAGGACGACTACCTCGCGATGATCCGGGGATATTGTGACGCTTATGGGGTCAAAATCGACGATGCGACCCTACGGGCCGAGGCCATCGAATGGCAGGCGACGCGCGGCGCGCGGTCGGGTCGCGTGGCCTGGCAATACTTCACTGACCTCGCCGGGCGACGTGGCGTCACGTTATAGGCCACAATCCGATCCTACGGTATGGATATCCCTTCCTTCAGTGACCAATCGCAGGAAAGCGTTTTCTATTTTGCGGCTAAGTTGCTAGTCTAACGGTCGTTCTTGAAGGTATTCCCGGAGCCGATGTATGCGTCTCTATCTGGCCGATCTTGGCCACAACCTTGTATCAACCACCTCAGACACCTATCCGCTGGGCGTGGCGAACCTTGCAGCCTATGCGCGCGAATACGCCAAGCCCAAATCGGGGTTGGAGGTCAGCCTCTATCGCGATCCGCAGGAGCTGAAGGCGGCGATCGACGCGGCTGTGCCCGATGTGATTGGCTTTGCGAGCTATGCGTGGAACCACCAGTTGGCGCTGTCCTTTGCCGACTATGTGAAGGCGCGCAATCCGAATGTTGTCACGCTGATGGGTGGCCCGAACTTTCCACTGACCGAGGCCGAGCAGGCCAGCTGGATGCAGGACATGCCATTGATCGACATTCATGTGCGCGGCCCCACCTATGAGGGCGAACGCGCGTTTCTGAACCTCATCAATCGTTATATCGAGGTCGGCGAGCGGCGCGAGGGACTGTTCGAAGAGGCCATTGACGGTTCACTCTATGTTGACCGCAAGACCGGTGAGATCATTCGCGGCGGCGAAGTGCAGCGGATGCGCGACCTTGATGAAATCCCGTCGCCCTATCTCGGCGGATTCATGGACAAGTTCTTCCATACCAAGCTTTTCGCGCTGATGCAGCTTGCGCGGGGTTGCCCCTTTACCTGCACCTTCTGCAATTCCTCGGTGAAGTCGAACTCCAAAGTCTTCCGGCATTCCTTCGAACGCACCAAGGCCGATCTCGACTACATCGTCGAACGTATCGACCGGTCGAGCCCGCTCTGCTTCGCCGACGACAATTTCGGCATGTATGTGCAGGATGAAGAGGTCGCCGACTACCTTGGCCACCTAATGGATACCTATGACTGGCCCAAATACATCCGTACGACGACTGGCAAGAACCGTGGTGACCGCATCATCAAGGTGATGCGCAAGGCCAAGGGACGGCTGCCGATGACCTCGTCGGTGCAGTCGCTGAACCCGGTTGTTCTGAAGAACATCAAGCGCGACAACATCTCGCTCGACACCTATTCCGAGGTGCAGAAGGAACTGCACGATCAGGGCATGCAGTCTTACGGCGAACTGATCCTCTGTATGCCGGGCGAGACCAAGGAAAGCTTCATGAAGGCGGTCGATGACCTGATCGAGACCGGGGTCAGCAGGGTGGCCGCGCATCAGCTTATGCTACTTCACGGCGCGCCATTGGCAAATCCTGAAAGCCGCAGGGAATTCGGCCTGCGCACCAAGCACCGGATCGTCGCGCGTTGTCTTGGCCGCTATACCGGCGACGAGACGGTGGTCGAGACCGAAGAGATGGTGGTGGAATCGTCGGACTTCACCTTCCAGGATTATCTCGATACCCGCGCGTTCCACCTGCTCCTGACGATCTTCTTCTATGAGGACAACTTCCAGGAGGCCTTCCAGTTCGCACGCGACCGGGGCGTTCGGCCCTATCTCGTGGTGCGGCACATGCTGGAAAACCTCGACAAGGCGCCGGAGAAGATCCGCGAGATGATCGCGGACTATCTGGAAGAGAACCAGAGCGAGCTCTTTGACACCCGCGAAGCCTGCGTTGAGGCCAGCACCCAAAACTATGACGGGCTGATCAGCGGGGAGCTTGGCGGCAACCTCTTGTCGAAATACTCGATGATCGGTCGGTTTGTTTTGGTGCAGGAGGCGCTCGACTTTCTCGGTGCGTCCATTGCCGACCTGCTCGGTGACGAGGACCGTGAGACGACAGCGATGCTCGATGCGATTATTGGGTTCTACCGCTGCGTCATGCTGCACGTTCCCTTCCGCAAGACGCTGGAGGAAGCGCCGCTCTGGCAGACGGAATACGACATCGCGGCGTGGCGGGCGTCGGACTACAAGCGTCCCCTGTCGGAGTTCCGGTTTGGCAAGCGGCGGGAGATTCCGACCGAGGTAGATCAGCGCGTAAAATCCGTGCTGCTGTCACGGCTCGACAGTTTCGGGGAGCATCCGTCCGGGCTCGGCCGCTTCACGCGGACGATGTTTGCGACCGATTTCCGCCGCCGGGTTGGCGAAGGCGCAGCCCAAGAGGCGCGCGCGAGCTAGGCGCGCGCCTTTCACAGGGCAACCACCTTACTGGAGATAGGGTGTCGGATCGACGCTGTTCGGGCCGATGCTGACGCCAAAGCGCAGGAAGGCCGGGTCAGATTTCGCGACCGATGCGATGGGTTGGCCGCGTTTCACCTTGTCGCCTTTTTTGACCTTCAGATCGCTGACATTGGCATAGAATGTCAGAAGGTTGTCGGCGTGACGGACGACGATCACCGTCACTTCCTGCGTGTCCTTCGTAACCACCGCTACCTGCCCGTCATCGGCTGCCGAAACCGTCGTGCCAGCTGCGGCGGCAAGGTCGATGCCCTTGGTCTTGGCGCTGTAGCCGCGAATTATGTTGCCCTGAAGTGGCATGGCCAGTTTGGATTTCGAGGCCGAGGTTGTCTGCGATCCGAGATCGGGTTGTTTCGGTGTCTCAACCGGTTTCGCCGCCGGTTGGGTCGTTTCGTCCGGTAGCGGCGTGGAGGCCGAGGGCGGTGTGGGCGTTGGCGAGCCTTCGCCGGGCGCCGTTACGATGTCACGTGGGGCACCGGCGCTTGAAGTTACGGGAATGAGCAGGGTCTGGCCCTCGCGCACGGTCAGATCGGGGCCGAGGCCGTTCCAGTCGGCAAGTGCCTTGACGTCGACGTTGTAGAGCCGAGCGACCGAATAGGCGGTTTCACCGCGCATGACACGGTGGCGGATCGGTTCGGTCGCGGCAATGGTGCTGCTCGGCTGGCGCGTCACGGTGGTCGGGGTACCGCCTGCGCGGTCGATGGCGCCCGAGGCGATGGTGGTGACATCAATCGTGCCCGGAGCAGCCGGGGTCAGGGCGCCGCCCACGTTGCGGGGCAGCGCCAGAACCTCGCCCTCGCGCAGGAGGGTGCCCGGCGCGATGGCGTTATGGCTGGCCAGTTCAACCGGCGCGATGCCGACCCTGGCCGCGACGCTCTCAACCGTGTCGCCCCGGCGCGCCACCACGACCTGATAGTTCGGATAGGTCAGTACCCCGCGCGCGTCGGGTGTCGGGCGCGGCTGGGTGGCCTGATTGGCCGCTGATGTCGTATCGAAATCGGTCTGGCCGAAATTCCGCATGTCGAGATCGAAATTACCGTCCGGGTCGCAGGCTGCCAGCGCCAGGACACTACCGCCGAGAAGGGCAGCACGCAGAAAGACAGTGGGGCGGGAAATGATCATGGCTCGCATCCTCGTCTCGCTCGCCCTTATTGTCGGGCGTTTGGTGTTTCAAAACGGGCTGGCTGTCGTTCAGTCCTGTCCCAGCCCCTCAACCAGCGGCACGAAGCGCACCGGCCTAAGTTCCTCGTACTCATAGCCCTGCGGCAGACGGGTCACCTTGATGAGATGTTGCACCGCATCCGACTGCCCGACGGGTAGGACCATGATACCGCCTTCGCGCAGTTGAGCCAATAGGGGGCCGGGCGGGTCTTCGGCCGCCGCAGTGACGATGATCCGGTCGAATGGGGCCTGATCCGGCAGGCCGTGGCTGCCATCTCCGGTCATCGCGGTGATATTGGTCAGATTGAGGTTGCGAAAGACCTCCTCGGCCTCGCGCACAAGCCTGCGGTGGCGGTCGATCGTATAGACGCGACGGGCAAGCTGCGAAAGGATCGCCGCCTGATAGCCCGAGCCGGTGCCGATCTCCAGAACCTTGTCGCGCGGGCTGATATCCAGCGCTTGGGTCATCAATCCGACGACCGAGGGCTGGCTGATTGTCTGTCCGCAGGCGATGGGCAGCGGCGTGTCCTCATAGGCGCGTTCGGCAAAGAGACCCTTGACGAAGACGCCCCGGTCAATCTTCTCCATCGCCGACAGGACGCGCCCGTCGGTTACCCCGCGCGAGCGGAGCGCATAGAGAAAGCGCATCTTGAGTTCGGCGGCGTCAGTCATGAGAGCCGCGCCTCAAGCTCGGCCATGGCGTCGTGCGCGGTCAGGTCGGCCCGCATCGGCGTGACCGAGATCCAGCCGTCGAGATTGACCGCGACATCTGTACCGGGTGCTGTCGGGTGGTGCTGCGGCCCGCCGGTGATCCAGAGAAACTTGCGCCCCGACGGGGAGATGTGCGGCTCCACTCCGAAGAAGGTATCGGTGCGGTAGCCCTGAGCGGCGACCTTCATGCCCTTCACGTCCTTGCCCGCGACGGGCGGGAAGTTGACGTTGTAGAACAGCCGGTAGTCGCTGCCATCCCAGAGGCCCTTGTCGAGAAGCGTGCGGACGACTTGCGTGCCGTGGTCGCGCGCGGCTTCGAAGGGGGTGGAGAGGTCTTGTGTCGCCGGTCCCATGAACTGGGAAAGCGCGATGGCAGGAACGCCCTGAAGCGCCGCCTCCATCGCCCCCCCGATGGTGCCTGAATAAAGCACGTTCTCGGCCGAATTGTTGCCCCGGTTGACGCCCGAAAGGACAAGGTCCGGTCGACCGCCCTGAAGCACGTCGTAGATGCCCGCAAGGACGCAGTCGGCGGGCGATCCCTCGGCCGCGTAGCGTCGTTTCCCGAGCTTCGCGATCATCATCGGATGGGTGTAGGAGATGCAGTGGCCGACGCCGGACTGCTCAAAGGCCGGCGCAACGGTCCAGACCTCGCCCTCAGGGCCCGCGATATCCTCTGCGATCGACTGGAGAATCTCTAACCCGGGGGCGTTGATGCCGTCGTCATTGGTGATGAGGATACGCATGCCCGGGCCCCTGATGCTTTGCCCCTGATTAGACGAGCGGGACGGGAGGGTAAAGCGGCGATGGCCCCCGGTTGCGCCGGGTTACTTTTCGTCCGGGGTCGGGCGCGGGTCACCGTGCCGGAGCGCGGTTCCCGCGCTGCCTTCGGCGAGAGTATTTTTTCCAAGAAGAAATCAGATGCGGGTGAGCAGGCGTTCGGCTTCGTCGTGGATATCGGCGAGTGCGCTGCGATCCTCGCCGGGAAAGAAGCGGGCGCGGGTGGCGGTGGCCATCGGCTTCGGCGTTTCGATCAGGATGCGGGGGCCGATCTTTTCGCATTCTGCGGCCCATGTCCGGGCAAGCGCGATCTGCGCGGCCTTCGTTGCGCCGTAGCTGGCGAAAAACTTTTCGCCGCCACGCGGGTCGTCGAAGAACAGGGCGGTGCCTTGTGCGGTGCGCAGCAGGGGTTCCAGCATCGGAATGAGCGAAGCGGTAGCTCGCAGGTTACAGGCGACAGACTTGTCGAAATCCTTGGGGTCGAGATGCCCCGCAGGTGCCAGTGGCGCGGCATGGATCGCGGCATGGACCCAGAGATCGAGCCTGCCCCAGCGTTCGGCGATGGAGCCTGCGAGATGGGCCATCGCTTTGTCGTCCGTGATATCCATCGGCGCGAGCGTTGCACTGCCGCCCGCTGCCTGGATGCGGTCGTCAAGCTCTTCCAGCCCCCCGACGGTGCGGGCCGTGGCAAGGACGTGCCAGCCCCTTGAGGCAAGGGCGGCGGCCACAGCAAAGCCGAGGCCGCGCGAGGCGCCGGTCACGAGGGCGAGTTTGGTTTTCGATGCGTCGTTCATGGCGCCCCTTTCGCATTGCCAGCGTGCCAATACAACAGAAGAGATTGACTTGTCGCTGCACTGCCGCGAAATTGCGGACCAAATTGACCCAGAGGAAGGATTCCGCTGATGACCCTTGCAAAGGCCCTTGCGCCGTCGCAATCGCTACTGACCCGTGCGCTGATGGTGGTGGGCGGATCGCTCTTCATCGCCATTGCGGCGCAGCTCTCGGTGCCCATGCTGCCGGTGCCGATGACGCTGCAGACGCTGGCGATCCTGATCGTCGGCGTGACATTCGGCGCGCGGATGGGCGCGCTGACGCTTATTGCCTATCTCGGCGAGGGTGCGATGGGTCTGCCGGTCTTTGCCAATGGTGGCAATGGCGCGGCCTTTTTCGGTCCGACCGCCGGCTTCCTCATTGGTTTCGTCATGATGGCGGCGATCGTCGGCTATGCGGCGGATCGTGGCGTGAAGGGCGTTATCGGCACCGCCGCTGTGGCGCTGCTCGCCTCGGCGCTGCTTTACATCCCGGGCGTTCTCTGGGCGATGTCGCTGGCTGAGATCGCCGGGATCGACACCGCGAAATGGGGTGCCGACAGCTTTGGCATGATCTGGCAGTACTACATGGCGCCCTTCCTGATCGGTGACGCCGTCAAGGCCGTGATCGCGGCTCTGCTGGTCACCGGGGCTTGGGCCGCACTGAAGGGCCGCAAGGCCTGATCATCAGGTCTTGCCTGACTGATATCTCAAACGCCGCCCTACGGGGCGGCGTTTTCCTTTGGATCAGGTCTGGTCTTCGTGAAGTCGTTCAAGGGCGGCCTCGCACATGCCGTAAGGCTCCCATTCGCAGCCCTGACAGAGTGTCTTGAGGCTACCCGGCGGGACGTTGTCGCGGATGCGGGCCTTGGCCTCGCCCCATGTGAGCTGCTCGCGCGGCGCAAGCTTCAGCGCGGCGGCATGGGCGCGGTCGAGAACCTTGATCTTCGGTTCATTCGTGCAAAGCCGCCCACGCCTTTTGGGGCAGGGTGCACAGATATCGTCGGTTGCGCCGGTGACCTCGATCTTCGTTTCATCCCCGCCATCGGCGCGCAAACGCCCCATGACGATGGCCGTCATATTGGCGGTGAAGTCGTCGGAATAGCCCTTGCCCTCGAAGCCGAGCGAGCAAAGGAAATGGTGGGGGCGGTAGCGGACCGGCTGGTCGCTCACTCCGCCGCCTTCATCGCAAAGCCCTTGGCGATCTGGTCCGAGGGAGCGACTGGGTATTCGCCGGAGAAGCAGGCATCGCAATATTGCGGGCAGGTCTTGTCGCGGCCCTTGGCCTCGCCCGCGGCGCGGTAGAGGCCGTCTAGCGAGATGAACTTGAGGCTGTCCACCCCGATCCAGTCGCGCATCTCGTCCTCGCTCATCGTCGCGGCGAGGAGTTTTTCGCGCTCGGGCGTGTCGACGCCGTAGAAACACGGCCAGGCCGTGGGGGGCGAGGCGATACGGAAATGTACCTCGGCCGCGCCCGCGTCGAGGATCATGTCCTTGATCTTGCGTGAGGTCGTGCCGCGCACGACCGAGTCGTCGACAAGGATTACCCGTTTGCCGCGGATGAGCGCGCGGTTGACGTTCAGCTTCAGCCGGACGCCCATGTTGCGGATCTGTTCGGTCGGCTCGATGAAGGTCCGGCCCATATACTGGTTGCGGATGATGCCCATCGCATAGGGAATGCCCGATTGCTGTGAATAGCCGATTGCCGCGGGGGTGCCACTATCGGGCACGGGGCAGACCAGATCAGCCTCGACCGGGCTTTCCTTGGCCAGTTCCACGCCGATCTGGCGGCGGGTCTCATAGACCGAACGGCCGCCGAGGATCGAATCGGGGCGCGAGAAATAGACATGCTCGAAGATACAGAACCGCGATTTGGCAGACCCGAAGGGGCGGGAGCTTTCGACCTTGCCCTTCGAGATGACGACCATCTCGCCCGGCTCGATCTCGCGCACAAACTCGGCGCCGATGATGTCGAGGCCGCATGTCTCGGACGACAGCGCATAGCCGTCGTCACCGACCTTGCCCAGAACCAGCGGTCGCACGCCGAGCGGGTCTCGCACGCCGATCAGCTTGGTGCGCGTCATGGCGATGACAGAGAACGCACCCTCAACGGCGCGAAGGGCGTCCTTCATCCGTTCGGGGATGTTCTTCTGGATCGACCGCGCCATCAGGTGGATGATGCATTCGCTGTCCGACGAGGACTGGAAGATCGAGCCACGCTCGATCAACTCCTTCCGGAGTTGCGTCGCGTTGGTCAGGTTGCCGTTATGGGCTACCGCGCAGCCGCCCATGGAGAACTCGCCGAAAAACGGCTGAACGTCGCGGATCGCAGTCGCGCCCTTCGACCCGGCCGTGGAATAGCGGACATGACCGATGGCGAGCGAACCGGGCAGTGTGGCCATCACGTCTGCCTTGGTGAAGTTGTCGCGCACATAGCCGAAACGGCGGGCATTGTTGAACCCGGTTTCGGGATCATAAGCGACGATGCCGCCCGCCTCCTGCCCGCGGTGCTGAAGCGCATGCATGCCAAGCGCCACGAAATTCGCGGCATCGGTCACGCCGATCACGCCGAACACACCGCACTCCTCCTTCAACTTGTCGTCGTCGAAGGGGTGGCTCAGGAATGGGCGCATGGGCCTTGTCTCCGAATCCGGTACAGGGGATTTGGCCCCCATTTAGAGGCTCGTGCCGCCTATGTCACGCCCATGTCACAAAAGACCGGGCGTGACAGGCCAGGATTCTCAGTTGGCGGTGGTCGGTGCCGTCTCGGTGGGCGCGCCGCATGCGCCGACAAGCTGCTGATAGCGCTCGGTGATCCAGCGCGGTGCGTCTTCCGGCATCTCCTCGTTCAGGCGATCCTGGAACGTGGCGAAAACTTCGGCGGAACGGGATTTGTCGACGACCGGGATGGTGGAGTCGACCAGAACCCGTTCATAAACCACGAAGGCGACAGCAACGAGGAGGATACCGCGCAGCACCCCGAAGAGGAAGCCAAGCCCCTGATCGAGGCCGCCAAGCGCCGAACGCTGGACCGCCGAGGAAAAGAGCGGCGTGAAGATCGACATGACGATCAGCGCCACCGCGAAGACACCGCCAAAGGCAGCGATGATCGACAGTTCGCAGCTGTCGCCGAGGAACTTGTCCAGAACCGGGATTTGCTGGATCAGCGGTTCTGCCTGGGGTGCGAAGATAAAAGCCACGACAGCCGCTGCGACCCAGCCTGCAATGGCCAGAACCTCGCGCACGAAACCACGCCCATAGGCGAGGATCGCGGATATGAGAATGATTGCCGCAACTACGGCATCAACGATCGTAAAGCCTTCCATGCCCTCGCTCCTTGCGTTCAGCCTGCCGCGAACATGTCGCCGACAAACGTTATGAGATCGGGCATCTTTCGTACCCGCATCCCGCCGCCCCCGGTGATCTTGCTTCTTTCTGGCGCGATCGCCTGTGAGAAACCAAGTTTTTTTGCTTCTTTCAATCTGTTTTCTGATTGTCCTACAGGACGCAGGGCTCCGGAAAGACTGATTTCACCAAAAATCACCATGTCTGGCGGAAGTGCAACATCTTCGCGCGCCGACAGAAGCGCCGCCGCGACCGCCAGATCAGCCGCCGGCTCGGTGCTGCGCATGCCGCCAGCGACGTTCAGAAAGACGTCGAGCCCGGCAAAGGGGATGCCGCAGCGTGCCTCCAGAACCGCGAGGATTGTGGAGATGCGGCCCGAATCGAGACCGACAACCGTTCGGCGCGGCGTGCCGAGCGGCGAGGGCGAGACCAGCGCCTGAATCTCCGTCAGAACCGGTCGCGTGCCTTCGATGCCGGCGAAGACCGCCGAGCCGGGGCTGGCCTGCCCACGGTCTGAGAGGAAGAGCGCGGAGGGGTTGGCAACCTCGGCCAGTCCGGCGCCAGTCATTTCGAAGACGCCGATTTCGTCGGCCGGGCCGAAGCGGTTCTTGACCGCGCGCAGGATGCGGAACTGGTGGCCGCGCTCGCCCTCGAAGTAAAGCACGGTATCGACCATATGTTCGACCACACGGGGGCCAGCGATCTGGCCTTCCTTGGTGACGTGGCCGACGAGGATAACAGAGGTGCCGCGTTTCTTGGCGAAACTCACCAACTCGTGGCAGGCGGCACGGACCTGCGCGACAGAGCCCGGAGCACTGTCCACGTTGTCCGCCCACATCGTCTGGATCGAATCGATGATCGCGAGGTCGGGCCTGACGGTGTCGAGTGTCGTCAGGATGTCGCGCAGGCTGGTCTCCGCGGCAAGCTGCACCGGCGCATCAGCCAGCCCCAGCCGCTGGGCGCGCATGCGGACCTGAGCCGATGCTTCCTCGCCCGAGACATAAAGACACGAAAGACCCTGCCGGGCGAAACTGGCGGCGGCCTGCAACAGAAGCGTCGATTTGCCTATGCCGGGATCGCCGCCGACAAGTATAGCGGAGGCGGGAACCAGCCCGCCGCCAAGCACGCGGTCCAGCTCGCCCAGACCCGATGCCGCGCGTGGCGGAGGAACCTCCTTGGTCGCGAGGGTGGTCAGTGCGATCTGCCGTCCACGCGCCGCGCCCAGCGTCTTCGATGTTGGACCGGCCGTAAGCGGCGTTTCCTCGACAATGGAATTCCACGCGCCGCAGGCATCGCAGCGCCCGGTCCATTTCTTGTGGACCGCGCCGCATTCGGTACAGGTGAAAGAGGGGCCTGATTTCGCCATGTGCATTACCTGCCCGAAGCTGCGTTACTCGGCAAGGCCGATAGAGGAACCCGCGTCAGCGGTTATTGGGCGGCATGCGTTCGTGTTCGGTCCGAAAAGAGATTGCCAAAGACGCCAGAATGCAGGCCGTAAAAAGATAAAGCCCCCAGGCGGTTTCGACCCGGCCCACGCCTACGCCCTTGGCCAGCACGATATAAAGCGAAATCAAAAAGATATCGGCCATTGCCAACCGTCCAAGCTGGTGCAGGACCCCGAGAATGCGCGGCGAGGCGAGGCGGAACTGTACAAGTGCGAGACCGATCGTTTTCATATAGGGCGCAAAGATTGCCAGGAAGGTGACGACGAGCGCCAGCACTACATCCTTCTCCCAGAGCGCTTGCAGCCCGGTCACGACCGAGATCGAGTCGAGGTCGAAGAACGGCAGCAGGCCTGCACGCAGAAGCGGCGCGAACCACGACACGGGAAACAGGACAAGCAAAGCAAGGTTGGCGGCACGGATCATGGCGCAATGGATACATGGCGTGTCACGGCGGACAAGGCCCAGTATTACCAATTCCGGTGCCGGGATCGCCGTTTCCGCAATATGACCATTGTCAACCAGAGCCAGAAGCATAGCCAGGCGAGGGCAGCGGCGACGACATGAATCAGGCCGAACTCGAATACGCCCCGAGCGATTCCGAGGATGGCACCGATTGTCACGCCGAGATTGAACAGAAATGCTGCCCCCGAGAATAGTGCGCCGACAAGGAAGAGGCTGCCACCGATCGACCGTTCGGTGGCTTGATGTGCCCGGCGCATACCGATCAACACACCAAGCAGGGGTGGGACGCAGAGGATAGCGAACAGGATGTAAAGGGCGCTTACCGCACCCTGAGCCGAAGTCATCACTGGTCTCCAGCCCTAAAAAGATTGAAAGGATAGGACCAGACTAGGTACAACCTGGGGGAGTGTCAAACCCGCCGATGGCAAACCGTATCAGCGTACGGCGGCAATAGGCCCTTCGGCGCGGCCGTGCGTGAACTGCTGCACGTAAGGGTCTGGTGTTGTCTCCATTTCCGCGATGGGTCCGGTCCATTGAATGACCCCGTCATGCAGCATCGCCACGCGGTCGGCAATGGCGCGGACCGAGGACATGTCATGGGTGATCGTCATCGCCGTCGCACCCATCTCGGTCACGATCTCGCGGATCAGTTCGTTGATTACGCCTGCCATGATCGGGTCGAGGCCCGTTGTCGGCTCGTCGAAGAAGATCACTTCGGGATCGGCAGCGATGGCGCGGGCAAGGCCCACACGTTTTTGCATGCCGCCCGAAAGTTCAGCCGGGAAAAGGTCGGCCACGTCCGGCTTCAGTCCGACGCGGCGTAGTTTCTCGATGGCAATCTCGCGCGCTTCATCCTTCGGTCGCTTCAGCGACCCGCGCAGCAGGCGGAAGGCGACGTTCTGCCAGACGGGCAGGCTGTCAAAGAGCGCACCCCCCTGAAAGAGCATGCCGAAGCGTGCGAGGAAAGCGTCGCGGGCGGCCTTTTCCACATCCTCGCCATCCAGGAGGATCGTGCCGCTGTCTGGATGAACAAGGCCAAGGATGCATTTGAGAAGAACCGATTTTCCGGTACCGGACCCGCCGATGATCACCATGCTTTCGCCCGAGGGCACGATCAGGTTCACCCCGCGCAGAACACGGTTCTTGCCGAAAGCCTTGTGGACGTCCTGAAGCTCGATCATGCGGAGAAAAAGACCTCCGTCAGGATGTAGTTGGTGGCAAGGATCAGGACGGAGGCCGCGACGACCGCGGCCTTGGTGGCCCGGCCCACGCCTTGTGCGCCACGGCCCGAATTCATGCCGTAATAGCAGCCCATGAGCGCCACGATGAAGCCGAAGGCGGCCCCCTTCCAGAGGCCCGAGACGATGTCCCAGACTTCCAGAAACT
The DNA here is from genome assembly GCF_025751495.1 of Albidovulum litorale. Lineage (GTDB taxonomy): Bacteria > Pseudomonadota > Alphaproteobacteria > Rhodobacterales > Rhodobacteraceae > Albidovulum > Albidovulum litorale. Next base: position 305,038 of record NZ_JAOWKZ010000001.1, on the reverse strand, counting down.
CGCGGGTATTCTTGAGGTAGGTGGCGGGGTTGAAACCCAGCCGGTTCACGCCGACCAGATAACCGCCGAATATGCCGATGCTGTCGCCGACTGCGACCAGAACCGGCACCGCTAGGGTGGCGGCCAGAACGCGCGGAACTGTTAGGTATTTCATGGGGTTGGTGGACAAAGTTGTCAAAGCGTCGATCTGCTCGGTCACCTTCATCGTGCCAATCTCGGCCGCGATGGACGACGCCACGCGCGCGGCCACCATCAGCCCGCCCAGCACCGGCCCCAGTTCTCGCACCATGCCGATGGCGACGATGGAGGGCACCACCGCCTCGGCCGAGAACCGCGCGCCGCCCGCGTAGATCTGCAGCGCCAGCGCACCACCCGTGAAGAGTGCTGTCATGCCTACGACAGGCAGGCTGAACCAGCCGATTTGCATCAAGGCCGCGAGGAACTCTTTCGGGTAAAAGGGTGGACGCACGAGGTGACTGAGCGTTTCCCCCGCAAAGATCGCCATCCGGCCGAGCATGGCCAGACTACTGAGTACGAGACGACCGAGAGCCGCGACAGGGGCGAGTATGCTCATGCGCCGGTGCCCGTGTAGCTGCGCTCGTACCGGTTGCCGAGAGAGGTCAGGATTTCATAGCCGATGGTCCCGGCGGCGTCCGCCAGTGTATCGACGCCCTGGGCGCGGCAGAGGATGTCCAGAACCTCCGGTGCCCGGTCCAGATGGGTGACATCTACCCCCATCATGTCCATCGACACACGGCCCACCAGCGGGCAAGGCGTATCGCCCGCGAAGACCCGCGCGCGGCCCGTCATGGCCCGGATCAGGCCATCGGCATAGCCGGCTGCCAGAGTGGCGATACGGGATGGTTCACTCGCGGTCCATGCGTTGCCATACCCCACTGTCTCGTCGGCCGCGACATCGCGGATCTGGATCACAGGCAGTGACAGGTGAACGACCGGCTGCGCACCCGCAAAGGGCAGGCCGCCATAAAGGCCGATACCTGGCCGGGTCATGTCGAAATGGTAATCAGGTCCAAGCAGGATTCCACCGGTCGCCGCCAGTGAGCGGGCCACACCCGTGTCGTCGGTCATGCGGCGGAAGGCGGCCAGTTGGGCTGCATTCATCGGGTGATCTGCCTCATCGGCGCAGGCGAGGTGCGACATGATCAGACGCGGTCCGTCGGCAATGAGGTCGGCGGACAAAGTCCGCCATTCCGCCTCTTCCATACCCAGCCGGTTCATGCCGGTATCGAGCTGGATGCCGAAGGGATGGCCGGGCAGGGCCGTCCGGTGCCGGGCAACCTGTTCAGGTGAGTTCAGGAGCGGGATGAGAGCATGATCCGCTATGGACGCCGTATCCCCCGCCATATGGCCTGAAAAGACGTAGATTTCAGGCCCCTGCCCAAGGGCCCTGCGCAGAATGGCGCCCTCTTCGGAAAGCGCCACGAAAAACCGGCGCGCGCCCGCCTTTGCAAGGGCCGGTCCCACCCGGCTCGCACCCAGCCCATAGGCATCGGCCTTGATGACCGCTCCGGCCTCGGTATGGCCTGACGCATGGGCGAGCGCCCGCCAGTTGGCGACAATCGCGTCGAGGTCGATGGTGAGTTTTGATCCGGCCATAGGCGACCTTTTCGCAGGCGCGCCGGAACGAGGCAAGCGCAGTTTCGCCCACCTCAGGGAATGTCTAAGTTTCGCCGGAGCCGCTGCCACATCTTCTCACCGATCAGGCAGTCATAAGGTGTGCTTGCTTGCGCGAGGATCAGCCGTTCGGGCGCAACGCCCGCGATTTCAAGCACAAGTTTGCGGGTCACGGCAGCGGCAAAGTCGGGCCAGTCGCGCACCGGCAGAACAAAAGCGCCCGGACCGCCGACGACGCATTCGGCGTAGTAGACGTCCAGATCGTCAATCCTCCACATCGCCGTGCCCGCATCAAAGGTCATCAGCGGCAATCCGTTGATGACGATGCCCGCGGCCAGAACCTCGTCCCGCGCCTTCGTCACCAGGCCGCCCTGATTGTTTGGCCCGTCGCCAGATATGTCGATGACGCGGCGCATCCCTTCAAACCGGTTCGTTTCGAGAAGGAAGACCCCGTGGCGCAGGGCTGAAGAGATTGACGTGCGACTTTGTGTTACCGTCTTTTGCTGTTCAAGTGTCGTTGCGAAAGCATCGAGATCGGCGCGGCTTTCGATAAGTGCCCAATCCTGCACTACGTTGTGGCGGTATTCCCCCGCCCATTCGACATAGGCCAGCGCAATCCGCCCGGTCAGCGACCGATTGAGGGCAGCGGCGACGCTGTCGCTGCGCAAGGCTTCGGCGTAACCACGCCGTTGCAGTTCCAGTTCGGCGGGCGACATGGAGCGGGAGACATCGACGAGGAGAAGAAGCTCAAGATCGACCTCCTCCGCCCAGGCGGGCAGGGCGAGGAGAAACAGGAGGAGGAAACAGCGCATGGGCAAGCGTCGCAAGGCGCCGCCTGCCTGTCCAGTCACAAACGGTTGGGTCAGAAATCGCCGCTGCCCTGCTGCCATGGCTTCACCAGATTGCCGAAGCGGGTGAAGCGGCCTTCGAAGCTGAGTTCCACCGTGCCGATCGGCCCGTGACGCTGCTTGCCGATGATGACCTCGGCCTTGCCATGGACCTGTTCCATGATCTCCTGCCAGGCGGCCATCTTCTCAAGCTCATGATCTCCGGGCTTTTCGCGTTCCTTGTAGTACTCGTCCCGGTAGACGAACATCACGACGTCCGCGTCCTGCTCGATGGAGCCGGATTCCCGCAGGTCCGACAGCTGCGGCCGTTTGTCGTCGCGGCTTTCAACCTGACGGCTGAGCTGCGACAGGGCCACGACAGGCACACTAAGCTCCTTCGCCAAAGCCTTGAGACCCATGGATATTTCGGCAATCTCCTGCACCCGGTTGTCGCCCTTGCCGGTGCCGCGCAGAAGCTGGAGATAATCGACCATTACAACGTCTAGCCCATGGGTCCGCTTCAGGCGGCGGCAGCGGGCGGTCACCTGACTGATCGGCAGGGCCGGCGTGTCGTCGATATAAAGCGGGCAGGTCTCCAGCGCCTTCGCAGCCTCGACGAAGCGGCGGAACTCGGCCTCGGTCATGTCGCCGCGGCGGATCTGTTCCGACGGCACTTCGGAGGCTTCCGACAGGATACGGGCGGCAAGCTGTTCGGCTGACATTTCCAGCGAGAAGAAGCCGACAACGCCACCCTGAACCGCGCCTTCGCTTCCATCGGGTTTCTTGCCCTTCTTGTAGGCCTTGGCGATGTTGAAGGCGATGTTGGTCGCGAGCGAGGTTTTCCCCATCGACGGGCGGCCCGCAAGGATCAGAAGGTCGGACGGGTGAAGACCGCCCAGCTTCTTGTCGAGATCGGCAAGGCCCGTGGAGACGCCCGAGAGCCCGCCATCCCGCTGATAGGCGGCGAGCGCCGACTGCACGGCCTCGGTCGTGGCCTTCAGGAAGGATACGAACCCTTTTTCGACCGTGCCCTGTTCGGCCAGCGTGTAAAGCCGCTGCTCGGCCTCGGTGATCTGGTCCTTCGGATCGTTGTCGACCTCGATCGTCTTGGCACGGTCGGTGATGTCCTGGCCAAGCCGCATCAGCTCGCGGCGGACGGCCAGTTCATAGATCATCTGCGCATAGTCGCGCGCGGCAAAGGCCGAGATGGCAGCGCCGGCGAGCCGGGCCAGATAGGCCGGCCCGCCAAGCGCCTTCAGCCCCTCGTCTTCCTCCAGAAAGCCCTTCAGCGTCACCGGCGAGGCGAGCGCGTTCTTCTGGATGCGCGCGACGGCGATCTCGAAGATGCGCTGATGGACAGGTTCGAAGAAATGCTCGGCCTTCACGAGCGCGGCGATCCGGTCGTAGATGTCGTTGTTGGTCAGGATCGCGCCAAGAAGCTGCTGCTCGGCCTCGATATTATGCGGAAGCGTATCGTTTTCCGGTTGCGGCCGCACCGCACGGATCGTCGCCACGTCGTTCATTTGGTCCCCCGTTTATGGCCAAGGGATATGCGCGATCGGAAACGGCCATGCAAATTGTATATTGCTGTGGATGGCCTGTGGAAAAGCGCTGCTCCCCTATATTCTGCGGCTATGGGGGCAAGGCTGTCAATATCTACGGTCGGTGCGCCGAAGGTTTGCGGCAACGTCTGGACGTTTCCGCTACGTCAGGCTTTCTTGCGCGCTTCCTGCCAGGGGCGGGGATTGGTGAGGAAGGCTTCGACCTCATCCATCGTCGCGGAATCGAAGCTGTTCGATTCGCGCGCCTCGGCCAGAACGTCCCACCAGGTGCAGAGATGATGCAACGAAACGCCGTGGTCGCCGAGCGTCTTTACCGTCTCGGGAAAGATGCCGTAATAGAAGATGACAGCGGTGTGAGCGCAGGTCGCACCAGTATCGCGGATCGCGTCGACGAAACTCAGTTTCGAGCCGCCATCGGTCGTCAGATCCTCCACCAGCAGCACCCGCTGGCCTTCGCTCATGGCACCCTCGATGCGCGCGTTGCGGCCGTAACCCTTGGGTTTCTTGCGCACATAGGTCATCGGCAGGGCCAGCCGCTCGGCGACCATGGCGGCAAAGGGAATGCCGGCCGTCTCGCCACCCGCAATGTTGTCGAACGCCTCAAATCCCGCCTCGCGCATCACCGTGACAGCGAGGAAATCCATCAGAGTGGAACGGATGCGGGGATAGGAAATCAGCTTGCGGCAGTCGATATAGGTGGGCGAAGGCAGGCCGGAGGCCAGAATGAAGGGCTCTGCCGCATTGAAATGCACCGCCTTGATTTCAAGAAGCATCCGCGCGGTCAGGCGGGCGATCTCGTCTTTCGGGGGGAAGGAGGAGGGGATCATGTCTGTCCTTTCGCGGGGCCCTCGTCGTGCGCCTGCGGCGTCTCCTCGGGTCCGACGAGTGCTGCAGGCGACGAGGAGGATGGTCAGGGCGCGATGCGCCAGTGGAGCGGGAAGCCGGGATCGAAGACGGTGACGGGTCCGGCACCGGTGTCGATCTTGGCGGGGTAGGTGACCGCGTCGCCCTTTTGCAGGGTGATACGGGTTTCGTTTGGGGCAATGCCATAGAAGGCAGCGCCATTCAGCGAGGTGAAGGCTTCGAGCCTGTCGAGCGCGCCTTCCTCCTCGAACACATGGGCGAGGATCGACATCGTGTTCGTCGCGGTAAAGCAGCCGGCGCAGCCGCAGGCATGTTCCTTCAGGTGATCGGCATGGGGAGCCGAGTCTGTGCCGAGGAAGAACCGCGCCTCGCCGCTCGTCGCCGCTTCGCGGAGTGCGAGGCGGTGATGCTCTCGCTTGGCAACCGGCAGGCAGTAATAATGCGGCTTGATGCCACCAGCGAGGATGTGGTTGCGGTTGATGATCAGGTGATGGGTGGTGATCGTAGCGCCAAGGTCGTCGCGCTGCGACCGCGCATAGTCCACGCCGTCCTTCGTTGTGATGTGTTCCATCACGACCCGCAGGCCCGGAGTGGCGCGGCGGATCGGGTCGAGGACGCGGTCGATGAACACCGCCTCGCGGTCGAAGATGTCGATGTCGCTGTCGGTCACCTCACCGTGGACGCAGAGCGGCAAGCCGATCTCGGCCATCTTTTCCAGCACCGCCCGAACCCTGTCGAAATCGCGAACGCCGGATTGCGAGTTGGTCGTGGCGCCTGCCGGGTAGAGCTTCACGGCTTTTACCAGACCGCTCGCATGGGCGGCGGCGACATCGGCCGGGTCGGTCGCCTCGGTCAGGTAGAGCGTCATCAGCGGCTCGAACGTCATGCCGTCGGGCAGGGCGACCATGATCCGGTCGCGATAGGCGGCGGCGTCCTTTGCCGTAACCACCGGCGGCACGAGGTTCGGCATGATGATCGCACGGGCGAAATGGCGTGCGGTTTCGGGCAGCACGGCCTTCAGCATCGCGCCATCGCGCAGGTGCAGGTGCATGTCGTCGGGACGGCGGAGCGTGAGTGTCGTGGTCATGGCCTGCCCCTACACTGTCATGCGGCCGGTTTCCACCATCTCGATACGGGCGCGCCGCAGATTCTTGACGTTTGCGGGATGGAGAGGCGCACGACACGCTCTCCGAAAGTTGTGCGGTTGGTGGGGCAGGCCGTGATATACTGATCGTGTCGGTGCCGCCCGGTTGTCCGGGGCGAGGCTGACGCGCTTCGGCGACCGACTGGCGCTGCCCGATGGCAACGCGGAGGAACGGCCATGACCAAGACGATTGGAAACCCCTTGTCCTGGGGGACGCGCATTCTTGGTGCAGCAGGGCATGACATCGGCGAGGTGGCGCGTGAACTGGGCGGGGCGCATGCCGCCGCGCCTCAGGTGCAGACCATCGGTGTCGAGGATATCCGCGCAGCGTTGCGGCAGGGCGTGTCGGACTTTGCCGCGCTGCGCACCGATGTCATCGGTGCCTGCCTTTTGTATCCGATCATCGGGGCCTGCCTGATCTGGGCGGCGTTTCACAACAGCATGCTGCCGCTGATCTTTCCGCTGGTCTCGGGATTCGCACTGGTCGGACCTGCCGCGGCAGTCGGGCTTTACGAGATGAGCCGCCAGCGGGAAGCCGGACGGCCGACGAGTTGGTCCGATGGGTTTGCCGTACTGCAATCCCCACGTTTCGGGGCGATCCTCGTGTTGGGCATCGCGCATTTCTTTGTCTTCTTTATGTGGATGCTGACCGCCTATTTCATCTTCCAGATGACGATGGGCCCGGACATTCCGGCCTCGGCGGGCACCTTCCTGTCCGAGGTCCTGACCACCGGTCCCGGCTGGGCGATGATTGCGCTTGGCCTGCCGATCGGGTTTCTCTTCGCGCTTCTCGTGCTTGCGACGAGCGTCGTCTCGTTTCCCCTGCTCATCGACCGTCCGGTCGGGCTGCCGGTCGCGGTTGTGACATCGGTCGAAGTTGCGAGAAAGAACCCAGTCACGGTCGCGGTCTGGGGCGGCATTGTTGCGGGGATGCTGGTTCTTGGTTCCATTCCCCTGCTTCTGGGTCTTGCCGTCGTGTTGCCCATTCTCGGCCATGCGACGTGGCACCTGTACCGGCGCGCAGTGTCTCCCGCCTGACCGGCAGGAGACTTTTCGCCGATAGAAGGGGCGGGTGCATCGTGGGCAGTTGCGCCCTGTCATGTCATGGCGCAGACTGCGATGGCAGGGGCACAGAATGATGCCTGGTATTGAGGCGCAGCCATGAAATCCATCGTTCCGCTTGTTTTTCTGATGCCGCTGGTGGCCTGCACACAGGACCCCGGCTTTACCGGCGTGTCGGGTGTGCGCGAGGCGACACCGGCAGAGGTCGCATCCTGCACCTATGTCTCGGACATCCGGTCTACACCCGGCGCCTATGGTGTGCTGGCCGGTCCGGCAGTCAAATATGCGCGCAACCGCATCCTGGCCGATGCGCGCGAGGCCGGGGCGAACACCGTCGTCTTTGACCCGGTATCGCCTGGAGCCGAGATATATCAACTCCACGCGGTCGCCTACCGGTGCTGACGAGAACCGGTTACTTGTTGACACCGGTTACTTGTTGACATGGGGCGCGGGCAGACGCAGGCCCGCGACCGCAAGATCCTGTTCCAGTTGCGCCGACCGGGACCGGAATTCGGGGGAGTTCAGCCGGATGGCTGCGTTGCGGCTCAGCAACGCCGCAAGGTAGATGCGTCCATCGGCAGTCAGCTTGCGGAAGAGGTTCTCCAGATAGGGCCGGTAGTTGCGGCGCGCCCGGTAGAAGATACGGAACAGGCGCTCGTCAAAGCTTCTGGTCGCCGCCGCCGCGAGGACCGAGGGTAGAATCCGCATCTCGACCAGCGACTGTCCGATATCGCGACCAAGGTTTCGGCAGGGCAGCAGCGTGACATGCGGACGCACGAAGAGGGCCGCATGCATCGCATCGAGGTTCTGTTCCGGGTCGTAGATGACAAAGACTGCGGCCGCGCCCTCGATCATGTTCGGCGCAAATCCGTAACGGTCGGTGAAGGATGTGCGCCACATATGCGGAAACCGCGGATCCCAGCCGGCAACACGCGGATCGAGTGTCGCCTGAGGCTGCACCGCGATGACGACAGCGCCAGGTGCTACGACAGAAAATGCCGCCGCCGCATACCCGGCCATTCCAGCGCCGTAAAAGACGACGTCATCGAACTGATCAAAGAAATCGCCGTCATCCAGTCGATCAAACAGCGCGAAGACAGAGGGGTCGCGATACCAGGTATCGCTTTTGGCGACGATGCACAGATGTGACCAACCGCGATCGCGCGCGACGTGATAACCAAGCGGCAATTGGTCGGCGTTCAGCCGGTTAATGTCGGTGATCGTTTCAAATGTCACTAAGAGCGTCGGGCCGTTATCCGTGAATATGGCGGCGTGAGAGGCGCCGAGTTTTTTAAAAAAACCGGCCCCTTCACCAAGAGTGCGCAACCGTCCAACCCAGTCGGCATGCGACTCGGACCGGGAATCACTCATATGAGTTCCGTCACTAGGAAAAGCCACTACAGTCACCCCACCAATGATTCGATATGGGAGCCGAACGGCTTTTCAGGCAAGATTTACGTAAGGGAAACGCTGATTTTGTTAATAATTTTCTGAATGACTGTTTCTGCGGCCGCGGTAATTTGGCGATGCGTTTTGAATCTGTTTCCCGTCCGTTCTGGTCGTCTGGCTGTTACGTGGTGCCGAAAAAGAATCGGTGACCATCTTGCCTGCGTATTCAGCCGAGAAATTTCGATCAATTTTACGTAGATTGCGTGCGTTAGCCGCTCTCTTATAAGGAGAGCTTTAAGGAGGTTGTGATCAAACGTCTTCTGAGATGTCCGCCGTTGCCGAGATCCGTGGCCAGAGGCTCTTCGCGGCCAGTACTGCGCCCGCCGCCAGCAAGCCCAGCATGACCGATGCCGTCGTCATCCCGGCCCAGGCACCCAGCCAACCGGCAAGCGGATAGGTGATCAGCCAGCAACCATGGGACAGGGCGAAATGCGCGGCAAAGAGCGCAGGCCGTTCCGGTGCCTCTGCCGAGCGGCGAAGAAGCCGACCGGTCGGTGTGAGGATTGCTGAATAGAGAAAACCGCTCGCTGCCATCCAGATCATGTAAAGGCCCCACGTGTCGGGCCCGAAGGCGGGGGCAAGTGCGAGGACGATAGCCCCGAAAATCAACGCTGCCGAAAGCCCGCCCGCGCCGGCCAGCATGACCGGCCGGTCGGGAAGCTGGTCCAGCACACGCGGCAGCACGATCGCCGCCAGTGCCGATCCGGCCCCGAACACCGCCATCGCGAGGGCGACGTCGGCCTTGCCGCGCCCGAACAGGTCCCCCACGATCACGGCGGTATTGACGATCATCATCGCGCCGCCCGCCGCTGCCGCAAGCGTGAGCGCCAGAAGCCCGCGCAGGCGTGGCGTGGCAAGATATGTCTCTATCCCGGTGAAGATCCGCCGCTGGGTGCTGGCCTCGGCCCGTTTGGCAGGGCGCGGCGGGTTCGCCCACCAGACGAGCGCGGCGGAGCCGAGAAAGCCGAGTGCGGTACCGAAGAAAAGCGTGTTGCTCGCGACGAGCATCAGAAGCACTGCAGCCAGCGCCGGGCTTGCGATGTTTTCGACATCCTGCGCCAGCCGAGACAGCGAAAGGGCGCGGGTATACGTCCGTTCATCTGGCAGGATGTCGGGAATGGTGGCTTGAAATGTGGGCGTGAATGCCGCCGATGCGGCCTGCAACACAAATACGAGGGCGTAGATCTGCCAGATCTCGGTGACGAAGGGCAGGATAAGCGCCACGCCCGCCCGGATCACATCGAGCGCCACAAGCAATTCGCGTCTCGGCAACCCGCCAAGGACGGCATTCGCCACCGGTGCCAGCGTTACATAGGCCACCATCTTGAGCGTCAGTGCGAAACCAAGGACCAGCCCGCCCTGCGCACCGGCGAGATCATAGGCCAGAAGCGCCAGCGCGATGGTCAGAAGACCAGTGCCGAGCAGTGCGGTCACCTGTGCCGCGAAAAGCCGGGCAAAGCCCTTGTGAGCGAGGGGGGCTAAGAAATCCATGTCAGGCCCGGCGCAGGGCGGCTGTCAGTACACCCATCCCGATCAGGGCCGTGCCGCCCCCTCGGTTCAGCCAGAGCCGCGTTTCAGGCCGCCTGATCCGGGCCCGCATCCGGTCGGCCAGCAGCGCATAGGCCAGCGCGTTAAGCGCTGCGAGCGTTACGAAAGTCGCGATAAGGATCGCGAACTGAGGGGCAAGGGCGGCTTCGGGGCGCAAGAACTGCGGAACAAAGGCGATGAAGAAGGCGATGGATTTGGGGTTGAGCGCCGTGACAGCGGCCGCATGGCCAAAGACGCCACGCGCGGGCAGTTCGGCCTTCGTGTCGATGCCAAGCCCTCCGGTCGGACGGGTGCGCCAAAGCTTGATGCCGAGCCAGACCAGATACGCTGCGCCAATCCATTTCAGCACCGTGAAGAGCGTGGCCGAAGCCAGCACGAGAGCGCCAAGACCGGCGAGGGAAGCACTCATCGCGACGAAATCGCCCAGTGCCACGCCTGCGACAGTGGCCAGCGCCACCCGGCGCCCCTGCGTCAACGCATAGGTCAGGACCAGCATGATGGTCGGTCCGGGGATGATCAGCAGAACCGACGACGCCGCCACGAAGGTCAGCCACAATTCGATCGACATGCACGTTCTCCCGCCTGGCGTCTGTGACTGCACCGAGCCATGCCGCCGCCAAACTGTCAATTGCCGCCGGATCCTTTGCGGTCTATTGGTCGCACTTCCCCACCCTAGGTCGCCCCTTGACCGCGCTCCCGAGGCCCACCAGCATGGTCGCGCCGTAAAGGAGCCCGTTGTGACTGCCATCCCAGCAACCATCGATGACGTCGAAACCCTGCTTGCCGGGCAGGACTACATCGCCGCCCGTCCGCTCGCTACTGTCGTATTCCTGGCGCTTAAACTTGGGCGGCCGCTCTTTCTGGAAGGTGAGGCGGGGGTCGGCAAGACCGAGATCGCCAAGGCCATCGCCTCAGGGCTTGGGCGGCGCCTGATCAGGCTGCAATGCTACGAAGGGCTCGATGCCGCCTCGGCCGTCTGCGACTGGAACTTCGCCGCCCAGATGATCGCGATCCGTACCGCCGAGGCCGGGGGAACCGCCGACCGCGATGCACTCCGGGCAGAGCTTTTTACCGAGGACTATCTGATCGAACGCCCGCTTCTGGCGGCGATGCGGCCCCAGCGGGGCGGCGCGCCAGTCCTGCTCATTGACGAACTGGACCGCACCGATGAACCTTTCGAAGCATTCCTGCTGGAGGCGCTCTCGGATTTTCAGGTCACGGTCCCCGAACTCGGCACGATTCATGCGCCCGAACCGCCCATCGTCATCCTCACATCCAACCGCACGCGCGAAGTGCATGACGCATTGAAACGGCGCTGTCTTTATCACTGGGTCGACTATCCAGATTTCGGCCGTGAAATGGAGATCGTCCATGCCCGTGCACCGGAAGCCACCGAAACACTCAGCCGCGAAGTGGTGGCCTTCGTGCAAAAACTGCGCGGCGAGGATCTGTTCAAGAAACCCGGCGTGGCGGAAACGATCGACTGGGCGAAATGCCTGCTCGCGCTCGACGTGATCGCTCTCAGCCCTGAGGTCATCGCCGATACGCTTGGCGCGATCCTGAAATATCAGGACGACATCCAGAAAATCGCCGGATCTCCCGCGAAGAAACTGTTGGACGAGGTCCGCGCTGAGCTCACTCCGGCGCAGTGATGTGCCACTCGGTCCACTTTCTGTCTGGAAATACTCCGGGAGTGCGGGGGCAGCGCCCCCGTGTGCCGACATATGGCTGAGGCATTGCCGCTCGATATCCCCGAGGACGGCAAACTTGCCGCCAATATCACCCATTTCGCCCGGGCGCTCCGCAAGGCGGGGCTGAAGGTCGGCCCCGGCCGTGTGGTCGACGCGATCCGCGCGGTTGAGGCGGCCGGGTTTACCGACCGACAGGACTTCTACTGGGTTCTTCACGCCTCTTTCGTCTCGCGCCCCGAAGATCGCGCGGTTTTTGCCCAGGTCTTCCGGCTCTACTGGCGCGATCCGCGTTATCTGGAACACATGATGAGCCTGATGCTGCCCGCCATCCACGGCGTACAGGAGGAGCGGCTTGCTAGACCGGCCGAAAAACGCGCGGCCGAGGCTTTGCTGGATGGCGCCCACCGTGATCTGCCCGAAGTTTCGCGCGAAGACGACGGCGAGACGGAGATCGAGATTGACGCCACCGCGACCGCATCGGCCGAGGAACGTTTGAAAACGCTCGACTTCGAACAGATGTCGGTGGCCGAGATTGCCGAGGCGAAGCGCATGATCGCGCGGCTGTCGCTGCCGGTGAAACCTCTCGCCTCGCGCCGCACGCGGCCTGCCATGCCGGGGGCGCTGGCCGACTGGCGGCGGACCATGCGCGCGGCGATCCGCCGTGGTGGCGAGTTCCGTGACCTGTCGATGAAGGCAAGGCGTGAACGCTGGCCCAATCTGGTGGTCCTGTGCGACATCTCTGGCTCCATGTCGAACTACAGTCGTATGGTGCTGCATTTCCTTCACGCCGTGGCAAACCGGAAAGGCGCGGGATGGGCGAAGGTGCATGCCTTCACCTTCGGCACGCGGCTGACCAACATCACCCGGCATCTGGCCAAGCGCGATGTTGATGCGGCCCTCGCCGCCGCCGGTGCCGAGGCGCAGGACTGGCAGGGTGGCACAAGGATCGGCGCCTGCCTGCATGAATTCAACCGCGACTGGTCGCGCCGGGTGATGGGGCAGGGGGCGGTCGTGCTTCTGATCTCCGACGGGCTCGACCGCGACCCTGCTGCCGATCTCGCGCGGGAAACGGAACGGCTGCACCTCTCGGCCCGCCGCCTGATCTGGGTCAACCCCTTGCTGCGCTGGGATGGGTTCGTTCCGAAGGCGCGGGGCATTGCGGCCATGCTGCCCCATGTCGACAGTTTCCGCGCCGGCCATTCGGTTGCCTCACTGGAGGCGCTGGGCGCGGCCATCGCGGCGTCCCACGACAACGGAGAAAAGGCGCGTCTGATGCGCTTGATCGGCGGATAGACGCCTGTTCATGTTTCATCGCTGGAGCGTGAAGGGAACTCGGTGCCGCCTTCGTGCATTAATCCACGACATATATTGTAACCAGTGGGAGATTGGCCCATGCGCCGAACCTGGAACACGACCACCGCGCTGATCACCAGCGTTTCGCTTGCCCTGCCGCTGCCGGTCCGGGCGCAGGAAGCATCCGTGCCGCAATTCATGTGTGCCGATGGCAGCGATGTGCCCTGCATGACCGGTGTGCCGGAACTGCCCTCAGCGGACATGATCTGCGAGGACGGGGCGGAACTGCCCTGTGCGGGCGGCGCCTTTGCCGTTCCGAGGGACGCGATGATCTGTGCCGATGGCGCCGAATTGCCATGCGTCGAGGGCGTCGCCGCGGGAGTGAAGCCGGAAATGGTCGATGTTCTGGCCACGATGCGTGCCAGCGCAGAGGCCGAGAGGGCTGCTTTGGCGGATGCTGCGGTTGTGCCGGAGGCAGAACCAGCCGAGGTCACGGATGCCGAACCCGCCGCGACCGAAGAGGTCGCGGCCGAAGCTGTTGTGGAAGACGCCGTCCCAGCAGGCGAGACTGACTCTGCTGAAGAGGTGGCCCCTGCCGAAGAAACTCCGAGCGAACAGGTCGCGACGGAAACCGCGCCGGCTGATGCGGGCGGTGAGGCTTCCGCTGACGAAACCGCGCTTTCCGAGGCGTTGGCGGCAGAAGCCGGTGTTGCGGAACCAGCGGCGACCGAAGACACGACGACCGCAACTGAAGCCACGGCAAGCGAAGCGGTGACGGATGAAGCGGCCCTCGCTGAGGCGCTGGCGGCCGATTCCGGCGGCACCGCGGAGGAACCGGCCTCGGAAGCGAGCGCAGCCGATGAGTCGGCACCGGAGGAAACGGCCGTTGCAGAGCAAACACCGGAGACCACTACCGAACCCGAGGTTGTGCCGGATCTTCCGGTCCAACCCGATGCTGCCTCGGGCGAGGCGCCCGTCGCCGCCGCGACCGAGATCACCGAGGATGCGGAGGCCGAGGCCACCGTCACCGAGGAAGTGGTGACTGAGGAAACTGCTCGATCCTCAGACGAGGATTTCGCCAACAAGGTCAACGAGACCGCCGCCGCACCCGCGATCGCCGCGAAGGATGACGATGATGGTCTCTCGAAGGGAGAAAAAGCAATTCTTCTTGGTCTTGGTGCTGTCGCGGTCGGTGCGCTGCTGTCAAACAACCGAAAGGTGGAACTGAACTCGGGCGACCGGGTCGTCGTGACGCGCGAGGACGGTTCCTATCAGATCATCAAGGATGACAACGCGCTTCTGCGTCAACCGGGATCGACGGTCAGGACTGAGACCTTCAACGACGGCTCGACCCGGACGACGGTCACGCGGGCGGATGGGTCGAAGATCGTGACGATCCGCGATGCTGAATACCGCGTGCTGAGGCGCGCCCATGTGGCCGTCGACGGGACCGAGACGCTGCTGATCGATGACACCGCCATGGTGGCGCCCGTGGTGGTTTCCGAACTGCCGCCGCCTGCCGTGCAGCCGGTCTTTACCTCTGATGCCGATGAGGATGCCCTGCGTGCGGCCCTAGAGCGACAGGCGGCTCTCGACCGGCGCTTCTCGCTCGCGCAGGTGCGCGACATCGCCGAGGTTCGGGCACTGGTCCCCGTAATCGACCTTGACGCAATCACGTTCGAGACAGGCTCGGCCGCAATCCGGCCGGATCAGGCGAAATCGCTCGCCCGTCTCGGGCGGTTGATCCAGTCCTATGTCGCCGATGATCCGCGCGAGGTCTTCCTGATCGAGGGTCACACCGATGCAGTGGGTTCGGCGGCCTACAACCTTGCCCTCTCGGACCGGCGCGCGGAATCGGTGGCTCTTGCCCTGACGGAATATTTCGCGGTGCCGCCGGAAAACATGGTCGTGCAGGGATACGGAGAGCAGTTCCTAAAGATCGAGACGCAGGATGCCGAGCGTGCCAACCGGCGGGCGAGCGTGCGGCGGATCACCGATCTTCTGCGGCAGGCAGCGAACTGATCACCTTGCAATGCGCAAGCTTCGGGTCGCGCGGGATGCTCCGCGCGGCCCATTTTTATCGGGAAGTCTGAAACGGAGGTCCGGATGAAACTGAATTACGAGTCGGTGGACAGCGATCTGGTCCGCGCCCTGCGTGCGGGCGGACCCGATGCAAATGGTCAGCCTGCCGAGCGCGGCGCGATCTCGGACGGGCACGGCACACCCTGCCGACATTGCCTCGGCCATGTACCCGCGGGTGGCGAATACCTCATCCTCGCCCATCGGCCTTTTCCCGAATTGCAGCCTTATGCCGAATGCGGGCCGATCTTTCTGTGTGCAGAGGACTGCAAGGCGTTTTGAGGCGAGGGGGTACCCGCGATCCTTTCGGTCAGCCCGGATTTCCATCTGAAAGGCTATTCGGCCGACTGTCGGATCGTCTACGGAACCGGGAAGGTCCTACCGAACGGCGAGATCGCGGCCTATGCGACGGAGCTTCTGTCCAGCCCGGGTATAGCCTTTGTTGATGTGAGGTCGGCCCGCAACAATTGCTTCCAGCTTCGCATCCGGCGCGCGGTGTGATCTGATTGCGGCCCCGTTCGGGGCCATTCCCCTACCTCGCCCCCTTTCTGGCAAAAGGGGGCTCAGGCGCCTCCGGCGGGAGTATTTGTGCCAAGAAGAATGGATGCGGAGTTTTGCCACTGGCGGGACGCGGGGTGCGGAGCCATATTGAGGCCGGGAGGAGAGGCCATGGATCGCGCCGAACACGACAGGATTCCGGAAATCGCGCTCGACTGGCATCGCGCCGGGAAGGGGGCGGTGCTGGCCACGGTGATCGAGACATGGGGCTCGGCGCCACGCCCCTTGGGATCGCAACTGGTGGTCTCAGGGGCGGGCGAGATGATGGGTTCGGTCTCGGGCGGCTGTGTCGAAGGTGCTGTGGTGGAGGAGGCGCGGGCTGCTTTGGCCGATGGCCGGTCAAGGGTTCTGACCTTTGGTGTGAGCGACGATGACGCCTTTGCAGTAGGCCTCGCCTGCGGCGGTCAGATACGGGTTCTCGTGGAGCCTGTCGGTTCCGTTCTGCCCGACGAGATGCTGTCCGATATCGTCATGGCACGGGCCGGGCGGCTGCCGGTCGCCTATGTTGTTCATCTGGACGGCTCAGCGCGTCGGCTGGAGCCGCGCGACGGGGCCTTCGCTAACCGGTTCCGGGCGGACAAATCGGGTGTCGAGGGCGACGAGTTCGTCCATATCCAAAACCCGCCCTTACGCATGATCGTGGTTGGTGCGGTCCATATCGCTCAGGCGCTTTTGCCGATGGCACGCGCCTGCGGTTATGATCCCGTCCTGATCGACCCGCGCGAGGCGTTTGGGTCCGATGCGCGGTTTCCGGGCGAAGTGATCAGCCATGACTGGCCCGACGAGGCGATGGCGGCGGTCGGGCTCGACCAGCGGACAGCGGTGGTGACGCTGACCCATGATGCTAAGCTCGACGATCCGGCGATCATGGCGGCCCTGCGGTCCGAGGTTTTCTATCTCGGCTGCCTCGGCTCGTCCCGGACCCACGCCAAGCGCGTGGCGCGGCTGGAGGAGGCGGGGTTCTCCGCTGCCGAGATTGCGCGCATCCATGCACCGGTCGGCGCCGATATCGGGGCTAAGTCGCCCGCCGAAATTGCGGTCTCGGTCATGGCGGAGATTACCCGGGTGCTGAGGCGGGGAGCATGAGGTTCGGGCCAGTTGCCCTGAACGCGGCCGAGGGTGCAGTGCTGGCCCATTCGCTGATGGTCGGTGGGCGCAAGCTGGGCAAGGGGCGGGTGCTGACGGCGGCCGATCTGGCGGGGATTGCTGCCGAGGGGTTTTCCGAGGTTACGGTTGCCCGGCTCGACCCGGGCGATGTCGGTGAGGATATGGCGGCGGCTCGGCTGGCTTCCGCGCTGTTGCCGGATCCGGATGCAGCCGGGCTGCGCTTCACATCGCCCCATGCCGGGCGCGTCAATCTGTATGCGGTGGGGTCGGGGATCGTCGACCTGGACGTGGACGCGATCCATGCGCTGAACCGCATCGACGCCGCGCTGACTTTGGCCGTGCTCGCACCCTATACGCGGGTGACAGAAGGGATGCTGGTCGGCACGGTGAAGGTCATCGCCTATGCCGTTGCGGGTACGGCGCTGGAGACAGGCTGCCGGGTGGCGTCGGGTGCGGTACGTGTGCGCCCGGTGGTGCGGCGCTCGGCGGGGCTGATCCTGACGGAGCCTGCCGGCGACAAGCTGGCCGAGAAGGGGCGCGAGGCGGTCGCTGGGCGCCTCAGGTCGCTCGGGATGGATCTGGCTGAGGTGGTGGTGGCGCGTCATGACGTTACCGCTGTCGCCGAAGCGCTCGGGCGGCTGTCGGGAGAGATGGTGCTGATCCTGACCGGGGCCGCGACATCGGACCTCTATGACGTGGCCCCCGAGGCGGTGCGGCGCGCAGGCGGCAGCGTGGCGCGGTTCGGGATGCCGGTCGATCCGGGGAACCTTCTGTTTCACGGCACGCTGAACGGGCGGCCGGTGATTGGCCTGCCGGGCTGCGCCCGTTCGCCCGCGCTCAACGGGGCCGACTGGGTGCTGGAACGGCTCGCCTGCGGGCTGAAGGTGACGGATGACGACATCGCGGCGATGGGGGTTGGGGGGCTATTGAAGGAAATCCCGATCCGGCCCCAACCGCGCGAGGGGCGGCGGGGCCGGGACGCTTTCGGCGGGAATGGTCAGGACTAAGGAAATGGCACGGTTCCGGTCTGAAGTTATACCCGGCTGCGCGGTTCTCAGCGTCTGATGGGCCAGACCGGGTTAGACAATGCTTGTTTGACCTGAGCAAGGATTCGACTCGTTGAGCCGGATCCTTGCGCAATGATCGTTGTTCGTTTCTCAGGCAAACTCCGCGCGCAGCGCGTCCAGAATTTCCGCCCAGCCCTTTTCATGATTGTATTTCATCTCTTCCGAGAGGAACTTCACATGGGTCAGGGTCACCCTCGTGCCGTCCGCCTCGGGTTTCAACGTCACCGTTACGGTCGATCCGTCGGTTGAAAAGGGCGATTCCCAAGTGAAGACGATCCGCTCGTGCGGGGTCAGGTCTAGGTAAGTTCCGGCATGGGGGATCTGCCTGTCGCCTGCTTGCATGAGGATGTCGAAACGCCCGCCGACGCGGGGATCGTTTTTGGCCTTCGGGATCGTCACATCGGCATCGGGGCGCATGAAACGTGACAGCATCGCGGGGTCGAGCCATGCGTCGTAGATGCGTTTCGTATCCGCCTTGATCAGGCGGGAAACGGTGAGGCGCAGGTCGATGGTAGCATCAGTCATTGTCGTTCTCCTCGGTTAGCAGCGAATTCAGGGCGTCGAGCCGCATCTCCCAGATCGAGCGAAGCTCGCGGAACCAGCGGTCGATTTCGGCCAGAGGTTCCATGCGAACCTCGATGATGTGTTCGCGCCAGGCGGTGCGGCGGCTGACGAGACCGGCGGCTTCCAGAACCTTGATGTGCTTTGAGACGGCATTGAGGCTCATCTCAAAACGGGCCGCGATTTCGGTGACACGGGTCGGGCCGTCCTGAGCGAGCAGCGTCAGGATGGCCCGCCGCGTCGGGTCGCTCGCGGCTTTCAGGATATCGGTCAGGGGTGTCGATTCTCGTTCAACCATATGGATGAATTATGCCAGTCAACGCTATCAGTCAACCAAAAAGTAGAATGACATAATCAAAAAAGATCTTTTGAAATGCGGTGTTCTCAGAATCCGAAAGCCGTGCTTAAGTGGCGAAAAGCAAGATTTCAGGGAGGACTTGATGACGAAGGTCACGATGACCGTGAACGGGAAAGCCGTGTCCGGTGAGGTTGAGGGGCGGACGCTGCTGTCGTCCTTCCTGCGCGAAGGGCTGGGCCTGACCGGAACCCATGTGGGCTGCGACACAAGCCAGTGCGGCGCCTGCGTGGTGCATGTCAACGGCAAGGCCGTGAAGTCCTGCACCATGTTCGCAGCAGATGCGTCCGGGGCAGATGTGCGCACCATCGAGGGGATGGCAAATCCCGATGGCTCGCTCGGGACCGTCCAGCAGGCGTTTCAGGACCATCACGGGCTGCAATGCGGTTTCTGCACGCCGGGCATGGTGATGTCGGCGGCGGCGCTTCTGGCCGAGAATCCGAAGCCCTCCGAGGCTGACGTGCGGAATTACCTTGAGGGCAATATCTGCCGCTGCACCGGGTATCACAACATCGTCAAGGCTGTCCTCGCCGCGTCCGGTCAGGACGTGTCGAAGATCGCGGCCGAGTAAGGGAGGGGATAACATGCCAAAGGATCACGGGATTGGCGCCAGTTCCAAGCGCCGCGAAGATATCCGTTTCCTCACCGGGAAAGGGGTCTATACCGACGACCTGAACCTTCATGGACAGGCCCATGCGGTTTTTGTCCGCTCCGAGGTGGCGCATGGCCGCATCGTGAAGATCGACACGTCCGGTGCGGCAGGAATGCCGGGCGTCCTTGCCGTCTTCACCGGCGAGGATTTCAAGGATGTCGGCGGCAATCCGGCGGGCTGGCTGATCAACTCGCGCAATGGCGAGCCGATGCGCGAACCGAAGCGCCCCGTCCTTGCCCATGGCAAGGTGCGCCATGTCGGTGATGCCTATGCCGCCGTGGTGGCGGAGACCTATGACCAAGCGAAGGATGCGGCCGAACAGCTGGCCGGCGATAGCGAGATCGAGGAATTGCCCGCGATCATCGACATGGCCGGCGCGCTCGCCGATGCGTCGAACCGCGTCCACGACGAGATCCCCGACAACCAGTGCTACGACTGGGGTTGGATCGAGGACAACCGCGCAGCGGTGGATGAGGCGATCAAGAATGCGCCGCATGTCACGACGCTGGAATTGGTGAACAACCGGCTGGTTCCGAACGCGATGGAACCACGCGCGTCGATTGGCGAGTATTTCCCCGGCACCGGCGACTACAAGCTGACCACGACGAGCCAGAACCCGCACCTGACGCGTCTTCTTGTGGCGGCTTTCGTGCTAGGTATCCCGGAGAACAAGCTGACCGTGGTTGCGCCCGATGTGGGCGGCGGCTTTGGATCGAAGATCTACCATTACGGTGAGGAAGCGCTCGTGCTGGCGGCGGCGAAGAAGCTCGCCCGGCCGGTGCGTTGGACGGCGGAGCGTTCGGAAAGCTTCCTGTCGGACGCCCATGGCCGCGACCATGTGACGAAGATCGAACTGGCCTGCGAAAAGGACGGCACCTTCATTGCCTTCAGGACCGAGACGATGGCCAATGTCGGGGCGTATCTGTCGAACTTCGCGACCGTGACGCCGACCTTCCTGCACGGCACGCTAATGGCAGGGCCCTACAAGGTGCCGCATGTCTATGTGAACGTGAAGACGGTCTTCACCAATACCGCACCGGTCGATGCCTATCGCGGTGCCGGACGGCCCGAGGCGACCTTCTCGCTGGAGCGGGTCGTCGACAAGATGTGCCGCGAACTGGGGCTTGATCCGTTCGAGGTGCGGCGCAAGAACCTGTTGACCAAGGACATGTTCCCCTACACGACGCCTGTGGGCCTTGCCTACGACACGGGCGACTATCATGCCACGCTCGACAAGGCGATTGAGATGGCGGACGTGGCGGGGTTCGAGGCGCGCCGTGCGGCCTCTGCCGCCAAGGGCAAGCTGCGTGGCATGGGGCTATCGACCTGGATCGAGGCCTGCGGCATTGCGCCGTCGCATCTCGTCGGTGTGCTCGGCTCCCGCGTCGGGCTTTACGATGCAGCGACCGTGCGGGTGAACGCGACCGGCAATATCAGTGTGATGACCGGCGCGCACAGCCATGGTCAGGGGCATGAAACCGTCTTTGCCCAGATCGTGGCCGACAGGCTCGGCATCCCGGAGGCTTCAGTTGAAATCGTTCATGGCGACACGTCGAAGATCCCGTTCGGCATGGGTTCCTACGGTTCGCGGTCTCTCGCGGTCTGCGGCTCGGCCATGAACCGCGCGGTCGACAAGATCATCGCCAAGGGCAAGAAGATCGCCGCACATATGCTGGAAGCCGCCGAGGAGGATATCACCTTCGAAAACGGCAGCTTCAGCGTGGCGGGGACCGATAAGGCCAAAACCTTCGGCGAGATTGCGTTCTCGGCCTATGTGCCGCACAACTACCCGCTGGAGACGCTGGAACCGGGGCTGGAGGAAACCGCCTTCTACGATCCTGCCAACTTCACCTATCCGGCAGGCGCCTATATCTGCGAGGTGGAGGTTGATCCCGACACCGGCAAGGTCGAGGTCGCGGCTTTCCACTGCGCCGACGATTTCGGCAATGTCATGAACCCGATGATCGTCGAAGGCCAGGTCCATGGCGGCGTCGGGCAGGGGATCGGTCAGGCCCTTTGCGAGAACACGTCCTATGACGGCAACGGCCAGCTTCTGAGCGGGTCCTACATGGACTACGCCATGCCGCGCGCCGATGACGTGCCGTTCTACAATGTGGACCATTCCTGCCAGACGCCATGCACCCACAACCCGCTCGGCGTCAAAGGCTGCGGCGAAGCGGGTGCCATCGGGTCGCCGCCTGCAGTCGTCAATGCCGTGATCGACGCGCTTCAGAGCGGCGGGCACAAGGTGGATCATATCGACATGCCAGTCAGCCCCTCGCGGGTCTGGGCGGCGATGCAGGGCTGAGGGAGGAAACCATGTACGCATTCGATTTCGAAAAGCCCACGACCATCGCCGACGCCGTGAAGGCGCTGGGGCGCGAGGACGCGCAGGCGCTGGGTGGCGGGCAGACCCTGATCCCCTCGCTGAAGCAGCGACTCGCGGCACCGTCGGTGTTGGTAAGCCTCTCTGGCATCAAGGAAATGCAGGGTGTCTGCACCGGCGATGACGGATCGCTCTGCATCGGCGGGGCGACGACCCATGCAACCGTGGCGAAGGAGGCGGCGGCGAAATACCCCGCACTGGCCGCACTTGCGAGTGGGATCGGCGATCCGGCGGTTCGGAACAAGGGCACGATCGGCGGCTCACTTGCCAATAACGACCCTTCGGCCTGCTATCCGGCGGCGGTCCTCGCCTCGGGCGCAACGATCGTGACCAATGCCCGGAAGATCGCGGCGGATGACTTCTTCGAAGGGCTTTTCGCCACCGCGCTGGAGCCGGGCGAGATCATCACCGAGGTTCGCTTCCCGATGCCCGAAAAGGCGAACTACCAGAAGTTCGACCAGCCCGCCTCGCGCTTTGCCCTGACTGGCGTATTCGTCGCGAAATATGCGGGTGGCGTCCGGGTTGCCGTCACTGGCGCTTCGGAGGAAGGCGTTTTCCGCTGGAGCGAGGCTGAAGCCGCCCTGTCGGGCAGCTTCTCAACCGACGCGGTGAAGGGGTTGAGCCTGAGCGCCGACGGCATGATCGGCGATCTGCATGGAACGCCTGCCTATCGCGCCCATCTGGCGAAGGTGCTTACGGCGCGGGCGGTTGCGGCCTCCTGAGGCTGCCTTTCGTCGAGCCGCATATGACCAAAGTAAGGCCGGGGGCGATCCCCGGCCTTTTTCTATGCCGAAAGAGAGGCAAAAACCGCACTCAATCGGTCCGCCTCATCTTCGGTTCCGAAGGGCGTGTTCAGGATGAACATGCCGGACCCGACCATGCCGTGTCCCTCCCGGGCAGGCGGAAAGCGCACCTCATGCCGCAAGGCCTTGGGATAGGAAGCGCGCTCCAATTCGGCCAGCATCGCCACATGCGCGCCGCTCGTCAGGATCGGATACCAGAGCACAATCACGCCGACATTCCACTTGGCATGAACCTTGGCGATCAGCGCGGGCAGGGCGGTGTAGTCGGTCTTCACCTCATAACTCGGGTCGATCAGCATCAGCCCCCGGCGTGGTTCAGGCGGGGTCACGGCCAGCGCCATCTGCGCCCCGTCCTCCTGCCGGATATGCGCACCGAACGGCTTCATCACCTCGCGCAACGCAGTGACCTCGCGGGGATGAAGCTCTGCCAGATGCATCCGGTCGCCATCGCGCAGCGAGAGCGCCGCGACAAGGGGAGAGCCGGGATAGGCCGTCGACCCGTGATGCGCCGAGACGCCTGACAGGACACGGGAATAGGGGTGATCTTCCGGAAACTGTCCGGCCAGCTTCCCGATCCCTGCAAGGGCTTCGCCGGTCTTCGCCGCTTCCGGCGCAGCAAGATCGTAGAGGCCACGTCCCGCATGGGTCTCGATATAAGTCAGGGGTTTTGCCTTGCGGGTCAGGTAGTCCAGCATCACCGCCAGCAGCGCATGTTTGTGCACGTCGGCCAGATTACCCGCGTGATAGATATGCTGATAGGAAAGCATCCGGCCCCTCGCGTCTGACTACCGCTCGGGCGTATCCCATTCCGCCGGCGGCACGTCCCTGCGCCTTAGCCTGAGAGCGAGGCCAACCGCAACGCCTACACCTATGGCCACCGTCAGATCAGCGACGAGGGTAAGGACCAATGTGAGGATCAGCATGATCCGGTCCGATCTGCGCGCGCGTGCATAATGCCCCCACTTCTGTGGCTCGCTCATGTTCCAGGCTGTGAGGATCAGCAGCGCGGCCAGCGCCGGCATTGCGAGGTAACCGGCGAGCGGGGCGGCGGCGATCACGAAGATCAGGATGGTCAGCGCGTGGATGATCCCGGCCACCGGCGTTCGCCCTCCTGCCCGGATATTCGTCGCCGTACGCGCGATTGCACCGGTTGCCGGAAGACCGCCCATGAATGCGGACCCGATATTGGCGAGGCCTTGTGCCAGTACCTCGGCATTTGGCCGGTGACGCGTATCCGTCATGCGATCCGCCACCATGGCTGACAGAAGCGATTCCACACCGGCAAGAAAGGCGATGACGAAGGCCGATGGAAGAAGCGTGGTCAGGCGGTCGAGCGTGATCTCGGGTAGCGACGGCAGAGGTAGGGATTGCGGCAGCGCCCCGAAACGGTCGGAAATCGTGTCGACGGGCAGATCGAAGAGGACGACTGCAGCCGATGTCAGCGCCACCGCGACGATCAGGCCCGGCGCCTTCGGCGCGGCGCGCCGGAATACGACGATCAGGACCATCGTCAGAAGCCCAAGGCCAAGCGTGACAAGGCTGAGACTGTCCCGGGCCTGCCAGAGAACGGGGAGTTTTTCGAGAAAATCGGCGGGAACCGAACCCGTCTGAAGCCCGAGAAGATCCTTCATCTGACTCGTCGCGATGATCGCGGCAATGCCGATCGTAAAGCCGTTGACGACCGCTTCGGGAATAAACGCGATCAGGTTGCCAAGCCGCAGCGCCGCGGCGATCAGGAGCAGGGCACCGGCCATCAGGGTGGCAATCAACAACCCGTCATAGCCATGTTCCGCGATCACCGCATAAACGACCACAATGAACGCGCCGGTCGGTCCGCCGATCTGCACCCGGCTGCCGCCGAAAGCGGAAATCAGGAAACCGCCGATGATCGCTGTCACCAGCCCCTGCGCCGGGGTGGCGCCCGATGCTATGGCGATGGCAATGCTCAGGGGCAGGGCCACCATGGCCACGGTCAGTCCGGCGGTAAGATCGGCGAGGAAGAGCGACCGGTTATATCCCCGGAGTGTAACAATGAGTTCCGGGTGCATCGACGCGTCCCTGACTGCCTCGTTCTTCGGTGATCCTAGGACCGGACCAGCCAGATTGCGAGTGACGCACGTGCAACGGTGACGAATTATCCGTTTACGATGTTCACAAACGAAAACGCCCCCGCAATTCGCGAGGGCGTGCAATCGTTCTGCTGATCCGGCTTATTTCGGGCCGATCATCATCACCATCTGACGGCCTTCGAGTTTCGGCATGTTTTCGATCTTGCCGATCTCCTCGACATCCGCCGCCACCCGTTTCAGAAGTTCCAGACCCAGTTCCTGGTGCGCCATCTCGCGGCCGCGGAAGCGCAGGGTGACCTTCACCTTGTCGCCGCCTTCGAGGAACTTCACGACCGAGCGCATCTTGACGTCGTAGTCATGCGTATCCGTGCCCGGACGGAATTTGATTTCCTTGATCTCGATGATCTTCTGCTTTTTGCGCGCCTCGGCCTCTTTCTTCTGCTGTTCGTATTTGAACTTGCCGAAGTCCATGATCTTGCAGACCGGCGGCACCGCGTTCGGTGAAATCTCAACGAGGTCCAGGCCGGCCTCTTCAGCCATTTGCATGGCGCGGGCGGGCGTGACGACTCCGACGTTTTCGCCCTCGGCGCCGATCAGGCGAATCTCGGGGGCACGAATGCGGTCATTGACGCGGGGTCCCGTATCGCGTTGCGGCGGGGCGTTGTGCGGTCTGCGGGCTATGGTGGCGCTCCTTCTGTCGTGGCCATTGCAAGTGGCGGGCAAACTAGTCGTCCGGGGAGGCCGATTCAAGCCGGATTCGGGTGCTTTGTATCGAAGCGCTTTTAACCGGTGATTGTTTCTGCCATAGCGACGCAGCAACTGAGGCGATCCTGTATCTTGAGGGATGACAAAATGAACCGGAATATTCTGATTGCTGCTGTCGTGCTGGTCCTGGCCGGCGGCGGGTACTGGTACTACTCCTCGGCCCAGAAAGCGGCTGAAGAGGCGGCTATGGCCCAAAAGGCAGCCGAAGAGGCTGCGGCTGCTGCCAAGGCCGCCGAGGAAGAAGCTGCTGCCAAGGCGGCTGAAGAGGCCAAAGCCGCCGAGGAAGCTGCCGCGGCCGCTGCCGCAGAAGCTGCCGCTGCCGCCGAGGCCGCCGCTGCCGAAGCCGCTGCTGCCGCCGCAGGCGCAGCCGATGCCGTGGGCGAGGCTGTTGAAGCTGCGACCGAAGCTGCCGGTGAGGCCGCTGACGCTGCCGCCGAAACCGCGTCTGAGGCCGCCGACGCTGTTGCCGACATCTTCGATCCGGCGAACTTTGACGCCGATGCCGTCAATGCCGCGATCGACGGTTCAACACTTGACGACGCGACGAAGACCACGCTGAAAGCCACGGTCGATGCCGCCAAGGACAGCCCGGAACTGCTCGGCGCAGCGCTCGATCAGGTCAAGGCTGCGCTCGGCCTCTGACCCTGACGGCAGAAAATAAGAACGCCGCGCGAACCGGGTTCGTGCGGCGTTTTTTTGAAAAAAAATTTAAGACCGTCTTGCCTCAGGGGGCGGTTGTCAGATCCCGTCCCCAACGAAGGCTTTCTCGACCACGTATTCCTGCGGTTCAGAATTCGCACCCTCGCGCAGGCCGAACCCTTCCAGCACCGCCTTCACATCGACGTTGAACGCGAGCGAGCCGCAGACCATCGCCCGGTCGGTGGCCGGGTCCATCGGTGGCAGGCCAAGATCCTCGAACACCTTGCCCGAGGTCAGGTTGTCGGTGATGCGGCCCATCTTCGGGCTCTCTTCCCGCGTTGTCGTCGGATAGTAAAGCAGCTTGCCTGCCACCATCTCGCCGATCAGCGGATCGTCCTGAAGGCTTTCGACCAGTTCCCGGCCATAATCCAGTTCCGCCTGTTCGCGGCAGGTATGCATCATGATGACCTGATCGAACTTCTCATAGGTCTCAGGATCGCGCATGAGCGAGGCGAAGGGCGCGATGCCGGTGCCGGTCGCAAGGAACCACACCCTTTTGCCGGGCAACAGCGCGTCATGAACGAGCGTGCCCACGGGTTTCGGGCGCAGGATGATCTCATCACCGGGCTGGATATGCTGAAGCTTCGATGTCAGCGGCCCGTCCGGCACCTTGATCGAATAGAATTCCAGCTCATCGTCCCAGGACGGCGAGGCGATGGAATAGGCGCGCAACAGCGGTTTGCCGTTATCGCCGAGAAGCCCGATCATCACGAACTCGCCCGAGCGGAAGCGCAGGCTCTGCGGCCGCGTTACGCGGAAGGAAAACAGCCGGTCGGTCCAGTGCTGGACCTGCGTCACGGTCTGGGCGTCCGGTAGCGTACGGACGGGTTTGGCGGTGGCTTCGTTCACTGTGTTCAAATCGTTCATGTTGCTTAGGGGCGCGCGTTGCCCGCCCATCCTTCTATTCAGGTTTTGGAATGGGGGAAACCCCGCTGTCAGGCTTTCAGCCGCGACCGATAGTCATGGTCGGCCCAGTCGGCACGGAAGATCCACTGGTCCTGCGGTTGGCGTGCGGCCAGATCGTCGGAGATCTCCACTTCGTCGAAACCGCAGCGCCGCGCCATCGTGAATTGATCGGCAAGGACATGGCCCTTGGCCCGCAGACGCCCGGAATAGCCGCGCGCACGAAGGTGCCGCGCGAGGGTAAAGCCCCGACCATCGGCCGAGGAAGGGAAGGCGACGCGGATCAGGTCCACGCCGTCGAATGCCGCAGGAAGCGCATCGGGGCTGGTATCCTGTGCAATATCGAGCGCATTCGCGCCCGCGTAGTCATCGGCGTGAAAGCCGTCGTCGCGCACGATCACGCTCATGCTGCATTCTCCTTCTGATCGTCCTGCGGTACGGGGCCACGGACGGCCTTTCCGTTCACGAAGTGAATGCCGCATTCCTGTTTCTGCGTTCCGCGCCAGCGTCCTGCGCGGGGATCTTCACCTTCCTTCACCGGGCTGGTGCAGGGCGCGCAGCCGATCGAAGGATAACCCTTCGCCACCAGCGGGTGGCGCGGCAGGTTGTTGTTGACGATATAGTCCTCAAGGTCCTCGCGCCCCCAATGGGCCAGCGGGTTGACCTTGATGCGCCGGTCTTCCTCATTCTCGAAGAAGTCAAGCGCGGCGCGGGTGCCTGCCTGAAAGCGTTTCCGCCCGGTGATCCAGCCGTCGAAGCCCTGAAGCGCACGTTCCAGCGGCACGACCTTGCGCAAGGCGCAGCAGGCATCGGTGCTGAACTGGTGCAGAGTCCCGTCCGGGTCTTCGAAAGCCGTATCCCGCCGGTCAGCGCGGATCGTGCGCACGTCCGTGAGGTTCAGCTTGTCCGCCAGTTCGCGCTGATATTCCAGTGTTTCGAGGAACAGCATCTGGGTGTCGATGAAGATGACGGGCGTGCCGGGGGCCACGACCGAGACTAGGTGCAGAAGCACCACCGATTCCGCCCCGAAGGAGGAGACGAGCGCCACGTTGCCCAGTTCCGGATCGAAGAGCGCGCGTTCAAGGACCGCTGTCGCCGAATGATGGCGATAGCGGTCGTTGAGCGTGGCCACTCGGCTCGCAATCGAGGGCAAGGGTGCCTCAAGCGGCATCGCGGGCAGCCTCGGCGGGATAGAGTGCGGCCTTGAACGGCTCCGCCCCAAGGCGGCGATAGGCTTCAAGGAAGGTCTCGGACGCGTCCTCGCGAACCTCGATATAGGCGCGCAGGAGGCGCTCGATGGCGGGCACGATCTCATCGTAGGCAAAGCCGGGGCCCGCGCGTTCGCCGATCACCATATTCTCGGTGTGATCGCCGCCGAGCGTGATCTGGTAATTCTCCACGCCCGCACGGTCGAGGCCGAGAATGCCGATATGGCCGACATGGTGATGGCCGCAGGCGTTGATGCAGCCCGAAATCTTGATCTTGAGCTGGCCGATTTCCTCTTCCAGACCGATGGCCTTGAAATGGGTGCTGAGTTCCTGCGCGACCGGGATCGAACGCGCCGTGGCCAGCGCGCAATAATCCATGCCGGGGCAGGCGATGATGTCGGAGACGAGCCCGATATTCGCGGTTGCCAGCCCTTCGGTCTTCAGCGCCGCATGAAGCGCCGGCAGGTCCGATTTGTGGACATGCGGCAGGATCACGTTCTGTTCATGGCTGATACGCAGCTCGCCATGGCCATAGGTCTCGGCCAGATCGGCCAGAAGCCGCATCTGGGCCGAGGTCGCGTCGCCGGGGGTTGCGCCATGCGCCTTGAGGGACACGGTCACGATGGCATAGCCGGGGGCGCGGTGTTCGGTCAGGTTGGTGTCTGTCCAGGAGCGGAAGACCGGGTCGCTGTTGCGTGCGGCCAGATAGGCGTCTTCCGGTACGTTGCGGAAGGCCGGGGCGGCGAAGAAGGTTTCGATTTCACGCAGCACATCTGCGCTGACGCCGCCGAATTCCTGCTTGGTGACCTTGAAACGTTCGCCAACGGCGTCACGGAACTTCTCCATGCCGTTTTCAAAGACGGTGATCTTGATCCGCGCCTTGTACTTGTTGTCGCGGCGGCCCATCAGGTTGTAGACCGAGACGATGGCTTCAAGGTAGGGCAGCAGATCTTCCTTCTTGACGAAGGGCTTGATGACCTGACCGACCATCGGCGTGCGACCAAGGCCGCCGCCAACCAGCACCTCATAGCCGGTCTGGCCGCCGCTACCGCGGACGATGCGCAGGCCGATATCGTGCGACTTTGTCACGGCGCGGTCGTTCGGCGAGCCGGTGACGCCGATCTTGAACTTGCGCGGAAGGGCCTGGAATTCCGGGTGGTCGGTCGACCATTGGCGGATCAGTTCGGCCGTCGGGCGCGGATCCTCGATTTCATCAGCGGCGGCGCCGGCGAAATGATCGGCGGTGACGTTGCGGATGGTGTTGCCCGAGGTCTGGATCGCATGCATCTGCACATCGCCCAAGGCGTCGAGCATGTCGGGCACGTCGGTCAGTTTCGGCCAGTTGTACTGGATGTTCTGCCGCGTGGTGAAATGGCCATAGCCCTTGTCCCAGCGCTCGGCGATCATCGCGAGCTGGCGCATCTGGTCGGCTGACAGTGTGCCATAGGGGATTGCCACCCGCAGCATATAGGCATGCAGTTGCAGGTAGAGCCCGTTCATCAGGCGCAGGGGTTTGAATTCATCCTCGGTCAGCGAACCGTCGATGCGGCGCGCGACCTGCGCGCGGAACTGCGCGTTGCGTTGACGGATGAAGGCCTCGTCGAAGTCGTTGTACTTATACATGACGGGTCTCCTGCTTGCCGTGCGCGTAGTTCGAAGGGCCGCGGGTGCGGAACGCTTCGCGGAAATGGATGGGTTCGGGGCCGGTGGCGCCCGGTTTCGCCTCGGCGAGATAAGCGCCGACGATGATATTCTTCTGGCTTTCGGCCTTCAGAAGGCGCAGTTGGGCATGCGCCTCGTCCTCGATCAGCTCGGCCTCGGCATGGTCACGGCTCCAGCGGTCATCGGCGGTCAGATAGACGACATCGCCTTCGATCAGCGCATTCGCGGTGACGACTTTCGGTGTAAAGGCGCGGGCCATGGGTGAAGTCCTTTCGGGTCGGCGGGGCCGTTCGGGTGATTTCTTGGATCTAATATAGGAAATTTTCCCAATATTCCGCCAGATACCCTTGCTAATAAGGACATATGTTCTGTATCGATGTCGAAAAGGAACCAGCGTTTCGGATTCGAAGGGAAAAACGAATGTCAGTCCGTTTGGATGAGATGGACAGGAAAATCCTCGGCGAGTTGCAGGAGGATGCCTCCCAGTCCCTGGATGAAATTGCCCGCAAGATCGGGTCCTCGAAGACCCCGGTCTGGAACCGCATCCGCAAGATGAAGGAGGCCGGCGTGATCGGCCGTCAGACGGTACTTCTGGATGCCGATGCTTTAGGGCTGGAGGCTTGTTTCTTTGTCCTGATCCGCACGTCGGAACATGAGGCGGACTGGCAAAAGAAGTTCTTGCGTACGCTGCGCAATCGCCCCGAAGTGCTGGAGGCGCACCGGCTGGCGGGCGATATCGACTATATCCTCAAGGTCCGGGTCCAGAATGCCCGCGCCTATGACACCTTCTATCAGGCGCTGATTTCCGAGGTGAAGATATATAACGTCACCGCACTTCTGAGCATGGAGGAGATCAAGTCGACGACGCTTCTGCCGCTGTGATGACGCCGGGGGTTTCACACCCCGTCGTCCATTGGTTCTCGAACCAATGGCGCATCAATGGACGACCCCGTGGAGTATTTTTAGAAAGAAAGTGACGGAATCAGGCTCGGACAATGAGCCGTTCGAGCCCGTGGAAATGGTAGAGATTGGCATAGCGTGGTGAGGCGGACAGTCGGAGCTCGGGCAGGCGGTCGAAGAGGATCGGCAGGGCGGTTGTCAGTTCGAGACGCGCCAGAGGTGCGCCGACGCAGAAATGCAGGCCCACACCGAAGCTGAGATTGGCTTTGACCGGGCGGGAAGGGTCGAAACGCTCGGACCGGTCCCATTGGCGCGGATCGCGGTTGGCGGCGGCCAGAAGGCAGCCGACCTCATCGCCGCGCCGGAACGTGTGACCGGCGACCTCGATATCCTCGTAGGCGTGGCGGGTGAAGAGATGCAACGGCGGGTCGTGGCGGAGGATTTCCTCCACCGTGGCGTCGACGGAGTCCCGTGTCAGCGCATCCGATCCGAACCCGTTTTCAAGCAGTGCCTTTACGCCATTGCCGATTGTGTGGACCGTCGCCTCGTGGCCCGCGTTCAGAAGCAGGATGCAGGTCGTGATCAACTCGTCGATAGATAGCTTCTCGCCTTCCATCTCGGCGGCGATGAGATGGGTGATGAGATCGTCAGCGGGTTTCGCGCGGCGTTCCTCGACATAGGCGCGCAGGAAGGCCACGAAGGCCTCGGTCGCGGCGACTGCGCTCTCTTCCATCGCCCGGTCGCGGCGGGCCTGATACATGCCGACCATAGCGTTCGACCAGGTCAGCAGATCGTCGGCGCGATCCTCGGGAACGCCCAGAAGGCGGGCGATGACGATCACCGGCAGTTTCTGGGCGAAATGGGTGATCAGGTCGAATTCGCCAACCGGGAAGGCGTCGATCAGGTCATGGGTCAGCGTCGCGATTTCGGGTTCCAGCGCAGCGATCCGGCGTGAGGTAAAGGCGCGTAGAACCAGCGAGCGCAGCCGCGTGTGACGCGGCGGTTCCAGTTCCAGCATCGAATGCGCTTCGACCGCGTAAAAGGGTTTCACGTGGTCGGGCACCGCTGCCCGCTTCTCCTCGGGCACTTCACGCCCGAAGCGGCGGTCGCGCAGGATGGCGCCGACCGTGGTGGCCGAAGTGGCGCAGATCAGGTCGTAGTCCTGCCAGTGAAACAGGGAACCGGTCGCCCGCGCGCGGTCGTAAAACGGGTAGGGGTTCTGCACGAAGACGTCGTCCGTCGGCGACTGGTTGAGGCTTTGCACCGGCAGGACCTGTCAGGCGGCGTCAAGAGCGGTGATGATTCCGCCAAAATCCGCAGCCTTCAGGCTCGCCCCGCCGACAAGCGCCCCGTCGACATTCGAGACGGCAAAGATCTCGGCCGCGTTTGAGGGTTTGACCGACCCGCCATAGAGCAGTCGGAAGCCCTCGGCATCGTCAAAGCGTTCGGCCAATTGCCCGCGCATGAAGTCATGCACCTCGGCGATTTGGTCGAGTGTCGGCGTCCGACCGGTGCCAATGGCCCAGACCGGCTCATAGGCGATGACGGTGTTGGAAGCCGTCGCTTCGTCGGGCACCGACCCGGCCAACTGGGTTCCGATCACGGAAAGGGTCTGACCCGCATCGCGTTCGGCTTCGGTCTCACCCACGCAGATCACCGCGACCAGCCCGGCACCCAGCGCGGCTTCGGCCTTGGCGCGGACAAGAGCGTTATCCTCGCCATGATCGGCGCGGCGTTCGGAATGGCCAAGGATAACGTGACTTGCCCCCGCATGGGCAAGCATTCCGGCCGAGATATCGCCGGTATGCGCGCCGGAAGCGTTCTGGTGACAATCCTGTCCGCCGACCATGATGGGGCCGCGTTCGCTTGCGGCCATCCGCGCGATAAGCGTCGCGGGCGGGCAGATCAGCACCTCACAGGTCGGGGCGGCGTGCGCAGCCGCCAGCGCGCGAATTTCGGCAAGGCTGTCACCGGTCCCGTTCATCTTCCAGTTTCCGGCGGCAAGCTTGCGGCGCATCGGCGAAGTTCCTCCTGTTGTCTCCGAACCAAGGTCTAGCAATTGCGGGAACGCGCGGAAAGGGGTTGCAGTTGACCCAGCGTCAAGGCATGGGGGCAACCTGTAGTTGAGAGGCGGCGATGATCCCGAGAATTGACGCAAAGTCCCTGTTCGACCGTGATCCCGGCGCGGTCGATGCTGTCAGGCGCGGCGTATCTGACCCGGGTTTCCTCGTTGTCCACAACACCCCGATTTCACCTGCGCGGATCACCGCGCTGATTGCGGGCTACCGGGAATTCTTTGCGCTGCCCGCCGCTGAAAAGGCGCGATACGACATGGCGCGGACCGGATCGAACCGGGGCTGGGGTGCGCCCGGGTCTGAACAGGTCGATCCCGAGGCAAATCCCGACTACAAGCAGGTCTTCGACTGCGGGCTGGAGCTGAACCCTGCCGATCCGCTGGCTGCGTCGGGCCTGCGCTGCTACGCGCCGAATCTCTGGCCGTCCAAGCCCGCCGGGTTCGCATCCGCCCTTCAATGCTATTACCGGGAGGCCTGCGCCTTTTCCCTTGGCCTTCTCAGTGCCATTGCCGAGGCGATTGGCGAGGACGCGGACTATTTCGCTGACAAGTTCACCCGGCCGATGGCGCTTCTGCGCGGCAACTACTATCCTGAACGTCCCGCCTGGGCGACCGAGAAGGATTTCGGCATCGCGACCCATACCGATTATGGCTGCCTGACGCTTCTGGCGACCGACGGTTCGCCCGGGCTGGAGGTCAGGACGCAGGGCGGCGGCTGGCTGCCGGTCAGTGCACCGCCGGGCGAATTCATTATCAATTTCGGCGAGATGCTGGAGATGTGGACGGCGGGCCGGGTCCAGGCGACGCCGCACCGGGTCAGCGGTACGCAGGAGGAACGGATCTCCGTGCCACTGTTCTTCAACCCCAACCACGATGCCAATGTGGCGCCCATAGGGTCGGGTCGGGTGATCCGGGCGGTCGATCACCTGCAGAAGCGGTATGATGAGACCTATGTTCACCTTCAGACGCGGAGCGCAGAGCCTGCAAACTGATGTCGGGCCGCCTACAATTCGGCAAGCGCGGACCGGGCCAGATCGCAGGCCATCCCGGAATCATCCAGAGCTGCATCGGGCAGCCGCCAATAGGGCATGGCTGTGGTCTTCTTGCCGTCGCGGGAATAGGTCCAGCGGGTCCAGCCCTCTGCCGTCATCCGGCCGGCGAAGCTGCCCGCCCCTTTCAGCCAGATGGAGCCGTCCGAATGCAGGATCGCAAAGATCGTGCCGTCGCGATACAGACAAAGGCCACCCATCATCTTGCGAGTGGTCAGGGGGGCGAGCCCATCGAAAAGCTCCAGTGCGAAGGCAATATCGGCCTCCGAGACGCTCATGCGCCCGGCATGTCCTTGAACTTGATCGATTCGCCGCAGCCGCAGGCTTCGGATACGTTGGGATTATTGAACTTGAACCCGGCCTCCAGAAGCGAGGTCTCATAGTCGATCTCGGTCCCGAAGAGGAACATCTGCGCCATCGGTGCGATCATCACCCGCGCGCCGTCCTGTTCGACGACCTCGTCATGGGGTGCCGCTTCGGCCGCGAACTCCATCGTGTATTCCATGCCCGCGCAGCCGCCCTTCTTGACGCCGAGCTTCAGCCCATAGGCGCCATCCTTTGCCATAAGCCGCGTGATCTGCGCGACGGCGCGGGGGGTAAGCGTCACCGGGGATTTGCCGGGAATGCCGAACATGGTCTGGTCTCCGTTTCCTGCCCCCAATCTAGGGTGCGGTGCGGGCAATCTCAAGCGGGGGCAGGGCGGTCATCAACCAGACGGTTGCATAGGAGAAGAGAAGCGCCCAGCCGAAAGAGGCGAGCGTGCCGATGATGACGTATTCCCCCGCGCGCTGATCCTCTGACGTGGTCTCGAACCTGAGGACCGATTTCGCGGCGATCAGGAAGCCGATGCCGACGGGCTGGCCGACGAGGACGAGAAGGAAGATCAGCCCGCGTTCCAGAAGGCCGATCAGCTTGCCGCCATTGGTCAGGCCCTTCGGTACATCCTCGGCCCAGGGCTGCATCAGGAGACCCACCGCGAACCCGCCCGCGCGGGTGGCGAGGATCAGCCCGGCGGCGAGGGTCATGAGCGTCGGCGGGAAGGTCAGCCCGGCCCAAAGCCCTTCAGCGACAAGCGCGGGGGCGAGGAAGGAGATTGCGCCGAGCGTCACAAGATGCGCGCACTGGTCCGCAACAAAGCCCTTCAGTCCGTCCGGTGCGAAACTGCCTTTGGCCAGGTCTATGGCGATATGAACGACTGCGAGGACACCAAGCTGCCAGGCGTCGATGCGGCCTGTGGCGGCGGCTGCAATCGCCAGAACGATCAGCCCGTGCAGCAGAAGGACATGCGGGCGCAGCTTGTTCTCCGCAATCCAGCTGGTCTGAAACACGAAATCGGCGAGGACATGGGCAAAGAGGAGCGTGGCGAAGGTTTCTATCATAATTGGCGGCTCCAGGTCTTTCTCCAATCGTGTTCCAAAGCCGACAATGCGTCTTTAAGCGTTCTGGCGCCAGCACCTTTCAACCGGTAGCTGACGGCCTGGGGCGTGATCGACAGGCGACGTGCGATCTCTGTCGCCGGAGGCGCGGATGGATGCAGTAAGTGCGCGGTCGCCTCGGCCTGTTCCGGGGACCATCGCGCCATACGTTCGTCGATCAGCATGACGGACGCCTTTTCCGCACCCGAGAGACGAGGGGTCTCCGTAGCACTGTGGCCGGTTTCTTCGCCCATCATGAACAGGGTCTCATCGCGGCGCATGGCGTCGAGCCCGCGCCCCGAGGCCTCGAATGCCGGGCCGGACGCGTCGCGCAGGTCCACGGTACCGAGGTTGTTGACGGTGCCGATGCCGATGGAAATGCGTGTGCCCAGCGCCTCGGGGTCCGCGAGCAGGCCTGCGAGCAGCGTCACAGCCCAGCGCAATGCAAGGTCCGGTTCCGGGGCCAAGGCCTGCCATCCGTCGCCGCGGTGGCGGGTGAAGCGGACGTTTGCTTCTGTCCAGCCGTCCCAGCGGATGCCGGGGGGAAGCCCGCCTGAGAGCAGGTTCATGGTGTGCTCAACCCGCTTCTGTGATGCGCGGGTGGAACCGATCAGGTCGCCAGTGAGGATCGCGAAGAGCGTGTCCGAAGTCATGATGGTTCATCCTTCGGATAAAGTCTATAGGCTTTATTTTAAAATATCAAGTCAAAATGCTTGTTCACATGAATCCCAATTCCAACCGAGCTTCGTCGGACATCATGTCCATGCCCCATTGCGGTTCAAAGGTCATCTGGACGTCGACTTGTTTGACACCGTCCAGTGGCTCCACCGCGTCGGCGACCCAGCCCGGCATCTCGCCTGCCACGGGGCAACCGGGCGCGGTCAGGGTCATGGTGATGCCGACCTCGTTCTCGGGCGAGATGTCGATCGTGTAGATCAGGCCGAGGTCGTAGATATTCACAGGAATTTCAGGGTCATAGACAGTCCGGCACGCCTCCACCACGCTGTCGTACAGCGGGTGGTCCGTGGTCGAGGGCTTGATGAGTGGCGTGCCCTCGATCGGGTCCTTGTTCTCGGCGGTCATGAATATCTCGCTTGGTTCCTGAGCGAATATATAGGGAATTCCGCGCCGAGGTCCATAGCCGGGGATAGGGCCCCACGGAGTGTCTGCACAGCGTCGGCAAACCGTATGGCACGCGTATGGCATCCGTCCCGACACTGTCCCGCCGCGGGGGCATCCCGTCGCGAGACAACGGATGGCTCTGCCTCAGGTCGGATGTGCAAACTGCTTTTCGTGCTTGGCGGGGCGCTTCGAGCCTGGAGCGGCCCTCATCCAA
This sequence comes from Albidovulum litorale, assembly GCF_025751495.1. Classification (GTDB taxonomy): domain Bacteria; phylum Pseudomonadota; class Alphaproteobacteria; order Rhodobacterales; family Rhodobacteraceae; genus Albidovulum; species Albidovulum litorale. The sequence continues at coordinate 268,315 of NZ_JAOWKZ010000001.1, read as the reverse complement.
AACAACCGACACCGGCGATTGTCATGGGCCAGAGACCGGCTATTTGCTTCTCGGTGTTATTTTGCGATGGAAAATTCGCCATCAGCGGTGCCTTTCCCATCGGCTTTGAAATCTGCCCGCACCCGCACTTTCTTGCCGCATTTGTCAAAAGTCCAAATCTCAGACCAGCGGCCCTGCTTCAGCTTTCTTTTGGATGTGAACACCACCTTTTCGTGTACTGCCGTGACTCTGGTGTCGACGAGTTTGGTATTATTGCAGGATGCGGGTCTCTGAATGAACGCGACGGTTGCCGCCATTTCCCAAGACTGAACCGCGAGAGCGGGAGAAAATTTGGTGTATGAGTTTCCTGGTACGACCTCTTCGATTTCTGCAAGTTGCTGTTCGAGAGATCTGCCCGCGACAGGAAACGCCGAAATGATCAAGAAGGCCGCGACGACAAAGCCTCTAAGCGCGCGTTCGATCAACCTGGATGTTTCACCGTGAGCTACAATTTTTGCTGACTGAGCCGACATCTTACCTCTTCCGGCTGCTACATATACTCAAAATCTATCAGACTGCGGCAAGGTCAGCGCTGACCAAGATCAATGGAGCGCACGAAGACGGAACCTAAACAGGGGTCAGGGTATCTGCCGACAATGTCTGCTTTCCGGACGTGTCTCTGTTTAACCGAACGCCGCCCGAGCCGCAGGCCAGCCTTCCAAACCGTCGCGCGCTCGGCTAAGAGGCGCGGCCATGACAGAGCGTTTTTCCTTCTCCCTTCACGCCACCGACGGCAAGGCCCGGACCGGCACCATTTCGACCACGCGGGGCGAGATCCGGACGCCGGCCTTCATGCCAGTAGGAACGGCCGCCACCGTCAAGGCGATGCTTCCCGAAAGTGTGCGCGCCACGGGGGCGGATATCCTTCTGGGCAATACCTATCACCTGATGCTGCGCCCGACGGCCGAGCGCATCGCCCGCCTCGGCGGGTTGCACAAATTCATGAACTGGGACCGGCCGATCCTGACCGACAGCGGCGGCTTTCAGGTGATGAGCCTCGCGAGCCTGCGCAAGCTGACCGAGGAGGGGGTGCGGTTTTCGTCACATATTGACGGGTCAAAGCACATGCTGAGCCCGGAACGGTCGATGGAGATCCAGAAGCTGCTGGGCTCCGACATCGTCATGTGTTTTGACGAATGCCCCGCGCTTCCTGCGACGGAGGAGGCTGTGGCGGATAGCATGCGCCTGTCGATGCGCTGGGCGCAAAGGTCGCGCGATGCCTTTGGCGACCGGCCCGGCCATGCGCTCTTTGGCATCATGCAGGGCGGTGTCACGCGTGAACTTCGCGAAGAAAGCGCTAAGAAACTAAAGGAAATCGGCTTTGACGGCTATGCCGTTGGCGGACTGGCCGTGGGCGAGGGGCAGGAGGCGATGTTCTCCGTCCTCGACTACGCGCCGGGCTTCCTGCCGGAGGACAAGCCGCGTTATCTGATGGGTGTCGGCAAGCCCGACGATATCGTCGGCGCGGTCGAGCGCGGCATCGACATGATGGATTGCGTGCTGCCCTCGCGGTCGGGCCGCACCGGGCAGGCCTGGACCCGTCGCGGGCAGGTCAATATCAAGAATGCCCGCCATCAGGACGATCCACGCCCGCTGGATGAGGATTGCACCTGCCCGGCCTGCCGCAGCTATTCCCGCGCCTATCTGCACCATGTCTTCCGGGCGGGCGAGATGATTTCCGGGATGCTTCTGACCTGGCACAACCTGCATTACTATCAGGAGTTGATGCAGGGGCTGCGCGAAGCGATCGCCGCTGGCGGCCTTGATGACTTCGTTCGTCGGTTTCACGCGCTCAGGACTGAAGGCGATATCGAACCGCTGTAGCAGCGATCCCTCAGCCGTGGGTGAGATAAATCGACATCTGCTTCAGTGTCTCATGGACCGACGGCGCCAGGTGTTCAACGTCTCGCGTCAGATCGTGCAAGCTCGTCAGATCCTCTGACAGGGTGGCAAGTTCCGCGTCCGTTGGTTCGCGGTCACTGCGGGCGAACCCGCCCATGGATCGGGTCCCATTACGAGCGATGGCCGTGACGGCGCCGTAGTTCAGCCCGTGTTCGGCGGCACGCTTCAATACGCCTGCATCATCCTGATCGGCGAGGTCGCTCCAGCGGATGGTCCCGGTATTGGAAAAGCCCCAGCGCACAACCGGGTCAAGCAGAACCAGCCCGAGCCGGGTATAGGTGTCGAGCCAGGACTTTTCGTATGATTGGAACATGTAACGGGGCGCCGTGAAGGTGACATGCAAACCGACCGCGAAGCCTGCCGGCCACGCCGCATGCAGCTTCTCGATAAGCTCGCTGATCTTTTCCTGGCTTGGCATCGCGCCTTCAAGGTTAGTGTGGCTTTTCTCACCCAGGTTTCCATGGCATACCCACGCCAAGGACACAACTATTAGGCGCATGAGCGCATCGTGCGTTTGAAGAGAATATTGGCAGGAAGATCACACGATGTCAGGAGTGCAGCAGGGAGGCGAGTTTTCGTTTCTTGCTCCTGCAGGCTACTACATAGCGCTTCGGGTCGGGTTCGCCTTTCCGATTGCTGAACACAACGCTTTGCCGAAAGGCTGGATAGACCGGTACACGCAGCAGGGTTTTATGCCCTATGACCCGGTCATGCGTTGGCTTTACGAGAATTCCGGCTCGATCCGCTGGAGCGAGATCGACCTGCCGGATCCGCGTCGTGTGATGATCCAGGCGCGTCGTCACGGACTGCTGTTCGGAGTTGCGATTGCCTGCGCGCCAACCGGGCCGGAAGGGCAACGCAGCTTCGGGTCTTTCGCACGGTCCGATCGCGAATTCGAAGATGAGGAAATCGCGGTCTTACAAGCAAAGCTTCGTCGCCTGCATGAGGCGACAGCGCCGCCGACAAATCTGACCCGCGCCGAACTGGAGGCTTTGTCCATGGTGCGTGACGGTCTACTGCTGAAAGAAATAGCAGTGCGCCTGTCGGTTACCGAAGGCGCGATCAAGCAGCGTCTGAAAAACGCGAAGGCCAAACTTGGCGCGAAGACCTCCAGCCAGGCGGTTTCGGCCGCCGTTGGCTATGGGCTGATCTGATCTATCCGAAGTCTGATTTGCAGCACTTGGTTATGGTCGATGTCGTGGTTGCCGCAGCGTCAAATACACTTTATAGGCGTTTTTTGTTTTATAAGTTCGCCATTCAGGATTTATCAACCATGTTCCATGGTGCTCTAATTGCCCTGCCAAATAGGAGGGGCACACTATGGAAAACATCACCTTCACCCTGTCTGACCTGCACATCCACGGCACTGCGTTCTTCGACTATCTGAAGCTTCGCAAACAGTTCTTCGTGGATACCCTGCGCTGGGACATTCCCCATAACGATCATTTCGAGATGGATCAGTACGACAACCCGCTTGCCCATTATTCGCTGGTCCTGCGCGATGGTGTGGTGCTCGGCGGCATGCGGGCGATGTCCACAACCTCGCATTGGGGGGAGCACACCTATCTGGTGCGGGATGCGGTGGCCGGGAAACTGCCCAATATCCCGAAGCAGATCTATGGGTCCGAAGTGGATAACCCGGAGGTCTGGGAATGCACGCGACTGGTGATCTCGGAAGAGCTGACACAGCAGCATGACCGTGTGCGCTGCCTTTCGCTCATTCTCGACGGGATGGCAGAAACCGCGCGCCAGCATGGTGCGTCGGAACTGATGTCGCTTACGCGGGCTTCGCTGGTCCGGTCGCTGCGGCAACTTGGCTGGCAATGCGACCGGGTCGGTGAGGCCTACAGAAGCCCCGATGACGGCCACCGCTATGCGGTTCTCAGCATGCCGACGAGTAAAATGACGGAGGCGGAGTTCGTTCACTGACGGGTTTCACGAGAAACGAACCCGGCATTGGCCGGGTTCGCTGTTATCTTCAGACTATATGTTGTGACCCCGTGACGCCGAGTGTAAACGTCATGGCGGCGCAGTTGATATCGGTCATCGAATACGGATTGGGCAGAGCGTTGCTGTGATCCGTCAGAAAATCGCCGTTTGTCCCGGGGTCGAACGCAAGCGCCGTGATCGCCGTTCGTCGCGCGTTGATTGCATGGTTGCTGTCGTCGCGCGGCGTAGTGGAAAAAATCTGCTATTATCGCAATTGCGATTGCCTGATCGCCTTGTTCTCGTCACTGTGGCGCGACATCGTGAAACCCGCTCTGTGAAGGCATGGTTGAACCCATACGCGCCTCTGACTAGATATAGCGCGGAACGGAGAGGGCCGGGTGCCGCCGAAGACCGGGGCCGGTGTCCTCTTGCGAAGAACAGGAAGTGTTAATGACTGATCAATTGGCCCCCAGCTACCCGGTATTGCCGCTGCGCGATATCGTGGTGTTCCCGCATATGATCGTGCCACTGTTCGTGGGGCGTGAAAAATCGGTGCGGGCGCTGGAAGAGGTGATGCGCGAGGACAAGCAGATCCTCTTGTCGTCGCAGATAGACCCGACGCAGGACGATCCGACCGAGGATGGCATCTACAAGGCCGGTGTTTTGGCCAATGTGCTGCAGCTTCTGAAGCTGCCTGATGGCACGGTGAAGGTGCTGGTCGAAGGCAAGAGCCGCGTGCGTATCACCGAGTTCCTGTCGAACGACGCTTATTTCGAGGCGGCGGCCGTGCCTTTGGCCGAACTGCCGGGCGACAAGGACACCGTCGATGCGCTGCTGCGTTCGGTGGCCGAGGAATTCGAACGTTACGCGAAGATCAAGAAGAATGTGCCGGAAGAGGCGCTGCAGGCGGTTGCCGAGGCGCGCGAACCGGCGCGGCTGGCTGACCTTGTCTCCGGCCATCTCGGCATCGAGGTGGACCAGAAGCAGGAGCTTCTGGAAACGCTCGACGTCGCTGAGCGGCTGGAAAAGGTTTACGGCCTGATGCAGGGCGAAATGTCCGTTCTTCAGGTCGAGAAAAAGATCAAGTCCCGCGTCAAGACGCAGATGGAGCGCACCCAGCGCGAGTACTACTTGAATGAGCAGATGAAGGCCATTCAGCGTGAGCTTGGCGATGGCGAGGAAGGCCAGAACGAGATCAACGAACTGGTCGAGAAGATCAAGGAGACCAAGTTCTCCAAGGAGGCCCGTGACAAGGCCGAAGCGGAACTGAAGAAGCTGAAGTCGATGTCGCCGATGTCGGCCGAGGCCACCGTTGTCAGGAACTACCTCGACTGGCTTCTGAGCCTGCCATGGGGCGTGAAATCCCGCGTCAAAAAAGATCTGCGCAAGGCGCAGGAGGTGCTGGACGCCGATCACTACGGGCTTGAGAAGGTCAAGGAACGCATCGTCGAATATCTCGCGGTGCAGCAGCGTTCCGTGAAGATGAAGGGCCCGATCCTCTGCCTCGTCGGTCCGCCGGGCGTCGGCAAGACCTCGCTCGGCAAGTCGGTCGCGAAGGCGACGGGGCGCGAATTCATCCGCATCTCGCTTGGCGGCGTGCGCGATGAAAGCGAGATCCGAGGCCACCGCCGGACCTATATCGGCTCCATGCCCGGCAAGATCATCCAGGCCCTGAAGAAGGCGAAGACCACGAACCCGTTGATCCTTCTCGATGAGATCGACAAGATGGGGCAGGACTTCCGGGGCGATCCGGCCAGCGCGATGCTTGAAGTGCTTGATCCGGAACAGAACAACACGTTCATGGACCACTATCTGGAGGTCGAATACGACCTCTCGAACGTGATGTTCCTGACCACGGCGAACTCCTACAACATGCCCGGCCCGCTTCTGGACCGGATGGAGATCATTTCGCTCGCCGGTTACACCGAGGACGAAAAGCGCGAGATTGCCAAGCAGCACCTCATTCCGAAGCAGATCAAGAACCACGGTCTGCGCAAGAAGGAATTCACGCTGGGCGACGACGCGCTGCAGGAGATGATCCGCACCTATACCCGCGAGGCAGGGGTGCGGAACCTTGAACGCGAAATCTCCAAGCTGGCCCGGAAGGCGCTGACGAAGATCGTCCGCAAGGATGTCGAGACCGTCGCGGTTACCGAAGCGAACCTTGAGGATTTCCTCGGGGTGAAGAAGTTCCGCTACGGGCTGGCCGAGAAGGAAGACCAGATCGGCGTCGTGACCGGCCTCGCCTGGACGTCGGTCGGGGGTGATCTTCTGTCCATCGAGGCGCTGAAACTGCCCGGCAAGGGGCGGATGAAAACCACCGGCAAGCTTGGCGACGTGATGAAGGAATCGATTGAAGCGGCCTCCAGCTTCGTTCGGGCGATCAGCCCGGAAATCGGTGTGAAACCCCCGGTTTTCGAGACGATCGACATTCACGTCCACGTGCCCGAAGGCGCGACGCCCAAGGACGGTCCGTCCGCCGGTGTCGGCATGGTGACCTCCATCGTGTCGGTCCTGACCCAGATCCCGGTCCACAAGGACATCGCGATGACGGGTGAGGTGACGCTGAGGGGCAATGTGCTGGCCATTGGCGGGCTGAAGGAAAAGCTTCTGGCAGCACTCCGGGGCGGGGTGAAGACCGTGCTAATCCCGGAGGAAAACGCCAAGGACCTGCCGGAAATTCCGGACAACGTGAAAGAGGGGCTGAAGATCATCCCCGTATCCCACGTCCGCGAAGTGCTGAAACACGCGCTGGTGCGCACGCCCGAGCCGATCGTCTGGGATGCCGAGGCCGAGGAAGCAGCGGCGAAGGCAGCACTTGCCGAGCAGAAAGGCAGCGCGGGCGCGACCGCGCACTGACCGTGTAAGCAGATCAAGATTGAGGGGCGCGCCTTTCCGGGTGCGCCCTTTTTGCTGCGGGTACGGCCTTCATTCGAGGCGATCAGAATGGACGTGGCGCGACCCCCGGATGCCCGCTATGGTCGCCGAAACTTCAGGGCAGACAGAGCGCGACATGGCCACGAAAGAGAAGCCCCGCAAACAGATGTCAAACCGGTCTAAGAAACCTGTTATAGCCCTTGTCAGCGAGGCGCCCGATGACGATGAGGATGACGTATCTGTTGCATCGAACACCGGTTCTGACGATGCAGTCGTGCTGCGCAGGAAAGACCTGTTCGACAAGGTGATGGACGCCACCGGGGCAAAGAAGCGGGACGTGAAGCTGATCGTGGAGGCGACGCTGAAAGTGCTCGGCGACAGCCTGTCAGCGGGTGAGAATCTAGCCCTTGCTCCCCTCGGAAATGCCAAAGTCACCCGGCGCAAGAACCTTGGCTTGGCTGAAACGTTGACGATCCGACTGAAGCGCACGACCGCTACGGGGGACCGGCCCGGCATACCCGAAGACCAGGGCGATTAAAGCGTTTCGAGTTTCGGTTGAAATAAAAACCATCAGAATTCGAACGAAAGAGGTTCGAATTCTGATTCAATGTAAACTCGAAACGCTATAGGGCCCGGATTGGCGGGCGCTGTCGCAGATTCACCATCACGGCCATTTTAGTCGGGTGCTCGCGTTATGGTTGAGGTTGACAAATTCAGATATTTTTGACGGTAGTTGTGACGGGGGCGAAATACGCGGAACGCTGCGGGATGATCGCCGGGAAGAATTCGCATCTTTTGGGGACGGTTCAGGATGAGGTCATTCGCATCTCAGCCGGGGTGGTTGCCCAATGACCTTCGATCTTTGTCGGGAACAAAGTGCTCAGTTGGAATATCTGACGGAGCTTGATGAAATCGGGGCCGGCGCGGTTTTGTGCCTTCGGCGCTGGTGCGATGGACCTGCCGGGCGGGATGCGGTGACGCATGACTTTACTCAAACGCTGGGCGACGCGGCCGGGCGTGAGGCGGTCGGTTGTTTCGAGACGTTGTGCGAAATTTGTTTTCAGCACGGAGAGCGACCGCTCATCTGCCACCAGACGGGCTGCGGAGTGCTTGGCAAAGATGAGTTGTTTTTCGCGGATTTCATCGTCACCGCAAGCGAAGGCGCACACGACGTGTCGATGAAGATTGCATCGGGAATTGTGCGGCCTGACTTTGCACCCTCACTGGCAACACTTGCCGAGGCGTTCGGCCTTGCCTTGCGTCGCATGGCGCGGGGTCCTCACGTCTACGCTCCTTTGAAGGACCTTCACTGATTTCGCATCGGCTCGGTCTTGGGATTGCGCCGCCGCACATTGGCGCAATGCTCTTGCACAGGCGCGCGAATGCGGCTAGGAACCGCGCCGAACGGGTGATTAGCTCAGTGGTAGAGCGCTTCGTTCACATCGAAGATGTCAGCGGTTCAAATCCGTTATCACCCACCATCCCCCTTCTGACCTGCAACGATCGCGTGCTTAACGGCAAATCAAGTCGCGCGCGCTGAGATCGGCTCCGGTTCCGAACCGCCGGGAGAGTGCCGCCGTGCCGATAGAATTCAGATATTTCAAACCGTTTTCGCTGACCTGGCTCGCCTCGGCCCTGCCGCTTGCTGCCGGGCTGTTCATTGCGTTTGAGCCGGTTCACCACCTTGGCGATTGGACACGCGCCATCAGCACAACCTTTGGCGGCACCTCACCCTATCTGCTTATCAATGCCGGCCTTGTCGGGATCGGGTTGAGGGGGGCGGTCCGGCCCTGATACGGGCTGCTGTTAAATGGCTTGCGGCGAACATTCTCTCGTCGCCGCTTGGCTCTGATCTGCACGGGTCTGCACGCCTGACGAACGAGCAGGGCATGGAGTGTCACCATAAGCATGGCATCTGTGTCGGGCTTGAGAGCCTGGGGGCTTGCCCCATCCGGCGCGAGCGGCTAAATGCTGGCCCAACGGGTCGTTAGCTCAGTTGGTAGAGCGCTTCGTTTACACCGAAGATGTCGGCGGTTCGAGCCCGTCACGACCCACCATTCTCTCAGAACGTGATCCGAAACCATGCGCCGGGCTGGCGGTCGGTCAGTTCTATGCCTGCACCATGCGCCGACAGCAGGCTTTCGGCGATGGCAAGCCCCATGCCGGTGCCGTCCGCTTCGCGGCGCGTCGTGAAGAAGGGTTCAAAGATGCGGGCGCGGTTGCCCTCGGCGATTCCTGTTCCGTCGTCGCCGACCTCAAGGATCGGGCCGCCTTCCGCGATTGTGGTGTTCAGATGAAGGGTTCTTGCTCCGTGTTGGGCCGCGTTGGCGGCGAGATGGCCGAGCACTGCCGACAGGGTTGGTTCCGGCAGTGGCAGGGCAGGTCCGTTGCCGCAGGTTTGGAAGCTAAGCCCGCCATGATCGGCCTGAAGGCGGGGCAGGATCGCGGCCAGTGTCGTATCGCCCGGGGCAGCAGGTTCACGCGCGGCGGCGACGGTTCGAAGGGCGGCAAGCAGCGCTTCCATCCTTTGCGTGGAGCTGGTGATCGCGGTGACGAGGCGCCGGTCTTCGGCAGAGAGGTCCGCGTCCGCCAGAAGTTCCGCGGCCCCACGGATCGCAGACAGCGGTGCCTTGAATTCGTGGGTCACATGATCGGTATAGGATCGGATCGTCGTGGCGCGGTTCCGCAAGGCCGAGGCCATATCCAGCACGCTTTCGCCCAGATCGCGCAGTTCGGGCGTGCCGTAATGGGGCAGGGGGTGGAGGGCGTCGGCCTCGCCTTCCCTGAGCCGGTGGGCGCGGTCCGCCAGGGCCGTGACGGGCCGCAGGATCAGCCGCCACAGGAGGAAGGCCAGAAGTGCGGTCACCAGCACCACCGCGACGAAGACCAGAAGCGCGGCCGGGCGCGGTCCCAGGATCGGAGCGAGCACCGGCATCGCCAGCAGTCCCGCGACGCCTGAGGCCAGAACGCCCGCCAGCGCCCCGCCCAGCACCATCAGGAGCGGCGGCCGCCATTTGCGGCTTATCCTTTCGCGCATGGCCCCATCCTGATGCCGATCCCGTGCAGGGTCTCGAAGGGGTCAGCGCAGCCCGCGTCAGACAGCTTGCGGCGCAGGTTGCGGAAATGGCTGTCGACGGTCCGGTCGGAGACCGCGCTGTTGGCGCCATAAAGCGCGTCAGCCAGTTGGCGGCGGGTGACGACCTCCTCCGGCCGCCGGATGAGACGCGAGAGCAGCGCATGTTCCGTCGCTGTCAGCTTCAGAGCATCGCCCGCGACCCGGCAATCATAGGCGGCGGGGTCAAGCTCGATGACGCCGTGACGCATCAGGCGCGGCTCCACAGGCCCGTGGCCTGCGCGTTTCAGGATGGCGCGGATGCGGGCCACGACCTCGCGCGGCGAGAAGGGTTTCGTGACGTAATCGTCGGCGCCGAGTTCGAGGCCGAGGATACGGTCGATCTCATCATCCCGCGCGGTCAGGAAGAGGATCGGCACCTGCGATGAGGCGCGCAGACGGCGGCAGACTTCCAGCCCGTCCATCTCGGGCAGGCCGATATCGAGGACGATGAGATCGGGCCGGGCCGTGGCCGCCGAAGCGAGCGCGGCCCGCCCGTCCGACGCGGCGACGGTGGCGTAACCGGCCCGTTCAAGCGCGATGCGCAGAACCTCGCGGATCTGCGGGTCGTCGTCAGTAACGAGGATTTTCGCCTGCATCTGGTCCCGGATCTGCCATTTCGGTTGCCGCAAGGTAGCGCCGTATGCGCCAGGACCGGAACCCCCAATCGCGCCATCCCGCGATCTGTGGCCCCTCCGCGATCGGATAGCCTGAACAATGGCCCGTCGCGGCTTGCGGATCGGCTGCCCGCAGGGCGGCGGCTGCGTCGGGACCGAGATCGCAGATGTAGTAGTAATCAATCGCGTCCGTCTTCTGGCCGAGATTGTACGCGGCGATGAGATGGGCGAAGTTGACGAAGGCCGAGGCATAGAGCGTGGCGGCCAGCAGGCCTGCGTTGATGCCGACCAGCCAGCCATTCGACCGCGCGCGGACGATCTGCCAGACGACAGTTATCAGCCCCGCCGCCACGAGCGCCATCCAGATCGCGGCATAGGCGCGCAGATAGGTCAGGCCGTAGCTGCCCACATAAAGATCGAGCCGGTAGAGGGACGAGACCACCAGAAGCACGTTCTGGCCGATCCACAGAAGAAGCAGCGCGCGCAGGATGCGGTGATCCGCGGCAAAGCGACGACAGGCAAGCGCAAAGGCCCCGGCCAGAAGCGCCGTCGCCACCAGCGGATAGGCACCGCGATGAGCGTATTCGGCGTAGGTCATCCCATCGGGCAAAGCGGCGCCCGACCAGAGATAGGTGAGGTCCATCACGGACTGGGCGGCGAAGATCAGGTTGAAGAGGATCAGCGACCGGGTCACCGACGCCGGGTGGAAGAGTGCCCGGCCTTCTGTTGAGAGCGGGATTGCGGACCGTGATGAACGCCGGAATGGTTGTTCCAGCCCCGCGCAGAGACGGTTCCGCCTGAGGAGCGGCCAGAGTGGCATGGCGATCAGCGCCCAGAAGAGCGGGCGGGTGCTGCCCAAGAGGGTTTCGACCAGCCAATCGCCGCTTTCGACCCCCCAGCGTTCGGCAACCGGGTTGGCGGCGATCAGGAGTGTGATGAAGATCAGGCCCGCGACCAGCGGCAGCGTCCAGTCACGGGCGAGGGTGTGCCAGCGGGGCCGGGTGGTGGAAGATGTCGCGATTTCCGCGGCCTCACGCAGGGACGCACCCGGAAGCAGAAGGGCGAGCCGCCCGGTCAGCGCGGGCAGGTCCGGCAAGGTGGCCCGGTCGCCCAGCATAAGCCGCGCCGCGATGGCAAGGCTGCCACCGATGAGAAAGAGAAGCGAGAGTGCCTGCACCGACTCGGCTACCGGAAGCGCTACAAGGAGAAACGCTCCGCCCAGCCGGGCAAGTTCGCGCGCAGGCGCCGGATGGGGGGAGAGGCCGAGAATCGCCAGAAGGCAGGCGGCGGCGAAGAGGGGTAGCGACAGACCCGCCGCGTGACCCCAGAAGAGCCAGTCGGCAAAGGTCACGAGGGCGAGCAGGACGGGCCAGACGATCCGCCTGTGACCCGCATCTGCGCGCGGTTCGGAATGTCGGCGGGCATTGGGGGCAGGGGCCTCGCCTTCATCGATCGCTGCAAGCCACCAGGCGTCGCGTTGAAGTGATCGGGGCACACCCCGCAACTCAAGCTCTGGCATTCGTTTTCCCTTTCACTGCCCGGGTTTCTGGTTGCCTTCTTTGCTAATTCGCGCCTCGTGCAGCTTCGCCTGCCCGGTTCAGCAGAAATTCAGCAGGAACCCTGATTCCGGCGCGGTTCCGGGTGATGCGGAAAACCCGCCAATGTCCGCTTGACGGGGCCGCGCGGGATGCCTATTACGCATCCCACGCTCGGGCGGCGATCCGGGCGGGTGGACACGCGGTTGTAGCTCAGTCGGTTAGAGTACCGGCCTGTCACGCCGGGGGTCGCGGGTTCGAGCCCCGTCAACCGCGCCACCACCCGGATCGCCCGAGAGCGTGCCACGCGCGGTTGTAGCTCAGTCGGTTAGAGTACCGGCCTGTCACGCCGGGGGTCGCGGGTTCGAGCCCCGTCAACCGCGCC
>NZ_JAOWKZ010000001.1:0-255819 GCF_025751495.1 Albidovulum litorale | reverse complement strand
ATTTCGCCTCAGTGATCAGGGTGCCTCGCCGGTCTAAGCCGAAGTCGTGCGATCGGAGGCATCGATGGAACTTCTCGACAGAATCCCCATAACCATCGCAGTGCTCGCGGCACTGACCCTGGGGCTCGCACCGTTTTTCCCGGAGCCGCATATCTGGGAAAAGCTGAAGATGCTGGCTGCGGGCACGCTGACCCGGCCCATCGACATCTTTGATCTACTGCTGCATGCCGCGCCTTGGGTGGTTCTGATCGCCAAGATCATTCGGATGGCGCTGACGCGCTAAACGAAACGAATAGGCCATATTGCGGAACCAGTTGGTCCGCTTTCGGGACATTGACGGTTGCTCCCTTTCGCCCGGAATCAAGCCGACGGCGCCGGGCGAGCGCCTGCCCGTCCCGGCGGGCTGGCGCTTTGGAGGTCGTGTGCCTCGCATGAGGTCAGAGGAGCTTTGCTGGCATAAAGCGCCCTGCATACCGGTCGCCGCGCCACCCCATGGGCAGGCGCACGCCCGGCTGGCATTGCGAACAAAAGTCGACAACGAGGCTCACTCCGACCCATGCGGTTTTTCTGTCTGGCCAATGGAACGGAGCGCCTGCGGCGCGCGCTTTCATCTCGTCGGCGGCCTTGCGGCCTTCTCCTCGGATTGGCCTTCAGCGGGGTACTTGGACAATGAAGACGCGGGTCAGAGCGTCAGGCGGTAGCGGATATGGCCGTCGCTCAAGGCATAACTGTCATAAAGCGCGCGGGCGCGGACATTGCCTTCATCGGTATGCCAGTAAAGCCGGTGCCAGCCCTTCGCGCGGGCCAGGGCGATCAGGTCGTCGATGAGCGCCCGTCCGGTGCCCTTTCCGCGTTCGGTGTCGGCGACGAAGAGGTCCTCAAGATAACAATCGTCGCCCGGCACCCAGCTTGACGGGTGATGTTGGTGGATGGCGAAGCCTGTGATCCGGTCCCCGCGCAGGGCAAGGCGGGCCTTGAGGGGCGAGGCCGGGTCCATCAGCCGCGCCCAGGTCGCGTCGGTTACGGCCGGGGCGAGGTCGACCGCATAAAAGGCAAGGTATGCCTCCCAGAGGCTGCGCCAGCCGGTTTCGTCTTCTTGGGTTGCGTCGCGGAGTGTCAAGGGCATGTGAGGAAGTCCAGCAGGGCCGAGGCTGTCGCCTCGGGCGTGGTGTCGATGAAGAAATGGCCGCCCGGCACAGCGGCGTGGCGCATATTCGCGAGCCGCCCGGCCCAGCTCTGCGGGACGTCATAGGCCTTCGCCATCGCGCCATCGCGACCGTAGAGGACAAGGCTGGGCACCGCTAACTGCCGATCAAGATCGGCGGCATCCATATCGAAATCGAGCCGCAAAGTGGCGCGGTAGTCGTCGCACATCGCACCTATCGTTGCCGGGTCACGCCATGCCGCGCGGTAGGCGGAAAGCTGGCCGGGGTCGAAGTCGGAAAGCTGTGCCCCGCCCCAGCCAAGCAGGCAACTTTCGAAGAAATAATCCGGATCGGACAGGATCAGCCGTTCCGGAAAGGGGGCCGGCTGTGCGAGGAAGAACCAGTGATAGTAGCTCGCCGCGACCCTGCGGTTCAGATCGGAGAGCAGATGGTGGGTCGGGACGATATCCATGAGCGTAAGGCTGAGAAGTCTGGCCTCATCATCAAGCGCCATGCGATACGCGGTTCGCGCGCCGCGATCATGACCGACGAGGTGGAACCGCTTATACCCGAGATGGGACATGAGCGCGAACATATCGCCGCCCATGGCGCGGAACGTGTAGTGCTCTGCCCCTCGGGGTTTCGAAGACGCGCCGTAGCCGCGCAGGTCGGCAGTCACGACCGTGTGGTGCTTTGCGAGCTCTTGGGTGATCCGGGTCCACAGCGCCCGGGTTTGGGGAAACCCGTGCAACAACAGGACCGGCGGGCCGGAACCGCCGGTCGTATAGGCGATGGTCTGGCCTTCGAGTTCGGTTGTGCCGTCCCGAAACCCCGTCACCAGTTCAGCGCGTCGAGGATGCGCGCCCAGCTGCGGATGCCCTTGTGGAAGCTTTTAACGTCGTATTTCTCGTTCGGCGAGTGGATCGCATCGTCCTCATTGGCAAAGCCGACCAGCATCGCATCCATGCCGAGGATATCCTTGAAGAACCCGGCGATGGGGATCGAGCCGCCCATGCCGACAAAGACCGCCTCGCGGTTCCATTCGTCCGACAGCGCCTTGCGCGCCGCTTCGAATTCCGGGCGGTTCGTGTTCATCACGGCGGCGGGTGAACCCTCAAGGTCATTGTCCCATGTCACCTTTGCATCTGGCGACAGCCGGGCTGCGACATGGGCGCGGATTTTCTCGCGGAGGTCGTCGGGGTCCATGTCGCCCACGAGACGGCAGGTGATCTTGCAATGCGCTTCGGACGGGATGACTGTCTTCGACCCGGCCCCCTGATAACCGCCCCACATGCCATTCACTTCGAGCGTTGGGCGCGCCCATTGCTGGACGAGGGTCGAATAGCCCTTTTCGCCATGGGCCTGAGAATAGCCGACGGAATTCAGGTATTCCTTTTCATCAAAGCCGCAGCTTTCCCACTGTTTCAACAGCGCCCCGGGCACCTCGTGGACGCCGTCATAGAAGCCCTCGACCGCGACGCGGCCCGTTTCAGCATCGTGGAACGAGGCGACGATGCGGGCGATTTCGCGCAGGGGGTTCAGCCCCGGCCCGCCGTAATGGCCCGAATGCAGGTCGATGCGCGGCCCGGTGATGGTGAATTCGTCCTTCAGCATGCCCCGAAGCTGCGAGGCGATCGACGGCACGCCGGGCGAGACCATCGAGGTGTCGCAGATCAGCGCGAGGTCGGAGGTCAGTTCGGCAGCGTGTTCCTTCATGAAGGGGATGAGCGATGGCGAGCCGGATTCCTCCTCGCCCTCAAGGAAGATCGTCAGGTTTCCGGGCAATTTACCATGGATCGCCTTCCAGGCCCGACAGGCCTCGATAAAGGTCATGAGCTGGCCCTTGTCGTCCGATGATCCGCGACCCCGGATCACCTTGCCGTTCGGCGTGTCCTCGATCGCCGGATCGAACGGGTCGCGGTGCCAGAGGTTCAGGGGATCGACGGGCTGGACGTCGTAATGGCCGTAAAACAGCAGGTGCGGGCCATCGCCTTTCGAATGGCCGACGACCATCGGATGACCGGGGGTCGGGCGGGCTGCGGCGTCGAAGCCAAGCCATTTGAGATCGTTCGCCAGCCAGTCCGCCGCCTTGGCGCATTCCGCCTTGAAAGCGGGGTCGGTGGAGATCGACCGAATGCGCAGAAGGCCAAAGAGCCGCTCCATCGCTTCGGGCAGGGTTTCGTCGATCTTGGCGAGGACGGCGTCAAGGCTCATCGGGGGGCTCCTTCATGGTCAGGCGCGACCGTAGCAGGCGTATTGGCGGTGTCCAGTTGTTGCCGTCGGGCCGGCGTAGCGCCCGGTTGGTGCGCCATGCGCCTCTTTCGGTCCTTCTTGTCGCGAAACGAATGCGCATCTTCGAGTGATGAAGCTCCCTTTTGTTTTCAACTGCCGGGTGTCACATTCCCGCCCAATTGCTCCGAAAGGATCGGGACATGATTTCAAGACTTCTATTGCCCACTGTGATTGCGATCTTGTCCGCCGCGGCTCCGGCTGCTGCCGAGATCAAATTCATCCGTCCGGGCGAATCGCCTGCCGAGCAGGTCGCAGAGCCGGAATTGGGGTCGCTTGATCTCGACGCCGTTTACCGGGGCCTCGACCTACTGGACCATATCCGCGCGCGCATGTCGCGCGGTGCGATTGTTGCCGGGCTCGTCAGGAATTTCGCCAAGGAAGATGTCGATGGGAGTCCCGGCATCACCGATGCTGACCGGGAACTGGCCGCACGCGTGGAGATCGCGCAGGCACGCGCCCGTGCGGCCCAACCTTGGGCTGAGAACGACCTTGACAGCGACGGTATCGTTACGCGGGCGGAACTGATGGCCGTCGGCCGGACAAGATATGACGACAAGGCCCGCCGTCAGGGTCTGGGCAACTCGATTGAACTGACCGATGAGCAGCGCGAGGCGCTCGTCCTGGATTATGTCAGCGCCTTCCTCGCGCGGGATTTCGATGGTGACGATGCCGTCACATATGACGAGGCGGTCGCATCGGTAGACGCGGATCGTATCCTGACGCGCCTCAGGACCGAGGGCGGCGCGCTGGATCCGGTCTGGGACGCCGACGGGAACGGAATGATCACCGAGGCGGAGGTCCGGCTGTCTGCGGGCGGGTTGCTCGAACTTATCGACGTCAATGACGACAATGTGGTTGATACCGAAGAGGCGCGGGTCGCCCGTCAGGCGTTTTTCAAGGCCCGTGCGCGGGCGGGCGATCCGTCGCGTGGGGGACGGATCAGGTGCACTTTGCCCGAGGTGCCCCGGTCGGCCGAGGTCGTGATTATTCAGGGCGATTCCGGCGCTGCGGTCACGAACCTGGCTTTTGCGGAACCAAACGACGAGGTGGTCCGCATGGCGGAGGTCATGGTTCCGGACGGTGCGACGGACATGTACCTTATCGCGTCCATGCGGTCACCGACGGTGCTGCGGCTGACAGGGCCGGGCGTCGGACGCGTGAAGGCGGTCATCGGCGTCGCGGCCACCGTCGCGCTGGATGGGGGCGCGGCGGATCTTGCCAATACGCCATGCCACAGGGGATTTCTCGGGATACGGATCGTGGAACCCGGTGGTGTCGCGACGGAATTCGGCCGGGCATTGGGCCGCGACGATCTTCGCGCCGTTGTTGCCAAGCGGTTGGGACGGGTCGATCTCGGTACGTTGACAAACGGGTCGGATGGCCTGCTGGAAAATGACGCCCTGCCGGTCATGATGGGCGACGGGCAGTTCATCGTCGATCGCTTCTTGTCCTTTGATCCCGGCGGATATCAGATGCTTGACCCGGACGACATCCAGTCGACGGTGCCGGTTCGTGCGCGTGATATGCCACCCCTGGAGATCGGACTGATCGTGCTTGCCTCGGAAGGCAAGATCGACTTCGTCGCGCCGCCTCCGGGCTTTCTGTCGCGTAACGTGCCGGAAGGGATCAAACGCATCGTGCCCGAGAATGAGAGTACGGATGGCGTGGTCTGGCAGGATACGCCCGGCGGCGGCAGCCATGCGCGGTTTCCGCTGACGGTGGTGGTGCGGCGTGCCATCGAGCTGCCTGCGGGACTCACGACCGAGCGTGGTGTCCGGCTGATCGTTCCCGATGGTGTACCGAAGCCACGCGGGGCAAAGAACTGGTCGATCCAGAAGAACTAGCGCGGCTGTTCCCCGTGACCGTTTCCCGATCGACGCCTAACCGGGGAGCTGGCGCCACACCTTCGGGTCGATGCTTGCCGCAGCGAATATCCCGCCCCAGAGGGCGCCGGGAATACCGGGGCTCAAGACGTCCTGGCCTGCGAGGATGAGGCCGGGGATAGGTGTCTTTGCCTGAAGTGCGCCGCTCAGGACGCGTTCGGGCGTGACGTCGATCCCGTAGAACCCGCCATGGTGATGTCCGGTGATCGCCGCGGTGGAAAGCGGCGTCGAGAGATTGCGGAAGACCACGAGCTTGGCCAGATCAGGGAAATATCTTTCAAATTGCGCGAAGAGCATCTCCTCGACCTTGTCCTTGAATGCCTTGTAGTCCTCGCCGCGCGCACCCGGCGCCAGATCGGCCCATTCCTTGACCACCGCCCAGTCGGTCCACGCAACGATTTCCCCGGCATATTTTTGGGACGGGCCGGGGTCGTGCTTGGAATCTTTCAACGAGGCGAAAGAGACGAACATGCCCGGAGGCGGCGCGTTGGGTGCGTCAGTCCAGAGGACGTCGACCTTTCCTGTCGGGTACATCCAGTGGTTAGACCGCGTCGCCCCGGCCTCTTCGATATCGCCCTCGAAACCCAGGAACAGGCTGAAATGGGCGACCGAGTGCGGCAGGGCGTTGATCTCGGCGATCCAGTCCCGGTGCCCGCAATCGCGGGGCAATAGCTTGTTCACCGTCTCACGCGCACCGATCGCCGAGATCACCGCGTCGGCGCGGATCTCTGCACCATCGGCCGTCCGTATGCCAATGACCCGCTCGTTCTCGATCAGAAGCGTCTCGACCTTGGTGTCCGCCCGCGCCGCACCCCCGGCCTTGGTGATTGTCGGCAGGATGTGGTCTGCAAAGGCCGCGCCGCCGCCCGCAGGATACCAGGCGCCGCTTTCCAGGTAAGAACCGGTGATCAGGGCATGCATCGCGAAGCTCGCCTTGCTCGGTCTGCCGCCGTGGTCGAACCACTGCGCTGCAAAGGCCGCGGCAAGGTCGGGGTTGTCGGTGATCTCGTCGATCACCTCCTGCGTGGTCCGCGCGCACCAGCGTTTGATGGCGTGGCTGTGCCACCACTTCATTGCCGAGCTTACGATATCCGGCATCGCACGGGTCGAGGTGGCCGTGAAGGCCGCCTGCCGCCCCTCCCTGAGCGCCGCAATCCATGCCTCGATGGCCTCCGCTTCATCCGGGAAGCGGTCCTTGAAATCGCGCTCCTGCGCCGCGTAGGGACGGGACAGGGCGAGGGGCGCGGCGTCGCCAATATGCAGGTTGTCATAGACCGCACCCATCGAAGTGAACTCAATCGGCCTGTCCGACAGCCAGTCCAGAATGTCACGTTCGCGATCGCCCGGCGCGACGCAGTTCAGGTAATGGATGCCTGCATCCCAAGTGAAGCCCTCGATGGAGAAACTGTGGGTCAGGCCGCCAAGAGTCTGGTACTGCTCCAGCAACAGCACCTTGTGCCCGGTCTTTGACAAAGCTGCAGCAGCAGCCATGCCGCCGATGCCGGAGCCAATGACGATCGCATCCCACTTCGTCCCGTTTGGATCAGCCATGTCGGACCTCCCTCGCATCGCGTGGCGTCAGCGAAATGCTGTAAAGATATGGATTAATGACATGGGGTCGGGAACGGCGCCTTGATCGCTATCAAAAGGATAAGGTCACAACCGATGGTGTCGACCTAGTGTGCCGGATCGGAGCGGTCTTGACGTCGCGCCGGGTAATCTGACGCTAGGTTGAGTGGCCGAGGCCCCATGCCGGATCACCCATGCGCGGCAAATTGTACTCTCGCCTTCATCGTTATTGACCTTTATCAAGGAAAAACACGAAGAGGGGCCCTAGGTCTCGTGTGACAGACGAAGAGCCGGGGAGACGGACATGGACTATAACGCTCAGCTCGACGCAGCCCTGAAGCGGTTGCATGACGAAGGCCGCTACCGGACCTTCATCGATATTGAGCGGCAGAAGGGCCAGTTCCCGAAGGCTCTCTGGAACAAGCCGGACGGGTCGCAGAAGGACATCACCGTCTGGTGCGGCAACGATTACCTTGGCATGGGTCAGCACCCGGTGGTGCTGAAGGCGATGCACGAGGCGCTGGATGCAACCGGCGCCGGGTCGGGCGGCACGCGCAATATCTCGGGCACCACGGTTTATCACAAGCGGCTGGAGGCCGAGGTTGCGGACCTGCACCGCAAGGAAGCGGCGCTTCTCTTCACATCGGCCTATATCGCCAACGACGCGACGCTTTCGACGCTGCCGAAGCTCTTCCCGGGTCTCATCATCTATTCCGATGAGTTGAACCATGCCTCGATGATCGAGGGCATCCGCCGCAATGGCGGCCTGAAGCGCATCTTCAAGCACAACGATCTGGCCGACCTGCGCGCGAAACTGGAGGCCGACGATCCGGCAGCGCCCAAGCTGATCGCCTTCGAATCGGTCTATTCGATGGACGGCGACATCTGCCCGATGGAGGCGATCTGCGATCTGGCGCAGGAATTCAACGCGCTGACCTACCTTGATGAGGTTCATGCCGTGGGCATGTACGGGCCGCGCGGGGCAGGGGTGGCCGAGAAGCTGGGCCTCATGGGCCGCATCGACATCATCAACGCAACTTTGGCCAAGGCCTATGGCGTGATGGGTGGTTACATCGCTTCGACCGCGCAGATGTGCGACGCGATCCGCTCCTATGCGCCGGGCTTCATCTTCACCACCTCGCTGCCGCCTGCGGTGGCCGCCGGGGCGGCTGCGTCGGTCAAGCATCTGAAGACTTCCCAGCATCTGCGCGACAAGCAGCAGGAACATGCGAAGATTCTCAAGACGCGGCTTCGTGCGCTCGGCCTGCCGATCATCGACCACGGCACTCATATCGTGCCGGTCCATGTCGGCGATCCGGTCCACTGCAAGAAGATCTCGGACATGCTTCTGGAGCATTACGGGATCTACGTTCAGCCGATCAATTTCCCGACCGTTCCGCGCGGAACAGAACGGCTGCGGTTCACGCCATCGCCGGTCCATTCATTGCAGGACATCGACCATCTGGTGCGGGCTATGGACAAGCTGTGGGCGCATTGTGCGCTGAATCGCGCTGACCTCACGGCGTGAGGTTATCCACAGTCGTATTCCGGGTTGTCCTATGGTATTAATTAAACAATAGGACAGTGATGGTACGACGAATCGTCGGCCTTCGGGGATACCAGGTTACGGGGCAGCAGGCATGATCGGGCGGAGGACTCCTCCTTCGACGCAGGACACGGACAAACCCAAGGGGTTTGACGATTATGAACTGCGGCTCGGCGATGTCATGCGTGGCGAGCGTGCGACGCTTGCGAAATCCCTTCTCGACGTTCAGCGCGAACTGAAGATCAAGGCGAGCTATATCGCGGCGATCGAAAATGCCGATGTCTCGGCCTTTGAAACGCCCGGCTTTGTCGCGGGTTATGTCCGGTCCTATGCGCGCTATCTCGGCATGGATGGCGACTGGGCCTTCCAGCGGTTCTGCGAAGAAGCGAATTTCACGGTTGCGCATGGGATGTCCTCGGCGGCCTCGGGTCCGCGCAAGACGCCGGTGCGTCAGGTTCACTACAGCGACCCGCTTGCCAATCCGAATGCCAGCTTCGTACCGCGCGGTCAGGCATTCATGTCGGGTGTCGAGCCTGGTGCGATCGGCTCGATTCTTGTCCTTGTGGCGCTGATCTGTGGCATCGGGTATGGCGGCTGGACGGTGCTGCAGGAGGTTCAGAAGGTCAATCTTGCCCCGGTTGACGAAGCTCCGGGCGTGATTGCCGAACTCGATCCGCTTGACGCGGCGGGCATTGGTGCGCCGGATCCGCAGGGTGCGGAAACCGATATAGCGCTGATGGATCTTCCGGGGGCGGGCGCTTTGCCCCCTGCACCCGATGCGCTTGACCGGCTCTACCGTCCAGAAACGCTGGATGTGCCTGTACTCGTCGCCCGGGACGGTCCGATTGCCGCGATCGACCCGCAGACGGTCGGTATGCTCGTGGCCGAAATCACGCCGGAAGCTGATGCGGTCCCGGTTGTTGATGTTCCGGCACTCGGGGAAACACCGGTTCAGGTTGTCGCGGCCGATGTCCCGGCGATTGAGTTGCTGGCTGTCCGGCCCGCCTGGGTCCGTGTTCAGGCGAGCGACGGTACGATTATTCTTGAGAAAATCCTTGATGCGGGCGAGCGCTTTACGGTGCCGAAGACGGAAGAGGCGCCAAACCTGCGGGTTGGCGAATCCGGTGCGCTCTATTTCGCTGTCAATGGTGAAACCTATGGCCCGGCCGGTGATCGTGGTGTTGTGACCAAGAATGTGAAACTGTCGGTCGAGGCGTTGAAGGCGAGCTACGTGGTCGCCGATGTCAGCCAGGATGCCGATCTTGCGCAGTTCACGACCGTGGCAGATGCGACAGCGGTTGTGGCACCGGCTGCTACGACGGAGTAATCCGGCAATTGCCCATTCTGGTGCGGCGCTCTATCTAAAGCCCGAGCGTAGCGAGACCCGAGGCCCCCGATGACCCATAATCCGATCCGTCCCTGGCGGAACATCGACCGCCGCAAATCGCGCCGGATTATGGTCGGCAATGTGCCTGTGGGTGGTGACGCGCCGATCACGGTCCAGACCATGACCAATACGATCACCTCGGATGTGAAGGCGACCGTTGATCAGGTGCAGAAGGCCGCCAGCGCCGGGGCAGATATCGTGCGGGTTTCGACGCCGGACGAGGCCTCGACCAAAGCGCTGCGCGAGATCGTTCGGGAAAGCCCCGTGCCGATCGTTGCCGATATCCATTTCCACTACAAACGTGCCATTGAAGCGGCCGAAGCGGGTGCGGCCTGTCTGCGTATCAACCCAGGCAATATCGGTTCCGCAGAACGCGTGCGCGAGGTGGTGAAGGCCGCGAAGGACCACGGCTGTTCGATTCGCATCGGCGTCAATGCCGGGTCGCTGGAAAAGCACCTTCTGGACAAATATGGCGAGCCTTGCCCCGACGCGATGGTCGAAAGCGGGCTCGACCATATCAAGCTCTTGCAGGATAACGACTTTCACGAATTCAAGATCTCCTGCAAGGCCTCCGACGTCTTCCTCGCCGCCGCCGCGTATCAGCAGCTGGCCGAGGCGACCGACGCGCCCATTCACCTTGGCATCACCGAAGCGGGCGGGCTCATGTCCGGCACGGTCAAGTCGGCGGTGGGGCTCGGCAATCTGCTCTGGGCTGGAATCGGCGATACGATCCGAGTCAGCCTTTCAGCCGATCCGGTCGAAGAGGTGAAGGTCGGCTATGAGATCCTTAAATCGCTCGGGCTCAGGACGCGCGGCGTTCAGATCATCTCTTGCCCCTCCTGCGCGCGGCAGGGTTTTGATGTCATCAAGACCGTCGAGGCGCTGGAAAAGCGGCTGGAGCATATCAAGACGCCGATGTCACTCTCGATCATCGGCTGCGTGGTGAACGGCCCGGGCGAGGCCCTGATGACCGATATCGGTTTTACCGGCGGCGGGGCTGGGTCCGGCATGGTCTATGTCGCGGGCAGGCAGGACCACAAACTGTCGAATGAGAAGATGATCGACCATATCGTCGAACTTGTCGAAGCCCGCGCAGCCAAGATTGAGGCTGCGAAAGAAGCCGCCGAATAGGCTTCGAAAGCCGGGGTGGGTGGAAACCCACCTTACACCCTTGAGGTTATTCCGCGGCGATCCGCGCCTCGGTCTCGACGGCCGGGCAGGCCAGTTCCAGACCTTCCGCGTAGACCACCTGTTCGCTGTCGAAGCGCAGTTCATATAGCCGCATCGAGAGCGTCGTGGTGGGGGCGATAAATTCACCATCGGCGAGCCGGGCAATCGGGACCAGCGCCTGATCCTGACCGAAGAGCGCCTCGGCCCGCCAGTCGCGGACCAAAACCTCGGTTGTTTCGGGCAAGACCAGATCTTGCTCGGGCCGGTCGTGACCAAGGGCGCCTGCCTTCACGCAGATCGCGGGACCGGAAAAACGGTGAACATGGACCTCGCGCAGCACGCGCATCCCCTCGCGCGTCACGATCCGGTCGCCCGGTGTCAGGAAATCGACCGGCATAGCCCCGTCGAGCGTCAGCACGACCGTCCCGGCGGCGATACCGCGGCTCGGCGCTTGTACAGCCTCGGCCCGTCCCGCTGCGACATGTTCCCTTGCCATATGTGTCATGGTCATCCCCGTCCTATCCCAAAACCGATGATCGGATCGGAATATGTCAAGATTGCGCAAGCCTGACGCCATTTCCGGGGCGCTTTTTCCGCTCGCATCGCCCAAAGAGTCTTGCTAGAAGGGCGCGGATTTCGGAGGCGGATCTGCTCAGACCCGCCTCTTCGGGCATCGCGGGTGTGGCGAAATTGGCAGACGCACCAGATTTAGGTTCTGGCGCCGCAAGGCGTGGGGGTTCAAGTCCCTCCACCCGCACCATGGATAAAAGGACGAAGGAATGCAGGTCACCGAGACCCTGAACGAAGGTCTGAAGCGCAGCTACACCATCACGGTTCCGGCCGCCGATCTGGACGCGAAAGTCAATGAAAAGCTTCTAGAGGCGCAGCCGGAAGTCGAAATGAAGGGCTTCCGTAAGGGCAAGGTGCCGATGGCGCTGCTGAAAAAGCAGTTCGGCCAGCGCATCCTCGGCGACGCGATGCAGGACGCGATCGACGGCGCGATGAAATCGCATTTCGACAAGACCGGCGACCGGCCGGCGCTGCAGCCGAAGGTGGAAATGCAGGGTGGCGAAAACTGGAAAGAGGGCGACGATGTTGTCGTCGAGATGTCCTATGAGGCGCTGCCCGAGATCCCGGAAGTAGACGTATCCAAGGTCAAGCTGGAAAAGCTCGTGGTGAAGGCCGACGACAAGGCCGTGACCGAGGCGCTGGAGAACCTTGCCAAATCCGCGAAGAATTTCGAGGACAAGAAGAAAGGCACCAAGGCCAAGGACGGCGATCAGGTCGTGATCGATTTCGTCGGCAAGATCGACGGCGAGGCCTTTGAAGGCGGCGCGGGCGAGGATTACCCGCTGGAACTCGGTTCGGGCTCGTTCATCCCCGGCTTCGAAGAGCAGCTTGTCGGCGCCAAGGCCGGTGACGAGGTTGCCGTCAAGGTTTCCTTCCCGGCCGAATATGGCGCGAAGCACCTCGCCGGCAAGGAAGCCGTCTTTGACTGCACGGTGAAAGCCGTGAAGGGTGCCAAGCCCGCCGAGATCGACGACGAGCTTGCCAAGCAGTTCGGGGCCGAAAGCCTTGAAGCGCTGAAGGGCCAGATCACCGAGCGGCTGGAGGCCGAATATGTCGGCGCCTCGCGTCAGGTGATGAAGCGTGCGCTGCTCGACCAGCTCGACAAGCTGGTGAAGTTCGACTTGCCGCCGAGCCTTGTCGAGGCCGAGGCCGGCCAGATCGCGCACCAGCTCTGGCATGACGAGAACCCCGACGTGCATGACCACAATCACGACCACATCGAACCGACGGACGAGCACAAGTCTCTGGCCGAACGCCGGGTGCGCCTTGGCCTCCTGCTGGCCGAGATCGGCCGCAAGGAAAAGGTCGAGGTATCCGATGCCGAGATGACGCAGGCGGTGATGATGCAGGCCCGTCAGTATCCTGGGCAGGAACGCGCCTTCTTCGAATTCGTTCAGAAAAACCCGCAGATGCAGCAGCAGCTTCGCGCGCCGATCTTCGAGGACAAGGTCGTCGATCTGGTCGTCGCGGGCGCCAAGGTGACCGAGAAAGAGGTCACGAAGGACAAGCTCCAGAAGGCCGTCGAAGCGCTCGACGAGATCTGATACGGCACGAGAACTCAACAACCGAAAGGCCGCGCCCGAAGCGCGGCCTTTTCGTTTCTGTGTTCCATCGATCAGCCGGGGGACTTGAACGCCCCGGCTTCAGGCCATCGCTGCGTCTGTTATGCGTTTGCGCTGGCGCAGGAAGGTAAACATGCCGAAGGGTGCGACATTCTGGATCCCGACTGTTTCCAGCGCCCGCTCGCCTAAAACCCGCTCCATGGCGAAATCGGAATGCCAGCCGATGATATTGGCCAACGGCGCAAAAAGCCGTTCCAGCGCGGCCAGCAACCCCTTTTCGCGGGCGAAATGATTGACGATCAGCACCTCGCCGCCGGGCTTGCAGACCCGCGCCATTTCGGAAAGCACGCGTTCCGGTTCCGGCACCACTGACACCAGATACATGGCCACCACGGTGTCGAAATGACCGTCCGGAAAAGCCAGCGTGCGCGCGTCCATCTCGGAAATGCGGGTGACATGGGTCAGACCCTTCTCGGCAACCTTTTCGCGCGCCTTGTCGAGCATATCGGGCGACACGTCGATGCCGGTGATATCCAAATGCGAGTGATAGCGGTGAAGCGACAGGCCCGTGCCAACGCCAATCTCCAGCACCCGGCCCGAACGGCTGTTGATGTAATCGACCATCCGCCGCCGGCCGGGCCGCGTGATCAGACCGAATGTGTAATCGTAGATCGGGGCCCAGTACTTGTAACTGGTCTTGACTGCGGCGAGTTCCAATTCTGTTCCTTTCAGTCGGCCGGGCCGCGGCGGCGGGCCGCGAGAACCTTGTAAAATGAAAAGATAAGGGAAAGAATGTAGATCAGTCCGAGCAGGATCAGTGACAGCCAGAACCGGGTTAGCAGTACACCGATAATCAGTGCCAGAGCGATCAGGATCAGGCTCGTCCGCTCTTTTGGAACGCGCAGTGACTTCGGTGAAAAGGTGGGCAGGCGGCTGACCATCAGAAGGCCGACCACACCCAGGTAGAACCCCGTCAGGAACGGGTACTTCGCCGGGTCAAGCTCGGTCTCGAAAGCGAGAAAGACCGGCATCAGCGCCATCATCGCGCCCGCAGGCGCTGGAACGCCCACGAAATGCGCGGGCGGTTTGATCCCGGTCGTGACCGCCTGATTTTGGGCGACGTTAAAGCGGGCCAGCCGCAGGCAGGTGCAGCTTGCGTAAAGCAGAACGACAACCCAGCTTCCCATTCGTTCGCTGTTGGCCAGCGCAAATTGGTAGACCAGCAGCCCTGGCGCCACGCCGAAGTTCAGGAAATCGGACAGGGAATCGAGCTGCGCGCCGATATCGCTTGTCGCCTTCAGGCGCCGTGCCAGAAGCCCGTCGAGCCCGTCGATGACGGCCGAGAAGATGATAAGCCCGACGGCCATCTCGAAATTGCCCGCCAGCACGAAACGGATTGCGGTCAGCCCCGCGCAGAGCCCGATCATCGTCACCATGTTGGGCACCAGCGCCAGGAAGGGCTGGGTGTCAGAGTCGCGGTCGTGGCGCGGCTGATCGTTCATGCCTACCGCACCGCCCCGGCCCGGGCCGGTTCATCGCTGACCAGATCGGCCAGAACTGTTTCACCCGCAATGGTGGATTGGCCCACCGCGACAAGTGGAGAGACACCTTCCGGCAGGTAGATGTCGAGGCGCGAGCCGAAGCGGATCATGCCAAAGCGTTCGCCGGTTCCGATAGCCTGGCCTTCCTTTACTTCACAGACGATGCGCCGGGCGACGAGGCCCGCGATCTGCACCACGCCGATGGCGCGGCCATCCTCCATGCGGATCGTGAGGCCGTTTCTTTCGTTGTCCACGCTTGCCTTGTCGAGCGAGGCATTGAGGAACTTCCCCGGCCGATAGGCGATTTTTTCGATGCGGCCTGCGATGGGGGCGCGGTTCACATGGCAGTTGAAAACATTCATGAACACCGCGACGCGTGTCATCGGGTCTGTCCCGAGGCCGAGTTCTTCGGGCGGGGGAAACGCGCCGATCATCTGCACGACGCCATCTGCGGGCGAGATGATCAGCCCTTCGCGCACTGGTGTCACGCGGTTAGGGTCGCGGAAGAAGTAATAACACCAGACCGTAAGGCCCACGCCGATCCAGCCAAGCGGCTGCCAGATCAGGAACAGAACCAGCGTAACCGCCGCGAAGATACCGACGAAGCGGTATCCTTCCCGATGCATCGGCTTGATGAAGGTCGAAAGCATGGTCATGGGCGGGATCGATTCCTTTCCGGATCTGCGCGCCCCTTTTGCAAGGATTGGCACGGTTTCGCAACTGTGGACATCCCCGGAGGCAAGGATCTGCGCAGCGGAAATGGCATACATTACGGATGGGCCGGAGAGACCACGATGCGTCGCCGGGAGCCGTTGACGCCGCGCATCGGGCCGGGTAGCTGGGCGGCCATGGCACGCGCTCCGCTTCTTCAGCTTTCCGGCATCTCGCTGACTTTCGGCGGGAACCCGGTTTTCGACGGGCTCGACCTGACCGTTCAGCTGGGCGACCGGGTCGCTTTGGTCGGCCGCAACGGATCGGGGAAATCGACCCTCATGAAGGTGATGGCGGGGCTGATGGAGGCCGATGCCGGGTCCCGTGTCGTGCCGCCGGGCGTGACCGTTGGGTATATGGAGCAGGAACCGGACCTTTCGGCCTTTGAGACTTTGGGCGACTTTGCCGCGTCGGGCCTGCCGGAGACCGAGGCCTACAAGGTCGCGGTCGTCGCCGAGGGTCTGAAATTCGATCCTGCCACCAAGGTCTCGGCCGCGTCGGGCGGTGAACGCCGCCGCGCCGCGCTCGCCAAGCTGCTGGCCGAGGCGCCGGAGCTGATGCTGCTGGATGAACCCACGAACCATCTCGACATTCAGGCCATCGGCTGGCTGGAAGCCGAACTTAAGGAAACCCGCGCCGCCTATGTCATCATCAGCCACGACCGCGCCTTCCTGCGGGCGTTGACGAAGGCAACGCTCTGGATCGACCGGGGCGAGGTGCGGCGCAACGAAAAGGGCTTTGAGGCGTTCGAGGACTGGCGCGAGACAGTCTGGGCCGAGGAGGACCTTGCCCGCCACAAGCTGGAACGCCGGATCAAGTCCGAAGGCCGTTGGGCGGTGGAGGGCATCTCGGCCCGGCGCAAGCGCAATCAGGGGCGGCTGAGGGCGCTTCAGGCGATGCGGGCCGAACGCGCGGCGATGATCCGGCGTCAGGGCACGGCCGATCTGGCGCTGGAGAGCGGCCAGACTTCAGGCAAGCTGGTGATCGAAGCGAAAGGGATTTTAAAGGCTTTCGGGGAAAAGGTGATCCTGAAGCCGTTCGATCTGAAAGTTTTGCGCGGCGACCGGGTGGCCTTTGTCGGCCCGAACGGCGTAGGCAAGACGACGCTTCTGAAGATGCTGACCGGCGAGGTGGCGCCGGACAGTGGCAGCGTCCGCCATGGCACGAAACTCGAAATGGCGGTTTTCGACCAGGCGCGGGCCACGCTCGATCTGAACATGACACTTTGGGACGGGCTGGTAAACGATCCCGATATGGCGGTCTCGGGCCGGTCCGATCAGGTCATGGTGCGTGGCACGCCCAAACATGTCGTCGCCTATCTGAAAGACTTCCTCTTCGACGAGGCGCAGGCGCGGGCACCTATCGGGTCGCTTTCGGGTGGCGAGCGCGCGCGGCTTCTTCTGGCGCGGATCATGGCTAAGCCGTCGAACCTGCTGGTTCTGGACGAACCGACCAACGATCTGGATGTCGAGACGCTGGACCTTTTGCAGGATATTCTTGGCGACTATGACGGAACGGTGCTGCTGGTCAGCCACGACCGCGATTTCATCGACAGGGTGGCGACGACCACCATCGCGATGGAAGGCGAGGGGCGCGCCATCGCTTATGCGGGCGGCTGGGCCGATTATCAGGCGCAGCGCGGCGAGGTTGCGACGGCTCCGAAGCTGGCCAAGGTTGCGAAACCCGTCACGCCAGTAGCGCCAAAACCGGTGAAGACATCGCAGGGTCTGACATTCACCGAACGGCACCGGCTGGACGCTTTGCCCGGGATCATGGAGCGGCTGGAGGCGGAGATTGGCAAACTGTCGGATTTCCTGTCGGACCCCGACCTTTTCCACAAGTCGCCAGACAAGTTCCGCCGTGCTTCGGAAGGGCTTTCCGAACGTCAGGCGGCCCTTGCCGCCGCCGAGGAGGAATGGCTGATGCTTGAGGAAAAAGCCGGATCGTAAGCCGCTCTGGCCCTTCGCGTGTTGCTTCCGACCATTCCTCAACTAAACTTGAGGTCTGGCGGAGAACCGGAGGCGAAGTGGAGAGGGAACTGACGATTGGCGCATTGGCGCAAAGAACCGGTCTTTCGGTGACGGCGATCCGGTTTTACGAGGAACGCGGGCTTGTTCGACCCGGTCGCAATGCCGGGGGGCAGAGACGCTTTGCCCGGTCGGATATCAGGCGGCTTTCCTTTGTGATGATCGCCCAGCAGCTTGGCTATACGATCGCCGAAATCGGCGCGCGACTGGCGGAACTGCCCGAGGGCCGCGCACCGAATCTGCGCGACTGGGAGAAGATGGCGCGAGGGTTTCGGGCGGAACTCGATGCGCGGATCGCCCTCATGCAGGATTTCCGCGACCGGCTGGACGGATGCATCGGCTGCGGGTGCCTCTCGCTTGAACGCTGCGCTCTCTATAATCCCGACGACGAGGCCGGGCTTAAAGGCGCCGGTCCCCGTTATCTGATGGGTGAACGGCCAAGCGGTTGATTGCCTGTGTTCGGCGCTCGCCTGACCGGTTAGTCGGGTTGGAAGCCCCCGATGAGTTGCCTTAGTCCGAACAGCCCTCCGGCCGCGATTGCGGCCAACGTGACCGGGGCGGAGACGGCAAGTGTTGCCATGGCAGTCACGCCTTGACCGACAGAACAGCCGAGCGCCAGGGTGCCGCCGATCCCCATCAGCGCCGCGCCCGAGACCTGACGGCCAAGTTCGCGCGGGTCCTCACAAGCCTCCCACCGGAAAAGCCCCCGGATCGTGGACCCGGCAAAAGCGCCGCCGAGGACGCCCGCGACCATGCCGACCGAAAAGCTGATGCCGCCCGCGGTCGAGGTCATGAAGAATATGATGGTTCGGCCGAGGGGCGCGGTGAAAGACGGGCCTTCGACCCCGATCTCGCCAAAGCTCTCGTGCCATAGCCAGGTCGTGCCGACAAAACACCAGACGACCGCCAGTCCCGCAGCTACGCCCCAAACAATCATCGCCGGTTTTTGACGAAGTGGCGCATGGACGAGGGCCCAAGACAACGCGGCCAGACCGACGATAAATGCAAAGATCAAAGGCGGCAGGCCGGTCCGGGCCGCCAGCCAATGCGCGATGCCTTGCGTCGCCGTGGCATCGTTTTGCGGAAAGATCGCGGCCCGCAACGGGGCAAGGGGGCCGGAAAGGGTGACGAAGGCGAATATCCCGATCACGACGACAACGACGAGCGACCGCAGATCGCCGCCGCCAAACCGCACGAGCGCGCCAAAGCCGCAATTCCCGGCCATCGCCATGCCGTATCCGAAAACCAGCCCGCCAAGGATCGACGCAAAGGGGTTCCAGCCGATCGTGTGATAGAACGTCTCGGTCGGTGCGGCGAGACCCGCCGCCTCGGCAAGGAAGGTGCCGATGATCGCCACGCCAAGGACGATTCCCCAAAGCCGTAGCCGCCGCTGGTCGGCGCCGTAAGCCGCGCTTTCCAGCGCGCCAAGCGTGCAGAAATCGCCAAGCCGTGCCGCGAGGCCGAGAATTGCACCTGCGCTGAGGCCGACAAGGGCCGCCAGAACGCCCGGTGGTAACGTCTCCATTCCTGTCTCCTCCCCGAGACTTTATTTTAAAGGGTCATTACAGAACAGGTCGTTCAGAAGCCCCAGCACCCGTTCCGTCCGCTGATCATTCAGTGAGTAGTATATCACCTTTCCATCGCGCCGGGGACGGACAAGTCCTTCAAGCCTCAACCGTGCCAGTTGCTGGCTGACCGCAGCCTGACGCGAGGCAAGGAGGGTTTCAAGCTCTGTCACCGACTTCTCGCCGTCGATCAGATGGCAGAGTATGGTCAGCCGCCCCTCATGTGCGAGCGCCTTGAGGAAATTGGCGGCCTCGTCGGCGCGCGGACCTAGATCGTCCGCGAGCGTCGGCCCGCAGCGCATGTCACCGGCTGTCGGGCCGGTGAGCGGTTCCCGGTCAGAAGGCAAGGCCACCTGCTAAACCCGAACGCGGGGGACCCGAAGTCACGTCGTCGGTCAACCAGCCGGCATCACCGACAGGCGCGGGCAATCGCGTCAGAAAAACCAAAGGCTTACTCATTCTGTGTCCTTCCGTTCGAACTGGCCGGTGTTCTCCATCATCTGCCCGAGAAGCCCCCAGAAGAAATCCTCGCCCGGATAGCCGTCGATACGGCCAACCTCACGGCCGTCTGCAATCAGAATAAAGGTCGGGGTGAAGACAGGTCGGGGACCGATCTCAACATCTGAAGGGTAGGGGCCGCGTAAATGCACGCGCTCCAACGGAGCTGTCTGCCCCTCTGGGGTTTTCGGATAGATCGGCGCGATGACCCGGTCCCATTCGGCACAATAGGCGCATCCGTCCTGCTCGACCATGAGCAGGCGCAGGTCCGCCATGGCCGGAGATGCGACCAGCAGAGCGGCCAGAAACGGTATGAGGGCGATACGCATGGTTGACGCCTTCGGCTTTACATATAAAAATCGTAATATGTTTTTCTGTTACCGGCAAGGCGAGGGTTCCCGTGCTGATCGATCCGACATTCGGCGGTGCCCTGCTGGCTGGTATCCTCTCGTTCCTGTCGCCCTGTATCCTTCCGATGGTGCCATTCTACCTGTGCTACATGGCAGGCATTTCCATGGCCGAGCTGCGGTCGGATGCGACGATCGCGCCCGGCGCGCAACGGCGACTGATTCTGTCGGCCATCGCCTTCGCCCTTGGGGTGACGACGATCTTTGTCCTTCTGGGTATGGGCGCAACCGCGCTCGGGCAGGTGTTTCGGGAATGGCTGAGGCCGCTGTCTTATGTTGCGGCCGGCATCCTGTTTCTGTTCGGTCTGCATTTCCTTGGCATTCTGCGCATTCCCTTTCTGTACCGGGAAGCCCGCATTGAGGCGAAGGTTGAACCATCGACCATGCTGGGCGCCTATGTCATGGGGCTTGCCTTCGGCTTTGGCTGGACGCCCTGTGTCGGACCCGCGCTGGCTGCGATTCTCATGGTGGCCTCGGGCCTCGATACGATCTGGCGCGGCGCGGTGCTTCTGTTCGTCTATGGCATGGGTATGACCGCGCCCTTCGTTCTGGCGGCGGTCTTTGCCAAGCCGTTCCTCGGCTGGATGAACCGTAACCGCCGCTATCTTGGCCATGTCGAGAAGATCATGGGCGTCATGCTGATCGCCTTCGCCATCCTGATCGCCACCGGATCGGTCAACGCAATCGCGCAATTCATGATCGAGCACATGCCCTGGACGACGAAATTCATATGATCCCAACTGGAGGATAGAATGAAACGCCTCTTCGCATCTCTTGCCCTGTCGCTGGCCGTGGGCATGCCCGCTGTGGCCGTGGAACTTGGCGATGACGGGCTGCATAAGCCCGACTGGCTGCGCAATACGTTCAAGGATCTGAGCGAGGACCTTGCCGAAGCCAATGCCGAAGGCAAGCGGCTGATGATCATCGTAGAGCAACGCGGTTGCCTCTATTGCACGCGGATGCATGAAGAGATCTTTCCGGCTCCCGAGATCGACGCCCTTATTCGCGAGAACTATTTCGTCGTGCAGATGAACCTGTTCGGTGATGTCGAGGTCACCGATTTCGACGGTGAATCCCTGCCGGAAAAGGACATGGCGGTAAAATGGGGTGTCGTGTTCACGCCGACGATGATCTTCCTGCCCGAAGATGTCCCCGAGGGGAAGACTGCGGCCGAAGCCGCCGTCGTGATGATGCCCGGGGCGTTCGAAAAGGGTACGACAGCGGCGCTCTTCACCTGGGTCAAGGATCACGGTTATGAATCCGGTGAGCATTTCCAGAAATACGTCGCCGACCGCGTGAATCAGAAATCGTCGAACTAAGCGCAATCGTACCGAACCGGCCGGACCAACATTTTTTACATGCACATATTCATTCAAATGAATTTTATGTTGCGTGCGACAGCATGCCTCAGGTAGTGTCCGAGTCGGGAGAGAACAGGGAGGACTTTGATGAAGCGCCAGATACTCATGGGCCTGCTCCTGCCGGCACTCGTCGGAACGGCCGCAATGGCCGAAACCGCGCCGGCCGAGGTGGCCTACGAAGAAGGGGCGGTGGCCCAATCGCTGACGGGAACGCCGGGTAACCCGGACGAAGGCGCAAACGTCATGTCAAACCGCGGGTTGGGCAACTGCGTTGCCTGTCACGCCGTTTCGGCGATGCCGGATGTCGCGTTCCAGGGCAATGTTGGTCCGTCGCTGGACGGTGCCGGGGATCGCTGGGAAGAAGCCCAGCTTCGCGGCATCGTGTCGGACGCGAAGATGACCTTTGATGGCACGATCATGCCGTCGTTCTACAAGGTCGGCCCCTATATCCGGCAGGGCGATGCCTTTACCGGAAAGGCCTTTGAAGGCGAATTGCCGCCGCTTCTGACGGCCCAGCAGATCGAAGATGTGGTGGCCTACCTGATGACGCTCAAGGAATGAGCGGGCAGGTCGGACACAGAGGATAAGGAGCAACCAATGACGATAACAAGACGAGACGCGCTCGCGATCGGCTTCGGCGGCCTGGCTGCCGCAGCGCTGCCGATGCCTGCGTTCGCCGCGACGGTCGAGGAGCTGATTGCAGGGTTCTCGGGCGGTGCAGAGATCGGTTCGGGCGGCCTGACGCTGACCGCGCCGGAAATTGCCGAGAACGGCAACACGGTGCCCATCGGTGTCGATGCGCCCGGGGCAGTGTCGATCATGATCCTTGCCACCGGCAACCCGACGCCGCCGGTCGCGACGTTCAACTTCGGCCCTGCTGCCGGATCGCAGGCCGCCTCGACCCGCATCCGTCTGGCCAAGACGCAGGATGTGGTCGCACTTGCCAAGATGGCGGATGGTTCGGTCGTGCAGGCAACGTCTACGGTCAAGGTCACCATCGGCGGCTGCGGCGGCTGAGGTCAGGGAGAGAACAAGATGGCAAAAGACGTAAAACCCCGCGTGAAGGTTCCGAGCTCTGCCGCTGCCGGTGAGGTGGTGACGATCAAGACCCTGATCAGCCACCCGATGGAAAGCGGCCAGCGCAAGGACAGCGACGGCAATCTGATACCGCGCTCGATCATCAATCGGTTCACCTGCGACTTCAACGGCCAGAACGTCGTTGACGTGACGCTGGAACCGGCGATTTCGACGAACCCCTATATCGAGTTTTCGGCCAAGGTTGATGCCACGGGCGAGTTCAAGTTCACCTGGTACGACGACGACGGCTCGGTCTACGAGGATACGAAGCCGATCGAAGTTGCCTGACGCGAACGGGATGAGGACAGGGCCGCTGCCGGCGTGATCGGCGGCGGATACTCAGGGAGGATAACGCATGAACATGAGACTACTCGCCGGCGGCTGCGCCCTTGCGGCTCTGACGCTTACGGGGCTCTCCGCCACCGCCGATCCCGCAGATGACACGCTTGTCGTCAATGGCGAGATCAACATGATTACCCGTACCGACAAAGCGCCTGACTACATCGAGGGCCTTTCGGAGCAGTATTCGGGCTGGCATTTCCGCGAGGATGATACGCGCGTGATGCAGGCCGACGACTTCGACAACCCCGGCATGCTCGGCGTCGAGGCGGCGCAGGGTGTCTGGGATACTGCAGACGGGACTGAGGGCAAGGCTTGCGCCACCTGCCACGAAGGTGCGGAAAGCATGGCCGGCGTCCGCGCCGTGATGCCGAAGTTCAACGAGGAAAAGGGTGAGATGTACACGATGGAGATGTACATCAACCAGTGCCGGACAGAGCGCATGGGCGCGGAAGCCTGGGACTGGGACAGCGCCGACATGGTCAATATGACAGCGCTCATCTCTTCCGTTTCGCGCGGTATGCCGATGAATGTCGCCATCGACGGACCTGCCGCCCCGTACTGGGAGCAGGGTAAGGAGATGTACTACACGCGCTATGGCCAGCTTGAGCTTTCCTGCTCGAACTGCCACGAGGACAACTACGGCAACTACATTCGCGCCGACCACCTGAGCCAGGGCCAGATCAACGGCTTCCCGGTCTACCGGCTGAAGGACGCTAAGCTTTCGTCGATCCACAACCGCTTCAAGGGCTGCATCCGTGACACGCGCGCGGAGACGTTCAAGCCGGGTTCGCCCGAATTCATCGCGCTGGAGCTGTACGTCGCTTCACGCGGCAACGGACTGTCGGTCGAAGGACCGTCGGTACGTAACTAGTGGCAGGGCCGGGCGGTTCGCCGCCCGGTCTATTCGTTAGTCCATTTTCACTACGGCAAAGGCCGGACGCGCGTCTTGCGCGACCGGTGGAGTATTGCCGAACGACAAGGAAAGACAGGCGATGATTTCCCGGCGGGATTTTTTGCAGGCAACAGTCGCGGCCTCGGCGCTCTGGGGCGCGTCGGGCGTGGGCAACTGGGGGCGGCTGGCCGCGCAGCAGGCGCTGACGCAGGACAAGCTTCTGGAGTTTGAGGATTACGGCAACGTGACCCTCATCCACATCACCGACATTCACGCCCAGATGAAGCCGATCTGGTTCCGCGAGCCGGAGATCAACCTTGGCGTGGGGGAAGTGAACGGCCTGCCGCCGCACGTCACCGGCGCCGATTTTCTGAAGCTTTTCAACATCGAAACCGGCTCTCCTCACGCCTACGCGCTGACCTATCCGGATTTCGAGGCGCTGGCCAAGGGCTATGGAAGGATGGGCGGGCTCGACCGCTGCAAGACCGTGATCAAGGCAATCCGCGCGGCGCGGCCCGATGCGCTGCTCCTCGATGGCGGCGACACTTGGCAGGGGTCGCTGACGGCGGAACGCACCAAGGGCCAGGACATGGTCAACGTGATGAACGCGCTGAAGCCCGACGCGATGACCTCGCATTGGGAATTCACTTTGGGCATCGACCGGGTGACCGAGATCGTCGAGGGGCTCGATTTCCCCTTCCTTGGCGCGAATATCTTCGACGCCGAATGGGACGAACCGGCCTATGAGCCTTACAAGATGTTCGAGGTCGGCGGCGCGCAGGTCGCCGTCATCGGACAGGCCTTCCCCTATCTGCCCATTGCCAACCCGAAATGGATGTTCCCGAACCTCTCTTTCGGCGTGCGCGAGGAGCGCATGGCCGAGGTCGTGCAGGAGGTCCGCGACGCCGGTGCCGATCTGGTTGTGGTCCTGTCCCACAACGGTTTCGATGTTGACCGCAAGATGGCGGGCAAGGTGGAGGGGATCGACGTCATCCTGACCGGCCACACCCATGACGCGCTGCCAGAACCGGTCATGGTCGGCCAGACATTGCTGATCGCTTCGGGGTCCAACGGCAAGTTCATCAGCCGCGTCGATCTCGACGTTCAGAACGGCCAGATGATGGGCTTCCGCCACAAGCTGATCCCGATCTTCTCGGATGTGATTGAACCCGATGCCGAGGTGGCCGCCCTGATCGATGCGGAACGCGAACCGTTCAAGGCCGATCTGGAAGAAGTGCTCGGCACCACCGACAGCCTTCTGTACCGCCGCGGCAACTTCAACGGCACCTGGGATGATCTGATCTGCAACGCGTTGATTGACGAACACCAGGCCGATATCGCTCTCAGCCCAGGCTTTCGCTGGGGGCCGAGCCTTCTGCCCGGCGACAGCATCACCCGCGAGGATCTGCACAACGCGACCGCCATGTCCTACCCGGCGGCGTACCGCAGCGAGATGACGGGTGAGACCCTGCACACGATCCTTGAGGACGTCGCCGACAACCTCTTCAACCCCGATCCCTATTACCAACAGGGCGGCGACATGGTTCGCGTGGGGGGCATGGGCTACCACATTGATGTGTCCAAGCCGCAAGGTTCGCGCATCACCAACATGACCATGCTGAAAACCGGCGAGGCGGTCGACCCGGCCAAGACCTATGTCGTCGCGGGCTGGGCCAGCGTCAACGAAGGCACCGAGGGTCCGGCGATCTGGGACCTTGTCGAGGGCTGGATCAAAAAACAGGGGACCGTGACGGTCGATCCCAACACTTCCGTTCAGGTCACGGGGGCATGAGATACGTGGCCACCACCACGGGTTTGGGCCGCGCCTGCCGGACGGGGACCGGCAGGCGCGGCCGCGGACAGGAAATGAACATGCAGTATGAGACGACAGGAGGTTTCAATGGCTGAGACCGAAAAGAAAGGCCCGAACCGCCGGGCTGTACTGGGCGCAGGTCTTGCGACCGGTGCACTGGCAGCGGGAATGGGGCGGGCGCAGGAAGCCGATCCGCTGATCACAGAGGTGCAGGACTGGGCGTCCTCCTTCGGGGACCCGGTGGATGCGGCGCCTTACGGTACGCCGATCCGGTTCGAGAGCCATGTTGTGCGGCGCAATGTCGAATGGTTGACCGAAAGCCCGGTTTCCTCGATCAACTTCACGCCGATCCACGCGCTGGAAGGCACGATCA
Organism: Albidovulum litorale; assembly: GCF_025751495.1. Classification (GTDB taxonomy): domain Bacteria; phylum Pseudomonadota; class Alphaproteobacteria; order Rhodobacterales; family Rhodobacteraceae; genus Albidovulum; species Albidovulum litorale. Next base: position 230,088 of record NZ_JAOWKZ010000001.1, on the reverse strand, counting down.
CCCCGCAGGGCTGCGCCTTTGAGCGGCACCATTCGGGCGCGATCGAGCTTTCCAAAGCCGACTACCGGCTGATGATCTCGGGCCTTGTCGAGACGCCGATGGTCTTCACCTACGAAGACCTGATGCGTTTCCCCCGCACTGTCACCACGGCATTCTGCGAATGCGCGGCCAATGGCGGCATGGAATGGGGCGGGGCGCAGCTTGAGGGCTGCCAGTTCACCCAAGGCATGATCCACAACATGGAATATACCGGCGTGCCTTTGCGCCTGTTGCTGGAAGAAGCCGGGGTCAAGCCCGAAGGCAAGTGGGTCTATGTCGAAGGCGCAGACGCCTCGTCGAATGGCCGCTCAATGCCCTTGGAAAAGGCGCTTGATGACGTTCTGGTGGCCTTCTTTGCCAATGGCGAGGCCTTGCGCAAGGAACACGGCTATCCGGTCCGCCTCGTCGTGCCGGGTTTTGAAGGCAATATGTGGGTCAAATGGCTGCGCCGCATCGGGGTTTACGATCAGGCCGTCGAAAGCCGCGAGGAGACGTCGAAATATACCGACCTGATGGCCGATGGTTCAGCGCGGAAGTGGACCTGGGTGATGGATGCGAAATCCGTCATCACCTCGCCTTCGCCACAAGCGCCCATCCGCCACGGCAAGGGGCCGCTGGTCATCACCGGCCTTGCATGGTCGGGGCACGGCAAGATCGACCGCGTGGATGTGTCGCTGGATGGCGGCAAGAATTGGCAGACTGCGCGCCTGTCAGGCGACGTGAAGCCGAAAGCTCTGACGCGTTTCCATCTGGATATCGACTGGGACGGGTCGGAACTGCTGCTGCAATCCCGCGCCATGGATGAGACGGGATATGTCCAGCCGACAAAGGATCAGCTTCGCGAAATCCGGGGCCTGAACAACGTCTATCACAACAATTCCATCCAGACATGGTGGGTCCGCGCCGACGGGGAGGTCGAGAATGTCGAAATCGCTTAAACTCCTCGCCTGCACCGTCGCGCTCACGGCCGCGACCCCGCTTATGGCCGAAAAGACCGGCCTTGGCCGCCCGGCGCTGCCGGAGGAAGTGGCGGCATGGGACGTCGCGGTCCTACCGGACGGTACCGGCCTGCCGGAAGGCTCGGGCGATGTCTTCACCGGCGATGAGGTCTTTGCCGAGAAATGCGCCTCCTGCCACGGCGACTTTGCCGAGGGGATCGACAACTGGCCGGTTCTCGCGGGCGGGCAGAACAGCCTGACCAACCGCCGCCCGGTCAAGACGGTCGGATCGTACTGGCCCTATCTCTCGACCGTGTGGGATTATATCCACCGCTCGATGCCTTTCGGCGCGGCCCAGACCGTCACGGCGGACGAGGCCTATGCAATCACCGCCTTCATTCTCTATTCCAACGGGCTGGTCGAGGACGACTTTGTCCTGTCGAAAGAGAATTTCACCGAGGTCAGGCTGCCGAATGAGGGCGGTTTCCGGCCCGACGACCGGGCAGAGGCGGAATACCCGCTCTTCACGGGCGAACCCTGCATGGCGGATTGCGCGGGTGACTTGAAGATCACCAAACGCGCCGTCGATCTGAACGTCACGCCCGAGGACCCCGACGGCAAGCCCGCCGGAACCCTGCCGCCCCTGACACTCGCGGCAGCGGGTGACGTTGCGGCCCCGGCAGAGGAAGCGGCGGCTGAAGTCGCACCTGCCGAGGAAGCGGTTGCCACGGAAACCGCCGCCGCCGATCCGGCGCTGGTCGAGGCGGGCGAGAAGGTCTTCAAGAAGTGCAAGGCGTGCCACAAGGTCGGTGACGGGGCCAAGAATGCTACCGGCCCCATGCTGAACGGGATTGTCGGCAAAGCTGCCGGTGCCGTGGACGGGTTCAAATACTCCAAACCGATGCAGGCAGCGGCCGAGGGCGGGCTGGTCTGGAGCCATGAGGCTCTGGCGGAATTCCTCGCGAACCCGAAGGGCTACATGAAGGGCACCAAGATGTCGTTCGCGGGCCTGAAGAAGGCCGAGGAGATCGACGCCGTGATCGCTTACCTCGGCACGTTCGGCGGATAGGGATGGCGGGGCGGGGGGACATTCACCTCGCCCTCGGCCTCGCGCTTCTGGTGGCGTGGGGCGGTTCCCAGGTGTCTGCGTCCGAGATCGGCGATGCCGGGAAGGGTGCAGAGATTTGGGGCGAGTGTTCCGGTTGCCACCAGATCGGACCCGAAGCGAGGGATGCGATCGGGCCGAAACTGAACGGCATTTTCGGGCGAAAGGCTGCGAGTATCGAGGCGTTCCCCTATTCCCGCAGCCTGGAGCGTGCCAGGCGCGACGGGCTGTACTGGACGCTGGAGACGCTGGATGTCTATATCGAAAACCCGCGCACCTTCGCCTCCGGCACACGTATGTCCTACCGTGGGCTGAAAGACGCAGGCCAGCGCGCCGACCTTCTGGCCTTCCTGCGCGACTTCTCCGACAAGCCGCGTGACATCCCCGAGGCCGAACCGACCGCGCGCCGCACCCTGCCGGAACTGCCGCCGGAAGTGCTGGCGCTGAAGGGCGATCCCGAATTCGGGGAATATCTCGCCAGCGAATGCCAGACCTGCCATCAGGCAAGCGGTGCGGATGAGGGCATCCCCTCCATCACGCTATGGCCTCAGGAAGATTTCGTATTGGCGATGCACGCTTACAAGCAAAAGTTAAGACCGCACCCGGTCATGCAGATGATGGCCGGACGCTTGACGGAGGAGGAGATCGCGGCGCTTGCCGCCTATTTCGGAACGCTGGAGGAATAAAGGGAGGGAGACATGAAGCTGAACAGACGTGGGTTCATCGGTACGCTCGCGGCCTCAGGCGCGGTGCTTTCAGCCCCGGCGGTGCTTGGCCAGGCCAAGCCGCGCGTCGTGGTCATCGGCGGTGGGGCGGGCGGGGCCACCTGCGCGCGCTACATCGCCAAGGACAGTGACGGCGCCATTGACGTGACGCTCGTCGAACCGGCCGATATCTATTACACCTGCTTCTTCTCCAACCTCTATATCGGCGGCTTCCGCGATTTCGATAGCCTCGCGCACCGCTATGACAAGCTGACCGGCGAGTATGGCATCACCCATGCCCGCGCGATGGCCTCGGGCGTTGACCGCGACGCCATGAAGGTAACGCTGGAGGGGGGCGAGACACTGGCCTATGACCGGCTCGTTATCGCGCCCGGCATCGACTTTGTAGACGGGTCGGTCCCCGGCTGGGACCTGTCGAAGGCCGAGATCATGCCCCATGCCTACAAAGCCGGGCCGCAGACCCAGCTTCTGAAAGCGCAGGTGGAGGCGATGCCGGAAGGCGGTACCTTCTGCATGGTGGCCCCGCCCAACCCCTATCGCTGCCCGCCCGGTCCCTATGAGCGGATCAGCATGGTCGCCCATGTTCTGAAAGAACGTAACCCGACGGCAAAAATCCTGCTTGTCGACCCGAAGGACAAGTACTCCAAGCAGGGCCTGTTCGAAGAAGGCTGGCAGAAGCATTACTCCGGCATGATCGACCGGATCGGCCCGGATTTCGGTGCGGCGAATGTCGAGGTGCGGCCAAATGCGATGGAGGTCGTGATCGACGGAGAGGTCGAGAAGGTCGATGTCTGCAACGTCATTCCGGCGCAGAAGGCTGGTTTGATCGCGGCGGCGGCGGGTGTGACCGACGACACCGGCTGGGCCCCGGTGAACCCGCATTCCATGGCCACCCGCGCCGATCCGAATGTCTATGTGATGGGCGATGCCTCAGCCCAGGGTGACATGCCCAAGTCCGGCTTCTCGGCCAATTCTCAGGCCAAGGTCGCGGCGATGAATATCCGATCGGAACTGACGGGGTCGAAGGCCTTCCCGGCCAAGTATTCCAACACCTGCTGGTCGCTGATTGACACCGATGACGGCGTCAAGGTCGGCGCCTCCTACGAGGCGACGGATGAAAAGATCGCCAGCGTCGACAGCTTCGTCAGCCAGACAGGTGAGGATGCCGACCTGCGCAAGGCGACATATGAGGAAAGCCTTGGTTGGTATGCCGGGATTACCGCTGATATCTTCGGCTGAGGCCAGCAATATGGATGGACGCCCCGGTTCGGGGCGTCTGCGCAATCAATCAACAGGATCATCATGCTGACGCGCAGAACTTTCCTAGGCTCCGCCGCCGCCCTGCCATTCGTCCCACGTCGGGTCTGGGCCGCGAGTACACTGACATTGGGTGACGTCCGCATCGATACTCTGTCGGACGGAAATCTTACATTGCCCGGCAGTTTCCTGTTTTCCGGAATGCCCGAGAGTGAGTTGACGGAAATCCTCGGCCGTTACGGGCTGTCGTCCGATCAGGCGACGCCGCCCTGCAACGTCACGCTTTTACGCGACGGCACGAATACTGTGCTCTTCGATGTAGGGTCCGGGCCGGATTTCCAGGCCTCAGCCGGCAAGCTTTCAGAGGCGATGGACGCCATCGGTGTTGCGCCTGATGATGTGACGCATGTGCTGTTTACCCATGCCCATCCCGATCATCTTTGGGGTGTACTCGACGAATTCGACGAACCGGTCTTCGCAAATGCGGAATACATGATCGGGCAGGCCGAGTTCGACTACTGGACAGATCCGGGTACCGTCTCAACCATCGGCGAGGAGCGTGCTGCCTTCGCTGTTGGCGCAGCGCGGCGGCTTGAAGCGATTGCCGATCGGGTACGGCTATTGGCCGACGGAGAGGATGCGTTGAACGGCGTCGTCGCCCGGCTCACGCCGGGGCATACACCCGGCCACCTCGCATTCGAGATTGCGGCACCGACACCCGTGATGGTGCTCGGCGATTGCATCGCCAATCACCACGTCGCCTTTGAACGCCCAGACTGGCTTTCCGGATCGGATCAGGACCGTGAACTGGCGGCCGAGACCCGGGTGGCATTGCTCGGCCGGCTTGCGGATGAAGCCATTGTTGTCACCGGCTTTCATCTGCCGGGTGGAGGCGTCGGTCGTGTCGAAAGGGCCGGGGCAGGGTATAGTTTCACGGAAGAGATCTAAAACGCGCGACCACTTAATTGCATTGGCCCAAAAGGCCATGCGTAACCATGGAGGGTCTGACATGCTTAAACTCGGTAAAGCTTCATTGATCGCGATAGCGCTCAGCTGCGGAACTGCCGTCGCGCAGGAGGCGACCACCTATCCGTTCGAAGGCAGCTTCGAAGACGCGACTTTCGCTGTCGAAAACGCGATCATCGGTCAGGGGCTGGTGATCGACTATACGAGTCATGTGGGCGAGATGTTGGCCCGCACCGGCGCCGATGTCGGCAGCGACGTCAAGATATTCGACGCGGCGGATGTGTTCCTGTTCTGCTCCGCAGTGCTGTCACGCAAGGTGATGGAAGCCGATCCGATGAACATCGCCCATTGTCCCTATGGCATCTTCGTCACGGATAGCGATGGTGCGGTTCAGATTGGTTACCGTCACTTCCCTGATGGGCCGATGGATGAAGTCGAGGCTCTTCTCGATACAATCGCGCGGGATGCCGCCGGGTTGTGATCCTCAGCCCGGCAGCGGTACGCCAAGCAGCATGACCACCAGCGGGTGAGCGAGTCCCGCCATGCCGATGGACAGGCCCATCGGAAACTTCGTGCTGCCCGAGATTGCTTTCCAGTGCTGTCCCGCAAGGGCCGGGACCCGCCGCAATCCCAAAATGAGGACGATGCCCAAGAGAAGTGCGGCGGAAAAGACGTAGCCGAAGACTGACAGGGTCGTGACCGGGATGAACAACATCAGAGCGGACAAGAACTTTACGTCACCACCTCCCCAAAGGTTGAAGCAGAATCCCGCAAACCCGATCCCAAAGACCGATCCAGCGACCAGAATGCGCAGCCAGAGATCTGACGGCTGAAAGACTATCGCAATAATCAAAAAGAACCCGACGGTGGAAAGGCTGAACCAGTTCGGAATGCGCATATAGCGCATGTCGGACCAGACAACAGCCATGAGAAGCGGCGAAAGAATGAAAAGCGGCAACAGGCTCATCCCCGACATCCCTCACGCGCAGTTTCTGTCGGACAGGTCATCATCCTGCGTGGTGGCAAGTAGTCGGAAAACCAGTTCCGCGAGGTTGGAGGTGTTGGTTTTTGCGTAGATGCTGCGCAGATGAGACCTGATCGTGGATTCAGAGACTGCAAGCTCCTCGGCAACACCGAGCACCGACCTGCCACGGCTGAGCAGAAGGCAGACGCGAAACTCGGCCCGGCTGAGCCGTGCCGGATTGGTAATGCCAAGGACCGAGCCGCCAACGGGTCCCTTGCCCTGCCCGGTGTCGCGCGGTGCGCGGTTGCTGAGCGCCGTACGGGCGACCAAACCAACCTGGCGGCTGGCCCATGTGCGGGCCATGGTCGGCATCACTGCTGCAAACGCCGCCTGAACCGGACCCGGTACCGGGTTTGTAAAGTGCAGTTCAATATGGTCGCGAACCGGCGGACCACCGGTCAGGACCAGTGCCGCAAACTCGGTCAGTCCACGGCGGTCCTGCCAGTTGGCAAGTGCCGGATCGGGCGTCTCGCCGGCATCGTCCTCATGAGTCGACGCGAGCCAGATCGAGCCGGGACGCGGTCGGGCAAGTGGACGCCCGAAGCACCCGTCCGCAAAGGAAGACGTCAAAGGTGAACTTGTGCTCGCACTCCGCCTGTCCCAAACAGCGATGCGCGTGGGACGGAAGTCCGTCATATTCGTTCTGACCAGCAGCGCCGCTTCGGCGCCAAACCCGATGGCAAGATGTGCAAATGCATCTTCCAGGCTGGTGCCGCCGTGGAGGGCATCGCACCATTCGGCCATTGCTTCAATAATGCCGGTTTCAAACGATCCGGCCGCAATCGCCCTGAACTCACCGTTTTGTACAAAATTACTCGTCATGTCGCCTCCAGAAGACATCACCAATTCCTCGTCGGCAGAACCAAATCCGCGACGCTGGAAAGAGCCGTTAAAAAAAATCGATGCCGGGAAATCTGCCCCGTACCCTTACTCCACGATTGATTTTTCATGGCTATCGAAAGGGAGTCAACTTTTTGACGGAGTCCCTAGCTATAGGGCTGAAAAATACAACCCAAGAGTGAAATCAGGGGTGTTTCTGGAGGAAAGTGATTAAATTAGTTCCGCTATTGTTGCGCTTAACAAAATTGATGAGTCGTTCTATTAAAAGTTATATTAACTGAAAATGAACGGTATATTAACATACCGTTCATTTTACTTATTGGCGAAATACTCGACGTAGCGGATCACAACCGGTCCGAGCGTCAGCATCAGCAATGCGGGCAACATGAGCGATGCCATTGCTGCGGACATCTTGACTGGCAGTTTGTTCGCCTGTTCCTGCGCTTTGAGCTCGCGGTCACGTCGCATCTCGGTTGCATACGTGATCAAGGTTTCGGAAATCGAACTGCCGAACTGCATGGATTGCAGGACCACACTGGCGAATGCGTGAACTTCTTCGACCCCGGTCCGGGCAGCCATGTCGAACATTGCATCGCCTCGGTTCCTCCCCGCCTGGATCTCCCGTTGCGCGGTTAGGAACTCACCCGAGATGGCCGGGGCGGCAACCTCCAACTCGTTTGCAACGCGAACCATCGCCGCATCGAAACCCAACCCAGCCTCAACGGAAATTTGGATCAGATCAAGTGCATTTGGAAAGCTATCGCTTATAGCGCGTCGACGCTCCTCAGCGCGGGACTTCATCCAGTAAAAGGGACCGAAGAATCCAGCGCCCACGAGTATTACTAGCAACTGGAAGATTTGAAGCTGATTGAAGCCGACGAGCGTTTCGTCAATGCCTGCTGGCAAGACGGCAAACCCGCTTCGTGCCGACCAGAGCATGACCAAAAAAACCGTCGGCAGGATCAGGGCCAGAGTCAGACGTAGCAGGTAGAAATTGCGTAATGATTGTGGACCATTGAATCCGGCGAGAGCGAGTTGCCGTTGGATATCACTGCGTTCCTGACGATCAACCGGGATAAGTGACTTCATCAAGCCCTTCGGGTCGGCGTTGGCGTGGCGCAGAATGCCCATGTCGGCGGACGACCCGCGCTTCCGGCGTTGTTCCTCCATCCGCCGCAGAACAGGGTCCTTGCTAGCGAACGTACCTGTCAGTCCAAATACGATCAGCATCGTGCCGAAGCCGACACCGAGCACAACGAGTGTTTGCGGTGTGACGCCGGTACCGGAAAGAAGCCCCTGAATGGAGTCCAGCATTTGCTTAGTTCCCCTAGATTCTGAAATTAACAAGGCGCCGCATGACGAAGAAATTCGCGACAATGAGCACGACGACAAGGATGGCAATCGTGCGGAACATCGGATGTTCGCTGACACCCAGATAGTAATCGGGTGACGAGGCGGTCATTGCGCCGAAGATGACAAACGGAAGGGAATTCAAGAAATATGAGGTAAGTCGTCCTTCTGCAGATATCGCTTGTATCCGCTTGCGCATAGACATCCGGTCGCGGATGACCTTCGACAGAGTTGCCAATACATCAGCGAGATTACCACCGGTGCCGTGCTGAATCGCAACGCTAACGGCGAGGTAACGCGTGTCTTCCAGCTCCGTACGTTCTGCGAATTCCAGCATAGCATCGACGAGATCATCGCCGAAGCTGATCTGATCCACCATGATTCCGAATTCGGTTGCTATCGGATCTCTCATGTCGCTCGCGACCGATGCAATCGTAGTGTTGAGAGGATGGCCAACCCGAAGTCCGCGTGACATGAGATCAAGTGCTTCCGGCAGTTGTCGTACCAACTGATCCATTCGTTTTTTCCGCTTGATGCGGAGCCACATGACCGGAACCACGACGCTTGTAAATAAACCGAATGCAGCGGCGACCGGGGCAGCAACCATGGTCGATGCAGCAAGCGTGATAACAGCGAAAGACCCGATCATAACCGTGAGGAACAGAGACGGTGTTGTGGTCAAACCGGCACGGCGGATATCCGACGGTAGTGTCCCGATCAAGGGGACGTGTTTGAGGCTCCAATCATCGGTGTTGGGTTTCAGAAGCCGCAGCATCTCTTCAGTCGTCGCACCGGCTGCAATCATTTTCATGCGGCGGTTGCGGGTTTCAGACAATGTCTCCTTGCGTGTCAGGATCTGGTAAATCCCCGAGAAGGCGAGCAGTACCCCGACGAAAACCCCGACATAGGCGAGGGACGTAAGTTCGAAGTTTGCAGTCTGGATCATGCCCTTGCTCCGTCACTGAGGAACAGATCGCCACGCAAATCGACGCCCGCCTGACGCAGTTGCTCGTAGCATTTCGGCCGAATACCAGTGGTAATGAAATCTCCCAGAACCCGGCCATTCTCATCCAGACCGCGGCGACGGAACATGAAGATGTCCTGCATCATGATCTTGTCGCCCTCCATCCCGGTGATTTCCGAGACACTGATCACGCGACGGCTGCCATCGCTGAGGCGGTTGAGCTGGACGACGACATGAAGGCCGGAAGCAATCTGACTGCGGATCGCCGAGACAGGGAAATCGAGGCCGATCATCGTCACCATTTGTTCGATCCGGCCCAGCGCATCGCGTGCCGTGTTTGCGTGGACCGTCGTCATGGAACCTTCGTGGCCGGTATTCATGGCCTGAAGCATGTCGAAGGTTTCGGCGCCACGTACCTCACCGACGATGATGCGGTCGGGCCGCATCCGCAGAGCGTTTCGGACGAGGTCGCGCTGCGCGACCATACCGGTGCCTTGAGGGTTGGCCGGGCGCGTTTCCAGCCGCACCACGTGTTCTTGCTGAAGTTGCAGTTCGGCGGCGTCTTCGATCGTGACGACCCGTTCACTGCCGCTGATGAAGGAGGACAATGCATTGAGCATTGTTGTCTTGCCCGAGCCGGTGCCACCGGAAATCAAGACGTTCAGGCGCGCCTGGACGAGGCCTTTGAGAAGCTCTGCTGCGGCGGCGTTTAGCGTGCCGATTTCGATCATCCGGTCGAGGTTCAGACGATCCTGGGCAAATTTTCGGATCGACAGCGATGGGCCGTCGATGGCGCAGGGACGGATAATGGCGTTCACGCGACTGCCATCAGGAAGTCTTGCATCGACCCAGGGGTTGGACTCATCCACCCGGCGGCCAACGCGGCTGACGATCTTGTCAATGATCCTGAGAAGATGGCGTTCGTCACGAAACCGGACCTTGGTCTTTTCAAGAACACCCGCGCGTTCGACAAACACGCTGCGGTGGCTGTTGACGAGAATGTCGTTGACGGTCGGGTCCGCCAGCAGTGGTTCAAGCGGTCCAAACCCGAGCACTTCGTCCAAAAGCTCGTCGACGAGCAGTTTGAAATCTTCCGACCGCATCGGGCGGCCTTCCTCGCTCAGCACCTGTGAAACAAGAGTGGCCACTTCGCGGCGCAGTTCCTCAGGCTGAACCCGGTCAATGACCGACAGGTTGAGCCGGTCGAGCAGGATGTCGTGAAGATGGCTTTTCAGCTCTAAACGGGCGGTAAGCTCCAAATCCTGCTCGGTCGGCTCGGGCAGGACCGACACGGGCGCTGTGGGCTGGCGCGCCAGTTCGACGACGTTGGAGGGCTTGTCGCGATTGGTACGCGTGAACTGTTTGAACATGACTTAGTCTCCTATTTCGCCGGGCGCTGCATTGCGACCTGACGGACGGAAAGTGTGGCTCGGGCAAGGCGGGCGATTGCTTTGCCGAGCGGTGAACGGGGCGCTGCCACCGAAAGTGGTTTTCCGCGGTCTGCCGCGCCACTGGCCGCACGCGGATCATGCGGAAGCCAGTGTTCCAGTTTGCGGTCGAGCACCTTGGCAGCTTCGCGGTGCAGGCGGGATTGCATAAGCGGCTTGTGTTGATGGTTGATCACGACCTCTACCGGCAAGGCGTGATTGTCTTGCGTGAAAAAGTCGATCAGTCGACGGCAATGACGCACCGAGGAAACCGACATGTCCGTAACAACCATCATCTCGTCAGCGCGTTGTACGATGGGCTCTACCCAGCCGACGAGCGCCCGAGGCATATCGACGACCACGAATTCATATTTTTCGCGGAGTGTATCGAGGATCGCCGCAACCTGATCGGAGCGCAGCGAGTCGAGCGGCGCGAATGACGATGGTGCAGCGAGAACCGAAAGACCGCTCGGCAGGTCCACCATGGACTGCTCCAGGAAGTTGGCATCGGGCACGGTTCCGTCCAAGGCGAGCTGCAGCAATGTGTCCTGTTCGCCGAGGTCGAGAAACGACCCGACCGTGCCAAACTGCAGATCGAAGTCCACCAACGCTACCTTATGTCCAGCGCTGCGCGAAAACAGACCTTTGCTGCGGCAGAGCTGGTCGGCGAGGTTCACCGCGACCGTCGTTGAACCGACACCGCCGCGTGCCTGCGCAACCGCTATGATGCGGCCCTGTGCCTGGGCACCGCCACCATGCTGCGGCGTCTTTTTTCTGCTGAGGCGGATCATCTGGGCGTCGATTTTGCCATCGCCGGTCGGCAACGGCAGAACCTCGTCGACGCCGGCATTGCTGAGTGCGCGCGCCTTCGACAACGAAATGTCGCCATCAGCCAGCGCAACAAGCGTTGTTTCGTTTCGACGGTTCGATACCAGACTCTGTATGGCTTCGATTTCCGCACTGTCATCCGGGCTCGCCTGGAACATGATGACGTCGTAATTTGCCAATGCGCTTATCGCCTTGCCATTCATCTGGGCAAGGGTCGCGTCTTTTGTCTCGATGCGAAGGTCAGTCTCACCGGAAAACGCGCTGATGATGGCGTCGGCAACACCGCTGCCTTTCGCAATTACCAACATTGATCTTTTCGGTTCAGTTGCCATTCGTCTGTCCTTTTCGGCGCGTCAGCGCCGGGTTTGGTTTATCCATTTTCCCCAAGATTGAGGTCTTCGGCGGGAAGTGAGGTGCTCATCGCCGGGAATGGGACGGAGTTGCTTAGCGGTGTGCCAGTCGCCCCGGCGAGAGTGGCGAGCGCTCCGAGGGGCGTCACGAACTGGAACGCAAGTCCACCCGCAGGGTCCTGTATGGTATTCACAATCTCAACCGTCACGACGGGGGTGTAGGGACCGCCGAGGAAGCCGAGGTTGGGATCGGATTCGTAGCGAAAGAGCAACTGGTTCGGGGAGGAATTGCTTGGCATCAACACGCCAAGCGAGTTCCAGATTTCATTGACCGTCGGATTCGTGATGTCGCCTCTGCATGTAACGGTCGAGCTCGCGCAAACAGTCGCTCCTGCAGAGCAGAGCGTACCGAACCGCGGCGGTGTCGTGCCCGTAGGAACCGTGCCGCGCTGATGGGTGGCCGGCACACCTGCGCATGCGGGCGGTCTCACAGCGGCGATCCGCGCTGCGCGCTGCATCGCCTTGTCGGCCATCACGAAATCAGCGCTCATCCGGCCGAAATCGATCAGCCCGAACAGAAGCAATAGGAACAGAGGAAGGACGATCGCAAGTTCGACCAGCGTCGTGCCGCTGTCATCTGCGAGGAAGCGGCGACTGCAGTTCTTCATGCGGTTATGAAAGTCGATACCGGTCATGTGCCGTAGGCCCTTGCCGAATCCGTCACACTGGTCGTGACAGAGGTCATCGACGAGCCGACAAATGAAAAGATGTTGCCAAAGGGAAACGTAATAGTGAGGTTTGCGGTCACGCTCGTCACACCAACCGGGCTGATGCGGTAGGTACCAGTAGAACATGCGAGCGATGGCGTGACCGAGTTCACGGTAATATGGCCACCAAACGCAGAGGTGTTCGTTATGGTCTGGGTGACGATGGTCGTTACCTTGCCAGTATGGCTGGCGACGGATCCGGATCCTGCCGGGGGGCAGATGTTCGAAGGGACGACGCGTGACAGGTATCGGGTTGCATCGCGCACGCCGGTAATGGCGTTTTGATAGTTGATGAGCATCTGGCCCCCTTCAACTATCACCGCGAAGACGACCAGCATCATCGGCAGCGCTATTGCAAACTCAACCAGCGCAGCACCGTCATCCGAGCGGGCGAAACAAGCCCAGAACCGGCGTACTCTATGGTTCATACGCGTCGCCATACGGTCACCTGAAAAGCTGCACGACATCGTGGATGACGCCCGCCGTCCCATTGGAGCCGGGAACCTCGGCAGATCCGATGATCTCTGCATAGATATCCAGCGAAGTCGTTCCACCACTGCCGTTCTGGACGATCGGCTCGGTGATGAACATTTTGACAAACTGGTGAACCGGCACATTCGTTGCAGAACCACTGATCGACACGCCGCCCTGTGTTGGGTCACAGTTGACTCCGGCGATGATGATGACGCGCCGATCCGGGTCAGACTGCCAGGGTGAGCATTGCGCGCGCCCGGTTTCAACGGTCTTCGACGGAAGGATCGGATTGGATACCGGTGAATTTGGTGGAATGGCAAAGCCGCCGGCGTTCGTAAGCTCCCACAGGTAGGTCTGATACCGGGTCATTCCTGTGAGCGTGCCGGAAGCTACGCTTGGATGGTTCGTCGTCTCATAGGTCGCCGAATCCCAAGAACCATTCCCATAGGGCGCACAGCCTGGGAAACAGGTGTCCCTTGGAAGGGCCATGGCGTCGGTAGGATCCAACTGCCCCTGCCATCCGCACCCTCCGCCGTTTGGCTGAATTCCCTTGACGACATTTGGCGCCGGTGCAAAGCGCGGGTCGTTCATTTCCTTGCCGGGGCCATGCGTGCTGTTCGGAAACATATCAAAACGATAATTCATCGCGCTGGTGATCCCGACCTTCTGGCCCGGTTCCGTATTCACACCTTTTTGCGGGAAGCATTGGGTGATGGAGCCAGCAGCGCCGAGGATGCAGCTCAGTTGAGGTCCGGTGCCGCTGATGCCAGCGCAAGCCCCCGTTGAATCTAGTGCCAGGGTAGACGGTTGCAGGAAGCCGAAGTTCCCCGGTCCCCAAGCAGCGCCCTGTCCACCCGAGCGTAGCCGGATCATGTCACCAACTCTTGCGGGGTCTGATGCGTCAAAGCTCGGATCCGGGATGCAGAACATCATCGGCGCCACATCGCAGGCATATTGGGTGAAGCCTGCAACAGCGACCGCGTTGGTTGAGGGTGACAGGTTACCGCCGCCAAGAAATGTTGAAATCACAGACCCAAAGGCAAAACCCACGGATTTCGGATTAACAATGACCTGAGCATAGACCGCGTTTTCGGGTGACGGCGGCGACGGGTTCGGTGACGGCAGGACGAGCGGCGAAGCGTCGGAGGCGGGCAATGTGGCATAGAAGTCGAGCGTGTAGTCTGCGCTGCCGGCCAGTGCGCGGCTGCCGCTGCCAAATGTCTGGGTGTCGGCAATAAGGTTTGCCGCGGCAGCGGTCGCACGCGTGATTGAGTCAGACTTGCCATCAAGCTCGCCCGCTGCGGTGAGCGCGACATGGTCCGCAAAGGATTGAAGTTCAGACTGCGTGGCCGCCAGACGTCCAATGTCGAAGGACAGCGCGACCAGTCCCAGGACCATAGCCAGCGCCATCGCCCAGAAGACCAGTATCGTCCCGTCCTCGCGGCGTGTGAAACTGCGCAGTTGTGTACGGATCTTCATGTCCTGAGCGTCCCTTGATCAATCGACTTCCACATCTTCGACTTCGTTGGCGCGGCGCACGCGGATCGTGGCCTTAGCCTCGGCCGGATCGTCCACGGGCGACTTATCGCGCAGGATGTCTGACAGACGGATGGAGTCGAGCGGCTCATCGATTGCACTGTCGAGCGTACGCAGAGACAGGCTGAGCGTTCCGGCTTTCTGTGCTAGTGCAAGGGTCTGGCTCTGTTCCGGTGTCACTTCGACGGTAACGGTGCGCGCGACCGAGGGCTGGTCGGATTGTTCGTCGGCCTGCTGGTCGACGCCAATAATGCGGATGTTCTGTAGAATGGTAATGGCGCGCAGCCCGTCACCGCCGCCTTGAGTCAGCACGATGTCAACGGAGTCGCCTGGAGTAACGAAGCCGCCGACGGCGGTCTGAGCATCAACGCTGATTGCCATCGCGCGGGTGTTCGCACCGAGAGTCTGAACGATCGTTACCTTTTCGCCGAATTCCGAGATCTTCGATGCAAGAATGAGTTCGCCCTGTGACATCGCGCGCGTTGCGCGGCGGGGCGGCATACCGGGCTGGGCGACGAGTACGTCGAGGTCGGTTATTGCGCCGGGCGGCAAGGCCGCGCGCGGCCAGGACATGACCTGCAGCATATTCGCCTGAATTGGCTGGCCGAATGGAATGTCGTGGCCGGCGACGATCACCGAGACGAGGGCCGCTTCCGGGTCGGTAGAGGCAACAGCACTGCTGCGGTCGAGATATTCGCGTGCAGCGAAAGCCGATCCCCCGGCAACGGCGATTCCGAGCAGTGCGACGAGGATGGAACGGGCGCCCACGGCAGTTCTCCTTAATTCATTGAGGATTTGATTCGGCTGACGCTCGAACCTTGTTTCCTTCCGCCCCTTGAAAAGAGGGGCGGAAGGAAAATGCGTGAATACTGAATCAGCAAGTGCCGGTGTAGGTGTTTGCCGTAGCGCCAGTAAGTACATTGCAAGCGGCAGACATTTCGCCCTGCACTGCGCCGCCGAGGTTGGTCAGCAGGAAGGTGCCCACGACAACCGCGAGAGTAAGGCCAATACCGTATTCAACGAGCGTGACGCCTTCGTCGTTGGAGCGGAAGCCACGAAGTTTTTGCATAAGAGTCGAACGCATGAAGTATCTCCTTTGATGCGTTGCAAGAAATCCAGAGCCACGCTCCGGGAACTAGAAACGAGAACCGCAAGGCAGATATGCGGCTCATGTCCATAATTGCGGCGGAATTGTGGCGCTGCATCGTTCCAGGCGATGAAGCTTTCGCGCATAGGTTGAATTTTTTCCGGATTGCCGTGATTTCGCGTGTCGGACACGGACCATGACACTGGAATCGCGAATCAAATACGGCTTCGCCTGTCGTCATGTGGCGGCGGACGATCCTGAGCGGACGGGTCTCTGGCGCTATTCGTCCAGTGTCCCGTGGATCGCGAACTGGTCGAGCCCGGCCTCGCTTGCCTCGATGAAACGGTACTGTTCGCGCACGCCCGCTTCGGTCAATTCGCGCATCACCGTCAGCACCGTGTTCGGAGCGTGGTCGGCGCAAAGATCGGCCATCTGGGCCAGTTCCTCGGTCGCTATCGGCAAGGCGGCCTCGACCGAAGGGGCGCTGTAGACCGCGACGAAATGTTCGGCGAGCCGGGTCGCCAGCGTCTCGTATTCCGCCGCTTCGATCCGGGTCACGGCGACGAAGGTCACGCGGCCAAAGGTTTCTACCCCCAGCCAGCCGTTTGCAAAGGCCTGGCGCGCCTTGCCGACAAGGTCCGCCGTGGACCAGTTGGAAAACTCGAACCCTCCCGAGATCGCCCACTCGCCGGTCCTCGCCGGATTTGCAAAGACGTTCATGTCGCTTTCGTCGAAATGGATCGCGCGGGCCAGCAGCATCAGACATCCTCCAGAAGTGACGAAAGGGGCAAGAGCCGCGTCGTGCCGCCCGTCTTCAGAAGCATGCCGAAGTTTTCATCGACGCCAAGGAACGTCCCTTCGATCCGTGTGCCGTCAGAGGCGACGGACACCGTGTCATGCAGTTTCCAGGCCAGACCCTCCCATTCCCGGTGAAGGTCCGCGCGGCCCTCGGCATCCTCGATCGTATTGAGCCAGAGCAGCGTATGGCGCGACCAGGCCTCCAGGATGTGCACAGGGTCAAGCCCGCCGCAGCCTTCCTGATCGAGCGCGGTACGGTCCGGGAAGGCGCCCGGTTCGCAATCGGGTGGTAGGCTCAGTGTCAGTTCCATCCCGACGACCAGCCAGTCGGGTTCCTCGCTGGGATCGTCGGTGGCTGCGGCAACCCGCAGCGCTCCGGCATGGGCGCCGTTCAGCCGAATACCCCCCGACCAGTCGAGATGGACCGCGGTTTCGGGCGGCACGAGCGCACCAAGGGCGTTCTGCATTCCGACCCCGCAGGCGATGAACCCGGCCATGGCCGATGCAAGGGGCGTTTCAGGCGCGAGAACGATGGCTGCACGCAGCCGTTCGGGCGAAACCGACCATGCGATCAGCCCGGCATCGGTGCCGCGTTCGGCCTGATCACAGGCAATTGTGAACGGGTTGGCGGGCCCCGCGGCCAGTCCGGTCATCAAGGGCGGGAAGACCGGGACCTGGCTCATGCTATCCCATCCGCGATCAGCCGCTTCGCAAGGTCGCGGAAGGCGCGGGCCTGCGGTGTGTTTGGCTTCGACACCACGACCGGTGCGCCGCCATCGGCGGCCACCCGGATATCGAGATGCAGCGGAATTTCAGCCAGAAGCGGCGCGCCTAGTTTTTCCGCCTCGGCCCTCACGCCACCATGGCCGAAGATATGTTCCTCATGCCCGCACTGCGAACAGACATGGACGGCCATGTTTTCAATGAGGCCAAGGATCGGCGTCCCCATCTTTCGGAACATGTCGATGCCTTTACGGGCATCGAGAAGGGCGACGTCCTGCGGGGTGGAAACGATGATCGCTCCCGCGACCTCGGCCTTCTGGGTCAGCGTCATCTGCACGTCGCCGGTGCCCGGCGGCAGGTCGACCAGAAGAACATCGAGCGCTCCCCACTGAACCTGAAACAGCATCTGCTGTAACGCGCCCATCAACATCGGCCCGCGCCAAACCACCGCCTCATCCTCGCGCGTCATCAGGCCCAGTGACATCAGCGTGACGCCGTGGTTCCTGAGTGGCAGGATCGTCTTGCCATCGGGCGAGGCAGGGCGGCCGGAAACGCCCAGCATTCTGGGTTGCGACGGGCCATAGACATCGGCGTCCAAAAGGCCCACGCGTTTGCCCTCGGCAGCGAGTGCGGCGGCGAGATTGGCCGCGACGGTGGATTTGCCCACGCCACCCTTGCCACTGGCAATAGCGATGATCCGGTTCACGCCCGGCACTTTCTCCGGCCCCTGCGGCTTGGGTTTGGCACCGAGCTTCAGATCGGGCGGGGCAGGGGCGCTGTGCGCGGTCATCACGACCGACACGGCATCGACCCCCGGCATCGCCCGCAGGCGCGCCTCGGCCTCGGCCCGCGCCGTTTCCATACGTGTCGCGCGGGCGGGGTCGATCTCCAGCACGAAGCGGACGGACGCGCCGTCGACCGTCAGCGCCCGCACCAGACCCGCGCTGACGATATCGCTGCCGCCCACAGGATCGGTGACACCTTTCAATACGTCCAGAACCGCCTCACGCGTCAGGCTCATGCGTCGGGGCCCGTGATCTTGCCTGTGACGACATGCTCCATGTCGAGCCCATCGATTGTCAGGACAACCTTTGCCGAAAGCGTCTTTCCCGCTGCCTTGCCGCCCGCCTCGCGCACCGCCTTTTCGATGGCCTGTTGGGAGGTCACGCCGACCTGTTTCAGGAACTTGCGCATCGACATGTTGAAATCGTCATCCATTGGTTCTGCCTTTCCCTGACGCTTGACCCGCCCGCCGTCCGGCCCCTAGCTTTGATCGCGAAAGGCTTACAGGATGCGGATACGGATCGCCTTCTTTGTCTTCCTTATCTCGACCCTTCCCCTGAAGGGGGAGGAGCCGCGCGAGTTTACCCTGTCGCTTGCCGACGAGATCGCCGAGAGCGGTCTTGCCGACTATATCCTGCCGCGCTTCGCGCTCAAGACCGGACGGCGCGCCACCATCGTCATCGACGGTGCCGATGCGCGTTTGGAGGCCGCAGAGGGTGAACCGCCGATCATGGCGCGGGGGGATGATGTCTACGCACTCGTCCTTGAGGGCGAGAACGAGGCCGCAAGGCGCTTCGCCGACTGGCTGGGCTCGGAGATTGGGCAAAATACGCTTGCTGCCTTTCAACCGGCGGACGGCGTGGCATTCGGCCCGCCACCGGAGGTGTCGGTCAGGACAGCCGTGAAGATCGAAGGCGACGCCGATCTTGGCCGCGAGGTGGCCGAGGCACATTGCGCCCGCTGTCACCGCATCGCGCCCGAGATGCGGGGCATGACGCTCGGCTCCACTCCGTCCTTCGCAGCGCTCAAGACGCTTCCTGACTGGTCGGAGCGCTTTAGTGCCTTTTATGCGCTGAACCCGCATCCGTCGTTCCTGTTGGTCGAAGGGATCAGCCCGCCCTTCGATCCCTCGCGCCCGCCGCCCATCGTGCCGGTCGAGGTGACGCCGGAAGAGGTCGAGGCGCTGCTGGCTTATGTGGCCGGGGTGGCCGCCGCCGATCTGGGGGCAGCTATAGAGAGCAGGTAGCCGGCTTGGTATCGAACACATGACCCGCCCGGCGGCAACGCCGGGCTGCGCCGGCCCGCCCCCCCGCGGGTACGGCGCAGCCCTCATCGCGAACAGGTAAGCGCTGTTATCGGCTCTCACCATTCAGTGATCCCGCCGCTTCGAAAGGTAGTCATCCGTCGTGCGCGGGCGGGGCCGATCGCCGCCGGTCAGGGGATTGGCCTCTGAATGATACTGCGCCCGGATGCGGCAGTCGTCGCACATCTGGATAAGCCTCCCGGCACCGCCCTCGGCGAACATCGCGTGCTTGCCGGCAAGTTTCTCCATGATCTTTTCGACCGTAGACTTTACGCCAAATGGTTTGCCGCATTCGATGCATTCAAAGGGCTCTTCCTCGTGCAGAACGACCTGCGCGAGCGCCGTATCGGCGGGATTGAAACGCGGCTCCAGCGTGATCGCCCTTTCCGGGCAGATCGTGGCGCAGATCCCGCATTGCAGGCAAGCGTCTTCCTGAAACCTCAGTTGCGGCTTGTCCGGGTTGTCGCCGAGCGCGCCTGAGGGGCAGAGCGAGGCGCAGGAGAGGCAGAGCGTGCAGGCATCGGTATCAACCAGCACCGCGCCATAGGGCGCGCCGACGGGCAGGGGGACCGGATGCATAACGTCCGGCATTAGCGCCTTCGCCGCGAGCCGCGCGACCTGTCGGCGGCTGCCAAGCGGCAGGACGTGGTCGGTTCCCGTCGTCTTAGCTTCGGTACTATATAGCTTGCCCGACAAAGCCTCGGGATCGCCGACATCCAGCAGCCGAATGCGGCCCTTTCCGCCCATTGCCGACGCCAGCTCAAATTCCCGGGAAATCGTATCGAGATCGGATTTCGGCGAGGTCAAAACGTCAACCGATGCGAAGCCAAGCGCCAGAGCAGCCAGCATTTCGGCATGACCGAAGCCCGCCAACGCCCCGACGGACAGCGGCAGCATATCACCGGGCAGGCCGCGCCCGAAGCGCGCGGCAAGCGCGATCATCTCGACGCCATGACCGTCATCGTGAACAAGAAGGCGGGGCGCCGAACCACTCGCCGAAATGTAGGTTTCCGCCATGACCTGCATTCGCCGGAGATCAAATGCAACTTGCGGGGCGTCATAGGTAATGGCGCCTGAGGGGCAGAGCGACGAACAGGCACCGCAACCCGCGCAGATCAGCGGATCCACGGCGACATGATCACCGTCGGGCTGGATCGCGCCGGTGGGGCAGGCGTCCAGACAGCGGGTGCAGCCGGTCTGCCCCGCACGGGAATGGGCGCAAAGTTGCGCCTCCACTGCGACATGAAGCGGCTTTTCAAAGGTGCCGATATGCTGCGCGGCCTCAAAGACCACCGCTGCGACCGCGTTCGGATCGCCGGGATCGGCGCGTAGATAGCCGTCGCGCTTTTCATGCGCGGGAAAGAGCGGCGGATTGCCGGACAGATCGAGGATGATCGCGCAGGATGTTTCCGCCTTGTCACGCGGCGTGCCAAAGCCATAACCACCGCGACCCCCGGGCTCCATCTGGCTGAGCGCGTCGAGTTGCAGAGCAAAACTGCCGAGCGTTCCCGTCGCCGACTTGAGTGTGCCACGTACGATTTCAAAATCACGGGACGTCGGCAGTTCCTCGTCTTCTGTCAAAAGCACCGTGACAGCCAGCGTATTGGCCAGACGCTCTGCAGCCGGAAATGCCACCGATCCGCGCCCGATGATCAGGCAGGTACCATCTGAAATCACATCAACGCTCTTGGCCTGTGGCGCGGGAACCAGCGCCTCGGCCACAAGTGCCGCCATTTTCGGTGCCGCCGGGGTATCGTCGCTCCATCCCGCGCGGTCGCGGATATCGACACAGAGCGGTTCAGGCTGACCCAGATCGACGGCGAGTTCGGCAAACCGCGCTGCCTCCTGCCCGCAGGCGATCACGACGTCGCCTGTCTCGATTGCTTTCGCCGCAGCGGCGATTTCGCGCGTGCAAAGTGCAGTGTGGACGCGCGAACAGGTCAGTCCGGTCGCACGGCCAAGTGCCTCGGCGTCGATTGTCTGCGATCCGAGACAGTCGCACAGGATCAGGTGTTTCGGCATTCTTCTCCCCATGC
The DNA here is from genome assembly GCF_025751495.1 of Albidovulum litorale. Taxonomy (GTDB): domain Bacteria; phylum Pseudomonadota; class Alphaproteobacteria; order Rhodobacterales; family Rhodobacteraceae; genus Albidovulum; species Albidovulum litorale. Next base: position 208,768 of record NZ_JAOWKZ010000001.1, on the reverse strand, counting down.
GCGGGTTCGGGCTCTTTTCCAGCGGCCCTGCCCACGAGGTGATGCTAGGCACGAACACTTAGCCGGCGCAAAGCGAAATTCGATCAGATCAGGGCGATTCGCCGGTCAAATCACGCGATTTTTCCCGACAAAAAAACATGGGAATCAGGTTCCGGACAATTCGTCCAGCTTGGTTTGGGTTGCGCTTGGGCTGCACGGACAAAATGTCCCACGCTGGTATGCGACCGCACACTTTGATGCGATTCATGCTGATTCTTCTTTGTGAAATAGCGATACCGGCGCAGGCTTGCTCCAAGGTCGGACGGACAACCGAAACCGGCCACAAGGGGAGGCTTGATCGCATCAATGGCGCTCGCACGCGCATCCATACCCGTCGGGATCGTCGTCCGGAGGTCACCCGGAGTGACGAAATGGGCGAAGTGGGCGTGGAAGGTTGTTGCCGTGGTGCCCGGTGCAGGACCGGCCAATTGGCGTGAACTGCGCCGCGAGGGCGATGTGGTCGACTACCACGCAGCCACACTCACGTTGGACCTCTGGTCGTCGGACACAGAGGCCTACCACGTCGCCCTCGCTTCCGACCCTCCCGGTGTGTGTGTCGTTCTGAGGGAGGATGACGCGCCAGATGCCCGCATGCCCTGGAAACCTGTGATCGTCACGGCCTCACCCTATGAGGGGCAGGATTATCTCGACAGTGGCGACGGGCTGGTGGAGCGGGTGACGATGCCAGATGGAATGGTCGCATGGATCGCCGATTTCGTGCGCCGCCACCATGTCGAGGAGCCTTTCGTGAAGCGAAAGCGCGACACGAAGCGCGTCGATCTGGTCGAGGACGGCAAGGGCGATGCCCGTGTCCGGCAGCTTTCCGATGTCTTCCGCGCACCCCATGGTTACCGGGGGGGCACCGCATGACCGGCCCCGCCCGCCAAAGCGATTTCTGGTCCCGCCGCCGCGCTGCTGTGCGGGCCGAAGCGGAGGCGGAAGAGGCTGTCCTCAGGGCTGAAGAGGCCGAGGTGCGCGAGGCAGAGGCGGCAGAGAGGACCGACGAGGAGATCCTCGCCGAGCTTGGTCTGCCCGATCCTGATACGATGGTGCAGGGTGATGATTTCTCGGCTTTTCTGAAATCTGCCGTTCCCGAACGCCTGCGTCGCCGCGCCTTGCGGCGTCTCTGGCGATCGAACCCGGTGCTCGCCAATCTCGACGGGCTCATCGATCACGGTGAGGATTTCACCGACAAGGCGGTGGTCGTGCCGGGGATGATGACCACCTATCAGGTGGGCAAAGGCATGCTGCGCCATGTCATGGCGCTGGCGGAAGCTAATGCTCATGAGGACAAGGACAAGGACAAGGACGATGACGTGCCTGCCTCCGAGGAGTTCGACGCGCCAGTGTCGATCGACGAGGAGCTGGCGGACGAGCCGGAAGAACTGGTTGCTGCCGAACCGGAGCCGGTCCCGCAACCCCGCCGACACATGCGCTTTTCCTTCGCCGACACTGAAACACCGGAGATCCGTTCATGAATGCAGCCGCTGTCCAGAGGGTCGAGATCGCCGAGGAAGACCGGCTCAGGGCTGATCTTTACGGCTTCCTGTCCGCCCTTCTCGCTGCGCCGCCCGACCGGGCGCTTCTGGACAAGACCGCGGCCCTGCATGGTGACGACACCGAGCTTGGCCGCGCCATCGGGACGTTGGCAAAACTGGCGAAGGCCACGACACCTTCCTCGACGGAGCGGGAGTTCACCAAGCTATTCATCGGCCTCGGCCGGGGGGAGCTCTTGCCCTATGCCAGCTACTATCTGACCGGGTTCCTGAACGAAAAGCCGCTGGCCTCGCTCCGCAAGGACATGTCCGCGCTCCGCATCAGTCGCGCGCCCAATGTCTATGAGCCAGAGGACAATATTGCGAGCCTGATGGAGATGATGGCGGGGCTGATCACCGGCCGGTTCGGCGCGCCGGCGGCGCTCGCCCGGCAGAAGGAATTCTTCAACCGCCATATCGCGCCTTGGGCGGGGCATTTCTTTGCCGATCTCGAAGGCGCGAAAGGATCGGTTTTCTACACGCCCGTCGGCACCGTCGGGCGGCTTTTCGTCGATATCGAACGTGAAGCGTTCCGCATGAGCGGGGCGTGAGGACATGAAGGGAGGACCCATGATGGCCAAGACCAAGGACGGCACCAATCGCCGCGATTTCCTGAAGCTTGCGGCAACGACGGCCCCTGCGGCAGCGGTCGCGACGGTCGCGGGAACCGAGGCAGCCGAGGCGGCGGAACCCACCGGCGAGACCCGGCTGCAGGACACCGCCCATACAAGGGCCTATTACGACAGCGCCCGCTTCTGACGGGCCAAGGATAACCACCCAGCCTCCGGCCAAGGCGCCGGGCAAGCAAGGGAGACGGGAATGCTCAAGAGAAAGACGAGCGGAATTCAGAGAAGCGGCCAGCGCGGGACGCTGGCGACGGCGGTTGCCGAGACCACGGTTGACCGGCGGTCGTTCCTGAGGGGATCGGGCCTTGCCATCGGCGGCCTCGCAGCGATTGGCGCCACGGGCGGCACGGTGCGGCAGGCCAGCGCTCAGGAAGCGGCGAATGGCGCGATCCAGACCATCAAGTCGGTCTGCACCCATTGTTCAGTCGGTTGCACGGTTGTCGCCGAAGTCGACAACGGCGTCTGGGTCGGGCAGGAGCCCGGCTGGGACAGCCCCTTCAACCTCGGCGCCCATTGCGCCAAGGGCGCATCGGTGCGCGAACATGCGCATGGCGAACGCCGCCTGAAATATCCGATGAAGAAGGAAGGCGGCGAGTGGAAGAGGATCAGCTGGGAAGACGCGATCAACGAGATCGGCGACGGCATGATGAAAATCCGCGAGGAAAGCGGGCCTGACAGCGTCTACTGGCTGGGCAGCGCCAAGCATTCGAACGAACAGGCCTATCTCTTCCGCAAGTTCGCGGCCTATTGGGGCACGAACAACGTGGACCATCAGGCCCGTATCTGCCATTCGACGACGGTTGCCGGGGTTGCGAATACATGGGGCTACGGCGCCATGACCAACTCCTACAACGACATCCATAACTCCAAGGCGATCTTCCTGATCGGCGGCAACCCGGCAGAGGCGCATCCCGTTTCGCTGATGCATATCCTGAAGGCGAAAGAGGAAAATAACGCTCCGCTGATCGTCTGTGACCCGCGCTTCACCCGCACCGCGGCGCATTCGGACGAATATGTCCGCTTCCGTCCCGGCACCGATGTGGGCCTGATCTGGGGCATCCTCTGGCACATCTTCGAAAACGGCTGGGAGGACAAGGAGTTCATCCGCACCCGCGTATGGGGCATGGACCAGATCCGGGACGAGGTGAAGAAGTGGACGCCCGAAGAGACTGAGCGTGTCACCGGAGTGCCTGGTTCGCAGTTGCGCCGCGTGGCCTTTACGCTGGCCAACAATCGCCCCGGCACCGTGATCTGGTGCATGGGCGGCACCCAGCACACGAACGGCAACAACAACACGCGTGCTTATTGCGTGCTGCAACTCGCGCTCGGCAACATGGGCGTGTCGGGCGGCGGGACCAATATCTTCCGCGGCCATGACAACGTGCAGGGTGCGACGGACCTTGGCGTTCTGTCCCACGACCTGCCCGGCTATTACGGTCTGGCACCGGGATCATGGGCGCATTGGAGCCGGGTCTGGGGCGAAGACCTCGACTGGCTCAAGGGCCGGTTCGTCAACCTTCTCGATGCCGATGGCAATCCCGCCAAGGATGCCGATGGCAACGATATCAGCCTGATGAACCAGAACGGCATCCCGGTCTCGCGCTGGATCGACGGCGTTCTGGAAGACAAGGCCAATATGGACCAGAACGACAACGTCCGGGCCATGGTGCTTTGGGGCCACGCGCCGAACTCCCAGACCCGCGGGTCGGAGATGAAGACGGCGATGGAAAAGCTCGACATGCTTGTCGTGGTCGATCCCTATCCGACCGTCTCGGCCGTGCTGCATGACCGGACTGACGGTGTGTACTTGCTGCCCGCCTCGACCCAGTTCGAGACGAGCGGGTCGGTGACAGCGTCGAACCGCTCGTTCCAGTGGCGCGAACGGGTTGTCGCCCCGGTCTTCGAGTCGCTGCCAGACCACACGATCATCCGCATGTTCGCCGACAAGTTCGGCTTCTCCGACCGCCTCTTCCGCAATATCGAAGTGAAGGACGGCGAACCGGTGGTCGAGGACATCACGCGCGAGTTCAATCGCGGCATGTGGACCATTGGCTATACCGGCCAGAGCCCTGAGCGGTTGAAGCTGCACATGGCCAACCAGCACACGTTCGACAAGACGACGCTTCGTGCGGTGGGTGGCCCGGCGGATGGCGACTATTACGGTCTGCCCTGGCCTTGCTGGGGCACGCCAGAGATGAACCATCCCGGCACGCCGAACCTTTACGACATGTCAAAGCCGGTCTCGCAGGGCGGCCTCACCTTCCGCGCCCGCTTTGGGGTGGAGCGGGACGGTCAGAACCTGCTGGCCGAGGGTGTCTATTCGGCGGGGTCTGAAATTCAGGACGGCTATCCTGAATTCACGATGCAGATGCTGATGGATCTCGGCTGGGACGGCGATCTTACCGACGACGAACGCGCAGCGATCGAAGCGGTGGGTGGTCCCAAGGCCAACTGGAAGACCGATTTGTCTGGTGGTATCCAGCGGGTGGCGATCAAGCACGAATGCGCGCCCTTCGGCAATGCCAAGGCCCGTGCGGTCGTGTGGACCTTCCCCGACCCGGTGCCCCTGCACCGCGAGCCCTTGTACACCAACCGGCGGGACCTGGTGGCCGACTATCCGACCTATTCGGACCGGAAGCTCTACCGTCTGCCGACCATGTATGCCTCGATCCAGGAAAAGGATTTCTCGGGCGACTATCCGATGATCCTGACCTCCGGGCGTCTTGTGGAATATGAGGGCGGCGGCGACGAAAGCCGGTCGAACCCGTGGCTTGCGGAATTGCAGCAGGACATGTTCGTCGAGATCAATCCCCGCGACGCCAACAATCTGGGCATCCGCGACCGGGCACAGGTCTGGGTCGAGGGGGCCGAGGGCGCCAAGGTCAAAGTGATGGCGATGGTCACCGAACGGGTGGGCGAGGGCGTGGCCTTCATGCCCTTCCACTTCGGCGGCCATTATCAGGGACAGGATCTGAGGGACAAATATCCCGAAGGGGCCGACCCCTACGTCCTGGGCGAAAGCTCCAACACCGCGCAGACCTATGGCTACGACTCGGTCACCCTGATGCAGGAGACCAAGTGTACCCTCTGCAAAATCAGCGCAGCTTAAGGAGAAACAGTCATGGCAAGAGTCAAATTCCTCTGTGACGCCGAACGCTGCATCGAGTGCAATGCCTGCGTGACGGCCTGCAAGAACGAACATGAAGTGCCTTGGGGTATCAACCGCCGAAGGGTCGTCACGATCAATGACGGCACGCCGGGCGAACGGTCGATCTCGGTCGCCTGCATGCATTGCTCGGACGCGCCCTGCATGGCGGTCTGTCCGGTGGACTGCTTCTATCAGTCCGAGGACGGCATCGTCCTGCATTCGAAAGACCTCTGCATCGGCTGCGGCTATTGCTTCTACGCCTGCCCCTTCGGCGCGCCGCAGTATCCGCAGGCGGGCAACTTCGGATCGCGCGGCAAGATGGACAAATGCACCTTCTGCGCCGGTGGCCCGGAAGAAACCCACTCGACGGCCGAGTTCGCCAAATACGGGCGGAATCGGATCGCCGAGGGCAAGCTGCCTATCTGCGCCGAGATGTGTTCCACCAAGGCGCTACTGGCGGGCGACGGTGATGTGGTCTCCGCCATCTACCGCGAACGGGTCGTGGCACGCGGCTTCGGTTCGGGCGCTTGGGGCTGGGGCACGGCCTATGACCAGAAGGCCGCCAACTGACACGTCCGATTGGAGGTGGCAATACGTGGTCCCGTGGCGCGGTAGCGCCACGGGTGCCGCCACCTGATGTCGCTATCGGGAGACGATCATGATCCTTCGCAGCTTTCTTGCCGTTCTGGCCGCTTGTCTGTCTCTCTCCATGCCGGGTTTCGCGCAGACCGACGATACCCGCGCTGCGACCGGAGGCGCGCAGACGCTTGAGGATATCCTCGCGCGTCAGCGCGGCGAAGTCGTGGATGACAGCGCGATGCGCGCGGCGACGGGGGATCCGGACTCGGCCGCCGGAATTGCCGAACAACTCGGCACACTTGGCGGGGCCTCGGACCCCGATCTGTGGCGCGCCCTGCGCTACGGTTCGGCCGATATCACCGTGTCGTCCCGCTCGCCGGCGGCAGGTGTCATCATTCAGGACGGTGGAATGGAATGGCTGCAGTTCCGCGAAGGGCCGCTGGCGCATTACGGTGGCTATCTGCTTTTGGGCATGATCGCGGTGCTGGTGCTGTTCTACCTGACCCGCGGCAAGATCCGTATCGATGGCGGGGCGAGCGGACAGACCATCCTGCGGTTCAACGCGGTCGAACGCTTTGGTCACTGGCTGATGGCGGGGTCATTCATTGTCCTTGCTGTGACCGGGCTGGTCATGATCTTTGGCCGTCTCGCGCTGATCCCGCTGCTGGGCAAAGATGTCTATGCGCCGATCGCGAATGTGGGAAAATGGGCGCATAACAACCTTGCATGGGCCTTCATGGCGGGGCTCGCCATCGTCATAGTGGTCTGGATCGCCGACAATTTCCCGAACAAACATGACCTGAAATGGCTGGCCAAGGGCGGCGGGCTGTTTTCCACGGGCGTGCATCCGCCCGCGAAAAAGTTCAATGCCGGGCAGAAGATCATCTTCTGGTCGGTCGTGGTGCTGGGCGTCTCGATCTCGCTCTCCGGCCTTTCGCTTCTTTTCCCATTCGAGCTGCCGATGTTCGCCAAGACTTTCGTCGTCCTGAACGCCACCGGCCTGCCGCAACTTTTCGGCTTTGGTGAGTTGCCGACAGTCCTTGGCCCGCATCAGGAAATGCAGTTGGCCCAGGCCTGGCACGGAATCGTCGCCTTCGTCTTCATGGCGATTATCATCGCCCACATCTACCTCGGCTCGGTCGGGATGGAGGGTGCATTTGACGCCGTCGGCACGGGTGAGGTTGACGTGCAATGGGCAAAGGAACACCATGCGCTCTGGTACGAGGAGACGCGTGGGGCGGCTTCGCGGGACGCACCGGCGGAACCGGCGGAATAGGGGGGCGCGATGAAAGTCATGTTTGCCGCATTCCTTGCCGCCATCGTCATCGCGGTGGCAGCCGATCTTGCGCTTCACCGCGCGGGTTTCTCGTCCGAGGAGGTGACAGCGGGGCCTTCGGTCCGGCTCGACTGAAACGGGGAATGATTTGACGGAACTGCGCCCCGGCGGAACACCGCCGCAGACGGAGGCCGAAGAGGTCGGGCCGAGCGCCATCGACCGGGTGCTTCGCCATGTCTCGATACTGGTGATCGACGACGAACCGGGAATGCGCAACTTCCTGATCCGCACGTTTGAGCCGCGCTGCAAGCGGATCGTGGCGGCGGCAAGTGCCGAGGAAGCATCGCAGCTTCTTGACACCCAGCATTTCGATCTGGTGTTGCTGGACAATGTCATGCCCGGCCAGTCGGGCCTCGACTGGCTGACCGAACAGCGGCGCGTGGGGCTTTTCGCCGAGGCGATCCTGATGACGGCTTATGCTGATCTTGACACAGCCATTCATGCCCTGCGGGTGGGGGCGGCGGATTTCGTGCTGAAACCCTTCCGTTCGAACCAGATCATCAATGCGGTTAACCGTTGCATGGATCAGCGCTATCTGAGGCGCGAGAACTTCCTGCTGAAATACGAGTTGCGCGCCGATACGCTCGCCGCGCGCGGGCGGTTGATCGGCAATTCGCCGCGGATTGAGACAGTGCGCCGGACGCTAGAACGGGCCGCACCCTTGCCAACGCCGGTTCTCTTCACGGGGGAAAGCGGCACGGGCAAGGAAATTGCCGCGCGTACGCTGCACGCAATGTCAGACCGTGCCGATAAACCTTTTGTGCCCATCAACTGCGCCACGACGACGCCTGAGCGGCTGGCCGAGGAGTTGTTCGGCAAGGTCGGCGAGGAGGAGCGGGACGGGCTGCTTATTCAGGCAAGTGGCGGAACCTTCTTCCTCGACGAGATCGCAGACATGCCGCTGGCCATGCAGGGCACTCTCTTGAGAGTGATCGAGGATAACCGGCTGCGCCCTCACGGGTCTGAAAGAGAAATTCCACTAAACCTGCGCTTCCTCTTCGCGTCCAATACCGACCTGAGTCGAGCCGTAAACGAGGGACGGTTCCGCAAAGACCTGTATAACCGGATTAATGTTTTGACCGTAGAAATGCCGCCGCTCCGCGATCGGGTTGGCGATATCGGCGAACTTGCGGAACTGTTCATCGGCAATATCGCCCGGCAGCTAGGGGTGGCATCGCTGAATGTGAGCGAGGACGTCCTACGAAACCTCGCCCGCTACGAATGGCCGGGCAATGTGCGGGAGCTGCGGAACCTTATCGAACGCTCGCTGATCCTGGGGGAATTCCCGCCAGAATTTGCGGGCGGTCCGGATGTGGCCGGGATGGAACCGGCAGAGTCGCTGCAAGCCGTTGAGCGGCGCCATATCCTCGCGATACTGGAGGCCTGCGGCGGCAATCGGGCCGAGGCTGCGCGGCGATTGGGCGTGTCACGCAAAACCATCGACCGCAAATGCGCACAGTGGAATGTATGAGGCGCCGCATCGGGTAAGATTGCTGAAAAGCGTGCGCGCGCGCATGTTGGTCATTGCGCTGCTGCCCGCGCTGATCCTGTTGCCGTTGGTTCTGGCCTACACGGTCAAAAGCCTGATCGACCGGCTGGACGAGGTGCTGATCGACAAGGTGGCGGGTGAACTGACCATCGCACACCAGCACCTTGCGGGTCTTCTCAATGGTCGCCGGGCGGGGATCGAGGCGCTGGGTCAATCCGCCGTTTTTGTCGCTGTGCGCAACGACCCCACTGCCATGGCGGCGCTGCTGGAAACGCGGCGCGCGGCACTTGGGCTCGACTTCCTCTATTTTGTGGCAGCGGGCGAACCTGCAGAAGCGTCACGCTGGCCTGTCGTCGCGTCTGCCCTAAAAGGGCAGGCCGGCGCCGAGATCGACATCTTTCACGGCGACGACCTTGCCGGGATTTCTCCTGCCTTGGCGGAAAGGGCACTTTTGCCCCTTGTGCCGACTGTGGCTGCCGTGCCGACCGATCGAACAGAGGAAACGCGCGGTATGGTCGTACATGCGGCCGCCCCCGCATTGGGCGGTGCCCTGGTCGGTGGCACGCTTCTGAACCGCAACCTCGCCTTCATCGACGAGATCAATAACCTTGTCTATCCCTCTGGAAGAATTACACAAAGCGGGCAGGGAACTGCGACGATTTTTCTTGAAGACGTTCGCATCTCGACCAATGTGCGGCTCTTCGAGGATGTCCGCGCACTCGGCACCCGCGTTTCTGCCGCGGTGCGGGCGAGGGTTCTGGATGAAGGCCAGGTCTGGCTAGACCGGGCGTTTGTGGTGAATGACTGGTATGTCTCGGCTTATGAACCCATAGTGGACAGCTTCGGCAGCCGCGTGGGTATGCTCTATGTCGGTTTCCTCGAGGCGCCCTTCGTGGCGGCCGAGCGGCGCACCCTGATCGAGATTGGCGTCGCGTTCGTCCTTGTCCTTGCCGTGTCGGTTCCAATTCTCTTGCGGTGGGCGCGCGGGATCTTCGCCCCACTCGAAAAGATGAACGCCGTAATCGGCGCGGTCGAGGCAGGCGACCTTTCTGCCCGGTCTGGCCGACCGGTGCCCGATGACGAAATCGGCCGGGTGGCGGGACATCTTGACCATCTTCTCGACCAGATCGAGGAGAGTGACAGGAAGTTGAGGGACTGGGCGGAAGAATTGGAAGAACGCGTCGCCGACCGCACCCGGGATCTGGAAGCGGCGAACCGGCAGATCGAGGCGACGACGAAGCAGTTGATCGTTTCTGAAAAACTAGCCGCCATCGGCGAGATCACTGCAGGCGTTGCCCATGAAATCAATAATCCTTTGGCTGTGATACAGGGCAATCTTGATGTGGTTCGCGATGATCTGGGCGCGCGGGCCCAGCCGCTGAAAACCGAGTTCACGCTCATTCAGGAGCAGATCCAGGCGATCCATATCCTCGTCTCGAAACTCCTGCGGTTTGCCCGGCCCGAGGAATATGCCGATGGCGGAACCGGTAACGATCCAGATGACGTAATCCGCGATACGATGCCGCTTGTTCAGCACTTACTGGCCAAGGCAAAGGTGGAGGTGGGACTCGACTTGAAGGCAGGCGCCGTGGTGGCGATGAACCAGACCGAACTGCAGCAGGTGCTGATCAACCTCATGGTCAACGCGATACAGGCGATGCCGGATGGCGGACGGCTGGACCTGAAAACGAGGGCGGAAGACACCAAAATACGGATCACGGTCACAGATACCGGAATTGGTATGTCGGAAGAGGTGCTCGCCCGGGTCTTCGACCCATTCTACACGACGAAACGCAGTGAGGGCACGGGGCTTGGTCTTTCCATCAGCCGTAATCTTGTGGCGCGGGGCGGGGGAACGATCAGCGTCGACAGCCGCCCGGGTGAGGGGACACGGTTTGATATCCTGCTGCCAGTTGCGGTCTCGGCCTGATGTCGAACCAGCGGGCAGCAAGCCGACGACGTGTTTGAATGGATGCTGAATTCCGGATTTCGGGATTCCTATTTGGTTTCTTGCCTATTTATCCGCGCGCTGAACTGAACTAGCGTCGCGCGGACGACCTAAGGAGGAACCATGGCCGACCCGTTTTTCAAACCCGTTTCGGGGATGGAGATGCCGCGTTTCGCGGGAATACCGACCTTCATGCGACTGCCATCCGTGCCGCTCGACCATCCGCGCATCGGCGATGTCCAGATCGGTCTTGTGGGTCTGCCCTGGGACGGGTCGGTGACGAACCGGCCGGGGCCACGCCACGGTCCGCGCCAGTTGCGCGACTATTCGACGATGATCCGGGCACAGCATCCGGTCTCGGGCCTCAGGCCGTTCGAGGCGGCGAACTGCGCCGATCTCGGTGATGTCGGGCCGAACCCGGTCGATCAGGACGATACGATGGCGCGGTTCGCGACCTTCTATGCTGAACTCAAATCCCGCAATATCCGGCCCCTGACCGGTGGGGGGGACCATCTCTGCACCCTGCCGGTTCTGCGCGGGCTGGCCAAGGATGCGCCCCTGGGCCTCGTGCATTTCGACAGCCATACAGATCTCTTCGCGGCCTATTTCGGATCGAAGACGCTGACACATGGCAACCCGTTCCGCTCGGCGGTGGAGGAGGGGCTTCTGGACCCCAAGCGGATGATCCAGATCGGCATCCGCGGCACCCAATACGATCGCAGCGATTTCGATTTCGCGAAGGCCAACGGCATCCGCATTGTGACGATCGAGGAGTTCTTTGCCCGCGGCATTCCCGATGTGATGGCCGAGGCGCGCGAGATCGTGGACGACAAACCCACTTACATGTCCTACGACATCGACTTCATCGACCCATCGGTGGCACCCGGCACCGGGACGCCGGAATGGGGCGGGCCGAACGCGTTCCAGGCGATGCAGGTCGTGCGGGAATGTGACGGGCTGAACATCGTCGCGGGCGATCTTGTCGAGGTCTCGCCGCCCTTCGATCCCTCCGGCAACACCGCCTGGCTTGGCGTATCGCTGATGTTCGAGATGCTCTGCGTCATGGTCGCCGCCCTCTGAGCGACCGGTCCTTTAGGGCGGGTCAGGAAGGATTTTGGATCAAAATCCTTCCCCGCCGGAGCGACGGAAAAGTCTTGTTCCAAGACTTTTCCGGTATCGTTGCATCAGGCCTGTGCGGCCGTGATGATGATTTCGACCAGATAGTCGGGCGTCGCCAGTTTGGCTTCGCCGGTTGCGCGCGCAGGTGCGTGACCCGCAGGCACCCAGGCGTCCCAGACCGCGTTCATCGCCTTGAAGTCGGCGTTGATATCGGCCAGCCAGATCTGGGCGCGCAGGATGCGTGTCTTATCCGATCCCGCCACTGCCAGAAGCCGTTCGATTTCGGCAAGGCATTCGCGGGTCTGGCTGGTGACGTCACCGCCCGGCTCGCCGACCACACCGGCAAGGTGCACAACGCCGTTGTGGATGACGATATTCGACATCCGGGTTTCGGTTTCAATACGGGTGATGGGGGTGCTCATATCCGTGTCCTCGCTGGAAAAACGCACCCCCTCCTATCCGCCTTGGCGGCGGAATGGAACCGGGTTAACGGCCGGGAATTGGATCAGATACCGAGAAGTTCCTTCGCGGCGTTCAGATCGGCGACCGATCCCGCGTGATCGCCGGAATCGTGTTTGGCCTTGCCGGAATTGTAGAGTTCCGTGATCTGCGCCTTGGTCGCCTCATCAGCGGTGCTGGCGGCCATCGCAGTGTCGATTTCGGCCATCAACGCAGGGCACTGTCCTGCGAATGCAGGACCGGCGAGGGCGGCCGCAATCACGGATGCAAGTATCGTCTTTTTCATCTGAATGTCTCCCTAGTCGAGTTAATGTTGAAACAGGTCGTCACAGGGATTGGAGCGGGTGAAGGGAATCGAACCCTCGTCGTAAGCTTGGGAAGCTTCTGCTCTGCCATTGAGCTACACCCGCGTGGCGATCTGATTACCGCGCGGCCCGGCATGAGGCAAGAGGTTAGCACAGGGCTCAGAACCATTTCATCCAGCGGAAGACGAGCCAGAGGCCAAGCCCCATCACCGCCGTGGCGCCCGACAATGCGGCAAAGGCCCAGGGCCAGTCGGTGCCGGGCATGCCCGCGACATTCACCCCGAAAAGACCGGTGAGAAAACCCAGCGGCAGAAAGACCGCGGCCACGACCGAGAGGATGAAGCTGTTGCGCCCGAGCCGCGCGGCCTGAAGGCTGTCGGTATGGGCCCTCAGCGATGCAAGGCGGTCGCGCACGGTGTCGAGTTCCTCGACCGCCCTTACCGTCCGGTTGGCGGCATTCCGGATATCATAGCCCTCGACGCTGCCGAACAGTTCCCCTTCGGCAGCTGCCAGCCGGGACAATGCTTCGCGTTGCGGCGCGATATGGCGGCGCAGCTTAATGACCGAACGGGCGAGGCGGGCGATCTCCATCTCACCCTTGCCGACCGTGTCTGGTTGGTCATCGAGCAGAATCTCTTCGATCTCGTCGGTGCGGTCCTCGCGTTCGGCCGTTGTCGCCTCGATCCGCAGGGTCAGCGCGTCGATCAGGCGGGCGACGAAGGAAGCAGGGGTGGCGGGGGCCTGTCCCTCGGCCATCGCGCGCACAAGGTCATCGAAGGCGAAGATGCGCCGCATCCGGGTCGAGACAACCAGTCCCGGCCCGATCCAGAGACGCAGCGCGACCATGTCTTCGCTTTCTTCGCCCGGATTGAGGTTGATGCCGCGCAGCGTCACCAGAAAGCCATCGCCGATGCTTTCAAAATGCGGCCGGGTCTCGGCCTGCATCAGACCGGCGCGGACCGGGTGCGGCAGGTGTGCAGCGCTCCACGCGATGAAGCCCGGAGCGGTGCGGTCACAATGGATCCAGCGCCAGGCGGCATCCGATCCCGGCCCGGGGGTGGGCCAGTCCTGATCCAGCGCCCGCGCCTTGCCATCGGGCAGGATGTCATAGGCGGCAATGGGGGCGAGGGTCGGCATGGCGGGCTCCTGACTTAAACTGGCGTGATGCTGGCGGGGAATAGAGCCGCGCGCAACGGCAAAGGGATGCTTGACAGTGGCGGCGTGCCGGTATCGGGTCTGCGTGGGAAAAGGGGAGCGGATGGAGCGCAAGGACAGGATCGACGCCTTCGGGGCGATCTCGCTGACCGGGTTTTCGGCGTTCCTCGCCTTCAATCAGGTCATCATCAAATTCGTCAATGGCGGCTTGCAGCCCGTCTTCTTCGCCGGACTGCGTTCGGCCATCGCGGTACTTTGCCTCTGGCTCTGGATGACGTGGCGTGGCCGTCCGCCGCGGCTGCGGCGCGATATGGCGGGTCCGGGCATCGCCATCGGACTTGTCTTTTCGGCCGAATTCCTCGGCCTCTTCATCGCGCTGGACCTGACTTCCGTTACACGGACCTCTATCATTCTCTATTCTATGCCGGTCTGGCTGACGCTGGCCGCGCATTTCGTGCTGCCCGGCGAGCGGATTACGCCGCGAAAGGCTGTCGGCCTGATCCTTGCCTTCACGGGCGTCGCCTGGGCGATCCTCGACCGCGATACCGGCGCAGGCCAGGCCAGTCTGACGGGCGATCTCTGCGCGCTTGGTGCGGCGATATGCTGGGCGACGCTGGCACTCATCGCCCGGGGGACACGGCTGAAAGAGGTGCGGCCCGAAATGCAGCTTTTCTGGCAGGTGCTGGTTTCGGCCCCGGTCCTGATCTTCGCGGCATTGTTCTTCGGTCCGCTTCTGCGCGATCTGGTGCCGCTGCATATCGCGGGGCTGGTCTTTCAGGGGGGTGTCGTGGTCGCTGCGGGATTCGTGTTCTGGCTCTGGTTATTGTCGATCTATCCCGCCGCCGGTGTGGCGAGCTTTTCCTTCCTCACGCCGATTTTCGGTGTTGCCTTCGGCTGGGCGCTTCTGGGGGAGGAGATCGGTTTGTCGCTTGTTGTAGCGGCGCTGCTCGTCGGGGTCGGGATCATCCTGATCAATCGCCCGGCCCGGCGGCGTCATCCATCCTGATATCGGCCCAGACCGGCAGGTGGTCTGAGGCGATGCGGGCAGGGGCGGCGCTGTGCACGCCTGCGTCCCGCAAGTGCAGGCCGTGCCCAAGTGCGACACGGTCAAGCGCCCCGATCGGCCCGGCGGCGGGGAAGCTGCGCCCGGGCGAGTGCAGCCGGAAATCGGACCCGAGCGCCTCGGCCCCACCGCGCGCGGACCAGTCGTTGAAATCGCCGAGGATCGCGGTCGGCATTTCGCGGCGCCGACTGATGGCTGCCCGGATGGCGGCAAGCTGCATCGACCGGTAGCGTTTAATCAACCCCAAATGCACGCCTATAACCCGCAGGGGCCCCGCATGGGTGTCAATCTCGGCCAATACAGCGCCTCGCGGCTCTAAACCCGGCAGTATAATGCGCCGGATTGCAGTGACGCTCAGATCGGCGCGCACAAGCAGCGTCTGGCCGTGCCAGCCAAGGCTTGGCCCCTCGGGTGCGAAAGGCAGGGTGCGCAGGCCTGTCACCCCTTCAATGAGATTTCTGGGCAGGGCGGCGCGGCGGGGTGCAAGACGGTGATCGACTTCCTGCAAGGCGACAATATCCGCATCGAGCGCTGCCACGACCTCGGCAATGCGCATCGGGATGCGGCGGCGGTCGAGACCAACGCATTTGTGTGCATTGTATGACGCGAGGCGCAGATACATGTTTCTGATCTAAGCGTTCCTGTGCCGCTCTTGAAGCAGCGGGATGCCGGGGTTAGCTAAGTCTCATGTGGTATCGCCGCGTTCGCAGCCAGCCGATTGTCGTGCAGATCATCTGGACGGTGCTTTGTCTTGCCTTTGTTGTCGCTCTTGCCACCGCACGCTGGTCACTTGCCTTCGTATCGCTTTCGACCTTCGGCCTGTCACTGTTGCCGGTTCTCTTTCAAAGCCGGTTCGGCATTCAGCTACCGGTCCGGTTCTTTGCCGGGATCGTGATCTTCGTCTTCGCGACGATTTTTTTGGGTGAGGCCTTTGATTTCTACAACCGGTTCTGGTGGTGGGATGTCGCCCTGCATGGCGGCTCCGCGCTTGGCTTCGGTCTGATCGGGTTCCTCTTTGTCTTCATGCTCTTTGAAGGCGACCGCTATGCCGCGCCTGCCTGGGCCGTGGCCTTTGTCAGTTTCTGCTTTGCACTTTCGATCGGCGCAATGTGGGAGATTTTTGAATTCGCCATGGATCAGGCCTTTGGCCTGAACATGCAGAAGACCGGCCTTGTCGACACGATGTGGGACCTGATCGTCGACACTGTCGGGGCCGGTTTTGGCGCTTTCGTTGGTTTTCTGTACCTCAAGGGGCAGGAGGTTGGCGGGTTGACGAGTGTATTGCAGGAATTCGTGCAGAAGAACCGTCAGTTCTTCCGCAAGTTCCGCCGATGATCGCTCGGTTGGGTCAGGTGCCGCAGAACGTGCGGGTGACCGTTTCCTCTTCCGTCGGTGCCGCCCGGTATTCAGCCGCGTCAGGCTGATCGTCGAAGGGATGCGCAAGAATCTCGTTCAGCCGGTGAAAGTGACTATAGTCGCCTTTCACCGCCGATTGGATTGCCTCTTCGACGCGGTGATTGCGCGGGATAAAGGCGGGGTTGGCCGCGCGCATCAGCGCCACCGGATCAGCCTCGCGTGCGGTCCGATCCCGCCAGTCGCGGGCCCAAGCCCCGCACGCCTTGGGATCGGCGAACTCTGACGCGGCCGTATCGTCCGATAGCCCCCGGAAAGTACGGGTAAAGTCCGCGCCGCCCTCGGCCATTCGCGTGAGCAGTGCCTCGATCAGCGCTGCGTCTCCGTCTTCTGCGGTCGCCAACCCTATCTTGGCGCGGAACCGCTTCAGCCATTCCGCCTCATAGAGCTCGGGAAAGCGGTTGATCGCGGCGGTCGCGGCCTCGATGGCGGGCTCCTCTTCACCCATCAGTGGCAACAGGCACGAAGCGAACTGCGCGAGGTTCCAGACCGCGATGCGCGGCTGGTTGCCGTAGGCATAGCGGCCGTACTGGTCAATGGAGGAAAAGACCTTCTGCGGGTGATACGCATCCATGAAGGCGCAGGGCCCGTAATCAATGGTCTCGCCCGAGATAGCCATGTTGTCTGTGTTCATCACGCCGTGGATGAATCCGAAACTCATCCACCCAGCGATCAGCCTTGCCTGTGCGGCGGTGACGGCATCGAGAAGGTCGAGCGGGGTTTTGGCATCAGGATAGTGCCGCTCGATGACATGGTCGGTCAGCAGACGCAACGCCTCCGTGTCCTGCCGCGCTGCGAAATACTGGAACGTGCCGACACGGATATGGCTTGCTGCAACGCGGACCAGAACCGCGCCGGGCAGGGCGGTTTCACGCCAGACCGGTTCGCCTGTCGTCACCGCGGCAAGCGCGCGGGTCGTCGGCAGGCCAAGCGCAGCCATCGCTTCCGACACGATGTATTCGCGGATCACCGGCCCGATCCAGGCCCGCCCGTCGCCACGGCGAGAAAAGGGCGTGGGGCCGGAGCCTTTGAGCTGAATGTCGAAGCGCTGCCCTTCGGGGGAGACGATTTCACCCAACAAAAGCGCGCGGCCATCGCCAAGCTGCGGCGACCAGCCGCCGAACTGATGGCCGGCATAGGCCTGCGCCAGCGGCTCTGCTCCGCCGGGCGTTGCGTTTCCGGCAAACGACGTGACCGCCTCTGCGGAGGACAGTATTTCGGGGTCAAGCCCAAGGGATCGCGCCAACCCCGCATTGACCGTGATAAGACCTGGGTCCCGGACAGGGACAGCTGTCTGACGGGCATAGAACCGGTCCGGCAGACGGGCATAGGAATTGTCAAAAGGCAGGGTCAGGGTCATCGGCGCTCCTTTACCCATAGATAGGCCGATGCGGTCGAAAGAAAAGCCGTTCCTTGTCTCACAGATGGGCGAGGCGTTCGGTCAGGAGCGCATAAAAGCCCTCGGCATCGACATCGCCGATGAACATCGCATTGGCTTCCCGATTCGACACCCGCCACCAGTCGGCAACCGTCATGCCGGTTGTGAAGCGACCCTCGGTCTCGATCTCCACATTGATGTGTCGACCGGTGAACAGATTCGGTTTGAGCAGATAGGCGATGGTACAGGGGTCGTGCAGTGGTGCGCCTTCGGACCCGTATTTCGCCATATCATAGCGCTCGAAAAAATCGGTCCAGCTTGCCACGGCGTGGCCAACCTGCGTCCCGAGGCCCCGGAACGCCTCGACACGTGCCCGTGTCGTCAGCACCTTGTGGGTGACGTCAAGCGGCATGACGACGAGCGGCACGCCGGATTTGAAGACAATACCGGCGGCCTCCGGGTCGACATAGATGTTGAACTCGGCCGCAGGTGTCACATTGCCGACCTCGAAATAGGCCCCGCCCATCAGCACGATCTCGGCGATGCGGGGGGCGATGTCGGGCGCTTGCCGCAGGGCTGTGGCAATGTTTGTCAGCGGGCCGATCGGACAAAGCGTCACGCTGCCGGGCGCCTCCTTGCGGAGCGTTTCGATAAGGAAGTCGACCGCATGGCCGTCAGTCAGCGCCATTTTCGGATCGGGCAGGACGATACCATCGAGGCCGCTTTTGCCGTGTACATATTCCGCCGTAACGAGCGGGCGGACGAGCGGCGCCTCGCAGCCAGCATAGACCGGTATGTCAGGTCGCCCGGCCAGTTCACAGACAATGCGCGCGTTTCTTGAAGTCAGTGAAAGCGGCACGTTGCCCGCCACCGTTGTGATGCCTAGAACGTCAAGTTCGGGTGAGGCCAACGCCAGCAGGATCGCGACCGCGTCGTCCTGCCCGGGATCGGTGTCGATGATGATCTTTCTGCTCTTCGTCATCCGGGGCGCTCCTTTGGTCGCAGGTTGAACCTTGTATCAGTCATTGTCCATCTGCAGAAAAAAAATGATCAAATTAACTGTCGAGTGCAAAATGCCGCCCTAAAATGGACACTATTTCAGTAAAAAACGACATCGTTATTGGTGCGACTACCTCCTTCAAGTGGCGGTGTCATCGTAATTGTTACGAATAAACATACACATCCGCGAATCTACCTTGAAAGGTGCCAGAGCACACGCATGACGCAAGCGTGAAGGAGAAATATGATGAAATTTTACTCTGCTATCTGCCGGACCGGGGCTGTCAGCCTGCTGGCGACTCTCGCGGCCGGATCGGTTGCCGCGCAGGAAGAATGTTCGACTTACACAGTCAAGGATGGCGATACGCTCGGATCGATCTCGGTCGCGGCATATGGTGTTCTAGACTACCAGACGCTTTTTAACGTGAATTCCGGTGCGATCGGCAACCCGAACAAACTGGTTGCGGGCACCAAACTCGTGATCCCCTGCAAGGATGGCCGCAAGACCGTCGAAGAGAGCTTGGCCGAGCTCACGGAGGATGAAAGCCTGACCGGCAATGAACAGATCGTCGCGGCCGGGGAATACAAGCCCACGATCAAGTTCCTGACTGGCGGCGACTGGTATCCCTTCGCCGACGAAGGACTGACCGGCGGCGGCTTCCTGATCCGTCTGACCTCAACCGCGATGCGCCGTGCCGCACCCGACCGCAAGTTCCGTATCGACTGGATCGACGACTGGGATTCGCATCTGACAACGCTGATCCCGACGAACGCCTTCGATATTTCAGTCGCCTGGTATGCGCCCGATTGCGCCGATCTCAGCAACGTTTCTGATCTGACCCGGGAATTCTGTGAGGAATTCGACTTTTCCGAGCCTCTTTACACCGCGGTCTTCGGCTTCTTCGCGGCCAAGGACAATCCTTATGCCGACGCCAAGAGCTTCCAGGATCTCGTCGGTGCGCGAATCTGCCGGCCCGAGGGTTACTCGCTGCATGACCTCGATGCCGAAGGGCTGGTCGAACCCGTCATTACCGTGTCGATCCCGGCGATGATCCCCGACTGTTTCAAGGGACTGATCGACGGCACCTATGACATCGCGACCGTGGAATCTCAGGCAACCGTTTCGGTGATCAAGGACCTAGGAATCGCCGATCAGGTCGTGGAAAACACCTATGTCACGTCGATTCAGGAAATCTCGGCGATGTCCCACAAGTCCAACCCGCGCGGAAAGGAATATCTGGCCATGCTGAACGCGGGTCTGCTGCAGATGCGTGAATCGGGCGAGTGGTATGATGTCATCTCATCATCGCTGAAAGAGGCGAATGACAAGCTGAACGAAGGGTAATCCGGCCCGTTCCCGAATAAAAGCCCCGGCCATCGGTCGGGGTTTTGTTGTCTGGAGGGCTTCCGTCGATCCGTTCAGTATACCGGCTGTCTCCATTGCCGGCGCAGGTGTTCCGGGCCGTAGCACTCCAAGGCAAGGAAATGGGTCCCGTCCGAACCCCAAAGTGAGCATCCCGTCCGAACCCCTTGAAACGATTCGAAAGTCGCACCGCCAAGGCAGCAACCCAAAGTTGCCAAACATAAACCACATTTGGTTGCGAGCGTGGAAACGATCTGGGGAAGGCAACATCAATGACCACAGAGTCCTACGAGATTCTCGTCCATGCGGGTGCGCATTGCTGTGAAGCCGAAGACTTTCAGCGTTTCATTGGCGTCAATCGTGATGCGATCATCGCAGCTGGGTACGATTTGGCCTATCCCGGCCGCGGTGGTGCGCCGGGCGGGACGTTCGATTGCGCTTTCCCCGAGCCGCGCCATGTAGGCCTCGCGGCCGAGGCGTTTTCCAGCCAGATGACCGACGCGATCCCTGCACCGGATGAGGGACGCCGTGGCCTGATCCTGTCAGAACACGATCTAGCCGGCCGCATGGCCAGCCTTCTCAATGGCCGGTTCTACCCTGCTGCGCGGAGCCGGGCAGAGGTGCTGCGGTCGGCTCTGGGTCAGCCTGTTGACCACCTCGTCATTGCCGTCGTTCCGTATGACGCTCTGTACGTCGGCGCGTGGCGGCGTTTCGCGCTCGACCGGTTGGTGGAGCCATTCGCAGAATATGCCACAGCGATGGCAAACTTCTCCGGCGGCTGGGTTGAAGTTGTAGAAGCTCTGCGCGACGGGCTTGAGGCAAGCAGGGTTACAGTCTTGGCGACGCGGCCGCATCCGTTAGAGATCATGGCCCATCTCGTTCCCGGCCTGAGGCTCAATGATCCGCTGATGTCTGCGTCGGCACCGCCCGTGACCGACAGCGCTGTCGCGATGATCCAGCGCCATTACCGGCAGGGTGCCCGGTTCGCCCCCGGTCAGCGCGACCGAATTCTCGCTTTCCATTCCCGCCAGCCCCAGACCGGAATCGAACAGGGGTTCGCGGGTCTGCAACTGGCCGATCTGCGTGGCCGCTATGTCGCCGATCTCGACACGCTGGCGCGCATTCCGGGGGTCGATCTTATTGGTGGTGCGATGCCCGCCGTTGCCGCCGAGTAGGTTTCCGAGTCTGGCAGAACCGAACGAGCAAAACAAAGGCCCCGGCACGTGGATGCCGGGGCCGTTATCTTTTTAGTTCAATTCATTATCCGTCGAAGTTTACTTCTTCCATCAACTTCAGCGCTTCGGGCCGCGATTTCGCGACATCCATCAGGTTCAGGCTGTCGGGTGTGAATTCGCCCCAGCTTGCGACCAGGTCAGACTTCGCGACGCCGGGCTTGACCGGGAATTCGTAATTGGTCTCGGCATAGATCGCCTGCGCCTCGTCCGACGACAGGAATTCCATCAGCTTCAGGGCGGCGTCCTTGTTCGGGGCGGCCTTGGTCATCGCCACGCCCGAAACGTTCATATGGGTGCCGTTGTCCTCGAAGGTCGGGAAGACGATCCGCACCGAATTGGCCCAGTCCACCTGTTCGGGGTCGTTCAGCATCGCACCCA
The DNA here is from genome assembly GCF_025751495.1 of Albidovulum litorale. GTDB lineage: Bacteria > Pseudomonadota > Alphaproteobacteria > Rhodobacterales > Rhodobacteraceae > Albidovulum > Albidovulum litorale. The sequence continues at coordinate 187,201 of NZ_JAOWKZ010000001.1, read as the reverse complement.
TGTAATAGGTGTTGCCAAGCGAGATATCGCATTCGCCCGCCCAGATCGACTTGACCTGCGCCCGGTCGTTGCCCTCGGGTTTCTTGGCGAGGTTGGCGCGCAGGCCGGTGGCCCATTCCTTGGCATAACCGGCGTCGTGATGTTCGATCATCGCCGCCATCAGGCCGAGGTTGTAGTCATGCGTGCCGGGACGGGTGCAGATGCGACCCTGCCATTTTGGATCGGCGAGGTCCTCATAAGTCGTCACCTCGCCATCGGCGACGCGGTCCTTGGAGGCATAGACGACGCGGGCACGGGTGGTGAGGCCGAACCACTGGTTGCCCGGGTCGCGGAACTCGGCGGGAATATTCGCCGCAAGAACCTCTGACATGACTGGTTGGGTTACGCCTGCTTCAACAACTTGAGACAGCTTGGCGATATCGACGGTCATAACGAGGTCAGCGGGGCTGCGGTCGCCTTCGCTGACCAACCGCTCGACCATGCCTTTTTCAACAAAGGCGACATTGACGGCGATCCCTGTTTCTTCAGTGAATTTGTCAAAGAGGGGCTGCACAAGCTCCGGTTGGCGCAGCGAATAGACATTAACTTCTTCCGCGAGGGCGGGGCCAGCGAGCGCGATCATCGACAGCGCGAAGAGTGGGGTGCGGGTGAGCATAGTCGACTCCTTTAGTCAGATATTTGTGCCCTTATCGCCGAGCGAAGGGCGGGCGTCAATACCTGATTAAAGAAGTCAGAATTATTGCCGCTGCTGAGCCTGCTGTTGATGACTGTGCTCCTCAGCCAGCTTTTGCCGTTCTTCGGCCATGCGCCCTTGCGGGTCATCGGCCCGCTGTTGACAAAGCCGAGCCGCCTCTGCCTTTTCGCGCGATTTTGCCAAGTCCCAAAGCGCATCCATCTCGGCCAGATCGCTGTCCTCGGGCCTTTTGCCCCGCTCGGCAAGGGCCGCTTCGATGGCGCGGAAGCGGCGGGTGAATTTTGTGTTGGCGGCGCGCAGGGCGGCTTCCGGGTCGATCTTCAGATGACGGGCAAGGTTGGCGATGACGAATAGAAGATCGCCGAATTCCTCGAAAACCTCAGCCGCGCTCATCCCGCCCCGTGCTTCGTTCAATTCACGCGCCTCTTCCGTGATCTTGTCGATCACCTCGTCGGTGGAAGGCCAGTCAAAACCGACGCGCGCGGCGCGGTTCTGCAGTTTGACCGCCCGGGTCAACGCGGGCAGTCCGACTGCGACACCGTCGAGTGTTCCCCGCTCGGCTTTGCCCGCGCGTTCGGCGGCTTTCAGCTTCTCCCAGTCGCGGGTCTGCTGTTCGGCCGTTTTCTCTCGGCTTTCATCGCCGAAGACATGCGGGTGGCGGGCGACCATCTTGTCTGAGATGGCCTTCGTAACGCTTTCAAAGCTGAAGTGTCCGGCCTCTTTGCCCATCTGCGCGTGATAGACCGTCTGGAAAAGAAGGTCGCCAAGTTCGCCTTCAAGTTCGCACCATGCTCCCCGTTCGATTGCATCGGCGACCTCATAGGCCTCTTCGATCGTATAGGGTGCTATAGTCGCGAAATCCTGTTCGATATCCCAGGGGCAACCGTTTGCCGGGTCCCGGAGCCGGGCCATGATTTCCAGAAGTCGCGGCACCCCGCCCTCGGGATCGTGAACGAGTCGGTCCGAAGCGGCACGGTTGAGGGTCATTGCGATTATCCCGGAATTGCGGTCATGTGGCCAGTATTCGCAACTCGCGCCCTGAGAGTCCACATGCCCGTCCTTAACCGCATCGCCGATTTCGCGCCTGAGATGGCCGAATGGCGCCGCCATCTGCATGCCCATCCCGAACTTCGCTTTGACTGTCACAAGACTGCGGCTTTCGTCGCCGACCGCCTGCGGGACTTCGGGGTTGACGAAGTCCATGAAGGTATCGCAACGAGCGGCATCGTTGCGATCATTGAGGGGCAGGGCGAGGGGCCGACGATTGGGTTGCGTGCCGATATGGACGCTTTGCCGATCACTGAGGAAACCGGGGTTCCCCATGCTTCGACCGTGCCGGGCGTCATGCATGCCTGCGGCCATGACGGCCATACCGCGATGCTGCTCGGGGCCGCGAAATACCTGACCGAGACGCGTCGCTTCCGCGGCCGTGTGGCGCTGATCTTCCAGCCTGCGGAAGAGGACGGCGGCGGTGGCGAGGTGATGGTGCGCGAGGGCATGCTCGATCGATTCGGGATCGGTGAAGTCTATGCTCTCCATAACACGCCCTCCGTTCCCCTCGGCCGCTTTGTCACAACGCCTGGTCCGATCATGGCTGCCGTCGATACCGCGAAGGTAAAGATCACCGGAAGAGGTGGGCATGGCGCCTATCCCCATGAATGCATCGACCCAATCCCGGCCATGGTCGGCATGGTCGGCGCACTTCAGACCATTGCCAGCAGGAATGTCGATCCGCTGGATGAAGTCGTAGTTTCGGTGACGGAGATCCATGCCGGTACGGCGAATAACATCATCCCCGAAACCGGCTGGTTCGGCGCGACGATTCGGACCTTCAGCGAAAAGGTGCGGATGCAGGTTAAACAACGGTTCGAGGAAATCGTGGCAGGACAGGCGGCGTCTTTCGGCGTCTCTGCCGATATAGACTATGAACTGGGTTATCCGGCGACCGTGAACGACCCCGACCGTACCGTCTTCGCTGCAGACGTTGCGCGCGACGTTGCCGGGGCTGCCGGTGTCGCCGACGATGCCGGGCGCGAGATGGGGGCGGAGGATTTCTCCTACCTCCTGGAACAGAGACCCGGGTGCTATCTCTTCCTGGGTCAGGGCGAGGGGCCGGGTCTGCACCATCCTGCCTATGAGTTCAACGACGAGGCCGCCCCCTTCGGGGCGAGTTTCTTCGCGCGGTTGGTGGAGCGGGCGCAGCCGGTGTGACCGTTTGCGCCGATAGCGGCTGGATGTCTGGTTGACTCGATAAGTCTGATTATTTCTAATAAAATCAACATATTATGATCTAGATATCGGTTGGAAGGAGCCGATTCATCTCAGAATTTGATCAAAACTCTTGACGAATCCGCGGAAATCGCATGGTTTGGATCCATCCGGATCGGCGGCGTCTCCGGCTTGAATGACGCCAGACCCCAATCACGGAGCCCATCCCATGGCTTTGGAAGACGCGAAACGCGAGGTTGACCTCGCCTTTACCCGTGCCGAAAGACGCGGCCTTGCCTATGAAAACGTCTTTGGTGGCGCCACGAGTTTCCTGCGCCGGCGCTATTCGAAGGACCTGACCGGTGTCGATCTGGCGATTACAGGCGTGCCCTTCGATCAGGCGGTGACGAACCGCACCGGCACCCGCTTCGGCCCGCGTGCTGTGCGCGAGGCCTCCGCCCTTCAGCCCTGCGATCCGCCCTATGGATGGGGCTATTCGCCTCTGGAAGAGATGGAGATCGTCGACTACGGCGATCTGGCCTTCGACTATGCCAAGGTCTCGGATTTCCCCGATACGCTGACCGCCCATATCCGCGGCATCCTTGCTGCCGGGCCGGGGACGGTGACGCTGGGCGGCGATCACTACATCACCTTCCCGATCCTGAAGGCCTATGCCGAGAAATTCGGGCCGATCTCGCTCCTGCATTTCGATGCCCATTGCGACACCTGGGTCGATGACGATTTCACCCGGATTGATCATGGAACGATGTTCTACAAGGCGATCAAGTCCGGCATCGTCGATCCGAAGACCTCCGTTCACGTTGGCATCCGGACCCATAATGACGACTTCATGGGTGTCACCGTGATTGACGCGCGCGAGGTGCACGAGACCGGTTCAGCCGCCGTTGTGAAGATAATCAAGGGGATAATCGGAGATCGCCCGACTTACCTTACCTTCGATATCGACTGCCTCGACCCTGCCTTTGCGCCCGGAACCGGCACGCCGGTCTGGGGCGGGCTCGCCTCTTGGCAGGTCGCGGCGATCCTGCGCGATCTGGCGGGGATCAACATGGTCGGCGGCGATGTGGTGGAGGTCTCGCCCGCCTATGACACGACCGGGGCGACGGCGATTGCCGGTGCCCATGTCGCGCATGAGCTGATCTGTCTTTACGGCTGGACGCGGCGGAAGGGATGAGGATGGCGCTTGCCCTTCTTCTTATGATCGTCGTCGGGGGCATGGTCTATATTCGCCTTGCCCCCTCCAACCCGGCGCGGTGGCATGTGGCCCCGGAACTCTCCGGTGGCAGCGCATGGGCATTCTTTCCCCCCGGTGCCGACGCGGTGATCGCGGGAAAGGGGCGCGCGACGGCCGCCGTAACGGTGCCTAGCAAGAGCCCGGTGGACGTGCTTTCCGACCTCGACGAGATTGCCCTGAACACAGCGCGCACCGTGCAGCTGGCGGGCAGCCCCGAAGAGGGCATGATCACATGGATCACGCGGTCGAGGATATTCGGCTTTCCCGACTACACGACCGCCACCGCGCGTGACGACGGCTCGGCAACGGCTCTGATCCTCCATGCCCGCCTACGCTTCGGTCGCGGCGACCATGGCGTCAACGCGGCCCGACTCCGCGACTGGCTCGGGCAGTTAACGGCCCGTTAGGGCTGTGATCAAAACCGAGGTTTCGGCCAAAAAGCACCGTCTGGCCTCCGTCTGGCGCGCGTATGGCATCTGTACCGACACCGTCCCGACAGATATCCGCCACCAATTGCGCACTTTCTGTCTGAAAATACTCCCGGGGGTCCGGGGGCAGGCAGCTCCCGGCCTCTCCCCCTTGACCGCCGCCCGGCGAAAGGTCAAACCGCCGCTATGGTACCTTTGGACAAGCTCGACCAGATCACACGGCGTTTCGAGTTCCTCGAAGCGAAGTTGTCTTCTGGTGCCGACCCGTCCGAAATCGCCTCGCTTTCTCGCGAATATTCCGAACTGAAACCGGTGACGGCCGAGATTGCGGCTTACCGGCAGGCTTTGGCCGATCTGGAGGAGGCCGAAGCGATGCTGTCCGACCCGGAGATGCGGGCCCTGGCCGAGGACGAGTTGCCGCGCCTGAAGGAACGCATCCCCGAGATGGAGGCGCGGCTCAGGATCGCGCTTCTGCCGAAGGATGCCGCCGATGCGCGGCCCGCGATCCTCGAAATCCGGCCCGGAACGGGGGGGGAGGAGGCGGCGCTTTTCGCGGGCGATCTGCTGCGCATGTACCAGAAATATGCCGAGAGCATGGGCTGGCGGTTTGAGTTGCTGGAACTCAGCGAGACCGAACTTGGCGGGGTCAAGGAAGCCATGGCGCGGATCGAGGGCGAAGGCGTCTTTGCCCGCCTGAAGTTCGAGTCCGGCGTCCACCGTGTCCAGCGCGTACCCGAGACGGAGGCGGGGGGCCGTATCCATACCTCTGCCGCGACTGTCGCAGTATTGCCCGAGGCCGAGGATGTGGAGATCGACATACCCGCCTCAGACATCCGCATCGACACGATGCGATCCTCCGGCGCGGGTGGGCAGCATGTGAACACGACCGACTCGGCCGTGCGCATCACCCATATTCCGACCGGAATCGTCGTGACCTCATCGGAGAAGTCCCAGCACCAGAACCGCGCCAATGCGATGGCGGTGCTCAGGGCCCGGCTTTACGATATGGAACGCATGAAGGCGGACGATGCCCGCGCCGCCGACCGCAAGGCACAGGTGGGTTCGGGAGACCGCTCTGAGCGCATCCGCACCTACAATTTTCCTCAAGGGCGGATGACGGACCACCGCATCGGCCTGACGCTTTACCGGCTTTCGGAGATCATGGCGGGCGACCTGACCGAGGTGACCGACGCGCTGATCGCCGAGGATCAGGCCGCGAAACTCGCGGAGATGGAGGCGTGAGACGCCTCGTTCGCGGGCCTCTGGCCTTGAACATCGGCGACGGGTCCGCGCGATGACGGGGGCAGAGGTGCTGAGCGCCGCAATCAGGCGGCTCGGTGAAGCCGGAATCGAGGGCGCGGCGCGGGATGCTCGGCGGTTATTGGCCCATGCTCTCGGGATCGCGCCCGACCGTGTGACGCTCATTCTGCCGGACGCGATGGAGTCTGCCGCGCTGGCAGCGTTCGAGGCGTTGGTGACGCGCCGGGTGGCGCGGGAACCGGTCAGCCAGATCACCGGGCGGCGGTTATTTTATGGCCACGAGTTCCGGGTGACACGCGATACGCTCGACCCGCGCCCCGAGACAGAGTTGCTGGTGGCCGCAGCGCTGGAACGCCCCTTCGTCAAGATGCTGGACCTTGGTACCGGGACGGGCTGCATCCTGCTTTCTTGTCTTGCCGGTATGCCCTTCGCGACCGGCACGGGGACGGATGTTTCCGAAGGTGCTCTGGCCGTCGCGGCGGAGAATGCCGAAAGGCTCAGCCTGTCGCGGCGCGCGCGGTTTCAGCACTCGGACTGGTTTGCCGGGGTCACGGGGCGGTTCGACCTCATCACCTCCAACCCGCCCTATATCGCGGAAGACGAGATGGCGGGCCTGACCCCCGAGGTGCGTGACTGGGAGCCGAGGGGCGCGCTGACGCCCGGGGGGGATGGGCTCGACGCCTATCGCGCCATTGCCGCCGGGGCGGGCGCGCGGCTGATGGCGGGCGGGCGGCTGGTGCTGGAGATCGGGCCGACACAGGGCGCAGCGGTCGCTGCTTTGCTGCGGGCGCAGGGCTTTGAGGAACCGGACATCCGCCGCGACCTCGATGGGCGAGACCGGGTGGTTATCGCGATCCGGCAGGGCACGCCCGGAGAGTGCGGCGCAATGTGAGCCGGGTCCCGGAGAATCGCTGCCTATCTGCCGCAGGTGCCGATATTGTCGCGAAAAAACGGGATTTTTCGCCACAGGAAGCAATTTTCCCTTGCCCGTCCTGCCACATCATGCATTAAGGGGGGCGTGACGGGCGGACCTTTCGCGTCAGCCCGGACCACTTTGCCCAGCAGAACAAACCGCCGCCTCAAGCCGTTGATATTCGGCGCAGGATGCGGAGCCGGGCAGGACAGCGCATAGCCCCATTGGCCTGGACAGACGAAAGCACATGAGATCATCCAAGAACCGTTCGCGTTCGAAGTCGAACCGCCAGCGTTCGCTCGGCAATGTTGTCAACCGGGTGTTCGACTCCTCCGGTCCCGAGGGCAAGGTCCGCGGTACGCCGCAGCAGATCATCGACAAGTATCTGACGCTGGCGCGCGATGCCCAGCTGTCGAATGACCGGGTGGCGGAACAGAACTTCCTGCAGCATGCCGAGCATTACACCCGTATGCTGGGCGAGGCGCAGAAGGAAATGCAGCGCGAACAGGAAGCGCGACAGGCGCAGGGCGGCCAGAATCAGGGCGATGGCAATAATCATGGCGGTCAGAACAACGACCGCCAGAACCAGCGTCACCGTCATGACGACCGGAGCGATCGGGACGGCAACGAACAGCCGCGCGCCGACATGTCGGCGGGTCGTGACGAGGATGGCGATGAGGGGCCGGGTCTGGTTGAGACCCCCGAGGCGCGTCAGACAGCCCGCTCGGCTCCGATGATGCCGGAACTGCCGGCTGCACCGGAAGAAGGGTCTGCGCCGACCGAGAAAAAGCGCGCGCAGCGTGCGCCGCGCAAGCCGCGCGAGAAGCGGGACGTGGCGAAGGCGCCCTCGGATGGCGGCAGCGAGCCGCCTGCGGATGCGGCCGAGTAAAGGATTTAATGTTTGCGACATTATAGACCGTAGCCCCGGGCTGCGGTCTTTCATTGTTGAAGCAGTTCACCTCTTAGTCCCTTCAGCGGACAAAGCAGCGGTACATCTCCAAAACATTAAGGTCGGCTTTGCGAATAACAACCGCTCGGCATAGTCCTAATGTCCGACTACAAAGCCCTAAATTCTTAGTACTTTTCCAGTATACACATAGTCTTTGCTGTGGCAGGACTGGATCGCTGGCGTGGCATCTACCACGGTTTGCGAAATTTTTGACATTAGGCCCAAGTTGGTCATTAAAAAATATCCGTCAGTTGCCGCGGCTGCCATCGACTCCAGTCGACTTCCGAACGAATACAAGGAACCCGGAACAAGATGAGCATCTTTGAACGATACCTGACGGTCTGGATCGCGTTGGCTATGGTGGCCGGCATTGTTATCGGCAGTATCGCACCTTCCCTAGTCTCTGCGATCGCAGCAGCTGAAATGGCCAGTGTGAATCTGGTGGTCGCAGTGTTGATCTGGGCAATGGTCTATCCGATGATGGTCGGAGTGGATCCATCCAGTCTCCGCGATGTGGTCAAACAGCCCAAGGGCCTTGCCATCACGCTCATCGTCAACTGGCTCATCAAGCCATTTACTATGGCAGCGCTTGGTGTGTTGTTCTTTGAGGTCGTCTTCGCGGACCTGATCGCCCCTGAGGATGCACAGCAATATATTGCTGGTCTGATCCTTTTAGGGGCCGCGCCGTGCACTGCGATGGTGTTTGTCTGGTCTCAACTGAGCCGTGGCGACGAGAGCTACACCCTTTTGCAGGTTTCGGTGAACGATGTTGTTATGGTCTTCGCCTTCGCGCCGATTGTTGCCTTCCTTTTGGGCGTAACAGACATTGCTGTGCCTTGGGAAACACTGGTGCTCTCCGTCATCCTGTTTGTAGCACTGCCGTTAGGGGCAGGCCTTTGGACACGGACACGATTGGGCGAAGCAGATCGAATTGAGGCGTTCCAGACGCGCGTCAAACCTTGGTCGATTGTCGGTCTCATTACGACGGTCGTGATCCTATTTGGCCTGCAAGGTCAGGTCATTCTAGAGGATCCTCAGGTCATCGCATTGATTGCAGTGCCGATTCTTTTGCAATCGTATGGTATCTTTGCCCTCGCCTATGCGGCGGCCTATGCCCTTAAAGTCCCACATCGAATTGCGGCCCCGTGCGCTTTGATCGGGACGTCAAACTTCTTCGAGCTGGCCGTTGCCGTGGCAATTAGCCTATTTGGTCTAAAGTCCGGCGCAGCTCTGGCAACAGTAGTTGGCGTTCTTGTCGAAGTGCCCGTGATGCTCTCACTGGTTGCTTTTGCAAACCGCACGCGTTCGAACTTCGCGTCAAAACAGGGCATTGAACCTGAAACTTCATAGGCGAAAAGGCATAAGCTCTTTAACGATGCTGCAATGCTGAGCATTAAAGGGTTAGAATGGTCCGAACTAAGAAAACTGTGAGCTCTCATGACGACACATAAAACCTGCCATGGGACGATGTTTCCAGATGTGTTGTCTAGCGACTTAACTGGCCGGCACGTTGGAAAAGCCTTATCCTTCAGCATTCAAAATATTGGTCTCTCACGTGGCCAACGAAGTGTTGACGTAGATATCGCAGCATGGGACGAATGCGTCAGCTGCTCTGAGTTCGAAGACTGCTACAAGGTCTCTATGGCCAAGCTTGCGCTACAGAGCGCGATCCGCGATGCATAAGATCCCTCCTTTGCAGGAATGCAATTCATCCGGCGACTAGCGGTCAATTTGCATAAGCATTCAACGAAAGCTGGCATTCGTACTGATCGCAGAAACCTACAAATTGGGCTCAAAGCGGACCAACACGGCCCGCCAAGGTTACTTTTGGCTAAGCGCCGCTGCCAGAAGCGGCGACGATCCGCGCCAGCCGGCACCAGCTTTCAAGACCGATCTCTTCCGCCCGCGCGGTCGGCTTGATCCCGGCGGCCTCCAGCTTTGCCTCGATATCAGGCGCCGAACCTTTGAGGCTGGCCCTGAGCATCTTGCGGCGCTGGTTGAACCCCGCCGCGACGAGGCGGTTCAGGACCTTGCCATCGGCCGGGTAACGCGGTTCGGGCAGGGCGGTCATATGCACCACCGCCGAATGGATCTTTGGCGGAGGTGTGAAGGCTTCGGGCGGCAGCGTCAGGACGATTCGCGGGTCCGTCAGCCAGCGGGCGAGGATGGCAAGGCGACCGTAAGCCTTGTCGCCGGGCTGGGCGGTGATACGCTCCGCCACCTCTTTCTGAAACATCAGCGTCAGGCTCTGCCAGACCGGCGGCCATGCGGGGGGCGTGAGCCAGCGCACCAGAAGTTCGGTCCCGACATTGTAGGGCAGGTTGGCCACGATGCGGATCGGCGGGGTCAGATGCGCAAGGGGATCGACGGCGAGCGCATCGGCGTTCAGTACCTCCAGCCGTCCGGGATAGGCGTCCGCGATCTCAGCCAGAGCGGGCAGGCAGCGGGCATCCTTTTCGATGGCCAGCACCTTGCGCGCCCCTTCGGCCAAAAGGCCGCGCGTCAGCCCGCCGGGGCCGGGGCCAACCTCCAGCACATCGCATTTCGAAAGATCGCCCGCCGCCCGCGCGATCCTGGCCGTCAGGTTCAGGTCCAGAAGGAAGTTCTGGCCCAGCGCCTTTTTCGCGGCGATCCCGTGGGTCGCGATCACCTCGCGCAGCGGGGGAAGCCCGTCCAGTGCCGCCATCACCCGGCCCTCTTTTCCGCCATGTCCCGCGCCATTTTCAGGGCGGCGATCAGGCTCGCCGGGTCGGCGATGCCGCGCCCGGCGATGTCGAAGGCGGTGCCGTGATCGGGCGAGGTACGGATGAAAGGCAGGCCGAGCGTCAGGTTGACGCCGCCCGCGAAATCCAGCGTCTTGATCGGGATGAGCGCCTGATCGTGATACATGCAGATCGCGGCGTCATAGCGCGCCCGGGCGCCGGCGTGGAACATCGTATCGGCGGGCAGGGGGCCGGTGATCGCCATGCCTTCGGCCCTGAGCCGATCGAGGACGGGGGCAATGACCGTCAGATCCTCATGCCCCATAGCCCCGCCTTCGCCCGCATGCGGGTTCAGCCCGGCCACGGCAAGCCGGGGTTTGGCAAGGCCGAAATCCCGGATAAGCCCGTCGCACGTGATGCGGATCGTCTCTTCCAGAAGGTCGGCGGTCAGCGCACCGGGCACCTCGGAAAGCGGGATATGGATCGTGACCGGCACCACCCGAAGCGCGTCGCAGGCGAGCATCATGACAACGCGGTCAACACCCGCCAGATGAGCGAGGTATTCGGTATGGCCGGGAAAGGCGAACCCGGCGCCATCCTTCAGCGCCTTCTTGTTGATGGGCGCGGTACAGACAGCCGAGGCCGCGCCGCTGGCCACCAGATCGACCGCCCGGGCGATGACCGCGATCACCCCGACGGCGTTTTCAGGAGCGGGATCGCCGGGCCGGGCCGGGGAGTGGAAGTCGTGGCGCAGCACGGGCAGGGTGCCCGCAGGCAGGTCATGCGCTTCGGCGGGGGTTCTGATTTCCTGCCATGTGCTGCCGTCGGGCAGGTGGCGGGGGTCGCCGATCCAGAAAAACGGCAGGGCCGCCCCAAGCGCGGCCCGCGCCTTCATGGCAATCTCGGGGCCGATGCCCGAAGGTTCGCCGCAGGTCAGGGCGATGGGCGCGGTGGTCACGGCCGCTGCCTCACGGCGTGATGATGATCGCGTTCGCACGCAGCTCGGCGAGATAGCCCTCGGCAAGTCCCGCAAGGCGCTGGTTGGTCAGTTCCTCGCGGATCTGCGCACGGCTCGGGCCACGGCCGAAGCCAAGTTCGGGGTTGATCGCAGGTGTGCCTTCGGGAAGATCCTCGGCCGCGACCGTCACCGGAACCGTCGGATCGGTGCCTTCGGCGATGGTGGCGGAGCGGTTGCAGAGCATGAGGAAAACGAGTGCATTTCCGCGCGTCAGAGCGACGGATGTGTCATTGCGGTCCATCCGCGCAAGTTCGGCGGCAATGTCGGCAGGCACCCGGCTTGCGGGCATTGTGTCGCGCAGAAGTTGTTCTGCGGGTTTGCCGCGCGCGACCTTGTAAAGGTCGTCGCAGGTATCGACCTTGCCCCGGACCCGCTCGGCCTCAGCCAGCGCCTCGGCGCTGCGGCCGCCGGGGATCAGGTATTGCGCGTAGTCGAGCGTGATATTCGATGCGGCGATCTCTCCGCCCTGCTGGATGCCGCGCAGGCGGAAGAGAGCGATCGCATTGCCAAGGGGGATCGGCGGGCTGACCTGGCCATTGCCCATCTGGGCGACGACCTGGCGCGCCTGCGGCGGCAGGTTGGTCAGCGGCATCCAGCCAAGCTGGCCGCCCTGATCACGCGACGGCGCGGCGGAATAGGTCCGGGCGGCATTGGCAAAGGCGGTTTCGGAGCGGACAGTTTCGGCCAGTTCAAGGGCGAGATCGCGGGTATCGGCGGCCGTTGTCGGTTCCAGCGGCAGGATGATTTCCGACAGGAGCACGCGCGGACCCGATCCGCGCTGCGCGACGACGGACATCGCCCGGTCGATCTCGGCGTCGGTGATGGTGATGCGGGGGCCGCCGAAACGGGTGCGCACGACCTCGCGCCAGGCAAGGCCGGAACTGACGAAATCACGGAAGCTTTCGGGCGACACGCCGCCCTGGCCAATGGCTTCCAGGAACTGTTCGGTTTCCAGGTTGGCGCGGCTGGCGAACTCGGCCATGCCGGTCTGAATCTGCTCGGCGGTGAGGGAGATGTCCATCTGCTCTGCGGCCTGACTGCGCAGACGATCGTCGATCAGGCCCTTGCGGGCTTCCTCAGCCGGGTCACCGGGGGCGCGCAGAAGCTGCAGAAAAAGGATGCGCTGATCCAGCTCGTATTGAGTGATGACGGAGTCGTTCACGATGACGGCGGGTGAGAATTGCCCCGACTGGGCGGCAACCGGTCCGCCAAGGGCCGTGACCGCCGCGAGGGCGAGGGAAAGAAGAGTGATCTTGCGCATCATGTGCCGTCCGTCTGCTCTGTCGTCGTCTTCGGTTTTCGCCCGGCCGCTTGTCGTCAGCGCAGGCATGTGCGCCGGTAGCGCCGTCCGTCGGTTCCCGCGCCGAAGCCGTTCAGCGCGACCCCGAGATTGAAGCTCGTATCGGCTGATACACTAGTCGAGGACGTGAAGCGGCGCGAGAGGGAAAGATCAATTGTTGCGCATTCGTTGCGGTACTGAAGCCCGATCGCGGCGCGCGCGGCGCGTGCCGCCTGAAAATCATAGCGTCCGGCCAGCGTGCCGCGCCAGTTGTCGGTAAAATTCCAGCCGGCATCGAAGACGAATTCCGAGCTTTCGCGCAGACGTCCTTCGGCGGGGTCCGCGACCAGCCAGAGATAGCCTGCCGTCACATCGTATTTCCCGTCATCGTAACCGATGCGCAGCTCGTCCCGGCTGAAGTTCATGTTGTCGTCGAAGAGTGCCCGGTTCATCAGGGTCAGCCCAAAGGTGTTCTCGGCCTGAACTGCGAGAAGCCAGTCCGACGAGGTCCCGTCGAGGCCCGAAGCGGCGCTGAACTGGCCAAGATCACGCGCACGGAAGACCCGCCCGGCTGTGACGCCAAGTGACCATCCGGCGGGATCATACCGCGTCCAGCCGACACCGATGTTGAACCTTGTTCCCAGTTCATGCGCATCGGCGCCGGGGAAACGGCTGAAATCAAACAGGTTGCCTTCGTCGAAGGTAACGATCTGGCTGTCTTCGTTGGGGACATTATCGGTGCTGTCCGGGCTCCAGACCACCTGCACCACCGGTTCAATGACCTGTGTGGCGCCTGTCCGTTCGGTCTTCACCCACGGCCAGCGCAGTTCGACCATCGCAGCGGGGGTGAACCGGGTCACGGTGCCCGGATAGTCTGCATCCTGGCCAATGGAGTAGAAGTCCGCCGTTGCCTGGAACCCGCCTGACACGACCATGCCGTTCAGCAAGGTCCAGTTCCGCCGCCAATCCGCCATCAGCGTTGCCCGCGCCATATCGCGGCCGTCGGTAACACCATCAGCATTCGCGTCGGTATCGACGTCGGAACTGCGCCGGTGGCCATGGGTCTGAAAGCGGAACTGCCCCTCGCCGCCGAGATAGGCGGGACTGAAGCGGCGCGTCAAGGTCAGATCGCCGACATAGGTGGGCAGAACCGAGTTGTCGTCGCCCGGCCGGATCGACCAGTAGCGGAAGATACGCGCCTCGATATATTCGTTGCGCCGGGTCCGGGTGATCGCGACCCCGCTTGCGAGCCTGTCGACATCGCTGACGCCGTAATCGAGCAGGTAGGCATCATCGCTGACCGTCTGGACTGCGAAAGCCAAGCCGAAATCGCGCGGAAGGTCGAACTGTCCCTCTCCAAAGAGGTAGCCGCGTGTATCGCCGGGGAGCAGATCGTCGCGGGTCAGCGCGCCGGTGAACTCCATCTTTCCACTTGCAAAAGCTTGGCGATAGCGGAATTCCAGCGTGCGCGTGTGGTTGGTCGAGACATAGGGCGTCAGCGTCAGGTCGCGGCTGTCGCCGATCGCGAAGAAATAGGGCAGCTTGATGCCTGCGCCGAGGGCGGAGGTGGTGCGCACCGATGGCATGAGAAAACCCGACGACCGTTTAAGGGTCGGGTCGGGCATCCTGAGCCGCGGGGCGTAGAATATCGGCAATCCCGCAACGCGGAACTGGGCATGGTCGAAATAGAGCTGCCGTTCCTTCTGGTCGTGGACGACACGCCGGGCGCGGATTTCCCACAGCGGTCTGGGGTTCGACGGGCAGACCTGACAGGACGATGCGACGACCTTGTTAAGCGTCGTGTACCGTCCCTCCGTTCTTGTCATAGAGGTCGAGGCAAGCTGTAGCTGCTGGTCGAGCACCATGCGCGCACTGGTCAGGACGCCTTCGGTCATGTCGCGCGACAATTCGGCCGCGTCGGCCAGAACCACGGTTCCGTTCACATCGGTCAGCCGGATCGGTCCGACAATCGTCAACTGGTCGGTGCGGCTGTCAAAGGTTATCCGCTCAGCTGTCAGGCGCGCGCCGCGATAGAGCACCTCGACGGCGCCTTCGGCGGTCAGCGTTTCATCCCCGGCAAGAAAGACCCGGTCGGCGATCAGGGTCGCCTGATCCTGCGCCCGGAGCGGGAGCGCAAAGAGCAGGGTGAAGAGCAGCGCGGATATCAGGTGCCGCATCAGCCATCCTCCAGATGCAGCACGAGGCTGAGCGACAGAAGTGCAGCGGCGACGGGCGGGCTCCACGCCGCGATCAGGACCGGGATCTGTCCGTTTTCGCCCAGAACCTGCGCGAAGTTACGCAAGAGGAAGATGGCGAAGCCCGATATGACCGCAAGCAGCACCATGGTTCCGGAGCGTCCTGACCTTGCGTGGCGCATGGTGAACCCGGCGCCGACGAGAACCATCGTTGCCAGTAGAAGCGGTAGGGCGAGTTCCATCTGCAGCCAGACATTATGCTTCTGCGCTGAAAACCCCGCCCGTTCCAGAGCGGTGATGAACGCCGGCAGGTCCCAGATCGCGATGGAGGAGGGAGTGCCGAAGCTGTCGCGGATCTGATCGGCGGTCAGGTCCGAGGGCAGCCGGTATTGCGGGTGCTGCACCGCCTCACGCTCGGGATTGCCACCCAGCGCGAATTGCCACTCCTTCGCGCCACGCAGGAGCCATGCGCCCTGAGTAAGCTCCGCCATTTCGGCGTCGATGCGCGCCACGGGCCCGCTTTCGGGCGCGAAGGCGATGAAGGAGACGCCAAAGAGCGTCGTCCCGTCCAGATTGGCGCGGTCGGCATGGATCACGATCTGGCCATCCTCGCCACCCTGCCGCAGCCAGAGGCCCTCACGCGTGACCGACAGGACATTGCCGTCACCCAGACGGTGGCGATCCGATAGGACCTCGTACCGTTTTGATGTGCCTGCTACGATCGGATTCAGCACTGCAACGGCAAGTGCTCCGATGGCGAGCGCGGTCAGGAGCGGGGCGGCGAGCATCCGCAGGGCCGACCGGCCAGCAGCACGAATCACCACCAGTTCAGACGACCGGGCCAGCGCGAGGAAGAGCGCGATGGAGGCAAGAATCATGATCATTGGAAGGATGCGGTAAGCCGATTCCGGTACTTTGAGAAGCGCAAGTTCGGCGGTTTCGGCCAGCGTCAGATTCGCGCCCGAAAAACGCCGGACCTGTTCAACGATCTCGATCAGGAAGAGGACAGCGAAGAAACCCGAGAACATCATCAGAAACGAGGAGGCGAAGCGTCGTGCGATATAAAGTGAGAGCGTCATGATGCCACCGCCGCGACCAGGCTGTGCCGTACCTTCCGCGTCCTTCCGGCAAGGGCCAGCAAGACGCCGGCAAGGGCAAAGCCGACCAGAACCGGCAGATAGACAATGGGCCAGAGATCGGGCGTGCGCGTGGCAAGGTTGGTCGCGCCGTTCACGAGAAACTGAACGAAGATCAGTGCGCCCACGGCAATCGCGATCTGGCGCCAGAGACCGAAGCGGCTGAATCCCCCGGTCAGCAGCGCGGCAAATCCAATCAGTGCGGCGACAACCGCGACAAGCGGCTGGGTCAGGCGCTCATGTCCGGCGTAGAGCAGGCGGTTGCGTGGGATGCCCATGGTTTGCGCCAATTCCGGGTCACCGCGCAGCAAGGCGCCGGTCGAGACCTCTTCCAGCTCAGGCGGACGCGGTGCAGCAGAGGCCATCAGCGCGCCAACATCGAAAGAAAAATCGTCAAACCGTGTCACCGACAGCCGCTGATCAGCGAGCGTCAGGGTCTGCGCCATACCTTCGAACATCAGAAGCTTCGGTCCGGCCTCGGTCCGCACGAGAAGCGCACGTTCGGCGGAATAGGTAGTGCGCTCGCCCGGGGCGCGGCTGTCCGACAGGAAGATGTCGTTCAGTTCGCCGGTTTCGGTGATCTGACGGATATAGAATGTGATCCCGGATGCCGGGTGCAGGAAGGCGCCTTCGGTCAGGAAACGCGCCGCGACATTCTCGGCGATCTCGCCGCGTCTCTCGGTCAGTTTGGTCCGGCTTGCGGGAACCAGAACGTGAACGAGAATCGCGATCATCAGGCCGACGATCAGCCCGAAATACAGAACCGGCCGGGCCAGCCGCAACGGTGAGAACCCGGTTGCCTGCATTACCACAAGCTCGCTTTCCGAGGACAGGCGATTGGTGACATAAACGGCCGCGACAAAGGCCGATATCGGCAGGACCAGGCGGATGACATTCGGCAGTGTCAGTGCGGTGAATTCCAGAAAGACCCAGGCCGACTGGCCATCCGATATCAGCTGATCGAACAGGCTGACCGCGCGGTTCACCCAATAGACCGATACCAGGATCAGCGAGAAGAAGCCGAACAGCATCATCAGCTGCGACAGCATGTATCTGTCGAATCTGGACACGGTCCCTGACACTCCCTCACCTCTATTGCCCCATCCCTAGCCGATCAGCCGCGCGGGGAAAACTCATATCTGGCCAAGCCGGAGGCGGGGCGATAGGGTCCGGCGGAACAACGCCCGGAGGTCTTTTATGAGCGCGCCCGTCTCGATTGAATTCGTTGCCGTCGATTTTGAAACCCTGAAGGCAACGGAGGGTCGGATTGCGGTTCTTCTCGCCCCGGAAGGAGCGCTTGGCACCGTCGCGCGGCGGCTCGACCGGCAGATGAAAGGTGCGTTGGTTCGGGCGACGGAAAGCAAGGCCTGGGGCAAGCTGAAGCCGGGGCAAGCGATGGACCTTGCCTATCCAGCCGGGATCAGTGCCGAAGCGGTGCAGCTTGTGAAACTGCCGAAGAAGGCCACCGTGGAAGAGGCGCGCAAGGCGGGGGGCGCGATCGGCAAGGCGCTCGGCGAATCCGGGGTGACGGTTCTGGCGGCCGGGCAGACGAAGGCGGCCGATGTCGCGATGGGCGTTGCGCTTCGCTCGTATACGTTCGCCAACTATCTCAGCGAAAGGAACAGCGACCGGGGTGCAGTCACCGTGATGGCCGACAAGCCGGTGGATGCCGGTGCGGCCTTCGCGCCGATGGCCGCCGTGGCGGATGCGGTCTGTTTTACCCGCGATCTGGTCAATGAACCCGCGAACGTGCTGACCACGACCGACTTTGCCAACCGACTGGTGGAGATGAAGACGCTTGGGCTTGAGGTCGAGGTGCTGGAGGAGAAGGACCTCGAAAAGCTC
Source organism: Albidovulum litorale (assembly GCF_025751495.1). Classification (GTDB taxonomy): domain Bacteria; phylum Pseudomonadota; class Alphaproteobacteria; order Rhodobacterales; family Rhodobacteraceae; genus Albidovulum; species Albidovulum litorale. Next base: position 169,319 of record NZ_JAOWKZ010000001.1, on the reverse strand, counting down.
GGGATGCGGGCGCTTCTGGGCGTGGGTCAGGGTTCGGAAAGCCCTTCCAAGGTCGTCGTGATGCAGTGGAAGGGCGGCGAGAAGGGCGAGGCGCCCTTTGCGTTTGTCGGCAAGGGCGTGGTCTTCGATACCGGCGGCATCTCGATCAAGCCCGCGGCGGGCATGGAAGAGATGACGATGGACATGGGCGGCGCGGGCGTCGTGTCGGGCGTTATGCGGGCGCTCGCGCTCAGGAAGGCCAAGGCCAACGTCGTCGGCCTCGTGGGGCTCGTCGAAAACATGCCCGACGGCAAGGCGCAGCGGCCGGGCGACATCGTGAAGTCGATGAAGGGCGATACGATCGAGGTGGTGAACACGGATGCCGAGGGGCGGCTGGTTCTGGCCGATGTCCTTTGGTATGCACAGGACCGGTTTAAGCCCACCGGCATGATCAACCTCGCCACGCTGACAGGTGCGATCATCATTGCGCTGGGGCATGAGAATGCCGGGGTCTTTTCGAATGACGACAAGCTGGCGGGCGCGCTTCTGAAAGCGGCGCAGGCCGAGGGCGAGGGCGCCTGGCGGATGCCGATGGGGCCGGGCTATGACGAGTTGATCAAGACCCGGCTGGCCGACATCAAGAATACCGGCGGGCGGCCTGCGGGGTCGATTACCGCGGCGCAGTTCCTCAAGCGGTTCGTGAAGGACGAGACCCCGTGGTGTCATATCGACATCGCGGGCGTGGCGCTGCCGCCGAAGGAAACAGCACTTGCGCCCAAGGGCGCGTCCGGCTGGGGGGTGATGACGCTCGACCGGCTGGTGCGCGACATGCTGGAAGGCTGATGGGCAACGCGCTCTTCTACCACCTCACGCGATCACCGCTTGAGGCGACTTTGCCGATGTTGCTGACCAAGTCGCTTCAGGCCGGCTGGCATGTGGTGGTTCGGGGGCGCGATGCGGGGCGGCTCGACTGGCTCGACCAGAAGCTGTGGGCCGGGCCGGAAGAGGGGTTTTTGCCGCATGGGATTGCGGGCGGCAAACACGATGCATTGCAGCCGATCCTCTTGACGACCGGGACCGAGGCGCCAAACGGCGCGGCCTGTCTGATGGTTATCGACGGGGCCGAGGTTGATCCAACGGAATGCGCAAGGCTGGAACGGGTCTGCATTCTCTTTGACGGCAACGACCCCGCGGCGCTCGACCATGCGCGCGGCCAGTGGAAGGCGCTGACCGGCGCCGGGGTCGTCGCGCAATACTGGAGCGAAGAGGACGGTCGCTGGCAGAAGAAGGCGGAAAGCGGCCCGCAGAAGGCGTGATTTTTTCTGCCGTGGGCGGTGGTCAGAAAACCTTAGCGCACTCGGACCTTGGTTGGTGGCGGCGGCGAAACCTTCAGCGTGTGTTCCGCATCGGTGGCGTGACAAAGCCTTCTCAATAGATCAGCGATTCCACCACTCAGAGGGTGTGTGGTTTTCCGCACCTTCATTGATCTCCTTGTGCGAAGTTCCGCACGCGCATTTGAAGGCGCTACGTCGATATGATTTTAAGTTGTTGTAAATAATCATAAAAATGCCGTCTTTCCTCAAAAGTAACAAATCGTTGATTGTGGGGTCGCCGATCGCTTTTCTGTCTGTGAGCGTCACGTGCTGTGACGTGCCAGTTCATAAAGACGACGGGAGGTTACCAATGAAAACTCTGACGACCACGATGACCGCGATCGCGCTTGCGTTGTCCGCCGGCGCCGCTGTTGCCAGCGCAGGCTGCGACGAGGGCGAGATCGTGATGAAATTTGCCCACGTGACGAACTCCGACAAACACCCGAAGGGTATTGCCGCTTCGCTCTTCGCTGAGCGCGTGAATGCCGAGATGGACGGCACCGCCTGCATGGAGGTCTACCCGAACTCCACTCTGTACGATGATGATCAGGTTCTGGAAGCGATGCTTCAGGGTGACGTCCAGTTCGCCGCACCGTCGCTGTCGAAATTCGAAGCTTTCACCAAGCAGTTCCAGATTTTTGACCTGCCGTTCATGTTCAAGGACATCAAGGCGGTCGATGCGTTCCAGGCGTCCGAGACCGGTACGGCGATGAAGGACTCGATGGTCCGTCGAGGACTGCAGGGTCTGGAATTCTGGCATAACGGCCTGAAGCAGATGTCCGCTAACAAGCCGCTTCTGCTGCCGACCGACATGTCCGGACTGAAGATCCGCGTTCAGCCCTCTGACGTGATTGTGGCGCAGATGGAGGCGCTTGGTGCCTCGCCCCAGCCGATGGCCTTCGCCGAGGTTTATGGCGCACTGCAGACGGGCGTTGTCGATGGGCAGGAGAACACCTGGTCGAACATCTATGGCCAGAAGTTTTATGAAGTTCAGGACGGTACAACCGAAACCAATCACGGTGTGCTCGATTACCTCGTTGTCGCCTCGGTCGACTGGCTCGAAAGCCTCGACCCGGCGGTGAAGGATCAGGTCGTGACCATCCTCGCCGAAGTGACTGCCGAGCGGAACGCGGCTGTGAACCAGGTCGATGCCGAGGCCCGACAGGCGATCCTCGACAATGGCGGCGTGATCGTCGAACTGACCGACGAACAGCGTCAGGCCTGGGTCGACGCCATGAAGCCGGTCTGGGATCAGTTCGCCGACGGCATCGGGCAGGACAATATCGACGCGGCGCAGTCGTTCAACACCGGCAGCTGAGCCAATATCACCACGGTGATCCGGTAACGTGGGCCCGGCCGTAAAGGCCGGGCCCGACTAAAAAGGGGGGGAGGAAATGAGCGGAAAATATGAACCCGCGACGCCGCTGGGCCGCGTCGTAAATGAATTCGAGGAGACCGTGATCGCGGTGATCCTCGGTCTGATGACGGTCATCACATTCGTCAACGTCATTCTGCGCTATGTCTTCAACTCCTCCCTGATCTGGGGGCTGGAACTGACCTCGGCGCTTTTCGCCTGGCTTGTGCTCTTCGGCATGTCCTATGCGGTAAAGGTGACGGCTCATCTTGGCGTGGATGCGGTGATCAACATCCTGCCTCATCGCGGGCGTCGTATCCTCGCGCTGGCCGCGGCGGTCTGCTGCCTTGCTTACGCCTTCCTGCTGATGAAGGGGGCCTGGGATTACTGGGCGCCGTTCGGCGGGTTTGAACAGACCGGCGGGCGCTGGTTCCCCGAAGGCTTCATCAAGACCCGCGATCAGGCCTGGTATGAGACCGAGCAGATTCCGATGCCGGAATGGCTCAGGTTCATCGAGCCGATCTTCAATCAGGGCGAAGCCTACGAAAAGCTGCCGCGCTTTATTCCCTATGCGATGCTGCCGCTTGGCTGTGCATTGCTGCTGTTCCGCCTGATCCAGGCCACCTGGGGCATCGTCACCGGTACGCGCGAAAGCCTGATCGTCAGCCACGAAGCCGAGGACGCCGTCGACGATGTCCGCCACATGAACTACGAGGAGTGAGATAAATGGAAGTCGTCCTTCTCTTTTTCATGGTGATCGGATTCATGCTGATCGGCGTGCCGATCGCCATTTCGCTTGGCCTGTCGTCGACCCTGTTCCTCCTGTGGTTCTCCGACACCTCGCTCGCCTCGATCGCGCAGACGCTTTACAACGCGATGGAGGGGCATTCGACGCTGCTGGCGATCCCGTTCTTCATACTCGCCTCAAGCTTCATGTCGACGGGCGGCGTGGCGAAACGGATCATCCGCTTTTCCATCGCCTGCGTCGGCCACCTGCCGGGCGGTCTGGCGATCGCCGGTGTCTTCGCGTGCATGCTCTTTGCCGCGCTGTCGGGGTCGAGCCCGGCAACCGTGGTTGCCATCGGTTCCATCGTCATCGCGGCGATGCGGCAGGTCGGCTATTCCAAGGATTTTGCCGCAGGCGTGATTTGTAATGCCGGTACGCTCGGTATCCTCATCCCGCCCTCGATCGTCATGGTCGTTTATGCGTCCGCAACCGACGTCTCGGTCGGCCGCATGTTCCTTGCCGGCGTCTTCCCGGGGCTGCTTGCGGGCGGCATGCTGATGGCCACGATCCTGATCTGGGCCATCTGGAAGAACCTGCCGAAAGGCGAGTGGCTTGGCTGGGGTGAAATCCTGGAAAGCTTCGGCGAGGCGTTCTGGGGCCTGATGCTGATCGTCATCATCATGGTCGGTCTTTACGGTATCCCGGGCATCACCGCGGCGATCTTCACACCGACCGAAGCGGCCGCCGTCGCCTCTGTCTGGGCCTTCATCGTCGCAACCTTCATCTACCGCGACATGGGTCCGCTCTCACGCGACGGCAGGAACCTGACGCTGATCCAGAAGCCCATCGCGCTGGTCACCGCCTTCATCCACCGCGATACCAAGGCGACGCTCTTTGAGGCAGGGAAGCTGACCGTCACGCTGATGTTCATCATCGCCAACGCGCTGATCCTGAAGCATGTGCTGACCGATGAGCAGATCCCGCAACAGATTGCGGCGGCAATGCTCGATGCGGGTTTTGGCAAGATCGTGTTCCTGATCATCGTCAACGTGATCCTGCTGATCGGTGGCCAGTTCATGGAACCTTCGGGGCTGATCCTGATCGTGGCGCCGCTGGTCTTCCCGATCGCGATCTCGCTGGGCGTCGATCCGATCCATCTCGGCATCATCATGGTGGTGAACATGGAAATCGGCATGATCACCCCGCCGGTTGGCCTCAACCTCTTCGTGACCTCTGGCGTTGCGGGCATGTCCATGATGCGGGTCGTGAAGGCGGCGGCACCCTTCCTGGCCGTGCTCTTCGTCTTCCTGATCATCGTGACCTATGTGCCGGTCCTGTCCACATGGTTGCCGACACAGGTCATGGGGCCCGAGACGATCATCAAGTAGCGGCGGGTCGGAAAAGTTTTGTTTCAAAACTTTTCCGGGGAAGGATTTTGAACCAAAATCCTTCCCGTCCGGCGTGCTAGCCTAACCCTGCTGCCGGGTCAGACGGCTCGACAGCAGGTCGCCGGTTTCCGACAGGATCGGATAGGCGATCATGGTGAAGGCCGAGTTGACCTGTTTCAGCGCCCTCAGCGTTTCCTGATGGATGTTCGAGGTTTCGATGCTTTCCGTCAGGCCCTGTTTCAGGCGGTCGAGATGAGAGCGTTGAAGTCTTTGCTCCATGTCGCGGACGCGGTCCTTCTCCTCGACCAGCGCCCGGGCGGCATCGGGGTTCATCGTCATCAGCACATTGAGCCCCGACTGCGCGTTTGACAGGACCCGGTCGTGGAAATCGCGGATCTCCTTCCAGCCGGTTTCCGAGAAGGCGCTGCCGCTCTGGTCGCGGCGGCGGGCCAGCGCCAGCATCACATCGGAGATCGTATTGCCCGCGCTTTCAAGGTTCACGGCCATATCTGCAAGCTCCAGGCTCTTCTGCGTTGCCTCCTCGCCATCCGCAGTCCTGTGCAGCTTGGCAAGATAGAGCTTGATCGCGATATGCATCTTGTCGAGCTCGGTTTCCTTGGCACGGATCGCACTGGCCGCCGTATCGTCCCATTCATCATAAAGCCCGATGACGGACCGCAGCATCGCCTCAACCCCTTCGCCCATCTGCAGGATCTCACGTGTGGCGCAGGCCAAAGCCCGGTCGGGTTGCGTCAGTGCGGCGGGGTCGAGCGCGCTGATACGCGTCAGGTTCGACGATTGCGCAGGCGCTGTAATCCAGCGTGAGACAAGGGCCAGTACCGGGCGCGTCACCGGCAGGGCGATCAGGAGTAGCGCGAGATTGAATGCAAGATGCAGGTTGATGACCTGCCGTGCGGGCGTGGCTCCGAGATAGTCGAACGGCAGGGCAAATGCGGAGAGCGCGAAAAGCGCGAGCGCGGCGCCGCCACCCCTGAGCGCGAGATTGGCCACAATGACCCGGCGCGCCTCAATCTCGGCCCCGAGTGTCAGAACATAGGCGATGATCGCGCCGCCGAGATTGGCGCCGAGCACCATCGCCACCCCTGCCGTGACCGGCAGGACGCCCTGCGCCGCCAGCGTGACGAAGAGGAGGACGGCGGCGACCGACGAATGCACCGCCCAGGCGAAGAGCGCGCCGATGGCGAAGGCCGTAACAGGATCGCCGCCCAGATAGGTCATCGCGGTGACGAGCCCCTTGCTGTCGCGCAGCGGTTCGGTCGCGTCCCGAATCATGGTGAGCGAGACGAAGATCAGCGCGAGCCCGATCAGCACCCGGCCTGCCATTCGGTAGTCCCGGCTTTGCGATTTCAGGAACATCGCCACGCCCGCGACCAGAAGCACGGGTACGAACCAGTCGGCCCGCGTGAGCAGGATCTGCGCCACGATGGCCGAGCCGAGATCGGCGCCAAGCAGGATCGCCAGGCCCGCCGCTGCCGCCAGCGTGCCTGCGGCGACAAAGTTCGAGGTAAGAATCGCGACCGCTGTCGAGCTTTGCAGGACAATGGCCGCGCCTGTTCCCGACAGCGCCGCGACCATCCGCCGCTCCGCCCCCTGCCGCAGAAGCCGTCTCAGCGGCACGGACCAGCCGCGCTCCACCCCCGTCCGCACCAGCCGCACGGCCCAGATCAGGAGCGCGGCCGCACCCGCGACATGCAGAAGGAAGAGGAGCGGGGAGGATTCTGACAAGATTATTTCCTTTGTTTTGCTCGAGTCTCAATTTTTACGAAACTGTCATGAAACTGTTACATAAGCTGGCGGGGCAAGTCGATGCCCGCTGAAAGGGTACGTGCTGTTGGTGAAGAATATGGTGTCTTGCCGTGAGTGTTCCCGGCACATTGGCTGGCTATGACGCGTCAAGGATCGTTTTTGCGATCAGGGCAGGAACGTCCGGATGGGTGCCAATCGGATCAAGCAGGTGTCCGGTGAAGCCTGCGGTTTCTAGGGCTTCGGGGATGTCGCCGATCACATGGCCCCAACGGGCAACGAAAAGCGGCAGGCAGAGCGCCTTATCGCCCGCACCTCGTGCCGCGTGGGCGAGCGAAGGCTCTTCTTCGATGAAACCGGTTCGGACCCTAGCGAACACTGATTCAGCGGCGAACGTGTGTTCGATGGCTCGCGCGGCTTCGGCCGGGTAGTTGCTGCGGCCGGAACCGTGCGCGGCGAGGATCAGCGTGGTGTCCGCCTCGGCCCAGCCTCGCTCCGCGGTCGCCCTGCGGGCGGCTTGCAACGAAAGGACTTGCGTTTTGGTCAGAAGCCCGAAGGGCGTCAGAACAGAAAGCTCTTCATGCCCGGCCTCGGAGAGGCGTTTTGGCAGGAGCGTGCGGATGAACCACCCGTCAGCCATAAAGAACGGAAAAATTATTGGATTATCAAGCGTGTCGAGTGCGATCTTCAGAGCGTCTGGAGCCGCGAGTGTTGCTGCGCTGACTTGCCAGTCAGGAAGATAACTGGCGACGGACTTGGCAAGCCGGGCCATGTCGGCCTCAGCCGGGTCGGGGTCGGAAGGTTGGCCATGGGCCACGATGAGGGCGGATCGGGTCATGGGCAAACCCTAGCGGGGTTCACGGCGATGGCAATGCTTCCCGCGCTAAAGCGACGGATTTCAGGATCGCGTGGCAACTTGCTCCGGGCACGAGTTCAAGCGCCGCGACCGACCGCATCGTGATCCGCGCGGCAAGGGCGGTTCCGCCGCAATCGAGGCCGATATGGGCGGAGGCAGCGCCGACGGGGACCACTGAGGTGACGGTGGCAGGCAAGATATTCAGGGCCGAAAGACCCACGGGCCGGTCGCGCGAAAGCATAACGTCGCGCGCGCGAATGATTAGCCGCACTTCGGCGCCGTCCGGCCCGACCCGTCCTGGCGAAAGGATGGTGCCGCCGGAGAAATGCAGTTCGCAAAGCCCGTCATGGCTCATGCCCGCAACACGGGCGGTGATCAGGCCGCCCGGTTCTTCGCCGGGCTGGTCCGGGGTTGCGGCGAGGTGGGGCAGGATCGTGCCGGCCGGGCCGTGACCCGTGACGCGACCCTCTGCAAGGGTCAGGATCTGAGTGGCAAGCCGGGTCACCTCTGCGAGCGAATGGCTGACATAGAGGATCGGTACATTTGCTTCGTCGCGCAAGCTCTCGATAAACGGCAGTATTTCGTTTCTACGTGCCTGATCGAGTGCCGTGACGGGTTCGTCCATCAGCACCAGACGCGGCGCGGTCAGAAGCGCGCGTGCCAGTGCCACGCGCTGCGCCTCTCCGCCTGACAGGGTCTCCGGGCGCCGGGAGAGGAGCGGATCGAGGGCGAACCGCTCGACCATCCCGGCCACGGCGCCCATCTGCCCGGCGCGTCGTGCGGCATAGGCAAGGTTGCCCGCCACGTCGAGATGGTCGAAGAGCCGGGGTTGCTGGAACACGGTCGCTACGCGTCGGTGATAAGGTGGCGTGAAGTGGCGGCCCTGCTGCCAGACTTCGTCACCGAACCGCATTTCTCCGATTCCGCGTTCGAAACCGGCGATGAGGCGCAGCAGCGTGGTCTTTCCAGCACCGCTTGGTCCGAAGATCGCGGTGAGGCCGGACAACGGCAGTCGTTCATCAATTTCAATTTTTAAATCATCGCGTTGCAGCGCGACATTGATAACCAGCTCTTTCATGCGTGCCGCCTTCCGTTCAGCGCATAGAGTGCGAGCAGGATGAGGAAGGAAAGGCCAAGCAGCAGGCCCGACAGGCGATGCGCGCCGGCATAGTCGAGCGTCTCGACCTTCTCATAGATCGCGATTGAGATGACGCGGGTTTCGCCGGGGATATTGCCCCCCACCATCAGGACGACGCCGAATTCGCCCAATGTATGGGCAAAGGTGAGAACAGCGGCGGTCAGGTAGCCCCTGAGCGACAGGGGTGCGGCGACCGTCAGGAAGGCGTCAAGCGGCCGTGCGCCGAGGCTGGCCGCCGCCTCCAGCGGCGCGGGGCCTAGCTGGGTAAATGCGGATTGCAAAGGCTGGACGGTGAAGGGGAGCGAGTAGAGGAGCGAGGCGAGGACGAGGCCGGTGAAGGAGAATGTCAGCGTCGTGCCGGTGACGTTCAGCCAGAACTGACCAAGCGGGGCGGTGGGGTTGAAGGCGATGAGCAGGTAGAAACCAAGGACAGTCGGCGGCAGCACCAGCGGCAGGGCGGTCACGGCCTCGATCACGGGAGCGAGGCGCGAGCGGGTGCGGGCGAGCCACCAGGCCAATGGCGTGCCGAGGATCAGCAGCAGCACGGTCACGATGGCCGCAAGCCGTAGCGTAAGCCAGAGAGGGCCGAGATCCGTCATTCGTCTGCCTCATAGCCGTGACGGCGGATGATGGCCCTTGCAATGTCACCCCGCAGCCAGTCGAGGAAGGCGCGGGCGGCTTGGTTGTCGGTTCCATGGGCCAGCAGGATGGCGTCCTGCAGGATCGGGTCGTGCAGGTCTTGTGGGACCGGCCATGACCTGCCGGTTGCGGGCAGCGCGGAGGCAGCGATGAAGCCGATATCGGCCGCGCCGGAGGCGGTCAGGGCATAGGCTTGGCCGATGTTTTCTCCGGTCACGATTTTGTCCCAGACGATCGTCGAAATATTGAATTTTTCAATAGCCTGCATCGCGGCCTTGCCATAGGGCGCAAGGGCAGGATTAGCGATTGCGACATGGCGGGCCGCTTCGATTGCGGCGGCGGGGTCCGAAAGGTCGCGGGCAGGATCGGCAGACCAGAGAAGAAGTGCGCCGGTTGCATAGGTGAAGCGTGTTTCGGCCAGTGCTTGGCCGGTAGACGCCAACCGCATAGGCGTTTCGGTATCGGCAGAGAGAAACGCGTCAAAGGGCGCGCCGTTTGCGATCTGGGCGGCGAGCTTGCCCGTGGCCCCGGCGGTCAGGCGGATTTTGTGCCCCGTCTTAGCTGTGAAGGCCTCGGAAAGCTCCTCGGCAGCCGGACGGAAATTGGTGGCGACCGCGACCAAAGCCGATTCCGCCCGCGCGGCGGCGGTGACAAGGCAGAGGGCGAGGGTCAGGATCAGGCGCATGCGGTTCCGTTATATCCCGACGGAGATAACGGGGTCTTTGCGCGTCTTGCAAGCGTTATTTCCGGTCGGGAATATCGGTCAGTTGCATCAGTTGTGCGATTTCGGCCTCGGTCGCACTGACGGCATTGGCCTGCATCCGCCGGTAAAGCCGCAGTACCGCGTGGCCGGTTTCCGTCAGTTCCGCGCCGCCATGTCCGGCGCCGCCCCGGCTTGAGGCGACAAGCGGTTCGCGGAACATGCCGTTCAGCACCTCCACAAGACCCCAGGCGCGCTTGTAGCTCATCTTCATCCGTTTGCCCGCGGCAGAGATGGAGCCGGTTTCGGCGATGCCTTCCAGGAGGTCGGCCTTGCCGGGGCCGAGCCATTCGCCGCCCCTGAGCGTCAGGCGAAGTTTGAGTTCGGGATGGTCCTTGCCAGCCATCACAGCACCGGCGGGCGCTGAGACGGCCAATCGGTCGCGCGGTGATAGGCATGGCCCATGGCGAGGATCCTTGCGTCAGAGCCGGTTGGGCCAAACAATTGTACGCCCATGGGCAGGCTGTTTGCCCCGAACCCGGCGGGAATGGACAGGCAGGGCAGGCCGATCAGGCTGACGGGAATGACGATCTCCATCCAGCGATGATAGCTGTCCATTTGCCGTCCGGCCACATCACGCGGCCAGGTCCAGTCAGTTGGGAAGGGCCAGACCTGAGCGGATGGCAAAGCAAGTGCATCGAAGCGGTCGAAGAGGCGCGCCGCGGCGGCATACCAGCGCGAGCGGATTTCGCTGGCGCGGAAGAGATCGGCGGTCGTCCGGGTCAGACCGGTTTCGATTTCCCAGAGCGTTTCGGGCTTGGTCAGGGCACGTTTTTCCGGGTCCTCCAGCAAGTCGCGCTTGGCATGGGCGTTGATGGCAGAGCGGAGCACCGTCCAGCTTTCCCAAAGCTCCTCGGCAGGCAAGGGTGCCTGAATGGGTTCTACCCTTGCTCCGAGATCTTCAAAGACAGACAGCGCGGTGCGGCAGAGATATTGAATGCCATCCTCGACCGGATAGGCTCCGTCCCAGTCGCCAAGCCAGCCGATCCGCTTGCCCTTGATGTCGGTATCAAGGAGCGAAGAATAGGCTTCTGCCGCGCGCCCGAGCGGTGTTTCGGGGTAGGGACCTGCCAGGATTTCAAGGAAATGCGCGATATCCTCGGGGCTGCGCGCCATCGGGCCGTCGGTCGTGATGGTGTTGATGAACGTGTCGCCGACGGCGTCCTGCGGCACCAGCCCCCAGGTCGGACGAAAGCCGTAGACATTGCAGAAGGCGGCCGGATTGCGCAGAGAGCCCATCGTATCGGAACCATCGGCCACCGGCACCAACCGCGCTGCAAGCGCCGCCGCAGCGCCGCCGGAGGAGCCACCGGCGGTACGGGTCGGGTCATAGGGATTTCGGGTGACGCCTTGGACGGGATTGTAGCTGTGCGACCCATGTCCCCATTCCGGCGTGTTGGTCTTGCCGATGAAGATCGCACCCGTAGCCCGCATCCGTGCAGCGATGAGGTCGTCGGCCTCGGGCACGAAATCGGCGTGCAGGGGGGAGCCGTAGGTCGTCCGAAGCCCCTTCGTCGCGACAACGTCCTTCACTGCCAGCGGCATTCCGTGCAGCCAGCCGCGCCGGGGCGACCGGTCGGCCGCGTCGGCCTCGGCCAGCAGATCCGCAGCGGGGCGGAGCGAAATGATGGCGTTCAGGCCGGGATTTACCGTGGCGATACGGTCGAGATAGGCTTCCATCACGGCCCGGGCGGTCCAGGTAGCCGAGGCCATCCGGCGCGAAAGCTCCGCTGCGGAAACAGCGCATATGTCCATGTCGACCTCACGACCTTTTCCGACGCAGAACTAGCCTGCGCAAAGCGACCGGTCCAGCGGCGTCGGCGTCGCGTTTCCTCCGGTGCAAAAATCTTCGAAAGATTTTGCCAAGAAAACTTGAATTTTCTTGGCCCTGCCTCTGAACGGGGCACTTCGGGCGCGCCAGCCCTTGCAGCCCCCGGAACGCGCTACTAAGACTCGGTCAAGGTTCCATACGTAAGCATGGGATCAGGGAACAGCGAGAGGCGGACGAGCATGAAAGACCCATTGGACATCTACATGAACACCCTCGTTCCGATGGTGGTCGAACAGACCTCGCGCGGGGAACGGGCCTATGACATCTTTTCGCGGCTGCTGAAGGAACGGATCATCTTCCTCTCCGGCCCTGTCCATGACGGCATGTCGACGCTGATCTGCGCCCAGCTTCTGTTCCTTGAGGCGGAAAATCCGTCGAAGGAAATCGCGATGTATATCAACTCACCGGGCGGCGTGGTGACATCGGGTTTGTCGATCTACGACACGATGCAATACATCCGGCCGAAAGTGTCGACGCTGGTGATCGGTCAGGCCGCGTCGATGGGTTCGCTTCTCCTCACAGCGGGCGAGAAGGGCATGCGGTTCTCGCTGCCGAACAGCCGCGTCATGGTGCACCAGCCCTCGGGCGGCTATCAGGGCCAGGCGACGGACATCATGATCCACGCGCAGGAGACCCAGAAGCTCAAGGACCGCCTGAACGAGATCTATCACAAGCATACCGGCCAGGCGGTCAAGAAGGTCGAGGCGGCGCTGGAGCGCGACAATTTCATGTCGCCGGAAGAGGCCAAGGATTGGGGCCTGATCGACGAGATTCTCTCGGCGCGGACGGGGGATGACGAAAAGAAGTGATGCCTGGTACCTGAATCCGTGATCCGGGTCGGGTATTTTGGCATTGTGATGACCCCATGGCTGCCCTAATCTTGTCCAAAAGGGCAGCCAATAAGACGACAAACGCGAGTTAACAGGCCGCAGAGGGTGACGATGGCGAACAATTCAGGCAGCGACAGCAAGAACACGCTCTACTGCTCTTTCTGCGGAAAGTCGCAGCATGAGGTGCGCAAGCTGATTGCCGGCCCGACCGTGTTCATCTGCGACGAATGCGTCGAGCTGTGCATGGACATCATCCGCGAGGAAACGAAGTCCACCGGGCTCAAATCCTCCGATGGCGTGCCGACGCCGCGCGACATCTGCAAGGTACTGGATGACTACGTGATCGGGCAGGTCCATGCCAAGCGTGTTCTGTCGGTCGCGGTTCACAACCATTACAAGCGCCTGAACCATGCGGCGAAATCGGCCGATATCGAACTGGCAAAGTCGAACATCCTGCTGATCGGGCCGACCGGCTGCGGCAAGACCCTGCTGGCGCAGACTTTGGCCCGTATCCTCGATGTGCCCTTCACCATGGCCGATGCGACGACGCTTACCGAAGCCGGCTATGTCGGCGAGGATGTCGAGAACATCATCCTGAAGCTACTTCAGGCGTCGGAATACAATGTCGAACGCGCGCAGCGCGGCATCGTCTATATCGACGAGGTCGACAAGATCACCCGCAAGTCCGACAACCCCTCGATCACCCGCGACGTGTCGGGCGAGGGCGTGCAGCAGGCGCTTCTGAAGATCATGGAAGGCACGGTTGCGTCGGTTCCGCCGCAGGGCGGGCGCAAGCATCCGCAGCAGGAGTTTCTGCAGGTCGACACAACCAATATCCTCTTCATCTGCGGCGGCGCTTTTGCCGGTCTCGACCGGATCATCGCGCAGCGCGGCAAGGGGTCGGCCATCGGGTTCGGTGCCGAGGTCAAATCCCCCGATGACCGCAATGTCGGCGAATTGTTCAAAGAGCTGGAGCCCGAAGACCTCCTGAAATTCGGTCTGATCCCGGAATTTGTCGGTCGTCTGCCCGTGCTCGCGACGCTGGAGGATCTGGACGAGGACGCGCTTGTCACGATCCTGACCGAGCCGAAGAACGCGCTGGTCAAGCAATACCAGCGGCTTTTCGACATCGAAGGCGTAAAGCTGACCTTTACCGCCGACGCGCTCTCGGCCATCGCCAAACGTGCAATCAAGCGCAAGACCGGCGCGCGGGGCCTGCGTTCGATCATGGAAGATATCCTCTTGGATACCATGTTCGAACTGCCCGGCATGACCTCGGTCGAGGAAGTGGTGGTCAACGAAGAGGCGGTTGACTCGGGCGCGAAGCCGCTTCTGATCCATGCCGACACCAAGGGCGAAAAGACCGCGACGGCGGGGTGAGATATCGCGCCGTTTCGTCCCACCGCTCCGGCCTTCTTTAAACTCCCTTTCAGGCCTTGCAACTGGTGAAACAGTAGCCGGGTCGGCGCTCGCCCGGCGCGCTTCGCGCTTGATTCCGGGCGAACGGACGGATTGTTAAGTTTCTGTTCGTTTCCCGCCTATTCGACTCCCCACTGGGTCGGTCTTGTCTCTGGACCTCGCCATCCCCTGCGTTATAAGGGGGCAGGACTGCCCGGAGGTTGCCGATGAAATTCCTGCTGCGCCTTTTGACCTGGTGGAATGGCCAGACGCTGGGAACCCAGCTGTTCACCGCCCGCAAGGGGGTGAAGGTCGGCGAGGATGCCGAGGGTAACTGCTTTTATGAAACCCGTGACCGCAAGCGCCGCTGGGTGATCTATAACGGCGAATGCGAGGCATCGCGGATCAGCCCCGACTGGCATGGCTGGCTGCATTTCACCTGGAATGAGCCGCCGACCAAGGCTGCACTGCCCCACAAGTCCTGGGAAAAGCCGCATGAGGCCAATCTGACCGGCACGGCGCTCGCCTATGCGCCCGCCGGGTCCATCCGTCACGCGGCCCCCGCCGACCGGCGGGATTATGAGGCGTGGAGCCCGGAATAGTGGCCGAGAATGTCACAGAGGTTCTGACCGGTGCGGGCGTTCTGGCTGCGGCGCTTGGTTTTCTTGTTTACGCGTCCGAGGGCGGCGGGCTTTCGCGCGCGACCGACAGCTATGACCTGACGGCCAGCTTCCGATCGGTCGAGGGCGTGACCGTGGGTACCGATGTGCGGCTGGCGGGAGTCAAGGTCGGCACTGTCACCTCGCTTGCTCTCAATCCGCAAACCTTCTTCGCCGACGCGACCTTTACCGTCGCGAACGGTGTTGAGATCCCCGATGACAGCACCGCGATCATCGCTTCCGAGGGGCTTTTGGGGGGGGCGTTCCTCGAACTGCAGCCGGGCGGCAGCCCGCTGAACCTCGCCTCAGGCGCCGAGGTGGAAAACACTCAGGGTGCTGTCAGCGTCATCGCGCTGATGATGAAATTCGCCGGTGGCGGCGATGACACAGGCGCAGGGAC
This sequence comes from Albidovulum litorale, assembly GCF_025751495.1. Lineage (GTDB taxonomy): Bacteria > Pseudomonadota > Alphaproteobacteria > Rhodobacterales > Rhodobacteraceae > Albidovulum > Albidovulum litorale. Next base: position 154,223 of record NZ_JAOWKZ010000001.1, on the reverse strand, counting down.
AGACGCGCCATGAAATCCCTGTTGGTGGTGGCTTCCATGCTGGCCCTTTCCGGCGGGGCGTTTGCTCAGGATGTCGAAAGCGCACCGGGTGCACTCTTGCGTGGCCTCGACAAGGTCGCCGGGACGACGACCGATCTCGACCTTGGCGTTGGTCAGACCGCAGAGTTCGGTCGCCTGAGTGTGACGCTGGGGGACTGCCGCTACCCGGTAGCTGACCCATTCTCGAACGCCTATGCTTTCGTGACCATCGCCGACGCAAAATCGGGCGCGGTGGCGTTCGATGGCTGGATGGTCGCCTCCAGCCCGGCGCTCTCGGCAATGGATGATCCGCGTTATGACGTCTGGGTCATGCGCTGCAGCATCCCCTCGGCCGAAGGATCTGAGACGGCACAATAGTCCGCTTCACGTTCAAGCGCGTCAGCCAGCCTTGCTCTGTATTCGGCGCGCGGGATCTCGATGCCGCCCAGCGAGGAGAGATGCGGAGTCAGGAACTGGGTGTCAAAGAGCGTGAAGCCACCCTGACGCAGCCGGTCGACCAGATAGGCAAGCGCGATCTTGGAGGCATTGGTGCGTCTCGAAAACATGCTCTCGCCGAAATAGGCCGCGCCGAGCGTGATGCCGAAAACGCCTCCTGTCAGTTCCCCTTGCTGCCAGACCTCCAGCGAATGCGCGTGTCCCATATCGTGCAAACGGTCATAAAGATCAAAGAGCGGGGCATTGATCCAGGTTTCCTCTCGGTCGGCGCAGGCGCGTATGACGGCGGAGAAGGCGGAATCTATTCGTATTGAATAGTCCTTGCGCAGGATGGCGCGGCGTAGCGACCGTGAAACATGAAAACCGTCGAGGGGAATGACACCGCGCAGCCGCGGATCGACCCAATGCAGGTCTTCTGAGTCACGGCCGTCGGCCATCGGAAAGATGCCATGCGCATAACCCGACAGCATCACTTCGGGCGTCAGCATGGCCACCCCGTGCGGCCATTCCTGCCGATTAGCCGAATTCCTTCGCCAGCCACTTTTCCAGCCAGTGGATGGAGTAATTGCCGCTCTGGATGTCGGGCTCCTGCAAAAGCGCGTGGAAGAGCGGGATCGTGGTGTCGATCCCGTCCACGATCAGTTCGCTGAGCGCGCGGCGCAGCCGGGCCAAAGCCTCGGGCCGGTCGCGGCCATGGACGATCAGCTTGCCGATCAGGCTGTCGTAATAGGGCGGGATGGAGTAGCCGTCATAGAGCGCAGAATCCATCCGCACGCCAAGGCCGCCCGGTGCGTGGTATTGGGTGATCTTGCCCGGGCAAGGCGAGAAGTTCGGCAGTTTCTCGGCATTGATCCGGACCTCGATCGCATGGCCGTTCACCACCAGGTCGTTCTGCGTGAACGACATCGGCAGGCCTTCGGCGACGCGAATCTGTTCACGGACGAGGTCGACACCGAAAATCGCCTCGGTGACGGGATGTTCGACCTGAAGGCGGGTGTTCATTTCGATGAAATAGAACTCGCCATCTTCGAACAGGAACTCGATCGTGCCCGCACCGATATAGTTTATCTTGGCCACGGCATTGGCGCAGATCGCGCCAATCTCGGCGCGCTGTTCGGGGGTGATCACAGGGCCGGGTGCCTCTTCGAACACCTTCTGGTGGCGGCGCTGAAGCGAGCAGTCGCGTTCGCCCAGATGCACGGCCTGACCCTTGCCGTCGCCGAAGACCTGAATCTCGATATGGCGCGGCTTTTGCAGGTATTTCTCGATATAGACTTCGTCATTGCCAAAGGCGGCCTTGGCCTCCGACCGGGCGGTGCGGAAGGCGATCTCCAGCCCGTCTTCGTCCTTCGCCACCTTCATGCCGCGTCCGCCACCGCCAGCGGTCGCCTTTATGATGACAGGATAGCCGATCTCCTTGGCGACCTTCTTTGCAGCCGCCGTGTCGGGCACACCGCCATCCGAGCCGGGAACGACCGGAATCCCAAGCTGCTTTGCGGTTTCCTTGGCCGTGATCTTGTCGCCCATGATGCGGATATGTTCCGCGGTCGGGCCGATGAAGGTGATCCCGTGATCCTCGAGCGCCTGAACGAAATTGGCGTTTTCGGATAGGAAGCCGTAGCCGGGATGGATGGCCTGCGCGCCGGTGATCTCGCAGGCCGAGATGATGGCGGGGATCGAGAGGTAGCTTTGCGACGACGCGTTCGGGCCGATGCAGACGCTTTCGTCTGCCATCCGCACATGCATCGCGTCGGAATCGGCGGTGGAGTGCACCGCGACAGAACGGATGCCCATCTCGCGGCAGGCGCGGATGACGCGGAGCGCGATCTCGCCCCGGTTGGCGATCAGGATTTTTTCGAACATCGCGCCCTCACTCGATGATGAGCAGCGGCGCGCCGTATTCGACGGGGCTGCCATCCTCGACGAGGATGCGCTTTACGGTCCCGGCGCGCGGCGCGGGGATATGGTTCATCGTCTTCATCGCCTCGACGATCATCACGGTCTGGCCTTCCTTGACGGCGGCGCCGATGGTGATGAACGGGTCCGCGCCCGGTTCGGGCGAGAGATAGGCGGTGCCGACCATGGGCGAGGTGACCGCGCCCGGATGGCTTGCCGGATCGGCGGGCGCCGAGGAGGCGGGTGCAGCGGCCGGGGCGGCAGCAGGGGCCGCAGGTGCGGCGGCCGGGGCTGCCATCTGCGTAGGCGCAGCCGGTGCCGCGGCCTGAGCCGCGTATTTGGAGACCGTAACGTTCAGCCGGTCATTGTCGCCATATTCGCGTTTCACGCTGATCTCGGCGAGGTTCTTGGTGTTCAGAAGTTCCGCAAGCGCCTCGATGAAGGCCACGTCGCTGTCATGGGATGGTTTTGTCATCGATGTCCTCGATCGGTCCTGTCCGGGGGCCCGTCTTTACCTCGCGGGCCTTGTTCTCTGGCGGTTATACGCGGTTGGGCGGGCGGTGGAAAGCGCGACTTTCCCGTCTGCATGACGCAGGTTCTGGCGCGCAAGGTGGGTTTAAACCCATTTTACTTATGGGAAAAACGGCCGATGCAATCCAAAAAATTTACCAGTTGATAAAAAAATGATTCGGTGGCAGCCTTTTTAACAAGAACGGATCAGGGAGGCCGTCGATGACGAACAGCCAGCTTACCCCCGGCATTGCCGCCGGGCGACTTGGGGCGGGGGACTATGCCCGTAACTTCGATGATATCGCGCCGCGCTACGATGCGCATGAGGCGCGGGTGGCGGCGGATCGCTGCTACTTCTGCCATGATGCGCCCTGCATGACGGCCTGTCCGACCTCGATCGACATCCCCTTGTTCATCCGCCAGATCGCGACCGGCACGCCCGAGGCGGCGGCAAAGACGATCTTTTCCCAGAACATCCTTGGCGGCATGTGCGCCCGCGTCTGCCCGACCGAGCAGCTGTGCGAAGAGGTCTGCGTGCGCGAGGTGGCCGAGGGCAAGCCTGTGGAGATTGGCCGCCTGCAGCGTTTTGCCACCGATACTCTGATGGAGAAGGGCGTCCATCCCTTCGCGCGAGGCAAGGCGACGGGTAAGCGCATCGCCGTTGTGGGTGCTGGACCTGCAGGTCTTTCGGCGGCGCACCGCCTTGCGATGAAGGGGCATGACGTTACCATCTTTGATCCGCGTCCCAAGGCTGGTGGCCTGAACGAATACGGCATCGCCAGCTACAAATCGCCGGGCGGGTTTGCGCAGGCCGAGGTTGACTGGCTTCTGAAGATCGGCGGGATCACCGTCCAGAACGGCAAGGCGCTCGGGTCGGGGCTGACGCTTGACGGGCTGAAGAAGGATCACGATGCGGTCGTGTTGGCCATCGGCCTTGCCGGGGTGAACGCTTTGCGGGCTGAGGGTGAGGGCCTGAAGAACGTCCTCTCCGCCGTGGATTTCATCGCCGAGCTGCGCCAGCAGCCGGACAAGGCGAAACTGCCGATTGGCCGCGATGTAGTGGTGATTGGTGGCGGCATGACGGCAGTCGATGCCGCCGTGCAGTCGAAACTGCTGGGCGCTGAGAACGTCACCATCGTCTACCGGCGCGGGCCGGAGCGAATGAGCGCCTCGGAACATGAACAGGAACACGCGACCTCGGTCGGGGTGCGTATCATCCACCATGCGGCCCCCGTCCGGGTCATCGGCAACGGTGCTGCGCAGGAGATTGAGTTCGCCTATACCGAGGACAGCGCCGACGGGCTGAAGCAGAAGGACGAAACCTTCCGCCTGAAGGCCGATCAGGTGATGAAGGCGATCGGCCAGACGCTTGAGGGCGTGCCCGAGGGGCTGAAGGTCGAAGGCGGCAAGATCGCCGTCACCGGCGCGGGCCGGACGTCGGTCACAGGTGTCTGGGCGGCTGGCGACTGCGCATCGGGCGGCGAGGACCTGACCGTTACGGCGGTGGCCGAGGGCCGTGATGCGGCTGAAGACATTCATGCAAGCCTGATGGGCTAGGGAGGCACCAATGGCTGATCTGACAAGCAACTTCATCGGGATCAAATCCCCAAACCCGTTCTGGCTGGCTTCGGCACCGCCGACGGACAAGGAATACAATGTCCGCCGCGCCTTTGAGGCGGGCTGGGGCGGGGTCGTGTGGAAAACGCTCGGCTCTGAAGGTCCGCCGGTCGTCAACGTCAACGGACCCCGATATGGCGTTGTCTATGGCGCCGACCGACGGGTTTTGGGCATCAACAATATCGAACTCATTACCGACCGGCCGCTGGAGGTAAACCTGCGCGAGATCAAGTCGGTGAAGCGTGACTATCCCGACCGGGCACTGATCATCTCGCTCATGGTGCCCTGTGACGAGGAAAGCTGGAAGGATATCCTGAAACGCATCGAGGATACTGGCGCGGACGGGGTGGAACTCAACTTCGGCTGCCCGCATGGCATGGCCGAACGCGGCATGGGCTCCGCCGTTGGGCAGGTCCCGGAATATATCGAGATGGTGACGCGTTGGGTAAAGAAGTACTCCCGCATGCCCTGCATCGTGAAGCTGACCCCCAATATCACCGATATCCGCAAACCGGCGGAGGCCGCCAAGCGCGGCGGGGCGGATGCGGTTTCGCTTATCAACACCGTCAACTCGATCACGTCCGTCAATCTCGATAGCTTCGCGCCTGAACCGACGATCGACGGCAAGGGCAGTCATGGCGGTTATTGCGGCCCGGCGGTCAAACCCATTGCGCTCAATATGGTGGCCGAGATCGCGCGGACGCCGGATCTGGCGGGCCTGCCGATCTCGGGCATCGGCGGGGTGACGACATGGCGCGACGCGGCGGAGTTCATGGCGCTTGGCGCGGGTAATGTTCAGGTCTGCACTGCCGCCATGACCTATGGGTTCAAAATCGTGCAGGAGATGATCTCGGGCCTGTCGCAATACATGGATGAGAAGGGCTTTGCCTCGACCGCCGATATTGTCGGCCGCGCGGTGCCGAATGTCACCGACTGGCAGTATCTGAACCTCAACTACGTCACCAAAGCCGAGATCAATCAGGATCTCTGCATCAAATGCGGCCGTTGCTATGCGGCCTGCGAGGACACGTCACATCAGGCCATCGCGATGGGCGATGACCGGACTTTCTCGGTCAAGGACGAGGAATGCGTGGCCTGCAATCTCTGCGTCGATGTCTGCCCGGTCGAAAACTGCATCACCATGCGCGAGCTTGCGAAGGGTGAGGTTGACGCCCGCACCGGCAAGAAGGTTGGTGACTATGCCAACTGGACGACCCATCCGAACAACCCCGCCGCGCAGGCGGCTGAGTGAGGGGTCAGCGGATCAGGTCCAGCCGAGGGTCTGCGAGGGCGGGAAGCCCGGAATAAGGTCCGGTGCCGGTCTTGTCCGGCACCGGTTGGCTGTCGGGCCCTTCCGCTGATCGGCCCGCAATGGAACCGGCGTCCAACGTGTCATGGTCCGAGCGTACCTCAGACAGGTCCGTTGCAGTCTTGGTGGTCTTCGAGCGGCGACGCTCCGCTTGGGCTTCCAGAACATTCGCCTCGAAAGCGGGTGGCGGACCTGTCGGCCGGTCGGTGTCCGGCTGCGGCGGCACCACGACGGGGTGGCGCGTCTGTGCGTCGGACTGCGAGTGACGGTTTTTCGTGTCGTTGCCGATATTACCTGAATCCGCCGGGGCGATGACCCGCTTCGCGGCCGTCTGCTGCGGTAAACGCATCATGGCCGTCGCGACAGCGGGCGGCGGTATGAGCGCGGGCCAGTCCGTCATCGTCCAGCTCCTAAAACGGAGCCCCCACGGGACGAGCCTGCCACGAAACCGTTAATTCAAGTTGAATCGCCGAACCTTCCTTCGGCTGTTCACCGGATGGTGCGTTGACCTCTGGCAGAGGGGGATGTTTTCTGTACCCGCACCGAAAGGATTCCAATGCGCACCATCGTCATCGCCCTCCTATTTGCCTTGCCTGCCCACGCCGCCGGGTGGGAGATGCGGGATGGCGATGAGCCGCTCGGCACGACCGATGTCACCGCGTTTCTCATGGAAAATGAGGTGCGGTTCTACGATGGTGGCCAATCCGAATACGGCCCGGACGGGGCCTATGCCTATATCTACGAAGGCGGCGACCGGGCCGAGGGGCATTACCGGATCGAAGCCGATGGCGCGGTCTGCGTCGATTTCGTCAACGGATTTTCGCGCTGCGATCTTTATGTCCGCAATGGTCAGCGGGTGCTGCTGATCGACCAGAATGGCAACCGGTATCCGCTGCGCTGAGCTATCTCAGCGCCGCCGTGCCTGCCGCACCATCGACGCGGTATAGACCACAAGCGCCGCCCAGATCAGCGGAAAGGCGATGGCCCTTGCGGTTCCGAACGGCTCATCGAAGACGAAGACGGCGGTCAGGAAGATCATCGTCGGCGCGATGTACTGCATGATCGCGATGGTTGAGAGCCGCAGCAGCTTTGCCCCGTTGGCATAAAGGATGAGGGGCACCGCCGTCACCAGACCGCAGCCGACAAGCATCCATGTATCGAAGGCCACACCTTCCATGAAATGACCCGTTCCGTTTCGCGCCAGCCAGATCGCGTAGACGAGCGCCGGAGGCGTCAGCAGCAGCACTTCCAGCATGAAGCCCTGATTGGGACCGATGGGCAGTTTTTTCTTGAAAAACGCATAATAGCCCCAGGTCAGGGTCAGTGCCAGCGCCACCACGGGCAGCCGTCCCGCCTCCCATGTCAGGATCGCGACGGCAAGGGCCGCGAGGCCGATGGCGAACCATTGGGAGGGCGCCAGACGTTCGCGCAAGAGAACCGCGCCAAGAAAAATCGAGAAAAGCGGGTTGATGTAATAGCCAAGCGCCGCATCCAGCGCATGGCCCGAGCCGATGGCCCAGACATAGATGCCCCAGTTGATCGAAATAAGCGCCGCCGTCACCACCGCCATCCCGAGCATACGCGGTGTCCGAAGCGCCCGCGCCAGATCGGCTGTCCGCCCTGTTGCAATCAGGATCACCCCTGCGACTGGCACCGACCAGAGCACCCGGTGTGCGATGACCTCCACCGGCGGGACATGGGCAAGCGCTTTCATATAGAGCGGCAGGAAACCCCAGAGGAGATAGGCCGAGAGCGCGAAGAAGAACCCCGGCAGGGTGTCGCCGGTCGTGGGTTTCGAGGGCGCAAGGTCGGTCATGGCCGGTCCGGTCTGATATGTTGCGAATGCCTGAAACCCAGTAACCGATCGGTCCGGCAAGGGCCACGCCGGGATTGTGACGGGTACATTGACCCGGGCGATTTACACCCGGCGTTGCAAGTAGTCGCGGGTAAAGGCCGCGTAGCCTTCCGCCGTGACCTTCAAGTCCTCTCGCATCAGACCGTGCAGCTCTGGCAGGTGGTGAAACGGCACCGCCGGATAGACGTGATGCTCGACATGGTAGGGCATGTTCCAGGCCAGGAACCGCACGATGCGGTTGGTGAAGGTCGTCCGCGTGTTTTCGAACATGTTCGTGACAAAGGGGCAGTCGCCGTGTTCGGCCAGAAGATAGAGCCGGAGAAACGGCTGGCCCAGAAGGACCGGGACGATCCAGACCCAAAGCAGCAGGGGCGACCAGATCAGTGAGAATGCCGCCAACGCATAGAACGCCAGCAGAACCCGCGCCTCGCGCTCCATCCGGGGCAGGGCGCGTTCTGAAAGATAGCGCGCGCGTTCGCGCCGTGCCGCCAGACGCAGGATCAGCGCGGTATTAGCACTCCAGACCGGCAGGCCGGATATATGAATCAACCAGCCGTGCAGATTTTCGGGCTTGGATCCGTCCAGTTCAGGGTCTTCGCCCGGGATATTGGTGAAACGGTGGTGGGCGAGGTGAAAAGCCCGGAACCACTCAAAGGGCAGGAATACAAGAAGGCCGCAGGCCCGGCCTACCCAGTCGTTCAGCCAGACTGCGCGAAAGGGTGTTCGGTGGGTGCATTCATGTTCAAGTGTGAAGAGGAAGATCAGGACGATACCCTGCAATGGCAGCAGCAGACCCCAATAGGGCACGCGCATCGCGATGAGAGTGCCGAATACAAAGATCAGCGAAGCGTGACCGGCGAGATGCGCGAGGCCCGCTCGGTCGCTTGTGGCGGTCAGCCGCGCTTTGACCGGCGCGGGCAGGGATGTGAGAAAGGACTTGTGATCTTTCATGCACGCAGCATTGCCGGGGATATAGAGCGCGACAAGAGCGTTAAACTGTCGGCGACACGTTCACTGACCGGTCGGCTTACTCGTTCGGACCGTCATCGCCATAGCGGGCGTCGTCGTCGTATTCATCCTCTCCCTCGGGCAGGTATTTGCCCGACAGCCGGATTGACTGGTCGTCATGGCGTGGATCCATCACGACGTCGGAGGGCAGTTCACCCGCGAGCCATTCGCGAATCTCTTCGCGTGCGTCGCCCGTCTCCTGTTCGGTCAACTCGGCGATGTAGAGGATGAAGGCGCGCTGGTCGCCGTCGATCTCATCCAGTTCGGCCTCATCGGCATCGGGCCATTTGTCGATGATCGCCTCGTAGAAGGCGGACCAGTTTTCCTGAACATGATGCCATTTCATCGTGCGACCTCCGGTATTTCCGGGGCCCAGTCTGCACCCGTTCGCTCAGGCAGAAAAGAGCCGGGGCAAAGAAAATGCGGCGATCACAGCGCCCACGATCTGGGCAGCGATATAGGCGGCGATATGGGTCGGATCGATCCCAGCGAAGGTGTCGGTGAAGCCGCGTGCGATGGTGACGGCGGGGTTGGCGAAACTTGTCGAGGCGGTGAACCAATAGGCCCCGGCGATATAGGCGCCCACGAGCGCAGGCACCTGCGCAGGTGCCTGTTTGAGTCCGCCCATAATCGCGAAAAGAAGGCCGAAGGTCGCGACGATTTCGGCGATCCAGAGGCCGGTACCGTTACGGGCGGTCGTGGAGGCCTGAATGATGTCTTGCGCAAACATCGCATGGGTGATCCAGACCCCGGCGATCCCGGCGAGGATCTGCGTGATCACGTAAGCCAGCGCCATTGCCGGCGTGATCTGCCGCATCAGCGTGAAGGCGATCGTGACGGCAGGATTGAAATGCGCCCCTGAAACCGGGCCGAGCGCGGTGATCAGCACGTAGAGCGCGAAACCGGTCGCGGTTGAATTGGCCATAAGCGCCAGCGCCACGTTCCCGTCCGCAAGCGTCTCGGCCATGATGCCCGATCCGACGACGGCGATCAGCAGAAAGGCGGTGCCGATGGCCTCGGCGGCAAGACGGCGCAGCATTCAGGACGCTCCGATTAACCGCAGGGTTCTGCCAAGCTGTTCAGGCTCCATCGTTTCAAATGGCAGCTTGAGAAGCGCGCGCGCATAGGCCCGCAGTTGCGAATAGGCCTCTTCGAACGCACGAGGTTGGTCATCGGCAGCTGCAGCGGCCGGGTCCTCGACGCCCCAATGGGCGCGAATGGGTGTGCCGGGCCACATCGGGCAGGCCTCTGCCGCCGCAGAGCCGCAAACGGTGATAACCGCATCCATGGCCGGAGCGTCGGGGCCCGAAAACTCATCCCAGGATTTTGATCGCAGGCCGGTTGTCGACAGTCCCTTTCGGGAAAGCAGCGCCAGGGTTTCGGGGTGAATATCGCCCTTCGGCTGCGATCCGGCCGAAAACGCCTTTATCCGGCCATTGGATTCGGCGTTCAGGATCACTTCGAGAAGAACCGACCGGGCAGAGTTGCCGGTGCAAAGGACGAGAATGTTCATTGGTGTTTCCTGACGCTGGTAATCGCGCACGCGATACACACTGAGTGTAACGGGATTACGACGGGCGCGCGCCGGATCAGAACCAGCTTTGCACGGTGCGCGCGCCGCCCGAGACGTCGTCGCCGACACCCGCGACGGTGTTGCAGCCCGCCAGAGCGGTCAGCAGCGCGACAAGGACCAGTTTCTTCATGCTCTTATTCCTCATACCACCATGTTTCAGGCTGAAAGCCCGGCCAGTCCCCGTATAGCGGAATTCGGTCCGGGTAGTGAAGATGCGAGGAATGGGCAATGCGCGAGACGCGCGAGAACCAAACCGGGATGACATAGCGCCCCGCCGTCAGCACACGGTCGAGCGCCTGCGTGGCGGCGATAAAGTCTTCCTGACTGCGGCTTTCGACCATGGACTTGATCATCGCCTCGGCTGCGGGCGAGTTCATGCCCATCCAGTTGCGGCTGCCGGGTTCGGTGACACCCTTGGCACCCCAATAGAGGAATTGCTCGTTGCCGGGCGACAACGACAGTGCGCGGGTGTACCAGGCCATGCCGAATTCGTAGTTGTTGGTGCGCTCCTTGTACTGGGCGCTATCGACCGTGGTTACGGTCGGGAAGATGCCGAGGTTCTTCAGGGCCTCGACATAGATATCGGCGATGGACTGGGTTTCCGTCGCGCCCGAGGCCAGCAAGAGTTCAAAGGTGAAGGGTGTACCCTCGGCGTTTGCGAGCGTTCCGTTCTGAACGGTCCAGCCCGCCTCCTCCAGAAGCTTCGTCGCTTTCCTGAGATTGCCGCGATCGACGGCGCGCTCGGCATTGCCGTCGGGCAGGGCATAACCCTCGATCGTGCCCGGGGGCAGGTCGGCGGCGAAGGGGGCGAGGAGTTCGGCCACCTTGCCCGTGGCCGGACCAGTGCCCATGGCAAGGACCGAATTCGAGAAATAGGACGTGATGCGCGGTTCGGTTCCGCCGTTCAGGGTCTGGTTGATGAATTCGAAATTGAAGGCCAGAAGCATCGCCTCGCGCACCCGCCAGTCGGCAAAGACGGGTTCGCGCGTGTTCATGACGAAACCGGTTATGCCCGAGGGGCGCTGGTTTTCGATCTCGGACTTCACCACCTCGCCCGACTGGATCGATGCGAAATCGTAATGGCTGGCCCATTTCGCGGAGTTGGTCTCGCGATGGCTGGAGGTTTCGCCGCCGGTGAAGGCCTGAAACACCACGTCGCCATCGCCGAAATAGTCGTAACGGATCTCGTCGAAATTATGCTGGCCCCGGTTGAAGGCCAGATCCTTGCCCCAGTAGTCGGGATTTCGTTTGAAGGTTATGTAACGACCCGGCTCGAACCCGGCGACCACATAGGGGCCGGTACCGGTCGGCACGTCGAGCGCGGCATCCTCGAAGGTCTTCCCCTCCCACTGCGCTTTTTTCAGGATCGGGCGCATGCCCATCAGCAGGGCCAGTTCCCGATCCTCGGTGTTGAAGGTGAAGCGGATGGTCCGATCGCCGGTCTGCTCCATCTTCGCGACCTTCGCCCATGCGGTCTGGTAGCGGGGATGGCCCTTGGTTCCCAAGGTCTCATAGCTCCACATCACGTCGTCGATGGTCACGGGAGAGCCGTCGGAGAAACGCGCCTCGGGCCGGAGTGTGAATTCGACCCATGTCCGCGCCTCATCCGTCTCAACCGATTCGGCGAGAAGGCCATAAAGCGTAAAGGGTTCGTCGATCGAGCGGCCCATCAGGCTCTCGACCGTATGCAGCCCAAGGCCCCAGGGAGCGGTGCCTTTCAGGATGTAGGGATTGAGGGAATCGAAGCCGCCCGGTTCACCGAAGACGATGCGCCCGCCCTTTGGCGCGTCCGGATTAGAGTAAGGCAAAGACACAAAATCAGGTGGCAGGGCAGGGCGCCCATACATAGCTATGCCATGCTGCGGCTCGGCAAAGGCGGATGGCGGCGTAAGGACCAATACGGCGGCGAAGGTGATCCAATGCAGCCATTTGAACAAAACCGGTCTCATTTCGTAGACAATCCCCGCTGCCCGTTCTTCGTTGGCGGCGAAGCTAGCCGGGCTTTCCTGCCTTTTCAAACTTTTAGCTTGGCCAGTGGCGGTGAACCGCGTATAAAGTACGCACTGCTCGATAGGTTTCTTGCCTGTATGAAACCTGCCTCAATAACTTAACGCCCGCTTCGTGCGGGCGTTTTTTTTCTTGGGTTTTCGGCGGTTCGGCGAAGCCTTGCCCGTGACGCGGGAATCACCCTGTTCTTTGCTGTCGCAGCATGTAGTCTTGCCGCGACGCAACAACCTACGGGGCCAATCATGCAGCTGAAGGGTAAGACCGCCATCGTTACCGGATCAAACTCCGGCATCGGTCTTGGTGTCGCGCGGGAACTGGCGCGGGCCGGGGCGGATGTGGTGCTGAACTCGTTCACCGACCGGGATGAAGACCATGCACTGGCGGCCAGGCTGGCGAAGGAATTCGATGTCCGTGCGCGCTACATCAAGGCCGACATGTCGGATGGTGATGAATGCAGGGCGCTGATCGCGGCTGCAGGGAATTGCGATATCCTCGTCAACAATGCCGGGATCCAACACGTGGCCCCGGTCGACGAATTTCCGGCCGCGAAGTGGAATGCGATCATCGCGATCAACCTCTCGTCGGCCTTCCATACCACGGCAGCCGCCCTGCCGATGATGCGGGCGGCGGGCTGGGGGCGCATCGTCAATATCGCCTCGGCCCACGGATTGACGGCTTCGCCCTACAAATCCGCTTATATTGCCGCCAAGCACGGGGTTGTGGGTCTGTCCAAGACCGTGGCGCTGGAGACAGCGGGGCAGGGGATCACCTGCAACGCGATCTGCCCCGGCTATGTCCTGACAGCTCTGGTCGAGGCGCAGATCCCCGACCAGATGAAAGTGCATAACATGGATCGCGATACGGTGATCCGCGAGGTGATGTTGCAGCGCCAGCCGTCCAAGCAGTTCGCGACGGTGGAAGAGATCGGCGGCACGACCGTGTTCCTGTGTTCGAAGGCCGCAGCACAGATCACCGGCACGACCATTTCGGTCGATGGGGGGTGGACCGCGCTCTGATCCGGCTTCGCCCCGGCTAATGCCGGGCCGACCCGCCGGAGGCGCTGCCCGTCGTCCATTGGTTCTTGAACCAATGGCGCACCAATTGACGACCCCCGGAGTATTTCGGCCAAGAAGAAGGGAAATGGCGTCGCGATGTCTGTCAGACGGATCAATCTTGCTTTGCAGGGTGGCGGGGCGCACGGGGCGTTTACCTGGGGCGTGCTCGATCGGCTGTTGGAGGACGAAACGATCGAGATTGCCGGGATATCGGGAACCTCGGCCGGGGCGCTGAACGGAGCCGCGTTGAAGGCAGGGCTGGCCATGGGCGGGCGGCAGGCCGCGCGGGAGAACCTCGACTGGCTCTGGGCGCAGGTGGGCGCGGTCGGCGATATGCGGCTGGCGGGCTGGTTCCGGGCGTTTCTGCCTGCGGCCAACGTCTGGGAACAGGTGACTGATCGGTTCGTTCCGTTTTCTCCCGCCGAGACCTTCACGCGGCTGTTCAGCCCCTATGATTACGGTCCCTTCTACAGCAATCCGCTGGAACGGGTCGTTGAACAGTTTCGCTTCGACCTCGTCTGCGGTGCGTTCGGCCCGGCGCTTTTCGTCGCCGCGACGAATGTGAGGACTGGCAAGATTCGGGTGTTTTCTGGCGCAGAGATTTCCACCGCGTCGATCCTCGCCTCGGTCTGCCTGCCGACTATTTTTCAGGCGGTGGACTTGCCGGACCCGGAGACGGGGCGGGTGGAGGCTTATTGGGACGGCGGCTATACTGGTAATCCCGCGATCTTCCCGCTCTACGCGTCGGATCTGCCGGACGACACCGTGGTGGTCAGCATCAATCCCCGGCAGCGCGAGGATCTGCCGAGGTCAGCGCAGGATATCCTCGACCGGATCAACGAGATCAGCTTTAACTCATCGCTTCTTAGCGAGTTGCGTGCAATCCGCTTTGCCAAGCGGCTTATCGCAGAGGGGCGAGTGAAGAAAGGCGCGATGAAGGACGTGCTGCTGCATATCATCGCAGACGACGGTTTGATGAACCGGCTGAATGCGCGCAGCAAGCTTGCGCCCCATCCGGGTCTCCTGTGGGAACTCAAGGCAGCGGGTCGGGCAGCGGCTGAGTATTTCCTCGAGTGCCATGGTGACAAGTTGAACCGCGAGTCCAGTGCCGATCCCGGGATCCTCATCGCCTGAGACGGTTACTGTCCTTGGGGCGGCGGCGCCTTGTCCTTGCCGTTGGGATAGACCAGCCCCGCCGAGATGACGAGTTTCGCGGCGTCCTCGACCGTCATGTCAAGGAATTTCACGTCGCGCTTGGGCAGGTAGAGCAGGAAGCCCGAGGTCGGGTTCGGCGTCGTCGGCAGGAAGACGGTCATCACCTCGTCATCGGGCAGCTTCGCCAGCACTTCGCCCTTGGCGGCGGTGGAGACGAAGCCGATGGCCCAGATACCCGGCCTCGGATATTCTATAAGACAGGCCTTGTCGAACTTGGACTCCGTCTGGCTAAGCACCGTTTCGGCGACCTGCTTCACACCGGAATAGATGGAGCGGACAACCGGCATACGGTCGACAAGGCTTTCCGCCCAGCCGATCAGCGAACGGCCCATCAGGCCCTTGGCGACCCAGCCGACAAAGACGGTGAAGATGAGCGCGAGGATGACGCCGATGCCACGCAGGTTGATCTCGTAGTCGATACCGAAAAACGTATAAAGGATACGGTCCGGTTGATACTTGTCCGGAACGAAGGGCAGAACCCAGCCGTCGATCCAACCGGTTACGGACCAGATCAGCCAGAGCGTGAACCCGATGGGTGCGATCACGACGAGGCCGGTCAGGAAATTCGCGCGGAACCGCGCGAGCAGGCCACGCCTGCGCGGCGGCTGGATCATGCCGTGTTCGTGTCCGTCTTTGTCCGCGCTCATGGTTCCTGTCCCCGTGCCCACGCGAATGTAGGGGCTTCGCACCCTGCCGACAATGGGGGTCAGGTGGCGCGGGCGATTTCGGCTGCGATGGCCGCGCCGAGGCGGGCATTGTTTAAAACAAGGGCGATGTTGGCCTTGAGCGAGCGGCCTTCGGTCAGTTCAAAGATGCGCGCCAGAAGGAACGGTGTCACCGCCTTGGCGGCAATGCCCTGCGCTTCGGCTTCCCTGAGCGCGGTCTCGATGACCGGTGTTATCTGATCTCGATCGATTTCATCCGGCTCAGGGATCGGGTTGGCGATCAGTTGCCCACCGTTGAGTCCGAGCCTTGCGCGCATCAGGTGGGCGCTGGCGATCTCTGCGGCGCTGTTCATACGTAAGGGAGCGGCAAGCCCGGAGAATCGCGACCAGAAGGCCGGGAAATCATCCTGCCCGTAGGCGATGACCGGCACGCCGAGGGTTTCCAGCACTTCCAGCGTGTTAGGCAGGTCGAGGATCGCCTTGGCGCCAGCAGCGACAACGCTGACCGGGGTGCGGGCCAGTTCGTGAAGATCGGCTGAAATGTCGAAGCTGGTTTCGGCCCCGCGATGCACCCCGCCGATGCCGCCCGTGGCGAAGACGTGGATGCCTGCCAGATGTGCCGCGATCATCGTCGCGGCGACGGTTGTGGCCCCCGTCCGGCCCTGCGCGAGGCAGGCGGCGATGTCGGCACGGGAGAGTTTCATCACGTCGCTGGCCTGCGCCAGTCGATTGAGTTCATCCGGGGTCAGGCCGATATGCAGCTTGCCCGCCATCACCGCGATGGTCGCGGGCACAGCACCATGGGCGCGGATTTCGGCCTCTACCCGTTGCGCCGTTTCCAAATTCTGCGGGTATGGCATGCCGTGGGTAATGATTGTCGATTCGAGCGCGACAATGGGGGCGCCATCCGCGCGGACTTCGGTCACTTCGGGTGAGAAGGCGAGGGGCAGGTCGGTCACGATCCGATGTCTCCGGACACATAATGGGCGGCCGCATCCAACGCGGCGCGCAGCGCGTCCTCGCGGCTATGGCCCTGGGTTTCGGCGACGATATGGGCCGCCATGAAGGTGTCGCCCGCGCCGGTGACGCGAGTGACGAGTACAGGGCGCGGATCGGCGGTGACGATGCCGTCCGCAGTGCCGTCGGCTGTGGTCCGGCCGCCATTCGTGACCAAAACCCGCGCTGCGCCCCGGTCGATCAGCGCTTCGGCCGCCTCGGGCGCGGTGTCAAAGCGTCGGTGACAAAGCAAACCGGCTTCTTCGAGATTGACATAGAGCGTCGCGTTCCGGACCGGCAGGAGCGGCAAGAGCCGTTCGGCCTTGCCGGGAGAGGCGGGGGCGATGCGCAGATCGGCAGCGGCAAAGGCTTCCGACCGGGCGATGTCGGCCAAAAGCCCGGTGGTGAGGTTGCCGTCAAGCGCGATGGGCCCGGACCAGGGCGCGGTTTTGCCGCCAAGCGTGCCGTTCATAAGAGGGCGTAGGATCTTGTCTCCCGCCGCTTCCAGCGAATGGGCGTCGGCAATCGCCGCGATCAGCCCGTTACCGCCCTCGACCGCCATATAGCGGTCGGTCGGCAGATCGTCGGAGCGGTAGATGTGATCGATCACCAGCCCCATCCGGGCGCAGGCGGCGACCAGTTCGTCGCCCTCGGGATCGCGGCCGATGGCCGTCAGGAGCGCGGGACGCAGCCCGAAGCGGCCGAGCGTCATCGCGATGTTCATCGCCACACCGCCGGGCAGGCGGGTGATCCGGCCCGGCACATCGGCGCCCGCGCCCATATGGGCAGGCGTGCGGCCGATGATGTCCCACAGGACCGAGCCGATGCAAAGGATGTCGGGGCGGTTTGTCATTCCCGTCCTTTGCCGCGAAAGCCCGGACACTGCAAGCCGGGCGTGACGTCAGGCGCGCAGCGAGTAGCGGTCAGGCTCTTCAAAGACGTCAAGAACAACCGTACCTGCCACGATCCGCGCGGAGTGAGTGGCGCCCGAGGGGATCGAATAGGTCTCTCCAGGGCGGTACGAGCGGGTGTGGCCTTCGATGGTCAATTCAATCTTGCCCTGAAGCACCGTGCCCCATTGGGCCTTGTGGAAATGGGCGGGCAGATCGACCGTCTTGTGAAACGTGAAGAACACGGCCAGCCCGTCGTCAGAGCGGATCACGTTGGTGGAAACCACGTCGTCCGGAAAGGGGATATCGATAGCCGGAAGGTTGCGCATGAATTCGGCGATTGGCATCGCGGGCTCCTCTCTGGGGCGAAAAAGATGATATGCATAGTGTCGATGGCATAGTCGCAATGCAACTCGAGGAGGCAGCCGTGCCGCGCTTCAATGGGTTTTCCCCGGAGACCTTTTCATTTCTCTCCGACCTGAAGGAGAATAACAGACGCAGCTGGTTCGAAGCCAATCGCGATCGCTATGAGGCACATTGGAAAGCGCCCGCGCTGGCATTCATCGAGGCACTCGGGCCCGGCATGGCGGCGATGGAGCCGGGCATGAAGGCCGAGGCGAAGCTCAACGGGTCACTGCGCCGGATCAACCGTGATGTTCGGTTTTCGGCTGACAAGTCACCGTATGAACCGATGGTGCACCTGATCTTCTGGCCCGGGGAGCATCCCAATCGGGGCGCTGGATTCCACTTCGTGCTGAATGCCGATGGTGTTGGCTATGGTGCAGGACGCTGGAGCTTCGACAGACCGGTGCTTGGGCGCTATCGCGAGCGGCTCACGAACCCGGCTGACCGTGAGGCGCTTCTGGCGGCGCTGGGGCAGGCGGCCTCGGTCGGATGCCATCTGGACGAGCCGCATCTGAAGAAGCTGCCGAAGGGTTTTGAACCCGCGCCCGAATGGGATTACCTCCTGCGCTACAAGGGTATAGTCGCCCGAACGATGGAGGGGCGGCTCATGCCGGACTGGATCGGCACGGAGAAGGCCATTGACGAGGTTCTGGACCGCACCCGCGCACTGATGCCGCTGATCGGCTGGCTCCACGCGCTTTAGTGTGCCAGGCGTTACTGCCAGCGCGATCGCGGAATGCGGACGGTTCCGCAGGGGCTTGCGCCCGGGCGATTTCCGAACTATACGCGCGCCACTTCACAGGCGAGGCTTGGGCCCTCGGGGGAGACATCCCCGAATGGTCCGCCGGTTGGGAGAGATCCCTGATTGGCTTCGCCGAGGCGCAAACCGGAAAGGAACATGGACATGGCGCTCCCTGAATTTTCTATGCGTCAGCTTCTGGAAGCTGGCGTTCACTACGGCCACCAGACCCAGCGCTGGAACCCGCGGATGGGCGAATACATCTACGGCGACCGCAACGGCATTCACATCATCGATCTGACGCAGACCGTCCCGATGCTGGACGCGGCACTGAACGTGATCCGTGAAACCGTCGCCAAGAACGGCCGAATCCTCTTCGTCGGAACCAAGCGTCAGGCCCAGAAGCCGATCGCCGAAGCCGCCGAGAAATGCGCACAGTATTACATGAACCACCGCTGGCTTGGCGGTACGCTGACCAACTGGAAAACCGTTTCCCAGTCGATCAGCCGTCTGAAGAACATCGACGAGGTTCTGGGTTCGGGTGCCGAAGGCCTGACCAAGAAAGAACGCCTTGGCATGGAACGCGAGCAGGCAAAACTTCAGGCCTCGCTCGGCGGTATCCGCGAGATGGGTGGCGTGCCCGATCTTCTCTTCGTTCTCGACGTGAACAAGGAAGACCTCGCCATTCTTGAAGCCAAGAAATTGGGTATCCCGGTCGTGGCCGTCGTCGACACCAACTGCTCGCCGGAAGGTGTGGACTACATCATCCCGGGCAACGACGACGCCGCCCGCGCCATCGCGCTTTACTGCGACCTCGTCAGCCGCGCCGCGCTCGACGGCATGACGGCCCAGATGGGCGCTGCCGGTATCGACCTTGGCGCGCTCGACGAAGCGCCGGCCGAGGAAGCTGTGGCTGAAGAAGCCGCCGAAGCCTGAGGCGAGAGCAGGGGTTACACCCCTGTTGTCACATGACTTTCATCGGGCGGGGGTAGGCCCCGCCTGATCCGTTGATAAATCTTCGAAGGAGAGCCGACATGGCTATCACCGCACAAATGGTGAAAGAACTGCGCGAATCCACCGGCGCGGGCATGATGGACGCCAAGAAGGCGCTGACCGAGGTCAATGGCGACATGGACGCCGCCGTTGACTGGCTGCGCACCAAGGGTCTTGCCAAGGCCGCCAAGAAATCCGGCCGCGTTGCTGCCGAAGGCCTCGTCGGCGTTGCCGTCGCGGGCGGCAAGGGTGTTGCCGTTGAAGTGAACTCGGAAACCGACTTCGTTGCAAAGAACGAAGAGTTTCAGTCGATGGTGTCGTCGATCGCCAATGCGGCGCTCAGCGCCTCGGACCTCGATGCGCTGAAGGTGACCGAAGTTGATGGCGCAACGGTCGACGAGAAGGTGACCGCCGCCATCGCCAAGATCGGCGAGAACATGACGCTGCGCCGGATGGTTTCGGTCACGGGCGACTCGGTCGTGTCCTACGTCCACAACGCGGCGGCCGAAGGCATGGGCAAGATCGGCGTGCTGGTCGGCCTGAAAGGCGCGGATTCGGGCATCGGCAAGCAGATTGCGATGCACATCGCCGCGACCTCGCCTGCCTCTTTGTCTGAAGCCGACCTCGACCCGGCACTGGTCGAGCGCGAAAAGGCTGTTCTGACGGAGCAGGCGCGCGAGTCGGGCAAGCCCGATGCGGTCATCGAGAAGATGATCGTCGGCCGGATGGCGAAGTTCTTCGAGGAGGTCACCCTTCTCGGCCAGAAATTCGTGATCAACCCGGATGTGACCGTCGCTCAGGCTGCCAAAGATGCCGGCGTCGAGATCACTGGTTTCGCCCGCGTTGCTGTGGGTGAGGGGATCGAGAAGGAAAAGGAAGACTTCGCAGCCGAAGTCGCCAAGACCCGCGGCGCCTGAGCCGAAATCGCATTATTGGAAAAGGCCGGGGATACCCCCGGCCTTTTCTTTTGCAAGACGGAATGCGTACGCGTATCAGCCCGATGCGTCTCACTGCGCGGCGACGGGTTCCAGTACCGTGATCCCTGTAGCAGCGGCCCGGGCCAGTTCAGGGTCAAGGGACATCGGCACATATTCCCCACGCCGCCACAGCACGCTCAGGTCGTCATAATGACGCGAGAGCGGATGGCCCGACTGGCCCGTCGATATGATGAATACCGAGCTGTCGGGATCGGCGAAATCATAGACCCCGCGATAGCCTGCGCCGTTGACGTTCTGAAAGGGGTCCGGTCCGGTGCCGGCCGTTAGGCCACGGTCGAGCGTATGGTCGCCGCCGCTGGTTGATTGCCGGATATTGACGAACCAGTTCAGCACCGGCGTTCGTCCGAGCACAGGATGATCATGCGTTGCCTGATGGGCGTCGCCCCAGCGCCAGCTTTCCACATTCGGCCCGTAGCGCTCAGACAATTCCAGAAGGGCGTCATCAAGCGACATTCGCGCGATGTCCGTGCAGCTTTCCGTGGACGCCGACTGCATCACGTCGCACCAGCGCGCTGCGCCGTCGATATCGCGGAAGACCCGTTCGATGAACAGCGGTTCGACATGGGTGAAGGCGTCGGCCAGAGGGCCAAGCTCGTCCTGGATCAAACGGTTCTGCAACGCCCGTACCCAAGCCGCATAGATCAGCGGTTCGGGCAGATGCTCGTTCATGTCGCCGTCCCATTCGGCCAGTATTTCCAATGCACGCTGGCGTAGCCGCTCGGGCGTGCCAGCCGGCGCCGCCTCGCCTGTAAACCAAAGATCGGCGGCAATCAGCGGTAGGATTGTACGCGCGGCGGGTGAGACTGTGTCGAGCTGAGCGGCGATAAAGCTTTCGCGGCTATGGACTTCGCGTTCCTGCATCAGCCGGGTCCAGCGCTGCACCCGCTGGGTGTCGCCCCAGTTGAAACTCACATGGCGGGGGAAGGGGCGGTCAACGGTTTTGTTGTTGGTATTGCCGACAATACCGCCCGACGGGTTAACAAAGCGGGGATTTGAAGCATAGGGCAGATAGCCCTGCCACCGGTTCTGCACCATCCAGCCGAGCGACGGCAAACGACCCTGTCCGTTCATGCCCTCGTTGCGCGCCGGCATCTTGCCGAACATCACCATTGCGACGCCGTCCTGGTCGGCCATGGTCACGTTCATCGCCGGGGCGACATAGTCCTTACCGATGGCGATGCCTTCGGCCACCGAGCGGGCCTGCATCAGCCGGATCGCGGCGCTCATCGTCGTATCGGCGGGGTCAAGCGCCGTCCAGCTCAGCGCTGCGACGTGGTTGCGCGGTGTGATCGTATCGAGGTCCATGTGGCTGCCGGGCAGGATCGGGCCGTTATCGCTCCAGCGCAATGTGACGGTGATCGGCGCGGCATCCTTGATCTCGATGATCGTTTTCCGGTTCTCGAAGGTCTTCCACCCTTCAGGCGTGCGGTAGCGCTCGGTGTCGGCAGGGTTTAGCTCTTCCAGATGGATGTCCTGATCATCCATCCATGCCGCGCTGATCCCCCAGCCAAGGTTTGCATTCCGGCCGGTCAGGATTGCGGGAATGCCGGGGATGGTCGCGCCGATCACCCCGCCCGATTCCAGGTCCAGCCGGGCCAGATACCACAGAGAGGGAGCGGAAAAGTCGAAATGCGGGTCATTGGCCAGAAGCGACCCTCCCGCCGCCGACCGGTCAGGTGCCGCGGCCCAGGCATTTGAAGCACCGGAAAACACCGGTTCCTTCAGGGGAGAGAGGGGGTCGGTCATCGGGCTGATCGCCGCGTAGGACCGCTTTACACCTGGCACGAGGCTGGCATAGGGCGGCAGCGCAGCTACGCCGTCACCCGGTACGTCTGGCAGCAGGTCCTGCGCCCAGTCGCTGGACAAGAGCGATAGCCTTGCGCGCAATATCTCGGCTCGGGCCTGCGCTGTGGCCCTGAACGCCATGAGTTTCAGGATCGCGATGGAATCGGCAGGTTGCCAATAGGCGATTTCGTTCGAGAAGAGGAAAAGTTCCGGGGCGCCGCGCCCCTTGGCCTCCTCGTTCACGATGCTGATCCAGGCATTGACGCCGCGCGAATAGGCCTCGAGCGCCGCCAGCGTCTCGTCGTCTTGCGCGGCAAGCGAATGGCTCGCCAGACCGTTGAGATCAAAGCGGCGCATCAATTCATCGGTCTTCGCGGTGCGGGTGCCGAACACCTCCGACAACCGCCCCTGCGCTGTCCGACGCTGCACGATCATCTGCCAGAGCCGATCCTGTGCATGGGCAAAGCCCAGCGCGAAATACACGTCCCCGTCGGTCGTGCCGAAAATATGCGGCACATCGGCAGTGTCGCGCACGATTTCGATCCTGTCAGAGATATCGTCGAGACGGAAATCCTCGTCATAGTCGGGCAACGACCTTGCCGCGAAATAATAGGCGAGCGTGACCACACCCACGGACAGGAGCAAGAGTCCCGTGAATATCCGCAAGAGCCAACGAAACGCGGTAAGCATGACACTCCGAAAGGACAGGCAGGTCCGGCGCGCCCGCAGACGCCGGAGCTCGCAACCGGTTGACGGCACGGGCAGGGCGGTTAACTAGGGCAGAACGGGCCGAACCGCAATGATCTTGGGAGGATAGGATGGCGAAGCTGGCATTTCTTGGCTTGGGTGTGATGGGCTTTCCGATGGCCGGCCATCTGGCAGCGAAAGGTCATGATGTAGCGGTCTATAACCGCACGGCTGCAAAAGCCGCGTCATGGGTGGAAAAGCATGGCGGCCGGGCGGCCGCGACCCCGGCCGAAGCGGCGCGCGGGGCAGAGTTCGTGATGGCCTGCGTCGGCAATGACGACGACCTACGCTCGGTTTGCCTCGGCCCCGACAGTGCGTTTGCCGGGATGGAAAAGGGATCCGTCTTCGTCGATCACACCACGGTTTCGGCGGCCGTTACCCGTGAACTCGCCGCCGCTGCGGCAAAAGACGGGATCGGTTATGTCGATGCGCCAGTCTCCGGCGGTCAGGCCGGCGCGGAAAATGGTGTTCTCTCGGTCATGTGCGGCGGCGATCAGGCGAGCTATGACCGGGCCGAGCCAGTGATTGCGGCCTATTCCCGTATCTGCCGCCGCCTCGGCGATACGGGCGCGGGCCAGCTCGCCAAGATGGTCAACCAGATCTGCATTGCCGGACTTGTCCAGGGCCTTTCCGAAGGGCTGCATTTCGCGGAGAAGGCCGGGCTTGATATTGAGGAACTCGTCGAGGTGATCAGCCAGGGGGCTGCCGGGTCCTGGCAGATGGTCAACCGCCACAAGACCATGAAGGACGGCAAGTTCGATTACGGTTTCGCAGTAGACTGGATGCGCAAGGATCTTGGCATCTGCCTCGCCACCGCCGAGGAGAACGGCGCCAGCCTGCCGGTCACGGCGCTGGTCGACCAGTTCTACAAGGATGTCCAGAAGATGGGTGGCGGCCGCTGGGATACGTCGAGCCTTTTTGCCCGGCTCCGCAAGCTCGGATAAGCCTCCTCGGCGGGTCGGCCCGCCCCCGGGCGGGTCGGAACCGGCTCAGGGAATGATGCGGCTGTACTTCGTGCCGTTCAGTGTCGCGCCCGCGATGAAACCCGACTGGCCGAAGACATAGGCCACGACGGGCGACAAGGTGGTTGTCGTCTCGATCCCGGCTGCGGCGCCGCCATCGGGCAGCGCGTAGACGATGTCGGTGCCTGCGGCCCAGCCATCGGCTGCGCGGAATTTGGACAGAGCCTCCGGCGTGCGAAACACCAGTACATGCGAGTACTGCTGGGCGCCGATCTGCAAGCCCCAGCTCGCCTGTGTCGCCGAGTAGTAGTCCACCGTCACATCGTTGATCCGGAGCGCGCCGCGCCCGTAAGCCCCGCCGAAGCCAAAACCCGCCTCGGTCACGACCGGCATGTAGAGAACACCGGCCGCATTTGCGATTTCGGCTGTGGCGCCCGGAAAATTCGCGCGCACGTAATCGCGCGTCGCGTCGACCCGAGCATCGAGGCGCGCGCCGCCCTGACCACCGACGCCGTTGCCGCACGCGGCAAGTCCCAGCACCGCGCCGCCCGATAGGATGATGTTGCGACGGGAAAGTCCGTTCATGTTACTGCTCCGCTCTCAACTGCCTATGCCGACCTTGTCTGGCCGGTTCACTACCATCTATAGGGCAGAATACCCGCCATGTCATTAAGTGTTGTGCCGGGGCACGAGAAGATGAGCGTGCTTCAGCCAGCCAAGGCCCGTGCCGCATCGGGGGCGAAATAGGTCAAAATCCCGTCGCAGCCTGCGCGTCGGAAGGCCAGAAGGCTTTCCAGCATTACCTCCTCCTTCACCCATCCATTCAGGATCGCACCCTTAAGCATCGCGTATTCGCCCGAGACCTGATAGGCGTAGGTCGGCACACCGAACGCATTTTTCACATCGCGGCAGATGTCGAGGTATGGCATGCCCGGCTTGACCATCACCATATCCGCACCTTCGGAAAGGTCGCGGGCAACCAACCGCAGCGCCTCGTCCCGATTGGCCGGGTTCATCTGATAGGTCTTCTTGTCACCCTTGAGCGCACCCGAAGCACCGACCGCGTCGCGGAACGGACCGTAGAAGGCACTCGCAAATTTCGCCGCATAAGAGAGGATCGTCACATCCTTGTGGCCGTCGGCCTCCAGCGCCCGGCGCATCGCACCGATGCGGCCATCCATCATGTCCGAAGGACCAAGGATATCGGCCCCCGCCTCGGCCTGCGCCAGCGCCATCCTGACCAACGCCTCGATCGTCTCGTCGTTCAGGATCACTCCGTCGCGCACCAGCCCGTCATGGCCATTGGCGTTGTAGGGGTCGAGTGCGACGTCGGTCATCACCGCGATCTCGGGCACGGCAGCCTTGATCGCCCGCACGGCGCGGTTCGATAGGTTTTCAGGGTTCCAGGCCTCTTCGCAGGTTTCGGTCTTCAATGCGGGATCGGTATACGGAAACAGGCAGATTGCCGGAATTCCAAGCTTTGCCGCCTCCTCGGCGGCGCGTACCGTGCCCTCGACGGTCAGGCGTGACACGCCAGGCATCGAGGCCACCGGTGCATCCGCCCCGGCGACATCGGTCACGAAGAGCGGCCAGATCAGGTCCTTTACGCTCAGGCGGTGTTCAGCCACAAGGTCTCGCAATGCTTGCGTCCGTCGCAGGCGGCGGAAACGGGCGGCGGGAAAGCTCGCATCTGTCGGGGTCATGGCAATCGCTCTTTCGTCAACTTAACAAGCGGTTCGCACGGATCGGGATACATCTCAAGGGTGGAAACCGTCGCAGGGCGGCGATAGCATCGGCGACGGCAGAAGGGCGAGGGGCAGGAATTGGATTGGACGCGGCTGATTTTGGACCTTATTGACCTGAGGTCGTTTTCCAATCTGTGGTACTGGATCGCACTGGCCGTTACCTGGTCAACTGCGTCGCACTGGGTGCTCGGGGTGCCCTATGACATGGTGCTGCGTGCCCGGCGTGTTGGTGGGCAGGCGGAAACTGACCTCGAAGACCTCGTCCGTATCAATGTCAACCGCATTCTTTATATTGTAGCTGAGGCGGGTTTGTTCCTGATGATCCTTTTGTCATTCACCCTTACCACGCTGGCGCTTTTGGGGTTTGTCTACAAGGTGGAGTTCTGCCAGGCCCTGTTCCTGATCGGCGCGCCCATGACCCTGGTCGCCTTCATGACCGTCATGACGGCACGGCACATCGACAAAAACGGCGACCGGGGTGAAGTCCTGCGGCGGCGGTTGTCACTTCACAGACTGGCTGTTCAGGTGCTCGGCATGATCTCGATCTTCGTCACCGCGATCTGGGGGATGCTTCAGAATTTCAACATCTCGGTCCTGCCCGGTTGACACCGGCCATGGGGCGGATAGGTGAAGGCGGATGACAATGCCCGCCCATATCACTTTAACCGGCGCCCCCGAGGGTTATGACGCCCGACTCCTCGCCGCGGAGTTGGCCAAAGGCGTGTCTGTCTGCCACATCGCCCGCGATGACAAGCGGATGGAGGCAATGCGGGCAGCTTTGGCCTTCTTTGCGCCCGATGCGTTGGTGCTGACCTTTCCGGCATGGGATTGCCTGCCTTACGACCGGGTTTCGCCGAATGCCGATACTTCGGCCACCCGCATGGCAACGCTAGCCGCGCTGACACAGGGTCTTCCGGGTCCGTTCATCCTGCTGACCACACTGAATGCAGCCACGCAGAAGCTGCCCGCGCGCGAGGTGTTGCAAGCGTCCGCTTTCACCGCACGGGTAGGTCAACGGATCAACGAAGGTGCTCTGCGCGACTTCCTTGTTCGTATGGGGTTCAGCCAGAGCCCCACTGTGACCGAACCCGGTGATTATGCGATCCGGGGCGGCATCATCGACATCTATCCGCCGGGCGAGGGCGGTCCGGTCCGGCTTGATCTTTTCGGTGATGTGCTGGACGGCGCGCGGCGTTTCGACCCGGCAACGCAAAGGACGACCGAGAAACTGACGGTTGTGGAACTTGCGCCGGTCTCCGAGGTCATCCTGGACGAGGCGTCGATCACCCGGTTCCGCCAGAATTACCGGATCGAATTCGGCGCTGCTGGCACCGACGATCCCTTGTACGAGGCCGTCAGCGCAGGCCGCAAACATGCGGGCATGGAACACTGGTTGCCCTTCTTCCACGAGCGGCTTGAGACGCTCTTTGACTACCTGCCCGGCGCCTCGGTCATGCTGGACGATCAGATCACGCCTGCCCGCGATGCACGGTGGGTCGGGATTGCGGATCAATACGATACGCGTCTGGAGGCCATGAAGCGTAGGGACCGGCTGGATTCGGTCTATAAACCCGCGGCGCCGGGGCTGCTTTACCTTGATGATAGCGCATGGGATGCGGCGCTTGGCGGGCACCGCGTGATCCAGCTGGTGGAGTTGCCGCAGGCCACAGGGCCTGGCGTTCTGGATGCGGGCGGGCGCATCGGTCGGAATTTCGCGCCCGAACGCCAGCTTGAGAATGTCAATCTTTTTAGTGCGCTGGCGGACCACCTGAATGCACGCCGTGCCGACGGGCAGGTTGTCGTCGCATCGTATTCCGAAGGCGCGCGGGAGCGTTTGAAAGGCTTGCTGGAGGATGAGGAGGTCCATGGGGCCAAACTCATCCGTGATTTCCGCGATGTTCCCGAAGGTAAGGGCGGGCTTTTCCTTGTCGTCTGGGCGCTCGAACACGGGTTCGAGGGCAAGGGCCTGACCGTCATTTCCGAACAGGACGTTCTGGGAGACCGGCTGATCCGGGGCGCAAAGAAAAAGCGCAAGGCCGAAAACTTCCTGACCGAGGCGCAATCGCTGTCACCCGGCGATCTCGTGGTCCATGTCGACCACGGAGTCGGCCGCTACACTGGGCTTGAAACCATTCTGGCGCTCGGCGCGCCGCATGATTGCGTGGCGCTGGAATATGCGGGCGGCGACCGGCTGTTCCTGCCGGTCGAGAATATCGAACTCCTCAGCCGTTACGGCCATGAAGAGGGCCTTCTGGACAAACTCGGCGGCGGGGCCTGGCAGGCCAAGAAGGCCAAGCTCAAGGAACGCATCCGCCAGATCGCCGAACGGCTGATGCGGGTCGCTGCTGAACGGCTTCTGCGCAAAGCGCCGATCCTTGAGGCGCCGCACCATGAATGGGACGCGTTTTCGGCCCGCTTTCCCTATCAGGAAACCGACGATCAGCTTTCAGCGATCGACGAGGTGGTGGACGATCTGGCCGAAGGTCGGCCGATGGATCGGCTGATTGTCGGCGATGTCGGCTTCGGCAAGACCGAGGTCGCGATGCGCGCCGCGTTCATCGCGGCGATGTCGGGCGTACAGGTCGCCGTGATCGCGCCGACGACACTGCTCGCGCGGCAGCATTTCAAGACCTTCTCCGAACGCTTCCGAGGCACGGCGATCACGGTCCGGCCCTTGTCCCGCTTTGTCTCCGCCCGCGACGCACAGGCCACACGCGAAGGGCTGGCCGAGGGTACGGTAGATATTGTCATCGGCACCCATGCGGTTCTGGCCAAACAGGTGAAGTTCCGCAATCTCGGTCTGCTGGTCATAGACGAGGAACAGCATTTCGGCGTCACCCACAAGGAACGCCTGAAGGAGATGCGATCCGAGATCCATGTCCTGACACTGACCGCCACACCGATCCCGCGGACACTTCAACTTTCGCTCACAGGTGTCCGTGATCTTTCGATAATCGGCACTCCGCCAGTCGACCGTCTAGCGATCCGCACCTATGTCAGCGAGTTCGACTCAGTCACTATTCGCGAGGCGCTTCTGCGCGAACGGTACCGGGGCGGGCAGTCCTTCTATGTCGTCCCGCGCATCAAGGATCTGCCCGAGATCGAAGACTTCCTGAAGACCAATGTCCCTGAGGTCTCCTATGTCATCGCCCATGGTCAGATGGCGGCGGGCGATCTCGACGAACGCATGAACGCCTTCTATGACGGCCAGTATGATGTCCTCTTGGCGACCACCATCGTCGAAAGCGGTCTGGATATCCCGACGGCGAACACGATGGTCATCCACCGCGCCGATATGTTCGGGCTCGCGCAGCTCTATCAGATCCGGGGCCGGGTGGGGCGATCGAAGCTGCGCGCCTACTGCTACCTGACCACCAAGCCCCGCACGCCGCTGACACCGAATGCGCAGAAGCGGCTGCGCCTTCTGGGCAGCCTCGACAGCCTCGGCGCGGGATTCTCGCTGGCCAGCCAGGACCTCGACCTGCGGGGTGCCGGTAACATTCTGGGCGAGGAGCAATCCGGCCACATCAACGAGGTCGGCTATGAACTCTACCAGGCGATGCTGGAAGAGACGATTGCCCGGATCAAGGCGGGTGATATTGCGACGCCGACCGAGGATGACGGCCAGTGGTCGCCGCAGATCAATCTCGGCGTGCCCGTGATGATCCCAGAAAGCTACGTCCCGGACCTTGACGTTCGGCTCGGCCTTTACCGGCGCCTGTCGTCGCTGACGACGAAGGTCGAACTGGAAGGGTTTGCGGCCGAACTGATCGACCGTTTCGGGCCGGTGCCGAAAGAGGTGAATACTCTCTTGCTGGTGATGCGGATCAAGGCGATGTGCCGCCGTGCCCATATCGGACGGCTTGATGCAGGGCCGAAGGGTGCGACGATCCAGTTTCACATGGATAAATTCCCGTCCCCCAGCGGGTTGGTCGATTATCTTCAGGCGCAGAATGGTCTTGCGAAGATCAAGGACAACAAGGTCATCGTGCGCCGCGACTGGGCCAAGGACAGCGACAAGGTCAAGGGCGCATACGCCATCGCCCGCGATCTGGCGGAGAAAGCGAAAGTTGTGGCCGCAAAGTAATCGAAAGGCGGTGACCCGGGGATTGGGCCACCGCCTTTCTGGCCAAAGGGCAGGGACAGACCCCGGCCGTTGGCCCGGTTACCAGACACACCCGTCGACATCGCACCAATAGCCGACGCTGCAAGACATCACTAGCTAACCACCTGGCGCGATACGTGACGACATGCCACGAACCTGACCCGAGTATTGTGATACCCCACCGGACCTTTTGCGGCGTCACAAGAACACCGCCGGATTTAGGATTGAGTTATCGCTGCTGGCTAAACAATCGCGCTCCGATGTTATCCGATAACATCCGCACGCGGGACCAGCCGCATCAGGAGAAGGGCCGTCAGCGAACAACCCAAAACCCCGGCCATCAGCGGCACTGGTGTGCCATCAAAAGCCAATCCGATTGGCACCGCGACAAGAACGGAAAGAACCGTTGCCAATGCCGCCACGATGGAGCTCGCCATGCCGGCGATATGGCCCATCGGTTCCAGTGCCAGCGCGTTGAGATTGCCGATGGTCAGGCCGATCATGAAGAAAACTGTTATTGTCCAGTAAAGATAGAACCAGAAGTTCATGTAATCCGGAACGAGACCAAACATGAAAATCGCCAGAATGACGGTGGAATTCGCAACCTGTGCAGCAAAGGTCGCCTTTACCATGAACCGCATGCCGAGATGGGGGACCAACCGCGCATTCAAAAGGCTCGCCGTGCCAGCAATGAGCGCGATCACCGCGAACCATTTCGGGAAACCCTCTGCCCGGCCAAAACTCTGGTCGAAGACCTGCTGGGTTGACGAGAGCGTCGTGAAGAGTGACGCGAAGGCCAGCGTCTGGACCAAAGTTACCGACATGACCAACCGATGGGTCAGCACCTCCCGCGCGGCCTCAATTAGCGCGGTGGAGGAGAATGGGCGGCGATTACTGACCGGTAAGGTTTCGGCCTGACGCAGCATAAACCATGTCATCGAAATCGCGACGAAAAGGACGAAGGCGATGAAGATTCCGCGCCAGCCGAACCCGTCGATGATGAACGCACCAAAAAGCGGCGCCACGGCGGGCACCAGCGTGAAGACCATCATCACGAAAGAGACGAGCCGCGCCATGTCGCGGCCCGCATAAAGATCACGGATCAGGGCCACTCCGGCGATGCGGGGCCCGGCAACACCAAGCCCCTGCAACAGTCGTGCCGCAAGAACCAGTTCCAGCGTCGGCGCAGCCCAGGCCAGCACCGCGCCGATGGAATAGAGCACTGCGCCCCCAAGGATCACCGCCCGCCGCCCGAACGTGTCCGACAGGGGGCCGGTCACGAAGGTGCCGATGCCCATGCCCAGAACAAAGCTGGTGATGATCAGCTGCGCCCGGTTCGGCGAGTCCGGTGTCAGTTCGGCCGCAATTTCCGGCATCGCGGGCAACATTGCATCAATCGAGAATGCCGTCATCGCGAACAGCATCGCCAGAAGAGCGACAAACTCGATGGTGGGCAGGCGGCGGATAGCAGCGGTGTCGGGAATGGCCGTCATCGCTCCGCGTCCCGCTGCATCTCCGCGATGCGATCTGTCAGTTCCTCGATGATCTTGCCCCAGGTCTCGGTCGGTTGCGCCCCCTGAAGCACATGCTGGTTGGCGATGACGAAGCACGGCACGCCGGTCACACCCCGCTCGCGGGCATGGGCATCGCGGGCGCGGATATCCTCCACATCGCCGTCACCATCCAGCAGGCGGCGCATCATGGCGCGGTCCAGCCCAACCTCTCCGGCGATATCGGCCAATACATCGGCGTCGCCTACGTCGCGCCCGTCACGCCAGAGCGCGCGGAAAAGCGCCGCAACCATCGGCGTCTGCCGCCCCTCCAGCCCCGCCCAGTGGATCAGCCGGTGCGCGTCGAGCGTATTTGGCGTTTTGGCAATCTTTTCGAGGTTCAGCTCGACCCCCGCCTTTTCGGCATGTTGGATCAACGGCATGTAGGCGCGCACCGCGCCCTCCTTGCCGCCGAATTTTGCCTCCATATAGGCGCGGCGGTCCATGCCTTCCTTCGGCATTTCCGGGTTCAGCTGAAAAGGATGCCATTCGATGGTGAAGGGATGATCGGCATGCGCCTCCAGCGCCCGGTCGAGATAGGCCTTGCCGACATAGCACCAGGGGCAGGCGATATCTGATAGAATATCAAGCCGGATCATCGGGTTTCCTTCCATTCTTCACGTAAAGCGCGCCGGTTGATCTTGCCGTTCGGCGTCACCGGTATGGCATCGCGGCGGATATAGAGGCGGGGTTGCTTGTAACGCGCAAGGCAGGTTTCAGCATGGGGGATGAGCGCGTTTTCCTCGGCCTCGCCCGTGTAGAAAAGCGCGATGACCGAGGTATCGGCCCTGACCGGCACTTCCACCGCCGCGCTGGCGGCCACGCCGGGATGCGCGTTCATTGCCGCCTCTATCTCTGACGGCAACACCCGGAATCCGCCCGCATTGATCATGTCATCGGCGCGGCCAAGCGTAGAGATCGCGCCGTCATCGGCCATTTCCACCATGTCGCCGGTCTGAAACCAGTCGCCTTCGGGTAGCACGATCACATCACCCTCAAGCGTACCGAGAAAGAGGCCCGGATCGGAGCGATGGACGGAGAGGATGCCGGGCCCTCCGCGCGGTACCGGACTGCCGTCCGCTCCAAGAACCGCGATACGTCGGCCCGGCTGGGCGTAACCCGTGGTGCCGTCCGGAGCGGGACGGGCAGGCGACGAGGACAGGAAGGTCGAGCATTCCGACATCCCCATCGCCTCATGCAGGTCAGTGCCGGTTGCCGCGCGCCATGCATCGCGCGTTGCGGGCGACAGCTTCTCGCCCGCCGACAGTCCGTGGCGCAGGCGGGGCAGTGACACTGGCTTCCCAGATTTGAGGATCTTTCGGTAAACACCTGGAACGGCTGCAAAAATCGTTGCATCAAACCGTTTCGCGAGCAAAGGAAGCATCTCTGTCGTCACGCCTTCGGCCGGGATCAGGGCGGTGGCCCCTGCGACCCATGGATCGAAAAGGCCTGTGCCAAGCGTATAGGTCCAGTTGAGCGCGCCCGCATGCATCAGACGGTCTTCGGGCCCGATCCCGGTCCAGCCCGCCGCCATCATGCCGCGCGCCCAGACCGCACGGTGGGCATGGGCAACAGCGCGTGGCGTTCCCGAAGTGCCGGAGGTGAAGACGACGTAGGCCAGCCGGTCTGGGTCCCCCATGACATAGTCTGCGGGCGGCAGCGCCTCATAGCCCCGCAGCACCTCCTCTGCGAGAACGGGGCAGACCGGATCATCGGGAAGCGCGATGCCTGCGCCCGCGACGATCAGCGCCGGGCGGACGGTCTGGCACAACCGCGTGACCTCACTAGTGGTCAGACCGGCGGCCGTGGGCACTGGGATCAGCCCCGCTGTCACCGCACCCAGAAAGGCCAGAGGGAAAGCTACGCCATTGCCCAGGCGCAGCATCACCCGGTTGCCCGGGGCCAGACCTGCCTGCCCCAAACCCGTCGCTACTCCGCGCACGGCGGCCTCCAACCGCCCGTAGCTCCAGCGTTCCGCCCCGTCCGCCCGTACGATCTGCAAGGCAATATGGTCTGATCGCCCACTTGCGCGCGCCAGAACGTGTTGCGCCAGATTGAAGGGTGCGGGGCAGGCTGCAAAGGGCTGGGGATCGGTCACGGACAGCATGGCCCTTCGCTACGCCCTGGGCCCGGGCGTTGCAAGCGGTGGTGGAATGGCGTTAATGCAGAACCATGTCTTCCGGGATGAACAGATGAGCGATATCGACCCAACCGGCATCATCCGCATCGCCCGCGCCGACGGGGCCGGCACGGAGCGGGCAGAGCCCCTCAATCTGGGTCTGAGGGTGCGCGAACTGCGCAAGGAACGCGGCTGGACGCTGGAACAGGCGGCAGGGCAGGCGGGGCTTGCGCGCTCAACGCTGTCGAAGATCGAAAACGGTCAGATGTCACCCACTTACGAGGCGCTGAAGAAGCTCGCCGAGGGGCTGGCAATCTCGGTTCCGCAGCTTTTTACGCCGCCATCCAAGGGGCAGGTTTCCGGCCGGATGGCAGTGACGAAATCGGGTGAGGGGCAGGCCCATGCGACCGCGACCTACGAACACCGGCTTCTGGCCGGTGCGCTCAGGGCCAAGCAGATGCTGCCCTATACGGCCCGCATCCGGGCCCGCTCAGTTGAGGAATTCGACGGCTGGGTTCGCCATGACGGGGAAGAGTTCCTTTATGTGCTGACCGGCGTCGCGCGGCTTTACACCGAGTTCTACGAACCCGTCGATCTCCGTCGCGGCGACAGCGCCTATTACGACGCCTCGATGGGCCATAACGTAATTTCGCTGAGCCCTGAGGATGCGACGATCCTTTGGGTGACAAGCCTGATGTAAACGGTTGAAGGATTTCATATGCGCGTGACGACACGCCCGATTGAGGGGCAGAAGCCGGGAACCTCGGGTCTTCGCAAGAAGACGAAGGTATTCATGTCCAAAGGTTATCTGAAAAACTTCATCCAGTCGATCTTTGACGCAACCGGGGGTGCTGAGGGCAAGACCTATGTGCTGGGGGGCGACGGGCGCTATTTCAACGTCGAGGCTGCCCAGACGATCCTGAAGATGGCGGCCGCCAACGGCGCGAAACGGGTGATCGTCGGGCAGGGCGCGCTTCTCTCCACGCCCGCCGCCTCGCATCTGATCCGGCGGAATGGCGCCGATGGCGGCATAATCCTATCGGCCTCCCACAATCCCGGCGGGCCGGATGCGGACTTCGGGGTGAAGTTCAATGGCCCGAATGGAGGGCCAGCCTCTGAGGCGGTGACCGAGGCGATCTTTGCCCGCAGCGGTGAGATTGATGCCTATTGCATCGCGGATGAGCGGGACATTGATCTGTCTAAGATCGGCATGCAACATATTGGTTGCATGGAGGTTTTCATCATCGATCCGGTGGCGGATTATGCCAGGCTGATGGAAAGCCTTTTCGACTTCCCGAAGATCCGCGCGATGTTCGCAGGCGGCTTTCGCATGCGCTTTGATGCGATGTGCGCGGTGACCGGACCCTATGCGAAGGAAATCCTCGAAGGGCGGCTCGGGGCCGCGCCGGGAACGGTTGTCCATGCCGAGCCTTTGCCCGATTTCGGCGGCATGCATCCCGACCCGAACCCGACCTGGGCGCATGAGCTGATGGATGAGATGTTCGGGGCAGACGCCCCGGATTTCGGCGCGGCCTCGGACGGGGACGGGGACCGCAACATGGTCGTGGGGCAGGGGATTTATGTCTCTCCCTCAGACAGTCTCGCGGTTCTGGCCGCGAACGCCCATCTCGCGCCGGGATATCGTGCGGGCCTGAAAGGGGTGGCGCGGTCGATGCCGACCTCCTGCGCCGCTGACCGCGTGGCGGAGGCTCTGGGGATCGGCGCCTATGAAACGCCGACGGGCTGGAAGTTTTTCGGCAACCTCCTCGATGCGGGCCGGGCGACGCTTTGCGGCGAGGAAAGCTTTGGCACCGGATCGGATCATGTACGGGAGAAGGACGGGCTCTGGGCCGTGCTTCTATGGCTGAACATCCTTGCCGAACGCAAGGAAAGCGTTGGGGAAATTCTGAAGGCGCATTGGCGGAAATTCGGGCGCAACTACTATTCCCGCCACGACTACGAGGCGCTTCCGGTCGAGGTGGCGAACGAGGTTATGGACGGGCTGCGCGCCCGGTTGCCCGGCCTGCCGGGAACGGATCTTGCGGGCCGGACGATCAGCTCGGCGGACGACTTCGCCTATGCAGATCCGGTCGATGGTTCGACGTCAGAGCGGCAGGGGCTACGCGTGGTGTTCGGAGACGGATCGCGGATCGTCCTGCGCCTCTCCGGCACCGGGACCGAAGGGGCCACGCTGCGGCTTTATCTTGAACGTTATGCGGCCGGGCCGGACGGGCTGGATCAGGAGGTGCAGGCGGCGCTTGCGCCGATGATCCGGGCTGCGGAGGAGCTTGCCGGAATTCGGGCCGTGACCGGGCGCGAGGGGCCGGATGTCGTGACCTGAGGCAAGGCCGGGGGTTTCACCCCCGGACCCCCAGAGTATTTTCGGACAGAAAGTGGACGCTTTACCCCCGCAGGCGGCGCCCGTCCGCGTCGAAGGCATAGGCATGGGACGGGTCGTAGCCAAGCGTGATTGGCTGGCCGACGCGCTGGTCGTGCTGGCCGAAGAGCCGGACGGTCACGATGTCGCCCGCCTCGGTGCCGACAAGCAGGTTGGTGTCGCCGCCGAGCCGTTCGACATGGGTGACGGTGCCCTTGATCCGGCCATCGGGCAAAACACGTAGATGTTCCGGGCGGATGCCGAGCGTGGCGCCCTTGGCACCAAGCGGGCCGGCGGGCAGGAAATTCATCGAGGGCGCGCCGAGGAAGCCCGCGACGAACTGGTTGTCAGGATCGTTATAGAGTTGCATGGGAGAGCCGACCTGCTCCACCCGCCCGTCGCGCAGGACCACGATGCGGTCGGCGAGCGTCATCGCCTCGGTCTGGTCATGGGTGACGTAGATCATGCTCGCCCCAAGTTCGCGGTGGAGCCGCGCGATTTCCACGCGGGTTGCCATGCGCAGGGCGGCGTCGAGGTTCGAGAGCGGCTCGTCAAAAAGGAACAGTTCGGGCTTGCGCACGATGGCGCGACCAATAGCGACACGCTGGCGCTGTCCGCCGGAAAGCTCGGCGGGGCGGCGTTTGAGGTAGTCCTCAAGCGACAGCATCTTCGCGGCCATGGCGATGCGCTCTTCGATGGTGGCCTTCGTCTCGCCCGCCTGTTTCAACCCGAGCGCCATGTTCCCCGTCACATCGAGATGGGGGTAGAGCGCGTAGGACTGGAACACCATCGCGATGCCGCGCTTGGCAGGTGGCGTGGCGGTGACATCGCGTCCGCCGATGCTGATCGTACCCGATGTCGCGTCCTCCAGCCCGGCAATGACCCTGAGCAACGTGGATTTGCCGCAGCCGGAGGGACCGACAAAGACAATGAATTCGCCTTCCGTGACCTCCAGATCGATGTCCTTGAGGACATGAACCTGACCGAAGGATTTGTTGATCTTCTCAAGCTTCAATGCGGTCATCTTGTCATCCTACAGGTCGATGGCCTTGCCGGTGCGGATGCTTTCATCCGCTGCAAGGCAAATGGCGAGGGAGGCGACGGCGTCCTCCATATGGCGGGTCAGGTCAATGTCTTCGGCGATGGCGCCGAGGACAAAGGCCTGTTCGGCATCGCAGAGCGCCTGATGGTCAGGCTCTCCGGGGAAGTCGATATCGGTATCGGGTTGGTCCGCCCGGTGGATGCGCAAGCTGCCGACCTTGGTATGGCCTTCCACACTGTCGCTCTCGGGATGCATGCCCGAGAGGATAGAGACGGCACCATTGGGGCTGATCACATCCTTCACGAAATAGGCGACTTCGGACATCATCGGGCCCCAGCCAGCCTCGTACCAACCGACCGATCCATCGGTAAAGATCACCTGAAACTGGCCATAATTGTACATGTCGGGCGCGATCTCATCCGAGAGGCGCAGGCCCATGCCATGCACGCGGACGGGTTTCGCATCGGTGATCTGGCACATCACATCGACATAGTGGACGCCGCAATCGACGATCGGCGGCGTCGTCTGCATCAGTGCCTTGTGCACCTCCCATGTCGGGCCGGTGGATTGCTGGTTGAGGTTGAGACGGAAAACGTAAGGTCCGCCGAGTTTCCGCGCCTCGGCGATCAGGCGCTGCCAGGACGGATGGTGGCGCAGGATATAGCCGACCACAAGCTTGCGGCCCGTGGCCGTCGCGCAGTCGACCACACGGCGCGCATCGGCGACAGTTGTCGCCAGCGGCTTTTCGACAAAGACATGCGCCCCCGCCTCCATCGCCGCCACCGCGTATTCCGCATGGGTATCGGAATAGGTCGCGATGACGGCGAGGTCGGGTGTGGTGGCGGCAAGGGCGCGCGCGAAATCGTCAAAGACGGGGTAGGCGGCAAGGTCGGGGTGGTCGCAGGTGCCGGAGCGGTTCACGAGGCCCACGATCTCGGCTCCCGGATGGTGGTGATGGGCCAGAGCATGGGAAAGTCCCATATTACCGAGACCTGCGATCAGAACCCTCATTTCACCGCCCCCGAGGTGATGCCGCGGATCAGCTGGCGCGAGAAGATGACGTATAGCAACAGCACCGGAAGGATGGCGAGCGACAGGGCCGACAGGACCGCATTCCAGTCGGTCACGAACTGGCCGATGAAAACCTGGCTGCCAAGCGTCAGCGTCTTGGTCTCTTCCCCCGGCGCCAGGATCAGCGGGAACCAGAGGTCGTTCCAGATCGGGATCATGTTGAAGACCGCGACAGTTGCCATCGCGGGCCGCACAAGCGGCAGCACCAGTTTGAAGAAGATCGCATATTCGCTCATCCCGTCGATACGTCCCGCATTCTTCAGGTCATCCGAGACCTGGCGCATGAATTCCGAAAGGATGAAGACCGCAAGTGGCAGGCCCTGCGCCGTATAGACGAGGATCAGCGCCCAGAGTGTGTTCACAAGCCCCGTCTGCACCATCAGTTCAAGGATCGCGACGGTGCCGATCCGGATCGGGATCATGATGCCGAGGGCGAGGTAGAGCCCCATCAGCGTATTGCCCTTGAACCGGTACTCGGCCAGCGCGAAGGCCGCCATCGCCCCGAAGAGAAGGATGAAGAACAGCGACGCCACCGTGACGATGAAGGAGTTTTGGAAATAGAGGAAAAAATCCCCCTGCTTCATCACCGTCTGGTAGCCGATCATCGAAAAACTGTCGGATGAGGGCAGGGCCAGCGGTTCGCGAAAGATCGCCTTCCGCGTCTTGAACGAGTTGATCAGGATCACCACGACCGGGAAGAGCGCGATGACGGTCCAGGTGATCAGCGCGGCATGGGCGGCGAAGGAATTGAGCGGGTTTTGGCGGGCCTTGTTCATGATCTCCCCCTCAGAACTGGTAGCGCCGCATGCGCGTCTGGATGGCGAAGAGATAGAGGCAGACACCGGCAAGGATGATGGCGAACATGGCGGTCGCGATGGCTGAGCCCATATGCGGGTCACCCAGCTGCAACTGAAAACCAAAGAAGGTGCGGTACAGGAAGGTGCCAAGGATATCGGTTGAATAATCCGGCCCCGCCAGCGCGCCCTGTGCGGCATAGATCAGGTCGAAGGCGTTGAAATTGCCGACGAAGGTCAGGATGGAGATGATGCCGATCGAGGGCAGAATGAGAGGCAGCTTGATCTTCCAGAAGGCTGACGCGCCGGTAATGCCGTCGATCTCGCCGGCCTCCAGCACCTCTTCGGGGATCGAGAGGAGTGCTGCATAGATCAGCATCATCGGGATGCCGACAAACTGCCAGACCGAGATCAGCGCCAGCGTCGTCAGCGCGTATTCCTCTTTCCCGAGCCATGGGGCAAACAGCGCCTTCAGCCCGACCGCATCCAGCATTCCGGGCGCGATACCCCAGATGGGTGACAGGATCAGCTTCCAGGCGAATCCGACGATGACGAAGGACAGGATCGTCGGGATGAAGATCGCCGAGCGGTAGAGTGCGGCAAAACGCAGGCGCGGATGCGAGAGGATCGCCGCCAATGCCACGCCGATCGGGTTCTGGATCAGCATATGGACGATGAAGAACCAGAAATTGTTGCCAAGCGCGTTCCAGAAGCTCTGCGACCAGCGCGGATCGCCAAAGAGCGTCGTGA
The DNA here is from genome assembly GCF_025751495.1 of Albidovulum litorale. Taxonomy (GTDB): domain Bacteria; phylum Pseudomonadota; class Alphaproteobacteria; order Rhodobacterales; family Rhodobacteraceae; genus Albidovulum; species Albidovulum litorale. The sequence goes on along the minus strand of NZ_JAOWKZ010000001.1, from coordinate 114,971 downwards.
AATTCGCGAGGCCCGAAAAGACGCGCCCCTCTTCACCCGATGTGTAAAGCGCCAGCCTCAGCGTGTTGAACAGCGGCCAGATCATAACCGCCGTATAGACAAGGACGGCCGGCGCCAGAAACACCGCGATATGAAGCCGCGACCTCGAAGCCATGGCGCCCTCCTTCCTTCTTCTGTTCAGAAATACTCTCGGGTGGTCCGGGGGGCAGAAGGCCCCCCGGCGGGTCGGCCCGGCGTCAGCCGGGACGAAACCGGTTACTGTTGCGGCGCATACCAGGAGGCGAGGCCATCCTGCAGCCGCTGACTGGCATCTTCCGGGGTCTCGGTGCCCTTGATCACGTTGACGCTCGCGTTCCAGGTTTCGGTCTCAAGGTTCGGCGTGCCGCGCGACAGAATCTGGTAGGTCGAGCGGATCGTCGAATGGCATTTGTCCCGCCAGGAGACGAATTCCTGTGCCAGCGGGTCCTCCATCGCGACCGGCGCCGAGTTCAGCGAGAAGAAGCCCGGCAGGGCGTTGGCGTAGAGCGTCGCGAATTCGGCCGAGCCGACCCAGTTCAGGAAGGTTCGCGCCGCGTCGGCATTCGGGCTCGCGGCATTCAGGCCGATGGCGATGTCGGTGTGGTCGGAGATGTAGCATTCGTCACCGGCATTCTGGACCGGCGGATAAAAGGCGCCCATCTCGAAATCGACCAAGCTGTTGAAACCCGAGATTTCCCACGAACCCGCCGGATAGATCGCCGCACGGCCAAGGGTGAACAGGTTCTGGCTGTCGGGATAGGTCTGCGCCTCATATCCGTCGCCGAGATAAGCGCCCCATTTTGCCAGTTGCCGGTAGGGCGCGACCCAGGCCTCGTCGGTCAGCTTCTGCTCACCCTTGATCAGCGCCAGTCGGCCTTCCTCGCCCTTCCAGTAGTTCGGGCCGATATTGTTGTAGCCCATGGTCGCGGCTTCCCACTGGTCGTTGGTGCCCATCGCCATCGGGATGTAGGTGCCGTCTTCCTTGATCTTGTCGAGGGCGGCGAAGAAGTCGGCCTCGGTCGCCGGAACCTCGATCCCGAGCTCTGCGAAGGCGTCCTTGTTATAGATGAAACCGTGGATGACCGAGGCCATCGGGACACAGAACGTTGCCGATCCGTCATCGGTCTGCCAGGCGGATTTTGCGACGTCAGAGAAGTTCGCCATCGCCTCAAGGTCGGAAAGATCGGCCAGCTTGCCGCCGTCAAAAAGTGCGAGCGAGGCGTCGAAAGGCCGGCAGGTGATCAGGTCGCCCGCGGTGCCCGCGTCGAGCTTGGAGTTCAGCGCGGCGTTGTATTCTGCGGGTGCAGAGGGGGTGAACTGGACCTTGATGCCGGGATTGGCGGCCTCGAAGGCCGGGATGATCTTGTCTTGCCAGATCGACAGGTCATCATTGCGCCAGCTTTCAATGGTCAGCGTCACGTCCTGCGCATTGGCCGCGAAGGCCGAGCCGAGGACCGTGGTGGCCAACAGGAGGCCGGTCAGTTTCTTCGGTGTCATTGCTCACTCCCTTGGTTGGTCTGGATTGTCCGGCCCTGGATGCCGGTTTCGGTGGCCCGCGCGAGCGCCGCGCGGAGGTTGTTGTCGCTTGTCATCAATAGTCTGGCTGCCTCATCGGGGTTCGCTCCCTTGGCAATCAGAACGGCGGGTTTCACCGCGCCACCCGCTGCGGCCAGCGCCCGGGTCGCGGTATCGGCATCAACCCTGGCGATTTTCATCACCATCGCCTGCGCGCGGGCGCGCAGCTTGGCATTGTCGGCCACAAGGCCGACCATCATCCCATCGTGGACTTGGCCCAGCCTGATGCCCATCAGCGTCGACATAAGGTTCAACGCGACCTTCTGCGCCGTTCCGGCACCCATCCTTGTGGACCCGGCAATTACTTCGGGCGGCGTCGGCAGGCAGACCGCGACGTCTGCATGTCCGAAGATCGGTGCACCGGGGTTGTTGGCAACGGCAATGATCTTCGCGCCTTTCGCCCTGGCGGCGATCGCCACTGCGACAGGGTAGGGGGTGCTGCCAGACGCCGTAACGGCGATGACTGCGTCTCCCTTCCGGATCGCCACAGCGGCTTTCTCGGCTTCCTTGGTATCGTCTTCTGTCGCGCCGGGCATATTTGCATCTGTCGGAAGGCCACCGGCCATCAGAAGCAGGATGCTTTCGGGAGGGATGCCGTAGGTTCCGGGCAGTTCGATACCATCGGCATTCGCCATCAGGGCAGAAGAGCCCGCGCCGGCATAGATAAGACGATGGCCTGTGCGGATCGCCTCCGCCATTATCTCGGCGCCGGCCTCGAGTCCTGGCAGTGCACTGTGTACGGCATCGACTGCGGCTCTTTGCGCGATCAACAGCACATCAAGAACCTCCTGCCCCGGACGGACATCAAGGCCTTTGGCGGCTTTATGAAGTCGCTCAGTGGCAGCTGACGGCATCGAATCCTCCTCGCTCGAATAAGAATACCTATTTAATACCTTTTGTCCAATATTTTCTTGCTCGGCCTCTATTGGCCTTATCGTAGCGCCAGTTTTTGCCTTCTGGTTTTCAATAATGGCTTTCTTTTAGCGTATAGGTATTATAATGGTATCTTTATGATGCGAGACGACTCAATCATGGTTGGCCTTGATGGCGGCGGCACATCCAGCCGCGCCGCGCTGATATTCAAGCGCGGGGGGCGGCGGGTCGAGGTGACCGGCGGTCCGGCCAATGTGTCTGACTTCGTTGGTGCGATCGCAAGGGTCGGCGACCTGCTAAACCGCCTCGCAGACACGGCCGGGCTTTCCGCAGACGGCCTTGCAGGTGCGATTGCTCATGTCGGTCTTGCGGGCGTCATGGATGCGGCGATGGCCGACAGGGTTGCCAGCGCGTTGCCGTTCAGGCGCGTGGCGGTGACCGACGATCAGCCGACGATGATTGCAGGCGCTTTGGGAGATCGGGACGGGGCGGTTGCGGCGATTGGTACTGGGTCATTCATCGGCCGACAGAATGCTGGCGTCATCCGTGTTCTGGGTGGCTGGGGCTTTCTGCTCGGTGATCAGGCGTCAGGCGCCTGGCTCGGCCGACAGCTTCTGCAAGAAACATTGCTGGCCGGTGATGGAATGACGCCTCACAGCCCGCTCACTGAGGCGATGTATGAGCGATTTGACAGCGGGCCCGGTATCATCGCGTTCGCCCTGTCTTCCAGCCCGGTCGATTTCGCAGCGTTCGCGCCAGAGATCGTGACTGCGGCCAAGGGTGGAGATGCCGTTGCTATCCGCCTGATGCGGGAGGGTGCGACTTATATCGAATCCGCCCTCACCACGCTTGGGCTGACCGAGGGCGAGGCGATCTGCATGACGGGCGGGCTTGGCCCGGCCTATGCCGATTGGATTGACTCCGGGCTCGCTTCGCGGATCCGCGCGGCTGAAGGAACTGCGCTGGACGGCGCTTTGCTTCTAGCGTCCCGGCTGGCTGAGGGGGGCACATGAAGATCAGCGAATTTCTCGATCCTGAGCATTGGCTGAACCCCGCGAACGGGCCGCTCTATGTCCAGCTTCGCAAGCGGATCGAGGCCGGCATCGCGTCGGGTTTTCTTGCCCCCGACATGCCCCTGCCGCCCGAGCGTGAAATCGCGGCCATCTCCGATCTGTCGCGGGTGACGGTGCGCAAGGCCATCGCCGAACTCGTGGACCGAGGGTTGGTCCTGCAACGGCAGGGATCGGGCTCGTTCGTCGCCTCGGCGCGGCCCCGGGTGGAGCAGTCGTTGTCACGGCTGACCTCGTTTTCCGAGGATATGGCGCGGCGGGGTTACCGGTCTGAAATGGACTGGCTGGAGCGCGGCCTCTTTCTGCCCACGGTCGAAGAGGTCGATACGCTGGGACTTGCCCAAGGTGATCAGGTCGCACGTCTCGCGCGCCTGAGACGTGCCGACGGGCGACCGATGGCCATTGAACGCGCGTCGCTGCCAACCGCGATTCTGCCCAATCCGCTGGTCGTGACCCGATCGCTTTATGAGGTTCTGGGCGAAGCCGGGCTGCGCCCGGTGCGGGCGGTCCAGAAGATTTCTGCTATCAATCTCTGTGCCGCAGATGCTGAGTTGCTGGGCGTGCAGCCGATGGCAGCAGGGCTCAGAATCGAACGCGTCTCATACTTGCCCGACGACCGCGTCGTCGAGTTCACCAAATCCATCTATCGCGGCGATGCCTATGATTTCGTTGCCGAAATGCGCATACCGGAGGCCTGATATGACAACTTCACAAAGTTTGATGCGCAAAGAGATTCGTGAGATTCCTGATGCCGTCGCCCGGCTTCTGGACAAGGGCGGGGCGGCGATCCGGGAAGCAGCCAAGGCCGCGCGCAGCCTCGACCCATCCTATATTGCCACGGTTGCGCGGGGATCCTCGGATCATGCCTGCACCTATCTGAAATACGTGGCCGAGTTGACGCTGGGCCTGCCGGTTGCCTCCATCGGTCCTTCGGTCGCCTCGATCTACCGGGCTCCGCTGAAACTCGGCGGCAGCCTTTGCCTGTCGGTTTCGCAATCGGGCAAGAGTCCAGACATCGTCGAACTGGCGCGCGTCGCGCGGGCGGGGGGGGCGTTGACGGTCGCTGTAACCAATGACGCTTCCTCGCCGCTGGCCGCCGCCAGCGATCAGGTCCTGGACATTCAGGCCGGGCCGGAGCTTTCGGTGGCCGCGACCAAGACATTCGTCACTTCAGCTGTGGCGGGGCTGGCTCTGATTGCAGAATGGCACGGGGACGCTGAGCTGAGCGCCGCCATCACGAACCTGCCGTCGCAACTGGACAAGGCAGCGCGGGTTGACTGGTCCAACCTTGGCGGGCGTCTTGCCCATGCCGCCTCGCTCTATACATTGGGCCGGGGTCCAAGTTACGCCATGTCAGGCGAGGCCGCGCTCAAGTTCAAGGAAACCTGCCAGATTCATGCCGAGAACTATTCCTCGGCGGAGGTCCTGCATGGACCGGTTTCCATCGTGTCGCAGAATTTCCCGGTTCTGGCCTTCGCTGCGGCCGATGCGGCTGAGGACGCCGTTGTCGAGGTCGCCGATGCGATCGCAGGGAAGGGGGCGACGGTCTTTGTCACATCTGACCGTGTCACGAAAGCCCGCCAGTTGCCCTTCGTCCGAACGGACCACCCGCTGACCGATCCGCTTGCGCTGATCGTTTCTTTCTACGCGATGGTGGAAGAGGTCGCGCTGGCCCGTGGCATCGACCCCGACCGGCCGCGTCACCTCAACAAAGTCACCGAGACGGTCTGATGAATACGCTTTTCACAGGCGCGGATGTCTTCGATGGGGCGCGGTCGGGTCCCGGATCACTGCTGGTCAAGGATGGCCGGATCGCGGCAATGCTGCCGCCCGATGCCAAGGTCGATGGCGCCGAAACGGTTAAACTCGACGGAGGGGTTCTGGCACCGGGATTTGTCGACCTGCAACTGAATGGCGGCGGCGGCGTCATGTTCAACGATGCGCCGAACGTGAAGACCCTGACGCGCATCGCCGCTGCACATGCTTCGCTCGGATCGCTGACAATCCTACCAACTCTGATCACAGACACGCCGGATCAAACCCGCGCAGCGGTCGAGGCGGTCGAAGCAGCGATTGCGGCAGGTGTTGGGGGGATTGCCGGACTTCATCTTGAAGGTCCGCATCTGAGCATCGCGCGCAAAGGTGCGCACGACCCGTCGCTGATCCGACCGATGGGTGAGGGCGATCTGGCGTTCCTCTGCGATGCCGCCCGACGCTTACCCCGGCTGATGGTGACCTTGGCGCCGGAATCGGTGACCGACGATCAAATCGCTACTTTGAGCGGCGTCGGTATTATCGTGTCGCTCGGCCATACCGATGCCGGGTTTGATCGCTGCGTCTCCGCCGCTAAATCCGGTGCACGTCTCGCCACCCATCTTTTCAACGCGATGAGCCAGCTCGGCAATCGCGAACCGGGTCTTGTCGGTGCGGTCTTGGCGACGGGTGCATTGGATGCGGGCATGATCGCGGATGGCATTCATGTCCATCCTGAGGTCATGCGCGCGGCTTTGCGGGCCAAGACGGGGCCGGGGGAGATATTCCTTGTGACCGACGCGATGGCGCCTGCAGGTTCGAACATCTCGCAGTTCAGCCTCAACGGCCGAGAGATACGTCGAGAGGACGGGCGCCTGATGCTGGCGGATGGCACACTCGCCGGTGCGGATCTTTCAATGGCCCGGGCGATCCGCGTGATCTGCAACGATGTCGGGCTGCCGCGTGACCGCGCCTTGGCAATGGCCACGTCCGTTCCTGCGCGCGTTTTGGGTTTGATTGGCAGTTGCGGCATGTTGGCGGCAGGGCGGGACGCGGATTTTGTGCACCTTACCGGATCGCTCGAATTACAAGGTGTCTGGCAAAAAGGGCAACCGATTGGAGTTAAGTCAGGTTAGCACAATTATCCGATAATCGGTATTATGTAATTTAAACGCATACGGAGTTTGCCTTCCCGCTGGTATCGCCCGGCCTTTGCCATTAGATGAAACCAGACAGCAAACCCGGAGCCTGCCCCCATGACCTTTGACCGCAAGATCAAGATCGCCCCATCGATCCTGTCCGCAGATTTCGCCAACTTTGGCCAGGAAATCCAGGCGATTGAAGATCAAGGCTGCGACTGGGTTCATGTCGATGTGATGGACGGCCATTTCGTGCCGAACCTGACGTTCGGTCCCGCGACCTGCAAGGCAATCCGGCCGCATATTAAAACGGTCATGGACGTGCATCTGATGATCGCGCCGGTCGATCCCTATATCGACGCCTTTGCCGAGGCTGGCGCAGACATTATCACCGCCCATATCGAGGCTGGACCACACATTCACCGTACGCTGCAAGCCATTCGGGCCACAGAAAAAAAAGCCGGTCTTGCAATCAATCCCGGCACCCCGGCCGAGGCGTTGGCACCAGTTCTCGATCTCGTCGATCTCGTTTGCGTCATGACTGTCAATCCGGGGTTTGGCGGACAAAAATTCATTCACCCTCAAATAGATAAGGTGCGTTCTTTGCGTGCCATGATCGGCGACCGCCCGATCCACATAGAAATCGACGGCGGCATCACGCCGGAAACCGCGCCGCTTGTTGCTGCGGCCGGTGCCGACGTGCTGGTCGCGGGCTCAGGCGTTTTCTCGGGTGGGTCCGTTGCGAAACCCGAAGTCTATGGCAAGAATATCGCCGCAATCCGTGCCGCCGCCGAGGCCGCACAGTAAGGAGACGACCATGGCCGTATCCCCGCCCGTCTGCGATTTTGGCTGGAAAGCGCCGGATTTCACGCTGCCCGGCACCGATGACCGTAACTGGTCGCTTGGCGATGTCGCAGGTCCGAACGGCACGCTGATCATGTTCATCTGCAACCATTGCCCCTATGTGCAGTCGGTCATCGACCGGATCGTGCGCGACGCGAAGGCATTGCAGGCGCTCGGCATTGGCGTTGCGGCAATATCTTCCAACGATCCCGTTGCTTATCCGCAGGACGGCTTTGACGCGATGAAGGCGGAGGCGGTTAAACACGGCTTTACCTTCCCTTACCTCTTCGATGAAAGCCAGTTTGTTGCAAAGGTTTACGACGCGATCTGTACACCAGATTTTTTCGGCTTCAACGCGGCGCTGGAACTGCAATATCGCGGCCGCCTCGATGCGTCGGGCCGTCAGGCGGCGGGTCCCGATGTGAAGCGCGAGCTGTTCGAGGCGATGAAACAGGTGGCCGAAACCGGCAAGGGGCCGGTGGATCAGGTCGCCTCGATGGGCTGTTCGATCAAATGGAAGGCGGCGTGAGCCCCCTGCCCTCGCTGATCTTCGATCTCGATGGAACGCTGATCGACAGTGTGCCAGACCTCATGGCGGCAGTGAACCGAATGCTGGTTGCTGAGGGAAGGCAGACGATGGGTCGCGCCGACGTTCAGTCCTATGTCGGCGATGGCGCACCAACTTTGGTACGCCGGGTGATGGCCGCCCGCAGTCTTTCGCCGGAGCGTCATGCCGAGTTGACCGACGGGCTTGTCTCTGACTACACCGCGCGGTCCTCAGAACTGACGCGTGTCTACCCGAATGTTACCAATGCGCTTGCAGCGCTCCGGCAGCGCGGCCATCCATTGGGTATCTGCACCAACAAGCCCGGCGCGGCGACCAAAGCGGTTCTGGAAGCACTCAGTCTCGATGGCTACTTCGATGCTGTCGTTGCAGGTGACAGCTTGCCCGAGAAAAAGCCCCACCCTGCCCCGCTTCAGGCCGCGGCTTCTGCGCTCGGCTCGACTGCGATCTATATCGGTGACAGCGAGGTCGACGCCCGGACGGCGGAGGCCGCCAACCTGCCCTTTCTCCTCTATTCGGAAGGGTATCTGAGAGTGCCCTTGGAAGAAATCAGGGTTACCCACGTGTTTCGGAACTTCGCCGAACTTCCGGACATTGTTGCCCGAATGTCCTGCCGGGCGTAACGTGGTCCCTGTGCTGGCGCATGTCCCGACGGATTTCACATTCAATAGTTGAAATGTGTTATCCGCTCCATATATCGCAATAAGAAAAGGCGGGAGATCGGAATGACGGCTGAGAAACCTGAAGTGACGGGGTTCTTCGACGACGCAACGAATACGGTGACGTTCCTTGTGAAAGACCCCGGCAGCAATGCCTGCGCAATCGTGGATTCGGTCCTGGATTTCGACTACGCATCAGGGCGCACCGACACACGCTCAGCCGACCAGATCATTGCCCATGTCCGGGATCAGGGCCTGTCGGTTGCATGGATCCTTGAAACCCATGTTCACGCCGATCATCTTTCCGCCGCGCCCTATATTCAGGAACGGCTCGGCGGCAAGATCGGAATCGGTGAAAAAATCACCGTTGTTCAGGACACGTTCGGTAAGGTCTTCAACGAAGGCACCGAGTTTCAGCGCGATGGCAGTCAGTTTGATCGGCTGTTTGCCGAGGGAGATGCTTTCGAAATCGGCGCGCTGACCGCCCGCGTGCTGCACACACCCGGCCATACACCTGCCTGCCTGACGTATGTGATCGGCGATGCCGCTTTCGTCGGTGACACGCTCTTCATGCCCGATTTCGGAACGGCGCGGTGCGATTTTCCCGGTGGCTCGGCAGAGACGCTCTATCACTCGATCCAAAAGATCCTCAGTCTTCCCGATGAAACCCGGATTTTTGTCGGACACGACTACAAGGCGCCGGGCCGCGACGAATTCGCCTGGGAAACGACCGTGGCGGAGGAAAAGGCGCGCAATGTGCATATCGGCGGCGGTCGGACATCGGCTGATTTCGTCGAGATGCGCGAGGCGCGCGACAAGTCACTGGCCATGCCGAAACTCATTATCCCATCCTTGCAGGTCAACATGAGGGCGGGCCAGATGCCGCCGCCGGAAGAGGATGGAAAGACGTATTTGAAGGTTCCGGTTAACGGCCTTTGAAGTGATCTCGGCCGCACCAATGTGGGTAAGGCCTCGAAATCTATGCACACCAGGCGCAGACAGGCCCTATCCTGCAACCTTATCACGAAATCGTGAAAGGCTGCATCGCTCTGGCAGGGACACCAGCAGAGCCGACACCCGTTGCAAATTGAACGGAATAGGGTGCCTAATTTTTTGCCGGTAGAGCGGGCTCAGCCATTAGCCTCGGCACACTTTAAAACAGGAACAGCAGAACACGCCTGAAGCTGCGGAGTCCTGCGACCGATAGAGCCATTATTGATCGCGATGTGACTTTTGGCTTTCGAGTATCTGCCGACCGATCGTACGGAGTTTCCTCTAAGAAGCTGAATCCGTTAGGTAATCTTTGGATTTTTTGGAAAACGGCGTGCCGCATGATGGGCGTTTTTATGTGGGTGTCTAAACAGGCGCCTGCCCAATACATGACAATGGCACGCAAGTTGTTGGTGCCGTTTATCGCTCTGGCCGGTGTCAAAAGGCACAATTCGACCTCTGGCCTCGCACCTTAAGATGCTTCGGGTTCAACGGTCATGCGACCACGCATGCATCGGAAACGTTCCGAGTATTGACCAATAGCCTTCGCCACCCCTGCTCTGCTTCGGAGCAGAACGATTGGCCCCCTCGACAGGTCCCGAATGGCATGGCAAAAAGACGCTGGGGATAGTGCTATGACATTGTTATCGCTGACGGCCATTCGCGGTTTCAGCCGCGTGAGTTCTATCTGGTTGTATTGGCTGGTGCGGTGCATTGAACATGCGTCGTCCATCCATTTGCGCGTTGGGAAAGCACGGTTACAGCGATGAACAGACATACCCCCCTTGTCGTCCATCTCGAACGCGTCATAGAGGCGACGTCGATCGAAGAGATCTGGTCTTTGCACTTGGAAAAGATGGCAGAGTACGGGTTTGACCGTCTCCTTTATGGCTTTACGCGCTTTCGGACGTCGAATTCCTTCGGCAATGCCGAAGATTTACTTGTTCTGTCGAACCATGAGCAGGCCTATTTGGATGAGTTCGTGCAAAGCGGAATCTACAACCATGCTCCGATGGTCAAATGGGCTGCGGTGAATGAAGGGGCGTGTTCCTGGCGGTTGATCGAGGAACTGGTGAATTCGGGGGCAATGACCCCGACAGAACGCAAGATCTTGGAATTAAACAAGAGATATGATGTTCGCTGCGGCTATTCGATCAGTTTTCGTGACGTTTCTGTTCGCGCCAAGGGGGCGATCGGTCTGTGTGGTCGTCGGGATCTGCGCCAGAATGACATTGAGAAAGTCTGGGCCGAACACGGACGAGAGATTACTGTCATCAATAACGTCACGCATCTGCGTATTACCGCGATGCCCTTTGCCTCATCTCGGCGGGCTTTGACGCCACGACAGCGGGAAGCCTTGGAATGGGTGGGCGACGGGAAGACGATGCAGGATATAGCCACGATCATGGGATTAACGCCGGCGACCGTTGAAAAGCACCTGCGCCTCGCGCGCGAGGCACTGAATGTCGATACGACCGCACAAGCCGTTCTCAAGGCTTCTTTCCAAAATCAGATCTTTATTTTCCCCGGATAGGAAACAATTTTTGAAATTGTATTCTCTGCGGAAACAGACCGTTCCCGTAGTCTTTGGTGTCAACAGTATCTCTCTGAAATCATTTATAACTTCATGTTCTTGAATTGGTATGGATTCCCTTACTTCCCCGACGTCAGTCTTGGGCGCATTATGATGTTGTTCCGTGAGTGGTGGCATTAGCCAGGAACAGCGCCCCGGACCAGCCCGCAGCTTTGTGGGGGAAAGGGGAGCCCGGGAAACCGGACGCCGGGCCTGCTGGGAGCATTCTCCTTCTGGCAGGTCTGGCACTAGAGACGCGCCCTGTCCTCATCCCCAACAGGTGCTGGCGCGATTTCGGGCGGTGTGTCGCGGCAAGCGACACACCGCCCTTTTGTGTCATTGCTACACGCAATGATTGTTCCGGCTAGAAATGTTAAACCTGCACCCAATGGTCACCAAAGACTGTGTTCAGGGTTCCGTAGGGAAGATATTAAGAACCCTAACCCAGCGCGTAGCCCGCGCCGCGAACCGTGCGGATCGGGTCCTCTCCACCATGGGCGCAGAGCGCCTTGCGCAGCCGGCCGACATGGACGTCGACGGTGCGGGTGTCGACATAGATATCGCGTCCCCAGACCCGGTCCAGCAGTTGATCACGAGGCCAGACCCGGCCCGGTTTTTCCATGAAGGTCGTGAGAAGCCGGAACTCGGTCGGACCAAGTTTCAGGGCCTGCCCCGCGCGGTGGACCTTGTGCGTTTCCGGATCGAGCGTGATGTCCTCGAACTCAAGTACTTCTCCGACGCTTGATGGCCGCGTCCGTCGAAGCTGTGTACGGACCCGGGCCATCAGTTCGACGACCGAATAGGGCTTGACCATGTAGTCATCCGCCCCGGTCTCCAGACCGCGCACGAGGTCGACCTCTTCCGAACGCGCCGACAGCATGATGATCGGCACACCCTTGGTTTCCGGCTTGGATTTCAGGCGACGACAGACCTCGATTCCGGAGACATTCGGCAGCATCCAGTCGAGAACGATCAGGTCGGGTGTCTCTTCGGCGACCAGCAATAGCGCCTCCTCGCCATTGTCGGCCTGGGCCACCCGGAACCCTTCGGCCTCAAGGTTGTAGGTCAGGACTTCCCGCTGTGCGGGTTCATCCTCGACCACCAATACACTTGGGGCCGGCATCTCAGGCGTCCTCCACACCGATTGACGTCACGCTATCAGCCTTCGGCCGTTGTTCCCCGGGCAATTCACCGGTGACAAGATAGATCACCTGTTCTGCCACGGTCGTCGCATGATCGCCCATGCGTTCGACATTCTTGGCAATGAAATGCAGATGCATACAGGCCGTGATGTTGCGCGGATCCTCCATCATATGGGTCAGGAACTCGCGGAAGAGCGCATTGTACATCTGATCGACCTCGCGGTCGCGGTTGCGCACATCCTCGGCAAGTGCCGCATCGCGGGTGTTGTAGGCGTCGAGCGCGTCCGAGATCATCTGCACCACAGCCTTTGACATGCGCCGGAGCGACCCGCCCGCCCCGCTGATTGCTGTCATCTGGCCAAGCACGTTCGACCGCTTGGCCATGTTCTTGGCATAGTCGCCGACCCGCTCAAGACTCGCGGTGATCTTCAGGACCGACAGGACGGTGCGCAGGTCCGAGGCCGCCGGCGCGCGCAGCGCGATCAAACGCGCGGCTTCTTCGTTGATCTTTTCTTCCAGTGCGTCGATGGCCTTGTCCCCGGCGCGCACCTTGCCGGCCAGTTCTTCGTCGCGCGTCTCCAATGCTTCGGCGGCATCGAGGATCGCGGCTTCGACCATGCCGCCCATCTTCATAACCATCGCCTGGATAGCCTCCAGATCGCGGTCGAAGGCGCGCAGGATATGTTGTTCGTTCATGTCGCTCTCCTCAGCCGATCCGGCCGGTAATGTAGCTTTCAGTGCGCGGATCACGCGGGTTGGTGAAGATCTGCCCGGTCTCGCCGAACTCGACCAGATTGCCGAGATGGAAGAATGCGGTCTTCCGACTGACGCGGGCAGCCTGTTGCATCGAATGGGTGACGATGACGACGGCAAAGCGCGAGCGCAGTTCGTCGATCAGTTCCTCCACTTGCGCGGTTGCGATCGGGTCGAGCGCCGAACAGGGTTCGTCCATCAAGAGGACCTCGGGCGAGGTCGCGACGGCGCGCGCGATGCAAAGCCGCTGCTGCTGTCCGCCGGAAAGCCCGGTGCCCGGCGCGTTCAGGCGGTCCTTGACCTCACCCCAGAGAGCTGCACGGCGCAGCGATTTCTCGACAATCTCGTCCAGTTCGGCCTTGCTGCGCGCCAATCCATGGATGCGGGGACCGTAGGCGACGTTGTCATAGATCGATTTCGGAAACGGGTTCGGTTTCTGGAACACCATGCCGACCTTGGCGCGCAGTTGCACCGGATCGACCCGCTTGTCGTAGATGTCTTCGCCGTCGAGCGTGATCTTGCCCTCCACCCGGCAGATGTCGATCGTATCGTTCATCCGGTTGAGGCAACGCAGGAAGGTCGACTTGCCGCAGCCCGACGGGCCGATGAAGGCGGTCACGGTGCGGTCGGCGATGTCGACATCCACATCCTTGATGGCGTGGTTGTCGCCGTAATAGACCTGCACGCCCTTGGCGGCGATCTTGATTTCCGCCGTTGCGGTGGTGTCGTCTGTCTGTCGCATGACGTTCATTTTGGCAGTCTCCGCCATTTTTACCAGCGCCGTTCAAATTTACGCCGCAGAAGGATCGCGACGGCGTTCATGGCGAGAAGGAAGATGAGAAGGACGATGATCGCGCCTGAGGCCCGTTCAACAAAGGCCGGGTCAGCGCGCTGGGTCCAGTTGTAGACCTGCACCGGCAGCGCGGCGGCGGGATCGAAGAGACCTTCGGGCGGTGCAGCCGGGAAATCGCGCACGAAGGCCACCATACCGATCAGAAGGAGCGGCGCCGTTTCACCGAGCGCCTGCGCGAGGCCGATGATCGTGCCGGTCAGGATGCCGGGCGCGGCTAGGGGCAGGACATGGTGGAACACGGTCTGCATTTTGGAGGCGCCGATTCCAAGGGCTGCGTCACGGATTGAGGGCGGGACCGCCTTGATGGCAGCCCGGGTCGAAATAATGATCGTGGGCAGCGTCATCAGCGTGAGCACAAGCCCGCCGACGATCGGTGCCGATTGCGGAAGACCTGCGAAGTTGATGAAAATCGCGAGGCCGAGGATGCCGAAGACAATCGACGGTACCGCCGCGAGGTTGGAGATATTGACCTCGATCAGATCGGTCCAGCGGTTCTTCGGCGCGAATTCCTCAAGATAGATCGAAGCGGCAACACCGATGGGCAGCGCGAGCACCAGCACCACGATCATCATGTAGGCCGACCCCAGGATCGCGACACCCAGCCCGGCCGCTTCGGGTCTGAGTTCGGACGCGTCGGCGGCTGTGATGAAGGACCAGTTGAACGACTTGCCGATGAGGCCCCGTTCCATCATTTCGTCCGTCAGGCGAAGCTGGTTGACCGAAACGTTGCTGTCCCGTTCCGCACTTTCCATGGAAACCCGGCCCTTGAGATAGCCGTCGATCCGCCCGTTGGCGAGTACCTTGAGACTGACGGTCTGGCCGATGAGTTCGGGATTGGCCAACACTCTGTTGCGGACCTGCGCGGCGGCATCGTCTGAGATCATGTCCTTGATGTCAGAGGCGGCGAGGCCCTCGATAGCGAGGCCCTGATCCTCGATCAACTGTGTCAGGCTGTTCAAAAGCAATTTCGAGTAGCCGATCGTGGTGACCTTTTTCAGATCGTCGGCATCCCGATTTCCCTTCTTGTCAAGAACATCGGCGTCGAGTGTCACCGGCATATTGATGAAGGTCTGGCGAAAGGCGCTAAGGCCGTTGCCCAGCACCGAAGCGAGCAGGATCACGAGCGCCATCATGGCAATTCCGATGGCGGCTTGTCCGTAAATACGGAACCGCCGCTCGGCCGTGTTGCGCCTGCGAGTGCGCTGGTCCTGGCTGAAGAGCGATCCGGAGCGCGGTGTCGAATGGACGGCAGCGTTGGTCATTCGTACTGCTCCCGGTATTTGCGCACGACGTAGAGCGCGATGACGTTGAGGCCGAGTGTGAAAATGAACAGCATCAAGCCGAGCGCGAAGGCCACCAACGTCTCTGGAGAGGCAAATTCGGTGTCTCCGGTGAGCTGGCTCACGATTTTCACGGTAATAGTCGTCATCGCTTCCAGCGGATTGAGGCTGAGTTTTGCCGCCGCGCCTGCCCCCATCACAACAATCATCGTTTCACCGATGGCGCGGCTCGCAGCCAGCAGAATCGCACCAACGATCCCGGGAAGAGCGGCCGGCAGGATCACCTGACGCACCGTCTCGGAATGGGTCGCGCCTAGTCCGAAAGACCCATCTCGCATCGATTGCGGTACGGCGTTGATAATGTCGTCAGAAAGCGATGAGACGAACGGGATGAGCATGATCCCCATCACGAGACCTGCCGTCAGGACGGAGGAAGAGGAGGACCCCAGCCCGAACGGTTGCGCGAAATAGTCGCGCAGGAACGGACCGACTGTGATCAGCGCGAAGAGACCGTAGACGATGGTCGGGATGCCCGCGAGGATTTCGATCGCGGGCTTTACTACCGAACGGACCCGTTTCGACGCGTACTCCGACAGATAGATCGCGCTCATTAGGCCGACCGGCACCGCGAAGAGAAGTGCCACAAAAGAGACGTAGAGCGTACCCCAGAGCAATGGCCAGATGCCAAGATCAGAGCCACCGCGGAACTGCGGGTTCCAGGTTAGGCTGAACAGGAAGTCCGATACTGGATATAGCCGAAAGAAGTGGAGGGATTCGACCACCAGCGAGGCGACGATGCCAAAGGTCGTCAGAACAGCGACGCAGGAACAGGCGATGAACAGGAGTTTTACGAAACCTTCTGACACATTTCTCGCGCGGAAATCGGCAGTGATTCGTGCAATCGAGTAGACGAACCCGGCCAGTGCGAGCGCAATCGCGGAAACCGACAGCATGATTTGACCGGTATTGGTCATCTGGCGGTAACGCTTGGACGCCTCGAATACGTTTGGCTGAATGTCAGAGGCCAGCGCAACCCCGACACCGCCTAGCCGAGAGCGCAGGTCGCCGAGATCGGCGCCCATGTTCGCGATCTCGTCCTCGCTCAAGCCGCCTTCGCCGGCAATAATGTTCAGACCGCCTGCGACACGGCGCACGTCGCTCATAACAAGGTCGCGGCTGCCGCCTTGGGGTATATCCGCCTCCACGATCAAACCGCTCACGCGGGATTCGATAATGATCGGCTGCACCAACAGCCAAATACCGACAAGCAACAGAGCCGGTACGGCGACGAACAAAAATACCGACTGCCCGTGGTATCCCGCGAGGGAATGAAGGCTGCGTGTATCGCCGCCTGACGCACTCTTTGCGCGCCGAATCCCAAAGACGTAACCGACGGCAGCGAGACCGAGAATGATCGCAAGCAACAGCCCAATGCTCATCGAGGTATCCAGTCCGCAAATGAGAGGCGCGGGTGGCAGTCTCGTGCCGCCACCCGCAGTATTCAGATCAGTTCAGCGGTGCCATCGGGGTGCCAGTTGCAACCATTTCCTGCGTCGCCGCCAGTTCCGGGTCGGAGACGAGGCCATAAGCCGCCAGCGGGCCGTCCGGACCAGCCATGTCGTCCGAGACGAAGAAGTCGATGTATTCCTGCAGACCCGGGATCACGCCGAGATGTGCCTTCTTGACGTAGAAGTAGAGCGGGCGGGAGACCGGATAGTCACCAGCGGCGATCGATTCGACCGTCGGGACCACACCATTCATCGTTGCAACGCGCAGCTTGTCGGTGTTGTTCTGGTAGAAAGACAGACCGAACACGCCGATGGCGTTCTTGTTGGCATCGATCCGCGCGAGCGTTTCGGTGTAGTCGCCGTCAATGTCAACGGACACACCGTCGGTGCGAAGTGCCATACACTTTTCTTCCGCAGCATCTTCATCACCGCCAGCCGCAGTCTTAAAGGCCTCGTAAGCACCGGTCTCTTCGCAACCGGCGAGGATCACCTTCTCGTCGAACACTTCGCGCGTGCCGTGCTTGGTGCCCGGAACGAAGGCGAGGATGTCCTGCGCGGGCAGGTCGCCGTTGACGTCAGCCCAGGTCTTGTTCGGGTTGGCGACGATTGCGCCGTCGACGACCACTTCCGCAGCCAGCGCGCTGAACCAGTCAGCCGGGGTGTAGGCGAATTCAGGGCCGTTCAGATCAGAGGCAAAAACGATGCCGTCGTAACCGATACGGACTTCCATGATCTCGGTAACACCATTGGTGTTGCAAAGATCGATGTCCGACTGCTTGATCCGCGACGACGAGTTGGCGATGTCGATGGTGTTCTCGCCCAGGCCTTCACACATCTTCTTGCGGCCGGCACCCGAACCGCCACCTTCCACGACCGGCGTCGGGAAGTCGAAGTTCTCGCCAAAGGCTTCGGCGACGATGGTCGCGTAGGGCAGAACGGTGGAGGACCCAGCAATCTGGATCTGGTCGCGGGCCTGGGCCGCACCGGCAGCGGCGGCGAGCGCGAGGGCCGAGGTGGCGAGCTTCACGGTTGTCATTGCATACTCCTGCAAGTCGGGTTCTGGCCGCCCCCTGGCGACCTTGGCCGCTCTCTAGTCCCGAGCCGCTATGCTTTTGTGACACTTACGTAACGGTTTCATGACAGCGCCATTGGGCAGTGACGAGGTCCGGAACCATTTCATGTCAGTTCTTCGGGAGTATGACGATGAATCTGCTGCCCTTTCCCGGTTCGCTTTCGATCTTGAGACGTCCCCGGTGGCGGTTGACGATATGTTTTACAATCGCGAGTCCAAGGCCGGTTCCGCCCTTTTCGCGGCTGCGATGGGTGTCGACGCGGTAAAACCGTTCAGTGAGTCGCGGCAGATGCAGCGGATCGATTCCCTCGCCACGGTCGACAACCTCCACCTGCACGGCAGGTCCTTTCAGGACCGGCTCGCGCTCAATCTCGGAAACCCGGACGGTAACCTCCTTTCCGGATCCGCCGTATTTCATCGCGTTCTCGACGAGGTTGTGAAAGACCTGCGTCAACTGATCACCATCACCCGGCAGATTGACGAGATCAATGTCGGCCTGCAGCGTAAGTACGATGCCGGCGGCTTTCGCGGTTTCCTGATGCGTTACCAAGGCCGCGCGCAGAAGGCCGACAATGTCCACCGGCTTGGCTGGCCGCCGCCGCTCTTCTGCCTCTACCCGGCTCAGTGACAGAAGATCGTTGACCAGACGGATCATTCGCCCCGCCTCACGCTCCATGATACCGAGGAACCGGTCGCGGGCGCCGGGATCATCGCGGGCCGCGCCGCGCAGGGTTTCGATAAAGCCGACCAGGGCGGTCAGGGGCGTGCGCAGTTCATGACTGACATTGGCGACGAAATCGCGACGCATGGCGACAGCCTGTTCAAGCGCAGTCAGATCCTCGAAGGCGACGAGAACGCCGGGACTGCCCTCGAGTGCGACCGGCGAGTAGGTCACAGAAAGGTGGGTATCCTGCGCCTTGCCCGACAGAGTGATCCGCGCCGTCCGGTTGCCCTGACCGCTCAGGCATTCCTCCAGCCCGGTCAGGAAGGACGGGTGTCGAAGGAACGCGCTGCAATTGCGGCCCTCTACCTCCGAACCGAACAGATCGGCCGCAGCCCGGTTTGCAACCCTCACCCGCTGATCGGTGCCAACGAGCATCAGCGGCATCGGAACCGCTTCAAGAAAATCCCTCGCAAGGCTTGCCTGCATGCCAATGCTCCGTGAAAGGGCAGCGAACACAGAGGAACCTGCGATAGCAAATATTAAAAGTAAATCTGCCGGTTGCGCGACTTTTCTCTGACCGCTTCGTCTGCTAAAGTTTTAGTAGTGCCAAATTCCACGTCATAGCGCCGTCCAACACGTCTTCCGTTGACGGGCTTGGTTTCACAATGAAGGCCGATCATGTCGCGCGCCAAGAGCGATCCGATGCAGACATCCTGCGCGGAACCCTTGCCTGTGTATGAGAATGCAGATGACCGCCCTCTGCATGTTGTTGCAGTCGATCTTCCACCGCGATTGATCGACTTGATCCGCGAAACGGCCAATACCACTGTGGAAACCGTTGGTTTCAATGATGTCGATCTGCGTTTGCTCGCGCGCACCACACCCGATATCTTTGTCGGACGGCTCTTCGAAAGCCGGTGGGATATTCTTGATTTGGCTGATCTGTTGGTCCGGCTGGGTTTCGGCGGACGCCTTTATGCTGTGACGCCTCGCCTGCCCGACGCCGGGAAAGTTATTTCGGAAGTCCGCCGTCACAGCCCGGAGATTCAGATTGATCTCATCGTACTGGACGGGACTGACTGACCGTTTCAGACCGGCTTCAGTCCAGCGCGGAACCGGGTCGCATTGGACCGGTAATGTGCGGCAGAGGCCAGAAGCCGTGCTCGGGCGCCGTCGTCGAGTTCCCGCACGACCTTGCCCGGCGCCCCCATCACGAGGCTGCCATCCGGAATTTCCTTGCCCTCGGTGATCAGAGCATTTGCCCCAATCAGGCACCCCTTGCCGATCTTTGCGCCGTTCAGAACGGTCGCCCCCATGCCGATCAGGCTGCCCTCGCCAATGGTACAGCCATGCAGCATCGCCTTGTGGCCGATGGTGCAATCCGCGCCTATGGTCAGGGGAAATCCCATATCCGTGTGCAGAACACAGTTTTCCTGAATGTTGGAGCCGCGCCCCACCCGGATTTCCTCATTGTCGCCACGCAACGTCGAGCCGAACCAGACATTCGCCCCCGCCTCCAGCACCACTTTGCCGATTACGTTGGCATCGGGGGCAACCCAGGCGTCCTCGGCTATTTCGGGGACGATGCCTTCAAGCGCATAGATCATCTCTTGTCGAACTCCGCATTGAGGCCACGCACGAATTCTGTCAGGCTTGGTTGCCGGTCTGCCTTCGCGCGTTCAGCCTTGAGGATGGTTTTCAATTCTTCCTCCGCAACGTCCAGATCGCGGTTGATGATGACATAGTCGTATTCGCCCCAGTGGCTGATCTCATCCCGACTTTTGGCCATACGGCCTGCGATGACCTCGTCACTGTCCTGGGCGCGGTTGCGCAGGCGTGCCTCTAGATCTGCGATCGACGGCGGCAGGATGAAGATCGACACGACATCCTTGGCAAGCGACGACCGGCGGATCTGCTGGCCACCCTGCCAGTCGATGTCAAACAGCGTGTCACGCCCCTCTTCCATGGCCTGTTCAACCGGCCCTTTGGGCGAGCCGTAAAAGTTGCCGAAAACCTCGGCATGTTCCAACATCTCGCCCGCTGCGACCATCGCCTCAAACGCGTCGCGCGACCGGAAATAGTAATCCTTGCCGTCCACTTCGCCGTTGCGTGGCTTGCGGGTCGTGGCCGAGACGGAAAACCGCAGCGTCGGGTCCCATTGCATCAGCCGTTTTGCCAGCGACGACTTGCCCGCACCCGAGGGCGAGGACAGGATGATCAGCAAGCCCTTGCGTTTCATTTTCATTCCACGTTCTGAACCTGTTCCCGCATCTGGTCGATGACGGTCTTGAGGTCAAGCCCGATCCGGGTCAGCCCCGCATTGCCGGACTTTGAACAGAGCGTATTCGCCTCACGCATGAATTCCTGCATGAGAAAATCGAACTTGCGGCCGACGGCACCATGTTCCACGAGAAGCTTGCGGGCGGCGTCAATATGGGCGGAAAGCCGGTCAAGCTCCTCCGTCACATCAGCCTTAACGGCCATGACGGCGAGTTCCTGCGCGATGCGGGCCGGGTCGGCCTCCGCTGCACCGGCGAGTACCCGGGCAAGGTTCTCACGCAGCATCCGCTCCATCTCGGGTCGGCGCGCTTCGGCGGCGGCCTTTGCCTCGGCCGCCAGAGCCTCGATCCGAGAAATCTGGGCGCTGATCACCTCGCCGAGCGCCCTGCCCTCAGCCGCGCGCATGGCCGCGAAATCGGCCAGTAGTCGGGTCAGGTCGTTCAGCAGAGCCTTGAGAAGCGGTCCCGTCTCTTCCGCATCGCCCCCCTGATCGGTGACGCCACGCAGGGACAGAATCTCTGCGGCGCTAGGCTTTGCCAGTTCCAATCCAGCCGCTTCTGCCCGAGCCCGTACCGTGGTCAGCGCGGTCAGAACCGCGTCGAGCCCTGCGGTGTTGACGCGCAGCGCCTCGCTGCCCGTCTCGCGCGCCAGTTTCAATGACAGCGTGATGTTGCCGCGACCGGCCACTTTGGCGACGGCGGCGCGCACGGCGGGCTCCAGCCCATCGATCCAGTCGGGCAACCGCAGCCGCAGGTCCAATCCCTTGCCGTTGACCGATCGGACGTCCCACGTCCAGCCGAATCCCTCACCCTCTCCGCGGCGCGTGGCGAAACCCGTCATCGAAACCAGACTTGCATTTACCATTTAAGACTTTTGCGCCTCCGTTTGCCGCTGGATCGGGTATATTAAGAATTGAGTAATCATTCTGCTCGTAGAGTTAACAAAAGCTGACCATTGCGACAACGCGATGGTGGGTCGGGGACTTTGTGCGCAGACGACCGGTCGCCGCGGTCGAGGGGTGAAATCGTTTGCCGGATATGGCGTTTCTGGCATTGTGAAAGCTGTCGGTCATGAGATTCCAGTACCTCTCGGAGATTCGCGCCTATTGGGAAGCGCTGCGTGACGGGCGTGAGGTTCCGTTCCGGTCTGAGATTGACCCGCGCGGGATCGAACGTGCCCTTGAATATGCCTTTGTTCTGGAACGGATCGCGCCGCAAGTTGCCCGCTTCAGGCTGGCGGGCATGCATCTGAACGACCTGATGGGCATGGAAGTGCGTGGCATGCCGCTGACCGCTCTCTTTACGCCGAAATCACGAACAGAGGTGTCAGACATCCTTCAGGTCGTGTTTGGCGGGCCGAAAACGGCGGAATTGACTCTGAGGGCAGAGACCGGGTTTGGCAAACCCGAGATGCATGCGAAACTCCTGATCCTGCCGCTGAAGAGCGATCTTGGGGATATCAGCCGTGCGTTGGGATGTTTTATGGCCGAGGGTCCGATCGGGCGGGCCCCGCGCCGGTTCGATCTGAACGAATGTACGGTCAGCCCGATTGTCACCTCACCGCAAAAACACCGGTATCCCCTTCGCCATCCGCTTCCAGATGGATTCGCGGAAGCACCGGAGCCCTACTGTGGCGGCATGCCAAGGGTGATACGGAGCCGAGGGCATCTGAAACTGGTGGTGTCGCAGTAACCAAAAAGAAAGGGCGGCCCTGCCGGACCGCCCTTTATCGGATCAGTAACGAGTGACTGCGGCGGGCTACATGCCCGCCGCTTTTTGCATTGCCCGGCGGCCCTGAAGTTCCTCGGCCACGAGGAAGGCCAGTTCCAGCGATTGCGACGCATTGAGGCGCGGGTCGCAGGCCGTGTGATACCGGTCCGACAGATCCTCATCCGTTACAGCGCGGACACCGCCGGTGCACTCGGTCACATCCTTGCCGGTCATCTCGAAATGCACGCCACCAGGGATCGTGCCTTCGGCCTTGTGAACCGCAAAGAACTCATGCACCTCGCGCAGCACGCTCTCGAACGGTCGGGTCTTGTAACCCGAGGCCGCCTTGATCGTATTGCCGTGCATCGGATCGCAGGTCCAGACAACCTTTGCTCCCTCTTCCTCAACGGTCCGGATCAGGCGCGGCAGATGATCGCCGACCTTTCCGGCGCCGAAGCGGGCGATGAGCGTGAGCCGTCCCGCCTCGTTGTCCGGGTTGAGCTTGTTCAGCAGGATCTTCAGGTCGTCAGTGGTCATCGACGGCCCGCATTTCAGGCCGACCGGGTTCTGCACTCCGCGCGCGAACTCGACATGGGCGCCATCGGGCTGCCGGGTGCGGTCGCCGATCCAGATCATGTGGCCCGAGCCTGCGACTGGCAGGCCCGTGGTCGAATCTATGCGGCAAAGCGCCTCTTCGTATTCAAGAAGCAGCGCCTCGTGGCTGGTGTAGAAATCGACCGTCGCCATCGCATGAACGGTGTCTGAGGTAACCCCAGCGGCCGCCATGAAATCCATCGCGTCCTGGATGCGTGTCGCGACTTCGCGGTATTTCTTCGCCTCGTCCTCATCGGTGAACCCTGAGATCCAGCTCTGAACCCGGTGCATGTCCGCGAATCCGCCCGTCGAGAAGGCGCGGAGCAGGTTCAGCGAGGCCGCAGCCTGGGTATAGGCCTGCAACATCCGCGCAGGATCGGGCACACGGGCATCCGCCGTGAAGTCGAAGCCGTTGATGATGTCGCCCCGATAGGATGGCAGTTCGATGCCGCCGATCGTCTCCATCGGGGCCGAGCGCGGTTTGGCGAACTGACCGGCCACGCGACCAATTTTCACGACCGGAAGTTTGGCACCCCAGGTCAGCACGATGGCCATCTGAAGGATGACTTTAAACGTATCGCGGATATTGTCGGCAGAGAATTCCGAGAAGCTTTCGGCGCAGTCGCCGCCCTGCAGCAGGAACGCCCTGCCCTCGGCCACTTCGCCCAACGTCCGCTTGAGCTTTCGCGTCTCTCCCGCGAAAACCAGCGGCGGCATCTTGGCCAGCTGAGCCTCGACCGCCTGCACGGCCGAAAGGTCGGGATAATCCGGCATCTGCACCCGCGGCTTCACGCGCCAATCGGATTTTTTCCAGCCCTTCGACATCTCAACCTCCTCGCAGGCTTTAGCGATAACGGGCGGCTTATACGCGATGCGCACCGACCCTTGCAAACCGATATCCCCGCAAATGCAACTTGCGGGCGGACAAAAAATAGTGCTTTTGTCCGTAAAACGACAGAATGGGGTCGGATAATGGTGGTCGGTCCCACTAAGGGCACAAAAGAAGCTGGTGGAACACCGAAACAAAGAAGGTTTGTATTCGTCCTTCTTGACCAGTTCACCATGCTTTGCTTCGCCTGTGCCATCGAACCTCTGCGCATCGCAAACCGGGTCATGGGCAAGACCGCCTATACGTGGCTTCTGGCTGGCGAGAACGGCTCCGAAGTGCGCTGTTCGAATGGCGCCGCCTTCAAGCTCGACATGGGACTCGAGGAGGTCAACCGCGAGGATACAGTCCTCGTCTGTGGCGGCATCGATGTCCAACTTGCCACCACCAAGGCAGTCGTCAACTGGCTGAGACGCGAGGCGAGGCGTGGCGTCGCTATCGGCGGGCTCTGCACAGCGGCTTATTCGCTGGCCAAGGCCGGGCTTCTAGATGGAAAGCGTGCGACGATTCACTGGGAAAACCAGGATAGTTTTCTTGAGGAATTCGACGAGGTGAAGCTGACCAAGTCGGTTTTCGTCGTAGATGGCAACCGGATCTCCACCGCAGGAGGCACGGCCTCGATCGACCTTATGCTGAAACTCATCGCCGATGATCATGGTGAGGATGTAGCCAACGCCGTGGCCGACCAGCTCATCTACTCCTCTATCCGCACCGACCAGGACACTCAGCGCCTGTCGATCCCGACCCGGATCGGCGTCCGGCATCCGAAGCTTTCGCAGGTCATCCAGATGATGGAGCAGAACATCGAGGACCCGATCAGCCCCGCCGATCTTGCCGAAGATGTCGGCATGTCGACGCGACAGCTTGAACGTCTGTTCCGTCGATACCTGAACCGAAGCCCCAAGCGTTACTACATGGAACTACGTCTGCAGAAAGCCCGCAACCTGCTGATGCAGACCGATATGAGCGTGATCAACGTGGCGCTGGCCTGCGGCTTTGCCAGCCCCTCGCATTTCTCGAAATGCTACCGGGCGCATTATCAGACGACGCCGTACCGCGAACGCGGGTCGCATGGCACATCGGCCATCATTACGCCGCGCCTGTCGTTCTGACTGATCCGTTCGGTAAAATGTGACAAATCACCGGTTTGGGCGGCACTTTGCCAGATCAAAGCGAAGCTTTGCCAGAGCCCGTTCAGAATCGTTGATTTTGCCCGAAAACGCCGCGTAAACCGAAGCCAACCTGACGCCGGGAGTGGCTTTTCTTTTCCGACAGCCCACTCTAACGTGCCGTCAGGACAAAGGTCCAACTATGGGAGTAATGAAATGAAAAAAATCCTGACCGCCACCGCGATCGCCGCGTTGACCGCGGGCGCCGCCGGTGCCGAAGACATCAAGATCGGCACGATCCTTGGTTTCACCGGCCCGCTGGAATCGATCACCCCGGCGATGGGTGCCGGCGCGGAACTGGCGATGAAGGAAGTGACCGACTCGGGCAAGCTGCTGGGTGGGTCCACCGTGACTTCGATCCGTGGCGACTCGACCTGCGTCGACGCCGCTGCTGCAACTGCCGCCGCCGAGCGTTTGGTGACGACCGACAAGGTCTCTGCGATCATGGGGGCCGACTGTTCGGGCGTGACCGGCGCGATCCTTGCAAACGTCGCCGTGCCGAACGGTATCGTGATGATTTCGCCTTCGGCCACTTCGCCCGGCCTTTCGACGGCCGAGGACAACGGTCTGTTCTTCCGTACAGCGCCGTCC
The DNA here is from genome assembly GCF_025751495.1 of Albidovulum litorale. Taxonomy (GTDB): domain Bacteria; phylum Pseudomonadota; class Alphaproteobacteria; order Rhodobacterales; family Rhodobacteraceae; genus Albidovulum; species Albidovulum litorale. The sequence goes on along the minus strand of NZ_JAOWKZ010000001.1, from coordinate 89,413 downwards.
GATGCGCGTCAGGGTGAAATTGTTCGTGACATCCTGAAGGAGAAGGGTGTTTCGTCGATTGCCATCACGTACACCAACAACGACTATGGCAAAGGTCTGGCCGAAGCGATCCAGCGCAACTGGGAAGAGGCCGGCGGCACGGTGACCATTTCGTCTGCGCATGAGGACGGCAAGGCGGATTACTCGGCTGAAGTCGGCGCGCTGGCCTCTGCTGGCGGTGACGTGCTGGTGGTTGCGGGCTATGTCGATCAGGGCGGCTCTGGCATTACCCGCGCGGCGCTCGATACCGGCGCATTCTCGACCTTCTATTTCCCCGACGGGATGGTTGGTGAGAAACTTAACGAGAACTTCGGCGCCGAGATCAACGGCTCCTATGGCGCCTATCCGGGCACCGACAGCGCCGGTGCCGGCATCTTCCAGGAAATGGCGGCGGCCGCTGGGTTCGAGGGTACAGGCCCCTTTGCACCGGAAAGCTACGACGCGGCAGCACTGATCATGTTGTCGATGGCGGCAGCAAATTCGTCCAACTCGGCTGATTTCGCCGGCAAGGTCATGGACATCGCCAACGCACCGGGTACCGAGATCTTCCCGGGTGAACTGGGCAAGGCGCTCGACCTGATCGCTGCCGGTGAGGACATTGACTATGTCGGCGCCTCGGCGGTGGAACTGATCGGACCGGGTGAATCGGCTGGCAACTACCGCGAGATCGAGTTCAAGGACGGCAAGTACGAAACCGTCAAGTTCCGCTGATATCAGTGACACGAACAGGCAGCCCGGCACGTCCGGGCTGCTTTTCCATATAAAGAAGAACAACTTCCCGACTGCAACGACGGTCCGGCGAAGATGGGGGAAACGCATGATCATCGTCGAGGATCTGCACAAGCATTTCGGCGGCTTTCAGGCCGTCAGCGGCGCTTCCATGGAGATCGCCAAAGGCTCGATCACCGGGTTGATCGGACCGAACGGGGCCGGGAAATCCACGCTTTTCAACGTCATAGCCGGGGTCTACCAACCGACTTCGGGCAAGGTGATCATGGATGGCGAGGACATCACCGGCCTGCCGCCGCACGACCTCTTTCACAAGGGCCTCCTGCGCACCTTCCAGATCGCGCACGAGTTTTCCTCGATGACAGTGCGCGAGAACCTGATGATGGTACCCGCCGGACAATCGGGCGAGATTTTGTGGAATACCTGGTTCCATCGCGGCCGAATCCGCGAGGAAGAAGCAGAGCTTGCGAAGAAGGCCGATGATGTCCTCGACTTTCTCACGATTTCCCATTTGGCCGATGAACGGGCAGGCAATCTGTCGGGCGGTCAGAAAAAACTTCTCGAACTTGGCCGCACGATGATGGTCGAAGCCAAGATCGTATTCCTAGACGAGGTTGGCGCGGGCGTGAACCGCACGCTCCTGAATACGATCGGCGACGCGATCGTCCGTTTGAACAAGGAACGCGGCTATACGTTCTGCGTGATCGAACACGACATGGATTTCATCGGCCGCCTCTGCGACCCGGTCATCGTCATGGCCGAGGGCAAAGTGCTGGCCAAGGGTTCCGCAGACAGCATCATGCAGAACGAAGCAGTGATCGAGGCCTATCTGGGCCGTGGTCTCAAGAACAAGGTCAAGGCGGAGGCCGGAGCATGAGCAAGACCTCCAACCCCTATCAGGACGACCGCGGCAACAAGGACCGCTCGATCACCAAGGACGGCGGCGGGACGTTGGATCTGCCGAAATCTAAAGGGGCCGCCCGCCCTGCCCCCGGTGGCCCGTTCCTGGCAGCCGAGAACATGACCGGCGGCTATGGTGCTGCAGACATCCTGCATGACTGCACGCTCACGGTCGAAAAAGGCCAGATCGCGGTCATCGTCGGGCCGAACGGCGCGGGCAAGTCGACCGCGATGAAGGCGGTCTTCGGCATGCTGAACCTGCGCGGCGGTCATGTGAAGCTCGACGGTGAGGACATCACCGCGCTATCCCCGCAGGATCGGGTGGCCAAGGGTATGGGGTTCGTGCCGCAGGTCAATAACGTCTTCCCGTCGATGAGCGTTGAAGAAAACCTCGAAATGGGCGCCTTCATCCGCAACGACGACTTCAAGGGCACGATGGAACAGGTTTTTGACCTCTTCCCGATCCTGAAGGACAAGCGCCGCCAACCTGCCGGGGAACTGTCCGGTGGCCAGCGCCAGCAAGTCGCCGTCGGCCGGGCGCTCATGACGAAGCCGAAGCTTCTGATGCTCGACGAGCCGACCGCTGGTGTCTCCCCGATCGTCATGGACGAACTTTTCGACAGGATCATCGAAGTCGCCCGCACCGGCATTTCGATCCTCATGGTCGAACAAAACGCCCGTCAGGCGTTGGAGATCGCCGATATGGGCTATGTTCTGGTGCAGGGTGCCAACCGTTACACGGATACCGGCGAAGCGCTGCTTGCAGACCCGGAGGTGCGGCGGACCTTCTTGGGTGGATAGGTACCCCTGCGGCTGGAACAATTGTACGTGCGAATTGGGCAATGCCCGGGTTTCGACACTGTGTGCATAAGGCGGTTGCAAAGCACTTGATCATATCGACAGCCGAACAGCCTTTTATTGCCGATCGCGTTGCGTCTCTGCCGCATAACTTACGCAGGCAATCTGTATGTGGCGCTATCTGATTGTGGAGTGACATGAACGGAGACCGCGCCTGGCAACGAGAGTATCTGCCTGAGCGATTCTCTTTTTACCCTTTTTTCTAGGGATTCTTCTCTTGGTTGCGTCACGCTGCGCCGGCTCCCCTGAGCAATGATGTTTGAACGCGAACAATCTTGAACCACGCGGCTGAAACGTTCGCTCTTCATGGTTAACCGCGCATTAAGCTCAAGTTCACGACAAATTCCGGACGAATTTCATGATCATATTCATGCCTGACCATGTTCGGTCGTGGAGTGTGTGTAATGAGAGTTCTGGTTTCGACGATTGCCCTGCTACTGCCAACTACGGCCCTGGCAGGCGATCTGGTGTTCAACTGCGGCGCGCCCGACGCCGCCCATCCCGAAATGGTTGCCCAATTGACCAAGTACTATGGCGAAAAACGGGGCCACATCATAGTTGGTGACGATGTGGTGCCTGCTGAGGTCTATTCTGGCCTCGGAACGCTGACTTTCTTGTACATTGGTGAGGGCTATGCACTGCACTATAGCGTTCATCCCCAAAAAGGGACCTATGACTACTCGCGTTCGGGCAGCATGAGTGGTTTTGGTCGCGGGACCTGCAAACAGATCTCAGGTTAGGTCTGTCGCGCGGCCTCGCCATTTGGCGGGGTGAATAGAATGGTGGTGGCACAGTGTTGAACCCGCCCCGGGCTTGGCCCGGTGGCGGGTTCACTTTTTGCAGCGTGGAAAGACGTCTCCGGCCGAGCCGCGATTTCGATTCGGCGAAGTCCAGATCAAAGATTGAGCATAGCGGACGGCCACGTATGCGAATTGTTCGACGGTTCAGCGACCTTTTCGGTTTCGCAACAATGATAGCTGCGTAGCATTGATGGTGCTGGTTTGGGAAACGGCAGCGCAACTCGCTCACGATCCGGACAAAGTCCAGCCTCATTAACCATCTAGAGCCGCCAAGAAACATTTTTGGAGCCTCTCATGAAAGCCCTTGTCATCGCCGCACTGTTGCTGCCGTCCACCAGTTTTGCAGCTGATCTCGTGTTCGACTGCGGCACTCCGGACGAAGCCGCGCCGGAACTTGGCGCGCAGCTCATCAAGTTTGATGGGCAGGATAAAGGTGCAATCAGGATCGGCGGCAGCGAGAAAGAGGCTATGGTTCTTAACGGCCTTAATACGCTGACCTTTCTGCATGTCGGTGACGGTTTCACGATGCAGTACGCGGTTCATACCGAAGAAGGGTTTTACGACTACTCGGCTTCAGGCAGCATGCGCGGCGACAAGCGTGGCGACTGCGTGAAATCGGCCGGTTGAGATTTGAACGGATATCGCCCTCAGTTTTGGAAACAATCTGGCGGCGACGTTCGCGTTGTTCGGCCCAGCGGCCCAATACCCAACCACATACGGATTCTGAACACACTACAGCCGTATTGGGTCACTAGTTGCGGTCGAGTGGATTCGGCAGGAGTGATCAAGTCATGAAGGTTTTCAGTCTTGTCTGGGCAATGGCATTCACACTTCCGTTCAGCGTCAGCGCGAGCGAAATTGCCTTTGACTGCCGGATCGAAAACGCCGGGCCCCCCGAAATGAATGTGAGGCTGACACAACCGGAGGACGCGTCCGTTGGCACGATCGTCTTCGCGGATCAGCGGCTCGAGGCGCTGATCTATGACGGTGACGACAGCAAGACGTTTCTCTTCCTAGGTGACGACTATTCCCTAAACTACACGGTCAACACCTCGACCGGCGGCTATGAGTTCTTTGCGGATGGCAGCCGCGCGGCGGAAGGGACAGGCATTTGCGTAACCGTGAGCGAACCGACCCTGAGCGCTGACGGCTCGTCCATGGGCAGCTGATCCGCCCTGCCCTTTCCGCACCTGTCTTTCCCTGGCGGTCGACATAATCCTACACGGAAGAACGCCTTTAATAATGGGCTTTCCTGCATGCGCTTGCCAATTGCGGTGGGTTGCAGAGACCTGCGGTTGTGGTATTCCAGTATCAAAGAAAGAAGAGGGCGAAATCATCGCCCGGCGAGGGGAGATTCATGGACATTCTGAATGCGCTCGTTGCGCTTTTGAACTTCGTCGTCATCCCGGCGACATCTTATGGCGCACAGCTTGCGCTCGGGGCTCTCGGGGTTACGCTGATCTACGGAATTCTCAGGTTTTCCAATTTCGCCCACGGCGACACGATGGCTTTCGGGACGGGCATGGTGATCCTCTTCACCTGGTGGTTCCAGTCCATGGGCATCCATTTTGGTCCCCTTCCTACCGCCCTACTCGCCCTGCCTTTCGGCATTGCCTTGACCGCGGGGCTGGTGCTGGCGACCGATAAGACGGTTTATCAATTCTACCGCAGGCAAAAAGCCGCGCCGGTGATCCTCGTCATCGTCTCGATGGGCGTCATGTTCGTGATGAACGGGATCACCCGCTTCATCATTGGCGTCGATGAGATCCGTTTTGCCGATGGCGGCCGTTTCCTTGTGAATGCGAACGATTTCAAGAAGTCGACAGGGCTTGCGGAGGGGCTTGCCTTCAAGTCAACACAGGCGCTGACCATCGTAACGGCCGTGGTTGTCGTGGCGCTTCTCTTCTGGTTTCTCAACAAGACCCGCACCGGCAAATCGATGCGCGCCTATTCCGACAACGAGGATCTGGCGCTGTTGTCTGGCATCAACCCCGAGCGTGTCGTGAAAGTCACCTGGATCATTGCCGCCGGTCTCGCGACCATTGCCGGCACGCTCTACGGTCTGGATAAATCCTTTAAGGCTTTCAACTACTTCCAGCTTCTTCTTCCGATTTTTGCCTCGGCAATTGTCGGCGGTCTTGGCAGCCCCATCGGCGCCATCGCGGGCGGGTTCCTGATCGCGTTTTCCGAGGTCGGCTTTACCTATGCCTGGAAGAAGGTTGCGACCTATGTTCTACCGGACAGCCTCGCGCCTGACGGTCTCGCCCAACTTCTCTCGACCGACTACAAGTTCGCGGTGTCCTTCGCGATCCTGATCGTGGTCCTGCTCTTTAAGCCCACGGGCCTCTTCAAGGGGAAAGCGGTATGAACATGCGCAACATCCTTCTTTTCGCTTTCGTCGCCTTCCTCATTGTCTTCGAAGGTATGACCGCCAGTTGGAACACGGCGCTCGGCATCCTCAATATGGGACTGATCTCGGCCATTCTGGCGCTCGGCGTGAACATGCAATGGGGCTATGCGGGGCTCTTCAACGTCGGCATCGTTGGCTTCGTGGCGCTTGGCGGTCTGGCGCCTGTGCTGATCGCCACTCCGCCGGTGACCGAGGTCTGGACCGCTGGTGGCGGGTTTCGCCTGATCCTCGCGTTGCTGATGGGCGTTGCGATCATCGCGCTTGCCATCGCGCTCAATCACCGGCTCAAGGGGCGTCAGCGCGTGTTGGCGCTTTTGGTGACCCTGATCGGTGGCTTCTTCCTGTTCCGGGCAGTCTTTGATCCGGCAGTCGAAGTGGTCGAGGCGTTCAAGCCGGCAACATACTCGAACCTCGGCGGGCTTGGTCTGCCGGTCCTTCTGGCCTGGCCCGTTGGCGGGCTTCTTGCCGCTGGTGCTGCCTGGGTGATTGGCAAAACAGCACTTGGCCTCCGCTCCGACTATCTCGCCATCGCTACGCTTGGCATCGGCGAGATTATTATTGCCGTTATGAAGAACGAGGACTGGCTGGCCCGTGGGGTCAAGAACGTCATCTCCATTCCCCGTCCCGTGCCATACGAGGTCGATCTTCAGAACAGCACGAGCTTCGTCGAACGCGCCGCAAGCTTCGGCACCGACCCGGTGACGGCCTCGACCATCGTGGTGAAGCTGCTTTATGCCGCGCTCTTCACCGTCATCCTGCTCGCGCTCATTTGGGCGTCCGAAAAGGCGCTGAACTCGCCATGGGGCCGGATGATGCGGGCGATCCGCGACAATGAGGTCGCGGCCGAGGCGATGGGCAAGGACGTGACCCGGCGCCACCTGCAGATCTTCATCCTCGGTTCAGCCGTCTGCGGCCTTGCAGGCGCGATGATCGTCACGCTCGACAGCCAGCTGACGCCGGGCACCTACAATCCCCTGCGCTTCACCTTCCTTATCTGGGTCATGGTGATCGTCGGCGGGTCGGGCAACAACTGGGGCGCGGTTCTGGGTGGTTTTCTGATCTGGTTCCTCTGGATCAAGGTCGAACCCTGGGGCAACGGGTTGATGGACTTCATCACCTCTGGCATGGCCGATGGCGCAATCAAGAGCCACCTTCAGGACAGCGCCGCCCATATGCGGCTTCTGACCATGGGGCTGGTATTGCTTCTGGTGCTGCGGTTCAGCCCGCGCGGACTTATTCCGGAGCGCTGAACGCCACGCAGATTAAACCGATTGAGGCCGGGGAAATCCGGCCTCAATCGTTTGGTGACGCGCCATCGCTTTCAAACGACAATTTCTGTCGTTTGCCGACATGCCGCACGGCGTGTTCCGCCGATGATCTGAGAAAATTCCTCGGGAGGCGAAAATGAAGACCCAGGCACAGGTTGTGGTCATCGGCGGTGGCGTTGTCGGATGCTCGGTGCTCTATCACCTGACGAAATACGGCTGGAAGGATGTGATGCTGATCGAAAGATCGACACTCACCTCTGGTTCCACCTGGCACGCAGCCGGTGGTTTCCACACATTGAACGGCGACACCAATATGGCCGCCCTGCAGGGTTATACGATCCAGCTTTACAAAGAACTTGAGAAGATCACCGGCATGTCCTGCGGTCTGCACCATGTCGGCGGTATCACGCTGGCCGACAATCAGGCGCGGTTCGAGATGCTGAAGGCGGAACGCGCAAAGCACCGCTATATGGGACTTCATACCGAACTTTTCGGCCCCGAAGAGATCGAAAAGTACACTGATGGCCTTGTGAATACCAAGGGCATTGTTGGTGCTCTTTATGATCCCCTCGACGGCCATCTTGACCCGTCCGGTACCACCCATGCCTATGCCCGCGCGGCGAAGATGGGCGGTGCGGAGATCGTCGAACACAACCGCGTGCTGGAGACCAATCCCCGCGCGGATGGCACGTGGGACGTGGTAACTGAAAAAGGCACCGTCCACGCTGAACATGTCGTTAACGCCGGTGGCCTCTGGGCGCGTGAAGTGGGCGCGATGGCGGGCGTTTACTTCCCGCTTCTGCCGATGGCGCACCAGTATCTCGTCACCGACGAGATCCCCGAAATCATGGACATCCTGAATTCGGGCCGCGAATTTCCGCATGTCATGGACCCCGGCGGCGAAAGCTATCTGCGTCAGGAAGGCCGCGGCCTCTGCATCGGCTTTTATGAAAAGCCCTGTGAAGGTTGGTCGTTGGATGGCACACCCTGGACTTTCGGGCACGAGCTTCTGCCCGACAACCTCGACAAGATCGAGGATTCCGTGGCCTTCGCGTACAAGCGGTTCCCCGTGCTTGAGAAGGCCGGCGTTAAAAATGTCATCCATGGCCCCTTCACCTTCGCCCCGGACGGCAACCCCCTCATTGGACCAGTGCCGGGTCTCAGGAATTACTGGTCTGCCTGTGCGGTCATGGCGGGCTTCTCTCAGGGCGGCGGCATGGGCAAATCGCTCGCCGAATGGATGATCCACGGCGAAACCGAGGTCGACCCGCGGGGCTTCGACGTCGCCCGCTTCGGCAAGTGGACGACACCAGGCTACACCGTCCCGAAAGTGATCGAGAACTACCAGATGCGGTTTTCGGTCAGCTATCCGAACGAGGAACGCCCCGCCGCCCGGCCCTTCCGCACAACGCCGATGTACGACATCTTCGACGGAATGGGCGCCGTATGGGGCCAGCAATATGGGCTGGAGGTCGTCAACTACTTCGCCCTGCCTGGCGAACCGCGTTATGAAACGCCATCGTTTAAGCGGTCCAACGCATGGGAGGCAACGGCGGCGGAAGTCCGCGCGGTGCGTGAGGCGGTTGGCATTAACGAAGTGCAGAACTTCGGCAAGTTCCGCGTGAAGGGCCCGAATGCCCGCAAATGGCTTGATCGGATCATGGCGGGCGCGATCCCGAAACAGGGCCGACTGTCCCTGACCCCGATGCTAAGCCCCAAAGGCAAGATCATTGGCGATTTTACCGTGACCTGCCTCAGCGAGACCGAATTCCAGATCACCGGCAGTTATGGTGCGCAGGATCAGCATCTGCGCTGGTTTGAGAAGAACCTCGAAGACGGTGTCACGGTCGAAAACGTCTCGGACCGTATGACCGGCTTCCAGATTGCGGGTCCGAACGCGCGGGAACTTCTCTCTCGCGTTACCCGGTCAGACGTCTCGGCGGAGGCGTTCAAATTCATGGACGCGAAGCGCATGACCATCGGCATGGCGGACTGCCTCGTGCAGCGCGTGAGTTACACCGGTGACCTCGGTTATGAAATCTTCACCGATTTCATGAGTCAGCGGTCGCTCTGGCACACGCTCTGGGCTGCCGGTCAGGACCTTGGCCTGCGTCCCTTCGGCATGCGGGCGATGATGTCGCTGCGCCTCGACAAGCTCTTCGGGTCCTGGGCGCGTGAATTCAGCCCCGATTACTTCCCTGGGGAAACCGGCATCGACCGCTTTATCCGCTGGAACAAGGAATCTGACTGGATTGGCAAAGCCCCGGCAACGAAAGAAAAGGCAGCGGGTCCAAAGCGTAAACTGTGCGCCTTCATCGTTGATGCAAAGGATGCCGATGTTGTTGCCTATGAGCCGATCTGGATCGCGGGCAAGGTCGTGGGCTTCTGCACCTCGGGTGGATATTCGCACTGGACTGGGCAATCCGTGGCGCAGGGATTTGTGCCGACGGAAATGGTCCGCTCCGGGCTGGAAGCCGAGATCGAGATCCTCGGTGAAATGCGAAAGGCTCGGCTGGTCGAGGGCCCGCTTTGGGATGCCGATAGCGCAAGAATGCGAGGCTAATATGCCTGTCCGGTTAACGCATTGACCTTGCGTTAACCGGTACTCCCCTCGTAAAAATGTTTGTGCACTTGTTTGGATCAAGTGTTCTTTGAGTTTTTTGGGGGCGACGTCATGCCCGATCTTGCAATTCTCATTCCGGCTGCCGGTGCCTCGCGCAGGATGAGAGGGACAGACAAACTTCTCGAAGTGGTTGATGGCCAGCCGCAGCTGCGTCGTGCCACAAAAATGGCGATGGATACCGGTGCCAAGGTTTTGGTGACCCTGCCTGGTAGCGGCCCATTGCTTCCGGCCCGCCAGTCCGCGTTGTCGGGGCTGCGCGTTGCCCAGATTCTGGTTGATGACTGGCACGACGGAATGGCAGCGAGTCTGCGCGCAGGGGCAGTTCAGGCCGGGCTGGTGGAAGGCCTCATGATTCTGCTTCCCGACATGCCGGGCATTACCCGCGATGATCTCGAAGGTATGATCGCGGCATTCGCGACCGATCCGTCCCGCCCGCTGCGCGCAACAACGCAAGGCGGTCAGGCTGCTGGGCATCCCGTCATCTTCCCGCGTCATCTGATTCAGGAACTTACTGTCCTGACCGGGGATCGGGGGGGGCAAATCGTGCTTGAGGGGGAAGCGATCAGGGCCTACCCGCTTCCCGGAAACCGTGCCATCGAAGATCTGGATACACCGGAAGATTGGGCTGAATGGCGCCAGCGAACGGGACGGTGACGATCAGGCAACAAGTGTAAGCTGCGGTCGAACAGAAATCCCAATACGCGCCGCCGGATAGGCAAGCTGGCCGGCATCGGTGTCCAGTTCCGGGAATATCTTCAGGATTTCCTCACGCTGAGTTGAATGCAACCCCTCCAATGCCGCAGCCTCGGGTAGGAAGCTTTCAGACCAGCATCCGTTGGCCCAGACGATTTCATGCGCATCGAACATGATGTGATAGTAAGTCACGCCGTCCACATCGGCTTGAGCGGCCGTCAGAACCGACATCAAATCAATGGCGGCGGCAAGAATCTCGGTTTCGCCGCCAAGTTCCAAAGCATCGGCGCCGGTAAGAAGCAGCCGATGCTGCGGGCTGACCGTTAGGTCGCGCCGGGGAACGCCGGGAGCTACGGCATTTGCAGAAATGCGTATGGGACGAAGCTCGGGGAACTCGGCAAGGTCCGCCACATCGAACCGGCGCGCGCCGATCCAGCGTATCGGCTGATAGCCGTTGTCTCGCGTCAGAACCCGGTCTCCGACCCGAAGCTGCTCAATTGCGACGGGGCCCCGGTCAGTCGCGATTTCGGTCGCGCCGGTAAAGCAGGGTGTCATAGGTGCTTTTCGTACCGAGCTCACAATCGTTTTTCCACAAACATCCCCAGTTGCGCTGGTTCCGTCGTTCTGTCGTGAGCAAAGCCGCTAGTGGCGTAACCAGTATCTCTGACTCAACAGTTCAACGGCACCCCGCCGTTGGTCGATCTCTTAGGGATCAATTTGGACGCGATTGCGGCGTCGGCGGGGCTTTTTCACACCGCTGCATGAGAAAATAGGAGGCGGAAACGACTGCTCGCCTGTGGAATCAATAATGAGGGCAAACACATAAAATACGCCGTTAAAGATGAGCCGGACCGGCGTTTTATGAATTTGCTCCGCAATAGCGGGGTTTTGCTGTGCGCGAGGGGCGTCTCTACGCCGGATCAGTTCAGAAAGCGGCTGCTGCGACGCGGCGTTTGGCTGGGAAACGTGCCCGGACGGCGGGTCAGCTTGGCGGCGAGTTCCGGGAATATCTCCAGTATCTCGTTGCGCTGCGCGTTGCCAAGGCCGTTTGGATTGTTGTCGGTCGGCTGGAAACTTTCCATCCAGCAGCCATTCGCCATCAGCATCGTGCCCCGGTCACACATGGCGTGGATATAGGCCCCACCGAGGGACGAGACGTTCCGGATCGTTCGGTTATTGATAAGGTGCTTGGCGGCGACCAGCGCTTCATGCGCTTCAAGCCTCAGAACCGTTCGGTCGCCGGGCACCAGCAACCGCTGATTGGGGCTGACAATGACATCGCGTTCGGGCAACCCTTTGCCAAGACTTCCCTTTTCAATCAGAATCGGCCCGAGATGCCCAGCCGACGCAAGTTCGTTGTGATCGAACCGGCGTCGACCTACCCATTGAACTTCCTGCACCCCACGGTCGCGAGTAATGACTCGGTCGCCGGGACGCAGCTCTTCGATTGCGCGTTCGCCTGTTGGTGTGGCAATGAAGGTGCCGGGCGTAAAACTTGGCATTCTTAACTCTTTTACTCTTTCTTCACCCGATGAAGGGTCTCTTGGACTCGTTATGATTGTCGTCAGGGCGGCGCCGGAGACGCCGCCCCTGCCCGAGCAGCCCCTAGAAACGCGACGTGACCTTCTGCGCGTTTCCGCAAGCCGGCCGACGGGTGTTTGAAATGCAGGCAGCCCGAAATCTCATTCGATCAACGGACATGCCTGCGAGGAAGAACAGCAAACTGAAACAAATCATTACAATCAATGCCGGGTCACTCATCACCACCACCACATATTCCATCCTGATACTCGTACGCCTCCAGTCATCAGCGAGATCATCGCCATTTCGGAGGAAGGCCTGTCCGGCACGCTGCCAGAGCTTTGCCGCAGTACCGACCGCCAGTCGTGTTCCCCCAAACACGGCCGACGGACGGTTTCTGCTTTGCCACCACCATCACGCCCCCGACGTGTAAAAAGAGTAGAACCCGGGGCTCGTTGGCGAAAGGATAAATGTCAAAAATGAGGCAAAGCCGACTGACAGCTTCAGGTAAACATCCTCATCGAATGAGAGCCGCGAAGACGGCACTGGTTTGGATTGTATCTACAGGGGAAACGAGCGATGAAGTAACGGAAAAAGATTTAATTAATTGAAATTATTGCAAACTATACTTCACATCGGAAAACATTTGCCGCGTATCGTGCCTGCGGTTGCCATGCGACTGTACTTGAACACGAAACAATGGCGGAAAGCTCGTGCGGTGAAATTTCACAATTACGGCAAAAACGCGGCGCAGACTGTCTCGTTCGGTGCAGCCACCAATAGCCGCATTTTCGAGGCGATTGTCGCTATCTTCGGAAAGCGTGCGATCACACTCTCCCTGTCACGATTCGAATTCAGGTAAGGATGGTGCCCGAGGCGAGACTCGAACTCGCACGCCTTGCGGCGGCGGATTTTGAATCCGCTGCGTCTACCATTCCGCCACTCGGGCACGCACGGCGCGGTCTAGCCTGCCTATGCGCGTCTGACAAGCGCTTTGAGCAGTTTCAAAGCCGGTCGGTGGAGAACGTGTCACAGGCATCGATGTTACCCGACTTGTAACCCGTGGCGAACCAGCGCTGACGCTGCTCCGATGTGCCATGGGTAAAGGTATGGGGCATCGGCCGCTGCCCGGCATTGCGCTGCAGCGTATCGTCGCCGATTTGCTTGGCGGCATTCATCGCCTCGGCGATGTCGCCTTTTTCGATACTGCCGAAACGGGCGCCGGCGTGACGGGCCCAGACACCCGAGAAGCAATCGGCCTGAAGCTCAATCCTGACCGAGATCGCGTTTGACTGTGCCTGGCTTGCCTGCTGACGGATCTTGTTGGCTTCGCCGAGAATTCCAAGCTCGTCCTGAACGTGATGTGCGATTTCATGGGCGACAACATAGGCCGCGGCAAAGTCACCCTTTGCCCCAAGCTTGCGACCAAGCGTGACGAAGAAATCAGTGTCGAGGTAAGCCTTCTTGTCGATCGGGCAATAGAACGGCCCCGTTGCGCCGGACGCACCGCCGCACGGCGATCGCGTCGCCCCTTTGAAAAGCACGAGCGTCGCTGGTTCATACCGCTGACCCAGTTCCTGACGAAAGATGTCGGCCCAGATCTCTTCGGTATCGGCCAATGTGACCGAGACGAATTCACCGGCCTGACGATCCGCCTCGGTGATCTCGCCGCCGCCTGCCCCAGAGGTGCCGGGATCGTTCAGAAGCGGCGTCACGTCGATACCGAGGAAATAGCCGATGGCCAGAACAGCGATAAGACCGCCGAGGCCGAGTCCGCCTGCCGCGCGCCCCCCACTCATTCGCCGCCGGTCTTCGATATTGCTGCTGCCGCGCCGTCCACGCCATTTCATCGTCAATACCCCGCAGGAAACGATACTGCTGATGCGCAACGATAGCGTGCGGCCAACGGTTCCGAAAGCATGCGTCTTGCTTGACGGCGCGTCGTTGCCATGGCCTAAGGTGCGCAGGCAGTTTCAGGGCAGGCAGAATGATCCGAGCTTTGTATGACTGGACGATCCGCCTGGCGGATCATCCGAGGTCGCTTTGGGCGCTTGGCGCGGTGTCTTTCGTTGAAAGCTCGTTCTTTCCGATTCCGCCCGATGTCCTGATGATCCCGATGATCATTGCGCGCCCGTCGCGGGCCTGGCTGATCGCAACCGTTGCACTTGTGACATCGGTTCTTGGCGGGTTGTTCGGCTATTTCATTGGCGCGGTCCTGTGGGATGCCGTGGGGCAACCGATCCTTGAGTTCTATGGCAAGACGGACGCCGCCGCCGTCTTCGCCGAAAGGTTTAACCACTACGGTGCCTGGGCAGTGCTGATCGCGGGCATCACGCCCTTCCCCTTCAAGGTCATCACCATCGTTTCCGGCTGGACCGGATTGTCGCTGCCGGTTTTCGTCATCTCGGCCATCGTCGCCCGCGGGTTTCGGTTCTTCATCGTCGCGGCGCTTTTGTGGAAATTCGGCGCACCGATCCGTGATTTCATCGAACGGCGCCTTGGCCTTATGTTCACGTTGTTCATGGTGCTGCTGATCGGCGGCTTTGCTTTGGTGAAATACCTGTGACCCGGACCCGACTTTGCCTCTTAGCCGCCGCTGGCTCCGCCGCCCTCCTGCTGGGAGCGTTTTTCTTTCAGTGGCTGGGTTATGCGCCTTGCAAGCTCTGCTTGTGGCAGCGTTGGCCGCACGGCGCCGCAGTTGTTATCGGCGGTATCGCGCTCTTTTCCGGATGGCGATGGCTGCCGTTTGCGGGGGCCGCGGCGGCCACGCTGACGGGAGTGATCGGTATCTATCACACCGGTGTCGAGCAAGGCTGGTGGGAAGGTCCCACGACCTGCACGTCAGGCGGTGATCTGTCCGGATCGGCCGAAGATCTGCTAAACCAGATCATGGAGGCCCCGCTTATCCGCTGCGACGAGATTGCCTGGGCCTTTGCCGGACTGTCGATGGCGACGTGGAATGCGATCCTTTCCTTCGCACTCGCTGCGATCTGGATCGCGGCCGCCCGCAGGGCGAACGATTTTTAGAAAAATCGTCCCGGATTTCGTGACGAAATCCGGTGCCCCTTACCTCCGCCCCGCCCGTCTGGTCGTCAGCAGCAGGCTCGTCTCGCTGCCCGTGACACCGTCATAATTGCGCACCTTGGCCAATACGGCGTCGAGTTCTTCCAACGTCCGGGTGCCGATCTCGGCGATCAGATCCCAGCGCCCGTTCGTCGAATGCACGGCCGTCACCTCGGGTAAGCCAACCAACCGGGCGGTGATCCTTTCGGTCCCCCTACCCTCGATGGAGATCATCATCAGGCCCCGCACCGGCATCGCGCTGACGTCGCCACGGGTGACGACGGTGAATCCTTGAATTTCACCGCGACGCTGCAGTCGTTCCATCCGTGTGGTCACGGTTCCCCGCGCCAAGCCAAGTTGCGCAGCAAGGTCCGAGAGAGATGCCCTTCCGTCGCGCCGGAGGGCGGCAATCAGGGCCTGATCGGTTTCGTCCAGATCGTTCAATGAGGTTATCACTTTGTTCAAAGGTCTGTGCATCACGATCATAACATCTCTTTTCACTGACGCAATCTGGCAGAAAACTGTCGGATAACCGATTCCTGACGAATGGACCAACCTCATGAAATCGACCTGCATCCTGATCGGCGCTCCGATCGATACCGGCCAGAAGCGCGAAGGCTGCCTGATGGGGCCTGCCGCATACCGTGTGGCGGGGCTCGCCCGCAGCCTCGAAGAGCTTGGCCATCCGGTGATTGACCGCGGCGATGTCGCGTTGCCCGCCCTTTCGCCGGTAACGTGCAAGAACCCGGCAGTTCATCATCTGGCCGAGACAATCGGCTGGACCTCGGCGCTCGCGCAAGCAGCCGAGGCCGCGATGTCCGAAGGACTGCCGATCTTCCTTGGTGGCGATCATTCGCTGTCGCTTGGTTCTGTCGCTGGTGCCGCCGCCTATGCCGCGAAGGCCAGACGGCCGCTGTTCGTCCTCTGGCTGGATGCGCACAGCGACTATCACACGCCGCTGACAACACAATCCGGCAACCTTCACGGCACGCCAGTGGCCTATATCGCGGGGCGTGAGGGGTTCGACGCCTTCCCCCCCTTCCCGGCCCCGGTCCCGGCTGAACGAATCTGCCTTTACGGCATCCGCTCGGTTGACCGGGCCGAACATGCCGGGCTTCTGGAAACCGACATGACCGTCTGCGACATGCGCGTGCTGGATGAACGCGGCATCGTTGCCCCCCTGCGCGAATTTCTTGACAAGGTGCGCGCCGAAAACGGCCTGCTGCATGTCTCGCTCGATGTCGATTTCCTCGACCCCGATATCGCACCAGCCGTCGGCACCACCGTTCCGGGCGGCACCACCTTCCGTGAGGCGCATCTGGTGATGGAGCATCTGCACGAAAGCGGGCTTGTCACCTCGCTCGACCTGGTCGAGCTTAACCCCTTCCTCGATGAACGCGGGCGGACTGCGAAACTGATGGTGGAGCTTGTCGGCTCCCTCATGGGCCGCAAGGTCTTCGACCGCCCGACACGGAGTTTCGGATAATGTCCCTCAATATCGTTCCTTTTGTCAGCGTCGATAACATGATGAAGCTGGTTCTTCATCTAGGCCCCGAACGCGTGATGACCGAGATCGCCGCCTATATCGAGGCCGATTTCAAACGCTGGGAGAGCTTCGACAAGACCCCGCGCGTGGCCTCACATTCCGACGTCGGCGTGATCGAACTCATGCCCACCTCGGATGGTGAGATGTATGGGTTCAAATACGTGAACGGCCATCCGAAGAACACCAAGGAAGGGTTGCAGACCGTCACCGCCTTCGGCCTTCTGGCCGAAGTGGATACCGGTTACCCGATCCTCCTGACCGAGATGACGATCCTGACGGCGCTCCGCACCGCCGCCATGTCGGCGCTCGCGGCCAAGCATCTCGCGCCGAAGGGCGCAACCACGATGGCGATGATCGGCAACGGCGCGCAGGCTGAATTTCAGGCCCTGGCCTTCAAGGCGATCTGTGGTGTCAGCCACGTACGGCTCTACGACCTCGACCCTACCGCCACCGCCAAATGCAGCCGCAACCTTGCTGGCTCCGGCCTTCAGGTCACGTCCTGCAAAAGCGCGGAAGAGGCGATGGAGGGCGCGGGCATCATCACCACCTGCACCGCCGACAAGCAGCTCGCGACGATCCTGACCGACAACATGGTCGGCAGCGGCGTCCATATCAACGCGGTCGGCGGCGACTGCCCTGGCAAGACCGAACTGCACAAGGACATCCTGCTGCGATCGCAGATCTTCGTAGAATACCCGCCCCAGACGAGGATCGAAGGCGAGATCCAGCAACTGGACCCCGACCATCCGGTCACAGAACTCTGGCAGGTTATGACCGGCGCCGCCACGGGGCGCAGTGACCCGCGCCAGATCACGCTCTTCGATTCAGTCGGCTTCGCAATCGAGGATTTCTCGGCCCTGCGCTACATCCACGACCAGTTGGAGACCCTGCCCTACAGCGAACCGCTGGACATGATCGCTGATCCCGACGATCCACGCGATCTTTACGGCATGCTGCTCCGCGCGCAGGCAAAAGCAGCGTGATTTCATTTTCTGTCGAAAAATACTCTGGTGGTGGGGGGCTGGCCCCCGCTCCTGCCCTTGCGCCCTGCAAGAACTGGCGATAATTCCCGGCCATGACACATGCGCATCAACGTCTTCTGATCATCGACTTCGGCTCTCAGGTCACGCAGCTCATCGCGCGGCGACTTCGCGAGTTGAACGTCTATTGCGAGATTCATCCCTATAACCGGGTGGATGAGGCCTTTCTGAAGGATTTCGGCCCGAAGGCCGTGATCTTCTCCGGTGGCCCTTCCTCGGTCTTCGCCGAGGGCGCGCCGATGCCGCCCGAAGGTGTCTTTGATCTCGGCGTTCCGATCCTCGGCATATGTTACGGCCAGCAGGTGATGATGCACTGCCTTGGCGGCAAGGTGGAACGCGGCCACGGCACTGCCGAGTTTGGCCGCGCCTATGTGACCCCGAAGGACGCGAAGCTGCCGCTGCTCAACGGCTGGTTCGATGAGGGCCGCGAGCAGGTCTGGATGAGCCATGGCGATCATGTATCGAAGATCGCGCCGGGCTTTGAGGTCTACGGCACCTCGCCGAACGCGCCCTTCGCCATTACTGCCGATGTGTCGCGCAATTTCTACGCCGTGCAGTTCCATCCCGAAGTTCACCACACGCCCAAGGGCGCGAAGCTTTACGAAAACTTCGTGCGGCTCGCGGGCTTCACCGGCGACTGGACGATGGCCTCCTACAAGGACGACGCAATTGAAAAGATCCGCGCACAGGTTGGTGACAAGCGTGTGATCTGCGGCCTTTCGGGCGGGGTCGATTCATCCGTCGCCGCGATCCTCATCCATGAAGCCATCGGTGACCAGCTCACATGCGTCTTCGTCGATCATGGGCTTCTGCGCCTCAACGAGGCCGAAGAAGTCGTGACCATGTTCCGAGACAACTACAATATTCCGCTGGTTCACGCCGATGAGGCCGACCTCTTCCTCGGCGCGCTCGAAGGGGTCAGCGACCCCGAGGTCAAACGCAAGACCATTGGCAAGCTCTTCATCGACGTTTTCCAGCGCGAGGCGGGCAAGATCGAAGGCGCAGAGTTCCTGGCGCAGGGCACTCTTTATCCGGACGTGATAGAAAGTGTCAGCTTCTCGGGCGGGCCATCGGTCACAATCAAGTCGCACCACAATGTCGGCGGTCTGCCCGAAAAGATGGGGCTAAAGCTCGTTGAGCCACTGCGTGAACTCTTCAAGGATGAGGTCCGCGCATTGGGCCGCGAGCTTGGCCTGCCCGACAAGTTCATCGGCCGCCATCCCTTCCCCGGCCCCGGCCTCGCGATCCGCTGCCCGGGCGAGATCACCAAGGAAAAGCTCGACATTCTGCGGCAGGCCGATGCGGTCTATATCGACCAGATCCGCAAGCATGGGCTTTATGACGAGATCTGGCAGGCCTTCGCCGCGATCCTGCCTCTGAAGACCGTGGGCGTGATGGGCGACGGGCGCACCTATGACTATGCTCTGTCGCTGCGGGCCGTGACCAGCGTCGACGGCATGACCGCCGACTATTACCCCTTCACCCATGACTTCCTCGGCGAAACCGCAACACGGATCATCAATGAGGTGCAGGGGGTGAACCGGGTCATGTACGACGTCACCTCGAAGCCGCCCGGCACGATCGAAATGGAGTGACGGGCGGAAACCGGCATGTGTTAATCCTGTTGTCAGGGCTATCGCCCCTGTTTACGGTTTCCCATGCCCCGACTTTATCTTTCCGGTTTCCTGATCTGTCGAACGCTCGAAGAGGCTGACCGCGTCTCCGAGCATCTGCCGGATCATATCCGGCTTACCCGTGCCGAACCCGGCTGCCTGCGCTTCGAGGTTTTGCGGTCACATGCCGATCCCGTCAGATTTGCCGTAAGCGAGGCTTTTACCGACCGCGCTGCGTTTGAGGCGCATCAGGCCCGTGCCTCCGAAACGATTTGGGCAAAGGTGACGAAGGGTATTCCGCGCGAATACGAGATCAGGGAAGAAACCGACTAACTGCCGAGGATCGCCCGGACATAGCCCTTGGTTTCGCGGTAGGGCGGCACGCCGCCATATTTCTCCACCGCTTCCGGCCCGGCATTATAAGCCGCCAGCGCCAGTTTCCAGTCGCCGAACCGGTCATACATCATCCGCAGATACCGTGCCCCGCCGTTCAGATTGTCATGCGGGTCGTTCATGTTGACACCCATGCGCCGCGCTGTCGCGGGCATGAGCTGCGCCAGACCTGTCGCCCCTTTGTGCGAGACCGCTTTCGGGTTCCAGCCGGATTCCTGCTGGACAAGTCGCAGGAACAGATTCTCGGGTATGCCATGGCGTTGTGCGGCGGCCTTGGCTGCGTCGAGATAGAGCCCGCGGTAGCGACCGGAATAGTTCGGAATTGCCGCGGCGACCTCGATCGACTTTCCGTTCGGCGTAAGCCGCCCGGAGGACGAATACTGCGACGCGGCCCGCGTATCGAGGATCTGGGTCTGCTTGCGGAACATTGCCAGTCGCGAAGTCGTCGGCGCACCGGGTTTGACGAAGGTCAATCCTTCCGCCCTTGCAATGCCATCGCCCGCACAAAGGCCCGCGACGGCCAGCACTGCCAGCGTGATCTTGCGCATCAGCCCCTCGTCCACCTTTCAGCCGGCGCGACTATACCGAAAAAACCGCTTCTGGCCAGTCCTTACAGTGTCGCACCGTCTATGCGCGCGGAGATTGGGTGGCGGTGGTGAGCAATTCGCCGCCAAGAATTTCCTCGATCAGGAGATTGATCAGGTCGCCTCGCCCGCTTACCCCCGCCTTGCGGTAAATCGAATTGAGATGGGTTTTGACGGTCCCTTCGGCCGATCCGCGCATCTGCGCGATCTTGGCGATCGAACAGCCCTTGATGGTGAAACTGGCCACATCGGCTTCGGCCGGGGTCAGGCGCCAGTCCTCGAAATAGCCTTCCATGACTTCATGAAGCGCGCCGGAGGCCACGGACAACGCTCTGTCGGCATGCGCCTGACGGCGCAGCAGACGCACCAGATATGCACCCTCAAAAATGACGCCGGCCAACAGGCCCAGATTGGCAAGAACCTCCATCGCGAAATGCGGACGTAGGAGTTCGGCCCTTGGTTCCTCAAAGAAATCGATAATCAGATCGCCAAGAAAGAAGGCGACGCAAAACCCCTGAACGAGCATCAAAAGAATGATCGCCGCGCCCTTGGTTCGCGCCGGTGCGGGTGCCTTCGTCATCCGTTTTCCCCTGCTTACGGAATATTCTTGTATCCGGTCAGCATTGATTTCGGAAGATTGATCCCAAGCCTGCGGCTTTCGAAGACGACTGCGGCAATGTGGGCAACCACAGAAAACTCAGCCCAACTGACGGCGATTTCGTGGGCTTCCTCGACCCAGCCCACACCGAAAAAGGCGAGGGTGGTCATCATGTAGCCGCTGACCCCGATCACGATCATTGACGCCAGCAGGTTGTAGATCATCAAAGCGCCGAGCGGCGAGTGACCTTTATGGATGTGTCTGCGCCCGGTCGCCATTTCGCTGAGCTGTCCAAGAGAGGCCGGTACCGAAGGCGGAAAATCGGAAAAACGGGCATGGCGTGTACCGACGAAGCCCCAGAGGATGCGCACCGCGACTAGCCCCAGTATGGACAGGCCAATCACCTCGTGCGCTTTGCCCTCCGGGTCATTGAACAGGGCATTGGCAGTGAAACCTGCCACCAAGGACCAGTGGAATATCCGCACCAGCGGGTCCCAGACACGAACTGCTGCCATCATAGTGCCTCCTGCAACTTCGCCGGGCGGCGGCATTACGCCGCCCGGACTGCCTTGATCAGCTTTCTTCCTTGGTCTTCACGACTTTCAGGTCGGCATCGAGATAGAGCTCGTACATCTTGCCGTCCTTCACCGCATAGACCTCGATCATGCCGTCCTCGCTGTCGATCTTGCGCACTTCGTAGCCATCGGCCGTGAGCTGTTCGGTGATCTTGGCCTGCGTTACAGCATCGGGGGTGTCGCTGGCCGCTGAAGGAAGCGCGAGGCCGAGGCCGACGATGGCGGCAAGGGCGGTGGAGGTAAGTCTGGACATGGTCAACTCCTGTCACAGCCGCAGCGGGGGTGCCGCGACTTGCATGAGTAAGCTGGACTGCGGAATACCTTGTGGCCATTGAACCGAAGGCAGATAAACCATCTGCTGCGGCTCCTCTAACCAGAGTTATACGCGATAATCCGCCGGACCCCTCCCCAACCTATTAACGCTTTCTTAGCCATGAACGCTTTTCTTGGCGGTCGTCGAATGGTCTAACGGGGCAAACGAGAATCGCGGAGGAGGAACCCAGCATGGCGGGATCGGTGAATAAGGTCATTCTGATCGGAAATCTCGGGGCCGACCCCGAGGTTCGCGACTTTCCGAGCGGCGGAAAGGTCTGCAACCTGCGCGTCGCCACATCCGAAACCTGGCGCGATCGCAATTCCGGTGAACGCCGCGAACGGACCGAATGGCACCGTGTCGCGATCTATAATGAAAACCTCGTGCGGATCGCTCAGCAATACCTGAAAAAGGGCTCTAAGGTTTATCTTGAAGGTCAGTTGGAAACCCGCAAATGGCAGGATCAGTCAGGACAGGACCGGTATACCACGGAGATATCCTTGCGCCCTTATCGCGGCGAGCTGACGCTGCTGGACGGCCGTGATGGCGGAAGCGGCGGTAGCTACGATGATGATCGTGGCGGTTACGGCGGCGGATCGTCGGGTGGCTATGGCGGCGGCGGTCAGGGCGGCGGCTACGGTGGCGGATCGTCGGGAGGCGGCGGCAGCAGCCGGGCTGATCTCGACGACGAAATTCCTTTCTGATTGCCTGAAATGGACAGACACGACCGAGGGTGCGGCCATCTGGCTGCGCCGTTTGTGTCTGGAGGATAAGGATGCCACCATCATGGAAAAGGTCGAGATGCAGAGCTAATACTGCGTCGTAGATGAGTATGGATCGTAGGGTGGGTTTGAACCCAGCTTCTCTACCGGTTCATCGCCCTCGCAGCGCCTCTTCCAGCACCGACAGCACCACATCGCCGGGAACGTCGGACGTAACAAAAGCCTCGCCGATCCCACGGGCAAGGATGAAGCGCAGCTTGCCGTCCACGACTTTCTTGTCTTGCCCCATGAGCGCGACCAGCGCCTCTGCCCCCGGCAGATCCCCTGGAATATCGGCAAGATCGACCTTCATCCCCATCGCCTTCAGATGCGCCCGGACCCGGCTCGGCGCTTCCTGACTGCAGAGCCCCAGCCGCTGGCTTAGTTCAAAGGCCAAGGCGCAGCCGATCGCCACCCCTTCGCCATGCAACAGCCGGTCGGAATAGCCGGTCGCCTTTTCGAGGGCATGACAGAAGGTATGGCCTAGATTCAAAAGCGCGCGGTCGCCCTGCTCGGTCTCGTCCCGTTCGACGATGCGCGCCTTCATTTCGACCGACCGGCGCACCGCATATTGCCGTGCGCCGATATCACCTGCCGCAAGTGCGGGACCGTTCACCTCTAGCCAGTCGAAGAAAGCAGCGTCACCCAGCAACCCGTACTTCACCACTTCGCCGTAGCCCGAAAGGAAATCGCGGACCGGAAGCGTGCCCAGCACATCAATGTCGGCCAGAACCAGCGAGGGCTGGTGAAACGCGCCGATCAGGTTCTTGCCATGGATGGAGTTGATGCCGGTCTTGCCGCCCACGGAACTGTCGACCTGCGCCAGAAGCGACGTCGGAATCTGCACGAAGCGCACACCCCGGCGCAGGACCGCCGCCGCGAAACCCGCCAGATCGCCGATGACCCCACCGCCGAGCGCGATGACGATATCCCGACGCTCCACCTTCTCGGCCAGAAGCCAGTCGACGGCACGGGAAAACTGTTCCCACCCCTTCGTCGCCTCTCCGGCAGGCAGGGCGAGCGCGGTCATCGACACATGGCCAAGCCCCGCACGCAGGCTGTCGAGATGCAGGGACGAGACCGTTTCATCTGTCAGAACGGCAACACGACGGCGCGCCAGAAGGGGCGCAATCTCTTCCCCAGCCCGCGCGATAAGGCCCGTGCCGATGCGCACGTCATAGCTGCGGCTTCCCAGCGCCACATGCACCGTTTCCCGTTCCGTCTTCATTCCAACTCCAATACGTCCTGCCGTTCGGCCAGAGCGGCGATGACCTTGCGCGCCATGTCCTCGACCGAATAGTCGGGATGCGCCTCGACCACGATACCGGCCTCGGCATAGATTGGACTGCGCGCCTCCAGCAATGTGGCGAGGGTCTTTTTCGGATCGGAGGTGCGCAAGAGCGGCCGGGTATTCTTGTGCTTGACCCTTTGCCAAAGCAGTTCCAGATCAGCCTTCAGCCAGACCGCCACCCCACGCCTGGCGATGGCCGCGCGGTTGCCTTCAGCCAAAAATGCCCCACCGCCTGTCGACAGGATGCAAGGCGAGCCTGACAGCAACCGGTTCAGAACCTCGGATTCGCGGGCCCGGAAGAATGGCTCGCCGTCGCGGGCGAAGATTTCTGCCACGGTCATGTTCGCGGCGCGCTCGATTTCCTCGTCGGAGTCAAGAAAGGGAACCTCAAGCAGCCGCGCGAGGGCGTTTCCCACCGCAGTCTTGCCGGCCCCCATCATACCGATCAGAACGACAGTCTTTTTCAGGCGCCTTACCACGTTACACTTCCATTCCTGCCCGACGCACGCATGCACTAACGGATGCACCAGTGGCATGCTTCTGCCCAGTGCGAAACTTTCTGCCCTGAATGGCGTGAACTCGCCGAAAATGCCATATATAATCCGCGTATCCGTGCCGGTCAGTGAATTATGGGCCGGATGGGCAGAACGAACAGGGGCGACGGGCAGGCACGCGGGCAGCCCCCGACAACGACAGAAAACAAACGACGGCAGGACCAAATGCTCCGACTTCTGAAGCTGATCATCTTCTTGGCACTCGTCGCCTTCATCGGCCTGACGGGTTACGCCTACCTTGGCGACATGACACCCGACCGCGCCGAGATCAGCGAACCGGTTGAGTTGAATGTGGTCAAGTAGAGCCGGACTTCTTGCGCTGCTGCTATTTGGCGGCGCGACGGCGCTTGGTGCCGAAACCCATGACAGACCGCCTTTGTCGGCGATCGACTGGTTGTCGAAATCAGTGACCGGGCCGGCGGCGTCACTGCCGTCTACGACCAACGAACCCGCCGTTGCTATCGGCGCGGCGCCGCGCCCGATCACGGTCGCACCGATCGACGGGCTTTCGCTGGATGGTCTCGGCCTACTTTCGGTGTCGAAGACTGGTCTGCCGCGCGACCTCTGGGGCACGACTTCGTCAATCGATCTGGCCCGCATGATCCGGGCCGAGCGGATCGACACGCTGCCCGCGATCCAGTCACTGCTTTACACGTTACTACTGGCCGAGGTCGCTCCGCCGGCGGACTCGGATGGTCAGGGCGCGATTTTCCTGGCCCGTGTCGACAAGCTTCTAGATCTCGGTGCGCTAGATCCTGCTCTGGCACTCTTGGAGATGATCGAGAACCCGCAGCCGGAGCCCTTTCGGCGCTGGTTCGACGTGGCGCTTCTGACCGGCGAGGAAGACCGCGCCTGCGAGATGATGCGTGAGAACCCGCAGATCGCACCGACTTTTCCCGCTCGGGTCTTCTGTCTCGCACGGGGTGGTGACTGGAACGCGGCTGCGCTGTCGCTTCGTACCGGTGAGACGCTTGGCTATGTTGACGATGACATGGCGCGGTTGCTTGAGCGTTTTCTTGACCCGGAACTTGGCGACGGAGAGCCCGACCTGCCGATGCCGACGCGCCCTTCGCCGCTGGTTCTGCGGCTTATGGAGGCGATCGGCCAGCCCCTTCCAACGACCACCCTGCCTGTTGCCTTCGCACAATCCGACCTCCGCTCGAATTCAGGCTGGAAAACCCGACTTGAAGCCGCTGAGCGGTTGGCGAAGAACGGCGCGATCTCTCCCGCTCAACTTTGGGAGTTGTACAACGAACGGAAACCTGCTGCGTCAGGTGGCGTCTGGGATCGGGTCAGCGCGGTGCAGGACCTCTCCCGCGCACTGGACCGTCAGGACAAAGCCGCGGTGGCCGGCATTCTTCCGGTCATCTGGCGTCATATTCAGGCCCTGGAAATCGAGGTATCCTTTGCCAGCGAATACGGCCAGAAATTAGTCGACATGGGGCTTGAGGGCGAGGCCGGAGCGCTTGCCTTTCACATCGGCCTCCTGTCGGAAAACTACGAAAATGTTGCGCGACGCCGGACTTCCGATCATCCGCTGGACCGTTTCCTGGTCGGTCTCGCAACAGGATCGGTTGCCGGTCTAGATGCGCCTGACCAGATGGGGTCCGCGGTCAAGCTGGCCTTTAGTCAGGGCGTTCGTCCTTCGGCGAATTATTCCATGTTGCTCTCGGAAAAACGGCTGGGCGAGGCGCTGATATTGGCCATCGACCAGATTACCGAAGGCGCGCGCGGCGATTTGCGGGATGTCACCGACGGTCTGGTGCTTCTGCGTCATGTCGGGTTGGAAAGCACGGCGCGGCGGGCCGCGATCGAACTCATGCTTCTGGATCGGCGAGGCTAGCAATGGCCGGAATGGAAAGCTGGATTTCCGCCTTTCTCGACGCTCAAGCCGCCGAGTTGGGCGCGGCGCAGAACACGCTTCTCGGCTATGGTCGCGACCTTAAGGATTTCGCAGGCTGGCTGACGCGGCGTGGGCGAAGTTTTGAAAACGCCGAACGCGCCGACATCGAAGCTTATCTGGTTTCCTGTGATGCCGAAGGCCTGTCGCGGGCAACCCGTGCGCGTCGCCTGTCATCTATCCGACAACTCTTCCGTTTCGCCTATGAAGATGGCAGGCGCGCCGAAAATCCCGCGATCCAGATCACCGGGCCGGGCCGCGCCAAGAGCCTGCCAAAGATTCTGACCGAAGCCGAGGTCGAAGCACTTCTTGAAGCGACACGCAACTCCGGCCGCAATCCGGTCGAACAAGTACGCAATACCTGCCTGATGGAGTTGCTTTATGCCACGGGCATGCGGGTAAGCGAACTTGTGGGCCTGCCTGTCGCTGCCGCGCGTGGGGATCCGCGGATGTTGCTCGTCAGGGGCAAGGGCGGCAAGGAACGCATGGTGCCGCTTTCGACGCCGGCGCGCAACGCGCTTGCGGCGTGGCTGATCCTCCGCGATGAGGCTGAGGATTTGGCACGCCGCGAGGCGGGAACACCGCCGGGAAAGCACCTTTTCCCGGCGCGGGGCCGCGCGGGACACATGACGCGGCAGGCGTTCCACGGGCTTTTGAAGGATATCGCCATGTCGGCCGGTGTCGCGCCCGCACGGGTAACGCCGCATGTTCTGCGCCACGCGTTTGCGACCCATCTGCTTGCCGGAGGCGCCGACCTGCGTGCCATCCAGACCATGCTGGGCCATGCCGATATCTCGACGACCGAGATCTATACTCATGTGCTGGACGAACGCCTGAAAACCCTCGTTCTCGACCATCACCCGCTTGCCCGCGATGCCGAGTGACGCACAAACCGGGCCGGTTTGGCGCCAATCGACATAACACCTCCTGCCACGCATCTTGCAGCCTCGTCGTCGCGCCCCCATAACGGGTGCAACCAAAGGGAAATTCAAGAATGACCTCCGACGTGATCCTCGATAGCAGTTTCTGGCTGACAGCCGGGGCGATCCTCGTCCTGTTGCTCTTGTCGGCCTTCTTCTCGGGCTCCGAGACCGCGTTGACCGCGGCGTCGCGCGGCAAGCTTCGGGCGCAGGCCGACAAGGGCAATCGAGGCGCCGATGCCGCCCTGGGCGTCAAGGAAGACAGCGAAAAGCTGATCGGTGCGATCCTTCTGGGAAATAACGTCGCCAATATTTTGTCGGCCGCCCTTGCGACCGCGCTCTTTTCACGGCTCTTTGGCGCGAATGGCGTCGCCGTGGCGACGCTCGTGATGACGGCGCTCGTCCTCGTCTTTGCCGAGGTCTTGCCGAAAACCTACGCGATCACCGCGCCTGAGACCGCAGCATCCCGCGTTGCGCGACCGATCCGGCTTCTGATCCTCGTTCTCAGCCCCGTCGTGACGCTCGTGCGGGGCATTGTCCGGGCCCTCCTGATGCTCTTTGGCGTCCGTACAGATCCTGACAGCCACATCCTGTCGTTCCGCGACGAGATCGTCGGCGCACTGGCCATCGGTCATTCCGAAGGGGCGGTGCACAAAGAGGCGCGAGACCGCCTACTCGGCGCGCTCGACCTCAATGACCGAACCGTCGAAGAGATCATGCTCCACCGCAGCCAGATCATGATGATCGACGCCGATGCTGGGTCGGAACGCATCCTTTCAACCGTGCTTGCCTCACCCCACACCCGCCTGCCGCTTTACAAGGGCGAACGCGAAAACATCGTCGGTGTCATCCATTCAAAAGACCTGCTTCGCGCTGTCGAGAAGACGGTGCGCGGTGAAGACGGCAATCTGTCCTCGGTCCGTGACCTCGACATTATGTCCGTCGCGAAGCCCGCCTATTTCGTGCCCGAGACGACGCCGCTTGATGAACAGATGCGTGAGTTCCTGAAGCGCCGCACCCATTTCGCGCTCGTGGTCGATGAATACGGCGACCTGCGCGGGCTGCTCACGCTCGAGGACATCATCGAGGAGATCGTCGGCGAGATCACCGACGAGTTCGACATCGACGCCGAGCATCCGCTGAAAATGACCGAAGCTGGCGACTGCATTATCGACGGCGCAATGACGATCCGCGACCTCAATCGCGCGACGGACTGGTCGCTACCCGATGACGAGGCCAACACGATCGCCGGTCTCGTCATTCACGAGGCGCAGATGATCCCTGCCGAGGGGCAGGTCTTTTCCTTCCACGGTTTCAGATTCGAGGTCCTGACCCGCAAGGAGAACCGCATCACGCGGCTGAAGATCCGGCCGCTATAGGCGGGTGCGGCTTGGGAAATATGTGAGATCTGTCTATGCGCCGTGACTTCAGAAAAGGAACGACGCCGCGCGCATGTTATCGGGCACCGGCACGCCGAGGCGTTTGAGGATTGTCGGGGCAAGCTGACATTGTTCCAGAAGGGCATCGGGAGCCGGCCCCTCAGCCGAACCGAAGTAATAGAGCGCAAAGTCGCGTTGCATGTCCTCTGCACCTCCATGATGGCCGCGTTTTGACTGACCGTGATCGGCGGTGACGATCACCTCGTACCCGGCGTCCCGCCAGCGGCTAATATAGGGCGCAAGCTGCCCATCAAGTTTGAAGCAGGCCAGATCCATCTGGATACAGTCATGGGTGAAGCGGTGGCCCATGCTGTCGAGCGTGCAGGTGTGGAGCATACCGTAATCGATGCCATGCCGCTCGGCCAGCATGGTCAGCGTGGCGAAAAGGTCCGCATCGCAGGGCGTCATCTGGTTGTCGTGGCCGTAACCGGTCATCGTGTGAAAGCGGCCATGGCTGATCGGGCTTTGGCCCGGTTCGTCATATTCGATGTCGCGCACGGGGTCGAACGGGGACCGGTTGAAGAACTCCGACCAGAAGCTGTGGGCTACAGCACCGGTCTTGCCGCCCGCCTTCGTGACTTCCGAAAAAATGTCTGGCTCGGCAACGCGGAAGATCGACTCGTTTGAAGTGACTTCGTGAACCTGCGGTGTCACCCCGGTATGGATCGAGGCATAGCAGGAGGCCGAGGTCGAGGGCAGGACCGAACGCATGCGCCAGACCCGCGCGTCGCCTTCCTCCACCCAGCCTTCGAGATTGCCGAAGAACCCGCGCCAGTTGTCATAGGGCACGCCGTCAATGATGATTAGGAGGAGTTTGTTTTTCATATCAGAACCGGGATGGAATCAGCGATGGTCGCGCGGCACACGCTCTGTCAGGTCGCGGTCGAAGACAAGCCGGTCATCTTCCCACGCCTCCAGCCGGGCCGTTAGGTGGAAGTCGGTTTCATCCGACCACATCGCGCAGGTGGCTTCGGTTCTGAGCCGGACCCCGTCCCGCTCCACCACCTCGGTCCAATGCGTTTCTCCCCGCGCCGAGAGGGGATCGTCAGGATGAATGTCCCAGCGTTCCCGCGCGAGCGAACCGGTGATCAACCCGTGATCGAGGTTTTCCGCTTCGCCGAAATCGTCCTCGATGATCAGGCTGACGATGCCGGTCTGCCGGTCGGTCTCGTTGCGCCTGACATGGCTTCCCGCGCGGATCGTCCGCTGGCGCAGGGGTGCGGCGCCCTCTGGCGGTGGAAAGGTAACCTCATCCCCCTGCCCGCCCGGCCGCACGGGAAGATCCAGCGCGCCACCGGTCAGCGTCAGTGTCGTACGCTCTGGTGCGGGCCAGATCATTGGCCAATAGGACGACGATACGGAAAGGCGGAGCCGGTGCCCGTCCGGCAAGCGGTAGGCGATATGATCGAGGGTTAATGCAACCTCAATCTCTTGCCCCGGTTCGAGCGGCTCGGGATGCTCCATCGACCGTGCACGGTTGAGGTTAAGCACCCCCCATGTGATCCGCGTCGACGCCCCGTCGGGATGCAGGTGACAAAGCCGAACCGCAATCTGCGCAACGGGTTTGTCCGACGACAGGCGTAACCGCACAATGGGTGCCCCGACGATATCGCTCGCCTTGATCGGCGCGCTGTCGAAACAGGCCGACAAGGCATCGTCGCGGCGCTGATCGCCGGGCATCTCGGGCCCAAGCCAGATCGCACAATATTCGCCTCCTTCGGCCCCGCAATCCTCAGGGCTGGCCACGGTTGTCCTGAATGCGCCAGCCTTGCCCAGGCATCCCGGGCCAAGCGGCAATGTCTGCATCCGGATATTCGGCGCGGGCCACGACGGCTCGGCGATCCAACGCCCGGGCCGGTTGTCGTACCACGCGGCGGGTCGCACCCCGTCCATCAGATAAAGCCGCATCGCCGGGTCATCCTCGGCCCCGGTCGCCTCATCCTTCAGCCAGCGGTTCCACCAACGCAGGGCTTCCTGCAGGAAGCCGATACGCGGTTCGGGCACCGCGAAATGCGGGTATTTGTGCACCCATGGCCCGACGATGCCTTTCACGGGTGCGACGACGTTCCCGACAAGGGCGGGTACTGCGTTCTTGTAGGCATCTCCCCAGCCACCGACCGCAAGCACGGCGGCCTTGATGGCCGAAAAATCCTCGCACACGGATCCGTGTTTCCAATAGGCATCGCGGTTCTGGTGCCTGAGCCACAGAGTGGGCAGAAAGGGCTCGGCCTCCAGCCGCTCGCGCCACATCTGGAACCAGCCCTGCCGTAGCGCGGGATCGGGCGGGCGTGAGGAAAAGGCCCACATCGTCGCACCCCATCCTAGGTTTTCGTTCAAAAGGCAGCCGCCCTTGTAGTGGATATCGTCGGCGAAGCGGTCGACGGTCGAGCAGAGCGTGATGATCGCCTTCAAGGGTTCAGGTGCGAGCGCCGCAACCTGAAGTGAGTTGAACCCGCCCCAGCTGATCCCCATCATGCCGACCCGACCGTTCGACCAGCCCTGTGCGGCGATCCATTCGATCACCTCAACCGCATCGGCCAGTTCCTGCGGGCTGTATTCATCCGACATCAGCCCCTCACTGTCGCCGTTGCCGCGCATGTCGACGCGCAGGCAGGCGACCCCGTGACCTGCGAACCATGGATGGGTCAGCGCATCTCGCACCGTGGTTCCGTCGCGCTTGCGGTAGGGAAGATATTCGAGAACCGCCGGAAAGGGCCCGGCGCCTTCCGGCATCCAGACCCGCGCCGAAAGCCGCGTGCCATCGGAAAGGACGATGCCCAGATCAGGTTCTTCTCTTACGGCATAGGGATAAACGGTTGTCGTTGTCATTTCTCCTCCCTTTCTGGTCATCCTTGCGGTTTTCCCGCGCAACCGCCACGCCGGTCGCGGCATGTGGATGCCGTTTTCGGGCGCGACCCTTGGCACGAGGAATGCAAGCTTGCGCGCAACCAAACCCGCCAAGGAGAACACCGCATGGCCGACCGTCCCAACATCCTCATCCTGATGGTCGATCAGCTGAATGGCACGCTCTTTCCCGATGGTCCGGCCGACTGGCTGCACGCGCCCACGCTGAAGGCGCTGGCCGCCCGGTCGGTGCGGTTTCAGAACGCCTATACCGGCTCGCCGCTCTGCGCGCCGGGCCGCGCCTCGTTCATGTCAGGCCAACTGCCCTCGCGCACGCGGGTCTATGACAACGCGGCTGAGTTCGCCTCCGACATCCCGACCTACGCCCATCACCTGCGTCGGGCGGGTTACCAGACCTGCCTCTCGGGCAAGATGCATTTTGTCGGCCCCGACCAGTTACACGGCTTCGAGGAGCGGCTGACGACAGACATCTACCCCGCCGATTTTGGCTGGACTCCGGATTACCGCAAGCCGGGCGAACGGATCGACTGGTGGTATCACAATATGGGGTCCGTCACCGGCGCGGGCGTGGCCGAGATCAGCAACCAGATGGAATATGACGATGAGGTTGCCTACAACGCTACCGCCAAGGTCTACGACCTCGCTCGTGGGCTTGACGACCGGCCGTGGTGCCTGACCGTCAGCTTTACCCATCCGCACGACCCTTACGTCGCGCGCAAGAAGTACTGGGACCTTTATGAGGATTGCGAACACCTGCTGCCTGAGATCCCGGCCATGGCCTATGAGGATCACGACCCTCATTCAAAACGCATCTTCGACGCCAATGACTGGCGCAATTTCAATATCACCGAAGACGACATCCGCCGTTCGCGCCGCGCCTATTTCGCCAACATCTCCTATCTCGACGACAAGATCGCGGGGATACTCGAGGCGCTGGAAGCCACCCGGCAGGAGGCGGTGATCCTCTTCGTCTCCGACCATGGCGACATGCTGGGAGAACGGGGGCTGTGGTTCAAGATGAACTTTTACGAAGGCTCGGCCCGCGTACCCCTGATGATCGCAGCGCCCGGGTTGGCACCGCAGCGCATCGACGCGCCGGTCTCCACCATCGACGTGACGCCGACGCTTTGCGATCTGGCCGGGGTAAGCATGGATGAGGTCATGCCGTGGACTGATGGCGAAAGCCTGCTGCCCGTGGCCAGGGGCACCGAGCGCACCGCCCCTGTGATGATCGAATACGCCGCGGAGGCTTCCTACGCGCCTTTGGTCTCGCTGCGCTACGGCAAATGGAAATACAACCGCTGCGCACTCGACCCCGATCAACTTTTCGACCTTGACGCCGATCCGCACGAACTGACCAACCTTGCCACCGAACCCGCCCATGCCGGAACGCTGGCCTCTCTGCGGGCAAAATCAGAAGCCCGCTGGGACCTCGCCCGCTTCGACGCCGAGGTGCGGCAAAGTCAGGCGCGGCGCTGGGTGGTCTATGAGGCGCTCAGAAACGGCGACTACTTTCCGTGGGATTACCAGCCGCTGCAGAAAGCGTCTGAACGTTACATGCGCAACCATATGGACCTGAATGTACTTGAGGAAAGCAAACGCTTCCCGCGCGGAGAATAACCCGACTTGATCTTGGACAAGGAACGCCCCTGCGTGCCATGCTTTCCTGTGGCCATTCTAACAGGAAAGGGCGCCATATGTTGGAGATCACCCCGGCCTCGGTCGTTCAGGTCATCTTTCTGGCACGCGAGGGGGCAATCGCCGAGGCGCAACTGCGCGATTTCATTGCCGGTCTCAACGAGGACGACAAGGCGGAACTGACCGCGATCGCTTGGATCGGACGCGGCAGCTTCGAGGCCGAGGATCTGGCCGAGGCGGTGGATACTGCCCGGGCCGAGGCCACGATCCCGACGGAGGACTACCTGATGGGCATGCCCCATCTGGCCGAAAACCTCGAAGCGGGACTGGAGGCCTTGGATATAGACGTGACGGGTGAGGAAGAGGACCTGCTCTGACCCTTGTGAAACGGCCGGATGCACCCGATATATTCCGAAACCGGAATGAGAGGCAGAGATGTCCGAGAGCCTGAAGCTATCCTGTTCCGCCTGCGGGCAGATGAACCGTTTTCCCGGCGGGCGGCTGAACGAGGCGCCCAAATGCGCCGTGTGCGGCGCCGGACTTGTCACCGGCAAGGTGTCCGAGCTTGATCTTGCGATGCATGACAAAGCCACGCGCGGCGACGATCTGCCGATACTGATCGATTATTGGGCACCGTGGTGCGGACCCTGCCGCATGATGGCGCCGGAGTTCGCCAAGGCGGCCCAGTCGCTGAAAGGCCGGGTGCGGTTCGCCAAGATCAACACGCAGGATTTTCCCGCCGTATCCCAACGGCTTGGCATCCGCGGCATCCCGCTTCTGATCCTCTGGCACCAGGGCCGCGAACTGGCCCGCCTTCCCGGCGCCCGACCCGCGTCCGAAATCGAGACATTTGCCCGATCCCATACTGCGACATCGGTCTAACGCGGGCAAAGTCAAGCACAGTTACGGTTTTAGGCGTCATGCCTGAAGCCAACGTGGCCAAAACAGCTCACCGCTATTTAGACCATCTGGACCGGACCCAAAGGAAGCCTTGCGACGCCGGGATTGCAACGATCACCTTTTGGATTGCGCCGTTCAGATTGCGTTGAGTTCGTTCAAGGATGGTTGTGCCCGAAGGCCGTCACGAAAGCCTTCGGGATAACGCGCTTCAATTGCCTGCCAAGCGGCCAGGAAACCTGGCGCGCGGATATCCTCATGAAAGGCTCTGACATAGGCCTCCCAGACATCATCATCGATGAGCTGCTGCTCATACTGGACGAAGGCGCTGTTCAACAAAGAGAGCTTGCAGGCGACCAGCCTGTCAAAGAGGAACTTTTCGCCGGCACTTAGACTGGTCAAATCTGCCGCACCTCGCTCAAAGACTTCCGCGTGCTCGGCCAAAATGGAAAAGACCTGAACCTCGAGCGACATCAGCCCCTGAACCGTTGCCCCCTCAATCGCATCCGCATTACGCCGAACCTCGTAGACGACGAAACCGACTGAGATCAAACCGCCGAGCACGCCCAGAACAGTGGCCACTGCAGTAATCTGTTCCCAGTTCCATGCCATCGCCGTTCCCCAAGACTAGCGGCCATCCTCAATCTATCCGCAGTGTCCGACTTCCGCGGCCGAATTTCCAGTGGCGTGATATCCGGAGACCGCTCCTTCGTGAGACAAACCGTGAAGGCTGTACGGACCCACTTAGGGGTTTTGAGTCGTTAACGCCCCTTCCAGACCGGATCGCGTTTTTCAGCGAACGCCCGTGCGCCCTCAAGCTGGTCCTCGGACGAATAAAGCCGGTCGACGGTCGCCATCTGCCGCTTGGTGATGCGGTTCAGTGCGTCCTGGAACCGCATGTTCTCGGCCTCGCGTACCACTTCCTTGATGGCGGCATAGACCAAAGGCGGGCCGCTTTCGAGCAGCCGCGCCAGATCCCACGCCTTCGAAAGCAGATTGGCCTGCGTGGTGATCTCCTTCAGGAGCCCCCAACGCAAAGCCTCTTCGGCATCGAACCAGCGACCGGTCAACAAAAGGTCCATGGCCACATGATAGGGAATGCGCTTCGGCAACTTGATCGAGGCTGCATCGGCCACCGTGCCCGACCGGATTTCCGGCAGCGCGAAGGTCGCATTCTCCGAGGCAAGGATCAGGTCCGCAGACAGCGCGAGTTCCAAGCCGCCGCCACAGCAGATGCCGTTTACTGCCGCGATGACGGGTTTGTTGAGGTTCGGCAATTCCTGCAAGCCGCCGAAGCCCCCCACCCCGTAATCTCCGTCAACCGCATCGCCATCGTTAGCGGCCTTCAGATCCCAGCCGGGGCAGAAGAACTTTTCCCCTTCGGCCCGCAGGATGCAGACGCGCAAGCTGTCGTCGTCGCGAAAATCGCGAAAGGCCAGCCCCATGATTCGGCTTGTGACAAGATCGATCGCGTTGGCCTTGGGCCGGTCGAGTGTCACCTCCAGAATACCACCTTCACGGCGGGTACGGATCGGTCCCTCGGTTCTCATCTGCATGTCCGCCATCAAACTGCCTCCCGTATCAAAGCGTCCACCGCCACCGCGCCCACTTCCCGGACAAGGATGGGGTTGATCTCGATTTCTTCCAGTTCCAGCCGGTCGCGCATCAGGTTTCCGAGACGGACCGCAATCGAGGCGACAGCAGACATGTCGGCCTTCGGCCGCCCCCGATACCCGTCGAGGAGCGGCCAAAGCCTCAATCGTCGCATGGCTGCCAGCACTTCGTCTTCGCCAACCGGCAAGACGAGTGTCACCGTATCTTCAAGGAGTTCCGCCGTCACGCCACCCAGACCCAGTGTCAACGTCACGCCGTAAACCGGATCGCGGCGCAGTCCGAGCAGAATTTCGGCCACAGGAGCCGCCACCATTTCCTCAACCAGATAGCCGGTCGCGCCTGGCATTTCCGCCTGCCCATCCAGCGACGTTACCCCCAGCCGTACCGCGCCAGCCTCGGTCTTGTGCGCAAAACCGAGCCCCTTGAGGACGAGGGGCGGTGTCAGCCCTTCAGACTTTCGATGTGCTTCGGCAAGCGTCGCACCGATAACGCCTTTCGGGATCGGCACGGATGCGGCATCCAGCACCGCCTTGCCCTCGGCCTCGTCCAACATCCTTGTATCGCGGGACGTCAGCGCAGGCATCGGCCGCCAACCGGGACGCCCCGGTCCGGTCTGCGCCGCTTTCAACGCGCCAAGGGCAGTCTCAAGCCCCATCAGCGGTGCCACCCTCTGCCCGATCAGGCAATTCGCACGGTGCTCGTCGAAGTTCTCCGGCAGTGAGGCCACCGGGAAGGCCGGTTTACCTGTCTCGCGTCCCGCCGCGACAATGGCGTCAAGTGCGGGCTGGAACGAGGATGGATCACAGCGGTCAGGGCGCGGCGGATCGATGATGAAGATGCCGGCATCATAGCCCTTCAGCATCTGGGTAAAGACCGCCTCGGTCCGCGGCCCGTCGCCCCAGATGAAGGTGTGATAATCAAGCGGATTGGCAATCGTGACGATCGGGCCGAGAATCTCGCCAAGCGCCTTGCGCTGGGTTTCGGTCGGAGGAGGAAAGTCGATCGCCAGCGGTGCCGCGAGATCGGAGACCAGCCCGGCCTCACCGCCCGAGCAGGACAGTGAGCAAAGACGGGTACCGATCTGCGGTCCACAAACGTGAAAAATCTTTAATGTTTCAATAAGTTCAGGGAGGGTATTGACCTCAGCCACACCCGCCTGTCTGAGGAAAGCTGACGATGCCGCCCCGCCGCCTGCAAGCGAGGCTGTATGGGAGGCAGCGGCGGTCTGCGAGGCCTCGGTCTTGCCGGATTTCACGCAGACCACACCCTTGCCCGCCGCCCGTGCCCTTTCAGCGAGTGCAGCGAAAGCCGGCGCATCATCGATCCCCTCGACATACATGCCAATGGCGGTCACTCGGTCATCGGCCAAAAGCGCCCCGGCGAGCTCGGCCAACCCGATCTGCGCGGCATTGCCCAGACAGGCGACATAGGCCACGGGCAGTCCGCGGGCCTGCATCGTCAGGTTGATGACGATATTGGAGGATTGGGACAGCAGCGCCACCCCTTTCTCTACTCTCCGCCCGCCATGCTGATCGGGCCAGAGGAGCGCGCCGTCGAGGTAGTTGATGACGCCATAGCAGTTGGGCCCGAGGATCGGCATATTGCCCGCCGCCCGGACGAGATCGGCCTGCAAACCAGCCTCCCCCGCTTCTGTCCAGCCCGAGGCGAAGCAGATCGCCCCACCCGCCCCCATTCCGGCAAGTTCCCGCACCACCTCGACCGTCGCATGGCGGTTAACGCCGATGAAAGTGGCGTCTGGTGCTTCGGGCAGAGCGGAAAGAGACGGATAGGCTTTCAGCCCTCCAATCTCGGATTTGCTGGGGTGGACCGGCCAGACCGGTCCGTCGAAGCCCATCTTACGGCATTGTTCGATCACGTTTCCGGCCCAGACCGACCCCATGACGGCGATGGTACGGGGCCTGAGCAGGCGGGACAGGTCGCGGCTCATGCCTGGCCTCCATGCCTGTAGCAGACGCCGGGGGCTGTCTGCCCCCGGACCCCCGAGAGCATTTCCGAACAGAAGAATGGATCAGCACCCCGCCCCGCAACCGGTGACGGGGTGCCTTCTCCTGTTGCGGCCATCGGCGCTCCCGCCTGTGCCGCGCTGTCAGACTGGCCGAACATGGTTAACCGACCGTTTCTTCTTCTGTTCATAAATACTCCCGCCGGAGGCAAGAAAGTTTCAGGCACCGAGCGGGCGCAGAAGCTCGCGGCTGATAATGTGGCGCTGGATTTCGGACGTGCCTTCCCAGATGCGTTCCACACGTGCGTCCCGCCAGATGCGTTCCAGCGGCAGCTCGTCCATCAGCCCCATGCCACCATGGATCTGGATCGCCTCATCGGCGATGAAGGCCAAAGTCTCGGTCGCCTTCAGCTTGGCCATCGACATATCGGTTTCGGTGACCGTGCCCTGATCGTACTTCCATGCCGCTTCGCGCGTCAGAAGTTCGGCTGCTTTAAGTTCCATCGCCATATCCGCAAGTTTAAAGGATATTCCCTGAAACTTGCCGATCTTCTGGCCAAACTGTTCGCGTTCGGCTGCGTATTCGATTGCGTGGCCGAGCGCCCGCTCGGCGCGGCCAAGGCAGGTGGAGGCGACCTGAAGCCGGGTGGCGCCGAGCCAGCTGTTGGCGACCTCGAAACCCTTGTGGACCTCACCGAGGATCTGGCGCTTGTTCACCCGGCAATCGTCGAATTCCAGCACGGCGTTCGTGTAGCCGCGATGGCTGACATTGCGGTAGCCCTCGCGCACATTGAAACCCTTGGTGCCCTTGTCGACAAAGAAGGCAGTGATCTTCTTTTTCGGTCCGCGCGGTGTCATTTCCTCGCCCGTCGCCATGAAGGCGATGGTGAAGCCCGCGATATCGGCGTGGCTGATGAAATGCTTGGTGCCGTTCAGGACCCAGTCATCACCATCCTCTTTCGCCGAGGCCTTCATGCCGCGCAGATCGGAGCCTGCACCGGGTTCGGTCATGGCGAGGCAATCCCAGGTCTCACCCCGGATACAGGGATAGAGGTATTTCTCGCGTTGTTCCTCGTTGCCTGCCAGAAGGATGTTCGACGGTCGCGCGACGCAGGTCCAGTGCAGCGCGTAGTTGGCGCGGCCAAGTTCCTTTTCGTAAAGCAGCCATGTAAGCGTATCGAGGCCCGCGCCGCCCACGTCCTCGGGCATGTTGGCGGCGTAAAGGCCCGCCTCTATCGCCTTGGTCTGTATCTCTTTTATCAGATCAAGTGAGAGGTGCCCGGTGCGTTCAACCTCCAGCTCATGCGGGTAAAGCTCATTCTCGACGAAGGCGCGCGTCGTCTCGACGATCATCCTTTGTTCGTCTGTCAGGCCGAAATCCATATGTCACACCTTCGGGTCGGGATTGATGGTGAAGCCGTCCACGGTCAGGACCTGGCCAGAGACCATGCGGGCGGCGTCGGAAGCGAGGAAGACCGCCATATTGGCGATGTCTTCGGGGTCGGAGAGCAGTCCGAGAGCGGTGCCCGATGCATAGCCGTCGCGAACCTGCTCGTAGGTCATGCCCTTGGCCGCTGCCTCGGCCTCAAAAACGCGGTCGATGCGGGGGCCGGTGACGGAGCCGGGGGCAATGGCGTTGGCGCGGATGCCGTATGGCCCAAGCTCCATCGCGACGGTCTTCATGAGGCCAATGACGGCCCATTTTGCTGCTGCATAGGGGGCGCGATAGGGAAAGCCATAGAGCCCGGCGGTCGATGAGGTGAAGAGCATCACACCCTTGCCTTGCGACCTCATCAGCGGCGCCGCGTATTTCGCCGCCAACATCGCGCCGTCGAGGTTGACGGCGATGCAATCGCGCCATTCGTCGAGCGGCATCTCCTCGACGGAGGCGGTCGGTCCCTTGATCCCGGCATTGGCGCACAGCACGTCAATACCGCCCCATTCCTCCTTCACTTCATTGAAGAAAGCGGCCATCTCATGCTCATCAGAGGCATTGACTCTGGAGGCGCGGATGCCCTCTGGCACGGCCTTGATCGCGGCCGGGTCCACATCCGTGACCCAGACTTCTGCCCCCGTCGCGGCGAACGTCTTGGCCATGACAAGGCCGATGCCATTGGCCCCTGCGGTGATCAGGACGCGTTGGCTCATTTCCGGCGCTCGCCTGTGTAACGGCCAGCCGCTTCGGGGCGTGGCAGCGTCTTGTGGGCCTCGGCAATGGGGGCAAGTTTTGCCAGCACCTCGGGGGCTGCCGGGCAGGCGCGGCCTGCCTTCATGTCGACATGCAGGAACATCTGTTCGAGGCTGGCGACGACCTCGTCCCCGCGCTGGATGCGGATGAAGGCATGGATGCGCTTTTCGTCCGACGACAGGATCTGGATCGTACCAATCAGCCGGTCGCCGAGCTTCGCTTCGCCCAGATGCATGATATGGGTTTCGGCGGTGTAGTAGCTGTGACCGTTCGCGATATAGTCCATATCAGCGCCGATCAGCCTAAGGAATGCATCCGAAGTCTCTGATGCTGCGAACAAATAGCGGCTTTCTGTCATATGGCCGTTGTAATCAATCCAGCCCGGCAGGACCTGCATATGGGCCATCACCATCGGCGCGCCCTGACCCGTCTCACCGGCCTCATGGAAAGCGGCACGGCGGCGTTTGTCGTGGTCCAGCAGAACCTTACCGGCGCCCCAGTTGCGGTCCTTCAGCGCCCGCATGAATCCGATAAGGTTTGAATCGCGGATGCGTTCCAGTTCGCGGATCGTGTATTGGCCCGATTGTTCGTCCGACTGACCGGCGATCAGGTCGACCAATTCTTCCGTGAATTCAGGCACATCGGTGAGTTTGGTCCAGGGCCATTGCAGGCAGGGGCCGAACTGGGCCATGAAGTGTTTCATGCCCGCTTCGCCACCCGCAACGCGATAGGTCTCAAAAAGCCCCATCTGGCCCCAGCGGAGGCCGAATCCCATGCGGATCGCCTCGTCGATCTCTTCGGTCGTGGCGATGCCGTCCTTGACGAGCCAGAGCGCCTCTCGCCAGACAGCTTCCAAGAAGCGGTCGGCGATATGGGCGTCGATTTCCTTGCGGACATGTAGCGGAAACATGCCGACCTCACGCAGGATTTCCTTCGCGTTTTCAATTACTTTTGCGTCCGACTTCGCGCTCGGAACAATCTCGGCCAGGGGTAAGAGGTAGACCGGGTTGAATGGGTGGGCCACGAAGATCGTCGCGGGGTCGGCGGCATTTTCCTGCAACTCGGACGGCTTGAACCCGGAGGTAGAGGACCCGATCGGCACGCCGTGACTCGCCTGCTGGATCTGTGCGAAGACGCGGTGTTTGAGTTCGAGCCGCTCGGAGACGGATTCCTGAATGTAATCAGCGCCTTCTACCGCTTCGGTGATGCTGGAGGCGAAGCTCAACTTGCCCTCGGCGGGCATCGGCACGTCGGACAAGGCGGGCAAGGAGCGGCGGGCATTGGCCAGCACTTCACCGATCTTGCGCTCGGCTTCCGGGTCCGGGTCGAAGACCGAAACATTCCAGCCGTTGAGCAGGAACCGAGCGGCCCAGCCACCGCCGATCACACCCCCGCCGATGATACATGCCTTGCGAGTCATATTGGGTTCATTCCTTCATTTGGGCCGGTCTGCCTTGCGTCGGCAAAACGTCGGCAAAGTGTATGGCATCTGTCCCGACACTGTCTCGACGCAGGTGTGGAACTAACGGGCTCGGCTTGGCGAGATTCGGCAATATTCAATTCCCCCGATTGTGATCACCCAGACCGATCCGCCTCGCATCTCGCAGACCGCCCGTTGGTACTCGCTCATTTTCGTGTCGAAGTGGCAGTGTTCGCTCACCACGAGACTGCGTTCGCGTATGGTTCCGCCCTCTTCCGCGCATCTCTGGATCTCGGCTTCGCTGTACTTCGGTGGCAGCAGCCCGTCTTGATCAGCGGCTGAAGATCGGCCTCCGGATGCATGGCGGCCGAGATTCTGCGGCGGCGTCATGTTCTGATCTTCTGGCCTTACCAGCGGCTGACATCCCGACAGCATCAGTCCACATGCGGCGAACATGATGAAGCGGCATATGCCAATCGGCCCCGGCATACGCAGCCGCTGGCAGGATACGTTGTTCACTTTACCCTCGGCGCCCGCTTGGTGAGCCCGAGCTTCTTCCGCACCTCATCCGGCCCGATCACCCGCGCGCCCATGTTCTCCACAATCGTCACCGCGCGTTCGACGAGCTGAGCGTTGGTGGCAAGCTGCCCCTTGCCGAGCCAGAGATTGTCCTCCAGCCCCACCCGCACATTGCCGCCGGCCAGAACCGAGGCCGCGACATACGGCATCTGGTCGCGACCGAGAGAGAAGGCCGACCAGTTCCAGTCCGAGGGCACGTTGTTGACCATCGCCATGAAAGTGTTGAGGTCGTTCGGCGCGCCCCAGGGCACGCCCATGCAGAGCTGCACCAACGCCGGGCTTTTCAACACGCCCTCCTTCACCAGTTCCTTGGCGAACCAGAGATGGCCGGTGTCGAAGGCCTCGATCTCAGGACACACGCCCAGATCGGTCATCATCTGGCCCATCGCCCTGAGCATGCCGGGCGTGTTGGTCATCACGTAATCAGCCTCGGCGAAGTTCATCGTGCCGCAGTCGAGCGTGCAGATTTCGGGCAGGCAGTCGGCCACGTGTTCCATGCGCTCGGACGCGCCGACCATGTCGGTGCCCTTGGCTGGCGGCAAAGGTGATTCTACGCCGCCGAAGACGATGTCACCGCCCATCCCGGCGGTAAGGTTGAGGACTACGTCGACCTCGGCGTCGCGGATCCGTTCGGTCACTTCACGGTAGAGCTTCGGGTCGCGCGAGGGCTTGCCGGTTTCGGGATCGCGCACGTGGCAATGGACAATGGCGGCGCCCGCCTTCGCCGCGTCAATGGCGCTTTCGGCGATCTGCTGCGGCGAACGCGGCACGTGCGGGCTGCGGTCCTGGGTGCCGCCCGATCCGGTCACGGCGCAGGTGATGAAGACGTCTTTGTTCATGGTCAGCGGCATCGGGGTCCTCCTGGGATTTCATCGACTATAGCCGTTGGTGGCCGCCACATTTACCCCATAACGAAACAAACATTGCGTAATACGAAGGCTTCGTGGTGGGTGCGCGGCGGTGCGCCTTAAGGTCAAATTGTCGTAGTGATGGAAACAATAAGTCTGAAATCCCACCATTTCCGGCAATGCGCACCGTTGCTAAAGTCAAAGCGAAGCAGATTTCGCTGTTACTTTAGCTCGTTACAGGAAAGTGCTACGACTTCGAGTCGGGATTGCCGCTGCGTCAAGCGCTGCCGTCCGGCAAGTTCGCGCGCAAGAATGGACGTTGAGTGATGAAAAAGATCTCCATCATGTCCCCGTGTTTCAACGAGGAAGACAATGTCGAGACCTGCTATGAGACGGTCAAGGCGATCTTCGACCGTGAACTGCCGGGATACGAACGCGAGCATATCTTCGTCGATAACTGTTCGTCCGATCGGACGGTCGACATTCTGCGCGGCATTGCGGCAAAGGATCCTTGCGTAAAGGTCGTCGTGAACGCCCGCAATTTCGGGGTTTTCCGGTCATCGTTCAACGGGCTGAGACATTGCACCGGCGATGCGACCGTCTGCATCCTGCCCGTCGATCTGCAGGACCCGCCAGAGCATATTCCGGAATTCGTGAAACTGTGGGAAAGCGGCTATGACGTGGTCGCGGGTGCGCGCTCCACCCGGGAGGAAGGCTTTTTCCTGCGCAGCGCGCGCAAGGCCTTTTACCGCATCGTCAATGCGCTGTCGGATTTCGAACTGTCGCCCGATGTCGGTGAGTTCCAACTGATCGACCGCAAGGTCCTTAAGGCGGTCCTCAGCCATAACGATCATTACCCCTATATCCGCGGCATCATCGCCTCCGTCGGGTTCAAGCGGGTGATCATTCCTTATACGTGGAAAGCGCGGAAACGCGGGGTCAGCAAGCACAACCTGATGGTCATGATCGATCAGGCAATGAATGCAATCTTTGCCTTCACCCGCGCGCCGATGCGGGCCTGTACATTCGTGGGTTTTGGCATCGCAATATTCTCGATTCTCTTTTCAATCTTCTCGGTCTTCGCCTGGTTCATGGGAATCGGCGATGCGCCCCGCGGGACGACGACGATCGTCGTTGCGCTGTTCTTCCTTTCCGGGATCCAGCTTCTCTTCATCGGGATGCTCGGGGAATACATCACGTCGATCCACAATCAGGTTCGTGGCGGGCCGATGGTGATCGAGAAGGAGCTGATCAATATCGCGGAAGAAACGCCGGTGAAGGCCGTTGGGGGCAAAGGGTCAGTGGCATCTCTGGCGGCCCACAAGGCATGATACCGGCCGCTTTGGTCAGCACGAGGTTCTGGGGCGGCATCGCAACGCTTGTGGTACCGGTCATTCTGGTTCTGACGCTTTTTCCGGACTGGGGTCTTGTCCCGCTCGACCGCTGGGCGCTGACGGTTCTGGCGGTCGCGCTGCTGGCGCTCGGCTTTTGCCTGCGGCGCGGCGCGACGGAATTCGGGGCCCTCGCCTTCGTCTTCATCACCGGCGCCGGGGCCCAGCTTTACATGACCGAGCCTCTGTGGTTCCCGACATTGCGGCTCAGACCGCAGGGGCTGCGCGACGGTATCATGATCGCTCTGATGGCGCTGGAAGTGGCCGTCGCCGTGGTGATTTTGCGCCGGACGTCCCCGAGCGCCTTGCTGGACGAAGCCGTGCGTCGCTTCGGTGCGGGCCGGATCACGGTTCTGCTGGCCGTGAGCTTTGCCTTCACAGTACCG
The DNA here is from genome assembly GCF_025751495.1 of Albidovulum litorale. Taxonomy (GTDB): domain Bacteria; phylum Pseudomonadota; class Alphaproteobacteria; order Rhodobacterales; family Rhodobacteraceae; genus Albidovulum; species Albidovulum litorale. The sequence goes on along the minus strand of NZ_JAOWKZ010000001.1, from coordinate 45,193 downwards.
GTGACCTTCTATGTCGACCGGGGTGCGATGGGCGCCTATCTGGCACATGTTGTGGTCGGGGCCGTTTTGATACTTCTGCATATGACGGTTCTGCTGGCTATGGCGCGGGTGCCGAGCCCGGTCAGCGGATTGCACCGGGTATCTCCATTTGCCCATGCGATGCTGGCAGTGACGGCGAGCCTTGCTTTGGGGTTTTTTGCTTTCGAGACCATCCCGCATGTCGAGGATGAGGTTGCCTATGTCTTTCAGGCGCGCACCCTTGCAGGCGGGGCGTTGAGCGTGCCTGTACCACCCGAGGCCGCGCAGGCGGGGCTGGACTACTACCTTCTGGAGATGAAGAACGGACGCTGGTTCTCGGCCACGTTGCCCGGCTGGCCCGCCGCGCTGGCGGCGGCGATCATTGCCGGCGTGCCGTGGCTGCTCAATCCGCTCCTTGCCGGCTTCTCGGTCCTTATGGCCTATCAGATCACCGTGCGGATGGCCGGGAGGGACGAGGCCGACATCGTCGCAATGATGATGGCTTTTTCGCCCTGGCTGATGGCGGCAGCCGCGACGATGATGCCGCATACCCTGACGCTCGCCCTGACGCTGCTGGCTTGGTGGCTGGTCTTGGGGACGCGGGAGGCGACGCGGCGCGACGGCATGAGTCTGCTTATCGCCGGGCTGGCGATGGGCTGGATCTTCTGCACACGATCGCTGGATGGGTTGATCCTTGGCGGTCTGACGGGGCTTTGGGTGCTGTTCTGGCAGGCGGGGTCGCTCCGCCGTGCCCTGCCCTATGCCGTGGGCTGCATTCTGGCGGGCAGTCTGCTGCTGGTCTTCAACTGGCATCTGGCCGGCTCGCCCCTGACCCTTCCGCTTTCGGCCTATGTCGACCGGATCTGGGCGCCGGGCGCAAATGCGTTCGGCTTCGGTCCGGATATCGGGCCCGAGAACCAGTGGGGTGCACTCGACCTCTGGCGCGGTCACAGCCCGGCCGAGGCGGCGCTGAACACGATCAACCTTTTCTCCAGCTTGCAACTGGAATTCATGGGTTGGCCCGTCGGCTCCATCATCCTGCTGATCGGTTTCTTCCTCTGGCGTCGGGGTCGTAGCCGGTTCGATTTGGCCATGATGCTGCTGCTCGGCACGGTCATTCTGGTCATGGCTCTATACTGGTATGCAGACATCTACTATGTTGGGCCGCGCTACTGGTTCGTCGCGGTCTTTCCGATGTTTTACCTGTCCGCACGCGGCTATGTCGCGATCCGCGACCGGTTGCCCGCGAGCGGGGGGCAAGGCGGACTGCGCTTCGAAGCGATGCTCTGGCTTTTGTGTGCCTTCGGCCTTCTGGTGTTCACACCGTGGAGGGGTGTGGCGAAATATCATGAATATAACGGGTTTTACGCGGATATCCGCAACGCCGCCGCAGCGGGGACGTTTGGCAGCGACATCGTGATCTTCGATGGCCCAGGCGATGAGGGCGCGGCGCTGTTTCTCAACGATCCCTGGTTGCGCCCCGACCAGCCGCTGTTCCTTTACGATGACGGCGCTCTGGACGCGGACGCATTGGCCGAAGCTTTTCCCGGGCGAAAGATCACCCGCTTCACCCGCAATCCGGCGCCGGGCGATCCCGACGGGGAGGAATAGGATGCCGGTGCAAGCGGGTGCTGCGTCGACGGCGGGAACGGAACCGGCTTCGTCAAACCCATTGTTGTTGCTTGAGAACCGATCCCGACCGAATATCGCGGCCAGGGCAAAGGCCGGGTGCCACGGCCACAGGATTATGCTCTAATCGCCGCGCTGGTCGGATCAAACTGGATAGTCACGAAGGCGGATTTGATGAATGATTTTTTGTCCCCCAGGGGGGGAGAACGTTCTGGCGACCCGGCCCGCATATCATCGTTCGGCAAGGCGTATCTTGCTTGGCCACTGATCGGCCTCGCAATCCTTGTGCTGGTCTACCGGTCGCTGAAATACGGCGGTTACTTTCCCGATGACGCCTATATCACCTTCCGCTTTGCCGAACATCTGAGCCGCGGGCTCGGCATCGTCTGGAACGAGGGCGGAGAGCCGACCGAAGGATCGACCTCCTTCCTGCAAACCCTGCTGGTCGCCGCCGGGTTTCGCATGGGCCTGCCGGTCGCGACCATCGCCTATACGATCAGCACCGTCTCGGTCATCGTGCTGTTGGTGGCGCTTTGGCGGATAACATTGCGGCTAACCGGGCAGTTCGCGCTGGGTATGGCGCTCCCCCTGGCACTGTTTCTGAGCGGCGTGCACTTTTCGCTTCATGTGAATGCGGGGATGGACACGATCGTGGCCATTGCTCTTTTATCGGTGAGTTTCCTGGCCGCCCTGAACCTCCTGGCGCGGCCGGGCTGGGCAAGGGCGCTTGCGCTGGTGCTGATCGGATTTCTCTGTCTCTGGTGCCGCCCCGACACCGCCCCCTATCTTTTGGGTCAGGGCGCCGTTCTGATCCTGGCCGCCCTTGGCGACTGGCGGTCGGGACGCAACCCGCAATTCCTGCACCAGCTTGTGACCGCCTATGCGCTGCTGATCATCGCGGGCATCGCCTATCTGGCATGGAAATACAGCTATTACGGCTACATTCTGCCGAATTCCTTCTACATCAAGGGGGCGGACCTCTCGGATCTGGCGGGGCTGGAGCCTGTCTTGCGGTTCCTGAAGGGAACCGCGACCTCCGGTGTGGTCCTTATAACCCTGCTGCCTTTTGTCGATTGGCGGGCCCTGCGTCCCGATGCCGAAAACCGGTCTCTGGCGCGGGTCGCGCTGCTGGTCGTGCCGGTGACCTGCTTTCTGCTCTACAACACCACCACCACGCATCTGGTGAACTATTCCAGCCGGTTCGAATATCCGGTAGCGGCCTTCTTCTGGATCGGTGCGGGATGGCTTCTGACCCGTGGGCGCGCCTTCGACCGGCTTTCGGCGTTCCTGCAAGGCCTTGGCGGCACGCGCGCGGGGTACGGAGCTGTGGCCATCATCGTGCTCATCGCCTTGGCCGTGCCGCTTCAGATCGACCGGCGGCACCATACGAAATGGTTCTCACTCGTTCAGATTATGCATTACGAACCTATCTCGGCCGCGCTTCTCCGGACAGGTGCCGGTCCCGAGATCACGCTCGTCTATGATGCAGCCGGCTTCATTCCGTTCGACAGCAAAGTGTCCTTCATTGACCCGGTCGGGTTGTGCGACAATACGCTTTCGGGGCGGACGCCGATAACACCGCTAGCGCGCGAGGAATACATCTGGGGGGCTGAACCGGATGTATATCTTGGCCCCTACCCGCCCGCGAGTCCCGGCGCTGTCAGCGCGGCAGACGACCCGCTGATGACCACCATTTATGCCCGGAAGATCCTGCTGAACCCGGAAACCTTTGCGGATTATGGGCCCTACATGCACAAGATGACGGATGCCGAACAGCAGGCATCGGTGCATTACCGGATGAGAGAGTTGCGCGACAACTGGATCGCGGTTGGCGAGATACCCTATCAATATGGCGTCGAAGCTGAATATACGCATTTCGTCTATGTCAGGGCGGCTTCACCCTACGCCAACAAACTGGTTGAGGAACTGGGCAAGGTCGCGACACGTAAACTCGAGGAGATCGACTTCAACGACGTGCTGAAGGGGCAGAAACCGCTGTCGCGTCAGGATGCGAAGCGCCTGTCGGCGATGCGCTGATCGGTCAGGCAATCGGCAAAGAGAACGGAGCAGCGTCCGCGATGGAAACGCGGGTAACGAAAACAGCGGGCCTTACATCAATAAGGCGGGGGCTGGCATGACGCCGGGGAAAAGCGAGAACATGGAAGACGAACGGCGGTCATTTATGGAACGCCTGCTTTTTCGCAAGGTTGAGCTGTGGTTCGTCGGCCTGCTGGTCACGGTCATGCTCGGGTTGACCGTGCTTTTCGGGGCGGTGGTTCGCAACCAACTGCTGGGTCATGACAAGTTCGGCGCCGCAGGCGTCGTGGCGCTGAAAGTGGCGGAGATACCCTCCACCATCCGTAAGATGACAAAACAGAAAGACAGAATGACAGCCGTCGACGGCGGCGTGAGATTCTTTGGCCGGAGTGGATGGAGCGCACCCGGCGACACGACCGGACTGGACGGCTACCTGTTACTGAGCCGTGTGGATGGGGACGCGGATCAGCAACATATCGAACTCGTGGACCTCAGAAACTTCGAAATCGTTCACACTTGGAATCCCGATGCAAATGATCTCTTCGCAGACATTCCAATTTGTGCTTATTGTAGTGAAAAGATCTCCAATAAAACATTCCGCCCAGTACACCCATTGGTTTTCCAGAATGGAGATCTCCTAGTAAAAAATCACAACTCACCACTTGCTCGAATTGATGTGTGCAGCCGTAAGGTTTGGGTGAATCCAACGATTTTTCACCATTCTAACAATATTGATGAAAATGGCGATATATGGTCGCCAGGGTATCTGTCAGAACCCGAAGCCAAAGCGAACAAATCGCGCGGCGAAGGCTACTATAACGAGGCAATCTACAAAATTTCTCCGGAGGGTGAAACACTTGCCAAATTTGATCTGACTAAAATTCTCGAACGCTCAGGGTACAAATATCTTCTGGCTGGCATGAACGAAGACTATCACGCGGATCCACTTCACCTGAATGACGTGCAACCTGTCATGAAGGATGGAAAATTTTGGAAGGCAGGAGATATTTTTTTAAGTATGCGCAACAAATCAACGGTTGCATTATTTCGTCCATCCGCGGGTAAAATTGTGTGGTTGAAGTCGGGGCCGTGGATTGTGCAACATGATGTTGATATCATTTCGGATTCCCAGATTTATATTTTCGACAACCATCTCCACCCGGACGTTGTGAAAACACATCCTAATGATTTTAATAGAATTGCTGTTTATGATTTTAGTAAGGATTCAGTTAATTATTTGTGGCAGGATAAATTTAAAAAATATGAAATCAAAACGGATACCGAGGGCCTTTATGACTTGTTGCCAAATGGTTACGTCATGATCGAAGAAACCAACTTTGGTCGAATCGTAATTTTTTCTTCTGACGGTGTATTGGCCGCTGAGTATATAAACGGAGGCTCCGATGGGCGCTCTTATATGCTGAACTGGAGTCGGTACGTCTCTAGAGTTCTGGGCGACAAGGTGAAGAACGCCGCTAAATCGGCGGCGTGTGGAAACTGACTTCACCCGCCCTGCCCTGACAGCCGCCGGTGGATTTCGGCGGCCGCCTTCTTACCCTCCCGCACAGCATAGTTCGTGCCCCTGTCTTCCGGATAGACCTGCGCCATTGAGGCAAGGAAGACATTGGCCATGGGCGTCTCGAAGTCCGGGATCAGGCGGGAATAGTGCCGCACGACGATCGGCTGGGCGTGGTCGGCCTTCCACAGGTGATGGCGCTTTACCCAGTCGGTCTGGAAGTCGGGGAACATGCGCTGGATATGCGGCGTGGCGAAGTCGAGCATCTCATCCGCACTCATCCCGAACAGCCGGTCGTCAGTCGGCAGGTATTTTGAGAGATAGACGATATGGCGCCCGCCATAAGAGTCGGTCGGTTCGAAATTCGTGTGTTCGATGACACCGACGAAGGGGAAATCGGGATCGTTGATATTGATCCAGTAAAGCTCTGAAAGCGAACGGTCGAGTTCCAGTACAAGGCATACATTGCCGAGATACTCGATCGCCTTCAGGCTGTCGGCATAAGACGGCGCGACATGGTTTGCCATGAGATCGGCGGCCAGCGGCAGAGGCGTGGTCACAAGGACGCAGCGTGCCCTGACCGGCCCGATTTCCGTGTCGAGCCGGATCGTGTCATCCCCGGGCGCGATGCCGGCCACCCCTGCCCCGGTCGCAACCCGCCCCCCCTGACGTTCGACATAAGCCCCGACCTCACGTGCAAGCCGGGCAAAGCCGCCCTTGAAATAGGCCAGTTCCTCGGCCCCGCCAGACCCGCGGCTGCCGCCTCTGAGCGTCAGCTTGTTCCAGAACCAGACCGCCGAGATCTGTTCGGCGTAACGGCCGAACTTGCCGATCAGCAGCGGCTCCCAGATCACCTTGTAAGCCTTCTTGCCGAATAGCCGGATCAGCCATTCCTTGGCCGTCAGCGCCTCCAGCCGCTGCCAGTCCTTCACCCGGCGCACGGCGAGCGTGGCAAAGCCGGTGCGGATCCGGTCGAAAAGCGGGATCGCGTCGAATTTCAGCAAGTCGAAGGGCGTGGAGAGGCGGAAACTTTTCCCCGCGTAATACATTCCCGTCGACGAGGCGCGGAAGACGATCTGGTCGGCAACGCCCACCTGCGCGGCGAGGTCCGAGATATGGCGGTCGGAGGTGAACCAATGATGGTAGAACCGCTCCAGTTCGTATCCGCCAACGTCGAATCCGGCGGCAAGCCCGCCCAGTTCAGCCTCTTTTTCCAGCACGATCACCGACCGACCCTTCTTGGCCAGATCCGCCGCCGCCGCGAGCCCGGTGAATCCGCCGCCGATCACGGCGCAATCGTAGATCTTGGTCTCGCTCATGGGGCGCGGGCTCCCTGCATTTACTCGCTACGACGAAAGGTGACGCGGGCGTTCAGCGTGTACTGGACCGCGATCACCACGATGATCGAGGCCGCCTTGGCCACGAACGGATTGACCTGCATCAGGTCGATCAGCACGAGGAGAACGCCTGTGGAGGAGAGATAACCGATCCCGGCGACACCAACGAAAATCGCGAGCCGCCGCAAGGCGGCATCCAATACGCCGAAGGTGATCGCGCGGTTCAGGATGAAGCTGAGCAGTGTTCCGGCCGCGTAACCCGCGATGTTGGCCGCGTGATGCCATGTGCCGGACGCGACGAGCGCCGAGTACAGCCCGAAATCGAGCGCCACGCCGCTGCCGCCGCAGACCACATAGAGCGCGAATTGCCGAAGCTCGGGCGGCAGGAATGACACCAGTTTTTGCAGCATCACGTCTGACGCGCCTTGTCGCGCAGGGTCTGTTCCCTGTGGCGGAATCGGTCGGGGCCCAGAACCTCCATCACCAGGAAGAGCGGTCGCTGTTTGGCCTCGCCATAGATGCGTCCGACATATTCCCCGATTATCCCGAGAAAGACGAGTTGCAACCCGCCAAGCATCAGCGACGAGATGAAGAGGAGTGTCCAGCCGGGCACCCAGATATCGGTCATCAGACGCGAAATCAGTGCATAGATTATGCCGATGATCGAAAAAAGGAAAAGCGTCATGCCAACGAGCGTCACCATGCGCAGCGGCACGACCGAGAAGGAAACAACACCGTCCAAGGCCAGCAGGATCATCTTGCGCAACGGGTATTTCGATACCCCCGCGAAACGCTTTTCGCGCTCATAGGGAAGTGCTGTCTGGTGGAAGCCCACCCAAGACGCCATCGCCCGGATCATCCGGTGGCGTTCGCGCATCAGCCTGAGCGCGTCGGCGGCGGCGCGGTCGATCAGCCGGAAGTCACCCGCATCGAGCGGCAGCGGCACTTCGGACAGAAGATTGATGAAGCGATAGAAGGCTTTTGCGGTCCAGAGCTTGAATGCCGTTTCGCCCTCGCGGGTTGTACGCACTCCGTAAACAATATCATAGCCTTGCCGCCATTTGTCCACCATATCGGCAATGAGCTCCGGCGGATCCTGAAGGTCGGCGTCGATCAGGACGACGGCGTCGCCGTCGGCATAATCCAGACCGGCTGTTACAGCGACCTGATGGCCGAAATTCCGCGACAGCCGAACCACACCGACATTGTCGGTACCGCTCTGGATGTCGCGCAGCTTCAGTGCAGTGAGGTCGGAACTGCCGTCATCGACATAGATGATTTCGTATTTGAGGCCCGCACCGCCCAGTACATTGGTCAGCCGTTCATGAGTGTAGTGAATGACTTCTTCTTCATTATAACACGGCACGATCACCGAAATCAGCGGATTTGCCGGACGATTGCCCCGGGGGGCGCCTTGCAAGTCTTCCGGGGTCGAGATGCCCATATCAATACGTCCTGAACGGCTGTGCTAATAAATCCTTGCCACAATAGGCTGAACTGCAAGGCCTTTCTACCGCATCCAAGACCTCGGGCGATGAAAGTTGCCCGATGATACTTCGGGGTCAACACCGGTTTGCGCGGCACGACATTGTTTCGGCTCCGTCATCGAAAGTCGCATGGAATGCTTTGAAAGTGGACCTTGGGCTGGCACCGCCCATGTTCCGGTTGCCAAACGTCTCTCGCGCAATGAAACTGGAGGCCGTTGATGCGATGAAGACCGATGGGGCATTCTCGGTTTCAGGCGAGTTGGAGCAAGGTATTGGTCGGTAAAAAGGATACCGCGGCAGGCACGCGCTCCGTCCTTCTGACTTATCTGCAGGAAATCCGTCCCCATCAATGGGTCAAGAACCTATTGGTATTCGTACCTATGTTGGCAGCCCACCAGCTTGATATGGCGACATTCACGCAAAGCCTCATCGCCTTTGCGTCTTTCTGCCTGATCGCATCAAGCGTTTACGTATTGAACGATCTTATGGATATTGAGGTCGATCGGGCCCATCCCCGCAAACGCTTCCGCCCCATCGCCTCTGGCTTGGTCCCGTTGGCCCACGGCAGGTGGATGGCCGCAGCCCTGCTGGTCGCGGGCTTCACACTGGCAATCTGGACAAGCCTTCTTCTGGCACTGGTGGCAGCCGGTTACTACGCCGCGACCCTTGCCTATTCGCTGGTGATCAAGCGCCAACCGATCCTCGACATCTGGCTGCTGGCGGGGCTTTATACGACAAGGATTCTGGCTGGTGCCGCTGCAACGGAAATCGGCCTCTCGGTCTGGCTTCTGGCCTTTTCGGGCTTTTTCTTCTCGGCGCTGGCAGCGGTCAAGCGGCAGGCTGAACTCGTCGATGGCCTGAGCCGGGGCAAGAGCGCGGCGGCAGGCCGGGGGTACCGGGTGGAGGACCTGCCGCTGATCTCGCAGATCGGAATCTCGGCCGGTTACGTCGCCGTTCTGGTGATGGCGCTCTATATCGAGTCGCATACCGTGGCGGAGCTTTATCCCTTCCGCGCGGCGCTTCTTGCAATCTGTCCGATCCTTTTCTTCTGGATCACCCGAATGGTCATGGTTGCCCATCGCGGCAATATGCACGACGATCCGATCGTGTTTGCCTTCCGCGACCGTGCGAGCCAGATTTGTCTGGTGGCAATCGGGATCAGCGTGTGGGTCGCAGCATCGGCGCCTTTCCGGTAAGGCTTGTCATGTTTCTGCGCGATGATGGGGCCATATGGGAACAGCCGGAATGACGGGAATTATTAGACGGCTGCCTCTCGCAGTGATGACCGGATTAGGCGGTTATCTTGTATTGTTGGCGTTTGTGCCCCGGCTTGTCGTGGCCAACCCCGAGACAGAAGTTGTCAGCGCGGCGCTGGCCCTTGGCTACAATGCGCCCCTTGCCTATTCGGTCGTACTGCTCTGGTCGCTGATCCTGATCCTGTCGGCGGCCTTATCGGGCAAAGCCCATATGGCCGCCCCGGAACCCGCGCTCGGCTGCGGGCGGTTCGTTATCTGGGAACTGGTGGCAGTATTTGCGCTCTTCTTCCTGGCCTATTTCCCGGTATTCCTAGCCCGTTACGCCCCCATAACCGAAGATCACGGGTTCATCACCGCGCTCTTTCGTATGGTTTGCGGTCAAATACCGTTCAAGGATTTCGAGTTCCTCTACGGTCCGGCAATGATCTATTCACTCTGGTGGTGGGGACAGGTTTTTGGTGTTTCGGTGACATCTTACTTCAGCTTCCTCGCAATGCAGGAGGCGGTGCAGTTCACGGTTCTGATGGCTGTGCTGCAACTGGCCATCGCTGATCGGCGGCGCCGGTACTTGGTCTTTCTTCTTGTGCTGCCCTTCCTGGTCGACACGCTACTGGGTGTAAACTGGAGTGCACTCCGGCGGCTTTTGGCAGTGTTCGCGCTGCTTCTAGCGGCCATGCGCCCCTTCGATTTCCGCATGAATGTCGCGGTCGCCGTCCTCATCGGGCTGTATGCCACGTATTCGCATGAATACGCCGCTGCCGCGCTTTTTGGTATCGGGCTTATGTACGGGGTCCTGCTGCTCGGCCCCAACCGCCGCCGGGCGCTGGTCAGCGGGCCGGTGATCGCACTCGGCGCGCTGGTGGTTTGGGCGGCCGGTATCTATGCGATGCTGGGACCGGACTGGCCCCATTACATCGAGACGATGAAACGGGTCGTTGGCGTGATGTCGCAGGGCCATGTGAGCTTTGCATTTCACTGGACACTGAATTCGGTCGCGCTGTTTACACTGATGACGCTCGCCTGCCTCGCCGTCGGCGGGGCAATGACCCGCTTCCGTCAGGGTGCGTCGATGGGTGATCTCTTCCTCGTCGGGGCGTTTGGTTTTACGCTTGTCGCGTTGAAAAGCGGCCTTACACGTGCCGATCACTGGCACCTTGGGGCGGCGTTCACAGCGTTGTTCTTCGCTTTTCTCCTGCCGCTCAACTCTCTGGCGGTCTCCATCAGCCCGCAAATGCGAAAAGCCGGCGTGATCTTGATCGCGATTGCTGGATTGAGTTATTTGCTTGGGATTCATAGTTCCAGCAAACGCTATGCACGGGCATATCTGCGCGGGGCGGAGGATGTGCTGAGCGGGGCCCGGACGGTCGAGTTCGCGCCGGGGGAATTCCGAGGCCCAACCGCCGAAGAAGAGCATACCAAACCAAATGCTAAACTGTCTGCGATCGGCCGCTATCTTGCTGACCCTGCGCGTACGGACCGGCCGGTTCTTTATTACGGAACCGCATGGATGGTTGCGCCACGGATCGGCGCCTGTTCCGAATACTTCCCGCTCGACGCGTTGATGTATTCCGAACTGCCGAACCCGGGCGCGGAGTTTCTTGAACGTCACCGCGACGCCTTTGTGGTGATGACGCGAGCCGACTATCTCCGCGTGTTCGAAGGCGAGACCAAGCAGAAAGAAAGTGAGCTTGCCCTGATCCCTTGGCTGGGTAGTTGGCTGACTTCGGTGCATTTCACTCAGGTCGATCTAGAGGCCCGATTGCTTCAAGATGCGCGTGACAGGACAACTGGCGCTTATCTGCGTGAATATTACGAACTGGAAAACCTGCCCGAACCCTTCGGCCGCGAAGTGCTGCTGCGGCCGAAGGCGCGCTGATGATCGGGGGCGTTATTGTGAACGGCGATCAAACGGTTAGAGTGCAACGGCTTTTCAGGGGAACATGACCATGCCAGATCGACCACGCAGCCGTATCAATTGGCACAGGATTCATTCAATCTTCGGCCTCACCGCGTCGCTGTTTCTCGCTTTCATGTTCCTGACCGGTACGCTGCTTGTTTTTTCTCATGAGATCGACAGGGTGCTGGATTCCCGGAGTCACATTGACCCCACGCCCGGCGGGAAGGTGAGTTGGGGTCGCGTATACGATGCGATAGTTGCCGACAATCCGGGACGTTCTGTAGTGCGCATGGTTAGATCCGAGGATGCGTCCATCAGCGATCTCGTCGTTGTATTGGAACCGGATAGCAAAGGGGATCGTGGCTTATTGGTCAATCCTTATAATGGGCAGGTGTTGGGGTACGCCAATCGTCACAAGTTTCATGCTATCATGCTGCAACTGCATGAACGTCTGTTCGTTGAGGGTAGAAAAGGCAGATTACTTGTATCGGTTTTCGCGCTGCCGCTGACGGTTGCGATTATCGCGGGCATTATGACCTATCGCCGGTTCTGGACCGGCTTTTTTCGCTTGCCGCGCCGGTCCGGCAGCAGCCGCGCCTTCTTCAGCGGTCTACACCGTCTGATCGCGGTCTGGTCATTGGTATTTTTCGTTCCCATGGCACTCACATCGTTGTGGTACTTCGCGGAAGCCGCCGGGTTGGGCGTGCAAACCGAGGCAAACTTCCGGACGGAGAGACGTGAAACCCTCCTGCCGGACGCATTCGACGGTGCCAGGTTAGACGCGGCGATACAGATCGCGGCGGAAGCTATGCCAAGTCAAGTGGTGTCCGAAGTCCGTCTCCCCCGGGCGAAATTCGAGTCGATCGTGGTCTTGGGGCAGGCAACCGCTATTCTGGTGACCGAGCGGCAGAATTCGATTCATATCGACCCCGAGACATTAAACATCGTGGGGATCCAGCGAGCCGAGGACCTGTCCCTGCATCAGCGTATCTCCGCCGCCGCCGATCCGATTCACTTCGGGCTCTGGGGCGGTTTGACAACCAAGATCCTGTATACCGGTTTTGGCATCGCGCTGACGGCGCTGGCTGTTTTCGGAATTGTCATCAATGCCAAGCGCCTGAGTGCAATGGAGGCGAAGCGTCCGACCGGGCCCGCGCGTTCGGCCTTCGGACGGACCTGGCGCGCGATGGGACCCTACGGGTCGGGTGCCTGGCTGTCGGTCGGTCTGATTGCCTGGGGCCTCGGCAATATGCTCTACATCCTCCTCTTCACGTAACAATAGGCGTCAACTGCCCCTGCCCCGGCGTCCAGTGACAAGTGGTATCTCGTCAGTCAGGACATAGGAAATCAGGAAGAAGGTCACGATGGCCATGGGAGGCAGCAGCAGTGCCTGTGACCAAAGTTCCGACAATCCCGCCGCGATGAGAAGGCTCAGCACCCATTTGTTCAGAGCGAAGGCTGCGACATAGGCGAGGATATAGGCCGGCAGGCGACCGAAGCCCTTTGTCTTGAAGACGATGCGGGCATGCGTGATGAAGTTCCACATGACGCCGATCACGTAGGCCAGCGCCAGCGACAGTTGCCAGGGTAGTCCACCAATGCGCAGAAGCAGCGCGTAGATCACCCAGCCAAACGCGGTGTTCACGACGCCGACGAAGAGGAATTTTACAAATCGCCAGAGGCCCGGGCGCTCCTGAAGGGCAAGGATCATACGCGCATCCCCTCGGCCTTCAGAACGGCGCGCACGCCGCTTTCCAGATCATAATGCGGTGTGAAGCCGACCTCGTCGCGCAGCCGGGTCACATCCGCCTCGATCAGGGGTGGATCATCGGGCCTGCGCGCAATCGCGCCAAGCCGGATCAGATCTTCGCGTCCAGCGGCCCGGGCGAATGCGCCGACGAGATCGCGCACCGCGATGGCATCGCCCGAGCCGATATTCACCGGGCCTTCTACGGGGCTTTCCATGAGTTCGGCCAAAGCCCTGCCCAGATCGGCAGTGTGCAGGTAATCACGGCGTTGAAGACCGTCAGTGCAATCGACCGGCCGACCAGCAAGCAGCCCCCGGACCAGATCGCCGATCAGCCGACCTTCGGGTTCCCCGGGACCGTAACAGAAGAAGGGCCGCGCCCAGGCGAGCGACAGGCCGAGTGTCCGCGCCCCGGCCACTGCGGCAAGCGACGTTGCCGCCTTGGCGGCACCGTAGATCGACGCCGGGCGGAGGGGCGTTGTCTCATCCATCCGCCCCGGCCCCTGCCAATCGTATTCGGCGCAACTGCCGACCATCACTGCCCGCCTGCCGCCGGCCGCGGCAAACGCGCTGAGGAGCCGAAGACTGGCGCCTACCCAGTCGAGATTGGCCGGCGCGTTCATTCGGTCGGGCCTGTCATGCCAGGCGAGGTGCAACATGTGATCGGCACGCGCGGCAGTTGCCACCGCCTCGGGGTCGGCCAGCAGATGGCCGCGCAGGCCCGGGCCGCGCCGGGATACCGGGATGACATCAAAGCCGCGCGCGGCAAGCGCGGCGGCGGTCTGGCGTCCGATCAGACCGGACGCACCTGTCAGAAGAACGCGTTTACGGGTCATGCCGTGATCTTGATCGATGGTACCGCTGTGACAAAGCGCGTATTGTTGAGGCCCATCTGCTTGAGCTGGGCAATAATCTCGGATTTCAGGTTCCAGGGCAGGATGAGCACGAAATCGGGCGGCAGATCGACGAGTTTCGGCACGTCGAAGACGGGAATGGAACTGCCGGGAAGGAGCGTGTCCTGCTTGGCCGGATTTCGGTCGACGCAATAGGAGATGAGATCGGGACCGATGCCGCAATAGTTGAGGAGCGTATTTCCCTTGGCGGCAGCTCCATAGGCCGCGACCAGTTTGCCATCGGCGCGGGCCCGTTCGAGGAACTTGCGCAGACCATCGCGGACGGCCTCGCAGCGTTCGGAAAAGCCCTGATAGCCCTCGGCGCTGTTCAGATGTGCCGCCGCCTCGTCGGCGCGGACCTTGGCCACCCCCTGCCCCTCGGCATGGCTCGCCTCATTCCGGCAGCCATAGACCCGGAGTGAGCCCCCATGGGTCGGCAGTTGCTCCACGTCGAAGACGCGCAGACCGTGTTTGGCAAAGATCCCCTCGACCGCGAGGAGAGACAGGTAGGAATAGTGTTCGTGGTAGATCGTGTCGAACTGCACCTCTTCGATGAGCCGCAGCAGATGGGGGAACTCGACTGTGTACACCGCGTCGCCGGTCAGAAGTTCGGCAACGCCCGCGACGAAATCGTCGATATCGGGGACATGGGCCAGCACATTGGCCGAACAGATCAGGTCGGGTCGCCTGCCTTCATGGACAAGCCGCCGGGCGAGTGTCGCACCGAAGAACTCCACCAGTGTCGGCACGCCGATCTTTTCGGCGGCTGCCGCGACCGAACCGGAAGGTTCGATCCCGAGAACCGGGATGCCCGCGGCCACAAAGTTCTTGAGAAGATAGCCGTCGTTCGATGCGATCTCGATCACCAGACTTTCAGGTCCGAGGTCGAGCCGCTTGATCATCGCGCTGACATAACGGGCGCAATGGGCGAGCCAGCTGTCGGAGAAGGACGAGAAGTAGGCATAGTCCCCGGTAAAGATCCGCTCAGCCGGTACGTCTGTGTCAAGTTGCACCAGCCAACAGTTTTCACAGACCCTTGCGTGCAATGGGAAGACCGGCTCGGGCTCCGCCGCGCGGCCGATCGGTACGTAGGAATTCGACACCGCCGAGATACCGAGATCGACAAGTGTCAAGGAAAGGTCAGCTCCACAGTTGCGGCAGCGGCAATGGGCCACGACGTTTGGGTCAACAACGGTCATCGGACAATAACTCCTCATACTCGTTAAGCTGCGCGTCGCAGAGTTCGGAGGCCGCGCGGCCCGCTGCCCAACCGGCATACCAGTCTGCGGTCAGGCGGACACAGTCACCAAAGCCGGTCACCGGACGCCAGCCAAGTTCGCGTTCGGCGCGAGTGGAGTCGAGACGGAGCACTCTTGCCTCGTGCAGATCCTGGCCTGCAGGGGCAATGTCCAGCCGACCGCAGCCGAGGGCTGCGACCATTGCCTCGGCCACTTCGACCACGGCGCGTTCATCGCGACGATCCGGGCCAAAGTTCCACCCTGTAGCCGCGAGATCATCGCCCGCGACCAGACGTTCGGCGACCATCAGATAGCCGCGCAGGGGCTCAAGCACATGTTGCCATGGCCGCACCGACCGTGGCGCGCGCAGAGTGACCCTGCCTTCCGGGCCAAGACAGCCCCGCACGATGTCGGGAACCAGCCGATCTTCGGACCAGTCGCCGCCGCCGATGACGTTGCCCGCGCGCACGATCGCAACGCGCGCCGGATGGCCGGAAGGGTTTCCGGGAAGGAAATAGCTGCGTGCCATCGAGGAGGCCGCGATATCGGCGGCACCCTTCGACCCCGAATACGGATCACGCCCGCCAAGTGCGTCGCCTTCGCGATAGCCCCATATCTGTTCAGTGTTTTCATAGGCCTTGTCGGAGGTCGCAATCACCACGGCGCGCAAGTCCGGACAGGCTCTAGCCGCATCAAGCAGGTTGACGGTGCCCATCACATTGGAGGCAAAGGTCCCGACGGGGTCGCGATAGCTGCGCCGCACCAAGGCTTGCGCGGCGAGATGCAGGATGACCTCTGGCCGCGCCGCACCGAGCGCATCCTGAAGCGCATCGCGATCATTCAGGTCAGCAGTAACCGAGCCAATGTCGATCTGCCCCAGCAACGACCACAAGTTCGGCGTGCCCTCAGGGGGCAGCGCATAACCCGTGACCTCGGCCCCCATGCGGCGCAGCCAGATCGCGAGCCAGGCACCCTTGAAGCCGGTATGGCCGGTGACGAAAACCCGCCTGCCTTTCCAGAACGACCGGTTCACGCCCAGACCTTCCAGGGCGCGTCGCCGGCAGCCCAATGTTCTTCCAGTTCTTGACGTTCACGCACCGTGTCCATCGGCTGCCAGAAACCGCGGTGTTCGTAGGCGCAAAGCTCACCCTGCTCGGCAAGCTGGCGCAGCGGCGCCTGCTCCCAAACGGTTTGGTCACCGTCCAGATACTTCCCTACCCCGGGTGAGAGAACGAAAAAGCCACCGTTGATCAGCCCGCCCTCGCCGATCGGCTTTTCAGAGAAATCCGAGACTCGATTGCCATCGAGACGCAACTGACCAAAACGCCGGGGCGGTGGCACAGCGGTGACGGTGGCCATCTTTCCATGCGCGCGATGAAAGTCCACCAGAGCGGTGATGTCGACATCACCAACTCCGTCGCCATAGGTCAGGCAGAACGCTTCCTCATCCTTCAGAAACGGCATCACTCGTGCGAGCCGCCCGCCGGTCATGGAATTCTGCCCGGTATCTACGAGCGTCACGCGCCAGGGTTCCGAGGCGGTTCGGTGTACCTCCATCTGGCCCGAGCGCAGATCAAAACTGACGTCGGAGTTATGAAGGTAATAGTTGGCGAAATACTCCTTGATCACATAGCCGCGGTAGCCAAGGCAGATGATGAAATCGTTGATGTTATGGGCGCTGTAGATCTTCATGATATGCCACAGCATCGGATGCCCGCCGATCTCAACCATCGGCTTGGGAATGCGTACGGTTTCCTCGCTCAGCCGGGTTCCAAGCCCCCCCGCCAGAATAACGCATTTCATTCTGCAATCACCTTTCCCAAGCACCCGGTCGTGTCGTCGCGGACCAACCGTCCGTCATGCTGTCAACTATCCGCGGTATCGTAATATCTTGTCGATGACGTTCTGCCCGGGCTTCAAGCATTTCGCAAAAACGTCCTCCGCGAAAAGACTAAACCGCCACCGTGCAACTGATCGGGCCGCTGCCGCAACCTCGGACACACTCCCTGCACCCGATGACCGGCGTGAAGACGATACATCAGAACGCCAGAGTGGACAAAGCCGGGAATACCCTACGTTAGGAAACACGCGATCCATCCGCAGGACCCGCAACAATACCGGCCAGGCAGGTGATTTTGCATGTATTGCGGACATTTAGGGGCCTATGATCTCGGCGTGCCGCTGCCGGTGTTCGCTCCGACGACTCAGCCGACGAGGGCCAGAGCCGGGAAGGTTTCCAGAAGCCAGTAGGAGAACTGGCTGAAGCCGCCGGTAAGCATCAGCAGTCCGATGGTCCAGAGGAGAAGGCCCATGATCCGCTCGATGCGCTCCATATGCCGTTTGAGGAGCGCCATGAAACCGGTCAGGCGCGGCAGGAACGCCGCGACGATCAGGAAGGGCAGACCGAGACCGGCCGCATAGACCGCGAGCAGCGCCGTTCCGCGCGTCACCGAGGCGTCGTCGATTACCAAAGACAGGATCATGCCAAGCTGCGGGCCGATACAGGGGGTCCAACCGAAGGCGAAAGCAAGCCCGAGAATATATGCGCCAAAGGCCGATCCGCCCTGGTCACCGGCGTCCAGCCTGGCTTCGCGGTTCAGGAAAGGCAGCGTGATAACGCCAAGAAAATGTGCCCCGAACACCATCACCACGATCCCGGCGCCGGTATTGAACCAGTCCATCCATGGCGTGATCATCCGTCCGAACGCGGATGCAGCGGCTCCGAGCAGCAGAAAGACCGTCGAAAGGCCAAGGACAAAGAACAAGGCCGCAAGAAGCGTGCGCCGCCGCCCTGCCCTGTCGCCCTGCAGTTCGCTCATGCTGATCCCGCCCATATAAGCGAGATAGGGCGGCACGATCGGCAGGACACAGGGGCTGAGGAATGATAGAACACCCGCAAAGAGCGCGATCAGCGCCGCGAGAGCAAAGCCTGCGTCTATGATGCCGGTTTCCAACATGAAACCAGCCTTAGCCGATCCTCCATGCGGCGTCACGGGACATCGCGTCACACCTGCTCACAAGATCGTTTTTGCGACGCCGTCCGGGCGTCCGGGTGCCTTCATGGGCTTGATCCTATTTGTTCTCTGGTAGGTGTGATGCGATTCAGGCGATCGCCGTCGCGGCTGTCAGGATGGCTGTTTCGGTAAGTTCGAAATCGGCCTCGGTCAGGGCGAGGCAGGGATAGAGCTTGCCGGGTGATTTGAAGACGCCGTTCTCGCGCAGCACCGCATTGAAGGCCGCGCCCTTCTTCGCATCCGCGGCCAGCACGTCGCGATAGGTGCGGATATCCCGGTCGGTGAAGACGATATCGAAGAGCGTCGGGTGGCCGACGATCCGATGCGCGACATCAGCGGCGTCCAGGTGGCTGGAGAACATCTTCTGCAACCGCTCGCCGTGGGCGCGCAGTGTGTCATAAGCCCCGTCGCGGCGCAGAATCTCCATCGTCTTCAGCCCGGCAACGGCCGCAACCGGGTTGCCTGAGAGCGTACCGAGCATCATCAGCCATCGGTCGGCCCCGACAATCGTCTTGTCGAAATGGTCCATGATGTCCTTGCGGCCCGCCACTGCCGCCAGCGGGAAACCACCGCCGATGATCTTGCCAAGTGTGCAAAGGTCGGGCGTGACACCGTAAGCCTCCTGCGCGCCGCCATAGGCGAAGCGGAACCCGGTCACGACCTCGTCGAAGATCAGGACGATGCCGTAGCGGTCGCAAAGGTCACGCACCGCCTGCAGAAAGCCGGGCGCGGGCGGGATGATCCGTTGCAGCGGTTCGACGATGATGCCCGCCACGTCGGTCCCATGTTCTTTCAGCAGGCTTTCGAGATAGTCCGGATCGTTGAACGGCGCGATCAGCATCTCACCCCGAACCGACTCGGGGATGCCGGCGCTGTCGGGCAGGGCCTGCGGGAAGTTCACGAGCCGGCTAGGCGCGAGACTCATCTGCGCCTCCGCCGACATGCCGTGATAGCCGCCCTCGAACTTCAGGATCTTGTCGCGCCCCGTATAAGCGCGGGCAAGCCGCATCGCGTACATATCCGCCTCGCCGCCCGAAGAGAGGAACCGCACCTGCTCGGCGCAAGCGACGGCGCGGCAGATCTCCTCGGCCAGTTCCACGGCAGCGGCGTTGTTGGCGAAGAAGGTCATGCCCTTCGGCAGTTGCTCGACCACCACCTCCAGCACCTCCGGATGACCGTGGCCCAAGAGCATCGGGCCGGAGCCGATCAGGTAATCGACATATTCGTTCCCGTCCTCATCCCAGACACGAGCCCCCCTGCCCTCGCGGATAAAGACCGAGGGGTCGAAATTGCCGAACCCACCGGCTGGCAGCACCGCGCGGGCGCGCTCGGCGAGGGTTTGCATCGGAGTCTTGTCGAGCATGTCGATCTCCTAGTCGATGACGGCCATTGGCTGGCCGAGAATGTCACTGTCCGGCGCGACGCCGAGGCCCGGCCCCTCCGGCGGGGCGATGCGGCCCGCCCGGCGCGCGGGTGCCTTGGGGTCGAGGCGCGGGCCGACATAGCCCGAGAGGTCGCAGGTGTTCAGAAGCATCCGCTCCGGCGTCGCGGCGGCGAGATGGAGGAGCGCCGAGGTGGTGACATCCGAGCCCCAGGTATCCTCGACGCACATCTTCGCGCCGAGATGCAGGCAGAGATCGCGCGCGCGCCGCGTCGGGCTGAGCCCGCCGAACTTCGAGAGCTTCAGCGCGACCGCATCCATGCAGCCAAGTTCATACGCCTTCAGGAGCGAGGCCGTGTCATGCCCGTTCTCGTCGATTTTCATCGGCAGGCCCGTGGCTGCGCGGACGGCGGCGCATTCCTCCAGCGTCGCGCAGGGCTGCTCCAGCATCACGTCCATGCCCGCGACGGCCTTGCCGACCCGCGTCGCGTCGAGCCTTGTGGCGCCGCAATTCCAGTCGCCGTAGACAAGGGGGCCTTCGCCCACCGCCTCGCGGACCATGCGCAGCCGCGCCACATCGGCCCGCCAGTCGCCATCGGCGCCGAGCTTGACCTGGAACTGGGTGATCCCCTGCCGCTGCGCTTCTTTCGCGATCCGCGCCATCTCCTCCGGCGCGATGCAGGTGATCGAGTGATAGAGCGGCATGTCCGCCATCTGCCGCCCGCCCAAGAGGGCGTGAAGCGGCAGACCTGCCACCTTCCCGGTGATGTCCCAAAGCGCGATGTCGAGTGCCGATTTGGCATAGGGATGGCCTTGCAGCCAGACATCGGCACGGCTCATCAACGCCTCAGCCCCCACCGGATCGGCGCCGATCACCACTGGCGCCAGGTATTCCAGCGCCGGTCGCACGCCCTCGGCATAGGCGGGCAGGTAATGCGGGATCGGGCAGACCTCGCCCCAGCCTTCGACGCCTGCATCGGTGTCGACGCGCAGAACAACTGAGGCGACAGTGTCGCAGGTCTTGCCCCCTGCCATGTGGTAGGCGACGTGGCTCGTCAGCGGCACGTCCCAGAGCGTGAGCCGGGTGATCTTCATGCCGGAACCGCCTGCAAGGCTTCACCGCGGGGAAGCTGGCTTTCGGGATCATAGGCAGGTTCGCCGAGAACCTTGGCGCGGCGCGGCTCGCCCATGATAACGACCTCAAGTTCCATGCCCGGTTCGGCATGGTCCGCCTTCAGATAGGCGAAGGCAAGAAGTTTGCCGACGGAGTGGCCAAAGGCGATCGAGCTGACGGTACCGACTTGTTTGCCGCCCGCGAGCACGGCTTCGCCGCCATTGCCGTCCGAGCGGCCATCGTCCGCGACTTCGAGATAAGCGCAGACCCAGCGAAGTGGCTTCGCCGCCGCCGCTTCGGTCGCCGCCTTGCCGCGGAACGCCTTGTCGAGCCGCACGAAGCGCATGACGTCGGCCTCGGGCAGCGTCACTTCGTTCGTGAGTTCGCCCGCGCCCTTGAAGGCCTTTTCCATCCGCATCGCGTTCATCGCGAAGGAGCCGTAGTTGGCCATCCCATACGCCTTGCCCGCCGCCTTCAGAGCACGGAACGCGCCGAGGATCGCAACACGGTTGCCATGAAACTCCCAGCCAAGCTCGCCTGCATAGGACATGCGGAAGGCCCATACCTCGTGACCGCCGACCGCGAGCTCCTGCGCGGTCATCCACTTGAAGCCGGTATTCGTCAGGTCCGCCCCGGTGCAGGCCCCGAGGATATCGCGCGCCTTCGGGCCGTTCAGCGCCAAGGCACCCCAGTCGGTCGAGCGGTTGGTGATGGTGACGTCCTCACCGGCCTTCGCGAAGGTCAGGTAATCGACCAGCCGCTGTTCGAAGAAGGCCGCGCAGACGAGGTAGAGTCGGTCTTCCGCGAGCCGGACAACGGTTGTCTCAAGCTCGATCCGGCCGTTGTCGTTCAGAAGATGCGTGAGGCCGATCCGGCCCACGCCGGGCAGCTTGTTCGGCACCAGCCGGTCGAGGAACGCCGCCGCATCCGGGCCCGAGACCTCGACCTTCGAGAAGGCCGAGATGTCCATGATCCCGGCGCGCTCGCGCACCGCGCGGACCTCGGCGCCGACGATGTTGTGGAGCTTCGTGCGGCGGAAGCCGTAGACGTCCTTCGCCTCCGTGCCTTCCGGCGCGAACCAGCGCGGGCGCTCGTGGCCATAGACCTCCTCGAAGACCGCGCCTTCGGCTTTGAGGTCGTCATAGAGCGCCGAGGGCTTCACCGGCCGCGCGTCGAGACGGTTGAAGAACGGGAACGGGATTTCGTGGCGGAGCAGGTAGTCCTCCTTCGCCTTGGTGATCTGGTATTTCTGGTCGGCAAAGGGACCGAAGCGGCGCGGGTCGAATTCGCGCATGTTGATCTCGGGCGTGCCCGAGATGATCCAGTGCGCCAGTTCCCGCGTCAGCCCCGGCCCCCAACCGATGCCGATCTGGGTGCCGCAGCAGCACCAGTAGTTCTTCAGCCCCGGCGCCGGGCCGATCAGCGGGTTGCCGTCGGGCGGATGCGAGATTGCGCCGTGGACTTCGCGGGTGATGCCAAGCTCGGCGAGAATCGGCATCCGGTCCATGGCGTTTTCCAGCCAGGGCATGACCCGGTCATAGTCGGGCTCGAAAAGCTCGTTCTCCGCCTCCCAGGGGCAGTGATATTCCCACACCGTGTTCGGATTGGCTTTCTCGTAAATGCCGATCAGGCCCTTCCTCTGCTCCATGCGGATATAGCCGGACACCAGCCGGTCATCGCGGACAACCGGCAGTTCCTTGTCGAGCGCCTGGAACTCCGGCACCGTGTCGGTGATGAAGTAGTGATGCGTCATCGAGGTGGCGGGCAGGTCGTAGCCCGACCATAGCGCGACCTGGCGCGCGTAGGTGCCACCGGCGTTGACGACGTGTTCGCAGGTGATGTTTCCCTGCTCGGTCTCCACCAGCCATTCGCCGTTCGGCTGTTGAGTTACATTTGTCGCCCGGCAACGGCGGATAACCTTCACGCCGAGTTGCCGCGCGCCCTTTGCCAGCGCGAAGGCGGCCCCCGCGGGATCAACATGGCCGTCGTCGGGCGTATGCAAGGCCGCCTTGACGCCATCGAGGTTGTAGAACGGGTGCAGTTCGCGGATTCGGGCCGGCCCCACGATCTCCATCGGGAAGCCCAGACCCTTGCCGACCGAGATGGTCTGTTGGAGCCAGTCGAGCTCGTCATCGGTATAGGCAAGCCGCAGAGATCCGCAGCCATGCCAGGTCACCGACTGCCCGGTCTCGGCCTCCAGCACCTTGGAATAGAGATCGATGTTGTAACCCACGCATTTGCCAAGGCCGTAGCTTGAGGTCGAATGCGTGATCTGCCCTGCCGCATGCCAGGTGGAGCCCGAGGTCAGCTCCGCCTTTTCGAGAAGGACGACGTCGGTCCAGCCCGCATGGGCGAGGTGATAGGCAAGGCCGCAGCCCATGATCCCGCCACCGATGATGACGACGCGGGCGGTGGAGGGCAGAGCGCGTTCCGACATTCTGAATTTTCCTGAGATGAGTCGCGTTTCCTCTCGACAGGCTAATGGGACAGTTATACCATCGTCAATCATGAATGGCACAGATGTATCATCCGTCGTCCTGAATCGCCTTTCCGAGGAATTCGAGACGCTGACCCCCGAGGCGCAAAAGGCGGCGCGCTACGTCCTTGAGAACCCGCATTGTGTCGGTGTCTCGACCGTGCGCGAAATCGCCGAATTCGCCAATGTGAAGCCCAACACCGTCGTGCGCATGGCCCGACAGGTCGGCTTCGACGGTTACGAGGATTTCCGCGCCGCATTCCGCAAGGCGATCCGCAGTGGGTCGGCGGGGTATCCCGACCGCGCGCGCTGGTTGCAGGATGTCTCAAAGAAAGGCGCGCTAGGCGGGCTTTATGCAGAAATGGTAGGCTCCGCGATCCGTAACATCGAGGATACGTTCGCGGGTATCGACGAACCGGCGCTGAAGGCGGCGGCCGAGGCGATCTGGTCCTCACGCCGGGTCTACACGGTCGGCGTCGGCGTCATGAACGCCAATGCCCGGAACTTCACCTACCTCGCCTCCACCGGCATGGTGGAGTTCCACGCGATCCCGCAGGCGGGCTCGAACCCCGCAGACGACATCGCCTGGGCTGACGGGCGCGACGTGCTGATCGCGATGACCTGTCGCCCCTATCGTCGCGAAGTCGTTGAGACGGTCAGAATCGCCCGCGAGCAGGGCATGACTGTGATTGCCATTTCCGACAGCCCCGCCAGCCCGATCGCCATGGCGGCACAGCATCGCTTCACTGTCTCGGTCGATACGCCGCAATTCTTCCCCTCGTCGGTCTCGATCATCGCGCTTTTGGAGACGCTCCTGAGTTTTGTCATCGCGGTTGCAAGCCCGGAGATCGTCGAGCGGGTCGAGAAGTTCCACAAACGCCGGCACCAGCTCGGTCTCTATCTGGAGGATCCCGAATGAACGCCCCGCTCGTCCATTCGCTTGAGGCGCGCTACTACACCGATCCCGCCATATTCGCGAAGGAGACGAACGGTCTCCTGGCCCGGACATGGCAATTCGCAGGGCATGAATCTCAGGTGCGCAATCCCGGCGACTACTTCACCTTCGAGATCGCGGGCGAAAGCCTGTTCTGCATCCGCGGCCGGAATGGAGAGCTAAGGACGTTCTACAACGTCTGCCAGCACCGCGCCCACCAGATGGTCGAAGGCTCCGGCACGACCCGCGTCGTGGTCTGCCCCTACCACGCCTGGACCTACGAACTGTCGGGCGAACTGCGCGCCGGGCCGAACGTCAACTCGGTGCCGGGCTTTGACCGCAAGAAGATCTGCCTGACGTCGGTCAGGACCGAAAGCTTCCACGGCTTCATCTTCGTCAACCTCGACGACAACGCAGCGCCGATGGACGAATGGTATCCCGGTGTCCGCGCGGAACTCGCCGACTACGTGCCTCATATCGACGCGCTTGAGCCGCTGGAATGGGTCGAGATCCCCGAGAAGTGCAACTGGAAGGTCTCGGTCGAGAACTATTCCGAGTGCTACCACTGTTCGCTGAACCACCCGACCTTCGCGACCGGCGTGATCCGGCCCGAGACCTACGACATCCAGCCGATGAACAAGGGCTATGTCCTGCGCCACACGACCGAGTGCCAGGACCTTTCCAAGATGACCTACCCGATCGACACCACGGTGCCGCATGGCGGCGAGTACCGGTCGTTCTTCCTCTGGCCGATGTTCTCGTTCCAGGTTTATCCGGGCAACGTGCTGAACACCTACCACTGGCGCGCCCATGACGTGGACCACTGCACCGTCTGGCGCGGCTGGTACACGCCCGGCGGTGTCGACAGCGACGTGATCCGGCGGCTCGCGATCCAGGACCGGGCGACGACGGTCGAGGAGGATATCCGGCTCGTCGAGAGCGTGTCGAAAGGGCTGAAGAGCCGCGGCTACCGGCCCGGCCCGCTGGTGCTCGATCCCGATTGCGGGCTGAATTCCGAGCATTCGATCCAGACCCTCCAGCAGTGGATGCGCGAGGCCGTCGATGCGTGACGTCGCGCCCTATTGGCAGAACTGGATCGGCGGCGACTGGGTCGACGGCGGCGCGGGACGCATCGCCGTTACCGATCCCGGAACCGGCGAACCCCTCGCCGAACAGGCGCTTGCCAACGCCGCCGACGTGGATCGTGCGGTGGCGGTGGCGCGCGCCTGCCACGAGAGCGGCGCGCTCTCCGACCTTAGGCCCGTGGAGCGCGGTCGGATGGTGCAGGCGATGGGGCGCTATCTTGTCGACCATATCGACGAGATCGCCCGGCTCCTGACGCTCGAACAGGGCAAGCCGCTCTGGGAAGCGCGGATCGAGGTTCAAGGCGCGGCGCGCTATTTCGAGTATTACGGCAACCAGGCCGAGACGGTGGAGGGCCGTTCGATTCCCCTTGGCGCGGGCTATTTCGACTTCACCACCCATGAACCCTATGGCGTCTCGGCCCAGATCATCCCGTGGAACTACCCGATCGAGATGACCGCGCGGTCGCTCTCTGCCGCGCTCGCCACCGGCAATGCCTGCGTCATCAAGACGCCAGAGCTGACACCGCTCACCAACGCCTTCATCGCCCGTGCTGCCGAGGCGGCGGGCCTGCCGAAAGGCGCGGTCAACGTGCTCTGCGGCCTCGGGGCCGAGGCGGGCGCGGCGCTGTCGGCGCATCCAAGCGTGAACCAGATCGTCTTCACAGGCTCGGTTCCCACCGGTATCGCCATAGCCACGGCGGCGGTGCGGAACGTGGTGCCCTGTGTGCTGGAGCTTGGTGGCAAGTCTGCCGCCATCGTCCATGACGACGCCGATCTCGACGCCTTCCTGTCGGATGTCCGCTGGGGCATCTTCTTCAACGCCGGCCAGGTCTGCTCGGCGATGAGCCGGGTGATCGCCTCCGAGCGCATCCATGACGAGCTCGTCGACCGCATTGCCGGGCTCGCGGCCTCGCTAAAGGTCGGCCCCGGCATCGAGCAGCCGGAGTTCGGCCCCACGATGGGCGCGATGGTCTCCGAGGCCCAGCGCGACCGCGCCGAAGGCATGGTCCGCGCTGCAGAGGCTGAGGGCGCGAGTGTCGTCACGGGCGGGCGCAAGCTCAACCGCCCCGGCGCCTTCCTTGAACCGACGGTGCTGCAGGCTACCCCCGACATGACCATCGCGCGGGACGAGGTCTTTGGTCCGGTTCTATCGGTGCTGAAGTTCCGCACCGACGATGAGGCCATCGCCATCGCCAACTCGACCGATTACGGCCTCGTTGGCGGGGTCTTCACCCGCGACCTCGACCGTGCGACGCGGGCCGCGCGCAAGATCCGCGCGGGGCAGATCTTCGTAAACGAATGGTATGCCGGTGGTGTCGAGACGCCCTTCGGCGGCTACGGCAAATCGGGCTATGGCCGCGAGAAGGGTCGCGAGGCGCTCTGGAATTATGTCCAGACGAAAAACATCGCAATCAGACTGAAGGGGGCGGCATAAGCCCGTTCGACAAGGACCTCTTTAACATATAACCGAAGCCTGTCCGTGACGAACACATCGGCCGGTCCATGCTTCTTCGTTGTTTACTTGAGGAATTTTAGCGCAGCCTCCCTGTCTCTCGTCTTCGTGACAAAGCTTTCAAGGACTGCGCCTTCGCGATCTACGGAGCGCCAGAGACAGTACCGCTCGCCATTGATCTTCACGAAGACCTCGTCGAGTTTCCATTGCCAGCGACTCGATTTCATACCCTCGATCCGGCGTTGCCGTATCTTGGCGGCAAACATCGGGGCGAAGCGATGCCACCAGAACCGGACGGTTTCACGGCTGAAATCGATGCTGCGCTCATGCCGCAGAACCTCGACATTTCTTAGGGAAAGTAGGAGACGAACGTACACCATCACCGCAAGGCGGATGATCTCTTCGCTCGTCTTGAAGTATTTGAGCGGGTCACGTTTCTTCATCCCGGGACACTAACCAGCCGCCCTGCCCCACAGCACGCCAAGTTGCCCTGACACCGCCATCCCTACTGATGCTTGGGCCGTGGCCGCTCAGCTTACACAATAGATTATCATTGCGACATATGTCAGTTGATGCATGTACTGATCCAACCCCGTCAACACCCAGAACGAACGATTGTCGGGTGTGAGATCGTATCGTTTGCCGACATTATCCTTGATCCAGTCGATGTGGTAGTGAACGAAGCCCTCAAAAATCAAAAGGCGGACGATGTACTGGGCCGGAACTGCCATGACAGCCAATACTATCAGCGAGCCGACAACATGTATTGCAGCATGTAAAATGCCACCAGGATGGCCCCACTTGCTGCGATTGTTCAGAATGTATGCATTCTGAAGCATGAAATCCGCCAGAAGGTGCTTGAATTGCAGGAGCACCACCAGGCGAAGCACCCAACTGATCTCATCGCTCACATTCACCCCGTGCGCAAAAGTACGGCTTTTTCAAACCAGTTTATCCCCTTTTTTTAGATCTTATCTACAGGCTGGAATAAATTCTAATTAATTGTCGTCGCTTCGGTGCGGCCGAGTCCGGCTAATTCGGACGTGTTTTCAGACAGTTTTGACAACAGGGACATAAACTTGTGGCATTTCACGCATGCCCTGAAGGAGTCTTCGCGAGATCAGGCGTACGATATACATGCCGAAGGCGGGGTTCTGATAGTAAAGCCGCATGAACGTGGACTCGTCGATTGGCAGGACCTCGCAAGGACCATCGCAGACAGCAGTCAATGTTCGCTCTTTGGCGTCGGTGAAAAATGCGATTTCGCCCAGAAACTCGCCTGCGCCGAGGATAATATCGGCTTCGGACAATCGGATAGTGCCAGAAACTACATAGTAGAGATTGTCCGGTCGATCGCCTTTTCGAAACAGGATCTCCTTATCTGCGAATCTTCGCGGCGAGATCAGCTGCGTCAGCCAGTCGAAATCGATATCGGCCTTCCTTGCCGCGCGTATACGCCTCGTCACCCGCAGAATCTCCACCAGCCGAAAAATGTTGAAAGGCAGCAACAGCAGATGAAGGGCCAGATTGGGATAGATGCCGGCCAGTCCTCCGTAGGCAATGAAGAAAACATTGGCGAATATCGCGGCGACACGCAGGGGCAGCATGGTTCGCATTGAATAGGCTGTAATCGTGAATCCGGCGGCGATCCATCCGAGAAGTTCAATCCAAATCACCACCAGACTCCTCTCGTTTAGCCGAACTGTCAGCCATCAGATTCTGATGTCAATCTGAAGCGTATTGCGCCACGCCGGGGCGATCATCAGGCCACCTGCCCGGGTCCGCCAGGAAATTTGAGCGTCGGTTTTCGATCCGGTTGTAGAATTCCAGCAGAGCCGGGTCTACGCGCATGCATAAGTCCCGGCATTCCGAAAGGTTGGACGTGATGTCCGCACCGTTACGAACGGCCGCAAGAAGACTCTTATGTGCGCCCTCCAATGCCCGAAAGCTGTCGGTCATCGACATGCTGGCGTCACCGACCACCAGAAACGCCGACATTCGTTGCGACACTCCTTTAAGGTCGAGCTCTCCGGCTTCCAGCAGCGCCAGTCCCTTGGCATGGTCGGCAACCGCCTTGGTCACGACAATATCATAGCCGACTTCCCGACACGCAGTTTCGATGCGCGCCGCTTCGTTCACGACTGCACCGATTACCGAGTAATTGTACCTGGTCCTTGAGCCCATGTTACCCACGCATGCCGACCCGGATGCCAGACCGGTTGCCATGCGGATTTGACGAGGACCCACGCGGTCCCGTTTGTCAGAGAATGACGCCAGTTTTGCGCGCATCCTTAGCGCAGCGTTACAAGCCCGCGAGTGATAGTTTTCCACCGGCACCGGCGCGTTCCAGAACGCCATTATCGAGTCGCCAATGTATTTGTCGATTGTGCCGCTCTCTGCCAGAATTTCGTCGGTCAATTCCGAGAACAGGTCATTCAGCAAGACCACAAGATTTTCCGCCGAAACGGATTCACTCAAAGGAGTGAATTCACGAATGTCTGAAAACATGACCAGCACATCGCGCATGTCGCCACCAAGTTTGAGTTCGTGGCCTTTTTTTTCTATCTCGCTCAAGATTGTTGGTGACACGTATTTCGAGAATGAGCCACGGATCATTCGCTTTTCACGATCAATTACGATGAACTGAAATGCCGTCAGCGCGGTGAAAACAAGAAAGCCACCAAGAGCCGGAAAGGTTGCGTCCAGGAGGATGCCGTTGACCGCATAAAGATGCCAAGAAAGTGCTAGTGTGGCTGCGCCTGCAATTCCACCCAAACCTATCGAGATCATTGGTCCGAATAAAATCAACGCAAGAAAAACCAGCAGGCAGGTCGCCGCAAAAAGCGCGACTTCGATGGCGTCCTGAACGGTTGTTCGTGTCAGATAGTGTTCAAGAAGGATCTGTTCGACGATCTGGGCATGAATGGAAACACCGGGAATGCTTTCCGAAAGCGCAGTCCTGCGGATATCCAGAAGGCCCGCCGCCGAGGTGCCGACGAACACGATACTGCCATCAAGCCATTGTCTCGTCTCTTGGTCATGATCGCGGTCGAGCACTTTGTATGCTGACACATACAGGTCGGACGTATCAGGCCGGTAGTAAACCCGGAACAGCCCCTGTTCATTGGTTGGCACATTGTAGGCGCCGACCCGAATTCCCGACAAACCGATGTCAGACAAATCGCTCTGAAGAATGAAAGTGCTCTCCTGCAGCGCGACACGCAGGGCTTCAACCGCGAGACTGGGAAGAAATCCACTGTCGGTTTTCCAGATCAGGGGAACCTCGCGGACCACCCCGCCGGACCCCGATGGACTTACATTGACGCTGCCCAGACCAGTTGCGGCATCATAGAGTACCGGAACAATCCCTGTAACTGTCGAAAGCACCGGAACGCCATCGACCCCGCCTCCAACCTGAACGAACCCCGCCTTGGCATCTTGTGCGCGCTGACCGCTACCGCCCGCATGCGACACGCCAAGGACCACGGGAAGTCGGCTCATTGACCCGGCAAACATCCGGTCAAAATCCAGTTGCTCGATTGCGGTCAATCCATCCACACCGGCAAGCGCGTCTGCCGCGATTGGGTCGTCCAGCAAGCGCGATATGGAAAGCCTGTCAGCCTCTGCGAAGAGGACATCGTAAACGACGACGGCCGCCCCCAGTTCGGCCAGTCTTTCGTTTAACCTTGCCATAACATGCCGGGGCCAAGGCCATTGCCCCAACCGGGACAATGACGCCTCGTCAATGTCGATTACGCGCACCGGAAGATCGGCCGCCTGTCTGGGGCGAAGTTGCTGAAGCTGGTCGAAGTATGCCTCGCGCAAGGCAACCATCGGTTCGGGATCCGACATCCGTATCGCCGCAAGAAACCCAATGAATCCGAGCGCCATCAGGGCGTAAACAACACGGTATCGATGACGCGCCATCAAAAAACCTCAGACGAAACTGCGTCGGACCCCCTGCTCAGCACCGGAACGCGCTCAGTTCATTCCGGTAATCCATCTTCTCTTTCGCCGGGTTCCTCTCGTTCTTCGTCTTCTTCGCGTGGCTCTTCCGGACTCCCCTTGGCTGCACGTGGTTTTTGATCATCCCGCTGCAGTTGCCTCGAAGCGATCGAGGGAAGGTTGATCTGCCTCAACGCCGTGGCGTCGCGCCCTTTGCAGCTCTCGATCGCAGTATGAAAGTCATCCCTTAGCGAAGTCTGGTCGATAGCATAGGGAAAAGCCTCGCCGAGGATCTTCTGACGATCCGCATTCGTCGAAGGTTGGGTCAACAGTCTCTTCTGCATACGCACGGTCTGGCATCCACTCGGTACGCGTGCACAGGCGGAAACGCCCTGTCGACAAAAACGTACCTCGCCGTCATGAACTACCAGATCAGTGTAGTCTTTTGCCGGAATTGCGAAATCAAACGCCGTTCCCCGCACCCCCATCGTCGCAATTGGTGTGCGGACCGAATAGGCTTTACTCGGGCTCTTGCCGCTCAGAAATCTGAATGTCCCCTTGGCCGCAGTAACCGCGAAGCGTTTGGCCGATGTGTTTGAATTAAACAACAGCGTATCTACCCGCAATTGCGAGTTCGGCCCGACGACAATTCTAGTCTGATCGGAAAAAACGATCTGGGCCTCGGCGCTGCCGCCCGTTACGATGGTTTCGCCGACATTGACAGCATCACCCAATTCTAGCTTGGCTCGCTGGCCATCCCGAACAATGATCGCCGGTTGAGTAACTTTTACGACTTCACCTGACTGAGCTAATGCCGGCAAAGGAACTAAAAAAGAAACACCGAAAAAGGCGCCCAAAACAAGCGGAAGCAACTTCATAACCAACCCCCCCCAGAGCAATCATGAACTTAACACGGGTAGCACAAATGGCTTTCAAATCAAAAGAGAAATCCAGGCATGCAGGTAAACAATCAGAGTTGCGCCCGGCCGAGCAGATCGGTTTAATACTTTCATGTCAGTCAAAGCTTCGATGAAAACCCAATCGGATACCGTGCTTTCGACAGTGCGAGGATTCACGGTTTTTGGCGCTTTGCAGCATCTCACCTTTCCTGACGCGGTCGTGGTGTCGCAGCATGTGCAAACAAGGCTCGTTTTTGCTCGGCAGGGACGAGGCCTGATTTGAGTCGGCTCACCGCAGAAAGGGATGTGCGCTCTTCCCGGTCGCTGTCCAGCACCGCAAGCGCACTCATGGCGGTATTCGTCCTTGCGGCTCTCAGTGTTTCATTCGCGATATCCTTTGCCGCGTTTATCTATGCTGGTCCGCTCACAGTTCATCTTTCTAAGGGTATCGGACTCGCCCTTCTCGGGTCCGTCGCGATGCCCGTGATAGTGGCGCAGACAGCATCCTACCGCGGCTCTATATGTCATGCGCAGGATGTTCCCACCATCCTGATGGCTGGCGCGGCCGCGGCGATTGCCGGGGCATCTGCGTCGGCGGCATCGAATTCCACCTTTGCGACCGTTGCCACCTTCATTGGTGTATCGACGTTATTGAGCGGCGTTACTTTCTACGCCGCCGGGCACTTTCGGCTCGGTGCGCTCGCACGGTTCATCCCCTATTCGGTGATCGGCGGCTTGCTTGCGGCGACCGGGTTCTTGCTGGTCATGGGTTCACTCTCCATGCTGCTGAAGGACAATGTCACGGTCTGGAGCCTTGTACGGCTTCTTGAGCCAGGCGCTCCGGTTCGCTGGTTGCCATGGATCGTCTTTAGCGTGATTGCGGTTGTCGCGGTAAGGACATCGCGCTCCAGTTTCATGCTACCGGCTTTCCTCGTCGTTGGTTTGGTGGGGTTTTACGTCGCACTCTGGCTAATCGGGCTCACTCTAACGGAAGCTGCTGAGAAGGGTCTTCTTCTTGGTCCATTCGAGTCCAGCTTTTTTCTCCGGGGCTTGTCTCTCGAGATTCCCTTTCAGGCGGACTGGGCACTCATTCTAAAGCAGTCAGCAACGATCATTGCCATCGCCGCAGTCGCCGTCGTCGGCCTTCTCCTCAACGCGAGCGCAATTGAAGTTGCACTTGGAAAAGAACTCGACTTTGAACACGATCTGAAATCCACCGGCGTGGCGAACGTGGCGGCGGGAGCCACCGGCGGATTGGTAGGATACCACCTTCTGGGCGAAACCTTGTTGGCGCACAGGATGGGGCTTTCCGGACCGCTGGCGGGGTGGACGGTAGCCGTCGCCTCTGCCCTGACCCTGTTCTTCGGTGCCTCGGTCATAGGCGCATTGCCGGTCGGGCTTGCGGCAAGTGTCATCGCCTTTCTCGGGATCGACCTGCTGTATGACTGGCTTTGGGTTCAACGCCGCCGCCTTCCGGCCGGTGACATGGCCATCATAGGCGTCATACTTGTTACCGCAGCTGGTGTTGGATTTCTTGAGGCGCTGGCCGTCGGATTGATCGCGGCCGCAATCATGTTCATTGTATCGTATGCTGGGATCGACGTCGTGCGACTACGATCCAGCGGGGCGGTGCGTCGGTCCTCGGTAGAGCGTGGGCACGACGACCTTGCTTGTCTTGGCATGAAAGGAAGAGAAACACGAATATTCGAGCTTGGGGGTTTCTTGTTCTTTGGAACGGCAAGCAGGCTGCTCGATAATCTGCGTATCGAGTTCGAGCGTGAAGACCCTCCAAGGTACGTGGTGTTCGACCTGTCTCGGGTTACAGGCGTCGACTCGTCGGCGGCCTTTTCCTTCTATCGGATCGGAGAGTTGTGCGATCGGAATGGCGCGGAGTTCTTTTTGTCCGGACTCTCCGACAAGATTACCGGACGGCTTGAGACCGCGGGCCACCATATTGATGCATCGCTATATCGAACACTCGACGACGCACTTTTGGAAATCGAGACCAGGCAACTTGGTCAAGACAAATTGGATGAAGCCGTCGATGGCGTTCTGAATAGTCTTTGTGCCAACTACCCGACGCTCGACACCTCAGAATTCTCTGAGAGACTGAAACTGAAGCAAGGCATGACTCTGGTGTCAGAAGGCAGCGAGTCGACAGCGATCTACCAACTGCTTGCTGGTCAGCTTCGCGCCGAGATTACCGGCGATGATGGCCGGAAACTCGTTGTTGCACGATTTGTTCCGGGCGCCCTTGTCGGAGAGATAGCCTATTATGCGCGTGTGCCGCGTACGGCAGGGGTATTGGCGGACACAGATGCAGAGGTGCTGAAGATCGACCTCGACCGGATACCTAACAGTCTGGACGGTCGGGCTGCCGCAGCGGATCTGCACCGTCTTGCCGCAGGATACCTTGCCCGGCGCCTGATGCGGATGACGGAACTGTTCAGGATGTTATCGGATTAGGCGTTATAGACAACGGCGCAATGCTGGCACCAAAGGTTCGCCGCCGAACACCTGCTTAAACGAGCTATCTATAAAGATTGCTTGGTGTATAGCTGTCGCTGACGATACTGACCGCCACCAACCGGGATTTGGTCGTGGCTGGATGAAAGTTCAATGGCAGGTCACCCGGTCCAAGCCGTAGCCGAGCGTTCTTCCGGCTCTCTTGGAGGGGATACGGGACTTTCAAGCCGCTGTATTGGAGATCCTGCACGCGCAACTTTCCCAGCCAGATCCAGAGAAATCACCGCGTCGATTGCCAATCGAAACCGAGGGTCGCGCTTGGAGCGCTGCTGTAGTATGCCTACGTCCCATTCCAGAACGTCACTCTCTTTCGTCAGAATAGTCGATGCAGAGGCTCGACGATTTGTCAGATAGGCGACCTCACCTACAAAAACAGCATCCGGAATATCGAAACTGTCGCCGAATTTCTCCAACCTCACCGCGCCATCGATAATGTAGTAGAGCTTAGACACGGGTCGACCCCCTTCGGTAAGCATGTACCCCGCCGGCCTTGTCGTCCGTTCTGCGACCTTCATGAGTTTTCGAAAATCGCCAGGCGGCAGCATTTTAAAATGAGGATAAACATCGCGGTACATCTTGGGGACCGCCCAGGATGAACGTCCATAGATCAGAGCCATAAGCCCGATCAGGTTCGCAGTGCCGGTAGCCATGCTGGCCCAAATCGCTGGCCAAAGAGGCGAGGTGTCAACGACGGCATAGTAACAGATGTAAAGCGCAGTTCCGATCAGGAGCATCAGTCGGAGTATCACCTGATTGATGATCAAATACCCCAGAACAAACATGCCGGCAGCAGATAGCACCAGTAAGTCAGATAGAGCTAGTCCTGTCATTCATTTCCCAACGGGTCTGTCTCGTGCAGCTCGTCCTGAAGGTAGCCCCAATCAGAATCCTGAGCTACGCTATTTTGGGAGTCGTGTCAGGCATAAGATAAATAGTTGAGATGAGTCGCCGAGAAGCCTATCACGACTGACAAGGTCACGCGCGAGTATCTTGGCAAAACGGCTTCTGACGGTCCAAATCCCACGCAGGATAACTGGGCCTACTCATCGCTCCATTGAAAAAACAAAGATCAAACCATCACGCAGATTGTGGAGAGACGTATATGAACTATGCAGTTTGGGATGGGTTTTTCGAAGTCTGCGGCTTTTTGGGGGTTGCTCTTTATCTGGGCGCCTATGCGGGTTTGCAGTTCGGTCTGCTCAGAGGGTCCCGCTACCCCTATACTGTATTGAATTTGTCGGCGGCCGTATTGGTTCTTATCTCGCTGATTGCGAGTTTCAACCTGTGGTCGGCGATCATACAGATCAGCTGGATTATTATCAGCATAGTTGGACTTACGCGCACCTATCTCCTCTGGCGCAAGACGCGGTTCAACAACGAGGAAAAAGAGCTTCTGACGCGCAAGTTTCCCGAACTTTCTGCCATGAATGCACGGCGCTTCCTTGACACAGGCACTTGGCGCGATGTCGGCGCTGGCCATGTGCTGGCCACTGAAGGCAAAGTGATTGGCAAGCTCTATTATCTGGCAACCGGCAAAGCAAATGCGTCGATAAACGGTCATTTGATCGGAAACTGCGCCAACGGCGAATTCGTGGGCGAAGTAACCTGTTTCACCGGAGCACCTGCCTCTGCGACGCTGACGACCGTCGGCCCTTCCCGTGTCTTTGAGGCGGATGCGGAGAAACTTCGCGCTCTGGCCGCAGCAGAAGCGGAACTTGGGCTGTGCATGCAGCAATGTCTGATGCGTGATACGAGCGCGAAACTCGTCGCCGCAAACGCGAATATAACATCGTTGAGAGAGGCTGCTATCGTGTGATTGGGCGAACCCTCTTGAAAGCACCTTGCGCAGGCCATCCGATATTGGTCTGATCCGCAGCCGAATACGGAATTCTTCCTATGGTTGTGTGGAGTGCGAGCTTGTCTGTGTTTAAAAACCCCGACGAACTGCTTTCTTGCACATATTGCCGAACGGTATCGCGAGCATATTAATTTCCACGGGATTTCCCTAAATCTGCGTAGCGTTTTCTCTGATCTTCTTGTAACTATACAAATGACATTTACGGCATGCGGCTTTTGGGAAACCGTCTTCCTGATTTCGTGGCCGCCCGATTTGCAGGAGGCAGAATTGTGCGTTGCCCGAACTGCGACACACAGAATCCCGAACGGGCCAAGTTCTGCCAGGAATGTGGAACATCCATAGCCCCGCGTTGCCCCGCATGCCGGTCGGAGATCAGCCCGGATGCCAAGTTCTGCGTGAATTGCGGGACGTCCGTTGCCAGCAATGCCGAAGCGCGCCCCGCTCCCCCGCGAGTCAAAGCACCGCAAGACCAACCCAAAGACGACCCAGAGCAGACGGCTGAACGAAGGCAGCTTACCGTTTTGTTCAGCGATCTCGTCGGTTCAACCGCAATATCAGAGGCGCTGGACCCTGAGGATTACCGGGAACTTATCGCTCATTACCGGACCGTAGTGACCGGAATCGTCGAACAATATAATGGACATGTCGCGAATTTCGTCGGCGATGGCGTGGTCGTGTACTTCGGCTACCCGGTAGCGCATGAAGGAAGTGCCTATGCCGCGGCATTGGCCGCTCTGGAAATTGCCGAGGCGGCGCCCGCGATTGCGGGATTTTTCCCGCGCCTCGACCTTTCCACCCAAGTCAGGGTGGGGCTGCACACCGGTTCCGTAGTCGTGGGCCAGACCGGCTCGGGCGACCATATTGAGAAAATGTCGCTGTTTGGCGACACCCCCAATATCGCCGCAAGGATACAGGCCTTCGCTGAGGCCGGACAGGTCGTCACGTCGGCCGCAACCCGGCGGCTGGCCGGTGCGCAACTGATGTTCAGATCGCTCGGACCTCAGACCCTGCATGGGGTAAGGGACCCGATGGAACTGTACCAGGCTATGCGACCCAGCAGCGCTACGGACATCGCCCGGCGCCAGCAGTTGCGCCCAACAACACCGGTCATCGGCCGGAAAGCCGAAATCGCCCTCGTTTCAACCCGCTGGGAAGAAGCAATGGAGGGGGACGGACAGGTGATGCTCGTCACCGGCGAGGCCGGAATTGGAAAATCCCGCATCATCTTTTCGCTCGATCAGGAGTTGCCCGACGGCGAGGCAAACCGTTTGGTCCTATTCGGATCGGTCATTCACAAGAACAGCCCCTTCTATTCGGCGAAGGAAGCGTTCGGCGCTTTGCTTAACCTCTCCAAGACCGACACAGACGAGGTGAAGCGCGGCAAACTCCATCTTTTTCTGGACGGGTTGGATGTTGATCAATCCATCGTGGCGCCCCCGATCGCTAACCTGCTCGGCTTCGGAGAGGATTTCGCGGGCCTCTCCGCGACATCACACCCTGAGCAGGAGAAGCTGGAGGCCATCAACGCGATGATTCAGGTCTGCGGCGCAATGTCGGACCAAAAGCCGCTCTTGATGGTGATCGACGACGCGCATTGGATCGACCCCTCCACGCTTGAATTCGTGTCCCGCTGGATAAGCCTGCTGCAACGGCAGCGCTGCCTGTTGCTGATCACCGCGCGGCCTGAATTCGTATCCCCCTGGAAAAACCTGGCGCATGTCACCGCGCTGGAACTGAATCGCCTCGGGCGGCGTGAGACCATCGCTTTGATCGAGAGCATTGCGCAGGTCCGACCGCCCGAACCGATCGTTAAACAGATCGTGCTGCGCACCGATGGCGTGCCGCTGTTCATCGAAGAACTGACCAAAATGGTTATCGAAAGCGGGCTTCTGGCCGAGGATGAGGTGTTCAAAGGCGATCTTTCGCTGGCGATACCGGCATCGCTGCAGGATTCCCTGATGTCCCGCCTCGACCGGCTAACGGAAGTCCGGCAAGTGGCCCAGATTGCCTCGACCATCGGACGGACATTCGACCGAACCATCCTGTGCCGCGTTCATGCAGGTGATGAACGGACGGTCGACGACGCGCTGGTCAAGCTCATTGATGCGGATCTGATCGTGCCCATCGGCGGAATGGATGAGGATTCTGTCTTCCAGTTCCGCCATGCGCTGGTGCAGGAAGCGGCCTATCAGTCGATGCTGCGCACTTCGCGCGCAAAGTGGCATGGGCGCATCGCGGCCGTACTGGAAAATCTCTATCCCGAAACCGCGAAGACCGAGCCCGAATTGCTGGGCCATCACTTCATGCTCGCCGGTAACCACCTGATCGCCGAGGGATACTGGCGCGCGGCCGCGCGTGTCGCGACGGAACGGTCGGCCAATCCCGAAGCAATCGAACATCTTCAGTTCGCGCTGTCTAGCCTCGCGCATCTGCCCGAGACGGAGGAACGGGACCGGAGGGAAATGGATCTTCAGATCATGATCGCGGTGCCCTACGCCTTCGTGAATGGCTATGCACATCCTTCGGTACGCGGCGCCTATGCCCGGGCGCGCGAGTTGTGCACCCGCTATGGCGAACTGGACCGACTGTTCAAGGTCGTCTACGGGCAGTTCCGCTCCTCCATGATCGGCGGCGAATACGCGGAGGCCCTGGAGAATGCCGAGCAGCTTGGCTCGATGCTGGATGCGAACGCCGATCCGGTTATCACAGCCGTGACCTACCGCTCGCTCGGATCGGTTCTCACCTATCTCGGCAGACCGGCTGAAGCGCTGGAGGTCTTGCGAAAGGGGATGGACGTCGCGCTGAGCCTAGAGGACCGGCGCCGAGGTCTGAATTTCGACGTTGTCGATCTTGGCGTCGCGATCCATGCCTATGCCGCGTGGAGCTACTGGCTCTGCGGTCGCGACGAGGACGCGCTGGCGGCCATCGAGAAGGCGCTTGAACTCGCACCGGAGACCGAACACCCTTTCACGCTATCCTTCTCATTGGCCTTCGCAAGCTGGATCTACCAGTTCCTCGGTGATGAAGACGCGGTGCGGCAAAGCTCGGCCCGGCTGATCACGCTTTCCGAAAAGAACGCCTTCCATTTCTGGCTTGGCTGGGGGCGCGTGATGAATGGTTGGGCACGCCGCGCAGAACTGGACGAGAAGGCGTTGGAGATGATCGAACAGGGTCTGGGGGAATGGCGTGGCACCGCGTCACGACTCGGGCTCAGTTATTTCCGGTATCTCCACGCCGATGTTGCGATGTCGCTTGGTCAGGCCCAGAAAGCCAGGGATCTGGTCGCCGAGGCCCAGCGGTTCGAAGAGGAAAGTGGTGAGGCATTCTGGGCGCCCGAACTGGTCCGGCTTGACGGTGAGATTGCCATGGTGCTGGGCGACAAGGCGGCGGGTGCGGCCCGGTTCCGGCAGGCGATCGACATGTCGCAGGAGATGGGCATGCCCGGGCATAAGCGCCGCGCCGAGGCCAGTGCCCGTCAATATGCAAACGCCGATGGCAAAGCCGAAACCGCCGAAAGCTGAACGGCAGACGAATACAAACGACCGACATCAAGGACGAATTTGGAGACGGCCGCGACCGAACGATAAACTGGAGGGGACAATGACGAAGAAGCCAAAGAAAACGGCGCGTAAATCGTGCTGTGAACAGGTGCCGGTCAGTGGCGTGATGCCCGAATTGCCGAAAAAGTTCGACACATTCCCCTTCATGTACGCATCGCTGCAATGTCAGTGGATGTACTGGTACACCTCAATCGAACAGGCCGAGCGTTATGTCGAGAATACCGGCCTCTGCGTCGCGCGCTTTCCGGTCGAGACGGAGAAGGGCAAAACCGAAGAGCGGGCGGTCATCCTGCTCAATTTCCAAAGGTACACCGCGCATTACGACAATTCGCTGGGCACCACGAACGAGGTCGAGTTCAACCTGCTCGCCTATCCCGCCAACCGCAAGGGCGGTGTTCCGAAGATGCCGCTTTGGGAATACCTCTATGGACGCGACCAAACCAAGACCATCGGCCATCTGCGCCTGCATGTGGCGGCCGACAACAAGGTGGCGGTCGAGGCGGGCCGCGCCGTGTTCGGAGAGCCCAAATTCTATGGCGTCTTTAACTATGTGGTCCCGTCGCTGAACGCGGCGATGACCGCGCAGGAGCCGCCGACCACCAAGCAAGCCTGGCGGATCGAACTGATCAACCCCGATGATCCGGATACATTCGTCTATCGTCTGCGCTCGGACTTCACCGGCTACAACTGGACCAAGACCAACTGCACGCCGATCCCCGAGTTCGCGACGGGACTTGGCCGCACGATCTGGACGCGGTGGACCATTGTCGGGCTTTTCGACACGGTGATGCTGTCGCCCGCGCAGGCCAGAAAGATCAGGCTGGAGATCGGCGACAACGACTTTGCCATGACGAAGGACATGCGGGCATTATTCTCGGACATGCAGCCAGCCGCCGTGCAGATCTTCGAAAGCCCACCCGCTTGTATCGAGCCGCGCGGATTTTACATGGACGCCATTGATCGGGACCGGCACGATGACCAGGCATAAGACAGACCCCGACATGCAGAACGACCGTGATGCATTCACCGCCATCAGCGCGGTGCTCACCGGTTATTCCAAGGCGGAGATCCACGCGACCGGATGCGGCAAAGACTACTGGCATCAGTTCCGGCAGGTCACGCCCGAGCCCATCCTTCGCGAGTTTCTGAGCCATGCCGTCGCGCTGGAAAAGACGTTTGCCAAGGATCTGGAGGCCGGTGCCTCGGAAGTGCGCCGAATCTACCTTTCAAGCGACCGGCTTGGTCCTCTGGCACGGTCGCTGATCCAGCTTTGGTATCTCGGGCAATGGGTGCCGCTGTCGCAGGACTGGTGTCGGAAATACGGGGTGTCGCGGTTCAACGTGTCAAAGATCATCTCGACCCGGGCCTACAAGGAGGGGCTGGTCTGGGATGCGATCGGGGCGCATCCGGTGGGTGCCAAGCCACAGGGATACGGTGCCTGGGCCATGGAACCGCCTCGGCGGAGGGTTTGATCATGGTCCAGCCTCTTGAAGACGACAGACAGTATGACGTCGTGATCGTGGGCGCAGGCATTGCCGGCGCTATCCTGGCGAAGCAACTGCTGGCAAAGGGACGGACCGTGCTCATGCTGGAAGCGGGCGCGGACCACGGACAGGACTGGCAGACCTATCGCGAGTATCTGGACAAGTTCTATCTCTCGCTCGCCAAGACACCGAATTCACCCTATCCGAACCTGCCCACGGTCCCGTCGCCCGAAGTGCTTGATATCACGCCCGTCCGTGGCACGGTGCCCGATACAAACGGCTATTTCGTCCAGCGCGGCCCGATGCCCTTCGGCAGCAACTATCTGCGAGCCTATGGCGGCACCACGCTGCACTGGCTCGGGACCAGTCTGCGGATGCTGCCCGCCGATTTCGAGATGGCAAGCCGTTTCGGCAAGGGCGTCGACTGGCCGGTAGGCTATACAGAACTGCGGCCCTATTACGAAAAGGCGGAATGGGAGATCGGCGTCTCGGCTGAAGCCGCGGAACAGACGCCGCAGGCTCTGGGCATCCGGACATCGGCGGCCAGCGACAACAAGGCATATTTCGCAAAAGGGTATGACTACCCGATGCATGCGCTGCCGACATCCTATTGCGACCAGTATTTCGAAAAGAGAATGCAGGGGCTCAGTATATCGACCAGCGGCCAGCGCGATCCGGGTGGTGTTCCGGAGCAGGACGCTGACATTGTAGAGCCAAAGGTCGCCAACACACCGCAGGGCCGCAACTCGATCCCGCGCGTGTTCGCCAAAGGCGCCAAAATCCCGGTGGACCTTAAAAATACTCCGTACAAACCACGCGGCGCGACGGGGGCCTTTGCCTTCATGGGCCAGCGCTGCGAAGGCAATACCAACTGCATCCCGATCTGCCCGGTTCAGGCCAAGTACAATGCGATGAAAACCCTTGCCGATGCCGAAGCGCTGGGCAAGAGCAGGGCCGAAAAGAAGTTCGGCGGCAAAGGCTTCGCGACCGTTAAGGATGACGACATCGCGAAGATCTTCAAGGTCCAGACCCAGTCGATCGCCTCGCGGGTCGAATTGGACGAAAACAACCGGATCTCAAGCATCATCTACAAGCGCTACGCCTTTCCCGGTGTCACTCAGTATGAATTGCGGCGGGTGCGCGCTAAGACATATGTTCTGGCTGGCGGCGCGGTCGAAAACGCGACTCTCGCCCTCGCATCCGGCCTTTGTCAGTCCAGCCAGGAACTTGGCCGTAACCTGATGGACCATCCCTACATGATGGCCTGGGGACTGGCGGAGCACCCGATAGGACCGTTTCGGGGCCCGCAATCGACCGCTGGCATCGAATCCTTCCGTGATGGCAAGTTCCGCGATCAGAAAGCCGCATTCCGGCTGGAGCTTGGAAATACCGGATGGGATTTTGCCGCGGGCGCCCCCTACAGCAACGTCTCGCAACTGGTGGAGGGGGAGAACCTCTTCGGCCCGGGCCTGCGGCGGAAGCTCTATGACGATGTCCAGCGACAGGTGCGTATCGGCATTCTGGTCGAACAGCTTCCCAAAGCCTCGAACCGGGTGTCAATCGACCCGGCCTATCGCGATGCCATGGGCGAGTACCGCCCGGTGATCAGTTATGATGTCGATGATTATTCGCGCGCCGGTCTGGCGATGGCGCATGAGATCTGCATGACGATCTTCCGCCGCATGGGGATCAGGAACCACACGTCCTACGACCCGTCCGCCGCCGGGTACCTGACGTACGATGGCAACGGTTATAGCGTATTTGGCGCCGGGCATCTGGTTGGCACCCACCGGATGGGCACCGACCGGAAGACATCCGTGACCGATGCCGGTATGCGCACGCATGACCACGACAATCTCTGGATGGTCGGCTGCGGGTCGATGCCGACAATCGCCACGTCCAACCCGACGCTCACATTGGCGGCGCTTGCATTCAAGGCGGCTGACGCGATTGAGAAGGCATTGAAATGACGAACGATAAAAACATCGACCACGACCGGGCCGAGCTTGGGGCGCTGTTGCAAAAGGCGCTGATGCTGGAACTGTCGACGATCCCGCCCTATGCCACCGCCTGCTATTCGATCAAGGAACAGGGGCAATACGACCGAAGCTCGCCCGAGATCGTCAATGCCGAACCGATAGAGGTCATCCGTCAGGTGATGGTCGAGGAAATGCTGCACATGGTGCTGGTCGCCAATCTGATGAATGCAATCAATTGCAAACCGGTGGTAAACGACCCCAAGCAGTTGCCGTCCTATCCGATGCGAATTCTGGACGGAAAGGGGCCGGAACTGCGCCTGCGCCGCTTTATGCCCGACCAGATCAAATGCTTCCGCGAGGTTGAACGGGCGCCAAAGGACCCGGCAAACGACGCCCATCGCGACTACGAAACCATCGGCGGTTTCTACCTTTATGTACTAGGCATGCTGGAAAAGGCCTGCGCGGCCCATGGGGAGCGGAAGATTTTTATCGGCGATGCCGCCCGCCAATTCAATTCCGACGATTACTACGGTGCCGGAGGCGACGTGATTGCAGTCCACGACCTTGCCACGGCCCGCACGGCGATCCGGGAGATCATGGATGAGGGCGAAGGTGCGGCGCTGGGCCATTCCGCCTGCGACAACGACCTTATCCCCGCGCCTAAAGGCGAGGAACGCTGGGACATCGCGCACTTCTTCAAGTTCGACGAAATTCTTCACAGCCGCTACTACCTCCCGACCGATCGCCTTGGCGAACCACCGAGCGGCAGCGACCTGGTCGTTGACTGGACTGCGGTCTGGCCGATGAAGGACGATCCGAAAGCGGCGGACTATGCCTCTACGCCTGAGATCCGTGAACTGTCCGACCGGTTCAACCGCAGTTACAGCGAACTCCTTGACGGGTTGAACGCGGCTTTCAACGGAGACAAACCGGCCCTGGCGCTGATCGTGCCGGTGATGTTCAGCCTGAAGGATCAGGCGCAGCACCTGATGCGTGTGCCCTTGCCTGACACAGGATACGGCACGACGGCAGGGCCGCTATGGCGATATGTGCCGACGACGGAATCGTAACGGTCTGACGCCACTTCCTCGATCGGTCAAAACGGTGCTGGCGACATTCGAACGCCCGGCACAATGCCCGCCTGCCCCCCTAGAACCGCATTCTGTGTGCTGTCAGGCCAATTCGAACCCGTCTTTAAAAGGACAATATGACTGCCCGACGCACCGAATCTTTCGCGTTGCGAAGGGACAGTGGGTAACGGACGTACAGCATTACCTCAGGCGGATAATCTCACGGCTCGTTTTGCAATGGCGGAATGGATCAGGTTTGGTCATCCAGCGAGGTTACAAACCCAGCCCCGCCCGTCTCAATCCAGTTTCTTCTGACAGACCCCAGATGACGAACTCCTACATGGAGAATAAGTCTGAGAAAAGGTGGCCGCCTTCGACCTGGCAGGAACCAAAAGCCAAGTCCGGCGCCCTGTACTCCGCTTGAAAACCGTATCGCGCCGCATGCCAAACAGAGACTCGAGCGGTTTTAGGCGGCTATTTCGCCTGTGATTTTAAGTCTCTAAGAGTAGAACGCCTCGCATGTCGCTGAAAGCACGCGACACTGCGATAGGCATAATGTCATTTAAAATCAACATGTT
The DNA here is from genome assembly GCF_025751495.1 of Albidovulum litorale. Classification (GTDB taxonomy): domain Bacteria; phylum Pseudomonadota; class Alphaproteobacteria; order Rhodobacterales; family Rhodobacteraceae; genus Albidovulum; species Albidovulum litorale. The sequence continues at coordinate 782 of NZ_JAOWKZ010000001.1, read as the reverse complement.
GTGTAGTGGCGGTGCTGTCAGACCAATTCGAACTGGTCTCCGAATGGACAGCGAGGCTGCCCCTTATACCGCGCAGAGACCGCGCCACTCGGCGAGAGCAGCGGCGCGGTTGGCCTTGAAGAGGTGTCGGCTGGAGAGGCTTCGTTCCTGGTTGAAGTGGTTTAGGACGGAAGCGTGGATGGAGGCGAATTTCTGAAGACTTTGCATCCGCCGGAACCTGAGCATCGCCCGCTCTCGTCGTCGGAATGGCAGGTGTGAATTCTCAGCTCGATTGTTGAGCCAGCGACCAGTCTCCTGCCGTTCACCGGCTCCGATGTCCTTCATGGCAGCGCCGTAGGATCGAAGCCTGTCGGTCACAATGACCTCGGGCTGACCGTGCTTGCGCATTGCTTTCTTTAAGAATTTCAATGCAGGACTCTGTCAGACAAACGCGGCTTGAGGCGGGCTGGGCGGTTTCGTAGCCTCCGCCCATGACGAAACGCTCCCCCTTTCGCTACTTCAAAACGTCGCCCGAGATCATCCGCCTGGCGGTGATGATGTACATCCGGTTTCCGCTGTGGCTCAGGAATGTCGAGGATTTGCTGCACGAACGGGGCGTCGATATCTGCCACGAGACGGTTCGCTTTTGGTGGCACAGGTTCGGCCCGATGTTCGCGGCGGAGATCCGAAAGCGGCGTGTTGAGAGGATGCAGTCCAGTCGCGCCAGTTGGCACCTAGACGAGATGTTCGTAACGGTCAACGGCGAGCGGCATTATCTGTGGCGGGCCGTCGATCACGAGGGT
>NZ_JAOWKZ010000010.1 GCF_025751495.1 Albidovulum litorale | reverse complement strand
ACGAGTTCGTGTTCGCGACGGGCGACGGGTTCGACCGGATCATGGATTTCGAGGACGGGCTGGACCTGATCCGGATCTCGGCGGGGGCCGTTGATTTCGGCGGTGTGACGGTGGCGGCGTCAGGGCCGAACACGCTGGTGACTTTCTCGGATGTCAGCGTGCTGCTGGTCGGCATCAACCCGGGCGACATCGACGCGAGTGATTTCGTCTTCGGGTAGGACGCGGTGTGGGCAATTGGCCACGTTCTTCCCCGCTTGAACTCCTGCCGTGCCGATGCGGTTGCTCAATGGTTCTCCGACGTTAACGTGACCTGGCCAAGAGTGATGTCGCGGCAAGGTGGCAAGCCTGTCGACTGCTTCGCTCGAAATCTGAAACGGGGAAGTTGCTTATGTCGACGTACACTTTTACGGGTATCACGGTCCAGTGGGATATTAACGGCAGTCCGGTGTCGCTCGGGACGACCACCATGTCGGTCGCTTACAATGATGGTACAACACCCTCGTTGGTCTATTCCGTTATTGGGGGCGATCCAGGAGATCTGCCCGAAGTCGATTTCATCAGCGCTAACGATTCTGATGTGATCGTTGACGGCATATCATTGAATGTTAACGATTTTTTTGACGATGATCAGTTTGACGAGAGCCTGCTCGGCGAGGTTGTCTGGGACGACAACGGTACTCAGAGATCCACAACTATTCTAATTCTTTATGACGATGCCACCGGCACCGACCATATCTACGCGATTGGCGGCGATCCTTTGCCCGCATTTGCGTCCCTCGTTGACTTCATCAATTTCAACAACAACGACATCATATCTGTCGGTCAGGCGGCGTCACCGCTTGCTCCAGGAGACACAATCAATATTGCTGCGAGCCCATTCGCGACGCTGACTGAAAACGACTGGATGCGGGGCGGCGCCAGCTTCGATTTCTTTGATGGCGGGATCGGCAGTGACACGCTGGACGGTGGCGGTGGCCGAGACACACTGGAAGGCGGCGACGACAATGACACGCTGTTTGGTCGCATAGGCAATGACTCGCTTTCCGGCGGCGCGGGGAATGACTCGCTCGACGGTGGCGGCGGGGTTGACCGGCTGGAGGGCGGTGCGGGCACCGATACACTCAGGGGTGGCAGCGGGTTCGACACGCTGCTGGGCGAGGCGGACAATGATTTCCTCTTCGGCGCGCAGGGCAATGACAGCGTCGATGGCGGTGACGGTGACGACCGGGCGTTTGGCGGGGCGCATCTCGACACGCTGACCGGCGGGCTGGGCAATGACTCGCTCAACGGCGACGGTGGTGCGGACCTGATCGACGGTGGTGTCGGGGTCGACCGTCTGGTGGGCGGCGTGGGCGCTGATACGATCCTCGGCGGTGCGGACAACGACCGGATCTTTGGCGGCGGCGATGCCGACCGGATCGAGGGCGGGACGGGCGATGACCGGATGAACGGCGGCACCGGCGCGGACGAGTTCGTGTTTGCCACCGGCGACGGGTTCGACCGGATCATGGATTTCGAGGACGGGCTGGACCTGATCCGGATCACGTCGGGGGCCGTCGATTTCGGCGGTGTGACGGTGGCGGCGTCAGGGCCGAACACGCTGGTGACGTTCTCGGATGTGAGCGTGCTTCTATTCGGCATCAGCCCGGGCGACATCGACGCGAGTGATTTCGTGTTTGGGTAGTGGCAAGACAAAGCCAGCCGCGTGCCAATCAACAACGGCGCTTTGAAACAGCACAAATCTGACATTTTTGTCGCGTAGCTGGCTTGTGGAACCCTAACCCTTTGCAGGCGATCGCTCGGTTCCTCTCGGGATCACGGGCGGAGCCGGGTTTGACATGTGATGCGTCTCATTTAATCGGCAGGTTTCAGCCGAGTGTTTGCCAATAATTTGAAGATTGCGGGCCGGGCACAACCGTCGGCATCGCGGTTTCAAAATCCGCCACATTATTGACAGTTTCGAGAGGTTTGTTGCGTACGCGCACCCTTAAATCAATGAATGAAATGTCGAATTTACCCCAAGATACTGGGCCGCTGACCAAAGCACTCACGGCAGACCTGACCTCGGGTTCATCTTTGTCTGCGCCGTTTCGCGCGGCGCTGTATTCCGAAGCCATAGACGCCGTCGCCAATATTTCCACGAGCTATACGATTTCCGTCGGCGATCAGTTCGATGGAACGATCAGTAGCTCGTCGGATGCGGACTGGGTCAGAGTCAACCTGACCGCTGGCGAGACCTACGTCTTCACGGTTTGGGGAACTGGAGGCAGCGCCGCGGGATTGGACGATACGCTCCTTAGACTTTACGGTTCTTCTGGAAATCTTCTGCTGACCAATGACGACGTCGACCCGTCCGTTGGCAACCATTTTTCGCTGATCGAGTTCACGGCGACGACGACAGGGACCTACTACCTTGGTGTATCGGCATATGGCGGCGAAACCGGCACCTACAGGCTGCAGGCGGCGACCAATGTCTACACTGTCGAGCAGGTCGTCACACAACTCATAGATTTTGGCTGGGGGATTCCGACTCCGATCGCGCATGATGAGCGGACCGGGGATACGATGACGGTTAACATAGCGGCGCTTACCGCTGCGGGACAGCAACTTGCGCTGTGGGCGCTGGAGGCATGGAGTGTCGCAACCGGCATGACGTTTTCAACCACGACATCGACTTCGGCGGACATTCTGTTTGATGACAATCAGGCCGGTGCCTTTGCGGGACCGGAAGCCTACTTCCCGAATACGGGACAGATTGTACAGGCGAGCGTCAATATCTCGACGAATTGGTTATCGACCTACGGTACGTCGATCGGAAGCTACTCATTCCTGACCTATCTGCATGAAATCGGCCATGCCCTCGGGCTTGTGCATGCAGGGAACTATAACGGAGCGGGCAACTACGCCACGAACGCCGTGTTCCTGAACGACAGCTACCAGATGACGGTGATGTCGTATTTCGACCAGATCGATAACACCTTCATCAACGCGGACTTCGCGTTCCCGATCACGCCGATGATCGCAGATATCGCAGCTGTTGCAGAGCTGTACGGCGCGACAATCTCGGCCTATGCTGGCAACACGATCTGGGGTGCCAATTCCAATATCGGTGGATATCTCGGCACGATCTTCGGGTATCTTTTCGACGACAATACGATCAATACCTCGATCTACAATAACGGGCCTGTTGCGTTCACGATCCAGGACAGTTCCGGTACCGACACGCTTGATCTCAGCACCACTACGTCGAACAATAACGTGAACCTCGTGTCGGGTAGCGTACTGGACGTTGCGGGGATGGTCGGAAATGTGGTGATCGCCCAAGGGACAATCATCGAAAATTATGTTGGCGGTTCCGGCAATGAACAAGTTTCAGGCAACAGTGCAAACAACCAATTGAACGGCAATGGCGGCTTTGACACGCTTGACGGTGGCGCGGGTAACGACACCCTGGATGGTGGTGGCCTGGCCGACAGCCTCTTGGGCGGAGCCGATGACGACACGCTTTTCGGTCG
>NZ_JAOWKZ010000009.1 GCF_025751495.1 Albidovulum litorale | reverse complement strand
CGACCGAAAAGCGTGTCGTCATCGGCTCCGCCCAAGAGGCTGTCGGCCAGGCCACCACCATCCAGGGTGTCGTTACCAGCGCCGCCGTCGAGCGTGTCAAAGCCAGAATTGCCGGTAAGCTGGTCGTTGTCGTCTTCCCCTTCAAGCAGATCATTTTTATTCCCGCCGATAAGCGTGTCATTACCGGCATTGCCAACAAAATAATGACCAACGCCGTTACTACCAGTTACGTGATCGCCCCAATCGGACCCCCAGATATTTTCGATGGAGATCAAAGTGTCGGTATCACCGAACGTGTCGATACCCGTACCAGCGACGAGATCAACTACGACACCCTGAAAGCCGCCCATGGGTGCAGTGTTGTGGTAGGAGGCCCAATCAGTGACACCAGCACCACCATTAAGCGTGTCGTTGCCAGCCAGACCGCGGAAGGCCTGTTCGCCACTGGCTCCGGTCATCACATCAGCAAAGTTCGTTCCCCGGATGACCTCAATTCCTGTGAACGTATCAGTGCCGCCGAGGCCATCGTTTACTGTCCCGGCCTGTGCTCCCGTGAAGGTCACGACGATGCCCGTCACCGGATTGTCCCAGTAGTAGTCCAGGAGATCGAAGTCCGCGCCGCCGTGGATCGTGTCGTTGCCCGCGCCGGCCTCGAAATAGTCAAAGCCCGCGCCGCCGGTCAGGGAGTCATTTCCATCCCAGCCGATGAGTTCATTGTTCCCACCGTCACCGTTGATTGTGTCGCCGAAACTGGTGCCCCGAACCCGCTCGATTCCCAGCAGGGTGTCAGTATTGCCGAAGCCGTCCGTCGCCGTGCCGCTGGCAAGATTGACCGTTACGCCTTGAAACCCTCCATTGTTTTCGTCGCGATCGTACCGCACCTCGTCACGGGTTCCGGCTCCGCCGTTCAGCGTATCATTGCCGGCACCGCCGAGCAGCCGATCATTTCCGTCACCGCCGGACAGGCTGTCATTGCCCTCCATGCCTTCGAACCACTCGTCGCCTGTCGAACCGGTCATCGTGTCGCCAAAGACCGTGCCTTCGAATTCTTCGACCGAAATGAACGTATCTGTGCCGCCCAGGCCATCGGTCGCCGTACCGCTCGTGGCCGTCGTGAAGGTAATGACAACGCCCGAGGCCGGGTTGTCCCAGTAGTAAGACAGGTAGTCGTTGTCCGCGCCGCCATCGATCGTGTCGTTGCCTGCACCGGCCTGGAAATAGTCGAATCCCGCGCCGCCACTTATGGAATCGTTACCGTCCCGTGCCTGAAAATCATTGTTGGCGCCGTCACCAACAAGGGTGTCGTTGAAATTCGTGGCGCGAATCCGTTCTATTCCGATGAGCGTGTCTGTATTGCCAAAACCATCAATTGCGATACCGGTTGCAAGGTTCACGTTGACGCCTGCATTGCCGCCATAGTTGGCGTCACGGTCGTAGCGCACCCTGTCACGGTTTCCGGCGCCGCCATCGAGCGTGTCATTGCCTTGCAGGCCTATCAGCGTATTGTCACCGGAATCGCCTGTAATTGAATCCGCATGCAGGGATCCGCGGACATCCTCGATACTGATCAGCGTGTCCGTCCCCCCGAACCCGTCCGACGCCGTGCCTGTGGCAAGGTTTACGACGACGCCGGATGCGGAATTTTCATAGGTGACCTGATCACCATCCGCTCCACCGTCGATTGTGTCGTTCCCGGCATCCCCGCGCAGGTAATCCGAACCATTTTCGCCAAAGATCTCGTCGTTTCCTGCGCCTGCAAAAATTTCATCGTCGCCATCGCGCCCTTGGAGGATGTTGTCACCACTATCGCCGAATATGGTGTCGCCAAAGTTCGAGCCGCGCACCCTTTCGATTCCGATCAGGGTATCCGTGTCTCCGAAACCGTCTGTCGCGGTGCCTGCGGCAAGGTCGACATAGACGCCGGACATGCCACCGTAATTGCTGTCCCGGTCATAGCGCGCCATGTCTCCGGTTCCAGCGCCGCCATCAAGCGTGTCGTTACCCTGCAAACCCATCAAAACGTTATTGCCGGAATCGCCCGTTATTGAATCGGCCTGCATGGATCCGCGCACAGACTCAATGCTGATCAGTGTGTCCGTGCCGCCAAGACCATCTGAAGCTGTTCCCAAGGCAAGGTTTACCACCACGCCAGAGGTAGAGGAATCGTATGTGATCTGGTCGAAGTCCGCGCCACCGTCGAGCGTGTCGTTTCCGGCATCCCCGCGCAAATAGTCATCCGCTGCGCCACCGAGAATTGTATCGTTCCCGTTGCCGCCGTAGATCTCGTCGTCCCCATTGAGGCCTGACAGGCTGTCCGCACCATCGAACCCCTCGATTACGTCGGCGGAATTCGTTCCGACCAACGTGTCATTAAGGTTTGTACCAGGAATATAGGCCATGTCCCCCCCAATAGATTTTTAATCGAGTATCTGTACGAAACAGGCACCCTGACGACCGCGTGAGTTTTTATGCTCAAACCTCAACATGGTTCCGGTCATCCATATTTTGTCGCCGGAACTCTGTGTTGGTTGCCAGTGGGAAGCTTTGTATTAGCACCCCATTCGCAACAATTTTCTTTGAGAGGGATGGCGGAGATAAAGCGACAGCTCATCACCACCGTTATTCAATTGAGCCAAGTGAGTTCAATTGATCGGAAGTTTTACAAACAACCGTCAGAAATCATAGCACCCCTACCCAACGAAAGATGATGCCTCAATGAATTCTCTTTTTCAAGTGCGTTCAGAGCGCGACGTCCGGGGATGCAAAACCTGGTCGAATTTGCGTAGCAAGAAGCAAATGCACCTGCTCAAGGTTTGAATAGTGCCATACCGGAGTCATTACTTTGGCCAGCCGAGTCAGAGAACCGCCGTAATCTTTGCAGCGCTTGCTTGCGCTACTGCACTACCCGAACACGAAATCACTCGCGTCGATGTCGCCCGGGTTGATCCCGATCAGCAGAACGCTGACATCCGAGAACGTCACCAGCGTGTTCGGCCCTGACGCCGCCACCGTCACACCGCCGAAATCGACGGCCCCCGACGTGATCCGGATCAGGTCCAGCCCGTCCTCGAAATCCATGATCCGGTCGAACCCGTCGCCGGTGGCAAACACGAACTCGTCCGCCCCGGTGCCGCCGTTCATCCGGTCATCGCCCGTCCCGCCCTCGATCCGGTCGGCATCGCCGCCGCCGAAGATACGGTCGTTGTCCGCGCCCCCGAGGATCGTGTCGGCACCCACGCCGCCCACCAGACGGTCGAGCCCGGCACCACCGTGGATCCAATCCGCACCACCGTCCCCGTTCAGCGAGTCATTGCCCAGCCCGCCGGTCAGCGTGTCGAGATGCGCGCCGCCAAAGGCCCGGTCATTGCCATCGCCGCCATCGACGCTGTCATTGCCAGCCGCACCAAAGAGCCAGTCGTCATCGGCCTCGCCCATCAGCGTGTCGAACCCGTTGCCGCCCCTTAGCGTATCGTTGCCAATCCCGCCCCAGAGCTGGTCCACACCACCGCCGCCATCGAGCGAGTCATTACCGTCGTCGCCGTAAAGCGAGTCATTGCCCACGCGACCGAAAAGCGTGTCGTCATCGTCTCCGCCCATCAGGCTGTCGGCCAATCCTCCACCATCGAGCTTGTCGTTGCCTGCGCCGCCGTCAAGCGTGTCAAAGCCGCCGTAGCCGTTTAGCGAGTCATTCCCATCGTAACCGAATAAAACGTCAGATTCTGTGCCGCCGTAAACAAAGTCGTCACCGGTCATCACAGTGATAACACGGTTCAAACTGAGATCACCCGGGTTGGTTGGATCCACAACCAGTTGGGCACCACCAGAAAATCCGACCGATTGGACATTGTAATAATTGTTGACCGTAAATGGCGTCTGAAAACTCGTCGCGTAGGTTAGAAAATCAACATAGAACAAGCCGCCGATCAAATCTCCGTATAGATGCACATATAGCCCGCTGGAGGTGTCTAGGAAGACCATCTCGCTTTTGGGCGGATTGGTTCCCAGAATCGGTCCGGATCTCAAGAGAACAAGATTCGCTTCAAGTCCGACAGTAGCAGTGCCATCAAGTAGGATCGGCTGATCCTGGTTTACCAGCGCACCTGAAGTACCCCAAATAATCGCCATCCCCTAAACCTCCAAAACGGGTTTTCTGGCGTTCTGTTCAGTTCGCGTTCCCTTACCACAAGCATATCATACTAATTTTTGGCGAGCGAGATTGAGCGCCACATAAGAGACCGAGTACGACTACCAGACAAAATCGGCAGCAAGAGATTACATTTGAACAAATCGGCGCGCCGATGTCGCAAAAGGAGCACCCGCTTTGCGGCGGGTTTACCCGAACACGAAATCGCTGGCGTCGATGAGCGAGACATCGACGTTGCGGATCAGCACGCTGACATCGGAGAAAGTCACCAGCGTGTGCAGCCCGCCGACGTCGCTTGTCGTGACGTCGCCGAAATCCACAGCCCCCGCCGTGATCCGGATCAGGTCCACACCATCCTCGAAATCCATGATCCGATCGAACCCGTCACCCATCGCGAAGACGAACTGATCCGCCCCGAGGCCACCGTTCGAACGGTCATCGCCCGTCCCGCCCTCGATCCAGTCGGCATCAACGCCGCCGAAAATCCGGTCGTCGTCCGCACCGCCTAGGATCGTGTCCGCCCCGACGCCGCCCAGAAGCCGATCGATCCCGGCATCGCCTTGGATAAGGTCTGCGCCGCCATCGCCATTCAGCGAGTCGTTGCCGAGCCCACCGGTCATCGTGTCGAGATGCGCGCCGCCAAAGGCCCGGTCGTCGCCGTCGCCGCCATCGACGCTGTCATTGCCCTGCGCGCCGAAGAGCCAGTCGTCATCGGACTCGCCCATCAGCGTGTCGAAACCGTTGCCGCCCAGCAGCGTGTCATTGCCGATCCCGCCCCAGAGTTGGTCGATCCCTCCGCCGCCATCGAGCGAGTCGTTGCCATCGTCGCCGTAGAGGAAATCAGTGCCGACACGACCGAAAAGGGTGTCGTCATCGGCTCCTCCAGAAAGCGTATCACTCTGGCCGCCGCCATCCAGCGTGTCATTCCCGATGCCGCCATCCAGCGAGTCAAAACCTGCATTGCCACGCAGGTCGTCTGCGCCGCCACCACCGAAAACGCGGTCGGCGCCTGCATTACCAGTAAGGATATTGTCCGCCGTGTTGCCGATGATGGTATCGTTGCCCAATCCGGCCTGCACGTTTTCCAGGACCGTACCAAGGGCGATGGACAGGTTGCCGACGCCGCCATAAACGTCAGAAACCGCACCTGATGTTAAATCGATATGCTGGTTGTTGGTGTCAGAGCGCAAATCTAGAAGATCGATTCCTCCTTGGTCGACTATCGTCATTGTGATCGGATTGACCAGAGTATCGGCAGCAATCATTTGGCTAACGATCGCGTAGGTTCCGCCGGCATTGGAGTTTTCACCATAGATGGTATTGCCGGAACGTAGGTTCGGATCAACGCCGTACATTGCCTGGATCGCGATGATGTCTGCGATCATCGGGGTAACGGCGAAGGCAAAAGACGCGGCGATGTATGAATTGTTGAGCTGATCAAAATACGACATCACCGTCGCTTGCCAGCTGTCGTTAAGATAGTGATTGTCGGTCCCGTATGAGGCGTCAATGTTGTAGTTACCTGCATGGCCGAGACCAAGCGCATGGCCGATCTCGTGGATGAAGGTTAGCAGCGAATAGCTGTCAAAGTTCGTGCCGTAAGTGTTTGTCCAACTGGTATCGACATTTATGGAAGCCTGAATAATGGTCGAACCGCTTATGCTGGGAAAAGTGGTGTAGGCGCCGGCAAACTGGTCATCGATCACGATATCCGCAATCGCTCCGCTGGCGAGAGTGGTGTTAAAAAAGATGCCTGAGGCCGTAGACCAAGCATCGAGCGCCCAGAGTGCAAGTTGCCGTGCAGGCGCGGTCAAGCCAGAAATATCGACATCGAGGGCGTCGCCGTAGGAAACCGAGAAACTCCGAACCGTCTCACCGACATCCTGCCAGAAGCCGGCCCTCAGGTAGTCGGCGATCTGCTGATATGAAAACACAGGGGTAGTCGTCATGGTGCCGGAACTGACGTTGATCTGGTAGGTTCCGGTGTACTGCGATGCAAAGGTGTCTGCTTCGATGTAATAGGTTCCGGTTGTGGCGACCGAAAAAATCATCTGTGACGAAAAGTCCCCGCTCCAAAAATCTTCGTCGTCATTGTCACCCAGCAAGAAGCCGCTGTCGTTGTAAACCCGCAGATAGGTATCAAGTCCCGCTGATCCGCCGGTGCCGTAAAGGTCGATCACATAAGTCTGCCCCGCCATAAGGTCGATGCGGATCCAGTCGGTGTCGCCAATTGTAGCGATCGTGCCGTCGAAAGTATCACCCGGTGAAATCGTGTAGGGAGTCGACGTGCTTGCAGGAGCATCCGCAGTCTCAGAAAAAGGTGAAAAAAGTGTGAGACTGAAACCACTTGACGCACTTTGGTTAGACGACTCAACCGCCAAGGGAATCGATGCTTTGATATGTTTGGGCAAGAATATACTCCCTTCCCTATGCACCCATATGACCGCTTTTATCCGACGCCATTTTCAACGGTAGAGTGCGGTCGCACTTTTTTGATAACTGTCATAGTAACAGCTGTGACTACAAACGACTTCTGTGCCCTCCCACCGTGCAGGCGATGCGAGCGTTCCTGCTCCCTACCCGAACACGAAATCACTCGCGTCGATGTCGCCCGGGTTGATCCCGATCAGCAGAACGCTGACATCCGAGAACGTCACCAGCGTGTTCGGCCCTGACGCCACCACCGTCACGTAGCCGAAATCCACGGCCCCCGTCTTGATCCGGATCAGGTCCAGCCCGTCCTCGAAATCCATGATCCGGTCGAACCCGTCGCCCGTCGC